>NZ_FCOF02000028.1 GCF_001544755.2 Caballeronia catudaia | reverse complement strand
CTTGATTACTTTTGCTATTGCTCCAGCCTCGAAAGACTGAAACCGCACTCGCCATCAAGCGCCCACACTTATCGGCTATTAGTTTTTAAAGAGCACATCGCAAGACCGTCAAACCTGCCTACCGTCTTGCGTCGCTGCGTTGTCAGCAGCAGAGAAACGAGATTATGGCGGGCCGATGACGCCATCGCAAGCCCCTTTCGCAAATTATTTTTCTACACCCAAACGACACGTCCGAAATCCAGATTCCCCAATCTGAGACCTCGAACGCGAGAATCGGTGGCTGATCTCCTCGCGCCAATAGATAGGCTCAGCTTCCAAAAAAGGCCGTGCAGAATCCGGCGGGCCCGACGCAATCCGACGCCGATGACGAACCGTGCCGCATCGACATGGGCGTACGCGCCGATCCAGGGCCCGACGCCGCATCGCCAGAATGCGCGCCACCATAGGCCTCATTGGTTTCGTTCGCCTTCTGTTGTTCAGCCACCTTCGCCTCCGCAGCCTGGATGTCGGCGGGATAGTTGGCTTGCTCGCCCATGGCAGGCGAATAGCCGGCTTGCTCCAACTGCACGAGCTCGGCCCTCACTTGTGCGCGAGTCAGTGGCGCGTTCTGGCTCTGTGCAAAAGCGAATGCAGGTGCAGCGATGACAGCGACGGACACGATAACTTTGGCGATAGCGTTCATGATGTTCACACTCCACGGGAAAAGGTTGACCGGATCGCACGCGATCCACGAACCTCATCGAACGCACAGGGCCCTTGCGCGACTTCGACTCACTCGAGCGGTGCATGGGACAGGAGTAAAGCGCTAACTCCGGTCGACACCTGGGTTTCAAGCGTTGAGGCTTCGATTAGTTAACCCAGACACGTGGGCATCTATTCCCGCGACAAGACAAGATTTCCCGTCGAGAGGCGCATAACATCGCATCGGCTTTGAACGGGACTATCAGAAGGGAGAAGAAGGAAGCGCGGAGGACGAAACCGGATGAGGAGTCCGGTAAGGCGCCAGCCAGCACCCGTCCACCGCGATTCAATTGTGACGCAAGCCGGCGCGAAGATCATCGCCGCTTGCGTTGAAGATGCCTTGTCGATCCCGCAACAATGCTATTCGCGATACCGATGCTCAATGCGTGTCCGGCACGAGATGCACGCGCTTTTCCGTCGCGGCTTCGACGGCCGAGCGCGAATACAGCAACGGAAAGTATTGCCCGTCGAGCCACATCTGCGCGAGATCTCGATAATGCGGGTTATCCGGATCGCCCGACTCTCCGGGCAGATTCACCGCGCGCGAGGCGTCCCAGTTGCCGACATCCACGACAACGCGAAACGAAGGACCATTCGTCTCGCGGAAATCGCTTGCGCGATAAGTCGATTGATTCGGCGTGTATGCGCTGCCGCCTTTTCCGATCGGCCCGACGTTGAGCTTCGCGCGCATGTCCACGTCGACGACATCGGCGAGCGGATGCGCATTCAGGTTCGTCTGCAGCTTGCCCCATTGCCACTGGCTCGCATCGGCGCCTTGCAGATGCCGCATTTCGCCATAAGCATCGCGCAGGCTCGAAAGCAGCACGGCATCGCGTTTGGCTTGCGCGCCATCGCCGAAGCGCGTCTCGGGATGTTCGAGCGTGTCGAGCATCACGGCCGTGTCCGGAGCGCCAAACGACGCCGCCGCGTTCTTCGGCAATACCGCTTCCTTGAAAGCACGTCCGAGATGTCGCGACAGCCATACTTCTTCGAGCGCCGCCTGCGATGAATCGGCGCCCATGTGCGCATCCCAGCCCTTGAGCATCGCGAGTGCGGCGCGCGTGTCGTCGTCATCGCTCGAAAGCGGTGCGAGCAACGCGACGAGCCTGCGCGCCGGAATCGAAACGATATCGTTCTGCAAGCGCTCCGAGTCTTCGATCGACACCTTGGGCAGCGACTTCAATACCTCGTCGATACGTTGATGCCGCGAACCGTTGGTCCATTCGAAACCGAGCTTGCGCTCCGCATATGGATAACCTGCGGGCAGGTTCATTTCATTCGATGTGGTGAAGTAACCTTGCGCCGGGTTATACACCGATGGCATTGCATCGCGCGGCCAGAAGCCCGCCCATTCATAGCGTCCATCGCCAGGCACGGGCATGAGGCCATCCCAGTTCGGGCGAATCGGCGCAAGGCCGCTCGGCACCCAGCCGATGTTGCCGTCCTTGTCCGCGAAGACCTGATTGACGGTCGGTGCGCCCCACGTCGCGAGCGCGGCCTTGAATTGCGCGTAGTTCTTCGCACGCATGTAACGCATCGAATCGAAGTAAGGCGACATGCCCGGCGAGAGCCACGCCGTGCGCACCGCGAATGCGCGATGCTTGCTTTCTTCCGTATAGATCACCGGACCATGTCGTGTGAACAGCAGATCCGCAGTGACGGGCGAGCCATTGCGCACGGCGATCTGCTCGCGCACGACGCGCATCGGTTCCCACTTGCCCTTATAGCGATACTGCCGCGGGTTCGCCGGGTTCAGCTCGTACACATAGAGATCTTCCTGATCGATATTGAAGATCGTGAGACCGTAAGCGATCGAGCCGTTATGTCCGATCGAAATGCCCGGCGCGGAAGGCTCGCCCCCGCCGATGATATCGAGCGTCGGGGTGCTGATCTGCTGGATATACCGCAGGCTCGGCGCTGCATACGCACGATGCGGATCGTTCGCCATGATCGCGCGACCCGTCGCCGACTTCGATGGCGCGATGACCCAGTTGTTGCTGCCTTCAGTGACTTCTTCGGGATTGTCGGCGGCGGCGATGACTGTCGTCGATGCATCCGCGCTCTTCATCGATTCCTTCGTCACGTGCACGCCTTGCGTCGCGAGCGTGAACACCTTGAGCACATCGTCGGGTAGACAGGGATCGAGGCCTGCGGGCACCTGCGCTTTCCACGGCGGCTGCAAGCCGAAGCGCACGGTGTCCGCATCGACCGAACTCTTGCACGTCACGCGCGCACGCGCCACTTCGCTGGTCAAATTCCTCGTGAGGCCGTGGCTGCGAATGCGCACGATATCGTCGGCGCCCCACTTCGCCGGCCAATAGCCGATCTTGCGAAACTCATAGGGCATACGGTCCGGATGCGCGGCAAGCCAGTCGACGTACGCATTCACGCCCGCTGCGAAGCGCGTCGCCGCAGGCCTGGCATCGGGTCCGTAGCGTTGCCACTCGGTCGTCATATCGCCGCGATAGAGAAAGAGCCGCGTGGCCTTGTCCTGCTCCATGTACGCCGGGCCGAAAACTTCCGAGAGCTCGCCGAGGCCGCGGCGGCGCCATAGATCGATCTGGAACAGACGGTCGCGCGCCGCGTTGAAGCCCTGTACGAAGAACGCGTCGCTGTCATTGGCCGCGAAGATGTGCGGCACGCCCCAGCGGTCGATCAGGATATCCGATGGCTGCGAAAGACCCGCAACGGCGATGGTTTCGACGTTCGGCGCATCGGCGAAAGCTGTTGTCGTCGCGAGTGGAATGACTATCGCCGCGCCACGCGTAAGCGCGAGCAAGCGTTGTCTCTTCTTTCCCTTCATCTGGGTATCTCCTTTTTCTTATAGGTGTCGATTCGGGTCACGCGGATATTGCAATGTAATTGGATTGCGAAGCACGCGCAAAGGCCGCCTCGAAAATCAGAGTTACATTTGGAAACATTAGTCGATGCGCCGGAAGTCGATTCACTACACGCTCGAACGTCGAATCATTGGAAACAACGCGCCGTAGCATAGGAGATACATGATGTGCGCCAGAGCCCAACGCCTCGATTCGATATCCGTCGCTAAACGCGTCTATGAGGCCTATGTCGCGAAGAACCGCGACGCGATCGAAGCCCTTATCGCCGACGATTTCCACTTCACGAGTCCGCGCGACAATCGACTCGATCGAGCGACGTACTTCTCGCGTTGCTGGCCGAATGCGCATATCACGAATGAATTCACGTTCGTTCATCTCGTTCCCGATGGAGATCGCGTATTCGTGACCTACGACTTGCGCCTCAAAGATGGCAGCGCATTTCGCAATACGGAGATCCTCACCATTAGGGAGGGCAAACTCGTCGAAGCGCAGGTCTTCTTCGGCTGGACGATTCCTCACGGAGCACCCGAAGGTAACTCTATTTAATTGCTTCGTCATCCAAACAATCAAGTGTGGACGTTAGCATTCTTCACGGACACGTGAACGATTCGTGAATGCCGCCGCTCACTCATTCTGCCGTGGCTGCGTCTGCAGAACCGTGTCGCGAATCGCCTCCGCGAACCTCTCCAATGCCTGCACCGGCCCGCTCACGCTGTTGTATTCCTGGTTGCCGATCCGTCCTTCCAACACCACTGCAAAGCCGCAGTCCTGCGCGATTTTCAAAATATCGTCCATATCGTATTCGCCTCAAGTCGCACTCAGCGAAGCACTCGTAATGCCTGCTCGCGCACGCTCCACCTGAGAACCTGTCATATTTACCGATCAGACACGGGTTGGGCGTTCCGTTTTCTCCAGACGAGAAGCCGTCGGCGCCGTGCTTTCCTATCCTTCACTAGACGTGTTGCAGGAGCTGCACTCCGCTTGACACCATCGTTTTGCCTCGCGTAGTGTTTGGTAGACCAACCAAGAAGCCGGAATCCTCCATGACCCGCGTCGCTGTCGTACCAATCTGCCTTTTCATCGCCGCGACGCTGGCGGCCTGCTCTCATCAGGAACGCGATAGTTACCAGGGCTACGTCGAAGGAGAGTTCGTTTATCTGGGTTCTTCGCAGTCGGGAAAGCTCACGGCGTTAACGGTTGCGCGCGGGCTAACCGTCAAAGCGGGCGCCAGCGCGTTCGCGCTCGAATCCGTCGATGAAGCCGCTGCGCTCGATCAGGCTCAGCGTCAACTTACGGCGGCGCAATCGCAACTCGAAGACATCCTGACAGGAAAGCGCGCGCCGGAAGTCGCTTCGGTGCGCGCACAACTCGCGCAGGCGCGCGCGAACGCCCGCAAGGCCGCATTGCAGTTGAACCGCGACGAAGCGCAGTTCAGCGCGGGCGGCATCGCCAAAGGACAACTCGACGATTCACGCGCCAACGCCGATGCAGCCGCCGCACAGGTGCGCGATCTCGCCGAGCAGGTCGACATTGCGCGCCTGCCGGGCCGGCCTCAGCAGATCGCCGCGCAGCGCGCGCAGGTCGCGGCCGCGCAGGCGTTCGTCGCGCAGGCGCAGTGGAAAGTCGATCAGAAGCACGTCGTCGCGCCTGCGGATGGCCTCGTGTACGACACGCTCTTTCGCGTCGGAGAATGGGTGCAGGCGGGCAGTCCCGTCGTGCAGATGCTGCCGCCGCAAAACGTGAAAGTGCGCTTCTTCGTGCAGGAAAACGTGGTGGGCAGCCTCGCGACGGGCCGCGCGGTGTCGATTCATTGCGACGGCTGCGCCGAAGACGTGCCCGCGACGATCACCTATGTTTCCAATCAGGCGGAATATACGCCACCCGTCATCTACAGCAACGAAAACCGCGCGAAGCTCGTGTTCATGGTGGAGGCGCACCCTCAAGCGAGCGATGCATCGAAGCTTCATCCCGGTCAACCTGTCGCGGTGAGGCTGCAATGAATGCGCAGGACACGCCCTACGTCATCGACGTACACAATCTCAACAAGCGGTTCGGCGACAAGCACGTTGTGAACAATGTCTCCTTGCAAGTTGCGCGCGGTGAAATCTTCGGCTTTCTGGGTCCGAATGGCAGCGGCAAGACCACATCCATTCGCCTGATGTGCGGACTGCTCACGCCCGATTCGGGCAGCGGCACGTGTCTCGGCTATGACATCGTGCGCGAAAGCGAAGAGATCAAGCGCAACGTCGGCTATATGACGCAGCGCTTCTCGTACTGGGAAGACCTGACGATCCGCGAGAATCTCGACTTCGTCGCGCGCATCTATCAGATGACGAACCGCCGCGAAACCGTCGACCGCGCACTCGAAACGCTCGGCCTGCAAAGCCGCGCGAATCAACTGACCGGTTCGCTTTCGGGCGGATGGAAGCAACGCCTCGCGCTCGCGGCCTGCATGCTGCATGAGCCGAAGCTGCTCCTGCTCGATGAACCGACCGCGGGCGTCGATCCCACCGCGCGGCGCGACTTCTGGGAAGAGCTGCATCGTCTTGCGGCGAAAGGCATCTCCGTGCTCGTCAGCACGCACTACATGGACGAAGCCGAACGCTGCCACAAGCTCGCGTATATCGCCTATGGGAAGCTGCTTGCGCAAGGCACCGCGAACGAAGTGATCGCCTCGCAGAACCTCGCGACATGGAGCATTCACGGCGAGCATCTGATCGCGCTTTCCGAACGCTTGCGCAAGACGCCCGGGATCGATCAGACCGTCGTGTTCGGCTCGGCGCTGCACGTGAGCGGCAGCGATCACGCCGCGGTCGAACGGGCCGTGCGCGACGCGATCAAAGACGGCGCAATGCGCGCGGAACCCATTGAAACTGGGCTCGAAGACGTGTTCATCTACTTGATGAGCCGCTCCACCGATAACTTCAAGGTGACGTCATGAACGCGCGCGGACCGCTTGCAATGTTCGGGCGATTCTCCGTCACGCGCTGGTGGAGCATCGTGATGAAGGAGTTTCTGCAGTTACGGCGCGACCGCATAACGTTCGGGATGATCGTCGGCTTGCCGATCGTGCAGCTCGCGCTCTTCGGCTATGCGATCAACACGGACCCGAAGCATTTGCCGACGGCCGTCATCGTCGGCGATCAAAGTCCGTTCACGCGCAGCTTCATCGCGGCGATGAAGCATTCCGACTACTTCGATATCATCGAAACGCTGCCCGACGACGCAGCCGGCCGCCGCGCACTCGCGCAAGGGCGCGTGCTTTTCGTGCTCAACATTCCCGCCGATTTCTCGCGCAAGCTGTTACGCAAAGAGCGGCCGGCGCTGCTTGTCGAAGCAGATGCAACCGATCCGAACGCGGTGAGCAAGGCGAGCAACGCGCTGCCCGCGCTGATTCAGTCGGTCGCAAACAAGGACATCTCCGGACCGATTGCATCGTTGAACGGCAAGCCCGCTGCCTTCGACGTACAAGTCCATAACCTCTACAACCCTGAAGGCATCACGCAATACAACGTCGTGCCGGGTTTGATGGGTGTGATCCTCACGATGACGCTCGTCATGATGACGGGCCTGGCGATGACGCGCGAACGCGAGCGCGGCACGATGGAAAACCTGCTGGCGACACCCGTGCGCCCGGTCGAAGTGATGACGGGCAAGATCGTGCCTTACGTGTTCATCGGTCTCATTCAGGCGTCGATCATTCTGCTGGCCACGCGCTTCGTATTCCATGTGCCGTTCGTCGGCAATCTGTTCGCGATCTATCTCGCCGCGCTGCTCTTTATCGCAGCGAACCTGACCGTGGGCATCACGTTGTCGTCGCTTGCGCAGAATCAGCTTCAGGCCATGCAGCTCACCATGTTCTATTTCCTGCCGAACATCCTTCTGTCGGGATTCATGTTTCCATTCGCGGGCATGCCTGCGTGGGCGCAGTTCATCGGCAATCTGCTGCCGCTGACTTATTTCAACCGCCTGATCCGCGGCATTCTGCTCAAGGGCAATGGCTGGGCGGACCTGTGGCCTTCCGTCTGGCCGATGGCGCTGTTCACCATCATCGTCATGGGCATTGCGCTGCGCTTCTATCGGCGCACGCTCGATTAGGGACACGTCGATGAAAGCGATTCTTTCTCTCTGTGCGCTCGGGTTGTGCGGCTGCACGGTCGGTCCTGATTTTCATGCGCCCGCGCCGCCGGACACGCAGAGCTATGTCAAAACCTCAACGCAAGGGTTTCCCGCAACGGACCATGCTTTGCCGCTCTGGTGGAAGCAGTTCGGTTCCGAAGCGCTGAACGATCTCGTCGATCGCGCATTGAGCGACAGCCCGACACTCGCACAAGCCCGCGCGAAGCTCGTGCAAGCGCGCGAAGACTATCAGGCGCAAGCGGGCGCGACGTACTTCCCCGCCGTCGATGCATCGCTTTCGACATCGCGTCAAAAGGTCGATCCCGCGGCGTTCGGCGTGCCCGTGCCGAGTCCGGGCCCTTTCACGCTCTACGATGCATCGGTCAGCGTGTCCTATACGCTCGATATCTTCGGCGGCGACCGCCGTGCGCTCGAAGCGTTACGCGCGCAAGTGGATTACCAGTCATTCGAACTCGATGCGGCGCGTCTTTCGATCGCGGGCAATGTCGTATCGACGGCTATCCGCCGCGCATCGTTGCAGCAGCAGATCACGTTGACCGAGCGTCTCGTCGATGCGCAGGCCCATCAACTCGGCATCATGGAAGGACGTCTGAAAGCAGGCGGCGTCGCGGTGTTCGATGTGCGCAGCCAGCGCACGCTCGTCGAGCAGACGCGCGCGACTTTGCCTTCGCTCATCGCGCAGCGCGACGCGGCCGATCATCGGCTCGCGGTGTTGCTCGGCGCCGAGCCGTCGAAAGCCGACTTCGATGCGATCACGCTCGACTCGCTGCATCTGCCCGACAGCGTGCCGCTCACGCTGCCATCGACGCTCGCGCGCGAGCGTCCCGATATCCGCGCGTCGGAAGCGTTGCTGCATCAGGCGAGCGCGAATGTCGGCGTGGCCACGGCCGATCTCTATCCGAAGTTCTCACTGACAGCGGGCGCGGGGAGCCAGCGCACAAACATTCACGACATGCTGAGCAGCGTGAACGTGTGGAACGTCGGCTTGAATCTGACTCAGCCGCTCTTTCATGGCGGGGAATTGCGCGCGAAGAAACGATCGTCGGAAGCGGCCTATGATGCAGCGCTCTCGGCGTACCGGCAGACCGTGCTGGACGCATTGCAGCAAGTCGCCGACAGCCTGACCGCGCTGCAAAACGACGCGAGCGCATTGCAGTCGCGCGAGGTGGCCGCGAACGAAGCGCAGGCGAATCTCGATACGGCAAGCGCGCGCTACACGGCGGGCGGCGTCAGCCGCTTCGATCTGCTCGATACGCAACGCCAGGCATTGCAGACGCAACTCGACTATGCGCTCGCGCAGGCGAACCGTCTCGCCGATACGGCCGCCCTCTTTCAATCGCTGGGCGGCGCCGGCGAAGACACGCAAACCGCGTCCTCGCGGCAACGCTGAAATCAGCCCGCGAATCGCGGTTCGGGAATGCCTCGCACGCCGAGCCCCGTCACCGCGAACAAGCCGCCCTTGTCGCGTTCCTTTTGCGGAATGCCCCACATCGGGCGGCCCATCGTCGTCACATAGAGGATGTCGAGATTCGGTCCGCCGAACATCACGCTCGTCAGATTGCGCACCGGAAACGGCACGACGCGATCGAGCCTGCCATCGGGCGCGAAGCGCAGAATGCGTCCGCCGAACACGAGCGCGGACCAGATGTAGCCTTCTTCATCGACGGTCGCGCCATCGAACGTGCCGGCCATGTCGTGCGCGGACACGAACAGCCGCTTGTTCGTCGCGGCGCCCGTTTCTATGTCGTAGTCGTAGGCGTACATCTCCTTACTGTATGTATCGGTGAAATAGAACGTCTTGTTGTCGGGGCTCCAGCATGGGCCGTTCGAGCAGCTGATGCCGCTGTCCAGACGCGCGATCTTCCCGTCCGTATCGAGCCGGTAAAGGCCGCCGCTGCGCGTCGAGCGCTGGCCGCGATCGGCGTCGTAGCGGTCGAAGTCATAGGACATGGTGCCCGCGACGAAACGGCCACGGCGATCCACCTTGCCGTCGTTGAAACGCGTTTCGGGATCGTCGCTTTCTGGATCGCCGATGAACTGCACCGTCTGCGCATCGAAGTCGTAGAAATGCAGGCCGTTGGCGAGCGCGACGACCGCGCCGCCTTGCTCGCGCAACGCCATCGAACCGATGTGACGCGGCACGAAATAGCGCTTCACGTCGCCACCGTCCGCGCGGCAGCTGTAGATTTCCGCGGCTGTGCTGTCGATCCAGTACAGCCGTTCCTCCTTCACGTCCCAGAGCGGTCCTTCACCCAGATGATTGTTTGCATCGACCAGCAAGCGTACTTCGGCCATCGTCGCCTCCTTTGTTCAGGCTTCACCGTCCTGCACCTGACGACGATGCGCGAGCAACGCCATCAGTCTGCGATCGCGCCAGCGGCTGCGTTCCTCGATACGCTCGCGCGGCAGCACCGCGCGGCGCTCGGCATCGAGCTTGTTCAGCGTATCAGCAGACCAGTCGAACGATTCCCGCGTCGATGCGATCGCGCGATACGTGCCGCCATAACGCGCCGCGTAGTCTGCAACGCCGCCGGGCGCGTTGAGGTCGATCGTTTCGAACGGGCCCATGAACGACCAGCGCATCGCGAGTCCATCGCGTATCACGGTGTCGAGATCGGCGGCGCTCGCATAGCCTTGCTCGTAGAGACTCAGCGCTTCATCGAGCAACGCGCCTTGCAGACGATTCAAGAGAAAGCCCGAGATTTCACGATTCACGTTGACGGGTTTCTGGCCCGCTTCTTCGTAGATGACGCGGGCGCGTTCCATCGTCTCCTGCGATGTCCACGGCGCGCCGCACAACTCGACGAGCGGAACGAGCGACGGCGGATTTACCGGATGCGCGACGAGACAGCGCGCACGGCCTTCGATGCCTTCCGTAAATGTCGATGCAGGCAATCCGGACGTCGAGCTTGCGAGCAGCGCATCCGGCTTCGTCAGCCGATCCAGCTCGATGAACAACGCGCGCTTCGCGTCCACCACTTCCGCGATGTTCTCCTGCACGAGCTGCGCATCGGCGACGGCATCGGCGAGGTCTTCGCATGTCGCGATGCGCGACACGATCGCGTCGACGGGTTCATCGATAAGGTCGAACGACGCGAGATCCAGCACACTTTCACGGATCGCGGGAATCGCGCCCGACAGCATGTCCAGCGATGCATCGTGCAGCTTCACGTTGAAGCCGCCCTTCGCAAAGACGATCGCCCACGCGCGTCCGATGCGTCCCGAACCGATCACCGCGATGTTTTTCGTCTGCATCTGTTCTCGTCCTCATTCGAGTTGATTTAGCCCTTCTTGTCCCGCAACGTGATGACCGCCGCCAGCACGACGAGCCCGTTGATGATGTCGCGCACCGCGGGCGGCACCGTCGTGCCCGCAAGCAAAGTGCCGAGCGCGGTGAGCAGGAGCGCGCCGCCGAACACGCCGAGATAGTGCCCGCGTCCACCGGTGATGAGCGCGCCGCCGACGACCACGACGGCAATCGACGGAAGAAGATACGGATCGCCCATGCCCAGAAACGCTTGCGAGCTGAACCCGGCGAGCAGCAAGCCGACGAGCGCCGAACACAACCCCGAGAGGCAATACACGGCGATCAACGTCGTGCCGACGCGCACGCCGGACAGCTTCGCCGCGACCTGCGAGTTGCCGACCGCATACACGCGCCGCCCAAACGGCGTGCGATGCAGCAGCACCAACGCGATGACGAGAAACACCGGCACGCTCCACGCCGCGAGCGATAGCGGACCCAGGCGTCCGTTCGTGAATTCGCTGATCGACGAGGGCGACCATCCTTGCGGCGAGCCGTTGCAATAGATCAGCGTCAGGCCTTGCAGCAAGCCGTTCGCCGCGAGCGTCACGACGATGGGCGGCAAGCCCAGCATCACCACGCCGACACCGTTGAACACGCCGACGAGCAAGCCGACGACGAGCACGAGCGGCACCGCCCAGGCAGCCGCGCCGTTTACACCGTGCGTGAGCCCCGTCAGCAGCACGCCGGATAGTGTGATGAGCCAGGGCATCGACAGATCGAGTCCGCCAGTCAGAATCACCGCGCCCTGCCCGAGACCCAGGATCGCGAGAAACAGCGTCAGCGTGAGCAGGCTGCTGTAGAAGTTCGCGCTCGCGAGCACGCCAGGCCCATAGACGAATCCCGTGATGATGACGACCGCGAAGAACAGCGTATAAGCCGGCACGACATACTTCGCCCATTCGCGATTGCGCTCGATCCAGTCTGCAATGGCGCGGCCCTTCAACTCGGTATTCTCGACGGCACGAAAGTCATCGACTTCGAACGTGACACGGCGTGCATGCCGGTCGTCGCGCGCGCGGGTTCCCGTTCGCATCGCCTTGAACCATTGCACCGCGTGACGCGCGCATTCGTGCGCAGCCGATTGCTTTCCGATCGACGAACCGAGCACCGCGAGAATCAGGATCACCGCCTCCGCGATAGTCGTGAAGAACGCCGATACGTTCAGCACGAGCAATATATTCACGGTGATCATCAGCGTCATCGCGGCGAACACGGTGCCGACGCAGCCGCCGCGCCCGCCGCCGAGCAGCGTGCCGCCGAGCACAACGGCCGTGAACATCGAGAGCAGCAACGGACGGCCGACGAGCGGATCGGCGGAACCGGTCTGCGCCGATACATACAGACCCGCCGCCGCGTAGAACATGCCCGCGAGCGCATACGTCGCGATGCGATAGCGCGTGACCGGCATGCCGTTCGCATACGCGCCGTCCGGGTCGCTGCCGAGCGCATAGAGACCGACGCCGAAGCGCGTGCGCTTGATGAACGACCAGATCAGCAACGCGAGAATCAAAAGCCCCGCCGACATCGGCATCTTGTCGGGAATGAGATCGGCGGTGAGCACGGCGCCGAACTGATCGCCGACGCTGCCGCCGGGCTTGTTCTGAATCAGCAGCGTGAGGCCTTGCACCATGAACATCGTCGCGAGCGTGACGACGATAGATTGCAGGCGAAACCATGCAATCAGCGCGCCGTTCACGAGCCCGATGCCGCCGCCGATCGCGAGAATCAGCGCGGCGCCCGCCCATTGTTCGACGGGCGAGCCCTGCACGAAGCGCACCGCGAGCACGTTCGCGAGCGACACCACCGCCGATGCGGACAGATCGAAGCCGCCCGACAACACGACGATGGTCTGCCCGATCGCTGCGAGCGCGAGCGTCGCCGCGCTCGATATGACCGAGCCGATGTCGTACAGCCCGACGGGCGTCGCGGACAAGGCGATCCATCCGGCGAGCATCGCGAGCAATGCCGAAATGGCAATGATCAGCCCGCGATGATGGTCGATGCGCGCGCCCCATCCCACGCGCGCGCCCGGCCGCACGATCTCGCTATCGGGCGAGGCAACCGCTATCTTCATGAAGCACCTCTCAACTGGAAAGCATCTTGCGCATCACGTTTTCCTCGGTGAGCGCATCGCCCGTCAGTTCGCCGGCATTGCGCCCGCGATACATCACCGAGACGCGATCGCACACATTGACGAGTTCGGGCACGTCGGTCGAGTAGAACAGCACTGCGCCGCCCGCCGCCGCGAACGCGCGCATCAGCACGAAGATCTGATGCTTGGTGCCGACATCGATGCCGCGCGTCGGATCGAACATGAGCCACACGCGGCTTTGCGTGAGCAGCCATTTCGCCATCGCAATCTTTTGCTGATTGCCGCCCGAAAAAGACAAACACGGCTTGTACAGCGCACGCGGATTCACTTCCATTTGCGCGAGCGATTTGCGTATCGCGGCCTGCTCGCGCTTGCGGTCGATGAGCCCGAAGCGCGAGTAGCGTCCGATCACGGGCAAGGACACGTTCTCGCCGCCGGGCAAGCGTAAAAACAAGCCTTCGGTCTTGCGGTCCTCGGGCAGAAAGCTCGTCGATACACCGGCTTTCAACGAATCCGCCGTCGATGTCAACGTGACCGGCTTGCCGTCGATGCGGATCTCGCCATCGTCGATATAGCTCGCGCCGAACAGCGCCTCGAACAACTCGCGTTGCCCCATGCCTTGTAATGCCGCGATGCCGTGCACTTCGCCGGGCTTCACGGCGAGATCGAAGTCGGAGACGACGCCATCGACGCGAACGTTGCGCGTCTCGATGGCCGGCGTCGCATCGCTCATCGCCGATGCGATCTTCGGTGGATACTTCGCCTCCATCGAGCGGCCGATGACAAGACGAATTACTTCGTCATCCGATATATCCGCGGCATCGAACGCGCCCACGTCGCGGCCATTCCGATACACCGTGAGGCTGTCGCAGAACTCGCGCACTTCCTGCATGCGATGCGTGATGAACACGAAGGTCACGCCGCCCGCCTTCAACTCGTCGATGCGCCGCGCGAGCCATGTCACATCGCGGCCCGAGAGCGCGGACGTCGGTTCATCGAGCAGCAGCACTTTCGGCTGGCGCACGATCGCCTTCGCAATCTCGATCTTCTGCCGCACCGGCAACGAAAGATCGCGGATATACGCGCCGGGACGCACATCCGACAGTTCGAGCCTGTCGAGCCATTCGGCGGCCTGCCGCTGCGCCTCGCGCTTCCTGATGCGCCCGAGAAAGCCCGTCGGTTCATAGGACATCAGGAGGTTCTGCGCGACCGTCAGATCGCGCACCAGCGTCATCTCCTGAAACGCCGTCTGCACGCCCGCGCGATGCGCGTCTCTCGGCTGGCGCATCGTCACGTCGTCGCCCATCACGCGGATGCTGCCCGAATCCGGCTGCATCAATCCCGACAGCAGCTTGACCGTGGTGGACTTGCCCGCGCCGTTCTCGCCGAGCAGCGCGTGCACCGCGCCGCGTTTCACCGAGAACGACGCGCCATCGAGCGCGACGGTCGCGCCGAAGCGCTTCGTCACCTTCGACAGATCGATGGCGAGAGACGAGTCGTTCATCATCGCGCCTCAGTCCTGATTGCCCGTCAACGCGGCGTTGAAGCCGACTTCCTTCGTGTCTTCCGAATAGATGTCCGCGAACCAGCCCGGCGGCACCTTGTCCGGCGGGAACGCCGTGCAGCCCGCCTTCAGTTCGTCGATGCTGCCGGTCTTGCAGAGCTTCGATTCAGCGGTCAGCACGAGCGGCAGCTTCAACGTGACGCGCGCCGGGAAATCGCCGCCATCGAGCTTCTTCACGGCCATTTTCAGCGCCATCGCGCCGGAGTACGGCGGCGCGCCATAAGAGATGGAACGATAGCCGATCGAGCGATATCCGCCCTGCCCCTTCACTTCGCCCGGCGGCAACATCTGCACCCGATGCCCGTTCGACGATTCACCCGCGCACGGCTTGATCTTGTCGTCGGCGATACCCGCTTCGAGCTGCATGGATGCCGCCGTGAAGCAGCCCACCTGCATCCACAGGCCATCGATCTTGTCCCAGCTGTTCGTCGCGAGAATCTTCGAAAGCTCGGTCTTCGCGGTCGCCTGACTCCACATGCCCGTGCCTTCCGCGACGATCTTGATGCCCGGAAACTTCGCGAACACGGCCTTCGCCGCCTCGGTGCGCGCGCGATCGACGGACGTGCCCGGCACGCCGGTGATCATCACGACATTGCCCTTGCCGTTGAGCGTTTTCGCGAGCCATTCGGCGGTGACGGTGCCGGCCTGATGCTGGTCGATGGTCACGTTATGCGCGCACGGCTCCGTCACTTCGCCGTCGTATGCGGCAACGACGACGCCTTTCGAGCATGCGTTCTTGATCGCGCGATTGAGCGCCGTCGGCGAGATCGGATAGATGACGATGGCCTTCGCGCCCGCCTGCACCATCGAGTTGATCTGCTGGATCTGCTTCTGCGCGTCGGTGCCCGCGACCTGCACTTCGAGATCGACCTTGTCCTTGAGCGCGGGCGTATTGGCCATCGCCTTGACCATGTTCGCGGCTTCCGTCTGCCAGTCGTTGCCGACATAGCTCATCGACAGAAAGATCTTGTACTTGCCCGCCGCGTGCGCCTGTCCCGACACGGCGAGCGCCGCCGCGAACGCGAGGCCGAGCGCGGCCCGGCCCGCATGACGAATCGATTGCGTCCATGCTTTCATGTCATCCTCCGGTGCTTCGTTATTGGTCTTCGACGATGCGCTTCTACGTTGCTGCGTTACTTCGCGATATGAGGCAAACGCGCGCTTGCTGGCAATGCGATGCCCGCGCTGCCGGGCACGACGTTCGGATCGTGTCCGGGTATGACGAAATCCGCGATCTGACGAATGCGCGACAGCGAGCCGATCTCCGCGAGCGTTTCATGCACGATGCCCACCGGCACGAGGTCGACGATGTTTTCCATGCAGTTCGCGCAATCGCCCGCGATCAGCACGACGCCTTCTTCCGTATTCACCGCGACGGACTGATGCCCCGGCGTGTGGCCCGGTGTCGGCACGACGCGCACGCCGGGCACGATATCGGTCACGCCGTTCACGAACTGCCAGCGAAAATACGCGAGCGGCTCGCGGCCGATCAGAAACTCCTGGTAATACGTGGCCTGCGTCGGCAGCGGATGACCCGCGTATTCCCACTCGGCCGCCTGCACGATGAAGCGCGCGTGGCTGAACAGCGTGTTGCCGCCCGAATGGTCGTAATGCAGATGCGTGTTGATGACGATATCCACATCGTCCGCGCTCCAGCCGACGTATTCCTTCAACGCGCGCTCGAGCTTCTCTTCGGGCGCCTGATCGCACGGACACACGAAGTTCGAGACCCATCCCGGATCGTGAATGCCCGTATCGACGACGATCTTCTTCGACGCACCGACGATCGCCGTCGACCACACGGGCACCTTCATCTGCTGGCCGAAGTAGCGGCCATACACTTGCGACGAGCGATCGACGGTGAGCCAGCCCGTCGGCATCGCGACTACTTTCAGCTTGGCGTTCACGTTCTCCTCCACGCTCAGAAGTTGGTGTCGGCGGCGCCCTTCAGTTGCAGCATCTCGCGCGCTTCGGCGGGCGTGGCGATATCGAGCGAAAGTCCTTCGACCACCTGACGAATCTTGCGCACCTGCGCCGCGCTCGATTCGGCGAGCTTGCCGGGCTCGATCCATAGCGAATCCTCCAGACCCACACGCACGTTCGATCCCTGCGCGACGCCGATCGAACCGAGCGGAATCTGATTGCGGCCCGCGCCGAGGATCGACCACACATAGTCGTGGCCGAAAAGCCGGTCGGCGGTGCGCTTCATATGCGCGAGATCTTCGGGATGCGGCCCGATGCCGCCGAGCAGACCAAAGACGCTCTGCACGAAGAACGGCGGTTTCGCGAGTCCGCGATCGACGAAGTGCGCGAGGTTATACAGATGCGAAATGTCGTAGCACTCGTACTCGAAGCGCGTGCCGTTCGCGCCGCACGATGTCAGGATGTATTCGATATCCGCAAACGTGTTCTTGAACACGAGATCGCGGCTGTTCTCCAGATGCTTACGCTCCCAGTCGTACTTGAGTTCCTTGAAGCGCTCCAGCATCGGATAGAGACCGAAGTTCATCGAGCCCATGTTCAGCGACGCCACTTCCGGCCTGAACCGATGCGCGGGCTTCAAACGTTCGGCCACCGTCATGTGCGGGCTGCCGCCGGTCGTGATGTTGATCACCGCATCCGTTTCCGCCTTGATGCGCGGCAGAAATTGCTCGAACACGGCGGGATCCTGCGTCGGGTGACCATCGTTCGGATCGCGCGCATGCAGATGCAGAATCGCGGCGCCTTCCTGCGCGGCCGCGAGCGCGGCGTCGCCGATCTGCTGCGGCGTGAGAGGAAGATGCGGCGACATCGAAGGCGTGTGGATCGCGCCCGTCGGCGCACATGTGATGATGACCTTGCGTTTCGTTGCCATGTGATCCTCGTTGTTTTAAAGGACTTCCACGTTGCCGCAGACGGAGATCGCCTGTCCCGAGATGCCGCTGCCCGCGGGCGAGCACAGAAAGAGCGCGGTGGCCGCGACTTCCTCGGGCGTGGTCATGCGGCGCAGGGAAATCTTCGCGAGATACTGCTTCTCCATCTCTTCATAAGAGAGATCGAGTTGCTTCGCGCGCGCGGCGATCACGCGCTCGATGCGCGGCCCTTTCACGATGCCCGGCTGAATCGCATTGACGCGGATGTTGGACGGCCCCAGCTCGATCGCGAGACTCTTGGTCATGCCGACGACCGCCCATTTCGTCGCGGCATACGGCGTGCGAAACGCATAACCGAGCCGTCCCGCCACCGACGACAGCGCGATGATCGTTCCGCCGCCATGCGCGTCGCGCAGCAGCGGCACCGCGCGGCGCGCGAAGTAGAACTGCGCGTTCAGATTGACGTCGACGGTTTGCTCCCACTCGTTCGCGTCGAGTTCGTCGATGCCGCCGGTCGGGCCCGCGATGCCCGCGTTATTCACGAGCACATCGAGTCCGCCGAGCTCGCGCTGCACGTCGGCGAATACGCGCTCGACCGCGTCCTTGTCCGAAACATCCGCGAGCGTGGACGTAATCGCGTTGCACTCCGCGCTCGCTTCTGCCTGCGCCAATGCATCGATGGTTTCGGGGCTCGAATCGCAGACGTGCACGCGCGCGCCTGCATCGACGAACGCGCGCGCGATCACGAGCCCGATGCCCGATGCGCCGCCCGTCACGAGCACGCGCAAGCCCGCGTGCGGTTTCAGCATCTGAAGAACCGTCATGCCTTGTCTCCTTTCTTTTTAGTCGTGTTCAGGCGCTCGCTTCGTTGCCTGATTCGCCGCTTTGCAAACGCTGTTGCAGATCGGCGGCCGCATCGCCGATGTCCTCCTCGATGCCGGCGCGCGCGCCTTCGCCGTCGCCGCGCCAGAGCGCTTCGACGATATGCCGATGCGCCGCCATCGATCGGCGCATGTGCGGAATATCGGGTGCCACGAGATTCAGGAACGGGCCGATGCGCATCCAGAGGTTCTGAATCGTCGCGAGCGTGAGATCGCTCGCACCGTGCGCGTAAATGGCAATGTGGAACTCGAAGTTGCTGCGCAGATACGAGGGCGCGTCGCCGGCTTCGACATGGGCGTCCATCGTGTCGAAGATGCGCTGCAGCGCGTCGAGATGCGCGCGCGTCATGCGCGACGCCGCGCGCTTCGCGACTGCGCCTTCGAGCGCGATGCGCACGTCGCGCAATTCGTCGAGCAACTCGAGCGTCATCGGCGGGACCATCAACGCGCGGCCGGGTCCGTCGATCAACGCGCCTTCCGCTTGCAGACGCGTGAGCGCGGCGCGCACGGGCATGGTCGAAGAGCCGACGGCTTCCGCCACGCTGCGCAGGCTGAGCAACTGTCCAGGTGCGAAGCGGCCCGTCATGATGGCTTGCCTGAGCTGCGCATAGACGCGGCCGGCCATGGTTTCGCGTGCAACTAATTCGAGCGCGGGGAGATCCGTCGTCGAGCGTGTCGCCACTTCGCCTCCGTTCTTTCGTTCGGCTGCTGCGATGCTGTCGTTTGATGTGACCTGTGATCACAAAGCGATGGATGAAGTTTCGGCCGCGTGAGCGTGTGAGTCAACCTCGGATTGCTAGGTGAAAACGCGGAGAACGCGGACAACGCGCAAGACGCGTTATGCGAACCGGCCCTGCACCGCTCTCTGAATCTCCGCGAATGGGACCGGCTTCACGAAATGATGATCGAAGCCCGCATCCTTCGAGCGCTGCCGGTCATGCGCCTGACCGTATCCCGTCACCGCGATCAGCAACGCATCCGCCGTCGCGGGGCGCGCGCGCATTTTGGCCGCCAGCCGATAACCGTCCATCCCCGGCAAGCCGATATCGAGCAGCACGATCTGCGGCAAGAAGATATCGGAGAGCGCGAGCGCTTCGGTCGCGTCGTGCGCGGTGCGCACGTCGAAGCCGTCGGCTTCGAGCAAAAGCGCCATCGCGGTGGCCGCGTCCACGCTGTCATCGACGAGCAGCACGCGCTTGCCGCTCGCCACGTTCGCGAGCGTTTCCCCGACGCCTTGCGCGGCCACTTGCGCATCTTTCGCGAGCGGCAGCCACACGGTGAACTCGCTGCCCGTTTGCGGCCCCGCCGAAAACGCCTCGATGCGCCCGCCCTGCAATTCGACCAGCGTCTTCGCGAGCGGCAAGCCGATGCCGAGCCCGCCTTCGGACCGTTCGAGCGAGGTTTCCGACTGCACGAAGAGATCGAAGATATGCGGCAGCATGTCCGGCGCGATGCCGATGCCCTTGTCGCGCACGACGATGCGCGCTTCATCGCCGAACTGCTCGGTCTCGATTGCGATCTCGCCCTCTTCGAGGCTGTACTTCGACGCATTCGACAAGAGATTGCCGAACACCTGCGCGAGCCGCACATTGTCGCCGACGATATAGAGCGGCGCGTCCGCCAGCTTCACCGACAACGCATGACGCTTTCGTTCGAGCGCGGGCTGGACGGTCTCGATGGCCGCCGCGATCGCCGCCGCGAGATCCACCGTTTCCTCACGCAACGTGATCTTGCCCTGCGTGATGCGCGCAACGTCGAGCAGATCGTCGACGAGGCGGCTCAGATGCCGCACCTGTCTATCGATGATCGCGCGCACCGTCGTGAAATGCTGCGCCGACGGCTCGCGATCGGGATCGAGCAGATCGACCGCGTTGCGAATCGGCGCGAGCGGGTTGCGCAGCTCGTGCGCGAGCATCGCGAGGAACTCGTCCTTGCGGCGGTCGGCTTCGCGCAGCAACAGCTCGGCGGCCTTGCGCTCGGAGATGTCGTTGACGATGCCCGCGACGCGATCCGGCCGCGCCGGACGACCCGCCGCGCCGCGCACCATGAACGCGCGCTCCGCCACCCAGCGCGGCCCGCCATGTGCTCGCACGATGCGATATTCCACCTGATACGGTGTGCCGTTCGCGAGCAATTGCCGATACGCATCGGCGACATGATCGCGGTCGAGCGGCAGAATGTCGCCGGACCAGTGATCCGGTCCCGGCACGGGCGCGGGCGCGCCGCCGCCCGTATCGAAGAGATGCCTGTAAGCCGGGCTCACATAGAGCAGTTCGTTGGATGCGGGATCGAGCATCCAGAAAACGTCGTCGATATTCTCGGCGAGCTGGCGAAAGCGCTCTTCGCTTTCACGCAGTGCGTTTTCCGCGAGCCGCACGCGCAACAGCGCGCGCACGTGCGCGATCAGTTCGGCCGGCTCGACGGGCTCGGTCAGATAGCTGTCCGCGCCGCCTTCGAGACCGCGAATGCGATCGAGGCTATGCACCGCCGCCGCCGATGTCTGCAGCACGAGCGTGCCCGCCGTCTCCGGCGACGCCTTGATCTGCCTGCACACTTCAAGCCCGTTGATGTCGGGCAGCTTCACGTCGAGCAGCACGAGATCGGGTGCCTGGGCGCGCACGCGTTCGAGCGCGGCGGTGCCCGTCGCCGCTTCGATCACGTTGAAGCCCGCGCGCGACAGGATGCGCGTTTTCGCATAGCGCGCGCCGTCGTTGTCATCGACGTTGAGGATCAGCACCTCGTTCCAGTCGCTTCTCATGATGGTCATCCCTTGCCCGTCACCGCATCCAGCACGCCCGCCAACGCACCGCCGCCCGCTGGCTTCTGGATGAACGCGGTCGCGCCCAGCGCTTGCGCTTCGGTGCGATCTTCGGCCTCGCCGAGCACGACGACCGGAATGCTGCGCGTGGCCGCCTGCGCGCGCAAAGCGGCCAGCCAGATCCACGCTTCCGATGGCGCGGGCCGCACCGCGAGCAGCAACGCGACGGGCTGCGTGCGCGCGAGCAGGCGGCCGGCTTCGTCGAGCGTCGCGGCGCTTATCGCACGATACGGCGAATCGCGCAGGGCCGCTTCGCAGTCGAGCCGCTCGATCGGATTGCTCGCGACGATCAGCACCGCGGGCCGCGTATCGCTCGCTGCGTGATGCGCCGCATCGAAATCGGCGCCGTAGAACGCGGGAATCGTCGCGCTGAAAACCGAGCCTCGCCCGAGCGCGCTCGTGAGCGATACATCGCCGCCGAGCAGCTTGCAGAGCTTGCGGCACAGCGGCAAACCGAGACCCGTGCCCTTCACGTACTGCTGCAAGCGATTCTCGACTTGCCCGAACTCTTCGAACACGACCTGCTGATGCTCCGGCGCAATGCCGATGCCTGTATCGCTGACGGAAAACGTGATGAGCCGGCGCGCGTCGTCGTAACTCGCACTCACGCGCACGTCGCCGCGCTCCGTGAACTTGAGCGCGTTCGACACGAAGTTGCGCACCACCTGCGCGACCTTCGCTTCGTCGGTGCGGATGGGCGGCAGGCCTTCGCACGAATCGAACACGAGCTCCACCGCGCCGCCCGGCGACAGCGGCCGCAACATGCCCCGCAGCGCCGAAAACAAGGTATCGACTTCGAATTCGGTGGCCCGCACTTCGATCTTGCCCGCTTCGATCTTCGCGAGATCGAGCAGATCGTCGACCGTTTCCGACAAGTCTTCCGCCGCCTTGCGGATGAAGCGCACCTGCTTTTCCTGCTCTTCCGTGAGATCGCCGTCGATGCGTTCGAGCAGCAGCTTCGAGAGCGCGCGGATCGACGAGAGCGGCGTGCGGAACTCGTGACTCATGTTCGACAGGAAGCGCGATTTGGATTCGTCCGCGCGGCGCAGATGATCGGCCCGCGCGTCGAGCTCCGCATACAGCGCGACGACGCCGCGATTCGTGTCTTCCAGCTCGCGCGTCAGGCGCGTCAGTTCTTCCTGACGCTCGCGCAGATCCGCGAGCGCGGCGATCAGCTCGCGATTCTGGCGTTGCAGCTCCGCGGCGGTGTCATTGCCCGACTGACGCGAAAGCACGTCGACGACCGCTTGCACGTCGCACGGCGCGTTATCGGGCAATGCCTTCGCGAGCGAGATCGATGTGTCGCCATCGGCTTCGTCGGCGATCGCGCACTGGTCCATCAATCGCTGCGCCGCGAGCAGGCCGAGCGCCGCTTGCGCGTCGTTGCCGTCGTTGCGCATGGCGCGCAGCCGTTCGCCCGCGCCCTTGCCGGCCATGAAACGCACGACGAAGCGCGGCGGATGCGTGGAGTCATCGACGAAAAAATCGGCGCGCGCTTCGCTTCCTGCGATCAGCACCGTGCGCGCCGCCTCGAGCACGGACGTGGCGATGCGCGTCTGGTCCTGCGGCGAAAAGCCGAGCGCCGCGCTCGCGTCGCGCGCCTTCACGCGGGCCGCCACGATATCGCGCTCGCCGTCGATCCGCATCGCGTAGAGCGCCCGCATCATCATCATGCGCTCCCGGTCGTGCGCGCGACGAACACGGTGATGTCGTCGCGTCCGCGCGCGAAATCGCGATACAAAATCGCCGCGACGAGCGAGGGATGGCGCATCGCGAGCCCCGGATAGCGCGCGAGATCCCAGCGCGACGTGAGCCCGTCCGACGCGAGCACGACGAGCGCGTTCGGCGGATACGGCGCGTCGAACTGCTGCGCGCGCCGCGCCGAATGCCCGACGATGCCGCTGTGCGACACCAGATGCTTGTGCGTGCCTTCGGTCCACACGCTCGCCGAGATATTGCCGATGCCCGCGAACGACACCTTCATGCCCGCCATCGACGCGAACGCCGGCATGCGCGCGATGCCGACCGCCGCGCCGCGCGTCGGCCGCAGCGCATCGTTGGCGGCGTCCATGATGCGCTCGAGCGTCTGATCGCCGTTCGCCGCCAGCACCTTCGCGGCTTCGATCGCGGCGACATTCGCGAGCGGGCCGTGGCCGAGACCATCGGCGACCAGCACGGTGAATTCGCCCTGATTCAGGTGGCACGACCAGGCGTCGCCGCTGACGATTTCGGTGGCGAGCGGCAAATTCACGACGCCATAGGCGAGCGGCGCGGCAGCCGCCTTCACCGCGCCCGGCGCATTCCAGAACACGACGCGCAGCACCGTGCCGCGTTCCGGCGCGCTCCAGATATCGAGCTCGTCCGACAGACGTTCGATCGCGCCCATGCCGTTGCCGGGACTGCCTGCGGTCGTGTAGCCGTCCTCGAAGCAGCGATGCAGATCGTGAATGCCAGGGCCGTTGTCGATGCACAGCACTTCGATGCCGTAGCGAAGGGACGCGCCGTCACCATCGACGAGCGGCCGCACCAGCAGTTCGCCGTGCCGCGCATGCTTGAGCAGATTCGTGCCGCACTCCGTCACGACGATCGCGAGTTCACCCGCGGTCGTTTCGTTGAAACGGAGCCCGCGCGCAAGCTCGCCGATCGATCGCCGCGCATGAGCGATCTGGCTCGCATCGGCGATTTCGTAGCGCTGCTGCGCGGCCATTGATTCCTTCAAAACGGTTTCCATTTGGTGATCGAAACGTGTGTGCCTTCGCCTGGCGCCGAGCGGATATCGAACTCGTCGCACAGGCGCTTCGCGCCGCCGAGGCCGAGGCCGAGGCCGCTGCCCGACGTGAAGCCATCGGAAAGCGCGCGCTGAATATCCGGAATGCCTGGACCGTTGTCGACGAATTCGAGTTTCAGGCCGCGGCGGCCGTTACGCTCGACGAGCGTGCAATGCACGTCGCCGCCGCCGCCATAGATGAGTGTGTTGCGCGCGAGCTCGCTCGCCGCCGTCACGAACTTGGTCTGGTCGATGAGAGACAGCCCTTGCGCGACCGCCTTCTCGCGCACGAACTGACGCAGCCGCACGATCTGCTCGTCGGAGCGGACCGGCAGCGTATCGGGCGGCGACGATGAGCTCGGCGTGGCTGTGGAATTGAAGGTCGTCATGGAGTCGTTCGCATGCGGCCGTCAGACCGTTCCGCCCCTCGCGAGCAGTGCCATGCCCTTTTCCACGTTGAGCGCGGTGCGCACGCCCGTGAGCGCGAGCCCGAGCTCGACGAGCGTGATCGCAACCGATGGCTGCATGCCGACAACGACCGTCTCGGCATCGAGCACGCGCGCCATCGCGGCGGTGTTGCCGATCATGCGCCCGATGAACGAATCGACCACATCGAGCGAGGAAATGTCGATCAGCACGCCGCGAGCGCCGTCCTTCACGATACGGTTCGTCAGATCGTCCTGCAGCGCGAGCGCGAGCCGGTCGTGCATGTCGACCTGAATGGTGACGAGCAACAGCTTGCCCATCGTGAGAATCGGAATGCGTTCCATCGCTTGAGGCCCCGTTCAGTCGCGTTTCGTTCGATGCGTGCTTCGAATGGCGAGATGCGGCGTCATTCGGGTTGCAGCGGATCGAATGCGTCGCCCTGACGGCCCGCGCGCGATGCGTCGTGCGCGAGCGCCCCCGTCACCGACTTGCCCGTGCGCTGCAGCGCGACGACGAAAGCCGCCGCGAGCGTCGCCTTGGTCGTGACGTTCGACAGGTTCACGCCGAGATGCACGATGGTCTGCGCGATCTGCGGACGAATGCCGCTGATGATGCAGTCCGCGCCCATCAGCCGCGCCGCCGCGACCGTCTTGAGCAGATGCTGCGCGACGAGCGTGTCGACGGTCGGCACACCGGTGATGTCGATGATCGAAATGGCCGCGCCCGTCTCGACGATCTTCTGCAACAGGTTCTCCATCACCACTTGCGTGCGCGCGGAATCGAGCGTGCCGATCAAAGGCAGCGCGAGAATGCCGTCCCACAGTTGCACGACGGGCGTCGAGAGTTCGAGCAACTCCTGTTGCTGACGCACGATGACCTGCTCCCGGCTCGCCTGAAACACTTCGGTCGTAAAAAGGCCGAGTTCGTCGAAGAGCGTGCTGATCGTCCACGTGAGATCGGCGAGCGTCGCGGAATCGTTGCCGACTGCTTCGCGCAGGCGCGTGAAGAGCGGCTGCTTCAACGAAAACACGAACAACGCCGTTTCGACCGGCGTAAAGCCCTGACGCGCGCGCTGCCCGGACATTTCCGCGAGAAACGAGCGCACTTCCTGCCACGCGGGCGCTTTGAAATCGATGCGCTCGGACGCGCCGAAGGCCGTCGTCAGAAGCGCGATGAACTGCGTGAACTGGTTGCGCAGTTCCGCTTCGCCGACGAGCCCACGCCGCGATGCAATGGCATGCTGCTGCGCGAACCACTCCGCGAGCAGTTGCTCCTGATTGTTGTTGAACAATTGAGCAAGCCGCGTTCCGCCGACCATTTCCATGCCGAATCCCCGTCCGATAGATGTTTTTCGGGCTGCGCGCCCGACATAGCTTTTGTTGCGTTGCCGCGATCACAATCGAAATTAAGCGACGCAAGGCGCTCGGAATGTAGCACGCCATCCCAAAATTCGACAGTCCGGAACGCCTTGTAGCGCGAGCGATTTCGCTTTGCATGATGAGACGCACAGGCGAGTCGGCAATTGCTGCCGGGCGCGGCTCATCGCGCGAAAGAAGCCCGGTCAAATCTCCTGACGCTCGTGCGCTTTTCTACCGCGAAAGTAGAAAGAGTTCGAGCGCCTGGAGGCTGATCGGTTTGAGCAGATAGCCATCGAAGCTGGTTTCGCCGCTGTCCGCGACGAAATCGGTATGTCCTGTCATCGCGATGATGCGCGCCCGGCTGCTCGGTCCGCGCGCGCGGATCGCGGTGCAGATTTCGCGGCCGTCGGCGTCGGGAAGCGTGATGTCGAGAAAGATGCTGTCGAATTGCTCGCTCGATGTGAGCGCGAGGCAGCCTGCGCCGTCGTGCGCGACGGCTGCGGTATGACCCAGTCCGCTTGCGATGTCGACGAGAGTCTCGATGCAGGCGTGATTGTCGTCGACGAAAAGCAGGTTCATCGTGAGTGACTCCCTTTCGACGCTGGTATGAGTGACGCGCGTCGGACAGTGTAGTGCATCGCCGGTGACGCTCGCGCTTTCATTCCGCCAGCGGCGAGGCTTTGTCCGCGTTGCCCTGGGTTGCATGCGATGCCGTGTATAGCAGCGCGAATATTTTTTCGGCGGGCACGCGATGCAATACTCGGATGACTGAATCATTCGACCGCTGGAGCGCACATGGCTGAAACGATCCACCCCGTCGACGAAGTGCTGCCCGTGGGTCAGATGCTCGCGGTCGGCATTCAGCACGTCCTCGTGATGTACGCGGGCGCGATCGCGGTGCCGCTCATCATCGGCGCTGCGTTGAAGCTGCCGAAGGATCAGATCGCGTTTCTGATCAGTTCGGATCTCTTTGCATGCGGGCTCGTGACGCTGGTGCAATGCATCGGCGTGTGGAAATTCGGCATACGGTTGCCGGTCATCATGGGCGTGAGTTTCGCGCCGGTCGGACCGATGGTCGCGATGGCTTCGTCCGGCGCCGGCCTGACGGCGATCTTCGGCGCGACGATCGCGGCGGGCGTGTTTGCGATTCTGATCGCGCCGTTCTTTGGGCGGCTGATGCGATTTTTTCCGCCGATCGTGACGGGCACGATCATTCTGACGATCGGCATGACGCTATTCCCGGTGGCGATCAACTGGGCGGGCGGCGGGCGTGGCGCGGCGAATTTCGGCGAGCCGAGGAATCTTATGATTGCGGCAATCGTGCTGCTTGCGATTCTGCTCATCAATAAGTATTTGAAAGGCTTTATCGCGAACATTTCCGTTTTGCTTGGCATGGCGATTGGATTTGTTATTGCGTTGCCGCTCGGGTTCGTCGACTTTTCTGGCATTGGACGAGCGGCGTGGTTTGCGCCGGTGCGGCCGTTTGCCTTCGGCATGCCTACGTTCGATGTCGCGGCCATTGCATCGCTGTGTCTGGTGATGGTGGTCATCATGGTGGAATCGCTCGGCATGTTTCTCGCGCTCGGCGATCTCGCGATGCGGCCCGTTTCGCGAGTCGATGCGACGCGCGGCTTGCGCACCGATGGTCTCGGCACGGTGATCGGCGGCATCTTCAATACGTTTCCGCATTCGTCGTTTTCGCAGAATATCGGGCTCGTGGGGATTACCGGCGTGAAGAGCCGGTGGGTCGTGGCGGTGTCGGGTGTGGTTTTGATTCTGCTGGGGCTGTTGCCGAAGCTATCGAATTTGATCGCTTCGATACCGGTTGTCGTGCTGGGCGGCGCGGGGATTGCGATGTTTGGCATGGTCGCGGCGACTGGGGTGAAGATCCTGAGCAAGGTGGATTTCGATAGCAAGAATAACTTGCTTGTCGTTGCGATCAGTTTGGGAGTGGGGGTGATTCCGCTTGCTGCGCCGACGTTCTTTGCGCATATGCCGGAGTGGATGGGGCCGCTTACGCATAGCGGGATTACGCTTGCTGCGGTGTTTGCTATCTTGCTTAATGCGATGTTTAATCGCGGGAGGGATTCTGAGGAGGTTGTGAGGGAAATTGCTTCGGATATACCGATGAGGTTGCATGGCGATGCGGATACGCGGGAGTGATGGTTTTGTTTTTTGGTTGATCCCGGAATCGTGTCGGTCTATTTGCTCTGCCCCTGTGCGGGGCAACGCTAATAAACCGACATGAATACGGGATCCGGCGAAAACGAAAACGAAAACAAAAACAAAAACAAAAACAAACCCACTACCATGTAACGAACCGCCAAACTCGCCTAAAAAGAAACCGATGCTCGAAGCCCTCTGGATCCTGCTGACAGCCATAGCTCTGACCTACGCCATAGCCCTGGCGGGTCTATATTGGCTACAGGGAAGATTGGTTTACCCGCTGGAGCAGATAGCGGCCCTCAAGAACGCCGAGTTAGAGCAACAAACCGAAGCCATCAGCATAAAAACCGAAGACAACCTGACCCTGACAGTCCGCTACAAGGCGCCGCCAGGCAAAACGACCCCCACAATAATCCTCTTCCACGGCAACGGCGAAGATCTGACCCAACGCGGCCACATCGCGCTCGAGATGATCGAAGCCGGCTACGGCGTCCTCCTCGCCGAATACCGCGGCTACGGCGGCAACCCCGGCAAGCCTCACGAAGCCGGCCTCTATGCCGATGCCCGCGCCGCCTACGCCTACGCGTCGGCACATTCGAAACACATCGTGCTGCACGGCTATTCACTCGGCTCAGGTGTCGCCGTCCAACTCGCGCGCGAAGCGAAAATCGACGCGCTGATACTCGAAAGCCCATTCACCAGCATCGTCGACGTAGCGGCGAAGCGCTTCTGGCTCTTTCCCGTACGGCTTCTCGCGCGCGACCGCTATGCGAGTCTTTCTAAAATCGCATCCATCGACTCACGGATCCTGATCTACGGTGGAACGAAAGACGCCGTGATCCCGCCCGAACACTTTCAGCGCCTCTTCGATGCCGCGCGCGGCGACAAGCGTCTCGCGCTCATCGAAGATGCCGATCATCTCGACGTCTGGTCGATGGGCGGCCGCGATCACGTCATGCAATTTCTCGCATCACTCGAATCCACACGCCACGCGATGCAAGCCTAAGCGTCCGCCGTCTTCTTGCGCGCACGTCCGGACTTGAGCGTGATCCACGTCGGCGCATGATCGCTCGCATGCGGCTCGCCGCGCACCCATTTGTCGACGCCCGCAGTCTCCAGCTTCTTCGCCAGATTCTTGCTGAGCAGAATGTGATCGATACGCAAGCCCGAATTCGTCTGCCAGTGATTGCGAAAGTAATCCCAGAACGTGTAGATGCGCTCATCGGGAAACATCTTGCGCAACGCATCCGTCCAGCCCTGCGCGAGCAGGTCCGCGTAGGCCGCGCGGCTCTCGGGCTGCAACAGCGCATCCTTGAGCC
Source organism: Caballeronia catudaia (assembly GCF_001544755.2). Lineage (GTDB taxonomy): Bacteria > Pseudomonadota > Gammaproteobacteria > Burkholderiales > Burkholderiaceae > Caballeronia > Caballeronia catudaia. Next base: position 50,845 of record NZ_FCOF02000028.1, on the reverse strand, counting down.
ATGAGCGCGTGTTGTAGATGTCCTCGTCGGTGGGCACGACGTTGTAATCGCCCGCGAGCACCACGGGATGACCGCTATCGAACAACGCCTTCGCATGCGCGTTGAAGCGCTCGAACCAGGCAAGCTTGTAATCGAACTTCGGGCCGGGCTGCGGATTGCCGTTCGGAAGATACAGACAACCGATGACCATGCCACCCACCGCCGCTTCGATATAACGGCTATGCGTATCGTCCTCGAAACCGGGCAGCCCGCGGCGGCTGAGCACCGGATCGGCGCCCTTCGCGAGAATCGCCACGCCATTCCAGGATTGCTGTCCGTGCCATAACGCGCCATAGCCCGCGTTGGCGATCGCAGCGGCGGGAAACTGCGCGTCCGTCGCTTTCAATTCCTGCAGGCAGACGATATCGGGCGATTCGCGCTCGAGCCATTTCAACAAGGCGTCGAGCCGCGGACGGATGCCGTTGATGTTGAAGGTCGCGATTTTCACTCGGCGTCTCTCCATCGGTGGATCGGAATCGATCGTACACGTGTCGCAGATTGCGTGCCGCATCAAGTGCGAGCGCGCGGGCCGAAAATCTGCGACAGTCACGCAGAATCGACCACGACCCACATTCATGTCCGAAGACTCCGTTCACTGGCAACGCAATCTCTACGTATGCGTATTCGGCTCGTTCACGACCATCATGGCGATGACGCTGCTCCTCCCCTTCCTGCTGATGTTCGCGGGCGCCGCGTTCAATGCGTGGGTCTTTCTGCGAAAGAACCGCGCCCGCGAGATCGGCACTTGATGCTCAACGCTTAATGCTCGACGCTCAGCGCTTCTCGCTGTCGAGGTGCGCCATCTGCACGGCTTCGTAGCGATCGCCCGACGCCGCGCCCTTCGGCACCGCCGCTTCGATCGCGGCGAGTTCGTCGTTCGTGAGCGTGACGTCGAGCGCGCCGAGCGATTCCGTCAAACGCTCGCGACGACGCGCGCCGATGACCGGCACGATGTCCGCGCCCTGCGCGAGCACCCACGCGATCGCGATCTGCGCGACGCTGACGCGCTTCGCATCGGCGATCTCGCGCAGTGCATCGACGAGCGCGAGATTGCGCTCGACATTGCCTTGCTGAAAGCGCGGACTGTTCGCGCGCCAGTCGCCCGACTGCGCGGCGTCGCGGCTCCAGTGCCCGCTGATCAAGCCGCGCGACAGCACGCCATACGCCGTGATACTGATGCCGAGCTCCCGGCACGCCGGCAGGATCGCATCCTCGATGCCGCGCGAGATCAGCGAATACTCGATCTGCAAGTCGCACACGGGATGCACGGCGGCGGCCTTGCGCAGCGTCTCTGCACCCACTTCCGACAGCCCGACATGACGCACATAGCCCGCGTCGATCATGTCGGCGATCGCGCCGACGGTGTCCTCGATCGGCACGTTCGCATCGAGCCGGGCGGGACGATAGATGTCGATGTGATCGACGCCGAGCCGCTGCAGCGTGTACGCCAAAGCGTTCTTCACGGCGACAGGCCGGCCATCGAACGCGATGAAATTGCCCGCCGGATCGCGCATGCCGCCGAACTTCACGCTGAGAATCGCCGCATCGCGGCGCGACGGCGGCGCGCTTCGCAAGGCCTCGCCGATCAGCATTTCGTTGTGGCCCATGCCGTAGAAGTCGCCGGTATCGAGCAGCGTGACGCCCGCTTCGAGCGCGGCGTGAATCGTCGCAATGCTTTCCGCGCGATCCGACGGCCCGTACATGCCCGACATGCCCATGCATCCGAGCCCGATGGCGGCCGATTGCGGTCCGGTCTTGCCGAGCTTGCGTTGTTCCATGTTGGTTCTCTCCTGAAGGACTTGCGCCGCGCATACCGGCGATGGAGAGCATTATGTGAGCAAAAACCCCGTGCGATAATCCGCCTCAATGCGAATGGGCTGTGCGCCGAGGCGAACAATGAGCGAACCGGATCTGTCGGATCTCCACGCGTTTCTGGCCGTCGCGCGCTCGCGCGGCTTCAGGCAGGCGGCGCTGTTGCGCGGCGTGTCGGCGTCGTCGTTGAGCGAGGCGATACGCAGGCTCGAAACACGTCTGGGGGTGCGGCTCCTGAATCGCACGACACGCAGCGTGACGCCGACCGAAGCGGGCGCGCGCCTGATCGAGCGCCTCGCGCCCGCGTTCGCGGAAATCGCCGGCGCGCTCGATGCCGTCAACGGCTTTCGCGACAGCCCGACCGGCACGCTGCGACTGAACGTGCCGACCATCGTCTCCCGCGAAGTACTGCCGTCCATCGTCGCGCGCTTTCTCGCGGCGCATCCGGGCATCACGCTGGAGCTGAGCGCGAGCGATAACTTCATCGACGTGCTCGCGGCCGGTTTCGATGCGGGCATCCGCTACGACGAACGCATCGAACGCGACATGATCGCGGTTCCCATCGGGCCGCGCACGCAACGCTTCGTCGCAGTAGCAGCGCCTGCCTATCTCGACGCGCACGGCGAGCCGAAGCATCCGCGCGATCTGGTTAATCACGCGTGCATCGGCCATCGCTTCGAAAGCGGCGTGCTGGCGGTGTGGGAATTCATGCGCGGCAAGGACGTGATCCGCATCGTGCCGCAAGGGCCGCTCGTCACGTCGTCGATCGAGGTGAGCCGCGCGTGCGCCATCGCCGGCCTGGGCCTTGCCTATACGTTCGATGAGTTCGTGCGCGAAGCCATCGACAGCGGCGCGCTCGTGCCGGTGCTCAAACCGTGGTGGCAGAGCTTCACCGGACCGCGTCTTTATTATCCGAGCCGCGCGCACGTGCCGGGGCCGTTGCGCGCGTTCATCGACTTCATTCGCGCCGAAGCCTGATCGACGGGACTCATTGCTGCACGCCCCAGCGGCGCACGGTCACGCGCTCGACGGTATCGAACACGAGATGCTCGACCGCGAGCCCGATCACGATCACCGCGGCCAGCCCCGCGAACACGCGATCCGTATAGAGCTCGTTGCGGTTCTGGAAGATGTACCAGCCGAGACCACCCTTGCCCGAACTCGCGCCGAACACGAGTTCCGCCGCGATCAGCGTGCGCCACGCGAACGCCCAGCCCACGCGCAGTCCCGCGAGTATCGAAGGCAACGCGGCGGGCACGAGAATCAGCATGACGTGACGCATGCCGTTCAGCCCGTAATTGCGGCCCGTCATGCGCAAGGTCGATGGCACCGCCTGAAATCCCGCATACGTGTTGAGCGCAAGCGGCCACAACACCGAATGCACGAGCACGAAGAGCAGACTGCCCGTGCCGAGACCGAACCACAGCAACGCGAGCGGCAACAGCGCGATGGACGGCAGCGGATTGAACATCGCCGTGAGCATCGAGAGAATGTCGCGTCCGATGCGCGTCGAAACCGCAAGCGATGTCAGCGCGAACGCGAGCGCCGCGCCGAGCGCATAGCCGCGCAAGAGCACCGACATCGAAATGCCGATCTTTTCGATGAGTTCGCCCGACGCGATGCCCTGCACGAACGCAACGAAGGTCGCGCTGAAAGTCGGCAGCAGCAGATCGTTGTCGACGGCGCGCGCGGCGATTTCCCACAGCGCGATCAGCACGAGCGCGATCATCGTCTTGCGCAGCCACGCGCGGTCCGCAAGACGCTTTGCAAGCGGCAGCGGCGCGTCGTGTTCGATGCCAACGGGCGCCGCGGGCGTGACTTCATATTCGGGCCGCACGGGCGGCGCGATCAGATGCGGCGTGCTCACAGCGCGGCCTCCTCTTCAAACAGCAATCGATGAATGCGCGCGACGCTTTGCTGAAACTCGCCGCGACCCAGGCTTTCCTGCGTGTATTGATGACTGTTCAATTCGGCGCGCACGCGTCCCGGATGCGGCGTCAACAGCAAAATGCGATTGCCGACGATGAGCGCTTCCTCGATCGAATGCGTGACGAACAACAGCGTGAAGCGCTCGTCGCTCCATAGCCGCAAAAGCTCTTCCTGCATGCGGCGGCGCGTGAGCGCATCGAGCGCGGCAAAGGGCTCGTCCATCAGCAGCACGCGTGGCTGCATCGCGAGCGCGCGGGCTATGGCGACGCGTTGCTTCATGCCGCCGGAAAGCGTGTGCGGATAGGCATCGGCGAATTTGGCGAGGCCGACCTTGTCGAGATAATGCAGCGCGCGCTCGCGCGCTTCCGCACGGCCGAGCTTGCGCGCCGCGCGCAGCGGAAAGGCCACGTTCTGCACGACGGTCTTCCACGGCGGCAGTTGATCGAACTCCTGGAACACGACGATGCGGTCCGCGCCCGGCCCGCGCACACGTTCGCCGCCGATCTCGATGCTGCCCGCAACTGGCTCGATGAAACCGGCGACAGCTTTCAGCAGAGTGGACTTTCCGCAGCCCGAAGGCCCGAGCAGCACGAAGCGGTCGGCGCCATAGACATCGAAGCTGACATCGTGCGTCGCGCGCACGAGCCGCTCCGGCGTGCGGTATTCGAGCGTGACGTTCTTTGCGGTGAGCAGCCTGCCGCTGATGGAAGCGTCGGCATCGGCTTCCCTTGAGTAGAGCGCTTGAGGATTGGCGGCCATGTTCGATGTGCTGGATTGCAAACGCTCACGATAACGGCGCAAACGCGCGAGCCGAACCAATCATTGCGCATATTCAATCCGTTATCGTCGATAAGCACGTATCAACTGCCTTCCTTCGTCGCGGGATCGCTGAAGAAGTAGTCCTGCCACGACTTCGGCTCGTTCCTGATCGCGCCCACGCGATGCATGAACTGCGCGAGCGCGAACGTGTTCTGCGGCGCGACCTTGAATTGCACCGATGGGTCCTTGATAACTTTGATAAGCAGATCGCGATCTATCTTCGCGTTGTTCACGCGCAAATAGATATCGGCGGCCTGTTCGGGATGTTGCGTGATATAGCGCGCGGCATCGGCGAGACCGGCGACGAACGCGCGATACGTCTTCGGGTTCTCGTTGCGGAATTTCTCGGTGGCGTAGAGCACGGTCGCGGAACTGGGGCCGCCGAGCACTTCGTATGAATTGAGCACGATATGCGCCTTCGGATTGCCCGCGAGTTCCTGCTGCTGGAACGGCGGATTGCCGAAATGCGCGTTGATTTCCGTGCCGCCCGCGATGACCGCTGCTGTCGCATCCGGATGCGGCACCGCTTGCGTGAGCTTGTCGAGACGATCGAATTGCTTGTCGCCCCATTGCTTCGCCGCCGCGTATTGCAGGATGCGCGACTGCACGGAGACGCCGACGGCGGGCACCGCGATGCGATCCTTATCGCTGAAATCGGCGATGGTCTTCACGCGCGGATCGTTCGACACGAGGTAATACGGAAAATTGCCGAGCGACGCGACGCCCTTCACGTTCTGCCGTCCGTGCGTGCGATCCCAGATCGTCAGCAAGGGACCGACGCCCGCCGCCGCGATATCGACCGAGCCTGAAAGCAGCGCATCGTTGACGCTCGAACCGCCCGAAAGCTTGGCCCAGTCGACCTTGATATCGAGCCCTTCCTTCTTGCCTTCCTGCTCGATGAACTTCTGATCGCGCGCCACGTTCAGCAACAAATACACGACGCCGAATTGCTCGGCGATGCGCAGCGTGCCTTCGGCATGAACGCTTGCCGACGTGATGCCGAGCGACACCGCGAGCGCGGCGACGAGCGCGCGTGCGGCACCCTTCCCTGTTCGAGAATGCATCGAAAAAACCCCGTAAATTAAGGAATATTTTTAGAAAGGCGCGTCGCCTTCGATGGTCGTGCGATACAGCTTGCGGCGCTGATCGTCCGGCGTGCCCGCCGCGAGATGCATGACCGAGCGGTTGTCCCAGAACACCATATCGCGCTCACGCCATTCATGGCGATAGACGAACGCAGGCTGCGTGCTGTGCGCGAACAGTTCCGCGAGCAAGGCGCGGCTTTCGTCTTCGGGCAAGCCGATCACGCGCGTCGTGAAATGCTCGCTCACGAAGAGCGCGCGGCGTTTCGTTTCGGGATGCGTGCGCACGATCGGATGCGTCACCGGCTTCACTTGCGCGATCTGCTCGGCCGAAAGATTCGGCCGCCACGGGCTGCGCTTTTGCAGCTCCGCGTACTTGGCGAGATACGTATGCTCGGCGACGCGCCCTTCAACGGCCTCTTTCAGATGCGCGGGCAACGTGTCCCACGCGAGATGCTGATTCGCAAACAGCGTGTCGCCGCCGATGGCGGGTAATTCCTGCGCGTGCAACATCGATCCGAGACTCGGCTTGTCCTTGTACGAGAGATCGGAATGCCAGAAATGGCCTGCATCGCCGAGGCCGATCGGCTTGCCGTTCTCGACGATATTCGACACGATCAGCACTTCCGAATGCCCCGCGAGCCCGAACTGTTGCAGCACGTGAATCTGCAACGGACCGAAGCGCTTGCTGAACGCGACCTGCTGGTCCGGCGTGATGTGCTGATCGCGAAACACGAGCACGTGATGATCCAGATGCGCGCGATGAATGCGCGTGAAATCGGCTTGCGAAAGCGGCTTCGAGAGATCGAGCCCGATAACTTCTGCACCGAGCGGCGCATCGAACCTGCGGATTTCGATGGGTTGATCGGCAGCGTCTTCGGTAGCGCGCTCGGAATGGGATGCGGTCAGAATCGTCACGTTCGAACTTATAGCAATCGATTACTTCGGGGAAGCGATCAATCTAACGCGCGGCGATTCGGGCTGCAACGAAGCATCTGCGATTTCTTTATGCGCCCACGAAATAAGGCGCGCGCTTCATTCGCCCGCTTCATTCACCCGCGATATCGAATGGCAATTCGACCTGCACCGGTTCGATGAACCCGCTCTCGTCGCGCCCGGCCAGCGCGCTGACTCGCACGCCGAGCAATCTGATCCTGCGATCGAGCACGATGCGCTTCAGGCATTCGGTCGCGGCGCGGCGAATCTCGGCCGGATCGGCCGTCGCGACGGGAATCGTCAGATCGCGCGTCACGGTGCGGAAGTCGTCGAAACGCAGCTTGATGCCCACCGTGCGCCCGACATAGCCTTTGCGCTGCAAGTCCTCGGCGACGCGCGTGCACAGTCCGGTGAATTCCGCCGAGAGCGTCGCGCGATCGTGCTTCGGATGAAAGTCGCGCTCGAAGGTCGTCTCGCGGCTCATCGACTTCGGTGTCGAGCTGACGACGACGGGCCGCTCGTCCTGTCCCTGCGCGATACGCGCGAGCCATGCCGCATACGTATGGCCGAAGTGCGTCTGGAGCAGACCGGGATCGGCGGCGGCGATATCGCCCACGGTCACGATGCCGAGCGCCGCGAGCTTCTCGCTCGCCTTCGGTCCGATGCCGTTGACCTTGCGCGCGGCGAGCGGCCAGATGCGTATCGGCAGGTCGTTCATCGTGAGGATGGTGAGACCGTCGGGCTTGTCGAGCTCGGAACCGATCTTCGCGAGCAGCTTGTTCGGTGCGATGCAGATCGAGCAGGTCAGCCCGGTCGCGTCGCGCACGGCGTCCTTCATGCTTCGGCCGATCTCCGCGGACGTGCCGGCCAGATCGCTCACATCGATATAAATCTCGTCGATGCCGCGATTTTCGATTTGCGTCGTGAAGCCAGCGACGGCCGCCTTGAAAAGCCGCGAGTAATGGCGATAAGACTCGAAATCGGTTGGCAGAAGGACTGCGTCGGGCGCGAGCTGCGCGGCTTTCATCATGCCCATCGCGGAGAACACGCCGAATTTGCGCGCCTCGTAGGTGGAGGTGGTCACGACGCCGCGGCCCGCGTAATCACGCAAGCGTTTGAAGCGGCGCGTGCCATCGGGGAGCGTTTCCGGCGTGGCGCTGCGGCCGCCGCCGACCACGACCGGCATGCCGCGCAACTCGGGATAGCGCAGCAGTTCGACGGACGCGAAGAACGCATCCATGTCGAGATGCGCGATGCGGCGCGGGGCGAGTGCGGGAGACGGCGCGTCCATCGGGCGATTAAAACGCCGCGGCGCGACGCGATGCGCGCAATGCAAAACGGACAGGGACGAACGCGCGGAACATGCGGTGGCGATTCACGGCGCCCGCTGCGCGGCGCCGTCGTGGAAAGAAAATGGCTTACTGTACATCCATACAGGTCTTCGCGCTAGCGCCTTTCCTCGCGCGCGATAGCCGGTTCATTCCGGCGTGCGCTTTTCCGCGAGCGCGCGGCGGCAATCGTCGAAAACCTGCCGCACGACATCCGATTGATAGTTGAGGTCTTCGCTGTCGAGGATTTCTTCGACGGCGGCGCGCGCCCAGTCCGCTTCGAGCATCGCGCAATGCTGCGTGGCGATGTCCCGCGCGATGGCGGCGAGCTTCGCAACCGTGAGCCAGTCCGCGTGCCGCTGATGCCGGTCCAGCCATTTATGCGCGGCCTGCACGTGAAACGAGGGCGCGGGCCAGTCGCCATTCAGGTAATACGCGCCGAGACTGCCGCACGTGAGCCAGCAGAGTAACTCGACGCGGTCGCGGGCACTGAGGGTACGAGACACATCGTTCATGGCGGCCTTCACGAAGACGATCGACGAATGCGGATTACGCACAGCGTTCCGTATGAAATCCCTATAAAACAAAGATAGCACGGGATGGTGCGGCGCGGCAGTGCCTTTCACGCGGCCCAATCCGCTGCACGGTGCGCTGGCGAACGCTTCGTCATGGCGATCGTAAAGCCCTTCATGCGCCGCTCTCATTCAGCGCTAATTCGCGCGGCATAACCTGCATTCGTCGGCCTCACACGCAGGCCATTCAATGACAGGAGCACATCATGTTCGAACGCTTTTCGAAATCCGTCGGCAGCTTCTTCTCGATGCACGATGCCCACGACGACTATCTCGCATCGTCGAGCGATCTCGCCGATCTCGAACGCCGCATGCGTCAAGTCGAAACGGAGGATCACGACTACAGCATGCGTTTTTGCGGCTCGGTCGGCCGCCACTACGATGCCCAATGACCCGGCCTGCCGTGCGATGTGCGCTACTTGGTTTCCTCACGGCCCGTTTGTCCGAGCATCACGGTCCAGCCGAGTCCGCGCACATTGCGAATCACGCCCGCGCCGAATTTCTTGCGCACCGAATGGATGAGCACGTCCACCGCGTTGCTCTCCACTTCCTTGCCCCAACCGTAGAGCCGGTCTTCCAGCTGATCGCGCGAGAAGATGGTGCCGGGACGTTCGAGCAGCGCGTGCATCAGCGCAAATTCGCGCGCGGACAGCACACCGGAATTCTCGCCGCACGTGAGCGTGCGTTGGTCGAGATTGAGGCTGATGGAATCGTCGCCGAGACGCGAGACCGCGTAGCCCGCCTTGCGCCGCAGCACCGCGCGAATGCGCGCGAGCAGTTCGGGCATGTCGAAGGGCTTGAGCAGGTAATCGTCCGCGCCGAGATCGAGGCCTTGCACGCGCGTGTCGAGATCGTCGCGGGCGGTGAGGATCAGCACCGGCGTCGCGTTGCCCGCCGTCCGCGCCTGCCGCAATAGCTCGATGCCCGTCATGCCCGGCAGGCCGAGGTCGAGCAGCACCACGGTGTATTCGGCGGCGTCGAGCGCCTCGCGGCCCGCATTGCCGTCGCGCACCCAGTCGACGGCGTAGTCGGCATCTTTGAGCGCACGCATGAGGCTGGTGCCGATCTGCACATCGTCTTCGATCAGAAGAATTCGCATGTTCCCACCCCGCTCCCGCGAGAATGGCGCGCGCCACGCGCCCGGAAAGCGGCACGAAGGAATCGACGCACGACCGGTCGCTTTATTTCATTCTTGACCGGCGATATCCACTTCGCGCCACGCAGCGAATGCATTGTAATCGGCGCAAATCCGCGCGCAAATAGCTAGGTTTCATGCGCAATCGGTCACGGCTGCGGCGCTTTCCGTCACGTCCTCGACCGGAAAGCCGATCGAAGCGACGATGCCCGAGCGTCCGTCGTTGCGATTCGCCAGCGTGACGTCACCGCCATAGCGCGCGGCGATCGCCTTCACGATCGACAGGCCGAGCCCGCTGCCTTCCACGTCCGGGTTCGCGCGGAAAAAGCGGTCGAACACGCGCGGCAGCAGCGCTTCGTCGATGCCCGGCCCCGTGTCGACGACATCGATCCAGACCATTTCGCCATCGCGCCGCATGCGCAGGTCGATGGTGCCGCCATCGGGCGTATAACGCACCGCGTTCGACACGAGATTCTTCACCGCCATGCCGATGTCCGTCTCGACCGCGCGCACATGGGCATTCACCATCTCCTCCGCGCCGATATCGAGGCCGCGCGAAATCGCGATCGGCAGCACGTCGGAGACCGCGTTCGTCACGACCGCGGAGAGATCGACGCGCGAAAGCGGCGTGCCATTCATGGGCGCATCGGCGCGTGCGAGCCGCAACAGTTGCGTGATGAGACCGCCCGCGCGCGCGATGCCCTTGCGCAATTCCTGAAAGCGTTCCTGGTTGCCGGGATAGATGTGCGGCGCGAGATTGTCGGCCTGAAGCTGAAGCGCGGTGAGCGGCGTGCGCAGTTCGTGCGCTGCGTCGGCGATGAACTTGCGCTCCTTCTCGATCGAGTCCGCGAGCCGCTCGATCATCGTATTGATCGAATGAATGAAGGGCTTGATCTCCGTGGGCACGCCGACCGTCGGCAGCGGCTGGAGATGACCCATGTCGATGCATTGCACCTCCTTGCCGAGCTGGTTCAACTGGCTCAGCGAACGGCGCACGACGAACGCTACCGCGACCCACACGAGCGGCAGCAGCACGGCGATCGGCCAGAGCGTCACGGCGGCGGTTTCGGTGGTGAGCTCGCGGCGCACGGACGAGCGCTGGGCGACCTGGATCGTCATGGTCGGCTCCTGTCGCGTGAAAAGACGCCATTGCTCGTCGTTGACTTCGACGCCGGAGAAGCCCGGCTGCGCGTCGCGCGGAAAATGCAGCGAAGGATCGGTCGTGCGGAACGGCAGCGCTTCGCCCGGCTTCCACACCACCGCGACGACATCGCCCTCATCCTGGGTTCCGCGCGCCGGATTTTTCGGGAGGCTCTCGGCGAGGCCATCGCGCAGACGCGCGGCCACCTGTACCAGACGCATGTCGAGCAGCGCGCTCATGCCGGTCTTGCTCAGTTGATATGAACTCACGCCCTGCACGACGCCGATGATGCTCACAAGCAGACCCAGCGCGACGACCAGTTGATTCTTCAGTGATTTGAGCATGCGAGTCTGCCGCCTCGAAGCGGACACGGGCGAACCGGAAGGCAAACCATTTTCCCGTTCGATTTTAGGCGACATTCCCATGGATTTCGTTCTGAAAGACGACATATGAGTGACAGTTCGTCCGTCCATTGCGGCGAAAAAGGGCGAAGACCGGATCGTCGGGCGTTGAAGTAAGCGCGCCATCCGTCCACGAAAAGCAGCGTAGCCGCGGAGAATTACCAATAAATGAGGAAGCAGGCGCGAGCGGCCACCGGCGCGTCGGGATAACATTGCATTCGGCGCCCATTTAATTGACGGCCTCGCGCGGGCTGCAAGGAATTCGCAAGCCTCGCGTCGCCGCCGCATTCCCACCTATCGCGAATTGCCTGCTCGCGCGCATGCCGGATTTGCGCCGGGCGATACGTCATTCGAAACCGCATGTCACAGACCAAGAAAACCGCCCGTCCTCTCGTCATTGGCGCAGTCATGGCCTCGATGGCGATGGTCGCGATCGAAGCCACCATCGTCTCTACCGCAATGCCGCAAATCGCGACGCAACTCGGCGGCCTCAATCTCTATAGCTGGGTGTTCTCGTCGTTCCTGCTCACGCAGACCGCGCTGACCGTCGTGTTCGGCAAGCTCGCGGATCTGTATGGCCGCAAGCCCGCGATTCTCGTCGGCATCGCGATCTTTCTCGTCGGCTCGATCCTCGCGGGCTTTGCGTGGTCGATGCCCGCGATGATCGTGTTCCGGCTGCTTCAGGGCGTCGGCGCGGGTGCGATCCTGCCGGTCGCGCTGACGGTCGTCGGCGATCTTTATCCGGCGCGCGAGCGCGGCAAGGTGCAGGGTTATCTGGCGAGCGTATGGGCCGTGTCCGCCGTGCTCGGGCCGATGGTCGGCGGCCTGCTGATCCGCGAGCTGTCGTGGGCGTGGATCTTCTGGATCAACGTGCCGATCGGCATTCTGGCCGCGCTGCTCTTCGCGCTCTTTCTGCATGAGGAAAAGCGCCACGACCGCCCCGCGGTCGATCTCGCGGGCGCGTTCTTCTTCACCACTGCCGTCGCCGCGCTGATGATGGCGCTCACCGATGCCGGTCACGCGAGCAACGCGCGCGTCGCCACGGAGATCGTGGCGCTCGTGCTCGCCATCGTGTGTTTCGTGGTGCAGGAGCGCCGCGCCGCCGATCCGATGATCTCGTTCAGGCTGTGGTCGCATCGGCCGATCGCGGCGAGCAACGTCGCGACCCTGCTCGCCGGCATGGCGATGATGGGTCTCACCACCTTCCTGCCGATGTACGTGCAGGGCGTGATGCATCGCACGCCCGTCGAAGCCGGCCTCGCGCTCACGATGATGATGATCGGCTGGCCGAGCGGCGCCACGTTCACGTCGCGCTCATTCCATCGCATCGGCTTGCGGCGTCTGCTGATGATCGGCCCGGTGTTCATCCCGCTGGGCGCGCTGCCGTTCGTGCTGCTCGGCCCGCAATCGAGCCCGGTGTGGGCGGGCGTCGGCTCCGCGGTGCTCGGTTTCGGCATGGGCATCACGAGCGTGTCGTGCCTGATCCTGATCCAGGAGATCGTGCAGCCGATCGAGCGCGGCAGCGCGACGGCGTCGAACCTGTTCTCGCGCAATCTCGGCAATACGCTCGGCGCGGCGGTGTTCGGCGCGGTGCAGAACTACGGCCTCACGCACACGGACGGCCTGCCGCCCGTGCATGCGGATCAGCTCAAGCAATTGCTGTCGGCCGTGCCGGGCGACTTCTCGAACAATCACGAGATTCGCCTCGTGCTGCATCACTCGCTGCACATGACCTTCACGGCGATGTTCGTCATCGCGCTCGGCACCGTCGTCTCGATGATGTTCATGCCGAAGATCGACATTGGCCGCGCGCGGGAAAGCGTCGAAAAAACCGGTGCCGGCGATGCGAAAGCCGCTGCGAAAAACGCCGCGAACCAGGCGTTCCACTGACATCCGCGCGATGCTCTCATGGCGTATCCCGATGCGTGGATCTATCAATTCGACGAAAACGGCATCGCGCGCATCGCGTATTAAGACACCGAGCACTTCAAGGTGACGCGCGCGTTTCTTGCGAACCCCGAACGCATGTTGCGCGCGCTTTTCGACAACGAACGCTGAACGCGTCCCGCCGATATCGCCGGCGGGACGGTGAACCAAACGCTCAATCCTGCGCCTGAATGAGCGGGCTGTCCTGCTTGGACTTGTCGACGCTCGCGTCATTGCTCGATTGACCGTCCTGCGCCATCGTCTGCATGTTCATGCCTTGCTGAGACGCGGGCGCGCCCTCCATCGGTGCGTAATACGGCGAGGGACCGTAGCCGCTCGCGAGCGCATAGGAAGCGCCCGCAAGGGCCGCGACGAAGATGATGCCTTTGAGATTGCCGATCATGATAGTGCTCCTGAGGGTTTCACGTAATCACTTCAATCGGCCTCATTGCACTGCCTGCCAGCAACCGACCTTCTGAAATGTGCACGCAGTCTACGTCGGCGGATCGGCGTTGAAATCCCCTCAAAAGCAAGGATAAAAATGGATGGGTCCGCGCTTCATGTATGAAGCGCCTGAGCACATTCGGCATTCATGCGTTGTCCTGGACCGACACCGACACCGCGCCCGCGTTGATCGTGAGACGCGTGCGCTTCGCGAGTGGCGCCTGCGGCGCGCTGCCATCGGCGTTGAGGAACTTCACCTTATTGAAGATAGCGATGAACTGTGTCGGCGTGAGCGTCGCCGATGCATACCCGATGCCGTCATGATCCGCATAGAGCATGTCCGGATTGTTCTGGCGGATGAGCGCGTCGAACAGCGATGACGAACTGATGAGCGACGCGAGCGGCATGCCCGCCGCATACGTCTTGATGTCCTCGAAGAAGGGCTGGCTGCTGATGCCCGCCGACATCAGATCGATCATCACCGGCGTGCCGGTCGCGGGATCGGGCACGTCGCGCACGACGCCCGCCTGGAACGCGTGCAGATCGCCCGTGATCGCGACGAGATTCGTGATGCCCTGCGTCTTCACGAACGACAGAAGATCCGCCTTGTGCGACGGATAGCCGTCCCACGCGTCGCAGTCGAGCACGAAGACGGTGTTGTCGGGCGCGGGCGCGATCGCGGAGAGATCGAGCCACATGCGGTTCATCATCACTTCGTTGCCCCACACCTTCCATATCGACGTCGATGCCTTCAGGGTGTCCTTCCACCATTGCGTCTGCGTCGGGCCGAAAATCGACGGCACGCGGCCGAGCCGTTGCGTAACGGCCGCTTCGAACTGCGCGAGCACGTTGCGCGGCACGAAATAGCGCGAGCCGACGAGATCGTTGCCATTCACCGGATCGTGCCCGAGCGCCTGCGCGATCGCCGCTTCGCTGACGACGTGATCGTCGCGATAGAGCCGCTCGTCGGTCATCACGAGATGCATCAGCGAGCCGAAGTGGAAGTCGCGATAGATGCGAATGTTGTCGTACGCCGCGTTGTTGAGATCGAACGACACGTCGCCCCAATCGACCGGCATGTATTCCGCCCACGCCTGATTCGCGGTGCGCCGGCGCGCGGTCTGCTGAAGATTCGCGTTCGTGTAGGTCTGGTGATCCTGCCAGCAGTCGTCGGAGAACTCGTGATCGTCCCAGATCGCGATGACCGGAAAACGCGCATGCACGTTCTGAAGACGCGCATCGCCGCGATACGTGCGATACAGCGTGCGGTAATCGTCGAGCGTGTTCGCATAGGGACCGCCGCTCGGCAGCGTGATCGTCGGATGCGCGGCCTCGACCCCTCCCGCTGGCGCGACGAAATTCGCCTCGTAGATGTAATCGCCGAGATGCACGACGAAGTCGAGATCGGTTTCGGCGGCCAGCAGCGTCAGCGCCTGCCAATGGTTCGCGCTCCAGTTTTGACACACGAACCACGCGAAGCGCAATTGCGGGATCGCATCGTTCGCGGCGGCCGCGGTGCGCATCGTGCCCGTCACGCTCGTGTCGCTGCCCGCGACGAAGCGGTAGTAGTACGTCGTCTTCGCGACGAGGCCCGTGACCTTGGCGCGCACGGTGAAGTCGTAGTCGGGCACCGCATTCAACGGCACGCTCGCCGCCAGTTGCGCGAAGCTCTGCTGCGTCGATACCTGCAAGGTCACGGCGACGGGCGCTGGCGCCGCACTGCTTCCATTGGCGACACAGCGCGTCCAGAACACCGCGGAGACATCGCGCGGATCGCCGCTCGCGACGCCTTGCGGGAACGCGAACGCGCCCGCGGGCGGCGGCGGTGTCGTTCCACCGCTGCCTGAGCCGCTGCCTGAGCCGCCGTTGTCGTCGTCATGACTGGAGTGACATGCCGCGAGCGTGCCGGATGCGGCCGCCACCGTATAGAACGCGGACAGCGAGAGGAAACGTCGACGATCCATGAGAGCCTCCGTATGCGGAAAAATCGGGAGCGTGCAGGAGTTCGCTGATGCGTCGACCGGTAATATCGACGGATACGCGCGGCTCTCTTCGGAACTGAAAACGATTGAACGCTATAAATCGCGCTGCACGCTGTCAAGCGATGTTTGCGTGACGGCACGCGGATAGCTGCTCAGAAGTTAAACTCCTGTGAGCGGCGTTGTCCAAACTTTGTCCGCGTGCACTCACCCGTCACATCGAAACTCGCTTCACCTCTAATGAACATGCCCCGATCGAGAGCTGCCGTTCCCCACCTCGACGCCGCGCGCAGGCCGCACGAACCACGCGCGATGAGCGATGCGCAATATCACGCGCTCGTCGATGCGATCGAAGACTGCGCAATCTTCATGCTCGACTTGAACGGCTGCATCACGAGCTGGAATACGGGCGCGCGCAGAATAAAGGGCTACGAGGCGCACGAGATCATCGGCGAGCATCTCTCGCGCTTCTACCCGGCGGAATCGGTGGCGCGCGGCTGGCCCGAGTACGAGCTGAAGCAGGCTTATGCGACCGGCCGCTTCGAAGACGAAGGCTGGCGCGTGCGCAAGGACGGCACGCTCTTCTGGGCGAACGTCGTCATCACGGCGGCGCGCAATGTGCAGGGCGAGATCATCGGCTATGCAAAATGCACGCGCGATCTCACCGCGAAGCGCGCTGAAGAAGAGAAGCTGCGTCTTTCGGAAGAGCGCTTCCGTTTGCTCGTGGAGAGTGTGAGCGACTACGCGATCTTCATGCTCGATCCGGGCGGTCATATTGCGAGCTGGAACACGGGCGCGATGCGCATCAAGGGTTATCAGCCGTCGGAGATTCTCGGCAAGCATTTCTCCACGTTCTATTGCCCCGAAGATCTCGCTGCCAGCCTCCCCGAGATCGAGCTTGAGACCGCGATCCGCACGGGCCGCGTGGAGAACGAAGGCTGGCGCGTGCGCAAGGACGGCTCGCTGTTCTGGGCGAATGTCATCATCACGGCGGTGTACGACGAGCATCGCGTGTTGCGGGGCTTCGCCAAAGTCACGCGCGACATGAGCGAGCGCAAGCGTCTCGAACAGCTCGAGGTGTCGTCGCGGCGCATCAGCGAATTTCTCGCGACGCTCGCGCATGAGTTGCGCAATCCGCTCGCGCCGGTGCGCAATGCGATCGGCGTGATGCAGATGGAGACGGACGTGTCGCCGCGCGTCGCCTCGTGCCGCGACATCATCGACAGGCAGACTTCGCATCTTGGCCGGCTCGTCGATGATCTGCTGGACATGGGCCGCATCACGACGGGCAAGATCGATTTGCGCATGGCGCGCGTGGATGTGAGCGATATCGTCGCGCGCAGCATCGAGCTTGTGCATCCGTTCATGGATGAGCGCGCGCAGAGCGTCGTGACGAAGCTGCCCTCGGAGCCCGTCTATATCACGGGCGACAGTACGCGGCTAGTACAGGTCGTGCAGAACCTGCTGAACAACGCGTCGAAGTTCTCGCCGCGCGCGAGCACGGTGAGGGTCGAAGTCGAGCGCGAGGCGAGCGCGCTGCTGCTCAAGGTGATCGACAGCGGGCGCGGCATTTCGCAGAAGGGCCTGAGCTCCATCTTCGATCTTTTCGTGCAGGAGGATCACTACCTCAATCCTGGCGAAGCGGGCCTCGGCATCGGGCTGACGTTATGCCGGTCGATCGTCGAGATGCATGGCGGTTCGATCAGCGCTGCGAGCGGCGGGCCGAATCAAGGCAGCACCTTCACGGTGCGCTTGCCCTATGCGTCCGTCGATGATGCGCCGCGGCCGCATCGCGTGCTTGGGCAGAGTTCGGCGAAAGCGGTGGGCAGCGGATTGCGCATTGTCGTGATCGACGATAACCAGGATTCCGCCGACAGCCTCGCGATGCTTTTGCAGATGAAGGGGCATGATGTGCGCATCGCTTATCACGGCAAGGAAGGGCTCGATGTGGTGCGGCATTTTCCGCCGGAGCTTGTTTTGCTCGATCTTGCGTTGCCGGATATCGATGGTTATGCAGTGCTGAGGACGTTGCGTTCGCAACGGTTGGTCGGGCGGGCTGTCGTCGTCGCGATGACCGGGTTCGGGCAGGACAGCGACAAGGAGCGCTCCGCGCAGGCCGGGTTCGATGCGCATCTGGTCAAGCCGGTGGATTTTGAGGTTTTGGATCGATTGTTGGAGGGCGTCGCGGAGCGGTGAGGGGTTGGTTTTGTCTTTCGCCGGATCCCGGATTCGTGTCGGTCTATTAGCGTTGCCCTGCACAAGGGCAACGCTAATAAACCAAAAGCAAAACGGGATCCGGCGAAAAAAACCCTCACTCCCTAACCACCCGCAAAGGAAACACGACCCTCGAAGCCACCAACCCCAACGCGCCGCCGAGCAGAGTCTCCCAGGCCCGCGCCGCGAGCAACGAAACCGAATGCACCCCGCTGGCAGCCAGCGTCACCACCAAAACAAACGCAAACGCGCCACACGCGATGTCATACCGCTCCGGCAGCGCCATCGCATAAACGATCATCGCGAACGCGGAAAGAACCCAGACAACAAGCGGCCAATGCTCCGCGAGCGGCAAGCACACGAGCCCGATCGGCACCCCGACGAGTGTCCCGTAGATCCGCCGCCTGACGCGCTCCGCCGTCCCTACCGCCGATGTCGCGACGACATACACGCAAGCCGTGATCGCCCACGCCGATTCCGCGAGCCCGACGAGCCGGTTGACCAGCACGACGACGAGCGCGCCGCACGCCGCCTGCAAACCCATCGCCGTCGCGGGCGATATCGCGTACCCCTCGTGTGCAGGCTCCGACGCCAGCGCGGGCAACACGGCCGGATGCTCCGCAGGCCCGCTCAACACACGCGGGACAATGGCCGCGAGCATCCCGATCGGAAGCGCGATCAGAATCGCCCACGAAACACCGGGCTTGAGATCCATACCATAAGCGAGAAGCTGTCCGATATAAAGCTGCGAGCCGATGCCCGCCCCGGTCAGCCCGAAACGCTTCAGATAACCGGCGAAGAACGCGCCCGTCACGAGCAAGAGCTCGGCCCCGCCGCGTCCCATTTCACGACAAACCGGTGCAAACAAAGTGAACATCAGCGCGCCAAAGGCCGCGGCAATGCAGAGAACGGCGAGATCGCGAGTCGATTCGTAGCGCGTCGTCCGCGCCTCGGACACGCTCGCCCACAGCGCAAATCCGCCCGCGAGCGCGCCGACGGACACACCCACCGGCACGCGCTGCGTCACGTCCTGCAACGCGCCGAGCGCAGCCGCGAGCCCGTACGCGGTGACGAGCCGCAAACCCTTGATGCGCCGATGCGTGCCCGGATCGACACGATCGATCCACGCAAGCGCCGCCTGCACGCGACTCGCGCCCGAGCGCGCGAGCGTCGCCGCCGAATCCGCGAGGCGCGCTTTCGCGCCGCCGATGTGCTGCTCGTCATCCATTGATGTCCGCCGTAGGAGAACGCGCCTGCAACGCATTCTAGGCGACGCCGCGCTTCCCTTTCAGCGAGCGTGCACGCCTGCTTCGCCGCGCCGCCTCGACGATGCAGTCCGCCAGCCGCGTCGCCGCGTCCGGCTCGTCCGCACGCATGCGCCGCGCGCGCTCGACGAGACCGATCTCGCGATGAAACGTATCGTCGCCGAGATGGAGCGCCACCGCGCCGCGCGGCCATGCGCCGATGCCATCGGACACCGGCACGAGCGCCACGCCCAGACCGCGCGCGACGAGTTGCGCGATGCCCGGCAGTTCGTCGACTTCAAGCGAATCGCGCACCGCAATGCGGCGCTCGCGCAGGAACATGTCCACTTGCCGGCCGCCGAACGAGCGCCGGTCGTAGCGGATGAACGGCTCCGATTCGATCAGCTCGCGCCAGTGCGCGCCCTTCTTCGCGGCGGGCGCGAGCAGCACGAAAGGCTCCGCGACGAGCGTGCGCCATTGCAACTCCGCCGGCAACGAGAACGGCGGACGGATGAGGACGGCCATGTCCATCTCGCCCGCATCGACGCTCGCGAGCAAATTGAGTGACACCCCCGGCACGAGCCGGATGCGCCAGGCGGGCAGCACGCGCCTGAACGCGCCGACGGCATCGGGCAAAAGCGCCGCATGCGCCGACGCGATCGCGCCGACCGAAAGCGAGCCGCCGCGCCCGTCCCCGCCGTCCGGCTCCGACAGACGCGCGTAGAGCGTGAGCAGCTCGTCGGCGAGTTCGAGCGTGCGCCTGCCGGCCTGGTTGAGCGTCGCGGAGCGGCCGGTGCGGTCGAACAGCTCGACGCCGAGATGCGCTTCGAGGCGCTGCATCTGCGCGCTGACGGCCGACTGCGTGAGGCCGATCCGCGCGCCCGCGCCCGCGAACGTGCCGTGGCGCGCCACCGCGATGAAAGTCTGAAGTTCTCGAAGCATGTCGATTCATCGATAATTTTGGGTCTGACTCCCGCAATATATCGTTTTTCAACACGAATGTTTATCAATACACTGTGGCTTCGTCTCCCCACATGCCGATCAAGGACTCCACGCCATGAGCACGACTCAGCACGCCATGCCGCCGTTTCATCTCGCGTTCCCCGTTCACAGCCTCGCCGCCGCACGCGAGTTCTATGGCGAACTGCTCGGCTGCCCGGAGGGCCGCAGCTCCGACGCTTGGGTCGATTTCAATTTCTACGGGCATCAGATCGTCGCGCATCTCGCGCCGGAGGAAGTCGGGCATCGCTCGACGAGCGCCGTCGATGGCGACGCCGTGCCGGTGCGCCACTTCGGCGCGGTGTTGTCGATTCCGCAATGGGAGGAACTCGCCGACAAGCTGCGCGCCGCCGGCACGCGCTTCATCATCGAGCCGCACGTGCGCTTCAAGGGCGAAGTCGGCGAGCAGGCGACGATGTTCTTCCTCGACCCGTCGGGCAACGCCGTCGAGATCAAGGCATTCGCCGATATGTCGTCGCTGTTCGCGAAGTAACGCGTCCACGCAAACGTCTCCTTTCGTTCGCGCTACGCGCGCCTGACGGATCGTTTCCCCGATAGAATCCGTCGAGCGCGCCGTGCGCGAAATCGGGGAGACGCGAATGAGACCTTCTGAGGGACGCCGCCGCTTTCTGGGCGCGGCGCTATGCAGCACGATCGCCGCATGCGGCGGCGGTTCGGATTCCGACGACGGTAATGCGTCGACTTCATCCGGCGGATCGCAAACCGGCCCCGTGCCGGACGCGAACGTCAACGCCGCCCTCTCCCAGCTCGACACCCTCGCCAGCAATCTTCTAAGCAGCACCGGCGTGCCCGGCATGGCCGTCGCGGTCGTGCGCGGCACGCAGACCGTCTATGCCAGGGGCTTCGGCACGCGGCTCGTCGGCTCGGGCCAGAACGTCGATGCCGATACCGTGTTTCAGCTCGCATCGGTATCGAAGTCCGTGGGCGCGTCGGTGGTCGCGCATCAGGTCGGCGCGGGCGGCATCGCGTGGAACACGCCGGTGCGCGCGCATCTGCCGTGGTTCACCTTGTCCGATGAAGAGGTGAGCGCGGCCGTCACCATCGGCGATCTATACTCGCATCAGTCCGGCCTGCCCGATCATGCGGGCGACACGCTCGAAGACATGGGCTACGGGCAATCGGAAGTCTTACAGCGCCTGCGCTATCTGCCGCTGCATCCGTTCCGTCATTCGTACTTCTACACGAATTTCGGACTGACGGCGGCGGCGGAATCGGTGGCGACGGCGGCGGGCATCGACTGGGCCACGCTCTCGGACAACGTGCTCTACACGCCGCTCGGCATGACGAGCACGAGCTCGCGCTACGCCGATTTCATCGCGCGGCCGAATCGCGCGCTCGGGCACGTCAAGCGCGGCGGTCAGTGGGTGCAAGGCATGGGCACGATGCCCGATGCGCAATCGCCCGCGGGCGGCGTGAGCTCGTCGGTGAACGACATGGCGAAGTGGCTCGCGATGATGCTCGGCGCGGGCGTGTTCGACGGCCGCCGCATCGTCGATGGGAGCGCACTCGCCGCCGCGACGACCGCGCAGGTGCAAAGCTCGCCACCCGGCGGCGGCAGGCCCGCGGGCTTCTACGGCTACGGCTTCAACGTGGGACAGACGGAAACGGGGCGCCCGTCGTACAGCCATTCGGGCGCATTCAGCGTGGGCGCGGCGACGAACTTCGTGGTCGTGCCATCGACGAATCTCGCGATCGTCGCGCTGACGAACGGCTATCCGATCGGCGTGCCCGAAGCGCTCAACCAACAGTTCTTCGATATCGTGCAGTTCGGCTCGGTCCAGCACGACTGGTTTCAGCGCTTCAACGAAGCGCTGTTGCCGCTGTCGAAGCCGTCAGGCTCCCTCGTCGGCGCGACGCCGCCCGCGTCGCCGCTGCCCGCGCGTGCACTGTCGACTTACATCGGCACCTACAGGAACGACTACTTTGGGCCGGTTCAGGTCGTCGTTCAGGGCGGCGCGCTCGCCATCGCGATCGGTCCGCGTCCAATGACGCTGCCGCTCACGCACTGGGACGGCGATGTCTTCACGTTCACGTTCGTCAACGAAAACGCCAATCCCGGCACGATCTCGAAGGCATCGTTCCTGAGCGATCGCGTGACGCTCGAGTATTACGACGCGGACGGTCTCGGCACTTTCGTGCGCTGATCCAAAGCAAACGGGACGCCACGCGGCGTCCCGTTCGTCATGTCGTCAGCGCGTTACTGGCCCGAGCCGCTCGCGCTGACCGGCGCGCCGGGGCCGCTCGGCGTCGCGGTGCCGCCAGGTTGCGTGGACGGGCCCGCGTTCATCGGGCTCTTGTGCATCTGCTTCGAATGCGTCGACTTGTTCGCGTGCGATTTCGCATGCGCGGGCTGCGTCGTTTGTGCGTTGTCGCCGGCCTGCAGGCCGGTGTTCGAGCTCGGCGGATTGTCCTGCGCGAAAGCGGACGCACAGACGAGCGCGAAAGCACCGGCAGCGGCGGGGAGGGCGATACGTTTCATGTCGGAAGCTCCTGTTGGCGGTTTGCAAATTGCCTGCTGGCCGCCGGATAGCGCGGCGGCCGGGTCGCAAGTCAAGGCACGATACGACCCAGCACGCGTTATGCCACGCTCTGACGATTCGCAAACGCCGGGCTCTCCGATGAAAGTCTTCAGGTTTTGAACACCGCGACCGCCTGCTTCAACTCTTCCGCCTGCACCGCGAGCGCGGAAGCAGCAGCCGTCGCCTGCTCGACGAGCGCGGCGTTCTGCTGGGTGACGGCGTCCATCTGCGTGATCGCGACGCCGACCTGCTCGATGCCCTGCGTCTGCTGCGACGACGCCGACGAAATCTCGTTCATGATGTCGGAAACGCGCGTGACGGACGTGAGGATCTGCTGCATCGTGTCGCCGGATTGCTGCGCGAGATCTTGCCCAGCGGTTACGTTCGTCACCGATTCGTCGATGAGCGTTTTCACGTCCTTCGCGGCGGCGGCGCAGCGCTGCGCGAGCGCGCGCACTTCCGATGCGACCACCGCGAAGCCGCGGCCATGCTCGCCCGCGCGCGCCGCTTCGACGGCTGCGTTCAACGCGAGGATGTTGGTCTGAAACGCGATGCCTTCGATGACCCCGATGATGTCGACGATCTTCTCCGAGCTGCCCGCGATCTTGTCCATCGTCGCGACGACGCCGAGCACGACGCCGCTGCCGCTTTCCACCGTCGACGACGCGCTCGCCGCGAGCTGGGTCGCCTGACCCGCGTTATCGGAATTGAGGCGCACGGTCGACGTGAGTTCTTCCATGCTCGACGCCGTTTGCGCGAGCGAAGCCGCCTGCTCTTCGGTGCGCGACGAGAGATCGTGATGACCGTCCGCGATCTCGCGTGAAGCCGCCGTGATGCCGTCCGCGACGAGCTTGATCTGCGCGATGGTCTGCGTGAGACGCGACTGCATCGTGTGCATCGAGTGCATGAGGCTCGAATCGTCGCCGTGCTTCACTTGCACGGGTTGCGCGAGGTCGCCCGCCGCGATGCGCTGGCAGACGATCGCCACATCCTGCGGATCGCCGCCGATGCTTTTCAGCACGCCGCGGATGATGAGCGTCATCGCGAGCGTCAGCGCCGCGCCGATCGCGCCGATGAGCAGCAGCGACTTCAGCACGGTCGCGCGAAAGGCCGCGTCGATATCGTCGACATAGGCGCCCGAGTAGACATGCCAGTCCCATTCGCGCACGTAGTCGCCGTAAGTGATCTTGGGCAGCGGCTCCTGTTCGCCCGGCTTCGGATAGAAGTACGTCGTGATGTGCGACCCGTCGAGGCCGTGCTTGACGATCTCGCCGGTGAAATGCTTGCCGGTGCTGTCGACGAAATCGTTGATCTTGTTTTCCGTGTCGGGACGCACGGGGTTCAGGACCTGGAACATCTTCGAATCGAGGATGCCGATATAACCGCTCGTGCCGTAGCGGATCGCGCGCACGCTGGCGACGGCGAGCTTCTTCGCTTCATCCTCGGGCAGCGCGCCGCTTTGCGCCTGCTTCACGTAGAACCTGACGACGCTCGTCGCCGACTGAACCTGCTCGGCAAGTCCGTCCTGACGATTTTTCATCAGCGCTTGTTTCGTGGAGATCGCGTTGAGCGTGCACAGAAGAATCAGGCTGAGCCATACGAAGCCCACGATGCTCATGAGCTTGGTTTTGAAAGAGAGTTTTTTCACGATCGGGTCGAATTGCCATTGGAAGCGCCGGGCGGCGCTCGTCGTGCGGCTTTTCGATCGTGAGGCGTTTTACATTTGCGCGCGGAAATGCGACGCGGCCACGATTTCGAAAGCAGCGTGCAATTTAACGGCAAAGGGTGCGGGATCTTTAGGTGCGGGATCTTTAGGCGCGGCGACGCCGGCCGTCGCCATCCTCAGAAACACGCCATCGACTGGAAGCCGAACGTGACGCGCGCGGTCGTCAACCCGGCAGGCTTGTAGATGGGCGTACCGGCGAAGAGGTCCTAGCTGAATCCGGCGTATTTCGAGGCCACGCCGCCGCGCAAACCAAAGAAAAAGCGCCCCGCGTGACCACAGTCATGCGGGGCGCCCGAGCCCTACCGGACCCGTCGAATCAATGCCCGACCGGCTCCGTCGACTTCAGGTCGCTCGTCATGGCTGTCTGCGGATGCGCGGCCTGCTTGATCAGCAGCGCGACCGCCGCGATGATCCCCGCGACCGCGATCGTCGCGAAGATGCCGCCGAAGCTGACGTGCTGGCGCGTCAGTTCGGCGAC
Source organism: Caballeronia catudaia (assembly GCF_001544755.2). Classification (GTDB taxonomy): domain Bacteria; phylum Pseudomonadota; class Gammaproteobacteria; order Burkholderiales; family Burkholderiaceae; genus Caballeronia; species Caballeronia catudaia. The sequence goes on along the minus strand of NZ_FCOF02000028.1, from coordinate 26,101 downwards.
GAGGAACGACCCCGCGATGCCGCCGAAGCGCCCGATGCCCAGCATCCACGCGACGCCCGTGCCGCGCCCTTGCGTCGGATAGAACGCCGCGGCGAGCGCGGGCATCGACGATTGCGCGGTGTTCATCAGCACGCCCGCGAGGAACACGACGAGCACCAGCATGCCCACGTTGCCCGCCGCCTGGCCGATCAGATACACGCTCACGGCGGTCAGGGCATAGCACGCCGCGATGATGCGGTTCGCGTTGAACTTGTCCATCAGCACGCCGCACAGCACCGCGCCGACGCCGCCCAGCGGGAACAGCGCGGAAATCAGCGTCGCCTTTTGCGGCGGCAGGCCCGATTCCCTGAGCAGGATCGGCATCCAGTTGATCGACGCATAGAAGATCACGAGGCCCATGAAATACGTGAGCCACAGCATGACCGAGCCGACGATGTACGAGCGCGACAGCACCACGCCCATGCCGCTCTGCCCTGCCGCCGCGGGCGCGGCTTCGGTCATGAAGAACGAACCGGCCTGCATCGCGTCGGACGAAATGCGCGCGAGCGTCGCACGAATCTTCTCGACGGGCTTCGCCTTCGCCACCATGTAGCGCACCGATTCCGGCAGCGTCGCGATGAGCAGCACCGACAGCGCGAGCGGCGCGATGCCGCCCAGCATCAGCACGCTGCGCCAGCCGAAATGCGGAATCATCCAGGCCGCGAGAAAGCCGCCGAATGCAGCGCCCAGCGGAAAGCCGCAGAACATCAGATTGATGAGCGTCGCGCGGCGGTTGTCGGGGCAAAACTCGCTCATCATCGTGACGGCGTTCGGCATGGCGGCGCCGAGGCCGATGCCCGTAACGAAGCGCAGCGCCGTCAGTTGCGTGATGTCGGCCGAAAACGCCGACGCGAGACACGCGACGCCGAAGATCAGCACCGACGAAAGCAGCATCGCGCGGCGGCCGAGCCGGTCCGACAGCGGCCCGGACAGCAGCGCGCCCGCGGCGAGGCCGAAGAGCGCCGCGCTCAGCACCGGCGCGAGCGCCGGACGGCTGATACCCCATTCGGTCACGAGCGATGGCGCAATGAAGCCGATCGCGGCGGTGTCGAAACCATCCAGCAGGACGATGACAAAGCACATCCCGAAGATGAGCCACTGAAACGGCGAGAACGGATGCTCGTTGATGAACGTCTGTACGTTCACGGCAGGACTTCTACTCACTTCATTCCCTCTTCGATGATGGGTGCGCAACTGGAAAAACGCGCACCTTGGACCCAAAATGTTCGCTGGACGAACAGCGATTCACATAGCGAACTCGCGCTGAGGGTACTGAAAAAACTTGCGCTTCGTCAACGCGGGCTTACCCGCGTGTGACAGAGCGAAGGAAATGAAGGGTGAACGTCAGGCCACGCGGCGTCCGGCGCGCCAGGTTTCGCGCGGCACCTGCACGTTGTCGATCGCCGCGACGCGCACGAAATCCGCGCGCAGGCCGGTCGCGATGGCGCCGCGGTCCAAGAGGCCCGCCGCATGCGCCGGCGCCCACGAAACCGTGGCGACCGCGCGCGGCAGCGACCAGCCCGCCTTGCCGACGAGATCGAACACCGCGATCAGCAGGCTCGAAGGCACATAGTCCGACGACAGGATATCGAGCAGCCCTTCGTTCGCCAGTTCCAGCGCCGACACGTTGCCCGAATGCGAGCCGCCGCGCACGACGTTGGGCGCGCCCATGATCGTCGCGATGCCGTGATCGCGCGCGGCGCGGGCGGCTTCGAGCGTCGTCGGGAATTCGGCCAGCGCGATGCCGTCGCGCGCCGCTTCTTCGACGTGCTCGACGAGTGTGTCGTCGTGACTCGCGAGCGAGATGTTCAGGCTCTTGCAACGCCCGACGATATCCGCGCGATGCTTCGCCGCATAACGCTGCTGATGCTCGGCGAGTTCGGCGAGGATCCTGTTCGCGTGCTCGTCGCTCCACTTGCCGTGACGCTCCTGATACTTGCGCCACTTCTCGTGATCCTGCCATTGGCGCTGCCCCGGCGTGTGATCCATCACCGAAGCGAGCTTGAAAAGCGGATGCGTCGACAACGAATCGAACACTTCGACGACATCCGTCGTGCCCACTTCGCAACGCAGATGCAGGAAGTGATCCGCGCGCAGCAGACCGCGTTCGACGAACTTGCCGATCGACCCGGCGCAGGAAATCTGCAACTCGCGGCCACGCACGCCGTCTTCGGGACGCGAACCGACGCCCAGTGCATCGAACACGGTCGTGATGCCCGCCGCCGCCACTTGCGCGTCGTGAACGATGATCGCCGCTTCGTGATTCCACAGCACGCCCGGACGCGGCGCGAGATGCTTCTCGATGTTGTCCGTATGCAGTTCGACGAAGCCCGGCAACAGATAGTCGCCGTCCCAGTCCTCGGCCTCGCGCGCGGCGGTATGGCCCGGCGCGATCTCCGCGATGCGTCCGTCCTGGACCCGCACCGTGCCCACGAAGTCTTCGTCGCGCGTCACGATGCGCGCATTCTTGATCAGCATGTCTGCAACACTCCGGAATCGGTTTGAACGGCGTCCTGTACCGCGGCGCTCGCGAGCCGCACGATGCGCGTCGCGACGCGCGTGCGCGTGTCCTCGTCGTGAAAGATGCCGACGATCGCCGCGCCCTTCTCGCGCGCCTCGACGATCAGGTCGGCGACCACGTCGCGATTCTCTGCATCGAGCGACGCGGTGGGTTCATCGAGCAACAGAAGCGGATGCGCCGCGATCAGCCCGCGCGCGATGTTCACGCGCTGTTGCTCGCCGCCCGAGAACGTCGCGGGCGCGAGCGTCCACAAACGGCGCGGCACGTTGAGGCGTTCGAGCAGCGCGCTTGCGCGTTCATGCGCTTCGTCGTCGTTCACGCCGCGCGACACGAGCGGCTCGGCGACGAGATCGAGCGACGACACACGCGGAATCGCGCGCAGGAACTGGCTCACATAGCCCATCGTCGTCTTGCGCAGGCGGATGATGTCATGCGGCGCGGCTTCGGTCAGCACGGTATGACGTGAAGCGTTGTTGTCGTCGCGAATGGCGATACTGCCGCGCGTCGCGAGATAGTTGCCGTACATGCAGCGCAAAAACGTGCTCTTGCCCGCGCCCGATGCGCCCGCGAGCACGACGCATTCGCCGCGCTCCACATCGAGCGATACGCCCGACAGCGCCGCGATGCGCGCCCCGCCCTGCTGATGCAGCGTGAAGGTTTTTTCGATATCGCGCGCGCTCAGCATCAGCGCATCATTCGCGACGAATTGATTACCGAATGTCATCGTCACCTCAAACCGGCAGCACGGACGCGACGAGCGTCTGCGTATAAGGATGTTGCGGATCGTCGAGCACCTGGTCCGTGAGTCCGCTTTCGACGACGCGCCCGTCCTTCATCACCATCAGCCGATGCGCGAGCAGACGCGCCACGCCGATATCGTGCGTGACGATCACCGCGGCGAGATGCAGCTTGCTCGTCAGCGTGCGCAAGAGATCGAGCAGACGCGCCTGCACGGAAACATCGAGGCCGGCGGTGGGCTCGTCCATGAACACGAGCCGCGGACCCGTGACCAGATTACGCGCGATCTGCAGGCGTTGTTGCATGCCGCCCGAAAACGCCGAAGGCAATTCGTCGATGCGCGCGGCATCGAGCTCTACTCGGCTCATCCAGTCCGCGGCAGTATCGCGCAGACGTCCATAGTGACGCGCGCCGATCGCCATCAACGGCTCGCCGATGTTCGCGCCAGCCGATACGTTGCGCCGCAGACCATCGCGCGCGTTCTGATGCACGAAGCCCCATTCGGTGCGCGACAAAAGACGTTTCTTCGGCTCCGCGAGCGCCAGAAGATCGAGCGCTTCGCCTTCGCGTGTCGTGTACGCGAGCGCGCCGCCGTCGATCTCGCCGCGCAACGCGAGCGCATTCAGCAAGGTCGATTTGCCCGATCCCGATTCACCGACGATGCACAGCACTTCGCCCGGATACACATCGAGATCGACATCGACGCAGCCGCCGCGTCCGTCATAACGCTTCGTGAGGCGCGTCGCCTTGAGCAGCGCGTTCATTGCGTCACCTCGTCGTCGCGGCGGCTGTGACAGTAGTCGCTGTCGGAACAGACGAACATGCGCTTGCCCTGATCGTCGACGATCATCTCGTCGAGAAAGCTATCGCGCGAGCCGCACAGCGCGCACGCATGATCCCACTTCTGCACGCTGAAGGGATGATCCTCGAAGTCCAGGCTCTTCACTTTCGTATAAGGCGGAATGGCGTAGATGCGCCGTTCGCGTCCCGCGCCGAATAACTGCAATGCGGGATTCATGTGCATCTTCGGGTTATCGAACTTCGGGATCGGCGACGGCGACGTGAGATAACGCTCGTTCACCATCACCGGATAATCGTAAGTCGTCGCGATGCTGCCGTGCTGCACGATATCCTCATAGTATTTCACGTTGATGAGGCCGTAGTCCGCGAGCGCGTGGAGCTTCCTGCACTCCGTCACGCGCGGTTCGAGCCGGAACAAAGGCTCGGGCATCGGCACCTGATAGACGATGATTTGTTGATCGGTCAACGGCGTCTCGGGAATGCGGTGACGCGTCTGCACGATGGTCGCGTCGGCCGTGCGCGTGGTGGTCGCCACGCCCGCGGTGCGCGCGAAGAAGCGCCGGATATTCACCGCGTTCGTGGTTTCATCGGAGCCTTGATCGATGACCTTCAGCGTATCGCGCTCGCCGATGATCGCCGACGTCACCTGCAAGCCGCCCGTGCCCCATCCATACGGTAGCGGCATTTCACGCGATGCGAACGGCACCTGATAGCCCGGCACCGCCACGGCCTTGAGCAGCGCGCGGCGGATCATGCGCTTGGTCTGCTCGTCTAGATACGCGAAGTTATAACCTTCGGTGAGTGCGTTCATGCCGCGTTCTCCTCGTCGCTCTCCGCGCCATGCGCCGCGCGCAAGCGGCGCAGGAATTCCAGTTCCGACTGGAAGTCCACGTAATGCGGCAGCTTCAAATGCTGCACGAAACCGGATGCTTCCACGTTATCGCTGTGATACAGCACGAACTCCGGGTCCTGCGTGGGCGAGCCAACGGTTTCACCCAGTTCTTCCGCACGCAATGCGCGATCGACCAGCGCCATCGCCATCGCCTTGCGTTCCGAATGGCCGAAGGCGAGGCCATACCCTTGCGTGAACGTCGGCGGCACGTCACCGCTGCCCGCGAACTGATTGATCATCTGACATTCGGTGACGTCGATTTCGCCGATCTCGACCGCGAAGCCCAGTTCATCGATATGCATTTCCACCGCCACTTCACCATGACGAATCTCGCCCGCGAACGGATGGCTATGCGCATAACCGCGCTGCGTTGCATAACCGACCGCGAGCAGAAAGCCTTCGTCGCCGCGCGCGAGGTTTTGCAAACGCGTCGATCGGTCAACGGGAAACGACAGCGGCTCGCGCGACAAATCGCCCGGCTCCGGCGCATTTTCATGTGCGCGTTCCTGCTCGATCAAGCCTTCCTTGTCGAGCATGGAGAGCACGCGCGGCATCGCGTCCGCTTCCGCCTTCTTCTCTTCGATAACCGCATCACGAGCGTGTCCGCCTTCTGCGAGCAGCGTGAAATCCAGCAGACGTTGCGTGTAGTCGTACGTGCCGCCCAGCATCTGCCCGCCGGGAATGTCCTTGAACGCCGCCGAAATACGACGCTCGACGCACATCGCTTCCGTCTCGATCGGCAGCGTGTAGCCGAAGCGCGGCAGCGTCGTGCGGTATGCGCGCAGCAGAAAGATCGCTTCGACGAGATCGCCCGCGGCCTGCTTGATCGCGAGCGCGGCGAGGTCTTCGTCGTAGACGGAGCCTTCGGTCATCACGCGCGCGACGGCAAGGCGCATTTGCTCGCGAATCTGCGCGACGGACAACTCGGGCACCGAGACATCGCCGCGGCGCTTTTTTGCGAGCACCTCCCATGACCGTTCGATGGCGCGTTCGCCACCCTTGACCGCGACATACATCAGTTCACCTCCACATGCGTCGTGCGTGGCAGACCGACGAGCGCGCCGCCCGTCACGAAGTAGCAATCGATGCCGCACGGAAAGAGCGCGGTCAGCGCCGCGCGCTGATGCCAGAATTCACGCGTCAATCCCGCGATAGCCACCGTGCGCGATTCAGCGATGCCAGGTCCGCGCCACACGAGCGGCTCGCCTTCGGTCAGCGACGGCACGCGGATAAATAACGTCGCCGCATCTTCGGGCGACTCGGGCTCGCCATGCGAGAACGCATCGAGCGCAGGCATGGTGCGCGCATCGTCGATATAGGCGAACGCGGCCTCGCGGCGATCGTTCGTCAACGGCGCGCTCGCATGAAAGCGCAGCGCGTCGCCGAGCACCTTGTCTTCACGTTCGATATGCACGGGCGTCGAATAATCCGTGATCGCCAGCAGCGACGCGAACGCCGCGAGCGGCACGCGGCCCGCGAGCGCGTCGCGCATTGCGTGGTTATCCGGCAGCGCGGCATCGATCGCGACGATGCCGCCCGGGCGCGACAGCGCGTCGAGCAGCGCGCGGAACACGCGCTGCGCGTCGTGCACCGTATCGTTGAAGCCGGGCACGAGCGTGGTCGTGTCGATCTGCATCATTCGCCTCTCACCATCGTGAAGAATTCGACCTTGGTTGAAGCGGCTTCGGCTTGCTTGCGCTGCCGTTCATCGGCGATACGCGCGGCAAGCGGTTCGATCAATCGCGCCTGCAATCTCTCTGCATAGCGCGGCATCTGCAGCAGCGCATCGGCGAGCGCGGCGAGCGTCGCGCGCTCCTTGTCGCGGCCCATGTGCACCGCGACGCCGACCGGCGCGCTGCCGTCATCGGTACGCAATCGCAGCGTGGCGCGCGTGACGGTCGTTTCGCCGAGATTGAACACATCGCCCGTGCCGCCGATGCGAGCGCGCACCATCGCGAGCCCGATATCCGGCGCACGCAGCCATTCGTAGGCGGGCAAGCGCTCGCCGTCGAGCGCGGCATCCAGCGCCCGTTGCAGCGCATCGCGCGGCGTGCGGGCGAGCACCGCCATCCATGCGCGGCGATCCTGCGCGTGCGGCTCCATTGAAGTACTCATCGCTTTCCCTATGTCTGGAAGGATCCGGCCGTCGTTATGCTACTCGTTGTCTTATCTAGTCGTCTAGACGTTTGGTCATGTGGTGGATCTTTCACATTTCCATCACGAGTTGCGCACTACAATCCGGGAGAACGATATTCCAACCGACAGGAATGACAGCGCAATGACATCGAACGAAAATGCGGCGCCTCATGCGGTCGAGCGCGGCGCAGGGGTCGCGGTCTGGCGGCAGATCGAGCAGATTCTCGCCGCCGAGATCACCGCGAAGAGCTTCGGCGAGGAAGGACGCCTGCCGAGCGAGGCGGAGCTCGCCAAACGTTTCGACGTGAATCGCCATACCGTGCGCCGCGCGATGCTGCGGCTCGCGGCGACCGGCCTCGTGAGCGTCGAGCAGGGGCGCGGCACGTTCGTGCAGCCCGGCGCGATCGACTATCAGATCGGGCGGCGCACGCGCTTCACCGAGAACTTGCGCCGGCAAAAGCATACGTCGGCGGGCGTCGTGCTGACGTCCGAGCGCGTGAAGGCCGATCCGACCGTCGCGAAGGCGCTCGGCGTACGCGCCGGCACGCTCGTCTATCAGATCGAAACGCGCCACGATTCCGACGGCGTTCCGATGACTTATGCGCGCAACTGGTATCCGGCCGCGCGCTTCAACGAACTGCCCGCGGCGATCGAAGCGTCCGGCGGCGTGAGCGCCGCGCTCGAAACCTTCGGCGTGAAGGATTACACGCGCAAATGGAGCCGCATCGGCAGCGTGTTGCCTTCGTCGGATGTGGCGCGGCGCTTGCAGATCAATCGCCAGCAGCCGGTGCTGTGGGTCGAGAACGTCGATGTCGATGAGACCGGCGTGCCGATCAAATACGGCATCACGCATTTCGCGGCGGACCGCGTGCAACTGATGGTGGAACACGATCTATGAAGGCGTCGCATATGAATACCGGCAATCCGCGCGTCGCGCTCTTTTACGCGCCGCCCGCCGCTTCCGCATGGTGGCGCGAAGGCTGCGAATGGCTCGGCCGCGATCCCGAGAACGGGCTCGAAACCGCCACTTCCGCGCATGAACTCACGCATGCGCCGCGCCGCTACGGCTGGCATGCGACGCTCGTCGCGCCGTTTCACCTCGCGGCGGGCATCGAACTCGAAGATGTGCTCGCCTGCGCGCGCATCTGGGCAAGCTCGGTGCCGCGCTTCGAGATGCCCGTGAAAGCCGCCGAGCTGGGCCGCTTCGTCGCGCTGCGTCCTGAGCATGCGTACGACGACGAATGGATGCGCACGCTCGCCGGCAGCGCATTGCAGTTGCTCTGCCCGCTGCGTGCGGCGCCATCGCGGGAGAGCATCGAAAAGCGCATCGCAGATGGCTTGAGCCCGCGGCAGACTGCGCTCGTGCGTGAATGGGGCTATCCCTATGTTCTCGACGAATATCGCTTCCACATGACGCTCTCCGATTCGCTCGACGACGCGAACGCGCGCGCATCGATCATGTCGGAATGGACGCGCCGCATTGATACGCTCGGCCCCTTGCCGATGCATGGCGCGGCGCTCTTCATCGAGCCGGAGCCGGGCGCACCGTTCACGCTATGGCAGCGCCTTCCGTTCAACAACGCGCAGGATGCCGCGGCATGACCCGAGTCGACAGCGCCAGGCTGATCTACGTGATGGGACCATCGGGCGCGGGCAAGGACTCGCTGCTCGGCTTCGCGCGCGAACGCGTGGGCGCGCACGTGATGTTCGCGCACCGCTACATCACGCGTGCGGTCGCGGATGGCGAGAACCACATCGCGCTCTCGCATGACGAATTCGCGTCGCGGCTCTCGTATGGCCTCTTCGCCATGCATTGGGAAAGCCTCGGACTGCGCTACGGCATCGGCATCGAGCTGGATGCGTGGCTCGCGCGCGGCATGCCGGTCGTTGTGAACGGCTCGCGGCAGCACGCGGAACTGGCGCTCGAGCGTTATCCGGATGCGCGCTTCGTGCATATCGATGCAGCGCCTTCGGTGCTCGCCGCGCGTCTCGCGCGACGCGGACGCGAGAGCGCCCGCCAGATCGAAGCCCGTCTCGCGCGCCGCCCGGCGTTCGAACTGCCCCCGCATGCGCATGTCGTGAAGATCGACAACTCCGGCATGCTCGCCGACGCCGGCACGCAATTCCTCGACTTGCTCGCGTTCGCGGGCCGCGTCTAAGTCTTTTCTGCCACCGCGCGCCTCACGGTGGCGCGGCTTCGGCTTCTTATCCGCGTATACCCTCAGTTGCAAGTGGATTTTCGTTCGCAGACACTTCGCAAATAGATTTGCGCTCGATTGAAACGGGCAAATCGGTTTGCAACCACTTCGACAAGGGGTCGATCATGAAACTCGCCGCACAATTCGCCGTGGCCGCCGTCGCCGCGCTTTCCCTCGTCAGCGGCGCGGCGCGCGCCGAGACGCTGCTCGTCGCGTGCGACACCGCCTTCGTGCCGTTCGAATTCAAGCAGAGCAATGAATACGTCGGCTTCGACATCGATTTGTGGAAGGAGATCGCGAAGGATCTGAAGATCGACTACAAGCTGCAACCGATGGACTTCAGCGGGATTCTGCCCGCGCTGCAGACGCATAACGTCGATGTCGCGCTCGCGGGCATCACGATCAAGGAAGAGCGCAAGAAAGTGATCGACTTCTCCGACGGCTACTACGACAGCGGCTTCACCCTGATGGTGCCGGTCGACAGCGCGATCAAGGGACCGGACGACCTGAAGGGCAAGTCGCTCGCGGTCAAGACCGGCACATCGTCCGCCGATTACGCGAAGGCCAACTTCAAGAACACGGATCTGCGCGCGTTCCCGAACATCGACAACGCGTATCTCGAACTCGCGACGGGCCGCGTCGACGCCGCGATGCATGACACGCCGAACGTCCTCTACTACATCCACACCGCGGGCAAGTCGCGCGTGAAGGCCGTCGGCCCGCAGATGATGGCGCAGCAATACGGCATCGCGTTTCCGAAGGGCAGCCCGCTCGTCGCGAAGGTCAACGCCGAGCTGGTGAAGATCAAGGCCGACGGTCGCTATGCGGCGATCTACAGGAAGTGGTTCGGCGTCGAGCCGGCGAAGTCCTGACACGCGCCCGATACCCATACGGAGAATAACGATGCAGTTCGATCTGTCGGTCATCGTCGACGCCGTGCCCGCGCTCATGCACGGCGCGCGTCTCACGGTGCTGATCACCATTGCGGGGCTGGCGGGCGGCATGGCCGTCGGCTTGCTGTTCGGCCTGATGCGCGCATACGGCAACACGCTGTGCCAGAAGATCGCGTTCACGTATATCGAGTTCGTGCGCGGCACGCCGATCGTCGTGCAGGTCATGTTCATTTACTTCGCGCTGCCCTTGCTGCTGCATGTGCGCGTCGATGCGATGAGCGCGGCCATCGTGTCGATCATCATCAACTCGGGCGCGTATATCGCGGAGATCGTGCGCGGCGCGTTTCTGTCGGTGCCGCGCGGTCTCAAGGAAGCGGGCCTCGCCCTCGGCATGCCGGGCTGGCGCGTGCTCGCGTTCGTCGTCGGCCCGGTCGCGTTGCGGCGCATGACGCCCGCGCTCGGCAATCAGTTCATCGTGAGCCTGAAGGACACGTCGCTCTTCATCGTGATCGGCGTGGGCGAGCTGACGCGCCAGGGTCAGGAGATCATGGCGTCGAACTTTCGCGCGGTGGAAATCTGGACGGCCGTCGCACTCATCTATCTCTGCATGATCGGCGCGCTGACCTTCGGCCTGCGCACGATGGAACGGCGGATGCGCATCCTATGAACACGACAAACCACAACGGCCACATGGTGCAGTTCAAGGGCGTGACCAAGCGCTTCGGCAAGACGGTCGTGCTCGATGAAGTCGATCTGAACATCGGCGCGGGCGAAGTCGTCGTGCTGATCGGACCGTCCGGCTCGGGCAAGTCGACGCTTCTGCGCTGCATCAACGCGCTGGAGCAGATCGATGGCGGCGATCTCGTCGTCGATGGCATCAGCGTGCTCGGCGGCGCAAAGAAGGTGCGCGAGATCCGCCAGGAAGCGGGCATGGTGTTTCAGCAGTTCAACCTTTTTCCGCAGATGACGGCGATCGAGAACGTCGCGTTCGGCCCGCGCCAGGTGCGCGGCATGAGCAAGCCGGATGCCGAGTCGCTCGCGCGCGATCTGCTGACGAAGGTCGGGCTCGGCGAGCGCGTCGGGCACTATGCGAGCGAGTTGTCGGGCGGGCAGCAGCAGCGCGTCGCGATTGCGCGGGCGCTCGCGGTGAAACCCAAGCTCATGCTCTTCGACGAGCCCACGTCCGCGCTCGATCCCGAGTTGCGTCAGGAAGTGTTGCGCGTGATGCAGGCGCTCGCGGAAGAAGGCATGACGATGGTCGTGGTCACGCACGAGATGGCGTTCGCGCGCAAGGTCGGCACGCGGCTGATCTTCATGGAGCATGGGCATATCACCGTCGACGGGCCGCCCGCCGAATTGCTCGATAATCCGCCTAATCAGCGTCTGCGCGATTTCCTGCAACACGTCGAATAACTTTAGCGAATCACTTCGAATCTATGGCAGCACTCGGCTTTATTGAAATTTCCGGTTCGCCGCGCAATGCGGGCGAAGCGCTCGGCCGATTCGGCGCGGACGCGGTTCATGCGCATTTGCTGAACACGCGCGCATGGCAGACGGTCATGCAATGGCGCGGCAGCGACACATCGCGCGCAATGGCCACGCTCGTGCGCGAACGCTTTCCGCGCGTGTGGGACGAGCTTCAGGGCTTGGCGGCCGGTCTCGCCGTGCCCTTCGAAGATATCTTTCTCTGGAATTGCCGCGGCGACGTCTGGGCAATGTCGCCCGATGGCTGCACCACCGTGCAGCTTCCCGGCGCGGATACGCGGCGCATCAGCCACAACGAGGACGGCATGCCCGGCTTCGACGGACATTGCGCGATCGCGGAATGCCGCATCGAAGGCGGCGCGGGATTCGCGTCGTTCGTCTATCCCGGCTCGCTGCCGGGGCATACGTTCGCCGTGACGAACGATGGCATCGCGATGACCGTGAACAACCTGCGTCAGCGCGAAGTCGTTGCGGGCGTGCCGCGCATGGTGCTCACGCGCGCCATGCTCGATGCGCGCACGCTCGATGAAGCCGTGTCCATCGTGCGTGACAATCCGCGTGCGGGCGGCTTTCATCTGACGCTCGGCGCTTGCGCGAAATCCACGCTGCTGAGCGTCGAATTCAGCGCGCATGACTGCTCGGTCGTCCAAGTGACGGCGCCTTCGCTGCACGCGAATCACGCGATCCATCCGTCGATGCACGGGTTCTCGCAGATCATCACGGATTCGTCGCGTCATCGGCAGGCACGCGGCGATGCGCTGATCGCATCGGCACAAGCGATCAATCCGCTCGCGATTCTCGCCGATCGCGAAGATGCCGCACTGCCGATTCATCGCACGCATCCCGACGATCCCGACGACGAGAACACCCTCGCCACCGCCGACATTGCAATTCGTGCGTCTCACATAGAATGGGAGGTTCACGAACATCCCGGGCAGCCGGCCCGGTACCGGATGATCAATGGACACAGGCAAACAGAAGGGACGTCGCGCGAGCGAGGCTGAAGCGAGCGCGCAGACGCCGCCACGCAGCGTGGACGGACTGCGCGAACTCGTGATACGCATCGGCCGCGACGAGGCGAATCTCTCGCTCGGCGGCAAGGCGCATACCGTGCTCGCGAAGCTGCTGGAACGTCCCGAAGAAGTGGCGGTGCGCACGATCACCGATCTGGCGGCATCGCTCGATGTGAATGCGTCCACGCTCACGCGCCTGTCGACCCGGCTCGGTTATGCGGGATTCGCCGATTTTCAGAGCGTGTTCCGCGATAGCCTCGCGGAACGGCATCGGCACTTCTATAGCCAGCAGGCGGAGCGGCTCGTCGCGAGCAGCAAGACGCACGCACACGATGCCGCGCCCGAAGTCGATATGGTCGTGAAGCTCGCGCGCGAATCGATCGGCAATGTGGAAGGTTTCATCGCGCAACTCTCGCCAGCGGACTTGCGCGGCGCCGCGCGCCTTCTTGCCGATGCGAAGCGCGTGCGCGTTCACGGCCTGCGCCAGTTCAGCGCGCTCGCGAGCTTCGTGTGCTACGGCCTCGGCATGATCCGCACGGATGTCGCGCTGCTGGATGCGCAAGGCCTGGGCGTCGCGGAAGGGCTCGCGCAGTTGCAGCCCGGCGATGTCGTGATCGTCACGAGCGTGTCGCCCTATACGCGCAGCGTCGCCGATGCCGCCATCGCCGCGAAGGATGCGGAACTCGATGTCATCGCGATCACGGATACCCTCGCCTCGCCGCTCGTGCCGCCCGCGCGCCACGCGTTCCTCATTCCGCACGAAAGCAGCTTCTTCAGCAACAGCATGGGCGCGTATCTCGTGTTCTGCGAGGGCTTGCTGAATCTCGTCGCGGCGCAGCTCGGCAAGCGCGCGCTGCATGCGCTCGAACGGCGCGAAAGGCTCATCACGTCGCTCGATATCGAAATGTCATGATGTGCCTTAAATCACGCGCTCGCGCACCCAGCCCGACGCGAGATCGATCAGCGACACGATCACGATGACGATGATCATCACCGCCGCCGTCTGCGCATAATTGAACGAGCGGATCGCTTCGTACAGCACGACGCCGATGCCGCCCGCGCCCACCATGCCGACGACCATCGCGGAGCGCACGTTCGATTCGAAGCGATACAGCGCGAACGAAATCCACAACGGCAACACCTGCGGCAGCACGCCATAGACGATCTCGTCGAGACTGCTCGCGCCGGTCGCGCGCACGCCTTCGGCGGGACGGGCATCGACGGCTTCGACCGCTTCGGCGAAGAGCTTCGCGAGCACGCCCGTGGTATGAACCCACAACGCGAGCACGCCCGCGAATGGACCGAGCCCGACCGCGACGATGAAGAGCATCGCGAAGACCATCTCGTTGATCGCGCGGCACGCGTCCATCAAGCGGCGCACGGGCTGCGCGATCCACACCGGCGCGATGTTCTGCGCCGACAGCAAACCGCACGGCACCGCGCAGATCAGCGCGAGCGCCGTGCCCCATACCGCGACCGCGAGCGTCACGACCATCTCGTGCACATACGTGCGCCATTCCGCGAAGTCGGGCGGAAAGAAGTCGCGCGCGAACTGGCTCATGTTGCCCGATGCGCCGAGCAGGTCGAGCGGGCGCATGTCCGCGCTCTTCCACGAAAGGCCGAGCACTGCGATCAACACGATCCAGCCGATGGTCGACGTCCAGCTTCGCTTCGGCGCGCTCGCTTGCGCGGGCCGCACGATGCCCGCTTCGAACGTGCTTACGTCGAGCGGCTTCATTTACTTCGCCGCCGTGTCGAGCGCGGCGATCTTCTGATCGAGCGCGGCGATCTGCGCTTTCCTGTCGGCGTCGTCGATATGCGCGTCGTTCTGGATCTGCTGCTTCTTCTGAAAAAGCGCCATCTGACGAATCGGCACGAGCTGCGCGTTCGACGAATCCGCGAATCCCGAATAGCCGGATATTCCGTTCATCACGGACTGCTCGCGCGCATCCGTTTCAGCGTAGTGATCGAAGAAATTGCGCAGCTTGTCTTTGGTCGCCTGCGGCAGATCACGGCGCCACACGAGCGGGTCCGACGGAATCAGCGGCGACTTCCATAGCACCCGCACCTTCGGATACAACTCGGGATGCTTCGTCTTGATCGTGTCGAGCATGTCGGTGTTATTGGTGGCTATGTCGACCTTGTCGTTCACCACGGCGAGCATGTTCGCTTCGTGACTCGACGGCAGCACGGTCTTGAACGCGGTTTTCACGTTGATGCCGTTCTTCGCGAAGAGATAGTACGAAGGCACGAGCGTGCCCGAGGTCGAGTTCGGATCGCCATAGCCGAGATTGATTTGCTTCGTGTTCCTCAGCACCTCATCGAGCGATTTCCATTTGCTGTTCGTGTTCGTGATGAGCAGCGAGTAATAGCCCGCTTCGCCGTTCTTGTACTTCACCTTCGCGAAGACTTCGCCATTCGAGCGGTCTACGGCCTCGATCGCCGATGCGTTGCCGAAGAAGCCGATCTGCACCTTGTTGAAGCGCATCGCTTCGATGATGCCCGCGTAGTCGGTCGCGAAATACGCCTTCACGTCGAGACCGGTCTGCTTGTTCAGATCGTCGATGAGCGGTTGCCAGCGCTGTTTGAGCGCGGCGGACGAATCCGTCGAGATGATGCCGAAGCTGAGCGTTTCGGCCGAAACGGTCTGCGTCAGCAGGCACGACGCGAGCGCGGCGCCAGCCAGGAAGAAACGGGCTGCTTTCATGTTGCGATCCAGGGTTGAGGTTGGGTTTTACGACGTCGCGAACGTCGGCGACGCTTCAGCGCGGACCGGAATTTCACTACGTTCCTGCACGGCGTGATGCGTGAGCAATTCATCCGCCGACGAGCCGTACAGCTCGCGCAACACGGCGGGCGTGAGGTGTTCGGAGGGGCCATCGAATACGACGCCGCCATCGCGCAATGCGACCGTGCGCGCGCAATACTTCATCGCGATATCGATCTGATGCAGCGACACGACGACCGTCAGCTTGTGCTCGCGATTGAGCGACTGCATCAGCTCCATCACGCGTCGCGCGGATTCCGGATCGAGCGATGCGATCGGTTCATCGGCGAGCACGATGCGCGCGCGCTGCACGAGTGCGCGTGCCAATGCAGCGCGCTGCTGCTGACCGCCCGACAGATTGCTGGCGCGCTCGTACGCGTGTTCGCCGATGCCCATCGCGCTGAGCGAATCCATCGCGAGCGCTTTTTCGCCACGCGGGAAACGTCCCGAGAGACGGCGCCATAGCGAGACACGCGAAAGCGCGCCGACCAGCACGTTGGTCAGCACCGACAGCCGGCCGACGAGATTGAACTGCTGAAACACGAAGGCCACGTCGCGGCGAATCGAGCGCACTTCGCGCACGATCCTGCCGTTCTGCTGAATCGGGCGGCCGAGCAGCGTCACGTGCGACGGCGCGGGGTCGGATGCCGTAAAGCCTGCGATATGCCGCAGGAGCGTCGACTTGCCCGATCCCGACGCGCCGATGAGCGCGACCATTTCGCCCTCCTCCACGCGCAGATCGACGGAGTCGAGCGCCTTGCGGCCGTTCCTGAACGTCTTGGTGAGACGCTCGATGCGAATTGCGTCCATAGCTTCCCTCGATGGGCGCGCTCACATAGCGCGCTGAAACGTTCGGGAGATTCTAGGAAGCGAACATGACGAGACAGTGACGCGCATGAGACGTCTAGATGAATATATGACTTTGCTTGAGACGATCGAGTCGGTTTTCGATCCGCACGAGCATTCACGTTTTCGGCCTCGGGCCGCATGATGGACCTCGAATGCATCAACCATTCGGGACACCATCATGAACATCATCCATACGGACGTCGCCATCATCGGCGCGGGCACTGCGGGACTTTCTGCGTATCGCGCGGCGAAGACGGCGGGCGCTTCGGCAATCCTGATCGAAGGCGGCGCGCACGGAACGACCTGTGCGCGCGTCGGCTGTATGCCGTCGAAGCTGCTGATCGCGGCAGCCGAGGCCGCCCATCACGCGACACATGCAAGTGCTTTCGGCGTGCATATCGACGGCAACGTGCGTATCGACGGGCGCGAGGTGATGGCGCGCGTGAAGCGCGAGCGCGACCGCTTCGTGAGCTTCGTCGTCGCGGGTGTCGATGCGATGCCCGCGAAGGACAAGCTCACCGGCCACGCGCGCTTCATCGACGATAACCTGCTGCAAGTGGGCGAGCATGCGAAAGTGCACGCGAAGAGCGTCGTGATCGCGACGGGATCGAGCGCGGTGATGCCGGCGATGTATCGCGCGCTGGGGGATCGCGCGATCATCAACGACGATGTGTTCGCGTGGGACGATCTGCCGAAGCGCGTCGCGGTGATCGGCGCGGGGGTCATCGGACTGGAACTCGGGCAGGCGCTGGCGCGGCTCGGCGTGCGCGTGTCGGTGCTGGGTGCGCGCGGTCGCGTCGGGCCGTTGAGCGATCCGGACATTCGCGGCTATGCGCAGCGTGTGTTCAGCGACGCTTTTCACTTCGAGCCGCGTGCGCAAGTGCAAGACGCCGTGCGCGATGGCGACACGGTGCGCTTGCGTTATGTGTCCAGTGCGGGCGAAACGATAGAGGGCACGTTCGACTATGTGCTGGTCGCGGCCGGGCGCAAGCCCAATGTCGGGTCGCTCGGTTTGCAGAACACGTCGCTCGCGCTCGATGCCGATGGCTTGCCCATCTACGATGCGTTGACTCTGCAAGCGGGCTTGCGTCCGGTGTTCATCGCGGGCGATGCGAATGGCGTGCTGCCCTTATTGCACGAAGCCGCAGATGAAGGACGCGCGGCGGGCACGAATGCCGCGCACTATCCGCATGTCGCGCCGGTCGAGCGTCGTGCGCCGATCGCGATTGCGTTCACCGATCCGGGCATCGCAATGGTCGGTGCGCGTCATGCCGATCTCGCGCCCGAGTCGTTCGTGACGGGTGAAGTGAGCTTCGAGGATCAGGGACGCAGCCGCGTGATGCTCAGGAATCGCGGACTCATGCACGTGTATGTCGATAAGGCGAGCCGTCGCTTCGTCGGCGCGGAATGGATCGGACCGGATGCCGAGCATATCGCGCATCTGCTTGCGTGGGCCTTGCAGATGAAGCTCACGGTGGATGAGATGCTGCGGATGCCGTTTTATCATCCGGTCGTCGAGGAAGGATTGCGGACCGCGCTGCGGGATGCAGCGGTCAAGCTTGCCTGACCGCTGTAATCGTTCATCAATCGCGAATGTCGGGCTCCACCAGTCTTGCCAGTTGAACCAGCGACTCCTGCCAGCCGAGATAACACATCTCAACGGGGATGACTTCGGGCACGCCTTCCTGCACGATGTTTAGCTCCGTTCCGCACGACACCTGACGCAAGGTAACGGTGACGTGCATCTCGCCCGGCAGGTTCGCATCGTCGAAGCGGTCGGTGTAGCGGATCTTTTCGAACGGCACCAGTTCGAGATACTCGCCGCCAAACGAATGGCTATGGCCGGTGCTGAAGTTGCGGAATGACATCTTGTGCGCGCCGCCCTCACGCGCATCCATGTGGTGGACCTGGCAGGTAAATCCGTAGGGCGGAAGCCACTTCGACATGGCGTCGGGCTCGATAAAGGCGCGATAGACGCGTTCGGGCGTCGAGCGCAAGACACGGTGGAGACGGACGGTTCCGGTAGTCATGGTGTGTTCACCTTTTCAGAGAGATTGGACACATCTCTACGACGATGCATGGCAGCCCTGATCGACATCGGCGGGATCAGGGAAATCCCGGAGCGAACCCGCATACATAAACCAATGTAATGCTGCTCGGAAAAGAAATAACATTGACGATGCTTTTATGCCCTCGAATACTAGGGCCTCCTCGGGGCGCCGCCCGCATCTTCTTGTCCTCATGGGTCGGACGATTAGCCGGTACTCCTTCTTCGGGCCACAAAGAACAGGAAACGCGACATGAAGAATGCCTCACTCGCACGTTTCGTCATGAAGGCCGCAGTAGCAGTCTCAGCAGTCACGTTCACGATGCACGCGCAGTCCGCCGAGCCAATCAAGATCACGCTGGCCAATTGGGCCGACACACAAGCCGTGGTGTACACCGCGAAGTACGTTCTCGAAACGAAGCTGCAGCAACCCGTGACGCTGGTGAATGCGGATCTCGGCATCCAGTTTCAGGGCATCGCTCGCGGAGACGTCGATCTGATGCTGGGCGCGTGGCTTCCCGTCACGCACGCGGCCTACCTTGCACGTTACAAGAACGACATGGTGGATATGGGCATCATCTACTCCGGGGCGAAGATCGGCTGGGCGGTTCCGGACTATGTGCCGGAAAGCGAAGTCTCTTCGATTGCCGATCTCAACAAGCCCGACGTCAAGACCAAGCTGCACAGCACGATTCAAGGTATCGAGCCGGGTGCCGGCGAGATGGTCGCATCCGAAAAGGCGTTGAAGGACTATGACCTTGCCGGTTACAACCTGATCCGGGCGAGCGAGGCCGGCATGCTGACTGCGGTGTCGCGTGCCTATCAGTCGAAGCAATGGATCGTCGCGACCGTCTGGAGCCCGCACTGGCTGTGGCAGAAGTGGAAGATGCGCTATCTGAAAGACCCCAAGGCCACACTGGGCGGCGACGAGCAGATTCACGGATTCGCGTCGAAGCAGTTCGCAGGCAAGTATCCTCGCGCGGATGTCTTCATCCGACACTTCAAGCTGACCTTGGCCGATGTCGAGGAAATCGAACTTACCGGCAACACGACGAACGACTGGAACGCCGCCGCGAAGAAGTTCGTCGACGCGCATCCTGACAAGGTTCAGGCATGGCTGCAACAGTAATCGCTGATTCGCGATGAAAGATCGCGCCGCCTGAACTGTCGATCGTCAGGCGGCGCATATGTATCCGTTCGTCAGAATGACGCCAGAGGCGCTCCGAAGACGCCTTCTTCAGGAACGATGCCAAGGCCCGGTCCCTTCGGCGGCCTCCTCTTCCTCCTGAAACGTACAACCCGTCAGCGTCAGATCCTTGAGATACAGCGTGCGCAGATCGATCTTCGCTATCGGCCCGGCAATCGCCCCCGCGATCGCATAGCGACCTCCAAGACGCAGGACTTTCAGCAAATCGGGCCACTGTTCGCCACCGACGACATCGACGACTACATCGACGGAGTTTTCGCCGTGACGGTCATCGAACTCGATCACGCGCCCGGCGGCTACGCCGATTCGATTCCGGCGTGCCGAAGAAACTCGTCATCGACCCGCATGGCAGCTTGCTGGCGGCTGCCTGACATAAGCGCCCGTTGCAGCAACGACAGCGCCCGCGTTCGATGCGGACGCTGTCGTTTTTGCGATGGTCGCTAAAATGGCGAAATGTCGAATGCACCTCATGAACGCCCGCGGCAAGAGCCTGAATTGCCGCTTCATACACCGAGCACCGCGTCACTCGCCGTCGCTGCCGCCATCGCGATGATCGCGTGGCTCGCGTTCGCCGCGCAAACGGATATCACTGTCGCGCGCCTCGTCAATCGCGGCTACACCGTGTTCGATGGCCTCGCGCGCATGAGCAGCTATCTGACGAACGTGACGGTGCTGCTCACGGCGTTCTGTTTCACCTGCGTGGCCACGCGCGCGCAATTTCCGCTCGCGCGCTTCTTTCGAAAGCCAACCGTCATTACGGCGGTGGTCGTCTATATCGTCTTCGTCGGGATCGCTTATAACGCATTGCTGCGCTATCTGTGGACGCCGTCGGGTTATCGCGCGCTGGTCAATGAATCGCTGCATACGGTCGTGCCCGCGCTCGCCGCGTTGTACTGGTTCCTGTTCGTGCCGCGCTTTCATCTGTCATGGCGGCGATGCGCGTTCTGGCTCGTCTATCCACTCTCTTATCTTCTCATCACGCTATGGCGCGGCAGTCTGTCCGACTTCTATCCCTATCCATTCATCAACGTTATCGAACTGGGTTATGAGCGCGTGCTCGTCAATGCCGCGATGCTCGTGATCGCGTTCCTCGTGTTGATGAGCGTGTTTCTTGTGATCAACCACCGGCGCGAGGATTTGAGCGTCGCCGATCCGGAAGTCGAATCGGGGGAGTCTTCCTCCGGACGCATCGACTAGCCCTCTACGCGCTCGCGATTCACGACGAGGTCCGCAATGAAAGCGGCCACGAGCGCACACGCGCCGCACGCAAAGATCAACGCGTAGTTGTTGTGCGTATGCGAAAACAGAAACGAATAGCCGTACCCTGCAAGCGCCTGGCATAGCGCGAACGCCGACGTTCGCGAGCACGAGCGAGAACACGCCGAGGCCCATCCACGTAGTCTGCAAGCCGTAATAAATGAGCTTCGGAACCAGCGTGCCCGATGCCGCAATGCCGAAGCCCAGCCCGAGAAAGATCATGCCGCTTGCGAAGCCGCGCCGCGCGGGTGCGATGTGCGGCAGGATCGTCGTCGCGACGAGCACCATGATCCCGCCGCCCGATAGTCCCGACAGAAATCGCCACGCGAAGACCACGCTATCGACAATGGAAACGCACAGGCGAAGAACGCAGCAGTCGCCATCGCCATCAGAAGGCGCAGTGCGTGACGGTTCGTGAGCGCGCGAGGAATGATCAGAGGAACGAAGAAGCGCTTCGAGGATGCGCGTGCATCCCCGAAGGCGTGGAAGAGGTCAGGCGTCTTTCGTGTCGAACATCAGCAGTTCGACGCCCGCTTGCGCGAAGTTGGCGAGGTCGGCTGCGGTCTTCTGTCCCTCGGGCGAACCGAGCGCGTTATTGATTGCATCGAGCGAGTCGAATTCCAGCAGCGCGACGAGGTGATACGGCGATTCGCCCGACGCCGCGACGACCGGCCCCGTGCTGATCTCGTAGCGCCGCAGGCCCGGCAGCGTCTTCGCGAGCGGTGCATGCGTCGACGCATAGTAATCGTCGAATGCCTTCGTGTCGGGCGGATTTTTGTATAGCGCTACGATCTGGGCCATCGTCTTGTCTCCTGGTGGTTGTACGGCGTTTAGAAGGATGGTTCGTCAACACGTCACTGCTTTTCCAGTTGCAGATAGATGCGCTGCACGTTCTGCGGCTGCGCGATCGCATAGAGCTTGTAGTGTCTGAATGCGGGCACCTGAACGGTGTGCATCGCTTCCGTGAGGCCGATGCCTTTCTCGTAAGCGCGCTTCACCGACGCATCCAGCTCGCGCAAATAGACGCCCGTCTGCATGATGCCGTCGCCGTGCAACGGTGCGCCGAAACCGGGCACCACCGTTTTCAGGTCGAGCGCGCGAAGATGTTCCAGCGCGGCGAGCCAGCCGGGAATCTGCTCATTGCGCAGTTCGGGAATGCGTCCGTTCGACACGAGCCCGCCCGCGAACAGCACACCGGTTTGCGTGTCGAGCACGGCGAGATCGCCTGGCGTGCTTGCAGGTCCGAAGTGCAGCAATTGCAGCTTGCGTCCGCCGCTCTCGATCTCCGTCGTGCCGTCCACCGTTTCATCGGGCACGGTCACGCGCGAACCGGCCATTTCATCTTCGCCGAGTGTCTTGCGCAGATTCGCGAGGCAGATCGAACAACGCTCGCGGATCAATTGCGCGGCGCGCGCGTGGGCGAGGATCGGCACGCCATCGTCGCGGAACGCGGCCGCGCCGAATACGAACTCGGGCGCCTGATGCGTGATGATGACGCGCTTCACCGGCAAGGGCGTGATCTTGCGGATCGCTTCGATCATCGCGCGGCCGTAGCGATATGACGATCCGCTGTCGATCACGGTCACGCCATCCGGCCCGACGACGAAGCCATTGTTCGCGACGATGCCGTGATTCTTCGGCGCGACCGCATCGTTATCGCCGATGAACACATACACGCCCGGCGCGATCGCGACAGGCGCGGGCATGCCGCTCATCGCCGCATGCGCGAATCCGCTCATCGCGAGAATCAGCGCACAGAAAAGCAGTCGAAGGCAGCCCACCGTCATTTCATCGCCGACGTTTGCCCGCCGCCCGGCTGGGCACTGACCGCCACCGCGCCGCCCCACTGCTTGTTCTTCGTGTCCTCGACATGCGCCTTCAGCTCACCGCTTCCGCCCGGCACGAAATAGAAGCGGAAATTCGGGTTCTCGCTGATCGAGAAATTGACGTTCGCGGTCATCACCGGCTTGTCGTCATAAGTAACCGACACCTTGCGAATGAAATATGCCGTCGCGTAGTTGCGCGTAACCTGATTCATCGCCATGCCGGTGCGATTGGGATGACGCACCATTAGCTGCGCGAGCTCGGGCTTGCCCGCGACCGCCTGCCCTTCGGCCTGAAGCTTCACCTGACCCGCCGCGCGTTCGGCCGCATCTTCGTCCTTGTCGGCGGGCGCGGAACAGCCGCCCGACGCCTTCACGAAGCGAGTCGCGCTATAGAGCTTGCCGTCGTTCGTTTCCGCGATCACGCGCATGAAGGTGTAGTCTTCCACACGCACGCGTGTTTCGATCGTCGCGAGTCCCGACTCCGGCGTGAACTCGAACGAGCCCGCATAAGGCTCGGGATTTTCATCAATGAAGAGATAGATCGTTCTGATGTAATGCGCCGGGGTCTGCGGGAATTGCGCGTTGATGGCGATCGGCACGACGGCGGCATCCGCCGCGCGCGCGGGCGCATCGAGCTTGATGACTGCATCGCCGTGTGTGTCGATCGCGCGGCCCTTGAACGTGCCTTCCTTGAAGTCGAGCCAGCGCGCCACCTTGTCGGGATCGTCCTCGGGATGCGCCGCCTGCGCGACATGAGGCGCGAGCGCCGCGGCCGTGAGGCACGCGATCGTCGTCACGCGAACGCCGGACCATGCTGTCTTCATGATGCCCTCCGATGCTCCGCTACTGCTCCCACTCGAGTTCCGCATAGGCGGCCGTCACGTTGCGACGGTGATAGATGTCGTACAGGAGCCACTTGTCCTTCTCGTCGAGGCCGATGTTATCGACGGCCTGCCGGATCGTTTCGCCCTTTTTGATGGCCGCACGCACATCGCGCGCCAGATTGGCGAGATAGCGTTCCTCGGCGTCGAGCGATTGCGGCCAGGGCGGATCGAGCGGACCGTGCCCCGGCACGACATGACGCGGATTCATCTGCCGAATGCGCGCGATGTCGTCGAGCCATCCGACTACGCTGCCATCGACGACAGGAATGCAGCCTGCGAATAAAAGATCACCCGTCCATAACGTGCCGCTCTTCTCATCGTATACCGTCAAATCGTTGTTGGTATGCGCGGTTTTCCATGTGCGCAGCGTGAGCGTGCGTCCGCCCAGATCGATGTTGCCGCTGCCGTCGATGGTCATGGTCGGCGCAACGATCTCGCTGCCTGCGGCCACGTCGCCCAATTCGCGATTCAGCGCGCGCATGTAGTTGTCCGCGCGCGCCGCTTCCGCTTGTGCGAGCGCCTTGCTGCCGACGAAACGGGGATGTTCGTCCTTGAACGCCGCATTGCCGAAGATATGGTCCGGATGCATGTGCGTGTTGATGACATAGCAAACCGGCAACGGCGTGACCGCCCGTATGGCGGCGCGCAACGCGCGGCCTTCGGCGAGCGTGCCGCCCGTATCGATCACCGCGACGCAACGCGTCCCGACGATAAAGCCCACGTTCGCGATATCGCCGCCATTCTCGCGCGTCGCGACATCGTCGTGACCGCGATGCGCGTAATTGCCCGGCGCGACTTGCGTCATCGAAAGCGCGGTCTCGCCACGCGCGATGGCCGCACATGCAATCAGTATGACGAACGCCGCATGACGCCACGCCGGGACCGCGTTCATCGGCCGCTGCCTGCTTCGGCGAGCCGCTTGGGTCTGCGCAGGCCGAACTGCGCGTACTCGCGTTCGAGGAATGGCTCGGCGTTTTCGAGGAGGAAACGTCGAAATGCGAGACACGTGGGCGAGAGCTGTTTCGAGCGCGAATGCACGAGTTGCCAGGTTCGCTCGACGGGCGTGCCGTTCACATCGAGCACGGCGATTTCGCCGGTGCGCAATTCGAGCGAAAGCGTGTGCAGCGAGATGAGGCTCACGCCCATGCCCGCCATGACCGCTTGCTTGATCGTTTCGTTGCTGCCGAGCGTGACACTGCGCGCGGGCACGAAGAGGTTCTGCCGAAAGACGTGTTCCGCGACCGCGCGTGTGCCGGAACCGGGCTCGCGAAGGAGGAATGTATCGCTGGCGAGTTCCTGCAGATCGAAGCCTCGCGCGTGACGCAGCGGATGCGACAGCGGCGCGACGATCACATGCGGATGGTATGCGAGCGGCTCGGCCGTCGTGCCGAGTTCGGGCGGCGGCCGGCCCATGATGGCGAGATCGGTTGCGTTGTCTTGAAGTAATCGCAGGAGCGTCTCGCGATTGCCGACGGAGAAGTGCACATCGACTTTCGGGAACTGTTGTGAGTAAAGCGCTAGCAGCTTCGGCGCGAAGTAAGTCGCCGAGCTGACGATGCTTACGGCTATCGCACCGCTGTCGGCCTGGGTGAGGGACATCATCGCGTCTTCGGCGTCTTTGATTTCGCCGAGTATGCGGCTTGCATGATGTGAGAGCCTTTCGCCCGCTTCTGTCAGCGCGAGACGTCGCGCTACTCGTTCGAAAAGAGGGAGGCCTATTGCTTCCTCTAACTGGCGAATTTGCATCGATACTGCTGGTTGTGTCAGGTGGAGTTCCTCCGCGGCGCGGGCGAAGCTTGGACAGCGGGTCGCTATCACGAAGATTTGTAGCTGGCGCAGGGTTAGGGAACGGATGAAATTCACGGGGGTTTGGGTTTTGGGTTGGTTCGCTTGGGCTTCTATGGAATCCTGATTTCATGTCGGTCTATTGGCGTTGCCCCTCCCCGGGGCGGGGGTAACTTTCTTTGCTGCTGCAAAGAAAGTCACCAAAGAAAGCAGCTCTCCCCAGCCTGAGCACTTCACACCGGCCGCGGCACAGGCGATTGACCTAATGGCCCCCGGAGTAGCGAGTGCCCTCGTAGGTCTTATCGGGCTTGGATCGCGCACGGTCTGTCACATCGCACCGCATAACGCACTGGTTCAGCACCAGATAGCTCCAGCCCGCTTTGCGGCCGACGGGTCAAGCGGGTATGCGCGCACTTCTTTGCTAACGTCTCTATCTCACTGTATTGGCGTTTCGTTGGTTTCCCTTGCATACCGGGCGGCAGCGCACAGCGCTGTGCCGAAGCTATTTCGTGCTGAACCAGTGTCCTTTGGATACTAGCTTGTCAGACCGTGCGCGATCCACGCCCGATGAGACCTACGAGAACACTCGCTACTCTGGGGGCCATTCAGCCAATCGCCTGTGCCGCGGCCGGTGTGAAGTGCTTAGGCTGGGGATAGCTGTTTCTTTGGTTACTTTCTTTGCAGCAGTGTATAGACCGGAGACATGGGTAACACCTGTTCCAGGACATGGGTAACACTTCGGACGAATGGTTCGTCCGGAGTT
>NZ_FCOF02000082.1 GCF_001544755.2 Caballeronia catudaia | reverse complement strand
GACCGAGCCGGATAAAAAAGCTGACCCAACGCCTGCATGGAGCGCAGGCATTTGAAACCGTGTTCTGCAGAGCGTCCCTAACTTGTGTCATCCCGCACGCGCACGCGCTCACCTTGCGATGGGTTCTCGGTATAAGAGTAGCGCCTGTCCCGCCGGCTCAAAGGTGGATCAAGTCCGACTTCGATATCTGTCAGCGACGTGGAAACGGGAAACACCCGGACGGTCATCCTATCTGAGCGCTGGCGACGGCTAACTGGCCTTTACAGCGCGCACTGAGGGCACACACGCGTGAGCCTTGCAAGAAGCATCATCAACGGTTGGAGTAAGTGACCCTTCTGGCAATAGGCGTCGAAGTCCTTTTCGGAAGCCTTTCGCCTAACAAAGTCATCGTCGTGTGCCGTCAACGCAACGATGATCGTCTCAGCCGTTCGAGAATCATTTCGGAGGATCCTCGCGACCTGAAAACCGTCGATCTGCGGCATCGAGATATCGAGAAGCACGACGTCTGGCTGCCAGTTGCCTGCGGCCGCGATCGCCGCGCCGCCGCCGTAGACGGGTTTTACTTCGAGCTCACAGAGCGCAAGGTATGCGGCTAGTGCGTCAGCTGCGTTACGGTTGTCGTCAACGATCAGGACGCGGGGGTCTCGGCCTATTACCGTCGTCGTCCGAGACGTCCAAGGTCGCGCAAGAGGATGAAACGAGGGCACGGCGCTCCTAAGTAAACTGCTAAAGCATGCATCTAGTCTACCTCATTTCCTGAACGTTCAGTTTTCGACCTCAGTGGTCAGCCACTCACAAATTCGCACTTAACCGCGGCTGGCTTCCAGGCGGGAGCGATCAGGGGCAGACCCAGTGCCGGCGGATCGAGCGCAAGAGGGTGGCCACGCTGCGAATAAAAGGTGCCTAATGGCAAAGAGTATTAAGCGTGACGACGAGTTGAAAAGTCGCGTTCAACGGCTCGCTGGTCTGCACGACCGGTCAGCACACCGGATCATGCGCGGGGCCATCACCCAATACGTTGATCGCGAAGAGAAGCGAGAGGCGTTCAAGCAGGACGAAAAACTGGCGCGGGGCGCGTATCGGTCGACGGGTCTTCATGTCACGCACGACGAAGCCGACGCATGGTTGGCGAAGTTGGATTCTGGCGAGGACGCGGAGCCACCTAAGTGCCACGAGTGATTTGGATGCCGCCGCACTCAATGACGTGCAGCGCCTGTATGGCTTTCTCAAGCCCGAGAATATCAACGCTGCGCGCCGCTCCGTCGGACCAATCCGTGCTGGTGTGAAGACGTTGGCGGACCAGCCTCGAGCAGGCCGCCCCGTTGATGATATGGATTTCGAATTCCGGCAGTGGATCATTGACTTTGGAGACAGCAGATACGTCGTCCTCTACCGTATCGACGGCGAGAGCGCAGCCGTTTTAGCTGTCCGCCACCAAAAGGAAGTCGTGTATTTTCAATACGGTAGTAATCCTGATAATGTCTATCATCGGGATAGCGTTTCAGGGGTAGAATGGGGCTTTTGCCATTTACCTGAGAGGGTGGGGGCCCGTGGCACAAGACTTTGCCGGCTTTGGTGCCGATGACGGCGGGGAGGAGGACGACCATCATTATTTCGGCGCCACGCCTGACCCGGAGGTCGCACGCCTCGTGCTCGAACTCGACCGCACCATCATGCGCAACCGCCGTGCGGCGGCGCTGCGCCAGATCGTGCAGGGGGAGCCTGTGCCGCTGCCGGTCAAGCCCAGCCGCGTCGAATTGCTGGTCCTCACGGCCCTCGTGCTGACCTATGGCCCCTTTGACACACACCATTCGCTATGAACTGCCACCACCGGTGCTGCCGGGCTGGTTGGCGAGCGACTGCGCCACTGCGGTCTTGAGCGTGGCCGCATCCATCGTGCGCATCACATTGGTCGCGCAGTGGATACCACCCGCGTGCGTGTGATAGAACCAAGAGTCGACGAATTTCACGGTGAGGCCCAGGCCCTCGAGTATGAACTGCGTAAAGGCTTCGAAGACGTCCACGGTGTTCTCCGGGATGCTGATCTTGATCCACTTGCTCGAGGCCGGGTAGTCCCGGCTGTCGAAATTGCTGGGGTTGGCATTTTTGATACGGTCCTTCACCTTCTGGATGTCGGTCCGGTACTGCTTGTCGGCCGGCGCGTTGAGGGGAGAGTCGTCCTTCGCGTAGTCGCGGGCGGGGTTCTTGAATTCGTCGAAGCCGTCGCGGAACAGGTCGGCGATCGTCGTCAGGGTCTCCGGCGCATTGCTCCAACCGGACTTGTTCAGGGCCGTCGGATCGAATTCGATCGAATACACCCAAGCCTTGGTCCAGTGCGTGGTGACGTCGAGCCCGCGTCGATGCAGCCCGCCGACCGTGAGGTTCTTGAGCGCCGCATCGCGCAGTGCGGTCGGCAATGTCGCGCTGTCCAGCCCTAACAGGAAGGCCTTGAGCAAATCGACGGCCGCTGCTGGTCGCATGCGTGGACCGTAGGGCTTGGGCAGCATCACCAGGTGCCCGAGTTGCTGCAGGTTCACCAGGCCCGGAATCAGCGCCATGGTCTGTTCGGTGAGGAACGAATCGACGCGGTCGAAGATCATCGGCAGCGGGACGACAGGCACCCCGTCGAACTCCTGGCTGAAGACAGTGTCGAGCCCGGCGTCCGTGATCTGCGAGAACTCCTTGTCGGTGAACCCCTTCATCAGTGGGTAATCGGCCAGTTTCGCGGACTGGCGCTTGCTGCCCAGGAACACGTCGTCGATGGTTCGATTCGTCTCTCGGCAGATCTCCAGCACCTCGTCGACGATCATGCTGGCGCTGTAGGCGCGCGGGGCCATGTTCTGGCGTATCAGGATCAGGAAGCGCCGGTCATCGAAGTAGGCGCTCGGTGGCGGTGGAATCGTCGTGGGCACTGTGTCGAAGTCGTGCAAGTCATACTTGCCGAAGCGCCCGACCAGGAAAAGGTAGGCATTTGGCGGTAGCAACGACTGGACATCCGCAGCGGTCTCCTCGTGCGCCCACTTGCGGCCGCGGAACAGCCGGGTGACTAGCACGCCTGCGTCGCGTGCCTTCTTGACGGCGTCCAGCAGAGTCAGCCCGAGCGTCGGACTGCCGCGCACGATGCAGAAGGGGCCGGTGTTCGAGAGATTGCTCGGAACGAAGCCGACGATCTCGTCGACGTGCCCAACCCCCAGCCAGCTCGTGTCAAATTCGACCGTGGGTTGGCTGAAGGTCTGCCGGTCCAGCCGGTCGAGCAGAAAGCGCAGGTCTTCGCTTGCGACGCTGCCGACGACGACCTTGCCGAATGGAGCGCTGCGCGTGCGCGGGCTCACTTCGATGTTGCCGCCGTAGTTCGTCGACGAGTGCAGGTCAAACACAGTGGACGCGAGCTTGTTGATCTGGGGTTCGTCGAGCTCGAACGCAGTCCCGTTGATTGTGATCCTCACCTTCGTGCCGACGAGCGGCATCAACTGATCGACGGCGGCCAGCTTGGCCTGCAGCGCGTTGGCCGCCGCATCGCGCATGGCGCGCAGGCGCGCGTCCGCGATCGACCGGGTGCGCAGCACATTGAGGTTGGAGGCGAGCGACTTGCGCCTCGTATAGAACTCGGGCGCACGGCTCGGCGCGGCCGGCGAGGCCTGCAGCGCCTGCAGGACGGAGGCGAGCTCGGACCACAGGACGCTGACCCGCGTCATCGCGGTAAGGATGGGGTTGGTGTCGCGTAGCGTGAGCTGCAGCTGCGTCGGGGCGCCGGCGCTGGTCGAGGCTGTGACACTGAGCTTGCTGGTCCAGAAGTCCTTCATGACACCGACGTTGACCGAAGGAAAATGCTTGTCGGCGAAGATCGCCAAGTTGCTCGTTGCATCGCTGGGCCGCGAGTTGCTGCGCATCCTGGGCAAATGCACGATTACGCCCATCTGCTCGAACTGGTCGTCGAAGGTCATCGCGACCTGGAACTGGTCCTGTAGCCAGGTGTCTCCGTTGCAGACGACGGCTGGGACCTTGACTAACGGCACGCCGGACCCGGCCATCGCGCTCGTGATGTCCAAAACGCTCGGCTGGTTGTCGTCGGTGTCAGCGATATACAGGCGTGTCGGTGCGTCGAGGTCGCCGGTCAACACCAGGCTCGCGGCGGATCCTTTTAGCGTCACATCCTGGACCTTGGTGTTGCCGTCGGTGAATGACACGTGCAGGTCGGCGATGGCCCGCCCGCGCAGCAGCGGCGAACTCTCGAAGGTACGCGCCTCAAGGAAGAAGACGAGTTGATCGGCGGGCAGCTTGGTACTGACGGCAAATGCGGCGGCGATGTCGATGACGCCGCTAGGCTGGGGCCGGCCACTTTGGTCGATCAACGTGATCAACGTGCCGAGGCCGTTCACCGTCGCCTGCAGCATCGGGTGCGCAGCCCGCTCGGCGGTGCTCACCGTGAGGCGCAGTTCGTACAGCTGCGGGTCGAGAAGCCGGCGCACTGGAACCTCGGCGTCAAGCACGACCGCCTTGGCGGGATCGGCCAGGTCGACGTCGACCGATGACGGCAGTGTGCGCCGCTGCGCGTTGATGTTCGGCAGCATGCGACGCGGCGTGCCCTTGACAAGCGTGAGAGCGGCGTCCACGTGTTCAGGTCCGTCGGTGGGCGAAGGCGGCCACTACGGATAGGTGGGGAGCGCGGCGTCTTTCTGCAGATAGACGAGCGTCGTCGGCAGGATCACCTGCCACGGATCGCCCTCGGGCGTAGCGCCTTGCAAGTCGTCGGTGAGGTTGCGCAGTTCGTCTGCGAGCGAGATGAACATCGGATCGTTTAGACGGGGCGGTTCTCCGCCGTTCCAAATCGCACCGTTGTTCTCTAAATAGTACATGACCGCGTCGTTGTACGCCGGGTGGACCGGCACGACGACCCGCGCCGAGCCGGCCTGCAGAAACTGTGTGAACAGGGAATCCTCGTCGTAATTGGTGGTCTTCGCTATCCATTGCGACTGGCGGCCCCAAAAGTACGGGTAGAAGAGATAGGTGAGATTCTCCCATTCGAAGGCCTGCTCGAAGAACTGGACGGTCTGGCCTTCGCGGACCGCCTGGTGCAACTCGAAGTCGGGCGGGTTGTCGCCGCTCTGCTTCATCGCGCCGAACGCCCCGAAGGTCCAGGTGTCCATCAGCAGCTTGACGCTCGCCTTTTTGAGCTCCATCTGCTCGATCTTGCGGTTGATCCCCGGGTTTTGTCCGTGGATCGCGATACCCTTCTGGGTCTGTTGGGCGGCGACCTGCTGATCGTAGGTGGCCTTAAGCGCCTGGTATGCGGCCATGATCTTCTCGAAGGTCTGGATCTGCCAGAGTTCGTAGGTCTCAGACGTACGAACGCAGCTGGCGACAATGTTCACGAAGTACGAGTTGACGTCGTACATGTCGACCGAGGCGGGGATGATGCCGTCGTACGCCGCGGTCGTCCCGCCTGCCCAGTCGATCTTCTCACGGCCGCTGCCGCCGGTCGTCGTGAGGCTATACCAGTAGTTGTCGATGCCGACCGAGAGCCGAAACTGCGGGAAGGCGGCGTGGACCAGCGACAGGCTCACCGCGAGCGAGTCGCACAGATAGCCTTGCGGAACGACGAGGTCCTTTGACGATTTGGACAACGGCGTGCCGTCGTCGATCTTCGCATCGGACGACATCGTCGCGCTGACGACCTTGCTATACGGCAGCGGCGGCTGACAGCCCTGGACCTGGTAGTCGCGGATGAATGTCTGATAAGTGAGCTCGGTGATGTCGCGGTGCGTCAGGCCGGCCGGAAGCGGCACCGGCGCGATGATGGCGACCTTCGGCTGGTGCGTCTGCGCATAGCCGTAGAACGCCGCCGGCTCGGGGATGATGAACTCGAACATCATTCGTTTGCCGTAGTTGCAGATCTGCGCCTCGTAGTACTTGTCCACCCACCGGTAGATCCCCGTCAAGTTGTCCGGCTGCCCCTTGTTGTCGAGGCCGTGCGTGTCGATCTCTTCAACCTCGTGCAGCTGCTTGGTGATCTGCTCCTGCCGCACGCTTTTCTGAATTCGCGTGACGGAGCGGTCAACGACCTCGCGAGCGAAGTTCGACGAACTCTTCGTCGATTGCTGCGACGACGTGCTGTACGCAAAATCGCCGTGCGCGCCAAAAGTCACCATGCCGTAGGAGCCCGACACGGTGACCCCGGCCTGCACGCTCATCTGCTCTTGGATCGTGTTCTCGCTCTCCTTCTTCAGCTCGAACCGCTCGGTCGTCTGGGTGTCCTTGGTCGTGTCCTCGATCGTCTCGGTCGTCACGTCGAGCGTCTGCTCGGTGCGGTCCAGCGTCCGGTACTTGCGCTCCTTGTACTCGCCGCGCAGCACATTCTCGATGTGCGCGACCTCGCCGAGTTGATAGCTGAGCAGCTTCTGCTTGACGACCTTCAGGTCCCCAATGCCGAGCGGGCGGATCTCGGCGCGCACGTTGTCGTTGGCCGGGATCAACGGCCAGAGTGGCTGGAAGACGATCTGTTTCAGCCGGTTCGCGATGACGTTGACTCCGGGGATCAACTTGACCTCATCGGAGGCGAAGTCCATCAGGCGCGGATCGTCGATGGCACTCAGGTTACTCATCGTCGCCTGCAGCCGATCGTTGAGCCGCGTCAGGGCGTCGGACCGGTTAAAGTTATCCTGCTGCGCTAGCACGGCGTCCAGCAGGGACTTCGTGGATGCCGACAGCGCCTTATAAGCAGTGGGCTCGATCGTGATCTTGGTCTTCAGCGTTGTCTGGGTCGCCGAGGGCTTGGCCGAGGTGGCCGATGCCGCGGCGCGCGGCGCGCGCTCCGGCGCCTGGTCAACGACAGGGGAGAGCCGAGGGCGACTGGTGATACGTTGCGCACTGGCCGCGAGCGGCACGGTGCGGACCTCGGCGACCGCATGCGTGATGTTGGCAAGGTCGGTCCAGAGGTTCTTGTAGCGTGTCACGGTCTGCGCCGGCGGCTCCGTATCCATGCCGGCAGGTGCCGGCACGGCTGGCTTCGGTAGGGTCGTGAAGACCTTGTTGATGATAGGCGTCGCGTTCAGGATCCCCTGCAGCGTCGCCGCGTCGGCCACCGGGCGCTTGTGATACAGCAGGTTCAGCAGGTGGTAGGTGCGCAGATTGATGGTCAGGGCGCCGAGATCTTGGCCTGCGTATCGACTCAGGACATAGAACGCGTAGTAGTTGTCCCAGATGGCATTGCGCTGGCTGGTCGCCGCGTCGGCCGCGTACAGGTCGGCCAGCGACTTGCTGGTCGCCGCTTCAATGGCGGCGGTCAGTGACGCCGTCGAGACGGCCGCAGCCGGAACTTCGGCGGCAGCTTTTGCGACCGCATCTAGCGTCAGGTCTCCGCCGGCCTGAGGGAAGAGCAGGTCGTAGTTCTGCTCTCGGATGAACTGCTTCAGCTTCGCCGGCAGCGTTGCGACGTTATCCTGATTGAACTGCGCGAGGAAGCGGGCGACCGGCGTGCGGGACGCCAAGCGATCGTCGACGGTGAAGTTGTACTGTGTTGCGTCCTGCGATGGCGGTGTCGGCGGACGCAGTGCGACGAACTTGAAGACGTCGAAGCGGTTGTCTTGCGCTGCCATGGCGAGCTCCCGGCAAGAGCAAAGTGGTACCCGATTCTGTTCCACTCGGTCAGCGATCGCAAGTTTGAGTTAGGGATGGCTCGCCACGCGATGCTCGGCGCATCTCTCGCAGCGAAACGCACGTGCGATAGAGCGCTGCGATGCCACTCCGTAGACAATGGCTGCAGCATCAGAGGTACCGCTCTTCCCGGATAGATAACGTGGGAAGTCAGCGAACGCCGCTGGCGAACAGCCGAAAAGCTCGTCCACAGTCATGGACGAAGGTCGAATGCGAATGACCGCTTGCGCGAAAGCTGGGGGCTGCCGTGCGTCGAACTACTCGAAAACGATGGGTCTGCCCAAAGGCCGAGTTTGCTATGAGTCGGCGATTCGGTCGGCGGTCGGCGCCACCGTATGAAGGCTGCCTCTCGGACGCCGAAATGGAAATCCTGAGATGCTGGCACGTTGTGCCGTTGCTGCGATTTCAGAATGCCTGCTCGACGTAGGATTGGGTGGCGGGCTGACATTAGCGCCGTCACCCGATCAACTTCGGTAATCGGGCGCGCGTTCAAACGAAAATCGCGGTTACGGCGCGGCGCGCGACAACGCCTTCTCGACCGCGTCGAGTTGCCCCAGCATCCAGTCTTGGTAAGTCTTCCCGCCAGGCGCGGTCTCGGTCACGCCGACCACCGCCACACCCGTCTGCTTCGCCAAATCCTGCATGCGCTTGGCCGCCGCGTTGCTCGCCTGGCTGTTGTAGAAAAGAATCTTCGCCTTGTGACGCTTTAAGTCGTTTTCAAACGCGGCGATGTCGGACGCACTCGGCTCCGTGTCGTTCATCACCGCAAGCTGAAATCGCTCGTTGCGCATGTTAAAGCCAAGCGCCTGTGCCATATAGCCGAACACCGGCTCGGTGGCGGTCACCGGCGTGCCCGCGTACCGCGTCCTGATGGCCTTGACCTTGTCCTCAATGGGCTTGAGCGCGGTCAGGAAGGACTGCAGGTTCTTCTCGTATTCCGCCTTGTGCGACGGGTCGCTGGCCTCAAGCGCCACGGCGAGTTGCCTGGCCACCACCGGCATGGTGGCCGGATCATACCAAAAGTGCGGATTGTCGCCGCTCTTCTTGTGCAGCAGTTGGCCGGCCACCAGCGTGCGGCGCCCCGGCGCTTTCGAAGCGGACAACAACTTCTCCATCCACGGGTCGTAGTCGACGCCGTTATAGACCACCAACTTGGCCGTGGTTAGCGCCCTGCCGACACCAGGGCTCGCCTCGAACAGATGCGGATCCTGTTCCGGGTTGCTCAGGATACTGGTCACACGCACGTGCTCGCCGCCGATCTGCCGGGCGACATCGCCGTAGAAGTTCTCGGCAGCGACCACGCTGACTGGCGGCTGTGCTGTGGTTGCCAGCGTGGACATGCAAATGGCGGCGGCGAAGACAATGGCGCGCAAGGTGAGCTTCATATTTGCCTCGACTAGATGATTTCGACAGTGCTATGTTATAACATAGCGTCGATTGGTTTCCGCCGCTATCCGTGACGCCACGAGTGCTGTGTTTCTATTGACCAGTATCGCGACCGCGTTCCGACTTCGGATTGCTATGTTATATCGTCTCAAATCTAAGCGTCTAGAGATGCATTGACGCCCGGGAGTGCGCGCCCGGGCCGTTGCAAGAAATTTCTCACTCGTACCAGAAAATACATGAACCACCGCACACTCGTTTCGCATGGCGCCGCCCTGCTGTTTGCGCAGGCGCTCTCCGCTCATGTCCTCGCTGCACCGACGAGCGCCGTGTTGACTGGCATCGTCACGGATGCGGAAGGTCGTGCAGTCGCAGACGCCCACGTGTCGATTCAGGATGCGAACGGCAAGGCCGTCGCGCATACGAGCACGGGGCGAGACGGCCGCTTCACGGTGGAGGGTATCGAAGCCGGCACGTACGCGGCCACCGCCGGCGCGAAAGGCTTGGGCGCCGCCACCCGTATTACGACGGTGGAGCCCGGGCCGCCCCACCCATTCAAAGTCGTGCTTGGAAAGGACGCCGCGCTTGAGGTCACGGTCCACGCGCAGCGACTGGACCGGGCGCGCAATGGACTGCTGCCGGAGGTCGGCAGCAGTGTGTATCGCATCACGCAGGCCGATATCAATGCGTCGCCGCAGGGCGAGAACACGCCGCTCAACCAGGTGTTGTTGCAGGCACCGGGCGTCGCGAACGACTCGTACGGTCAGGTCCACGTGCGCGGAGACCATGCGGACCTCCAATACCGGATTAACGGCATCATCATTCCCGAACCGATTACGGGCTTCGGCCAATCGTTCGATACGCGGATCATCGACCAGGTGAATCTCATCACGGGCGCACTGCCCGCCCAATACGGCTATCGGACGGCAGGCATCGTCGACATCCGCACGAAGTCGGGTGACACCGGCAACGGCGGCTCAATCGATGTCTACGGCGGCAGCCACGAGACGATCCAGACAAGCGCCGACGTCTACGGTTCGAAAGGACCCCTCAGCTATTACTTCGCCGGCACGCTCGGCATGAACAACCTCGGCATCGAGGCCCCGACGTCCGATGGCAGTCCACTGCATGACCATACCCGGCAGGGCAACGGCTTCGGCTACCTGTCGTACCTGATCAATCCGCTGGCCCGCGTGAGCCTAATGTTCGGCACCGCGAGCAATCAGTTCCAAATTCCAAACACGCCGGGCGTGCCGACGAACTTCACGCTCAACGGTAGTTCGACCTTCGATTCGGCGAACCTGGACGAGACGCAGTCGGAGTTGAACAACTTCGCCGTGCTCGCCTTGCAGGGAACGAACGGCGGCGCGCTCGACTATCAGGTTGCGCTCTTCACGCGCTATTCGCGCACCAAGTTCAATCCTGACCCGATTGGCGACTTGATGTTCAACGGTGTTGCCTCTTCGGATTTCCACAGCAACCACGCGAACGGTGTCCAGGCCGATACCACCTATCGGCTGAACGACCAGCACACGCTGCGCGCGGGCATCATGTTCCAGCAGGAACACGCGGTGTTCAACGACAGCGTTGCGGTCTTTCCCGCCGATGCCGATGGCAATCAGTTGTCCGACCAGCCGTTCACGATCAACGATTCGAACAGCAAAACCGGCTATCTGTACAGCGCCTACGTGCAGGACGAGTGGAAGCTCACGAGCAAGCTGACGCTGAACTACGGCCTGCGCTATGACAGGATGGACGAATACGTGCAGGCGAGCCAGTTGAGTCCGCGCATCGGCCTCGTGTATCAACCAACCAACGCGACGACCCTCCATGCGGGCTATGCGCGTTATTTCACGCCTCCCGCATTCGAACTCGTGTCCGACTCGACGATCAGCCGCTTCAACGGCACGACGAACCAGTCCGCGAGCACACAGAACGATCCGGTGCAACCGGAGCGCAGCCATTACTTCGACATCGGCATCACACAGCGCCTGACACCTGCGCTGACGGTCGGCCTCGATGCGTACTACAAGAAGGCGTCGAACCTGCTCGACGAAGGCCAGTTTGGCTCTGCGCTCATCTTCACTCCATTCAACTACCAGTATGGCCACGTCTACGGGCTCGAGCTCACGACCAGTTACAAGCAGGACAACCTATCGGCGTATCTGAACATCGCGTACAGCCGTGCGCAGGGCAAAAATATCAACTCGGCGCAATTCAACTTCGGGCAGGACGAACTCAGCTTCATCGCGAACAACTGGGTCTTTCTCGATCACGACCAGCGCGTGAGCGCATCGTTCGGCGGCACCTACACCATCGGCAAGACGACGCTGACCGCGGACGGCATTGTGGGTAGCGGGCTACGTAGCGGCTTCGCGAACACCGACAAGCTGCCCTGGTATGCGCAGATAAATCTCGGCGTGATCCAGCATTTCGATGAGCCGCTGGTCGGCAAAGTCGACGCGCGGCTCGTGCTCATCAATGCGTTTGGGCGCGTGTACGAGTTGCGCGACGGCTCCGGCATTGGTGTCGGCGCGCCGCAGTTCGCACCACAACGCGCGCTGTACGCGGGCATCACCAAGCACTTCTGACGGGCCGCGCAAAAGGAAAACACATCATGAACGATTGGACGAATCTCGCCGATGCGGTTCGCCTCGGCGGCTGGGTTGTGTATCCGCTGACATTGCTCGCGGTCGTGGCGCTGGCGATCATGCTCGATCGCGCCTACGCCTTTTGGCGGTTTGCGCGGGTGCCGGGCCGCATCACTGAATCGCTCGCTTCTGCCGGCCAAGGCGATGGCGACCCCTTCCTTAGCGGCTTCCCCGGCAACCTCCCGCAGCAACATGCGCTGAATCGCCTTGGCCGGGTGCTAACCGACGGCCGGGCACCGCTCTGGCGGGTCGAATCAAAAATCGAGGCCATCGCGGCACAGATTGAGCGGGACATGAGCCGCGGCCTTTGGCTTCTCGAAACGATTGTGACCGCCGCGCCCTTGCTTGGCCTGCTCGGCACGATCGTCGGGATGATGCATTCGTTCAGGCTGATCGGCGGCGATGGGCTGGTGAACCCGGCGGGGGTGTCGGGCGGCGTCGCCCAGGCGCTCGTCGCGACGGCGCTCGGCCTCGTGATAGCACTCGTCGCGCTGTTTGCGTTCAACTATTTTTCGCGTCGGCTCGATCGGTTGATGGATGAACTCGAGTCGTGCGCGAACGAATGGCTCGGTGACCTGCGCCTGGCCGACGAACATCGCAGTGGGCAGTCATGAAGCTACGGCGCTCACGCACGTCCAAGCGCGGCCGGATCGAAATCATTCCGATGATCGACGTGATGTTCTTCCTGCTCGCCACTTTCATGCTGACCTCGCTCGCGATGCAGCGTCTCGATGCGGTCCGGGTGACTTTGCCGCAGGGCCGCGCGCAGCAGTTGTCGCAGGATACGGCGCTGACGCTCTCGGTCGACCGCGCAAATCACGTCTTTATCAATCAGCAACTGGTGCAGCTCGATCAGTTGGCGCCAGTTGTCGCGAAGCTGCTGCATCGCGATGGCAACATCGTCGTGGCGGCCGATGAAGGCGCGGCAAATGGTGTCGTCGTACAGGCGATGCTGGAGGCGCGCAAAGCGGGCGCCCAGCACTTCCTTGTCGCCGTGCATCGTGAGTAGCCCTGCGCGAGTCCTGCTCGCCGCGGTAGATCGGCCTAGGCTGCGCTTCAGCATCGCACTGGTTCTGGCCGCATTGCTGTGGCTAGCCTTTTTGATGCGCGCGTCGTGGTGGCTCGCGCCGGATAAGCCGACCCCGCCTGCGACCGTGGCACTCGACATGCAGCTGGTCGAGCTCGCGCCGCCGCCCGCGCCGACTTCAGCACAGCCGCTGACGCATCCGGCCGTTCGCGCGCAGCCTCTGTTCCAGCTACGTCCGCCGGCGCATGTTCAGCCTGGCCCGCGCATGGCGTCGCCTGTCACGAGACAGGCGGTGATTCAGAGGCCAGCGCAACAAGCCATTCGCCAAGATACCGCGACGACCCGCGATGAAGCCGCAGAGCATTCGGCCAAGTCACCTGAAAACGTTGCCGCGGCGCCTTCAACGACGCCGTCCGGCCCGACACAAGCGCGTTTGCTTTCGCAACCGTTGCCCGTTCTGCCGGACGACTTGCGCGAAGTGGCTTATCAGGCGGTCGCTGTCGCCCGCTTCGACGTCCACGGTGATGGCAGTTTCGATGTTGAGCTGGTGAGGCCGACGCAGAACCCGCGACTCAACCAGATTTTGCTGGAGACGCTGCGCAAGTGGCGCTTTTTCCCGGCGATGGAAAACGGTCATCCGATCGAAAGTCATCAGGATCTGCGGGTTCATTTCAACGTGGATTGATGAACCCGGAATGGGTGGCACGCCCCCGCGCGAGGCGAAGTTTCAAATGGCAGGGGTGTGCTTGCTCGGTCGGTCCCGCGCAATTTAGGCGAGCGAGACCGCTTGCCAGCCCGTCAACAGGACGAACACCTGCCAGGCCCAGCGTCCCGTCGAAGTAGACGAGCGCTTCACGCAGGGCATTCGCACAGCGTCGCGGCGTCCTCACGCGCGGTGAACCACACGAAGCTCGCGCGGCTGTAACCCGTCGTCGCGACCAGCGCGAGCAATGGCTCGCGTCCTCGCCGGATAACGGTGAAATCGGCCTGCGTCTGCTTGCCGGGCGCGGTCTCGAAGGGTCATTTTTACATCGGCGCTAACACCTAGCAGCGCTGCGCGGGCATACAGTACTCACCGAAGGCGTGGGTTTCAATTGCCGCCAATGCGCAGCGGTGCACGACTTTTTTTATTATTCAAATGCACAAATTTGCGTAGCAGGCGCACCAGATTTTCCGAGTCCTCTTTGCCCATTCAATCGAATAAGCCAGCCCGAAGCTCCTTAAACCCCTGGCCTGAATTTATTGAGGGCGGCCTCAAAAGCGAGGTGCAACACTTGTCTCGTATAAGGTGTTGCAATGCCCGACAAAACTACTTCGTACCAGC
>NZ_FCOF02000071.1 GCF_001544755.2 Caballeronia catudaia | reverse complement strand
ACATGGTGAGTATTCACGTGCGCCCGCCCGAAATCGAGGACCGCCTGCTGCCTGGCCACTGGGAAGGCGACTTCATAAAAGGCGCTGGGAACCAATCCTCCGTTGGCGTGCTGGTTGAGCGCACCAGCCGGCTGGTGCTGCTTGCCAAGATGGAGGATGCTACCGCCGCCTCAGCTCTGGCGGGCTTCTCGGCCAAACTCAACTCGATTCCTGAACCCCTGCGCCAGAGCTTCACCTATGACCAGGGCAAGGAGCTTGCGCGGCATCAGGAACTCGCCGCGGCCACCGGCGTGCGCGTGTACTTCTGCGACCCCCATAGCCCCTGGCAACGCGGTACATGTGAAAACACCAACGGGTTGCTGCGGCAGTATCTGCCCAAAGGAACCGACCTCTCGGTCTACACACAGGACGAACTCGATGCTATCGCCGACAGCTTGAACAACCGGCCGCGCGCAACTCACGCATTTCACTCACCGTTCGAGGTCTTCGCCGCCACGCTCGCCTCAGCAAGCCAACCTCAAGGCGGTAAACATTAACCCCTTGTTGCACTTCGATTTGAAACCGCCCTTCCTAACCGCCGCTTACTCGCGAATTCGTAGCAACGGATAAAAGCCGGCGCTGAAAGGCGGTCTGCCCCGCGCGTCGCTCGCTATCTTTCCTCAGAACTATTCAAAGACCGGCTGGATATGCAAAATAAGCGGTCAATAAAACCTGAGAGAACCCGAGGTAAAAATGGAAGTGTATTACGAAGGCGCCATTATAAGGCCGGTGATTACCCAAAGAGACGGGGTTTTCAATTCCAGCGTCGCAATTCGAGGGGACGACGGCATGCAAGAGTTTCACGAGGCCTTGGCCGTTTTGCTTCCGTTAATGCGGCAAAATTATTTGCTATCAATTGGGCAATGGCCCATCTTGATGGAAAGCCGAGGCCAAAACCCCCGTCCAAGACGCTGTGACGTCGACAAGATCATGCTGGGATAGACTTTCTCCAACAATGGCGTTCACGTTTAAGAAGCTGAAAGCCGTCAACCGGATCAATGCGAACCGGCCGAAACGCAAGGCCGTTGATCCCGAATCCTCGGCGGCGACCCGAACCGGCCTTAAAGAGTCCTTACCAGACCTTAAGAGGGGTTAAGGACGCTCTGCAGAAGGCGCTTCCAAATGCCTGCGCAACCATGTAGGCGATGGGGCCAGTTTTTGACCCAGCAGAGTCTGTCAATGACAGAGGCGATGGGCCCCACGCTCCTTATTTGTTTCGCACTATAAGACGTCCTTCGCATTCCCGGCAGAACTGCCAACGCGGTGCCCCCAATATGGCCCGCGATGGTAGTACGCGTGGATCGCGGTTCCCCGGGTTTCGTCTGCCATAGAAGGCCAATTGTCCTTATCAAATCCTGGTTCGTCCTGGAACTGTTGAGCCCGCGCAAATAACGCGAAAATTCAACAGTCGTTATCCAACTTTCTTGTCGGGACCGTCATGTCCTTGATGGCCAAATTTCCGTTTTACTTTCGTTAGATTTGCCTCCCAGAAGTATGCCAACGGCTCCTCGCTCCGGCGAACAATGAACTCGTTCGGTCAATTGCCCTCCGAAAACGAAGCGCCTTGGATTCAACAGGCTCAGTCATCACATTCTACCAAGTAGCCTATGCGACGCACTATCGTTGTTTCGCGCGACGCACGCGACGCCATCGAGAGCGTCGCACGACCGTCGTTACCGACGATGTCCTTAGCGAAATCGAATGTAATAACCGCGGAGCGGCACGTCAATAAATGCACCGAAATACCGCTCCGGTCGCCTTATAAGACCGCGTTTATGT
Source organism: Caballeronia catudaia (assembly GCF_001544755.2). Lineage (GTDB taxonomy): Bacteria > Pseudomonadota > Gammaproteobacteria > Burkholderiales > Burkholderiaceae > Caballeronia > Caballeronia catudaia. The sequence goes on along the minus strand of NZ_FCOF02000071.1, from coordinate 18,474 downwards.
CACTGTATGGGAGGCACGGCGCCAAATTTCTCGGCCAGCATTCGCTCGTACACGCCGAAGTGCAGGTCCACTTCTTCCTGGGCGACAGTCTGAACGAATATGTTGACCTGGTCGGGCAGTAGTCCCATCACCGTTGCAATGGCCGCTTCGAGTTGCGGCGCGCGTATCCGGTCCTCCACCAGGGTGGAACCCACGGTTATGTCATAAATCTTTTCTTGGCGGAAGAGGATGTCGACGATGCACGCCCGCGCGCTCATGTTGTTATCGACCGCAAGCCGCGTCACTTCGGCGAGCTGGTACGAATTCCGTCGGGAAGCCCTTAATCGAGCGAAGCCGAATGCGGTGTTTGCCTGGTGTGCGCCAATCTGTATCGAATTCCACGATGTTCTCCCTGTCAATACAGGTGCGCGAATGATATGGGCGAGACCGCCGTTTTCAAGTCTCAACGCTGACATAGAGAGCCTTCCAGCGCGTGTGGGATTATCGCGCATCGCCGTCAGAACCTCTCCACAGCGGAAACATCATCACCGCTGCAGCGTTCGCCGGGGTTACGTTCGTCTCCCCCGAGTCGAAACAACGGAAGCTGCTCGATGACTGCAATGAGTTGGTAACAATCGACCGGCTTCGGTAGGAAAGCATCCCAAAGCACCGGCGCGTCAGTTGGCGGCACGGCTCCCGAGACGAGGATGACGGGCACGTCCCTGAGCGTCGGATGGTGCCTTAGTCGCTTGCATAGCTCAATGCCATCCAACTCTGGCATTTCCATATCCGTCACGACTAGGTCGGGTCGGTGCGTTGCTGCATGAGCGAGCGCAATGCCACCGTTCTTAGCCAGGAAGACTTTGAAGTCATGGACTTCGAACACAAATTTTAGTGCCGAAAGAGAGTCGACGTCGTCGTCGACGAGCAGGATGGAGTGCATTCCGGTCGCCCACCAGCTACGTTCCTTTTTGTGAAGCGGCGCAACGACCGTACCGGGAGGGGCGCAGCACCTCGGACGCGCCGTCGATGACGCTTCTCGCGCGCGGGTCCGTCGCTGTTCGTGGAAGCCGGTTCCGATACATGATTCGTAAGACGTTGGCTAAAAGCGCATTGAGTAATGTTTTTCAACGCCGTTGCAGCGAATACAAATCGTCGACGCTTGCCTAGCCCCGCAAACTCTCCGGAATGGAATTGCCGCTACCGATTTTGAACCCCGTGGTGACGCGCGGAACGTTGGTTGGCCCGCGCATCACGCAAAAATTTTTGCTACGGTCTCTTGAAACTCACGTTGCGGCCCCTATCCTAATTATCGCTTAAGCAGTTGCCTAGGGTCCGCTCGGCCGCGGGTTCCGCGCGTTTCAACCTTGTTCGTTCGCGGCACGGGACAGCCGGACTGAAGCGCGTATGCCGGTCCATCGTCTTGCCGCTCGAGGAGAAAGCGACCATGAGTGACCCCTACTTTGGGACCGACCTCTTCAGCGAACTGGACCGGCTGCAACGCCAGATGTCCAGCCTGTTTGGCGGCTTCCCTTCAAGTCTACGTTCAAGTCAGTTCGGCACGTTTCCTCTGATCAACATCGGCACGACCGATGACACGATAGAAATCGTCGCGTTCACCCCAGGGGTCGAGCCAGCCAAGCTTGACGTCTGTGTCGATAAGGAGCTGCTTTCAATTTCCGGGGAGCGGACCACTCAGCAGCAGTTGCCAGAAGGCGCGCGACCGTATGCGCAGGAGCGCCTCAACGGTTCCTTCCGACGCGTGTCGAACTACCCCAGCAGGGCGACCCCGACAAGGTGCAGGCACGCTATGATGGCTGCCTACTGATTCGGTGGGCAAACGCGAAACGTCCAAACCCCGTGCAATCGCCGTCCAGTAGGGAGACGAAATCATGAACGAGAACACGCAAGTCGCGCAGCGCGATGAAGGTGCAATGACACGTGAACAATCGGACGAAACGCGTCGTCGCGCCACGCTAACACCCGCGGTCGATGTCTTCGAAGACCCACACGCACTCACGATGCGAGTGGATCTGCCCGGCGTCTCGAAAGACAAGCTCGAAATCAAGGTCCACGACGGAAGTTTGACCATCGAGGCGGAGTCGATGGTCCCTGTGCCACCGAATCTTCGGCTATCCCATGCCGAGTTGCGGGCTCCGTTCTTCGCGCGAAGCTTTACCGTAAGCAATGACTTCGACACGTCGAACATTGATGCCGCTTTGAAAGACGGCGTGCTGGCACTGACGATACCTCGCCGCGAAGAGGCGAAGCCGCGTCGAATCGACGTCAGGGTACGCTAGAAGCGAGTCGAATGAAGTCCGGGAGTCCGTGGAGCCGGCATTCGTCGGCTCCACGGAGCCACGAGGGTTCGTCTTGAAAAACTATAAAAATGAAGGGTTTTCGATTTTGCGCTCGACAACGTCACTGGAGCGGGGAACATGTCCGGGTCCTCCACACTGCCTCCACCACTCCGTCTACAGCGGGCAGGGGCCCTTGCGACTGCAGAACTCGATGCTCGCTCGCGTCGCTCACCAGACTACGCGGCGGAGAATGAGGCACTTCATGCGCTGGCTCAGGCGTTAGCCGCATCGGATTCCGCGATGCTTCAGAAACTGGTCGACACCGCGCTCGAATTGTGCGGCGCGGGTAGCGCGGGCATCAGCTTACGCGAACTGGCGAGCGGCCCGATTTCCGCCTACCGATGGGTCGCTGTCGCAGGCCGGTGTGCGAACTTGGCGGGTCACGTCATTCCGACCGACGACAGTCCAGGTGGTGTTGCAATAGCACTGGGTCTGCCGCAGTTGTTCGGTTATCCCAAGCGGCACTTCGACTGCCTGGCGCACGTGAGTCCGGACGTGACTGAAGAACTCGTCGTTCCGATTTGCGGCGCGCAGGAGCCTTTGGGTGCACTGTGGGTGATGTCCCATGATGACCATCGCTTCGATGGTGAGCATCGCCGTATTCTGACGAGCCTGGCGACTTTCACCCGTGCTGCACTGACCATTGCTGAAGCGAAGGCAAATGCTGAGGCGCGTGCCACGGAGGCTGAAACTGCGCGAAACGCATTGGCCGAAGCCGAGGATGCGAAAGACAATTTCATTGCGACGCTCGGGCACGAGCTGCGCGGCCCGCTAGGCCCGATCGACAGTGCGCTGGAGGCGGCGCAGAAATTGGCCGAAGGCAGTCCTGCCGTGCTGTCGGCGCTGGCCATCGCCAATCGCCAGGTACGGCAATTGAAACGCATCGTCGGCGACTTGCTCGACGCTGCCAGGAGCCGGCACGGTAAGCTGTCTGTGCGCCCCACCTACACATTGCTCGGCGACATTGTCAAAGACGCTATTGCCGTGGTGAGCGAGGAGACAGAGCAGCGCCAGCACCACCTCCATGTGGCGTTGCCGCCGTATCCGGTGACGGTGTTTGCAGACGCAGCGCGGCTGACGCAAGTTATCGCGAATGTGTTGGGGAACGCGGTCAAGTACACGCCGAGAGGCGGCGAAATAAGTTTGCACGTGAAGGCGCCCGACCCCAGCACGATTCCCGAACATGACTCAACGCCGAGGCAGGCCGTCATCACAATTCGTGATAACGGTATGGGCGTCCCGGGAGACCATCTGCCACATGTCTTTGACCTTTTCTCACAGTCAAATTCAGCGCGCAACGCGGCTGACGGCGGCCTTGGGCTGGGACTGTCGGTTGTGAAGTATCTCGTTCAAGCGCATCAGGGCGACGTGTCGGTCTATAGTGATGGCGAAGGCAGAGGGACCGAAGTTATCCTGCGGATGCCTATCGTCCTTCGGAGCACCGTTGAACACTCTGCACCGACGACCCACGGCATACCACCCATCCGCATTTTGCTAGTTGACGATAGCGCGGATGCGACTGAAGCACTGGCGATGCTTCTGACATTGGACGGCCATGAGGTAAAACGCGCGCAGAGCGGACAGGAAGCGCTGTCGCTCGTCGAATCGTACAATCCAGATGTCGCGCTGATTGACGTTCACATGCCCGGCATGGATGGTCATGAACTCGCCGGACTTCTCCGGCAACAGAAGCAATGCCAGGCGACGCGTTTGGTTGCTTTGACTGGCTCTATTGATACCGACGAAATAGAACGTTCTGCAGCGTTTGACTGTTATCTCGTGAAGCCGCCATCGCTCGAGGACCTTGCGGATGTACTGCATGGTACGTTTAAGCAAGCGTCGCCAGAGACCTCACATACTCAAGGCCCACTTGATGACGCGCCACGCGCGGTGAATGGATGAGCCATCAAGCGCTGCTCAAATCTTCGAGCGACTCCCTCACCGGGCTCGGGCGTTGTCGTCCGTATCAGTCATTCTCATCCTGCGTGTCGACGAAGGGTCGCTCGCAGGAAAGGAATTACTAGCACTTACGTCGATGCCCTTTTCCTGTTTGTCATCTTGCGCAGGTTGCGCCATGAATGGACGGTCATTCTCGGCTGCCGAAGGCTTGCCTCTTAACTTGCACAATGACCAAGCTAACATCATGGGCCGTCCATGCGGAGATATGATGAAAAGGTTTGTTAAAAGTCCTGTGCATATTCGCCGACGAGAAGGCCGCCCTGGGTGAATTGTGCGCAAGCCGTAGTGGCCTTGCATGTAGCGGTGGAACGGCGCTTGCGCACTACTCGGGTGCCCCGCACCTCCGGCTACTTTGTGAGACAGCCAATTGAACCGGAGTGGTGCCCTGCGACTTTTTAGCAACGCAAGACGGGTTGCCCCGCGTTTGGTGGGGCGCGGTGTTGACGGGCGTCGTTCTATCGCTCGTTTTGTACCTGGTGATGAGCGTCCTCGGTACGGCAATCGGAGCTTCGCTGCTTAGTCCTTTGTCCCAGCCGAACCCCGCTAGGGCGTTTGGCTTCGGGTCGGGCGTCTGGTTGATTGTGACAACTGTTGTTTCGGTATTCGCCGGAGCATATTTCGCCGGCCGTTGCGCGCCAGTACTTGGCTGGCTACATGGACCGGCGGCACGGGCGGTGATGATTCTGTTTGTTGTGTTCGCCATGGCATCACTGATTGGCGGTGCAATGGGCGTCGCGGGGAACGTCGCGTCGGCGGGAGCGATGGCTGTCGGACAATCGAAAACAGGAAGCGATGAGATAAATTCTCTGACCCAACAGGCCCGCAATGCTGTCGCTTCAATCACCGCTGCGGCATCGAGTCCACAAGCCTAAGCTGATGCTCGGCAGACGGCGGATACCGCGGCGCGTGCCGTTGCTCGCGCAAGCTGGTTCTCCGTGGCCGCGTTGGTTGTCGGCGCTATCATCGCGCTCGGTGCGGGCGGACTCGGTTATCGACATCGGCCACCGGTCGAACGCGGCGGAGCCGCGAGGTCGTCGTACGCCAGCGGAACGGCACTCGCCACCGGACCCGACGACGACGTGCGGCGACCGGTGCGATAACTGTCGGCCCTTCGGAAGGCCGGGCTCGCGTCGCTGGTCGCACGCGCTCTTTGACGACTTCCCTGCCGCCAACCGAAGCATCTCCAGACCCCGGCCTTCCGTGACGATTGCGGCTGATGCCGAGAGCGGGACAGCGACGGTGGTGGCGGGCCTGGGTGCACTTATTTCAGGCCTGATGAGGACGACGCGAATAGTTTGAACCGTGAACGGCCTCAGGTGCGCGATGAACTGCCACAGACGACATGGCTCGACCCACTAGCGTCGCGAGGCGCGATGCCCCGCACCGCTCATGCAACGCATGGGAATCAGGCATTGCATACGTACCAGGACCACCTCTTGCTGCTTTCCCCGATTCCTGTCGCGTGGCGTGCGGTTCAGCTTTCTTTAAGCGCGTTTTGCTGCTTCACGAGGCAAGCACTCGCCACTTCACATCTACGGAGGTAGCCATGAGCAGTCTTTCAGGAAAAGAGGCGGTCGCATCGCAGAGAACCAGTTTCGAAGCGCTGTACGATGTCTGGACCAAAGCATTTAGTGGCATGGAAAAGCTGACTGAACTGAACCTGCGGGCCGTCAAATCGACCCTCGCCGAAAATCAGGCGATTTCCGGTGCGGTGCTGTCAACCAACAACCCGCTGGAACTACTCGCATTGCAGGCAAAGCGGGCGCAAGCCACTATGGAGGAAGCGCATTCGTACTGGCGGCACGTACGCAATATCATGTTCAGCACTCAGGCCGAACTGGCCGCAAGCGCCGAGACCCGGTTCAGGCAGCGGCAGCACGACGCGCAAGCGTTTGTTGACACGGTCGCCATCAATGCGCCGGCGGGAAGCGAGGCCGTTGTAAATGCGTTGCAATCAGTTGTCATGGCCGCCAATGAGGCAGCGGGGGCAACGATTGAAGCTAGTATGAAGGCCGCGCAACAGGCACTCGAGATTGCCGAAGACAACGTTCACGTGGGACCTTCCGCCTCAAACACGGCGACCAGACAATCTTGAGCAGGTCAGGACGGCCCCTATGCGGTAAGTCCACGCCTCGCGAAGCGGGAAACGGCCTGACTGCGATTCTGTGCGTTCGGCTTCCGCATGCATGGCTTAGATGGTCGCGCACGTGCGACGTCCGCGCGGAGTCCGGCTGCGCTTCGGGACGCACGTCGGTTGCCGGGTGTAGGGGTAGGCGGGGCGTGCATATCCGACAGGTGCGAATAATTCAAATACCCTCGCACGCCTTTGGCGATTCTCTTGGAGTGCGCGCCACGTCGACACTCAAGGGTCTGCGCGAGTGGAACAAGAATTTTGTCGGGCACCTCTTACAACGACAGCACAGCCCAAAAACTGGATGCCGTCTTAGAAGGCGACGGCGGTCGCCGGGCCGGGGGAATGCTCGGTGGTCGCCTTCTGCATGGGCACGTAAGGAGGGAAGGCGGACCAGTTGCCGTCATTGCACTTGAAGAAGAACAGCGCATGCCCTCCTGCTGATGACATCGTCTTGACGCGCACGCAGTGTCGCCCGCGCCATCCCGCGTGACCGACTTTGGTCCCATGAATGGGCGTCCCCGGAACCGCGCAAACTACTTTTCCACCCGCCAGCGCAGGGAGCGCTCCTTCTGATTTTTCATGGTGGTCTCCGTCTGGGTTCGGAATCGGACGGCGCAATCGGATGGCGGGATGGTTTCGCTGCGTTCATCGTCTCAACGTCGCAAGGGCTCGCGCTGTTGACCATGAGCCTGTGAGTTCTGCAACCGAATATTTCGAACTGGCCGGGCCTCTGGTCGTCGGCTCTGTGGTTAAGGTTAATGGTTAATGGACGAAAGCGTCCCGTCGGGAAGCCAGTTACGTGCGTGCAAGAAGAGGCTCGAAGTGGACGAACCGGAGAAGTGCGTCGTCATCGTATCGAAAAGCGTTGAAGGAGCCCATGCCTGGGCTGGACAAACTACGCAGACGCGCGACCCCACGTATTCGTTCTGATGCCCGCCGGCAATTGTTGTCGGGCGGGCGCAGAGGTCGGTTTGAGAGAAAGGGGGCACGGGTGCCGGGTCGCTCTGAACTCTCTTAACTCGCATGTTTTGATTTGAACGCGGGATAGCCGCGCGCCCGGTTTAGAAAGGTCGTGCTGGGGAACCCGCGAGCAGCAGGCGGACCCCATCGTCGCGCGATTTACTGCTGACATCGGCGCTACCGAGGTATCTCTACATGTTCATTGACGGACTACTCGTGTCGCGGTCTCGCCCGCGTCGGACACGGCTCACCGGCAACCGCCGCAGATTCTCGGCGACTATTTAATTCATCGAAATGACACGACGTCTGATACGAAAGGTCGGCCCAGGCATTGTTCATGCGAGTACGGTTCCGGACAGCAACGCTGACGAGCCGCTCGGTCAGGGGTGGTCGAGAACATTTTGCGAACGGTGCGCAACGCGCGCGTAGGCCTTTCTCGACGCGAGTCTCGTCGGGCCGTGCGTCCGACGCTTTGAGGTCGCGGCTCGCATCGATTCGTCGCCAAATTCAGTACCGGGCGGCAATCATGAGCGCGGCTGACTTTCAACATTGAAGAGGTTTCAAATGGCAACTGGCACAGTGAAATGGTTCAACGATGCGAAGGGCTTCGGCTTTATCAGTCCAGATGACGGTGGCGAAGACCTGTTCGCGCACTTTTCTGAAATCAGGGCTGAGGGATTCAAGTCGCTGCAGGAGAATCAGAAGGTTATTTTTGATGTGAAGATGGGACCGAAGGGCAAGCAAGCCGCAAATATTAAACCGGCCTAGGTAAGCCTCCTTCTTGGCATTCTGTTGTCGACGCTGCCCGCATTCGGGGAGCGCCTGACTCGAAATCTTGCGAGGGAGATTGCGATAGGAATTTTCCTCCGGCCCTTGCGCAGCCTGACGACAAGAACGCCGGGAAGCTCTTGCTGCTAACGGTCAGTAGCACTGGCTAACGCCAATGGGCCTATCAAGGCAAGCGCCGATATCACGGCGCAATGGACAAAGACGCCCGGGGTGGGGAGCGGCTTAACACGCCATGGCATGCCGTCCGTCCGCGTTGAGGACCCTGGTTAATCGTCAGGCCGAACGCGTTTGGTGACTTCGACCGTCGTATGCGACGTGCAGGTCCGATGCTTCATTGCCGTTGTGTTCAATGACGGGACAGACGTTCTGCGCGGGTCGTCGGTGCACGGCAGAGTCTGAGGCTCGGTTTGGTGCTACGGCAGCTCCGTCCGTCGTAGTCGGAGCCGTCTTAGACATTTGTCTCAAAGTCCAAACGCATTCGGCGCCGTTTGCATAAGAGAAAATCGCGGCATGCGCATTGCGCATACGGCAGCACCCTGCGCCGCTTGCCCGCCAGACGCCGGGGCATGATCAGCCTTGTAAAGCAAGGAAGAGCGGGCGAGCCCTTGGGAGGCGACTATTATGACGACGGGCAATTTGACCGGCTCTGCTGCTGAGCAGGGCGGCGCAAAGATTGTGGGCAGCGGCGTGGGCGAAGGCCCGGGACCCGACGTAATGGCGGCGTCCACGCTCGACAGCACAACGGTTATTACGTCGGACGGCGAGGACGTCGGGAAAATTAAAGACATTATGCTTGACGTGCGCAGTGGACGGGTCGCGTACGCAGTTCTTTCGAGCGGAGGCTTTCTCGGCATGGGCGACACGCTGAGGGCGATTCCTTGGAATGCCTCGACGCTCGACACGGACCAGAAAGTGTTTAGGGTTGATATAACGGCCGACCGCATCAAGAGTGAGCCCGGCTTTGACAAAGACCACTGGCCGTCGATGGCTGACGCTAGCTGGGGAACCTCCATGCATCATTACTATAATCGTCGGCCTTATTGGTCGACCGCATCAGACCCGCTGACGGGAAGCAGCGACCCGTTGACAGGAACCAACCCCGTCACCGGCAGCCGCGACCCACTTCTATAATCGCTGCGGTAGCAGGCCGGGCGGCCTTCAACGCAGGGACTGCCCGGCTCAAGACATGATGATTCGGCTCCCGTTCGCAATTGTCGGGAATCATCCTCGCCGCTGGCTGGCGCAACGCGCCGTTTGATGTCGACCGCACAGGAAGACAAGAGAAAATCCTTCTCACGTCCGTCAACGACGAGCCGGAAACTCTCGTCGAGAGCCAGAGTCCGAGATGTCGAAAACTTGCGGAGGTCGCCATGCTTGAACTTTCCGGTAACGCCGAGTTTTTAGTCGTCGATGTGGAAACCCACGAGGAAGAGCGTCTCGTTTTAACGGCAAAAGACTTCCAACAGGAAAGGCGTTCTATGCTCGACGATGATGTTCTGGGCGAAGAGGAAGAAGGCGAATTCGTCGCGTACGCAAGCGCTTTGGGCTATGACTTCCGCGTAGTAGCTACGCCGCCTAACAACCTCGAAATCGAGGACGAAGCTGAGGAAATCCGAGTCGAGATTCTTGAAAACAATATTGAGTATGTCGAACCGTCCGATGACGAGGACGAAATCGAAGACTTGTGATGCCTTTAGTCCTTTATCCCACCCGAACGTCGCGTCGGCTGACGCCGCCGTGTGGGCGGATGCCGGACGGTCGAAAACAGGAAGCGATGCGATAAATTCTCTGACGGAACAACGCTCGCAATGCTGTCGCTTCAATCACCGCTGCGGCATCCAGTCCACAAGCCGAAGCTGAAGCTCGGCAGCCGGCGGACACCGCGGCGCGTGCCGCCGCTCGCGCAAACTGGTTCGCCGTGGCCGCGCTGGCTGTCGGCGCTATCATAGCGCTCAGTGCTGGCGGACTCGGTTATCAACATCAGCCACCGGTCGAACACGGGAGAGCCCCTCGCTCTTCGTACGGCAGCGGAGCGGCACTCGCCACCGGACCTGACGACGACGTGCGGCGACCAGTGCGCAGCGCCAGAAAGTTAGTTTTTGCACATTGGACCGGTGCGGGTGTGCTCTTAATTGGGCGAATCGCTTATCGAAGTCACGATGCTTATCGCCTCACCGACAGCGGTGTAAAGGTCGCTCTGCTGTTCGTGCTCTTCCATCAGCGCTTATACGGACCGCTTGCCAACAGTCTCTTTCACCACCGCCCCGACGCCCGTTTCCAGCCCGACAGCAAACTCGAAAAGGCCGTGCACAAAGCAGACGACTTTATACGCAAGGGCATTCAGCTTTTGGACGCGACATGAAATTGTCGTATAGCTTCTGTCAACGATCCAAAGCGTAAGGATCTAAGTGCTTACGGGCAGATTTGAGCATCGACTGATGCGGTCAAATGCTATACGGTGGACGGCGAGGCGACACATGCTAATCCTGATCAACCTGATATTATTAGCAATAGGCGCGAGCGTCTTTACGCCTACGCGAAAGTCGATCAGCGCTGCGTTTTCGTCCAGACGAGCGCGTGCAATTCCGCATTGGCGCGATGTCAATGCACTTCTTCCGGTCGTAAGAACGAACCTGATAATGAGGCGGAACGACAAAGATGCGCGCGGGACTGCCAAGAGGCGTATCAGAAATGCGCGGCTGACGAACCCGGTTCTCTTACCGGTAGGCGGGCGAAACTTGAGCGCTGCAGCAAGTTGGATGGGCACGTCGCGAATAGCTACAGGCCTGGGAGCGCATTGCGACTGCGAATCGCGAAGAGACGCGGAGTTGCCGTCCCGCGAAGTGATGTTGTTTCATCCGCCCCCAAAGACAGCCCCGTGCTGTGGTAAGCCAATCCGCCAGTGTTTCAACTTTACTTTTCCGAAGTACAAACTAAACGTGGACCTTGTCGATGAATGGATGTAATTCTGAAACTTCGCGGGGTGGTAGCCGACGTTCGACTGGTCGATCCTGCGCCTCGGTTGTCCTTTCACCCGATCTCCATTCAGCGCTCGAAATGGACGCACCGGTTTCACGTCTGGAGTCCCAAGCAGTTGGGTCTTCGCAACCGGTGTTGACCGCGCTCGGGTTCAGCATGAGGACACCGTCCGCGCAAGGTCGGCGAAAGGGTCCGTCGCCGGCTCGCGGTATCGGTAGGTTCCGAGATGGCGGACCATCGCGCTCGTGCTAGGATTTCCCCCGACAAGGGGGAAAAGCGATGGCTGTGCACGCAATAACGGCGGTTCGGATGGACGGGAATTCGGAGAGGGTCACACACGTGCTTTGGGGGCAAGTGTCCGTAAACGGAGAGCAATTTGAGGTCGCTCCGCACGCATCGCCTGTAATCGACGTGGTCGACGCACTGGCTAAGGGCGACACCGTCGTAACAGTCTTTCCGCTGGATGGACAGCGCGTCGCGGGTCCGGAAGTCCGCCGCGTCGTCGACGAGGCCGCACGCGAAGGCATCGAAACGGTGGTCGCTGATTCCGATGCGGGCCGAAAGCTCGCCGACCTGCCACGGCTTGATCACGAATAGAAGGCTCATCGGGTCGGCTCTATCGGGCGGAGTTTAACCAACCTAGGATGCCACCTAAGTCGCCGACTGACCTGCACGGGGAAGGTCACGATGGCTGAGCTCTCCCGCAGCGCTCCCCCGGAAAAGCTCACTGCAGAGAAGCCCGCCCCAGAGGAAGCTGACCCTTGAGGGCGCCTACACGACCAACGACTTACCGGTGCTGCGCGCCTATGTGCGGCGCATCCCCTCCACGCGCTGACCGGTGGTCGGGATGCGGGCGGCAGCGCCGCCAGCTGGGACGCTTCGGTGACCATGCGGAACGTCGCCGCGGCGAGTTTTGCACAGCCGTGGTGGCGGGTCGACGCGCGCAAGTGATCGGCGAGCGCGGTCGAGCCGTGAGCCAGCGCGAGCGCCACCAGCGTGTCGAGCATCGTCGTGAGGCGCCGCTCCATCGGCCGGGCGTGGCCGCATGCGGATCCTGATCGTGATAAATGCGCGCGATTGCCGCATTGCGTCCGCGCGTGGCCCGTCGACTGAAAAGCGAGGGGTTGACCACGCTGGGTGAACCGGTGGCTTTGCAATCGATGGGGGCGGCAGTCGGTCGCGCTCGACCCCGCCTATCTGGCCGGCGCGCGCTCTGATCTGCGGAGCGTGCCTGCCGCTATCGTGCCCCGCTTTCAAAATGGGCGAGATACGGAACACCCGGGTGGCGGTTCGAGCAGCGAAAATCCGTCGCAGTTTAGGTGAGGGCGACCTCAGGCGGCCTTTGGCGCTTGTAAATTCTCCTGTTAATCGCTTCACCGGGTCGATCTGTGGCGGATATTAGGTAACGGCTGGTTCACCGGTGGCTGACGCCCTGGTGCGTGCCACCGGCTCATGATTAAGGCCGGCTAAGGCACAATGTTGGTGATGTGGAATGCCCAGGCGCTAGCGCTCCGGGGCGCGGGAGTCGGGCAGTTTCGAAGACGATTCGGAGCGTTGATAGTCAACGAGGGGTGTAATGCAGAGGGACGATGACGACATCGATTCAACGTGGCAACCGCTGTTGGTCGCGCGCGTATCGGAGTACGCAATCTTCAGGCTGACCGAACGCGGCGAGGTTGCCAGCTGGAACCCGGGCGCGCGGCGCATCAAGGGCTACGAAGCCAATGAGATTCTTGGCCGGCACTTTTCCATCTTTTACACGGATGAAGACCGGGGCAAAGACGTTCCGAACGCGGCGCTGCGCGCAGCGCGAGCGCACGGCCAATATGATTTGGAAGGGTGGCGCGTACGCAAGGATGGCTCGACGTTCTGGGCCAGTGTTCACATCACACCGCTTAATACGGCCGACGGCACGTTCATTGGCTTCGGCAAAATCGTGCGTGACACAACCGATAAACGCATGGCCCATGAAGCCGTGATCGAAAGTGAGCGGCGGTTTCGGTTGCTGGTGCAAGGGGTAACCGATTACGCGATCTTCATGCTGTCCCCGGACGGACTGGTGACGAATTGGAACCTGGGCGCAGCGCGCATCAAGGGCTACGAGGCCCACGAAGTGGTGGGAACGCATTTCAGGCGGTTCTACACGGCGGAAGACGCCGCTCAAGGTCTGCCGGAACGCGGCCTTCATACAGCCGCAACGGAAGGACGGTTTGAGACCGAGGGCTGGCGGGTCAGGAAAGATGGCAGCCGGTTTTGGGCCAACGTCGTGATCGACGCAATTCGCGACGAAAAAGGCACCCTTGTAGGGTTCGCCAAGATCACCCGCGACATTACGGAACGCAAGACTGCTCACGAACAACTGGAAAAGACCCGTGCAGCGCTGCTTCAGTCACAGAAGATGGAGGCGCTTGGCAAGCTGACGGGCGGCGTCGCACACGATTTCAACAATGTGCTGCAGGTGTTACGCGGCAATCTGGAGTTGCTCGAAGGCCGCCATGGCCGGGATGCCTGGAGCAGAGAACGCCTGCACAAGGCGATTGATGCAGTCGAGCACGGGGCCAACCTTGCCTCCCAACTGCTCGCGTTTGGACGCCGCCAGGCACTGCAGCCCATGGTCGTAAACCTGGCTGTGATGTTGCGGAGCATGGACGACCTGCTCCGACGAGCATTGGGCGAGGTGATTGACGTCGAAACCGTCATTGCCGGCGGGCTGTGGAACACGCTGGTCGACCCGAACCACCTCGAAAACGTGGTGTTAAACCTGGCCATCAATGCGCGCGACGCGATGCCTGAAGGCGGCAAGCTGACGCTCGAGCTTTCAAATGCGATGCTCGATGCGCATTACAGTGCGCTGGCCGCCGACGTTCACGAGGGGCAATATGTGCTGCTTGCCATTTCCGACACCGGGACGGGCATGACGCGCGATGTCCTCGAGCGCGCATTTGAGCCGTTTTTCACGACCAAGCCCGAAGGGCAGGGCACGGGTCTGGGCCTGAGCATGGCGTATGGCTTCATCAAACAGAGCGGAGGTCACGTCAGAATCTATAGCGAACCTGGACACGGGACCACCGTAAAAATCTACCTACCCCGCTCGATGGAGAAAGCCATTGACTTCGAACCCAGGCAGCCGGTCGCGCTCACGGGCGGATCTGAAACCATTCTCGTCGTTGAGGACGACAGACGCGTTCAGGCGACTGTGGTCGAAACGCTCAGGCAATTTGGTTATACCGTACTGAAGGCAGACGACGCGCAGAGCGCGCTCGTGATCGTGCAAAGCGGTATCCACATCGATCTTCTGTTTACCGACGTGGTAATGCCAGGCACGATGCGCAGCACCGAACTCGCAAAGCTGGCGACCAGGATGCTGCCGCATTTGAAGGTTCTGTTTACGTCGGGCTATACCCAGAACGCCATCGTGCATGACGGCCGATTGGACGAAGGCGTGCATCTGCTGAGCAAGCCCTATAGCCGCGAGCAGCTTGCGTCCAAGATCCGCCGGATGCTCGGGCCCGTCCGCACGGCGGATGTACATCCGCCCCTCGGATCAGCGTCCGCACACTCGTCGCCCTCCGAGCCGTCTTACGCACCAGCAAACTTGGCGATACTCGTCGTGGACGATGACGATAGCTCGCGGGAGGCTGTCAGTGAACTGTTGACCAGCATAGGCTATGACGTGCGCCAGGCTGCTGATGCAGACGCAGCGATGCGTGCCCTCACGACGGCGAAGACTGATGTGCTGCTCACGGACATCGTCTTGCCAGGTCGGTCGGGCATTGAGTTGGCCAGAGCTGCGATCGAGCGTGATCCGAGCATCCGGATCGTCTTTGCGTCGGGCCGAGATGCACCGACGCCCGAAGAAGCCGGGTTCGAATGTGCGTCGCTGCGCAAGCCGTTCACAATCGAGCAGTTGCATGCGCTCATCGCGGCGATGCACGGGTCGGCCAAGAAAGAGGGAGGGACTTGAGTGCGGAAACATTCCACCGGTGAGTCGGGGCCGCGTAAATTTCGACATCAGGATCAAACGGCGTCGGCGACGACAACGCCACTCGCGTTTTCGCACCGGATATGTAAGCGGCGCGACTGATCAATCGCCAGATTCGACGCTGCGCTGCTTTTTGGTCTATTTCTCGGAGTTCGATATGAGCCAGGGGCAAACGTCGTCAATTCGGCGGCGCTTGCCTTGATCCCGATGGGTGACCGGTACGGATCAGTTCCGCACCCAGACAGAACGAAAATCCGGACGCGTCACCAGGTTTCGCGGCGCGCGATGTGGCCGAGACCGCTTTACGAAGACGCAAGACAATGCGCCTGGGGCACAATTTGGCCGTTTACCTCGACCTTTCAATGGGTGACACTTTCATTTTGCTCTGAGGCCGCGAACAGCTTGAAGGGTCATGGATTTGCCCTCCTTCGTAAGATGGACCCGAACTGATTGCGTATGAAGCCGTGCGTGCACTGGCGCCCTTTCCGCATTTGCCGCTCGCTGCCCACAAGCGTGATCGCGATCTCGCGCACTTGGCTCTCGAGCTTGGTACGCGTCGCCGCACGGCCGTCTTGATCTGCGCAGTCAGCGGTGATATCACGCTCCCGAAATCCAAGCCGTCTGGGTCGTGCGTCGAACGCAAATCGGTCGCCTTCTTATTCTCTAAGTGCCGTATCGGCGTAGCGGCGCGACCCACGCCACGTTCGGCGTGCGGGACCGGACGACAAGCCGGTCTCGGTTTTTATCTTTATCGAACTTCGATGGGTCATGGTGTGAAAGGAGGATGGCGCGCGGGAGCGTGGTCATTGTCGGCTGTGTCTGTTGAACTGCAAAAGCACGAGCATCGCGCATCATTTCGGGGAGTGGAACAAAGTCGGGGGAATGCTACTGCGGACGCTATCCTCGAATCAAGGACTGGCGCGCCCTAGTGTTTGACACCGCATTGGGGACGCCTCGCGTACGAGTTTCGCGTAGTCGCCTGCATGTGCTTGCCAGAGCCTTAGGACGAAGACGGCGATATCGCGATATCGCGGCGTTCCACAAGTCGCTCTGCTCGATCGAAAAGCCTTCGCCGGTACGCGTTACGCCTGAGGTCTCGTCAGTTGTTCAGCAGAAGGATGGGGCTGTCTTCAGGTATTCGAAGGTGGCCAACTTCACGAGGCCTACATGCACCTACTCCGGCTGATCGGCCATTAGATAGCGGATCACCAGCGCGGGGTCAGCGATATCCATGATCAGCCGGCGCAGGACACGCCTGCGCATATGGTCGTCGTCAAGGGTCCACGGGCCGTCTGCCTCACTTAGGTAACGGACGGACGAGTGCCTCGCGCTGGTTCGTGTCCGAAGAAAGATTGAGGCGACCTGCCAGCAGGCCGGCGACGACATGGTCGATCTCGACGTCCAGCGGCTTCGATTCGATCGTCAGTGTAAGCTTCATGATGACCTTCAGCCTTTCCGGATGACCGGCGGGCGCATTGCGTTGCGACGGCGCGCGCCGCAAAAAGCAGCACCGCTCGCAGGGACAAACGCGCGGTGCCGAACCGGAGCCACGCCGGCCGAAAGGTCGGTCGAAAAGTCGGCCGGCGAATGGCAACTGCGTTGGTCAGTAGCCTAGCTCGGGCGCGGGCGCCTTTGCAGGCGCCTCTTCCTTCGGCGCCTCTGCAACCGTGGCGTCCGTCGTCAGGACCAGCCCCCGCGATCGACGCTGCATCCTGCAGCGCTGTACGCATGACCCTGGTCGGATCGACGACGCCCGCCTCGACTAGGTCGCCATAGTCGCCGGTGGCAGCGTTGTAGCCGAAGTTCGCTTTGCCTTCGAGCACTTTCGCGATCACGACCGACGGCTGGTCGCCGGCGTTGGCGGCAATCACGCGCAGCGGGGCTTCCAGCGCGCGCAGCACAATGCGGACACCGGCGTCCTGGTCCGCATTGACGCCCCTGAGGTCCGACACCGCAGCGCGTGCACGCAGGAGTGCCACGCCGCCGCCCGCCACGATGCCTTCCGCGACGGCTGCTCGCGTCGCATGCAGCGCGTCGTCGACACGGTCTTTTTTCCTTCGTCTCGACCTCGGTCGCCGCACCGACCTTGATCACCGCGACGCCACCCGCGAGTTTCGCGACGCGTTCCTGCAGCTTCTCGCGATCATAGTCGCTCGTCGCTTCGTCGATCTGCGTACGAATTGCCTTCACGCGCGCCTTGATGCGCTCGGCGTCGCCGGCACCGTCGATGATGATCGTGTCGTCCTTGCACACCTCGACACGCTTCGCCCGGCCGAGGTCTTCCAGCGTCGCCTTCTCCAGCTGCTTGCCGGTCTCCTGGGAAATCACCGTAGCGCCCGTAAGCATCGCGATGTCCTCGAGCATGGCCTTGCGGCGGTCGCCGAAGCCGGGCGCCTTGACGGCCGCCACTTTGAGGTTGCCGCGCATCGAGTTGACGACGAGCGTCGCAAGCGCCTCGCCTTCGATGTCCTCGGCGACGATCAGCAGCGGCTTGCTGGCTTTCGCCGCAGCTTCGAGAATGGGCAGCAGGTCGCGGATGGCCGAGATCTTTTTGTCTTGCAGCAGGATGAGGGCATCGTCGAGATACGCGGCCTGCTTTTCCGGATCGTTGATGAAGTACGGATTCAGATAGCCCCGGTCGAACTGCATGACCTCGACGACATTCAGCTCGTTGTTGAGCGACTTGCCGTCTTCCACCGTGATCATGCCTTCCTTGCCGACCTTCTCCATCGCCTGCGAATGATGTTGCCGATCGACTCATCCGCGTTCGCGGAGATCGATGTGACCTGCGATTTCCCGGTTCGTCGCAATCGGCTTCGACAGCTTGCGCAGCTCATCCAGCACGGCGCTCACCGCCTTGTCGATACCGCGCTTGAGGTCCATCGGATTCATGCCGGCGGCGACGTATTTCATGCCTTCCTGCACAATCGCCTGCGCGAGCACCGTGGCGGTGGTCGTGCCGTCGCCGGCCACGTCGGCCGTCTTCGATGCGACCTGTTTGAGCACCTGCACGCCCATGTTCTCGAAGCGGTCCTTCAGCTCGATTTCCTTTGCGACGGACACGCCGTCCTTCGTGACGGTCGGTGCGCCGAAGCTGCGCTCGATCAGCACGTTGGGGCCTTTCGGGCCGAGTGTGACCTTCACGGCGTCAGCAAGCACATTCACACCCTTGACGGTGCGCGTGCGGGAACCGTCATGGAACTTGACGTCTTTTGCACTCGTGGTATTGCTCCGGGTAAAAGTCGTTGACTCGACCGGCGAACGCTCTGTCGATCTGCGAGGTTCGCGGGTGGTACGGTATTCAGGCGGCCTTGCGCGAGACGCCCGCGTCG
>NZ_FCOF02000117.1 GCF_001544755.2 Caballeronia catudaia | reverse complement strand
CTGGTGTCCATATTCGCGCAGCGGCTTGGATTGAAGCTCTTCGCGGCCAAGGGGCCGGTCGAGATTCAGGCGCAGAGTGATGCGATGTCGCTTGTGGCGGACAAGGATGTCACGATCGCGAGCGTGAACGGCAGGACGACGATTTCCGCAGCCAAGGAGTTGACGCTGGAGTGCGGCGGTGCGTTCGTGCAACTGAAGGACGGGAACATTACTTTGGGTGGACCAGGAGATCTGTTTTTCAAGGTCATCACCATTCAAAAGCAAGGGACGGCTTCAATGAAACCCGACCTTACGTTACCCAGCAGTTCGGGGACGTTGCCACAAAGGCGCGCGAATCGCTTTTCAGCCTAACGAACGTATTCAGCAATGTCGACAAACAAGAAATCTCAATCAGCTAAACCAAGTGTGCCACCGACGCCGGCGGAGCCTGCTCGTCCACAGCCATTGAACTGGAGTTACCCGTTCGTACCGGCTGACGCCAATGCAGCGGATCCGCAGATCTGGCTCAAGGCATTGAGCAACGCGCAGGGTGGGTTCTATCCGCTGGGCGCAAACGGCATGTGGCATGGCGGAATACATTTCGACGGTGCGACCGGCAGTGCCCTGAAACAGCTTGACGGAGTACGCGCCATTGCGGATGGTGAGGTCATTGCGTATCGTCTGGACACGACATATCCGGAGATCCAGTACAGCGATCGGCGTATGGCGCTGTATTCGACGGGGTTCGTGCTCCTCAGGCATAAGCTTGTGCTTCCCCCCGATCCGAATCAGTCAAAGCAACCCGCAAAGGCGGCAGACTCCGCTTCGGCATCGGCTAGCCCTGCGGCGAGCGCGCCGACCTATACGCCACCGGCAGATGACGTCCTCGAGTTCTACAGCCTGTATATGCATCAACTCGACTGGGCAGGTTATCAGGCAAGTGAGCAGAACGCGAACAGTCCATCGAGCGGCGCCGAGGCGGTCTCGATGTGCGCGCATCGCATGCCGTATTGGCAAGGCGACCGACGTTTTATCGTGGGAACGAAAGCTACCGCGACACAAGAGGCGCCGCCCTCATCCAAAGTGGCTTTTCGGTTCGATCAGGCGCCGGGTGAACCGAATATTGAGGCAAGCTCAGTCGCGGGCGATATGCTTTCCGACGGTTTAGGTAATCCCCTGGAATTGAACTCAAGCACGGTGGATAAGGCGGTGCCCTATCTTGAGCGCCTACGTATCAGTGCTCCGGCTGTAGATCCTGCGGAGTTGAATGGGGCGAAGCCTGCTCAGGGTGTGCAGATTAGAAATCGTGCGGCTGGGGAAGTGATTGGCCTGCTGCCGCGCGGCGGTGAGATCACGGTGGCGCGGGAAGCGACGAATGGCTGGGCGCAGATCTCAAGGATCATCAAGGGTTCGCCCGTTGCGTCGAAGATGGGAGATCAGGTTGATCCGGGCGCGGTTAGCGGATGGGTTCGCCTGGAGGAATTCGACATCTTGACGGACCCCAAGCCGTTGGATGCCGTCGTGGTGCTCGATCAGCCCTTCGCGGTGAAAGCCGGCGACGTGGTGGGCTACCTGGGCGAATATCAGGACCACAGCGACGCGCAACTGTTGCCGCCCAAGCCCTCACGTCCGTTGCTGCATGTGGAAGTGTTCGCCGGGGATGCATTCAAAGGTTTCATCGATCGTAGCCGTGAGCGCGTGAAGGCGTTGCCAAAGGCGCAGGGTTCGCTGTTGCTGATTCGCGAAGGTGCCAAACTCGTCGCCCCAGCGGACTCGGATCTGACGGTGCCTGCGGGACAGTTGCTCAAACTCGCCAAGGGCGATCCCGGCAAAGGTAACTGGGCCAAGGTCCAGCCAATGACCGCGCCCGTAGCGCCGGCCAACAAGGACAAGCACGCGAAGGCGCCGGTCAGCCGACCTGCAGGTCCCGAGGTTTGGGTCGAGCGTGAACAGGGTGGCAAACAGAGCGCTGCAGCGGTGAAGGCGTGGTCGACATTCCCGCTGCAACCGTCCAACGCACGTGCGGCTGGT
>NZ_FCOF02000088.1 GCF_001544755.2 Caballeronia catudaia | reverse complement strand
TCGTCTGCGCGTCATGCGCTTATTTGGGGATGGACGGTAGCGAATCAGGAATCGATTGACAAGGGCATCGCGCCCTAAATCAGACGAATCGCAACTATCTATTGTGTTTTCGCAACGCTTGACAATTTCTTATATTCAGTCTTGCTATTCGTTTCCGTGCTTACCGTTAAACTCACGCACGCGGCGACCATTAAAGACTGCTGACAGGCAACAAACTCAGCGCATATAAGGAACGAACGGCTGTCATGGTGCAAAACCTGTCTGAGGCTCGATACAGCATGGCGGAGAGGGGCGGCCGTGACCTGGCCAATGAGGCCATCGATCTGCCGCTGCATGCAGCGCCGTCACCGCGCCTCGTTCGCCAGGACACAGCGCGACTGGACTGCCTGATCACGGACGTTGACGAGAAGATCGGCCGGCAACTCGATGAGATCCTGCATCGGCACGACTTTCAGCGGCTCGAAGCAGCATGGCGCGGACTGAAGTTCCTCGTCGATCAAACGGACTTCCGCAAGAACGTCAAGATCGAGGTGCTCGACGTGTCAAAGGATGCGCTGCGGCAGGACTTCGAGGATGCGCCGGACGTCATACAGAGTGGCCTGTTCTGGCACACGTACACCCAGGAATACGACACGCCGGGCGCCGATCCCATCTCCGCACTCATCTCGGACTATGCGTTCGACCACGGCCCGCAAGACATGGCGCTGCTGCGCGATATCTCGAAGGTGTCGGCTGCGGCCCACATGCCGTTCATCGGCGCGGTTTCGCCGCAGTTCTTCGGCAAAGCCTCGATGGAAGAGGTCGCGAGCATTCGGGATCTCGGCGAACACTTCGAGCGCGCTGAATATCTCAGGTGGAAGACGCTACGCAAGTCCGAGGACGCGCGCTATCTGGGGCTGACGTTGCCGCGCTTTCTGGCGCGGCTACCCTATGGACCCGACACCACGCGCCCCGACACGGCACGGGCGCCCGCGTTCAACTATGTCGAAGATGTCGAAGGTGGCGATCAGCGTCGCTATCTGTGGGCGAACGCTTCGTTTGCCTTTGCGACGAACCTGGTGCGCAGCTTCATCCGCAACGGCTGGTGCATCCAGATTCGCGGACCGCAGGCGGGTGGCCTCGTCGAAGCGTTGCCCACGCAACTCTACGATCTCGGCGCAGGACGTCTGGGCAAGATTCCCACCGAAGCGCTGATCGCAGAGACGCGCGAGTTCCAGTTCGCCCATCTCGGTCTCATCGCGCTGTCGCACTACAAGAATCACGACTATGCGTGCTTCTATTCGGCGCACTCGGTACAAGAGCCGGAGACGTTCGACACCAAGGAAGCGAGCGCCAACAGTCGCGTGAACGCACGCCTGCCGTACATCTTCCTGCTATCCAGGATCGCGCATTGCCTCAAGATGATTCAGCGCGAGAACATCGGCACGACCAAGGACCGGCGACTGCTTGAGCTGGAGCTCAACACCTGGGTGAAGACGCTTGTGACCGAAATGACCAAACCGGGCGACGATCTGCAAGCCGCTCACCCACTGCGTGACGCCCGTGTAGAGGTCGAAGACATCGACGACAACCCCGGGTTCTTCCGCGTGAAGCTCTTCATCGTGCCGCACTTTCAGATCGAGGGCATGGAAATCAATCTCGGGCTGATCTCGCAGATGCCCCGGGCGAAGAGTTAGCCGAATCTCATTCAAGCGACCTTGTAAGCGTGGTCAAGCGCGTTTGCGGGGTCCAGCCTCACCATCTCAATTCCAGATCAACCATGAAAATAACCAGACCGCTATGGGCACAGGGCGTGTTCATGACGCCCCAGCACTTTCAGCAGCAGGCAATGTGGGAGCAATTCGCCAACGCGCGTATCGCGGAGATGGCCACCCCCGATCCGTGGGGCGTGGTCCGGGTAGCGATCGATTCGCAGGCGCTTGGCGTCAATCGCTTGCAGTTCACGACGCTTGCGTTGCGGCTGCCGGACGGTACGCTGATTGATTCCGACACCGCCGACTGGCTGCCCTCGGCGCGCAGGCTCGATGACGTGCCCACGCAGCACGATGCCATCACGGTGCTGGCGGCGGTGGCGCTCGTCGATGCGCAGGGCAGCAACTGCATCGAGTCCGGCGAGAAGCCGGCGCGTCCGCGCCGTTTCATCCGCGAGTATTTGCACGTGGCCGATGTTCATGGGGAAGGGAAAGAAGAGATCAGCGTCGAACGCCACGTTGTGTCGCTGTTGTTCGATTTCGAGGAGGCCGGCGACTATGTGACGTGTCCGGTAGCGCGACTCATCCGCAACGCGCAGGGCCGCTTCGAGCCCGATGCGTCGTTCGTGCCGCCGTGCCTGTTCCTGTCGGCGAACGAAACGCTGATCGCACGTCTCAAACGGTTGTCGGAGATTTTGAGCGCCAAGAGCGCGAGCCTCGCGGTGCGTCGACGCGAGCGTTCGGACCAAATCGCTGACTTCGCGGTCGCCGACGTATCGCTCTTCTGGCTGCTGCACAGCGTCAACAGTTCGTGGCCAGAACTCGCGCGTCTGGTGCAGGCGCCGGATCAACATCCGGAGCGGCTCTACGCGCTGCTGTCGCGGCTTGCCGGGTCGCTGCTGACCTTCTCCACCACCGAGACGCTGCAAGCGATTCCGGCTTACGATCATGCAGCGCCCGAACCCGTGTTCGCGGAACTGGAGTCGCTGATTCGCAATCTGCTCGATACGGTGATTCCGTCGCGTGTGGTGCCGATCGCGCTGGAACGCGTACGCGGCACGATGTGGACCGGCCAGATCAACGAGGAACGGCTCGTCGAAGGCGCCGATTACTACCTTTCCGTGCAGGCGGCGATGCCGGCGCACGCACTTATCGAGCAGTTTCCGCGTCTGTGCAAGGGCGGTGCGCCCGATGAGGTCGAGCAGATCGTCAACTCGGCGCTCTCCGGAATTCCGCTCAAATCCATGTCGCGTCTGCCGGCAGCGATCCCGGTACGTGTCGAGAACCAGTACTTTGCGCTCGATGCGGCGCACCCGGCGTTCAAACGCATGATCGACGCGCGGGCGTGCCAGTTCTACGTGCCGGCGTCGATTCCGGAAGTGTCGATTGAACTCTACGCGGTGCTGCCGACATGAACGCCGCGAGTGAATGGCTACCCGTCGCGCTACGTGACACAGCGCTTACCGTCGCGGACCTGAGTGACGCCGACAGACGCCCGTCCGCCGTCGACCTGCTTGAGGAAGGCAAGAAACAGATGGCGCGCTTACGTGCGGAGCTTCAGATGCGTGGCTTGCCTCCGGACGTGATCGAGGATGCGGTGTATGCGCAATGCGCCCTGCTCGATGAGACCGCGCTGCGCAGCTTTGTGGGCACCGAGCGCGATACCTGGGAGCACAATCCGTTGCAACTCGGACAGTTCGACAGCAACGATGCCGGCGAAGAACTCGTGCGTCGCATCGAAGGACGGCTCAGCGGTCCGCGACCGGTGCGGCTGTTGCTCGAAATATTCGCCGCCGTGCTGGATCTGGGCTTCACGGGGCGCTTCGCGGTCGAGGGGCAGGATGCGCGCGCCCGGCTCCGACAAGCCATCGACGATCGGCTTGGGGTGCGGAAATCGGATGACGATGACGACGCTTCGATCATCGTGAAGGCAGCCATCAAACGCCCCTGGACGAGCCGGATTTCCCCGCTCACGTGCATCGCGCTGGCCTGTGTGGTCACGGGAATCGTGTGGATCGCGATCGATACCTGGCTCGATGCGTCGATCGCTCTTATGGGACGTTGAAAGAAGGAAGGCAGATGGCACACACAGGACCGGGCCTCTTTGAACGCATCACGGGCCATTTCACCGATGGCACGGCGATCGATGACCACACACCGGAAGCGCAGACGTTCTATTCCGTGCAGGACAACATCCAGCGCATTCTCAATTGTCGTCGCCAGGCGCTCGCGCATTTGCCCGAGTATGGGCTCGACGATTTGTCGGAAATTTACCGGCACTTGCCGGCGTCAGCGCATCGCTTGAAAAGCGAGATCGAGGCGACGCTATTGGAGTACGAGCCGCGACTGAGGTCCATCGACATCGAGATCAAGAAGCCGGAGCCCGGCATGTTGCTGAGCTTCACGATGGCGTGTCATCTGCGCCGCGAAGGGCTCGTGCGCTTCGGCACGGACTTCACGCCAGACGGACAGACGCGGTTGCGGATGCTGAATTCGACGGTAGATCAGGATTGACCACAGATGGTCAATCCGAGAAACGCGATTGAACAAAGGAGTCGCCGCAATGGCAAAAATGATCGCCTTGAAAGGCAACCTCACAACCACCGGTGGACGCGTGCTGGATGGCGACGATTCGATGCTTGATGACGGGCAGCCGATCGCGCGTCACATGGGTCTCGCCTCGTGTCCGCGTTGTGGCAAGAACGGGCAAATGCTCGGCACCGCGGTGAACTGGGGGTTCGGTGCTTCGCGCGCTGTCGCTGACGGCGATATTGTCATGTGCGAGTGTCCAAGCGGCACCAATCGGGTGATTGCGCGTTCGACGATTTTCGATAGCTGAGCCGAAACGCAGCTTGCGATGCGATCGCGAGCGCAGAGAACGTGCCTCCGGTCACGCCCGAACCGATCACGGCAAAAAGCGGTTTCATTGCGTTCTGGCAAACCAGCGCGGCTGGCGCGAAAATCAGCAGCCGATCGAGCGGCGTGCGGCTCGTCTCATCCATCGAACGCGCGACCAAGACGCTGCGCAGCAAGAGCGCGGCGATGATCGTCCTCGACATCGACGAATTCAAGCGCATCAACGACGATTTCGGTCATCCGACAGGCGATGCGGTCATCCTCGGCGTCGTCGGTTGCCTGCGGCGCATCGTGGGCGAGCGAGGCTTCATCGGGCGGGTG
Organism: Caballeronia catudaia; assembly: GCF_001544755.2. GTDB lineage: Bacteria > Pseudomonadota > Gammaproteobacteria > Burkholderiales > Burkholderiaceae > Caballeronia > Caballeronia catudaia. Next base: position 4,717 of record NZ_FCOF02000088.1, on the reverse strand, counting down.
GGCGGCGAGGAGTTCACGGTGCTGTTGCCCGGTCATGACCCGGACAGCGCCGCGCTGCTTGCCGAGCGCATGCGGGAAGCCATCGGCGAATCGCTGGTCGTGCCGCCGGTCGATCGCAGCATCACGGCCAGCTTCGGCGTCAGCAATAACGCAGCCGGCACCGGCTTCGACACCGCGTACGGCCTCGCCGATGCGGCGCTGTACCGCGCCAAGCGGGGCGGTCGCAACCGCGTGGAATTCGCCGACCAGTAAGCCGATTCCCGCCGCAGCGTTCAAACGTCGAACAGACGCCTGTTTCGACGCCTTCTCGCGGCATCGATTCCGCGCCGCGCTGCGCATACTCAAGTCCGGCAGATACCTCGACACCCTGCATCTTTGACCGGACCACGAACATGGCTTTCCTCGCATTTCTCGGCACGCTGGCATTCGTCGCTGTCGTATCGCTCTCCCTGATGGCAGTCTGGGATATCTTCCTCCCGCGCCCGGCGAAGCTCGCGCGCGCGAAGCGATCGGCCGAATACGTGCGTGCGCGTTCGTCCAGAGGCTCCTGATCGCGCACGCCGCTCCCAGCGGGCGGCGGGCGCGACGTGCAGCCCCTTCGACAAAAGTGCTTCAACAGGCAGTTACGTGCAAAAGGTAAATGGCCTTGCGGCTCGCCTCCGCCCGACTAAAGTCCTAAGTGTTCGAAACGCATCCGATACCCTCATGCTGTTCTACCATCACGGAGCCGCTGTGCATCCCTCCGCGGTGCGGATGGGGAATGCGTTCGTCGCGCGCGTGATTGTTCGGAAGAAAGAGGGTGGGGTCAACTCGCTGGGGAACCTCGGCATTTTCGCGAGCCGGGCCGCCGCGGTGCAGTTCGCGATCCGGTCCGGGATCGCTTTCGTCGACGACCGTCCGCTGCCCGCCGCGCCGTTTCGGCGATCCGACGTGCACTTGCAGGAGCGTTAAGGCGCGGCCCCGCTCTGGAGCAGGCGCTTCAACCGCGTCACCGCTTCGTCGGATTCGGACTGTATCGCCCCTTTCAGCACGATCCAGTTCACGAAAGCGAACCATAGCGATGATGCGCGATAGCTGAACTCGCGGACGAAGCGAGTACCGTTCGCCTCAGGCGTGAGCGTGTAGGTGACGGTGCCGGCGGGGCGGCCGTCCATCACGCCGTCGATCGACCATCTCGCGGGAAAGGTTTTGACGCTGACGGTCCATACCACGCGGCCGCGTCGGCCCGCGACGAGGAACTCCTCGACGACCTGCTCGCCCACATCGAGCGGATGGCCGGTCTTCCCTTGAACCGACAACGACGAAGGATGCCATTGCGGCCAATGCGCCGGCGTCGTGACGAAATCGAACACGTCCGTGGGCGCACGTTGAATCGCGGCGACGCTGACGATCCGCGTATCCGGCAACACGCCGCGCGGCAACGGAATGAAGAGCACGGCAACGATGGCGAGCACCGCCGCCAGAATAGCCAGGACGTATCGTGCGCGCGTTCTCATGATCGTTCGTGCTCCGCAAGAACTACGACTCGCATATGAAGCTGGAGATGATCATGGAATTCGAGTACGAGCAGTTTCGCATTAACGCAGCGTGTCTCGAGGAGGGCGGCCACTACTATGCCCGCGCAAAAATCTTCCACCGGTCTTCGGACGATGACAATGCCCGCGAAGTGAAATGGTCGGGCGACATCGGCGACTATCGAAGCGACGCCGATGCTGTGGAGGCAGCCCGGCAATGGGCGGTCAAATGGTGCGACGAGCACAGGACCTGACGCCTTCGACGCCGCGACGCGTTACGAGGACGCGAGCACGAAATCGAAGTGGGCCGCCTTTCGAGCGCCGTTGTCGTCGACGGTCATCAGAAGCCGGCGATCGAACAGCGAGTCGCGGGCGTTGCGCTGTTCGCCAGGAAAGTACAACTGGGTGACGAGCATCGCCCCGTTGGGCGGTTGCACCGTGACATGAAAATGCCGCGTGCGTCCCGGATAAGCCCCCGGCACGATAGTCTCGAGGCGGTAGCGTCCCTCGCTGTCGGCGAACTGATGACCGCGCAGCCGGAACCCATCCACGTCGTACTCACCGGCATTATCGGCCTGCCAGAAATCGAGCAAGGCGCCGGGCACTGCCCTGCACATCGAGGTCCACACGCGTCCGCTCAGGACGATCCTCGTTCCATCGATGCCCGGTTCGAGCAGCGATGCGCGCTGCGGCGAGTGCGGCAGAAAGAACGGACCCGCCGTCTGCGGCCGCGTCGGTTCGTGTCCGTCGGTGCAGGCGGGTGTCGCTGAAATTTCGTTGGCCCGCCCCGCGTTCGCATGCCCGAAAGCCATCAGCAGCAATGTGGACGGCACCGCGCAGGACCTGCGAAGAAAATCGCGACGTCCCAGCCCTGCACTTCGTATCCGCATGATGGGCGCTCCCTGCTTTTCGCTCGATCGGCACGCCGCCCAAGCCAGCGTCCCGTGTCGTCATGGTAAGCCGAAAAATTCCGCCTCGATCCGCCGCTGCATTTATTTATACCTCCATTCCGAATCCAGACGGTTTCATCTCGGCATGCTGACGCTAAAAGAACGCGCGCACGACAGCGCGATCGTGTCGCAACTCGCGCCAGAACCCGGCGAGTTCGTCGTGCGCAAGAACGTGCCGTCGGCGTTCTTCGGCACGTCGCTCGCGGCGTGGCTCGCGATGCGCGGCGTGAAGACGCTCGTCGTCGCGGGCGCGGTGACGAGCGGTTGCGTGCGCGCCAGTGTCGTCGACGCGATGCGGTATGGCCTGCGGCCCGTGGTGCTTTCCGATTGCGTCGGCGATCGCGCGCTCGGACCGCACGACGCGAGTCTCTTCGATATGGCGCAGAAGTACGCGGCGGTGATGTCGTCGGACGAATTGCTCAGCCGCGCGCGTCGTTCTCCGGCAGGCAACTGAAGGAAACCGTCGAGGTCTGCTCTTCGAGCGAACGCACGCCGCTCGTCGCTTCGGATCGGATCGCGACGCGTTGCGAGCGCTGCTTGCAATAGTCGGTGGCCGCGTTCATCGCGGCATTGCGCGCGGTCACCCACGACATGCGCGTGCCGGTCGCCTTGCCCGTGACCGTATACATGTTGGGCTGCGCGCCGGCCGTGACGCCGTTCGTCGTGCCGCACGCGGCGAGCAATAGGGAGAATGCGAGCGCGATCGCACCGGACGCGCGCCGCGTGCGAGCGATTGATCGTAAGGAATCGGACATACGTATGGACCGTGAATTTTGAGATACGGCCCGAATGGTACAAGCGCCTGCGAATTTCTTCACAGATCAGAGGAAAGGCGCTGTGTTGTCGGGTCCGTGATGAGCGGCTACAGCGTGGGCTGCGCGCCTTTTCACGATCGACCGTCTAGATGTTTCGATGTTTCCGCTCAGGCCTGAGCGATACGATCCAGCAGGCGCTGCAAGCGCGAATGCTGTGACGGTGCGAGGCCGGGCGTAGACAGGGTCTGCACGACGCGCCCGCGCCAGTACGTCTTGGAGAAGAGTGAATTCGCGCCTTCGGGGCTCAGCACGTCTTCGAGATGTTCGATCGCCGAGTCGAGATGGCGGACGCTACAGCGTGGCGTGCCTGCGCCGAGGTTGTTCATGGCACGGTTCATCGGAAGAGCAAGAGTGTCGAGTGAAGAGCGAATCGATGCGCGGGAACGCGATGTCCCGCGCGTGAAGATCGTGACGCGCGGGCGGCGGTCCGTCGACGCCCGCGCGACACGATTCAAACGTCAGCACATGTGCTGGCCGCCGTTGATCGCGATGTTCGATCCGGTGACGAAGCCCGCATCTTCGGAGCACAGGAACGCGACGAGCGCCGCGACTTCCTCGGGCTTGCCGAGACGGCCGGCCGGAATCTGCGGAATGATCTTCGTGTCGAGGATTTCCTGGGGAATCGCGGTCACCATTTTGGTCGCGAGATAGCCCGGCGAGATCGTGTTCACCGTAACGCCCTTCTTCGCGACTTCGAGCGCGAGCGACTTCGTGAAGCCGTGCATGCCGGCCTTCGCCGCCGAGTAGTTCGTCTGGCCGATCTGGCCTTTCGAGCCGTTCACCGACGAAATGTTGATGATGCGGCCCCAGCCGCGCGACACCATTTCTTCGCAGACGGGCTTGGTCATGTTGAAAACCGAGTCGAGGTTGGTGCGCAGCACGGCGTCCCAGTTCACCTTGGTCATCTTCTTGAAGGTCGTATCCTGCGTGATGCCGGCGTTGTTCACGAGGATATCGATCGGGCCGACTTCGGCGCGAATCTTCGCCACGCAGCCCTGCGCGGAATCGTAATCGGCGACGTCCACCGCGTACGCGCGGAAGTTGCGGCCCTGGCGGTCCATACTCGCGAGCCATTCGGCGGCCTTCGCATTGCCCGGCGAATGCGTCACGACGACCGCATAGCCTGCGTCGTGCAGCTTGATGCTGATGGCTTCACCAAGGCCGCCCATGCCGCCCGTCACCACTGCGATTCGCTTTGTCATGCTGATACTCCTCGTTATTTCTCTCAGGTTTATGAAGCTCGGAATGGCGCCAGCGCTGCCATGTTGCCTCGACGCCCGTTATGTTTTGATGTCGCGTCGAGCCGGATTTCAGCGGCGCCGGCTTACTGCTCTTCTAGCGGACGTTACGGACGCTCGAGCGCCAGCGCGACACCCATGCCGCCGCCGATGCACAGCGAGGCCAGGCCCTTCTTCGCGTCGCGCTTCTGCATTTCGTG
>NZ_FCOF02000056.1 GCF_001544755.2 Caballeronia catudaia | reverse complement strand
CTTGCCTTCGCTTTCCATGCTTCAAATCTCCCGTTACAGCCAAGATCCGAAGTCTCCTACATTTCCGGGGCGGTTCAGCGCAGCCTCTCTTGCAGGAACTGGCTGATCGGCTCGATGTCTCGGTAGCGCTTGGTCTGCAAGATGGCTTGGTTATGTTCTACGTCGACTATCGGGTGAGCCGCAAAGTGGCCACCTTGCGGCTTGGCGTCGGTTCGGTCCTGCCCATGAGCACGACGTCCATCGGCAGGGCATATCTTTGGAGATTGCCTCACGAGGAGCAGGCGCTACTGATAGAAGAACACAAGCGGCGCGCGGAACCCCAGGGGGACGCATTGGAGGACGCCATTCACGCCTCGTTCCATGAGCTTGAAACCACCGGCACATGCGCCGTGATGGGCGGCTTCCAGCGCGGCACGTGGGGCGTTGCGCTGCCTGTGCGCATCGGTCGCGAGGGCATTCTCTTGGGAATGAGCTGCGCGAAAGCCGACGTCGAACTGGATCTGGACTTCGAGCGCGACCGCATCGCGCCCGCATTGAAAGAAACGGCCGCGCTTCTGCAAGTGCAACTCGCCGATTTCGAAGGTGCGCTCTGATCCAGCCGGGCTCGCCGGTCACACCGGACAGTACGTCATCAACGTTCCGGTTCGGTTCAGCTCCCCGCAGTGCCGGCAAAGCCATGTATACCCGCCTCCAGTGACGGCGACTGCGTGCGGTAACAATGTTGCATCCAGCGCTCGTAGCGCAGGCCATCGGAGAGTGGCAGCTCCATCGCGCGGCGCGCCATCTGCTTCATGGACGCCAGCGCGAGTGCGTCAGCCTGGGCGATCTCCTGCGCCAGCGCGAGCGTGGCGTTCTCCAGTTGCAGAGAGGGAACAGCCAAGGCAGCCAGACCCATGTCCGCAGCTTCACGCCCCGTCATGCGACGTCCCGTGACGAGGTAGTACATGGCACGCTGCAAGCCCAGCTTGCGCGGCAGCCGCTGAGAACTGCCGCCGCTCGGAAGAAGGCTGCGACGAATATGCTCGTCGCCGAGTTCAGCCGTTTCATCGGCGATCATCACGTCGCAGGCCAGCGCCAGCTCAAAGCCTCCCGCGAGGGCATAGCCGTTGACGCTCGCCAACACGATCTGCGGCGCGGACTCCAGGCGCTCATAGGTATCCTGCATCAGGTCCTGATGACGCATGTGCGCAGCGCGGTTAGCCAGCACGCCGCTCGCGAGCCATTTGAGGTCGTTGCCCGCGCAGAACGCCCGGCCGCTGCCCCGTTTCACCATCACCTTGACCTCGCCCACAGCTAAAGCACAGTCGCGGATGGCGTCGTTGAGACTCTGCAAGGTTGGACCATCGAATGCGTTCATGCGCTCGGCACGATTCAGCGTGAGGCGGCGCACCTGCGGCGCGGGGTGGTCAATCAGCAGTGACACGATGTTCCCCTTGTTATTCATTCGCGCCCAGCACTTCCTTCGCGCGCACGGCGGCGCTGACCGCGTTGGGCCATCCGCCATAAAAGGCCAGGTGCGTAATGAGTTCGATGAGTTCCTCGCGCGTGACGCCGTTCTCGATGGCGCGTGGGAAGTGTCCGTTCATCTGTCCGGTTTTCCCTGTGACGACGAGCGCGGCACAGGTGATGAGACTGCGATCGCGTTTCGAAAGTCCCGGGCGTTCCCAGATCTGGCCGAACAGGACGTCGTCGGTCAGTTTCGCGAGGCCGGGCGCGATGTCGCCCAGCAGTCGCCGGGCTGCGGTGTTCGTGTCGCTCATGCTTGCGTCGCTCAGGTGAAGCGCACCAGATCGTCTACGCCAGCGCGGGTGGTGCGAAACTGGTTGACCGGGTGTCCGGCCTGCGCGAAGCCGAACGAAATGCCGCAAATCATGTGCTGTGTATCGGGGATACCAAAGTAAGCGCGCACGAAATGGGCGTGGCGAGCGAGCGCGCCCTGAGGCGTGGTGGCCACGTTATGTGCATAAGCCGCGAGCAGAAACGAGGAGACGAAGCCGCCCGCATCCACGAGCGCATATGGACCCAGCTCCGCAGGCACCGTGATGATGGCAACGTGCGGCGCATCGAACATGCGGAAATTGCGGAATGCCTGCTCGGCGCTGCGTTCGGCATCCTTGGGGCCGATGCCGAGGGCCGAATAAAGTGCGATCCCTGCTCCGCGCCGCCGTTCTCCATAAATGCCCTTATATCCAGGCGGAAATGGCAAATCGGACTCCGTTTCCGGATGGCTCCGCGCCCGCTCCATCAGCGCCTCGCGAAAGCGCTCCGTGCTCTCCGGGGTCTCAGTAATGACCAGTTTCCACGGTTGCACGTTGCACCACGAAGCCGAGCGACTCGCCATGCTTACGATGCTGCGTATCAGGTCGGCATCCAGCGCCTTGTGCTCGTAGGCACGACACGTGGAGCGGCCGCGCGTGAGGCGATCCAGCGCGGTGAGATCAGAACTGTGCGATGTCATTTCAGTAAGCTCGTTGCCTGCTCCCTGTTCCTTGCCCTTAATGTGCTGGAACCGTGGAGCCCGGCGATGCGCCGGCAGTTAATCGGGTTCGTTTGGCCCATGCCTCAGATGAACGTCTCGCGCGCGCGTAAAGCTTCGATGCGTTCTTCCGGCAGCCAGTCACGCAGCGCATCAACGGCGTTGTCGGTGGTCAATGCCGTGGGTGGCTGTGGTCGCGTGGCGGGTGTGCGTGAAAAACGTGGGCCGGGCGCGGGGTGCGTCACGCCGTCCAGATCGATCAACGTTCCACGCGCCTTGATGTGTGGATGACTCGACGCCTCGTCGAAGTCGAGCACCGGCGCCAGGCAGACGTCCAGTTGCCCGAAGCGCCGCGCCCACTCGTCGCGCGACTGTTGCTTGAACTTCGCGGCAAGCACCGCTTTGGCTCGCGGCCATTGCGTGCGATCCATCTGCTTTTGAAGCAGCGCATGGTCCTGCAACTCGAGCTTTTCAAGCAGCAGCTTGTAGAATTTGCCCTCGATCGGCGCAACGCTCACGAACTTTCCATCGGCGCATTCGTACACCTCGTAGAAGTGCGCGCCGGTGTCGAGCATGTTGGTGCCACGTTCCCTGCCGAGCATGCCTGCCGCATGCAGGCCCATCGTCACCGTCATGATGGAGGCCACGCCGTCCACCATCGCGGCGTCCACGACCTGGCCCTTGCCGGAACCGTGTGCCTCGACGATGCCGGCCAACAGTCCGAAAGCAAGATATAACGAGCCGCCCGCATAGTCGCCCAACACGTTGAGCGGTGGCGTCGGCGCCTGCCCCGCGCGGCCCATTGCATGCAGCGCACCGGTGATGGAGATGTAGTTCAGATCGTGCCCCGCGACCTGCGAAAGCGGACCGTCCTGTCCCCAGCCGGTCACGCGGCCATAGACGAGACGAGGATTGCGCGCGAGACACCTGTCCGGCCCCAGACCCAACCGCTCCATTACGCCGGGGCGAAAGCCTTCGATCAGCGCGTCGGCCTGGGCGATCAACTCAAGCACCATTTCGACGGCGTCAGGGTCTTTCAGATCGACGCGGATGGACTTGCGATTGCGCAGCCCCAGATCGAACTGCGCGGGACGCGGCGCGCCGAGGCCCGAAGGCTCCTTGCGATCGACACGGATCACGGTTGCGCCGAGGTCCGCCAGAAACATCGCCGCCAGCGGCCCGGGACCGATGCCCGCGATCTCGACAACCCTGACGCCCGCGAGCGGGCCTGCACGGGAAGATGCGGCGAACATGTCAGATCACTCCTTCGTCGCGCAGTTGCCGCAGCCGATCGTCCGGCAGCTTCAGCAGATCACGATAAATCTCTTCATTCGATGCGCCAAGTTCCTGTGCCGGCTGGTCGAACTGCACGGGCGTTTGCGAGAAACTGATGGGCAGTCCCATGCCTACGGCGTGAACATCGTCGAGGCCCGGATGCTGCAGTTTCACCACGGCGCCGCGCTCCTGCAAAACCGGGTCCTTGAGGACGTCGAGCGGCGAGCGCACCGGGGCCGCGGGCACGCCGCGCTTTTCCTGTAGCTCGCGGATGACTTCTTCCGTGCTGCGCTGCCGCGCCCACTCCTCGATCATGGCGTTGATCTCGGCCGCATGCTTCATGCGCGGACCGCGCGTGGCGTAACGAGGATCAGTGGCCATCTCGGGTTTGCCCAGGGCTTCCATGAGGTTCCGGAACCAGTCAGGCTGGAAAGCCACCATGGCCACATGACCATCGAGCGTCTTGTACACGCCGAACGGCACCAGGCGATCGTGGAAATTTCCCGAGCGTTTTGGGTAACCGTTCTCGAGGAGCACGTCGAAATGCTCCTCGGCCACCATCGAGGACAGGCAGTCGAGCATCGAGACCTGTATTCGTTGCCCTTCACCCGTCCTGCCGCGATGAATGAGCGCGGCAAGGATGCCATTGACCGCATACAACGGCGCAACGAGGTCGGCGATCGGCAGGCCCCATCGCGTGGGGGGGCCGTCGGCGACACCGGTCACGTCCATGATGCCGGACAGCGCCTGCACGATGATGTCCATCCCCTTGAGATTGGGGTAAGGGCTGGGCTCGCCGAAGGCCTTGATCGATGCGTAGATGATTTTTGGATTGGCCTTGCGCACGCTTTCGTAGTCCACGCCGAGGCGCGCGGTCGCGCCCTCGCTGGCGTTTTCGATGACCACGTCGCATTCCTTGACCAGTTCCATGAAGAGCGCGAGGCCCTGCGCGGATTTCAGATCGAGCGTAATGCTTTTCTTGTTGCGTGCGCGATTCAGGATGGTCAGCGATACCTCTTCCTCGCGCCTGACACCGAAGTGGATGCCTTCCTTGCCCACATAAGGCGGATTGCTACGCGCGATATCGCTGCCGCCGGGCGATTCGACGCGAATGACTTCGGCGCCCAGACCACCGAGTAACAGTGATCCATATGGCCCGGCCAACGCCACGGTCAGATCGAGAACACGAATACCCTGCAACGGTTTTGCAGCTGACATGCTTGTCTCCTGAACCCGCATGCAAGCGGAATCTGGCTTGTATATAACGAACCACCTGACACAGACTTCCGTTTGCCTGATTGGCGACCGATATCGGTTGGATTAACGGTTGCCGCCAAATTGTTCTTCTTCGTACGCCCGGGATCCCCGAACCGCCGTGCCTAGTATGACTTGGGCAAGTCGAGCTTACGCTCCGCGATATTCGAAAGGATAAGTTGCGGGGTGACTGGCGCGATGTAGCCGATCCAGGCTTCGCGCATGAATCGCTCGACGTGATACTCCTTCGCGTAACCGAAGCCGCCGTGCGTGAGGATCGACGTCTGGCATGCGTTCATGCAGGCCTCCGATGCCAGCAGCTTCGCGGCGTTCGCTTCGGAGCCGCAGGACAGCCCCTTGTCGTACAGATCCGCGGCGGCAAAGATCATGTGATTCGCCGCTTCCAGCTCGGCCCAGTTGCGCGCGAGCGGATGTTGCACGCCCTGGTTCTTGCCGATAGGCCGGCCGAATACCACGCGTTCCTTCGCATACTGCGTCGCGAGCTTGAGCACGGCGCGGCCGATCCCGATCTGCTCCGCCGCGACCAGCACGCGCTCGGCGTTCATGCCATGGAAGATGTAGTTCAGGCCCTTGCCTTCCTCGCCGATCAGCGCGTCCTTCGACACCGGCAGATTGTCGATAAACAGTTCGTTCGTGTCGACGGCCGCACGGCCGAGTTTATCGATCTCCCGAATGTCGACGTAATCGCGATCGAGCTTCGTGTAGAACAGGCTCAGCCCTTCGCTGTGCTTCTTCACCTGCTCGATCGGCGTGGTCCGCGCGAGGATCAAGATGTGATCGGCGACTTGTGCGGTCGAGATGAAAACCTTCTTGCCCGAGATCAGATAATTGCCATCGGCCTGCTTCTTCGCCGTCACCTTGAGCTTGGTGGTGTCAAGGCCGGTGTCGGGCTCGGTCACGGCGAAACACGCCTTGTTCTCGCCTCGCGCAAAAGGCGGCAGCCAGGCCTTTTTCTGCGCCTCCGTGCCGAAATGCACGACCGGTTGCAGGCCGAAGATGTTCATATGGATAGTGGACGCCGCAGCCTGTCCGCCGCATTCGGCGACCGTGCGCATAAAGAGCGCCGCTTCCGTGACGCCCAGATTCGCGCCTCCCACATCCTCCGGCATGCAGATGCCGAGCCACCCTCCGCTCGCGACGGCTTCGAAGAACTCGTGCGGAAATTCGTGGTTCTTGTCTTTGTTGCGCCAGTACTCGAGCGGAAAGTCCGTGCAGATCTTCTGAGCTGCATCGACGATGGCATGCTGATCGGCGCTGAGTTGGTAGTCCATGACCTGGTCCTCTTTCGAGTCTGAAATCAAGCCTTGTCGGCGGGGCGCAGCATCATCAGGCCGGTGCGAACAGCGGTGCATACGATCTCGTCGCGCTGGTTCCGGGCAATGTGTCTGAAGGTGACGATGCCCGAGTCCTTGCGGCTCTTCGACAGGCGCGTCTCGACGATCTCCGTCTCGACCCGGACCGTGTCGCCATGAAATGTAGGCTTGGGGAAGGCAATTTCGCCGAAGCCGAGATTGCCCAGCGTGGTGCCCAGTGTCGTCTCGTACACTGTGATACCCGCCACCAGCGCCAGCAGGAACATGCTGTTCACCAGACGCTGACCGTACATGGTGTTCTTGCTGTACTCGGCATCGATATGAAGCGGCGCGCAGTTATACGTCATTGCCGAGAACAGGATGTTGTCGGTCTCGGTCACGGTGCGGCGGATGGCATGTTCGATCTTCATGCCGGGCTTGAATTCTTCGAAGTAAAGGCCAGCCATTTTGTCTGTCTCCTGGGATTCTGGTCAGCAATCAGCCGTTGAACGACTGCGCGAGTTCGATGATTTCGCGGGCCGTCTTGGCATGAGCAATGTCGATGTGCTCGCCGTCGTAGATGCACGATGCACGGCCTTCGGCCTGCGCTTTGTCGAGCGCATCGATCATCCCTTGATAGAACGCCACCTCTTCCTCGGCGGGGCTGTAGGTGTGATTGACGATCTCGACGTTGGAGGGATGCAGCACCAGTTCTCCGCTCATGCCCAGTTGCCGGTCGTTGGCCGCGGAGACCCTGAGTCCGTCGAGGTCGTGCACCTGTTGCCAGACACCGCCGATCGGCAGCTTGCCCGCGGCGCGCGCCGCCATGACGATGCGTGACTTGAGGTACTGCGTCTCCCGACCGCCAGGCGACCAGACGGTCTTGAGCGCACGGGCCACATCGGCGTTCTTGGCCGTCGCGCCCACGATGGCCGGCACGCGCTCGTGCTGGGCGATCTCATATGCCAATTGCAGTGAGCGGGCCGTCTCCAGCAGCGGAATCACCTTCGTATGACCCACTTCCACGCCGGCGCGAAACTCCGCTTCGGCGAGCATCGATGAAACGGTGTGGATGTCTTCCGGGCCGCAAGGCTTGGAGATCACGATGCCCTCGACGACTGGGCTGACGATAGCCAGGATGTCTTCGAAATCGTACAGGTGTGCGCTGCGGTTGATGCGCACCCAGACGCGCTGCTTCTGCTCCGCCAGCCAGGCCAGTTTGGACTTCACGATCTCGCGCGCCTCGACTTTCTGTGCGGGCGGCACGCTGTCCTCCAGATCCAGGAACAGCGCATCGGCCCTGGAATTGATGGCCTTTTCGATCCACGTCGGCTTGTTGCCCGGAACGAAGAGGAAGGAGCGTATGGGTTTCATCTGGGTGGTCATCACTGTCTCGGTCTGTAGAGAGTTTCGTCCTGCGTCGCCAGGCTATACCTAACGATTGGTAGTTAGTTTCCTCCTCGTACCTCGAGGTGTCATTCGGGGTTAACACCGAGACCGCCCTGCATGCTGTCCTCCGCACGAGGCGATAGTAAGTAGACGCACACGGCTCATGGATAACACTCATGGAACACCGTGCAAACAATGCACAAACTATCTAACATTAATTAGGTAACGTGTTTCGATCCGGCGTGCCGACAGTCGCGTCGCCTGAGCTGCCTTTTTCTGAATTTCCCGCAAGTCGCCTTGCAGAACTCACGACTTTGAATGCTCTTATTGGAGGAGAAATGAGAAACGCCATGAACGACATGCCGTCCGACGCCGCTGCCGCCAGCGCGCAAACGCCATTACATCTATCTCGCGATCACGTCATCCATGACAGCGGCCGCGCGTGGTATGTACTGGTAATGCTGACGCTCGCGTATTCCCTCGCCTACATCGATCGACAGCTTCTCAATCTGCTGGTTGAACCGATCAAGCGCTCGCTCGTCATCTCCGACACACAACTGAGCCTGGTTCAGGGCTTCGCTTTCATTGCCGCCTATCTGGCTGCATCGCCGTTGTTCGGTCGGCTCGTCGATGTGACCAACCGGCGCAATCTTCTTCTCGTCTCCATCTGCCTGTGGTGTGTTTTCACCGCACTATGCGGCACTGCGGATACGTATCGCGGACTTTTCCTCGCACGGCTGGGCGTCGGCGCCAGCGAAGCCTGTGTATTCCCGCTCGCCCTTTCGATGATCGCCGACTGCTTTTCGGCGAAGAAGATGCCGCGCGCGATGAGCATCTTCATTCTCGGCCCCATGCTCGGCGGCGGCCTCTCGCTTGTCGCGGGTGGCTTTGTGATCGAATTCGCACGTGCTTTTCACGAGCACTTTCCGATTCTCACGCAATTCCAGACCTGGCAACTCGCGTTCGTCATCATCGGGTTGCCGGGGATACTTTTCGCGCTGGTCGTGCTGCTCACCATGCGCGAACCCGCACGTAGCAGCGTGATGAGCGCGCGCGAAGACGAGCGGCAATTCTCGACCAGCGCTTCAGCCAGCTATCTCTGGCAACGACGTGGGTTCTACGCGAGGATTCTGCTCGGCGTCGGCATGCTTGCGATCGTCGTGCTCGGCATGCCCGCATGGATGCCCTCCTATCTGATTCGCACGCATGGCATGCCGGCTTCGCTGGTCGGGTTCCGCTTCGGCGGGCTGGTCGTGGTCTTTGGCATTGCCGGCGCGCTGACCGGTCCCTGGGTTGCGCGTCAACTGGAGAAACGTGGCTATGAGGATGCTCCGCTGCGCACCGCCGCGATCTCCATGATTCCGATGATGCTCTGTTGCGCGAGCATTCCATTTGTACCGGGAACGACCGGTGCGCTAGCCGCGGCAGCCGGCATCGTGTTCTTCTTCAGTCTACCTACCGGCTGCATGGCCGCTGCATTGCAGCTCGTTGCGCCGAGTCGCATGCGTGGCACCGTCGGCGCCATTTATTCGTTCGTTGCCCAACTGGTTGGCTTTGGTGCAGGCCCGACGCTGATTGCGCTCTTGACCGATCGTGTATTCCAGAATCCGAAGATGGTCGGGCATTCGATCGCTATCGTGTGCGCGATTGCGTCTGCGATCGCGGCGACGCTGCTTCTGACCGCGTTGCCGCATTACAGGCGCTTGCTGGCTGAAGAGCGCGCGGCTCAGGTGAAGTGAGCCTCCATTGTCCGTTTCCTATTCAGCGCTGCATCACCTCGCTGTCGACAATGTTTCAGGAGATTCCAGCATGGCCGACAGTCTCATTCGACAGTTGGGCGCGTTCACATCGAATGTCCAATTCGACCATCTACCCACAGCCGTGGTTGAAGAATGCAAACGCATCCTGCTCGACTCGATCGGCTGCGCGGTGGCCGCGATCGAACAGCCCAAGGGGCGGATCGGCATCGACTACGCTCGCATGATGGGCGGCAACGGCGATGCGACCATCATCGGAACGGACGAACGAACGTCGATTTTCGGCGCGGCGTTCGCCAACGGCGAACTGATCAACGCGCTCGACATGGACGCCGTCGTGCCGCCCGGTCACGTCACGCCCTATGTGCTGCCGGGCGCGCTCGCCGTCGGTGAAGCGCGATGCGTAACGGGAAGGGCGCTTGTCGAGGCGATGGCGCTTTCGCACGAAATGTCGTATCGGCTTGGCAAGGCGATGGATTATCTTCGTGACACGAAGGACGGCAAGGTATCGCCGCCGCCGGTCTACGGTTATAGCAGCACCGTATTCGGCGCGACGGCGGCGATCGTCAAGCTCAAGGCGCTGCCGGCGACGCTGGTTGCGAACGCGCTCGGCATCGCCGGAAGCATCTCGCCGGTGAATTCGCAAGTTGCGTGGTTTCAGCACGCGCCAACTTCGACGATCAAGTACCTGCTCGCAGGCGCGCTGACGCAATCAGCGATGACTGCCGCTCACATGGCAGAGCTTGGCCACCGTGGCGATCTGCAGACCCTGGACGACCGGGAGTTCGGCTTTCCGCGCTTCATCGGCACGCGTCGTTGGGAGCCTGAGTGCATCACCGCGGAACTTGGTGCAGCCTGGCGGTTTATCACTGAACAAGCCTATAAGCCCTACCCTCACTGCCGGATCCTCCATGCATTGCTCGACGCGCTCATTGAAATCGTCGAAACGAACGATATCGAACCGCACGAGATCGAGAGCATCAAGGCCTGGGTCGAAGGCTTCGTCGAACAACCGGTATGGCTCAATCGCGATATCAGCCACGTTCACGACGCGCAGTTCAGCATCGCGCACGGGCTTGCGCTCGGTGCACATCGCGTCCCGCCTGGAAAGGCGTGGCAGGACCCTGAGCTCGTGTTCGGCGCATCGGTCATGAAACTGATGGATCGCGTCACGCACGAAGTGCATCCGAATTACGTCGAACTGTTGACGAGTCATGCCGCCAGCCGTCCCGCGAAAATCGAGGTTCGCGCGCGCGGCCGGACGTTCGCCGGGGAGCGTCGCTATCCTAAAGGCGGTCCGTCGCCGGAGCCTTTCACCTACATGAGCAACGATGAACTTATCGGCAAGTTTCGCCGCAACGCGGAAGACGTGTTGTCCTCCGCCCGCATCGACGACATCATCCAGCGCGTCTTCAACCTCGAAAGGCTCGACAGTGTCGCAACCCTGATGCGCTTGCTTCGCCCCGGTGAGAATGAAACTCTTACACGCGTTTCGGCTAGAGCGTGATCACGACGCTTTCGATGAGCGCTGAGGCTGCGCCATGCCCACCGGAGATGAATCGACTGCCGATCACGACGAAGCGGCCAGTTCCTTCTTGCGACCCCGACGCCGCTGCTTGCCCGCTGGCTGAGCGCCTTCGAAGAACATCGAGATAAATTGATCCGCGATTTTTTCCAGCGACCCCTTCTTGGGATCGAACCACGTCTGAACCGAATTGATGAAGCCGAGCACACAGATACGGCTCAGCGCGATGTCGATATCGTCGCGCAGGAAACCTTCCTCGCGCAGATCGTCGAACACGGTGGTCCACAACCGCTGATGCCGCTCGCGACGCTTGATCTGCCGCTCGCGCACCTGATCCGGCAACTGGCTCAGCAGGCGGCCATGTGCTAGCGCGTAGTCGCCAAACTTGATCAGCGCACTCATCTGACCCACAACCGCCGCTCTGAAGCGGTCCTCGGCGTTCGCGCTTTCGGGCAGCGCACCGAAATGCTCATTGATGTGCTGCACGATGCTATCCGCCCCGTGCTCCATCACCACGTCGACAAGTTCTTCCTTCGACGAAAAGTGATAGTAGATGCTGGCCGCCTCGATGCCGGCCTGGTCCGCAATCGAGCGCATCGTGGTTGCCGTGTAGCCCTGCGTCGCAAACGAGCGCGCGGCCAGCCGCAGCAAGGTCTCTCGGGTATCTGCACTGGGATTCACATTTCGCTTTCGCACGTCTCTTTCCTCGTTCCCAATGTCGCGGAAGCACTCACGACGATCTAATGTTCGTTTGAGAGATTACCGCATTTCCTTTTGACGGGCCAGAGCGTTCACTGTACGGAACAAGCGTCTTTGCATCCGGGCTATCCCCGGTGCAAAGGCGCTCTCCCACAACTTACGTTATCTATCGTTCGGCGGTTTGAATGCATCGCCTGACCTTTAACTTCGGCAGGACATTTTTGCATCTCAGGCTTGTGCGGAGCACGAGGGGTGTGCACGTGGGAATGATCGTTGGAGTTGGTTATCTGAAATTCGCAAATGCACGAGGAACCGGCGATGCAGGCAACAAACCAGCAGGTACCACAGCCCTTACAGGCGTTCCTTGAGGAACGGCACGACCCTGGCGAGCGCCAGAGCCACCGGTTCTGAGCGATCGTAAAGATCGTAGTGCGACCAGCCTTCAGCAACCACGATCTGTTTATCCTTCGACGCCGCGCGCCCATAAATCTCCCAACCGTCACGATATGCGCCGAAACCGCCGGGCTTGTCACCGATGACGACCATCAGAGGCTGGGTGAGAAGGACTTCGGCATGTAGGAACGCATCCCACCCCATCGCGGCGCTATTGAATGAGAACAGTCCGCTCGTGGCGCCGTGCGGTTGCTGGCCACGTGCGGTCTTGTAGTAGTCGGTGGCCTCCAGCACGTCGATATCCGTCACTCCGGCTTTCCTACTCTCCTCCACCGACGGGGGAAGGTAATTGATCACGTTGCGCTCTGCGCCTCGTGCTTCCGCCGTGCGCTGTTTGCCCATGGTTTCCAGCGCCGCGACCGGTTCAAAGTTGCTGAAGCCTTCGCGAACCAGTCTGCCGAAGTTGACTCCGGTAATCGATGCCACAGCCTTGATCCTATGGTCGGTCATCGCCGCGTGTATCGTGTAAGCGCCGCCGCCGCACACGCCGATTGCACCGATCCGGTCCGCGTCGACATAAGACAGCGTGACCAGATAGTCGATGGCGAAGCGGATATCGGAGACCCGAATCGATGGATCTTCGATGAAGCGCGGCTCGCCGCCACTCGCGCCTTGAAAGCTCGCGTCGAAGGCGATGACGACGAAACCTTCCTTCGCGAGCGCCGCGCCGTACACATTGCCGGAGGTCTGCTCCTTGCAACTGCCGATAGGATGCGTGCTCACGATGGCGGGATACTTCTTCGTCTCGTCGAAGTTCGGCGGCAAGTGGATGTCCGCCGCAGAGTTCCATCCCAGATTGCGATAAGTGATGCTTCGAATGTTGCCTGAGGCCATGGTATGAGTTCCTGGTCGTATTGGTTCGAAGGCGGGCTCGGGCGGACCGGACCTTCCCGAATTGCATCGCCGCTTAATTCAACGAACGTTGGAAGAATGGCGCGAGCACCGAAATGGCCTCGTCGACAAACTTTTCCCCGTCATACAGCGACATGTGATTGGCACCCTCGACCACGTGAAAATGCTTGTCCTTGCTGGCCGCGCGCGCAAACAGGTCGTCGCTCATCCATTTGCTTCCGGCCACGCTGCCCGCCACGATCTGCAGCGGCTGCGTGAGGAACGCTTCGGCCTTGTTGTAGGCGTCATACGCGATGATCTGCGTGAGGCTGCGCGCCGTCATGAAGCCCGGCGCGTTCGGGTGTTCGCAACGCGGCGTGTGGTAGTACTCCCACGCCTCTTCGAGTTCCTTGTTCGGCGCGTCCTCCTTGCGCATCGGCGCGAGCGGAAGCGCGGCGTGTTCTGCCTTCCCGGCGTCGGCCGTGCGCGCATCGGCGCCATGTTCGAGCATCGGGATAGCGTCGGCATCCTTGACTGTGTTTTCCCAGCCATTACGGAACATCGCGCCGATATTCACCGCGCTCACCGTACCTACTGCCTTGATGCGGCGATCGTTGATCGCGGCATTGGCCGTGTAGCCGCCGCCCGCGCAAATCCCCATCGCGGCGATCTTGTCCTCGGCGATATACGGCAGCGTGGTCAAATAGTCGACAACGGCGCTGATATCCTCGGTGCGGACATAGGGATTCTCCAGTTGACGCGGCTCGCCGGCGCTTTCGCCCTGATAGGACGCATCGAACGCGACTGTGACGAAGCCATGTTCCGCCAGCTTGCGCGCATAGAGCCCGGCTGTCTGCTCCTTTACGCCGCCGCCCGGATGAGCGACGACCACGGCGGGATATGTCCTGCCTCCGTCGAACCCTTGCGGGAAATTAATCACCGCCGCAAGCGTGATGTCCTGTCCGTTCCGATTCGTGATTCCAATTTTCTGCATGGTTCTGAACTCCTTGTTGAGCGAGCGTCCGGAAAAATCATTGCGTTCTCGATGTGGAAAATGTTAGAACCTGCATTGCTGCGCCACAAGATCAGATAACCAATCACAGTCGTAAGCCAGGCTTACCAATAGAATCGATGGACTTTTCGCGTCTCCCCTCGCTTGCCGCATTCGCCAACATCGCGCAGCACGGCAGTTTCACGAAGGCCGCCGCCGAGATGGCTGTTTCGCGGGCAGCGTTGTCGCAAAGCCTGAAGGCACTCGAAGAACAACTGAACGTCAAGCTGATCTATCGCACGACGCGCGAGATGTCGCTCACAGAAGAAGGCCAGCGGCTGTTCGATCAACTGCGTCCAGCGCTTGGCGCGATCGAGCAGGCCGTTCGCGACGTCGGCGAAACGAACGCGTCGCCTTCTGGCCTTCTGCGCGTCAACACGTCGAGGATCGCCGCGCGGAATCTGCTGGAGCCGCACCTATCCGAGTTCTTCTCGCGATTTCCTCAGTTAAGACTGGAACTCGTGATGGACGACGGGCTTTCGAACATCATTGCGGAGGGATGCGATGCGGGTATCCGCATGGGTGAGAGTCTCGCGGCGCACGTGGTTGCCGTGCCGGTCTCGCCCATGCTTGAAATGGCGGTGGTAGCCTCGCCCCAATATCTCGAACGCCACGGTGTTCCCGCCACGCCGGCAGAACTCGCGACACATGATTGCGTGGCGTATCGGCATACGAGCAGCGGCGCCATTTTCCGATGGGAGTTCAGCTGGCCCGGAGCGAAGGGCCATGACTTCGTCGTCGAACCTCAAGGAACGCTGATCACAAACGACGACGAAAGCATGATTCGCGCGGCGCTGCAGGGTGCGGGTCTCGTTCAGCATATCGATATTGCGGTACGCCGCGAGTTAGCCGACGGATCGCTCATTCGTGTGCTGCGCGAGTGGTGCAAGCCGTTCACGGGCTTCTACCTTTACGTCCCGACGCGTGAGCGCATGCCTCCCAAGGTGCGCGTTCTCGTGGATTTCCTCCTTGAAAAGCGTGAGCTCCTGGGCGCACCGAGACAAGACCCTTCGAATCACGCGATGCGTAAGTCCGGGCGCCGCTCTCGCGCCTCTGCGAGTTCGAATCGAACTTGAAATCTCGCTATCGGTCAGGCCATCGCGCTTCAGCTTGCCTAAATAGGCGGCGATAACGGCTCGCTGGAAAAATGATGTTGGCGGATGCGCCACGTGTCGTTGCGCCGTGTAATGACGAGCGTGGTACGCAATCGCGACCGACTCGCCTTGTTGCCGCACAAAACGAAATCAAACTCGCCAAACCCCTGCGCCAGAAAGCAGTCCCCCGCTAGACGAATGAACCGTTGTTCCACAAACGTAAGACACGCCGATTCGATCACACTTCGATACGACTCAAAGTAGGCGAGGATTTCGTCCGTGCCGACCGACTGTCCTTGCCTGCCACCGAAAAACAACGCATCTTCGTCGTAGATCGACGTCAACGCGCGTGCATCCCATCGCCGCGCAGCCATGTTCCACCGAGTCTGGATATCACTCAAGATATCTTGTTCGAGCCAATCTTTCATCGCCTTAAGCCTGCAGTAGTCAGCAAGCATCCGATTTAACTGGAATTTCACATGGGGCGGCAAGGGTTGCTGTTTTCTGTTCTTCTATTTGATGAGCGGAGGCGGGGTCGCGGCAATCGCGGCGACAGCGGTCTGCCGTACTTTGGAATCCGCATGTCGCCGGGCGAATCGCGAGCAGCCCTGCTCACGGAATGGCCGTCTCGCAACGCAGCCTTCGATGTGGTCACGGTCATAGTAGGATTGAGAAAAATAAAGCCGCATCATGGAGACACGCATGTCAACCGCAAGGTCACTGCCACCGCACGCGAGCGCGCGCTCGCGCAACGGTCCGCACGGCGTCGACACCGCCTGGCCCCGACCGTCCCGCGTGAAGCGCGAAGAAAGCGATGTCCTCGTGACGCCGCTTGCCCGCGGCCTGTCGATATTGGCGGTTTTCGGTCCCGACAAGGCGTGGCTCGGCAACCGCGAGATTGCGCTCGCGACCGGCCTGCCCGCCCCGACTGCATTGCGTCTGCTGCGCTCGCTCGTCACGCTCGGTTATCTGCATCACGACGAGGAGAGCCGGAAGTACGCGCTTGCGCCTGCAGCGCTGGCGCTGGGGTATGCGGCGATCGTCGATCCGGACATGCTGCGCCTCGCGCGCAAGGAAATGGGCAGATTCGCCGACGCGACCGATACCTACGTCCTCCTCGGCGCCCGCGACCGCCTCGACGTCATCATCCTGGAGACGCAAATCGGTAAGCGCGTGGTGCTCGATCTGCGGCTCTTTCCGGGCATGCGGATGCAGATGGCGTATTCGTTGATGGGCTGGACGCTGCTTGCCATCCTTCCGGAAGAAGAGCGGCTCTATTTGCAGAAGGAAATCGAACGTACGACAGGCATCACCTTGCCTGCTTCGATCCGGCGCCGCATGACGCACAAGATCGCGGAAGTTTGCGAACTGGGCTTCGGCACGCTGCATGGCGAGTGGGAACCCGAGCTCGCGTGTGTTGCCGCACCCGTCCTCATGCCTGACCGGCCACCCTGGGTGCTCGGCTGTGTTGGGCGCACCGCTCGGATGGCTCAAACCCGCATCGAACTCGAACTCGGGCCAAAGCTCGTGGCAACCGCGCAAGTGTTGCAAGCGCACGCGCAGCGATGCGCTTGAGCACCATCAACCGCAACCACAACGACGGAACCGGCATGCCCTGCTCCCCACCCGTAACACTGACGCTCGATCGCGGACTGCAACTACTGCGCGCCTTTCATGCCGATCGGGCGCCGCTGACGAACGGCGAGCTGGCGAAGCGAACGGGCATGTCCCGCTCATCGGTGTCGCGACTCATCGCGACGCTCATTCATGTGGGATTCGTTCGTCGCGTTGCGGAAGGTCGCGAGTTCGAGCTGGCGCCCGGCGTGTTCGGCGTCGGGCACGCTTATCTGTCGACGAATCCCATCACGGGGGTGGCCGAACCACTCATGCAGCGCCTTGCCGATAGGCTCGATGTCTCGGTCGCGCTCGCCGTGCCCGATCACCTCGACATGCTGTACATCGCCTACCGGTACACCGCGGGCGTTTCGACGCTGCAACTCGGCGTGGGATCGTTGCTGCCGATGGGCGTGACGGCGATCGGCCGGGCCTGGCTCTGGAAACAGCCTGAAGCTTCGCGAAATGGCTATGTCGAACAACTGCTGGCGGCGGCCGGTCCGAAGGCTCGCGAACTCCGGAAGTCGATCGAATCGTCTTTCCGCGATCTGGATGCGAACGGCGTTTGCATGGCGGTCGGGGAATATCAACGCCACGCATACGGCATCGCGTTGCCGGTCGCGCTCGGTCGTCCACAGACGGACATGGCACTGAGTTGCGGAGCGGTCGATGTCACCCGCGACATCGCTTCGATCAGAGCGCGCGTCGTGCCGGCGCTCAGGGAGACCGCGCAAGAACTGGCGTCGCTGCTCGAACATCTCGTTATTCCAAAGTACGGAAGAGCCGCGCCGGTGTGATTGCGTGCGCGTGAATTCGAGATTCAATCTGTCAATGGCCAGCCGAGGCCGCGACCGCGCGCTTCTGACGACGGTCGACTTTCAGCTTGCGCCACGGGTGAAGAGCGTTCTCACGACTGGAGTAGAAGTATGGCCTGTAACCAGGATTTCGCTGCCGGACCGATCACGCGCGAAGAGCTTCACCTACGACAGATCGAGATGCGTGGCTATCGACGCAACGATGGCCTGTTCGAGGTAAGCGCGCGTCTAGTGGATCGCAAGACGCACGACTTCACGCCGCCCGGCGCGGCGCGTCTGGTAGCCGCTCAAGCGCCCATTCACGATCTCGGCGTTACGCTGGTGTTTGACAAGGACATGGTCGTTCGCGAGGTCCATACGTTCATCCGGTCTCATCCGTATGCACCGTGCCAGGGCGGCGGCGACACGCTGCAGGCTTTGGTCGGCTTGCGCATCGGACCAGGCTGGAACACTGAGGTACGCAAACGTCTGCCCTCGGGCGATACGTGCACGCACTTGAAGGAATTGCTCGGGCCACTCGCGAGCGCCGCATATCAGACCATGGTTACCGAACGCCCGTCCAGGTTCAATGAGCGCGACGAACAGGGCAAGCCTCGCAAGATCGATAGCTGCCATGCGTACGGCGCGTCGCGCGAACTGGTCAAGGCGCTATGGCCCGAGTACCACACGCTGAAGAAGATGTAGCGGCATCGCAATGCGTGCCGTTACGCAGCCCTTCGTGCCCCGGATCACCCAACATCGGACCTCACTTCCTCCACGCATGAACCACACCGGAACCGTGATCGCGCGTTCTGCGAGCCCTGACCGCCGACCGGGCGACTGCCGCGAACTCTGCGCGCTCATTCGGCCAGGCGACACCGTGATGTGGGGTCAGTCGCATGCGGAGCCGGTGACGCTCATGCGCGCGCTGGTTGCCCAGCGCGAACAGTTGAAGCGAATCCGCATCTTCCTCGGCATCGGTCTGACCGAGGTGCTCGGCCCCGAACATGCCAACGCCTTCGATTTCCTCGCATACTGCGGCAGCGGAACCAATCGCAGCCTCGCGCGTGCCGGGGTGCTCGACATTCTTCCTGCGCATTACTCCCAGCTTCCGAAGCTGATTCGCAGCGCTCGGCTGCGGATCGATGTCGTGCTGCTGCAGGTATCGCCTCCGGACGAACAAGGCCGATACAGCCTCGGGCTCGCACGCGAGTATCTGGTCGAAGCAGTCAGGCACGCGCGCGCGATCGTCGCGGAAGTGCACCCCGACGTGCCGTGGACCTACGGCGGCCCTTATCTCCAGGACGGCGACATCGACCTGCTGGTGTCCTCGGACGCTCCGTTCCCGGAAACCCGGACAGCAGCGCCTGGACCGGTGGAGCAGATGATTGGACGGAACGTCGCTTCGCTGGTGGAAGACGGAGCGACGCTGCAGACGGGAATCGGCTCGATCCCGGACGCGGTGATGGCGCAACTCCACGACAGACGCGATCTCGGCGTGCATACCGGGAGCATCGGAGACGGCGTCGCGGCGTTGTCCGAGGCGGGTGTCGTGACGAATGCGAGGAAGACGAACGATGCCGGCGTCACCACCGGAGGCGTCATCATGGGCTCGGAGCGCACGCGCCGTTTCGCGCACCGGAATCCTGCGCTCCAGCTGTGCGGCACGGAATACACGCATGATCCGTACGTGCTGCGCCGGATCGATCGCTTCGTCGCGATCAATTCGGCGGTGGAGGTCGATCTCACGGGCCAGGTCAACGCCGAAGCGATCGGCGGCACCTATGTCGGTGCGGTGGGCGGGGTCGGCGATTTTCTGCGCGCGGCGCAGACCAGCCGTGGGGGCGTGCCCGTGGTCGCGCTGCCGTCGACTGCCGGGCGGCACAGCCGCATCGTGTCGCGCGTGACAGGGCCCGTGACGGTGCCGCGCAGCGACGCGTGCGTAATCGTCACCGAGTACGGCATTGCCGATCTGCGCGGCCTCTCGATCGCCGAGCGCATTCCGATTCTCATTGCGCTCGCGCATCCGGATCATCGCGAACGGCTGGCCCGCGAATCTCATGCACGCAGTTGAGCGGGCGAAAGGCTTGCACAATGCGACGCGCCGCGCGCTCCGTCAAGGCTCGCAGTCGACGTCGCTCAGGATACTGGACACCGTCAACGCCGCGGCCTTCAATGCGGGCGCCACACGCCGGCGGATCGCCGTCATGTTTGGCTCCAGTTCCACCGCCCCACAGTTGAGCGCCATCAACGTGCGGGTTCGGCCGACCACGATTGGCAAGGCAATGCCAAACGCGTTGCGCTGATACTCGCCTACCGACATGCATACACCCGATTCCTTCAGATCGCTGAATGCGGCATCGAGGTTCGCGCGTACCGTTCCCGCATCGTCTCCGGCCGCTGCGAGAAACTCGGAAATCAAAGGTTCGCGCACTGCGTCCGGCAGTGCATACAGATAGGCGCGCCCCACTGCGGTCGACGCCATCGGCAGGAGCGAACCCACGCCTAGGCGCAGCGTGGCGATGTTCGAACTCGCTCGCCACGCGATATACACCATGTCGAGTCGATGCGGCACCGCCAGCGCAACCGACAGATTCAGCTTGTCGGCAAGCTGCTGCATGACGGGCACGACCAGCCGCGGGACGGCATTCGCTTCCAGATAGGCGTGACCGATGCTCAGTGCGCCCGCACTCAGTTCGAACTGGCGCCCGCCTCCCACGCGGCGCAGATAACCGATCGAGATCAGGGTCGTCGTCAATCGGGATACGGTGGCTTTCGGCAGACCCGTGCGACGCACCAGTTCCGCGTTCGACAACGGAGCGCGGGTCGCGCGAAACGCGTGGAGTACATCGAGTCCGCGCTCGACGGTCAGCGTCACGCCTTTGTGCATGTCTGTCTTGTTCATGTTCGCTTCAGTCAATGACGCCTGCCTGCTCCTGCAAGTGCTGCGTGGCCGCAACCAACCGTGGCCCGAGTTCCCGTTCGACCCGCGCACGCCCCAGCCGGGCACTGCGCCCGATGCAGGCGAGTACATGAGGCGTCTGATCCTGAACCACAAGCGGCACGGCGAGAATCGTCAGGTCCGGCTCCCATTCGCCGATGGACATGCAATAACCGACGTTATGCACCTGCGAGATGCCCTGGCTGATACGGCGGCGCAGGCCGGCCCAGTCGCGTCCCGCCTTGCGCTCGATGTTCCCGAGCAGATAGAAGCGTTCGAGTTCCGGTAATGCGGCAAGCAAGGCCCAGCCCATAGGCGACGATGCGATGCGCAGACGCGTGCCCGCATACAGCTTCAGATCGATGGATGCTGGTTTGCTCACGCACGTTCCCAGCACGATCACGTCGAGACGGTCCCGCGAGCCGAGCATCACGTAAGTTTCGCTCTGCGTCGCAAATGCCTGCATTTCGAGTCGTGCACGCAGTTGCACGTTGGAATGGGCCGTCGCCGCATAACCCAGCGACAGCACGGGCGCGGCGAGTCGATACTTGCGGCGCTCCGGGGAATAATGCAGGTACCCGAGTGTCACGAGCGAGCGCGCGATTCGCGAAATCGTCGGTGCCGGAATTCCCGTTTCAATCACGAGCTCCTGGTTGCCGAGCCAGGCTTCGTGCGGTGGAAACGCCGCCAGTATCGCGAGACTCCGCGCCAGCGGCACGACCATGCCCGACGATGCGTGCGCGCCGCCCGCACTCTCACCGTCTCCGATCGGCGCATCGTACCGATTCGCGTCTCCATGCACTGACGAACGCAGCGCTGTCCGGTTTGCCTGCAGCAACATCGATAGCTCCATTGTCTCGATCTGGCTCGGCGGAACGCCGCGCATCGAAGGGAACCGCGCAACATGCGTCCATCCGATGCCTTGCATTACACGAGCGAGGCGCAAACGAGTCAAATCAAAGCGTCGTCACGTTCCGTACTCTGGAACTCAGTCGCGGTGATGAAAGAGCGGCGCGTGATCCATCCAGTCGTAATGGCCAGTGGTTCCCGTCCATGCCCAGTTGACGTTGTCGCTCCGTACACCGCTCGAATGCACCCCGACCGATGATCGTCCGGCGTCGATCGCCTGTTCATCCACGGTGCGCTGCTCGCCGCTCTGCGGTGTGTCACAACGCTTGCTGAAATCCGTCATTGCGTCCCCACCTCATCGTTAGTTAGCGTCGCGAATCATGGCGCGGGCGATGACCAGCTGCTGAATCTGGGTCGTGCCCTCATAGATGCGGAACAGGCGCACATCGCGGTAGAAGCGCTCGATGCCATACTCGGCCATGTAGCCGGCGCCGCCGAAAATCTGCACGGCGCGGTCAGCCACTCGGCCGCACATCTCTGACGCGAACAGCTTGGCACAGGACGCCTCGGTGCTCACCGGCAACTTGTCGTCGCGGCGGCGCGCGGCGTCGACCACCATGCAGCGGGCCGCATAGATTTCGGCCTTGCTGTCGGCCAGCATGGCCTGCACGAGCTGAAAATCGGCAATCGGCTTGCCGAACTGCTTGCGCTCCACCGCGTACGACAATGCCATCGACAACATGCGTTCGGCCACGGCCACACACACGGCGGCGATGTGGATGCGGCCCTTGTCCAGAACCTTCATAGCGGTCTTGAAGCCTTGCCCTTCTTTTCCGCCGATCAGATTGGCGGCCGGCACACGCACATCTTCGAAGATCACGTCGCAGGTATGCGCGCCCTTCTGCCCCATCTTCTTGTCGCGTTTGCCGAAGCTGATGCCGGGCGTCTTTGCATCGACGATGAAAGCCGAAATGCCGCCCGAGCCCTTGTCCTCCGGATTGGTTCGCGCCATGAGCGTGAAGATGCCCGCATGGGGCGCGTTCGTGATGAAACGCTTGGTGCCGTTGACCACGTAGTCGTCGCCGTCCCTGATGGCCGTCGTGCGAAGCGAGGCCGCGTCGGAGCCGGCTTCCGGCTCGGTCAGCGCAAAGGAGGCGATCAGCTCGCCGGTTGCGAGGCGCGGCAGATACTTCTCCTGTTGCTCGGGCGTACCGTCGAAGAGGATGCCCTGCGACCCGATGCCCACGGTGGTCCCCAGCAGCGAGCGGAATACCGGTGAAGCGCGGCACAGTTCGAACACCGCGAGCACTTCCTCTTCCATCGTCAGTTCCAGGCCGCCGAAGCGCTCGGGAATCGTGAGGCCGAACAGGCCCATCGCCTTCATGTCAGCGACGATATCCTCGGGAATTTCATCGGTGTCGGCTACCAGCTCCTCGTTGGGCACGAGGCGCTCGCGCACGAATCGGGCGATGGAGTCGAGCAGGCCGTTGAGCGTTTCTTGATCGCGAATCATGTCGGTACGTTTAAAAAATGAGGAGGACGACAAGATGCTGCGCCGGGCGTCCCATCCGGAACAACCTTAATCTAGAAACTGTTCCGGAAATTGAAATCGCGCCCGCAAGGCTCGCACAGGCGTCGACTTCCGAGACTGGCAGGACGTCTGCCAAGGTACGGAACAATGGTCGCGCTTGCGTTGACCGTCGGACGGAGCGGACTCATCGTACGAACTCGAATCAAACGAAATCACGTTCGCCATGCCGCTCCGAGCCGATCACTTGCTAACCCGTCACTTTCCCCCCATCGAGCACGCTTACTCGCTGCGCGATACCCAGATCTATGCCCTCGGTCTGGGCATCGGGGCCGATCCGCTCGACGCAAGGCAATTGCGGTATGTCTACGAGGGCAGCGACCGTCAGTCGCTTCGTGCGTTTCCGACGATGGCGAACGTGCTCGCATACCCGGGTTTCTGGGCACGTGAAGCGGACACGGGTATTACTTGGGAAAAGATCCTGCACGCCGAGCAAGAGATCAGGATCCACGCACCTTTGCCGGCCATGGGGCGCATTAACGGCACGACGCGCATTACCGGGCTGTGGGACAAAGGTCCTAGCAAGGGCGCATTTTTGCAGCAGACGCGCGAGATCACCGAAGCGCAAACGGGCCGCCTGCTAGCGACCATCGTGCAACTGAGCCTATTGCGCGCAGACGGTGGCTTTGGCGCAGGCGGAAGCGCCGGTGCGCCGCCCGCGCCCCATGCGATGCCCGACGGCGCGCCCGATCATGTGTGCGATCTCGCGACACCCGAGCAGCTTGCGTTGATCTACCGCCTGAGCGGCGACCTGAATCCGCTGCATGCCGACCCCACCGTAGCCGCCGCGGCCGGTTTTCCCCGCCCCATTCTGCACGGCATGGCCCTGATGGGCGTAGCGGCGCACGCGGTGCTGCGCACCGTGCTCGATTACGACGACGCGCGCTTCGCGGGCATGCGCGTGCGTTTCACGGCGCCGGCGTGGCCCGGCGACACGCTGCGTACCGAGATGTGGGTGCGGGGCAACGCGGTGTCTCTGCGCGTCACCGCCGTCGAGCGCGACGTAGTGGTTCTGAACCATGCGCGGGTAGACCTGCGCTGACCAATTTATTCTTAGGAGAAGCACATGGATCTCGGTTTGACCGGCAAGGTCGCCATCGTCACCGGCTCGGCGCGCGGCCTGGGCGCCGCCACGGCGCGGCGTCTTGCACAAGAGGGCGCGAAGGTCGTTATCACCGACATCAACGCCGAACTGGCGCAAGCCACAGCGAAGGGGCTGGAAAACGAAGGACTGACCGCGCACTGCATCGCGGGCGATATCACGCGCGAAGCCGACGTCCAGCGTCTTGTCGGTGAAACCGTCGCCCATTTCGGTGGCGTGCACATTCTCGTGAACAACGCCGGCGCCCCGCGCGACAAGTACCTCGTGAAGATGAGCGCGGACGACTGGGATTTCGTCATGAACGTGATGCTCAAGGGCGCCTTTCTGGCCGCCCGGGCCGTCATGCCGCATTTCATCGATCAGGGCTGGGGCCGGCTGATCAACATAAGCTCGCGCGCGTATCTGGGCAACCCCACGCAAGCGAACTATTCCGCTGCCAAGGCGGGCCTGATCGGCATGGCCAAAGCGCTGTCGATGGAAGAAGGCCGCTACGGCATCACCTCGAACTGCGTCGCGCCCGGCTTCATGGAAACGGAAATGGTGCAGGCGCTGCCGACCTACGAAACGATCAAGGAGCGCGCCGTGGCCGCCCAGCCGATCAAGCGCGTCGGACGCCCGGACGACATCGCGGACGCGGTGGCCTTTCTCGCCAGCGAGCGCGCGGGCTTCATCAGCGGTGAAGTGCTCCATGTGACGGGCGGACGCTACGGCTGATCGCGAAACGCAAGATCGAGAACGATAGCTGCCAGCGCGCGACAGGCGAGCGATGGCGGCGGAACATTGATGACATTGAAGAGGCATTCGAAATGAAACGAGCAGCCATCGTCTCCCCGCTGCGCTCCCCCGTGGGCGCGTTCGGCGGAACGTTGAAGGGCGTTCCCGTCGAGGAACTCGGCGCCGGCGTCGCGCGCGCCATCGTGGACCGTACCGGGCTCGATCCCGCTCGCATCGACGACGTCGTGTTCGCGCAAAGTTATGCCAGCGGCGAGACGCCGTGCACCGGACGCTGGGTGGCGCTTCAGGCGGGCTTTCCGATCGAGGTGGCCGGCATGCAGCTGGACCGGCGCTGCGGCGGCGGCGTGCAGGCGCTCGCCACGGCGGCGATGATGGTGCAGACCGGCACGGCCGACGTGGTGATGGCGGGCGGCGTGGAAAGCATGAGCAATGTCGAGTACTACACGACCGACATGCGCTGGGGCAAGCGCGCGGGCACGGTGAAGATGCACGACCGTCTTGACCGCGGCCGCGAACGTTCGCAGCCGGAGAGCCGTTTCGGCCGCATCAGCGGCATGATCGAGACCGCCGAAACGCTGGCGCGCGAGTACGACATCACGCGCGAGGCGTCCGACCGCTTCGCCGCGCGCAGCCATCGGCGTGCGGCCGCCGCACAGCAAGCCGGACATTTCGATGCGGAGATCGTTCCCGTCGCGGTGCCGCAACGCAAGGGCGATGCGCTGATCGTGAAGCAGGACGAAGGCGTGCGTGGCGAGACGACGCCGGACAGCCTCGCCAAGCTGCGTAGCATCATAAAGGAAGGTGTCGTTACTGCGGGCAACGCGTGCCAACAGAACGACGCCGCCGCTGCCTGCCTGATCGTGGCCGAAGATAAGCTCGACGAACTGGGCCTCACACCGATGGGCTGGCTGGTCGGCTGGGCCGCCGCGGGCTGCGACCCGGCGCGCATGGGTATCGGTCCAGTGCCCGCCGTACAGAAAGTACTTGCGCGCACCGGTCTGACGTTCGACCGGATGGACCTGATCGAGCTCAACGAGGCCTTCGCGTGTCAGGCGCTCGCCTGCGTCAAGGGATGGGGCAGCTCCATGGAAGCGCTGGAAGAAAAGCTCAACGTGAACGGCTCTGGCATCTCGCTGGGCCATCCTGTGGGCGCCACGGGCGTACGCATCATGAGCACGCTGCTGCACGAGATGCAGCGCCGCCAGGCCCGTTATGGACTGGAGACGATGTGCATCGGCGGCGGCCAGGGCATCGCGATGATTTTCGAACGCGCCTGAAGGCAGGAGACCGATCATGAGCAACCTCGAAGCCGGCCATTTATCCAGCCACATCTGGCAGCCGGGCGAGCGCGAACTGCAGAACGCCGGCATCGTCAAGCTGATGCGCGCGCTGGACGTGCCTTCGTATGACGAACTGATGCGCGTGTCTATTTCGGAGCCCGAGCGCTATTGGCAAACCGTGATGCACGAATGCGCGATCGCGTGGGATGTGCCGCCGGGCGGCTATGCGGACCTCTCGCGCGGCCCGCAGTTTCCGAGCTGGTTCCCGGGCGGCAGGCTCAACTGGGTCAACACGATCTATGCGTGGGCCCGTCACCCTGCGACGTCACAGCAAAAGGCGGTGGTGGCCGAACGCGAGGACGGCAGCGTGAGCACGCTGACCTACGCGGAACTGGAGCAACGCGTTCGCGATTTCGCGGCGGGCCTCTCGCGGCACGGCGTCAGAGAGGGCGAACGCGTCGGCCTGCTGATGGAAAACGGCATCGAAGCGACCGTCTCGCTGCTGGCCATCGTGCATCTCGGCGCGCTGGTCGTGCCGCTGTTCAGCGGCTTCGGCGTCGATGCGATCGTCGCGCGCCTGTCGGCGGCCGAAGCCCGCATCGTGATCGCGTCCACGGGCTTTGCGCGCCGCACCAAGCGCGTGAACGTGGAAGGTGCGCTGCGCGACGCATGGCGCCAGTTGCCGCTGCTCGAACACGTGGTCTGGAAACGCGTCGAGGGCGAAACCGCGCAGGATCCTCGCGACCTCGACTGGCAGGAAACCGCGACCACGGCAAAGGGGCAAGGCACGGATCCGGTTAGTGTCACGCCCGACACTCCGTTCATGGTGATCTACACATCCGGTACCACCGGCAAGCCGAAGGGCGTGGTGCACACGCATGGCAGCTTTCCTATCAAGATCGCGCACGATTCGCTGATTCACTTCGACGTGCATCCCGGCGACGTCTACTGCTGGCCTGCCGACATGGGCTGGATCGCGGGCACGCTGGTGCTCGGCTGCGCGCTGTTGCGCGGCGCGACGCTGGTGTGCTATGACGGCGCCCCCGATTATCCCGACTGGTCGCGCATGTCGCGCGTGGTCGAACGCCACCGGGTCACGCACTTCGGTTCGGCCCCCACGCTGATTCGCGGCATGGCCAGCCACGAAGACCTCGCGCTCAAGGGCGACCGCTCCACCGTCCGCCTGCTGATCACGGCAGGCGAAGGCATCGCGCCCGAGCACTTCAACTGGTTCCTGCAGCGCTTCGGCGACGGCACGGCGCCCGTCATCAACTACACGGGCGGCACCGAGGCTTCCGGCGCCTTGCTCGCGAGCGTGCCGGTCCGTCCGATTCCATCGAGCGGCTTCAACACGGTGTCGCCCGGCGTCGCCGCGGACGTAGTCAATTCCGATGGCCAGAGCGTGACGGGCGTTGTGGGCGAACTGGCGATCCGGGCGCCCTTCGTCGGCATGACGCAATCTTTCTGGCGCGACGACGAGCGCTATCTGGAAACGTACTGGCAGACCATTCCCGGAATCTGGGTGCATGGCGATCTTGCGCTGCGCACGCCCGAGGGCAACTACTTCATGATGGGGCGCTCCGACGACACGCTCAAGGTAGCTGGCAAGCGCCTGGGACCGGCCGAAGTGGAAGAAGTCGTGCTGGAACTGTCCGACGTATCCGAAGCCGCCGCAATCGGCGTGGCCGATGCCGACAAAGGGCAGAAGCTCGTCGTCTTCGTCGTGCCGAAGCCCGGCTCGGGCGTCGCCGGGGCCGATCTGGAGGCGATCGTCTCGGGCCACGTCGACAAGCGCCTGGGCCGGCCGTTCCGCCCCGGCCACGTGCATGTCGTCGCTCAACTGCCGAAGACACGCAGCTCCAAGATCATGCGCCGCGTGATTCGCAGCGTGTATTGCGGGCTGCCGCCGGGCGATCTGTCGTCGCTGGACAATCCGGCCGCGCTCGAAGAAGTGCGCACGGCGGCGAACTCCGGCTGACTCGTGCAGTGTCGGAATCCGGACTGTCATGAGCCCTGCCAGTCCGAGAAACCGGCATCTGCCTGACGATCCAACGGCGGTTGCGCGCGCGAGGCGCAATTGGAACGGCTACGTGATCGAACGTCGATCCCGCGTGCCACCGACTTAAACGTGAACCAGACATGAAAGTACTCGAAGGCATCAAGGTCCTCGATTTCGGACGCTTCATCGCCGGGCCGTTCTGTTCGGCGCTGCTGGCCGACTATGGCGCCGACGTCATCCGCATCGACCGCGTCGGCGGCGGCGAAGACCGCTTCATCGTGCCCGTGACCGAACAGGGCGAAGGCGCACTGTTTCTGCAAGTCAACCGCAACAAGCGCTCCATGACGCTCGACCTCGATAGTCCCGAGGGGCGGGAAATCGTGCGCAAGCTGGTGGCCGATGCCGATGTGGTGATCGCCAACATGCCGCCACGCACGCTCAAGAGCCTGGGTCTGGATTACGAAAGCCTTTGCGAGATCAGGCGCGACATCATCCTCGTCGCCGCCAACGCGTTCGGCAACAGCGAGGCCGTGCGCGACCGGGTGGGCTTCGATGGCGTCGGCCAGGCGTTGAGCGGCGCCGTGTACATCGCGGGCACGCCTGACCGGCCGCAAAAGGCCATGGTGCCTGTGGTGGACTTCGCCACGGCGTTTTCCTGCGCACTCGGCGTGATGCTGGCGCTCTACGAACGTCAGCGCAGCGGCATGGGTCAGGAAGTCACCGCTTCGCTGCTGTGCACGGGCCTGAACATGGCAAGCGGCGCGCTGATCGAGGAAGCACTGCTCGGCCTTGACCGCCAGGCCACGCTGAATCGTGCGTCAAGTTATGCGCCTTCCGACATCTTCAAAGCCAGGGACGGATGGTTCATCACCCAGGTCATCGGCCGGCCGATGTTCAAGCGCTGGACTCGGTTGGTAGGCCAGCCGGAACTGCTCGACGATCCGCGTTTTGCCGACGATACGCTGCGTGGCGAAAACGGCGAGATCCTGAGCGATCTCATGAGCCGATGGTGCGCGGACAAGACCCAGGCCGAGGCGCTAAGCGCGCTGGAAGCGGCACGCATTCCGGCCAGCCCGGTCAACTCGCCGCGCCAGGTGCTGGAGGACGACACCATCAAGGCCGCCGGTGTGATCCACTGGATGGACTACCCCGGCGCGCCGAAGAAGGTGCCGATCTTCGCCACGCCCGTCTCGCTTTCACGCACGCCGCCGGAAATCCATACGCGGCCGCCGCTGACGGGCGAGCACACCGACGAAATTCTGGCGGGGCTCGGACTCGATGCGCAGAGGGTCGCCGATTTGCGATCGCGCAAGATCGTCTGACCGGCCGCATGTGCACGCGGTCCGAAAGAATGCGGGCGAAGTCGACGCGATCGGGCCAACGCATGTCATGACGATGGCGGGCGCGTGTCGACAATCCCTCACACGTCCCGCGTGTCTCCCGGTTGATCGAGCAGTTGCTCGATCAGCGCGCGTGCGATCGGGTTCAACTCACGACCGCGTGCCGTCGCGATCTGTACGCGTCGAACGGCCCACGGCTCCGTCAGGTCCAGCACGGCAACACGGCTGAACAGTTCATGACTCACCAGGCATTCCGGCTGAACCGTCACACCGAGCCCGGCCTGCACCAGACTGACGGCCACCCCTGCGCTACGGACGCCGTATCGCGGCTGAAACGCTCTGCCGAGTCGACCCGCGGCCGCCTGGATCGCGCCGAGCATCGCGCCAACCACGATCAGATTTTCCTCCAGCAGATCCTCGATCGTGACGCTCGCGCGCCCGGCGAGTGGGTGTCCCTGCGGAACGACGGCAATCAGGCGATCCTGCCGGTACGGCGTCACGTCGACACCGCCGAGATCGAGCTTGTGCGCAGCCGCGAATACGCCGACGTCGGCCTCGCCGCGCGCGACCACCTGCACGACTTCGGCATTCTCGAGTTCGCTGATTACGAGGTCCACGAGTGGATACTCGCGCTGGAAGTCGCCTATTTCACGCGCGAGAAACGGCACGATGATCGAGCGCGCCGACGCAATCGTCAGCTCGCCGCGCATGCCGTCGGTGAACGACGCGATCTCCGCACGCATGCCGTCGAGATTGTCGAAGATCCGGCGGATATAACGGACGAGGACCTCCCCCGCGGGACTCGGCACAACCCCCTTCGGGCCGCGTTCGAGCAATTTGATTCCCGCAACGTCCTCGAGATCCTGAATCCGCTTGGTCGCCGTCGATGCGGCCACGTTTTCGCGAATCGCCGCCAGCCCGATCTGCTGTTCCTCGACCGCCGACAAGAACAGCTTCAAGGTGAGCAGATCGACCTGCCGGATCAGATGCAGGCGATTGAAAGTACTCATGTCTCCCCTCATGCACGTCTTTATGACGTTGTCGGAACCCGCGACCGACGTAGCGCGCCGCGCGAGATCCGTATCAGGATTATCTTATGAGATGCGACATCCCGGGTCTTTCCTGAGTCGCTCAACGGCTCGAATCGAGCAACGTTTCGAGCAATGGGTTGTCGGCACCGATGTCCCGTGCCGCATGCAAAGGCGGCGCGCGCTTGCCGTCGAACGACAGCGGCAACCCGACGAGTCCGATCTCGTCGTCCGACGGTTTTTCGATAATGCCGAGCGCATGCGTCTGCGCATGCCCGAGCACCTCCGCCGTGGTGTGGATCGGCGCCACGGGTACGCCGGCCGCCTGGAGCCTCGCCTGCCAGGCCGCGCGGGAATCGGTCGCCAGTCGCTCGCCGATCAGGCGATCGATCTCCGTCCGGTTCGTGAGCCGCCCCGCATTCGTCGCGAACCGGTCGTCGAGCGCCCACTCGGGGTGATCCAGCGCCGCGCACAGCTTCGCGAACAGCGCATCGTTCGCGGCGCTGATGATCAGATGGCCGTCGCTCGCCGAGTACGCGCGATGCGGCACGATGAATGCGACACCGGAGCCGTGCCGGCCGCCCATATCGCCATCGGCGCTGTAGTTCGCGACATTGACCGTCATCCATGCCAGCGCCGTTTCCAGCAGCGATCCGTTGACGGTCGCGCCGCAATGCTTGACCTGACGGCGATACAACGCCGAAAGGATCCCGACGGCCGCCCACAACCCCGAACCAAAATCGACGATCGACACCCCGGCGCGAACCGGCGCTTGCCCGTCCTCGCCGGTAATGCTCATGATCCCCGAAAACGCCTGCATCAGCGGATCGTAGCCGGGCAGCGTGTTCATCGGCCCGAGATGGCCGAATGCACCGATCTCGCAGTAGACGAGTTCCGGCTTGGTTACGCGCAGGCTGTCGGCGTCGAGCCCGTATTGCGCGCTCGAGCCCGGCCGCAGGTTGTGGAGGAACACGTCCGCATGCTCCGCGATCAGCCGATGCAGCGTCGCGAGCTGCTCACGATCCTTGATATCGATCGAGACCGCGCGCTTGCCGCGATTCAGGCCGTGATAGGCGGCGCCGCTACCCTTCCACTCGCTCGGCCCCCAACCGCGTGCCGAATCGCCTGTGGGGCGCTCGACCTTCCACACCTCGGCGCCCAGCGCCGCCAGGATCCTTCCGGCGAACGGCGCCGACGCGCTGTCGCTCAGTTCGACCACCACGACACCCGACAGCGGCAGATCGCGCAACATGTCAACTCTCCTGATCCAGTACGTTTTGAGATTGCGGCACGGCATTCGTCTCGGGCGCATGAACGCCGCCGGAACGCAGCATCCCGTCGATTTCAGCACGGCTGAAGCCATACTCCGTCAGCAACGCCACCGAGTGTTCGCCGAGCCGCGGCGCCGGATGGCGAAGTTCCGGCACACTCTCGCTCCATTGCTGCGCAATGCCGAGCGTGCGGATCCGCCCTTCGGACGGGTGATCCTGCTCCGCGAAGAAGCCGACCGCTTTCATGTGCGGATCGTCGATGACCGTCTCAGGCGTATTCATCTCGATCACCGGAATGTCGGCTTCGGTCAGCGTGTTCACCCATTCGGCCGTGGTTCGCGTCTCGAAGACTTCTGCGAGAAACGCATACAACTGCGCAATATGCTCGGTGCGCCCGCCGATGTTGTTGAAGCGCGGATCCTCGGCCATCTCGGGATGCCCGGACAGCGCGAAGAAACGCTTCCAGTGATGGTCCGCGTACACGTTCACGCCGATGTAGCCATCGCGCGTGCGATACGGACGACGATCCGGATTCATCATCCGCGCATGGCCCCAGTCCCCGATCGGCGGCACGAATCGTAGGCCGGGC
Source organism: Caballeronia catudaia (assembly GCF_001544755.2). Lineage (GTDB taxonomy): Bacteria > Pseudomonadota > Gammaproteobacteria > Burkholderiales > Burkholderiaceae > Caballeronia > Caballeronia catudaia. Next base: position 4,576 of record NZ_FCOF02000056.1, on the reverse strand, counting down.
GCGTCGCATAGGGGCCGTTTTGCCCGAACCCGAATGCGCCGCAGCAGATGATGCGGGGGTTGAGCTTGCGCACATCCTCGTACCCGACGCCGAGCCCGACCATCGTATGCGGACGCATGCTGTACAGCAGCACGTCGGCGGTTTGCGTCATTCGCTTCAGCGCTGCGATGCCGTCCGGGCGCTTCAGGTCCAGCACGAGGCTGCGCTTGTTGCCATTCAGATGCAGAAAGATGGGCCCCATGCCGGGATTGCGGCTGGGCCCGATGTTGCGCGTGGTGTCGCCGTCGCGCGATTCGATCTTGCACACGTCGGCGCCCATGTCCGCCAGCAACAGCGATGCATACGGGCCCATGAAATTCGACGTCAGGTCGAGTATGCGCACACCGTCCAGTGGTCCGGCCATGTCAGCCTCCGTCGACGGGTTGGGGGTTCAGCCTTTTCACGATGTCTCCTCCGTGAATGAACGGCCAGCCGGGTGCCGATTTTCCGGCGCCGCACGCAGCCGTCAGGATGACGATAGTACGAACACAGGCAGCTTCTGTGCGCCACGCTGCACGAACCGGACTTCGACGCGCTGCCCGATCCGGATCGCTTCGGGTGCTTCGTCTATCTGCGCGAAGAGGTAGTAGCCTTCGTCCATCCGGATGAAGCCGACCGTGTACGGCGCGATTTCGGCCCACACGGGCGTCGGCCCGCGTAGAACCGTGCTGTGCGAATAGATCTCACCGCGGCCGGACGACTCGATCCAGTCGAGCGACTTCGCACCGCAGTGCGTGCAGAACGAGTGCGCCGGCCACACGGCTTCGCTGCATGAGGTGCAGCGCTGAAACGTCAGCTTTTCTTCTGCCAGCGCATCCCAGTAAGGTTGCGCATCGAGCAGCCGGTACGGCTGCGGCCAGGAATGTGGCAAATGCGGCGAATGCGTTTCGGTCATGGAAGCTCTCGATCGGGTATCACGTTGCGGTAGACAACAGCACCACCGCGCCGGCGGCCAGCATCCCGCCCGCGCCCTGCACCAGCACGGTCTCGGGACGGCGCGAGGGCGCAAGCCCCAGTGCCTTCCCACGCAGTTGCCGGACGGCCTCGATCATGCTGTCCATGTTGCACGAGATGCCGGGTTGCCCGAACGACAGCCAGCCGCCGTTCGTGTCGGTCGGCAGGTCGCCGTCGACACCGGTTCGTCCTTCGCGATAGAGGTCAATGCCATGCCCTTTCTTCGCGAACCCCAGGTCCTCCATCACGATCGGCCCCATGTGCGCGAAATTCACCGAGATCTCAGCCATGTCGATATCGGAGGGCGCCAGCCCCGACATCGCATAGGCCTGCCGCGCCGCTTCGGCCGTGGCGGTGGTGGTCAGGTTCGGGAATGCGCCGAGGCTTTCGTACCGGCAATGACGCATGTTCATCCGGTCGGTCAGGTATTCGTGCGTCGTCGCCGATCCGTACCCGAGCAGATACACGGGATCGCGTGCATTGCGCGCATTGTCCGGCGACGTCACGACGAACGCGCCACCAGTGCCGCCGCCCCACGTCGAACACATCCAGCGGCGCAGCGGCGTCGCGACATAGGGAGGCGACAGCACCGTCGCACGATCGATCTCGCCGAACTTCGCCTTCGCCGCGTGCGGATGAAGACGCCCCCAACGCTGGTTCGCGATCGCGACGTCGGCGAGATCGCTTTCAGTGATGCCGAACTCGTGAAAGTAGCGCTGCGCGGCCTGCGCGTACAGCGCTGGAATCGTCGGGCCGTACGGAATCTCGAACTGCGGATCGGCATCGGCTTCCGCGCCCATCGCCACCGCGTCGACGAACAACTCGGTCGCGTCGCTCTGCAGGCACAGCACATACTCCGCGCGCCCCGCCGCGATCATCTGCGAAGCGATGGCGAGCGTGGACGTCAGGCCCGCGCCGTGCATCGTCACCTCGCTCGTGATCGTCACCGGCATCTGCATGTGCGAGATGAAGATGTTGCTCCACTGCGAACGCTTGTCGGCCCACGGCGAACGCCCCGTGAACACCGCATCGACCTGATCCTTGCGGATGCCCGCTTCGGCAAGCGCGTCGAGCGTTGCCTCGGCGGCCAACTGCAGCGGATCCTTGCGATTCGCGCGCGATGCATAGGCATCGCCCATGCCGACGATCGCCGCAACCGGACGAGGAGTCATGGCTGCGCTCCTCAGACCTTGAACTCGGGTTGCGCTTCGGCGATCAGCGCATCGAGGTCCGCGCGCTTGCGCAGCATCAACAGGCTCCATTCGCTGCGCTGAACGACTTCGCCGCGCTGGTTGTACGCCTGGATCAGCATCGTGCCGACGCCGAACTTGTCGTCCTTTTCCTTCTTGGCGATGACTTCGGCGCTCGCGTAGACCGTGTCGCCGATCCTCACCGGATTCAGGAAGCGCATCTTGTCGACGCCATAATTTGCCTGGATCGCGGGGCCGAATTGCAAGAGGCCGGAGATCAGCGAGAATGTCAGCATGCCCTGCACGATGCGCTCGCCCCAGCGCGTCTTCTCCGCATATTCCTTGTTCGAGTGGATCTCGATCCAGTTGCCCGTGAACATGCAGAACATCACGACGTCGCTTTCGGTCACGGTGCGGCCGGGCGAGCGGAACTTCATGCCGACTTCCAGTTCGTCGAGGGGAATGTTGATGCTGTTGTTGATGCCGCTCATGGCGAGGTCTCCTGATCAGTTGAATGCCGGGATGTGGCGCGGCGGCGTCAAACGCACCGCGCCGGCGACAGAGGGAAAGACGTTACTGGCGCATCGACTTCGCGATGATCGTGCGCTGGATCTGCGACGTGCCGCCGCCGATCGTCGACTGGATGCTCTCGCGCAGATAACGCTCCATGTCCGCTTCCGGCAGATTCGCGTAGCCCCCGAGAATCTGCATGCCGGACAGCGCGCATTCCTTGAGCGTTTCCGAGCCATACAGCTTCGCCATCGAGACTTCACGGCTGCACGGCACGTGATCGGCTGCCATCCGCGCGGCGCGGTAGCACAGCAGGCGCGCGGCGTCGACCTTGGTCTGGCAGTCGGCGAGCATGTGGCGAATCACCTGGAAGTCGTACAGTTGGTGGTCGAACTGAATACGATCGTGTGCGTAACGTGTGGCCGTCGCGACGGCCTGCTGTGCATTGCCCGTATAAGCCGCGGCCACCGCACAACGTTCGAGTTCGAGGTGTTCGGTGATGATTTTCCAGCCCTGCCCTTCTTCGCCCAGCAGCGCATCGGCCGGCACGCGCACTTCGTCGAGGAAGATCTCGGTCGTGCCCGTCGCGTGACGCGACAACGTCGGCAGCTTGTTGATCACCATGCCCCGCGTGTCGTTCGGAATGAGCAGCACCGACAGGCCCTTGTGCTTGTCATCCGTGCTCGTTCGCACCAGCATCGCGATCACGGTGTCCTTCGCGGCGGCGCCGCTGCACCAGAGCTTCTGCCCACTGACGATCCAGTCGCCGTTGCTGTCGCGACGTGCGCGCGTCTTCGTGTTCGCGGCGTCGGAGCCTGCATCGGGTTCGGAGATGGACACCGAGAAGCGGATCTTGCCGTCGATGAATGGCTGCACGTATTGCTTCTTCTGCGCCGGCGTGCCGAACTTGATGATGTTCATCGCGGTGAACGTCGGCACCAGCACCGAGCATGCGAAGTCGAAGCCGAACTTGCCGAGCCCTTCGGCCATGAGCGAATAATCGAAGATGTCGCCGCCCGAACCGCCTTCGGTTTCCGGAATCAGGATGCCGAGCCAACCTTGCTTCGCGATTTTTTCATACGCTTCGTACGGGTAGTCGCGGTTCGTGTCGCACTTGCGCACGTATTCGACCGTGATCTCGTTGTCCATGAACTTGTTCACGGTTTCGAGCCACATCGTTTGCGATTCGTCGAGAAAGTTAGCCATTGTCTTCGCTCCATGTGTTGACGTCTGCTGAAGCAGCCGCATGTTCATCGTGGAACGAGCTTATGACTTCACGCGCCGCAAACCAACTGACCGTTTCTGAAGTGACGATTCGAAATATCGAAATCGGCTGCCGCCCATACGGCCGCGGCGATGTCACGCGATCGCGCCGGCCTCCCGCAGCGTCTCGAGTTCGATGGCGGTAAATCCCCAGTCGCCGAGCACCTCGTCGGTATGCTCGCCGGGCAGCGCAGGCGCCGACTGGATCTCGCCGGGCGTTCTGCTGAAGCGTGGCGCCGGCGCGGGCTGGATTACTCCGTCGCGTTCGACGAACGTCTGTCGCACGCGCAAGTGCGGATGGTCCGGCGCTTCCGCCAGCGACATGACCGGCGCGATGCAGACATCGCGGCCCTCGGCGAGCGCGCACCATTCGTCGCGGGTACGCGTTCGGAAGATCGCGGCGAATTTCGCATGCATCTCCGGCCAGCGGGAACGATCGTGCTGGTCAGGCATCTCTTCTTCGCGCAAGCCCAGCATCGCCAGCGTATTGCGCCAGAAGCGCGCCTCGTTCGAGCCGATGCTGAGCCAGCGGCCGTCGGCAGTTGAACCGCCCCGGCTTTGTCGGAGACTGCCGAGTTTGGCGCTACGCCGCGCGAGCGGAGAGCACCAGATTCCGATTG
>NZ_FCOF02000055.1 GCF_001544755.2 Caballeronia catudaia | reverse complement strand
ATCGATGACGGTTTTGTGCTGACGTGCCAGTGTCATCCGCTGAGCGAGCGCGTCGTCGTGAGTTTCGACGAGCGCTAAAGCCGCCGCATCCCATAGCGCGCGTATCGCAACGATGCGCGCGAACCCGAAGCATCCCAAACAGTTCAAGCGGGAAGCCGCTGGCAATGCAAGCATTGCACGGCTTCCTCGCGGTCGATCATCCATCACATCGAGACTTTCATGACTGAAGCCTTCATCTGCGACGCGATTCGAACGCCCATCGGCCGCTACGGCGGTGTTTTCAAGGATGTCCGCGCGGACGATCTCGGCGCTGTGCCCATCACCGCGCTCATGAAGCGCAACGCATCGGTGGATTGGGCTCAGATCGATGACGTGCTCTACGGCTGCGCGAATCAGGCGGGCGAAGACAACCGCAACGTCGCGCGCATGTCGGGCCTGCTGGCGGGCTTGCCTATCGACGTTCCCGGTTCGACGATCAACCGTCTCTGCGGCTCGGGCATGGACGCGGTCGGCAGCGCTGCGCGCGCGATCAAGTCCGGCGATGGTGCGCTCTTTATCGCGGGCGGCGTCGAAAGCATGACGCGCGCGCCGTTCGTGATGGGCAAGGCGTCGAGCGCCTTCTCGCGCTCGGCCGATATCTTCGATACGACCATCGGCTGGCGTTTCATCAATCCGCTGATGAAGAAGCAGTATGGCGTCGATTCGATGCCCGAGACGGCAGAGAACGTGGCAATCGACTTCGGCATCTCGCGCGATGCGCAGGATCGTTTCGCGCTGCGTAGCCAGCAACGGGCGGCACGCGCACAGGCCGACGGCACGTTTGCGCAAGAGATCGTCGCCGTGAATGTGCCGCAGAAGAAGGGCGAAACGATCGCCATCGATCGTGACGAGCATCCGCGCGAAACCTCGCTCGAAACGCTCGCGAAGCTGAAGGGTGTGGTGCGTCCCGATGGCAGCGTGACGGCCGGCAACGCATCGGGCGTGAACGATGGCGCATGCGCGCTCATCATCGCGAACGAAGAGGCGGCGAAGCGCAATGGACTCACGCCGCGTGCGCGCATCATCGGCATGGCAACGGCGGGCGTCGCGCCGCGCATCATGGGCATTGGCCCTGCGCCCGCGACGACGAAGCTTCTGGCACGCACGGGTCTCACGCTCGACCAGTTCGACGTGATCGAACTCAACGAAGCCTTCGCATCGCAAGGCATCGCGGTGCTGCGTCAGTTGGGGCTCGCCGAAGACGATCCGCGCGTGAATCCGAACGGCGGCGCCATTGCGCTCGGCCATCCGCTCGGCGCATCGGGTGCGCGTCTCGTCACGACCGCAATGTACGAGCTCGAGCGCCGCAATGGCCGCTATGCGTTGTGCACGATGTGCATCGGCGTGGGGCAGGGCATTGCAATCGCGATCGAGCGCATCTGAGGACCACGAAACATGGTCCAAGCCATTCAAGCATCGGACATCGTCGGCGTGAGCGGTGCGCTCGAAAGCATCGTGACGTCCAAGTGCGTTCTCGCGACCAACACGTCATCCATTTCGATCACGGCGATTGACGACGCATACTCGGCCGCGGTCGGCGCCTTGTCGAAAGCAGGCTATGCCGTGGTGCCGATGAAGGACGTCGCCGGCATGGCCGTGATGCGCACGGTCGCGATGCTCGTCAACGAGGCGGCGGACGCGGTGCATCAGGGCGTTTGCACGAGCGCCGATCTCGATCTCGCGATGGGGGGGCAAAGTTTTCATTGAAGCTTTCGCGTCATCATTTTTCAGGCATTCATGCAGGAGACAACCGTGGTCCAATCCATTGCACAGCAGACTGAACTGGAGCCGATCGAACGCGCGAGCCGCGACGAGCTTCAGGCATTGCAACTCGATCGCCTCAAATGGTCGCTGCGTCACGCTTATGAAAACGTGCCGCACTATCGCCGCGCATTCGATGCGGCAGGCGTGCATCCCGACGACCTGCGCGAGCTCTCCGACCTCGCGCGCTTTCCGACCACGTCGAAGACGGATCTGCGCGACAACTATCCCTTCGGGCTCTTCGCGGTGCCGCGCGATCAGGTCGTGCGCGTGCATGCATCGAGCGGCACGACAGGCAAGCCGACGGTCGTCGGCTATACGGCGAAGGACATCGACACGTGGGCGAATGTGACCGCACGCTCGATCCGCGCCGCGGGAGGCCGCAAAGGCGACACGCTGCATAACGCATTCGGTTATGGCCTTTTCACGGGCGGCCTCGGCATTCATTACGGCGCGGAACGTCTCGGCTGCATGGTCGTGCCGATGTCGGGCGGCCAGACGGAAAAGCAGGTGCAACTCATCCGCGACTTCGAGCCGAAGATCATTCTCGTCACGCCTTCGTACATGCTGAATCTGATCGACGAGATGACGCGTCAGGGCATGGACCCGGCGAACACGTCGCTTAAGATCGGCATCTTCGGCGCCGAGCCGTGGAGCCAGGGCTTGCGCAGCGAAATCGAAACCCGCGCGGGCATTCAGGCGCTCGACATCTATGGGCTCTCGGAGATCATGGGGCCGGGCGTCGCGTGTGAATGTATCGAAACGAAGGACGGTCCGACGATCTGGGAAGATCATTTCTATCCCGAGATCATCGATCCGATAACAGGCGAAGTGCTTCCCGAAGGCAGCACGGGCGAGCTCGTCTTCACGTCGCTCACGAAAGAAGCGATGCCGATGATCCGCTATCGCACGCGCGATCTGACATCGCTCCTGCCGCCGAGCGCGCGCTCGATGCGCCGTCTCGCGAAGATCACGGGCCGCTCGGACGACATGCTCATCATTCGCGGCGTCAACGTATTCCCGAGCCAGATCGAGGAACTGATTCTCGCGATTCCGCGTTTGAGCGGCCAGTATCAGTTGTGCGTGTCGCGCGAGGGACATATGGATTCGCTGTCGGTTTCCGTCGAAGCGCGCGCCGAAATCTGCGCAACGTTGAGCGATGGCGATCGCGCCGGACTCTCGCGCGAGCTTCAGCAACGCGTGAAGACGATCGTCGGTGTATCGACGCAAGTGCGCGTGGTCGATTCCGGCGACCTGCCGACGACCGCGACGGGCAAGGCAAAGCGCGTCGTCGATCTTCGTCCCGCGACCGTTTAAACGACCTCGAAGTCAAGCGCTCCGCGTTCCGCGGAGCGCAACATCATTCCCACCAAATGGAGCGCGTGTTCCACTTCCGGTCCTGCTCTTTCTCGGAAGCTGGCGCGCGACGCTCATCATCGCGATCTCGATACCGCTGTCGATGCTCACGTCGATCGTCGCGCTTTCGGCGATCGGGCAGACGATCAACATCATGACGCTCGGCGGGCTCGCGCTCGCGCTCGGCATTCTCGTGGACGATGCGCTGTTGCGATCGAGAACATCAGCCAGAACCTCGAGCAGGGCAAGGAACTGGAGCAGGCGATTCTCGAAGCGCCCAGCCGTTTCTGGTCGCTCGGGCCGCAGCTCGCGTTCACGGCGCTCGATTTCGGCGGCCGCGCGGCGGCCCGCAACGCCGCTCGCGCTGCGTACGACGAGAGCGTCGCGGATTACCGGTAAACGGTGCTGACGGCTTTCGGGCAGGTCGAGGACAACCTGAACGCGCTCGAGGTGCTGCGCCGCGAAAGCGAAGCCCAGCGCCAGGCGGTCAATGCTGCGCAACGCGCGCTCGGCAAGGTGAGCAATCGCTATGAGAACGGCGCGATCACATACTTGAGCGTGGTGGTGACGCAGGCCATCGTACTGTCGGACCAGCGCACGGCGGTGCACATCGAACGCCGGCGCATGGCGGCAAGCGTCGCGCTCGTGAAGGCGTTGGGCGGCGGATGGAGCACGGCGGCGTTGCCGAGCACAGAGGAAGTGTCGCGGCGAGATTGAATCTTGCGCGATGCATGCAAAATTCCATCGCGCATGATGCATGCAAAATGCCGCGCCCCAGATGCCGGCGTTACACGAAGAGAAAGACGCCGCATGCGATCAGCGCCGCGCTCCAGATCCAGTCGACGTTGATCCAGCCGCTGCGCAGAAAGCCGAGGCCGCCGCGCTCGTGCACGGACATCGCGAACATGGAGATGACGGCGATCACCGCGAGCATCGCGCCCGTGTGCACCGTCAGCGCGAGCGCGCTGGCCTCGAAAGCGCCCGCCGCCACGTTGCCCGTGCACAACGGCAAAAGCGTCGGCACGAGCATGAGCCCGGCGCCGTGCGCGCTCGACATCACGAAGGACCACAACGCGAGCCCGGCCAGCCCGGTGCGCATGCCGACGGTCGGACGCCCGCGATGCCCGCGCCACGCGCGCCACACGCCCCAGCCGATCAGCAGCACGCCGCACGCGCGCGCCAGCGTGTCGTGGCCGGCGACGGCGCCGAGGGTGAGCGCGCCCGCCAGCACGAGCGCGACCGATACCGCGTGACCGAGCGCGATCGGCACGAGCGAGACGAGCGCGACGCGACGGCTTTGCGCGTAAAGGCCGAGCGCGACGGCGAATAGCCATCCCATCGCGGGATTGAGACCGTGGAACGCGCCGAGGCCCGCGGCGGTGAGAAGCAGCGCGGGCGAGGCCGGCTCCATCAGGGATAGCAATACGAATCCGACGAGCAATCGCCGCCTTGCAGCCGGATCTGATGCGGCCGCTGTCCCTTCGGCCAGTCGATGAAAAACTTGTCATCGACGGCGAGGCCGCCGTTGGGATCGGCGTCGAGCTTGACCATCCAGCCTTCGATGCCTTCCGGATAAAACTGTGCATCGACCGCGCCGTAGAGCGAGTTCGTGAAGTAGACGCGGCGGCCGTCGCGGCTCACTTCGACCATCTGCGGCCCGCCGTTCAGCGCGCCGTTGCCTTTGCCGCTGCTTTTACCATTCGCGGCGCCCGGATGCGTGGCCTTCGCGACCACACCGCCGATGCGCACCTTGCCCGTCAGCTTTGGCGCGAAGGGATCGGAGACGTCGTATTGAAGCATGTCGCCCGTGCCCCAGCACGACACGTAGAGGAAGCGGTCGTCCATCGACAGATCGATGTCCGAGACGAGCGGCGGCACCGCTCCGAAGCCTTGCAAAAGCGGTGGAAGCAAGGACGCATCGGCGGGCTCGGCGGGAATGTCGATGATCTTCTTCACCGCCCATTTGTCCTTGTCGCGATACCAGGTCCAGATCGAGGACGACAGATCCTTCAGGCTGATCACGCAGTTGACGAAGCCGTACGCCTTGGTCGGATCATGCGCGGGGCGCAGTTCGAACACGAGCTGATACTCGTCGCCGAAGTCGATCTCCTGAATGTGCTTGCGCTTCGTGAAGTCCCAGAAATGCAGCTTGCGCCCGTACTTCGCGCCGAGCAGCAGTTCGGGCACGAGACCGTCCTCGAAAGTGTCGGGCGTGCCCCATTCGCTCGTGACCATCGTGTCGTAGCCCAGATGCCACCAGCCGTCGTACGCGAGCTGTTGCGGTCCGCGATCCACTTCCCAGCGGCCGAGCGGATCAAAGCTCTGCTGATCGAGCATCAGCACCCCGCCGGGCGCTTTGCCTTCGGCGTTGCCGAGCGCGGTGACATAGATGCCGCCCGGCCCGCAATGCACGGTATGCGGGCGCGTATAGCCGGTTTTTTCCGCGAGCTCTTCCGGCTCGATCGTCTTCACGATGACGGGCTGCTTCGGATCGGGCTTCGTGTCGAGGATATGAATGCGCGACGAGCGCAGCCCCGGCACGATGAGATAGCGCCGCTCCATGTGCGGATGCGGCGCGTTGGGGCACAGGCACGACGAGCACGCGTTCCAGCCGAAGTGATGGAGCTCGTCGCCGGTATCGGGCATCGCGATTTCGCCGACGATCTTCGTATAGTCCGCCGATGCGGGATCGACATCCACGACGGCGATCCTGTCCGGCGACTTGCGCTCGGGATCGAACGTCGCGACGTAGGCCAGTGTTTCGCGCGGCGCCTTTGCGGCGAGCCGCGGGGAAGGATAGAAGCTCGGATCGGGTTTCCACGTCGCCATGCTGCGTCTCCCAGTTGATTCACGTGATTGCAAGGCACACATACGAAGCACACGTGCAATGCACTATAGGACACAAGGGCGCGGCATGCTTTCGCCTGTTTCGTGGATAGCTTTCGCGCGAGCCGCGCTTTTTCCGGAGGGAAAACTGGGCCTAAAATAGAGGCATCGCCCCTTGACCTACAGTGGAGGTTGCAATGGCCGAGCCGATGATCAGCCTGATGGCCGGAATCGTCCTGGTGCTATGCGTCGCGGTGGTTCTAGTGATGCATCACCGACACCCGCATATCCATATTCCGAAGGCGCGCTGGCTGGATAGCCATCCGCCGCGCGACTGGCGGCACAGGCACTGAGCGTGCAGTCCGACGTGAATTAAACGCATGCGGCGCCGGCATCGACCGGCGCATTCTTTTTCGCGCGGCGTGTTGTGCCGCTGCTTACGCGAACTCGCCCGCTATCCGCGTCGTGGCCCCTTCATCGCCTCGGCTTCCATCGCGGCGTGCCATTCCTCGCTGTTCTCGATCGGGTCCATGCCTTCGTCGATGAACGCCGACGCGCGCTCCGACGCGGAGCGCGCCTCCTCCTCGGTGTCGTCGTCGGCGGGGGCGTCCTCGTCGGCGGGCGGCTCCAGCATGTCGTGGAGCATCGCCTCCAGTTCGGGCGTGTCCCACGGCTCGCCGCGCTGATTCTTCTTCTTGATGAAATGCCTCACTTCGGCATCCTGCTCGGGTGTCAGCGGAAGGCCGCGGAAGGTGCGGTTGGCGTCGAAGTCACTCATGTTCGCTCCTTGCGCGCATAGCACCGTCAGTGTAACGCCGTTCGTCTGCGTGTAAAAACGCGTCATGTCTGGCCGAGCGGCGGCAGACGTCTTTCGATCGGCGTTGCTTTCACGATGGCCGTGCTCGTCGCGGCGCGCTCGGTGACGCGCGAAAGAATGTCGTCGAGATGCCCGATCGAGCGCAGCCAGAGGCGGCATACGAAGCAGTCGTCGCCCGTGACCTTGTCGCATTCGACGAACTCGGGAATGCGCCGGATCGCTTCCTCGACGAGATGCAACTGACCGGGCAGCGGCTGCACGCGCACGATGGCCTGCAGCGTGTATCCGAGCGCGCGCGGATCGATATCGACGGTGAAGCCGCGGATCACGCCTTGCGTTTCGAGCCGCCGCACGCGCTCGGCGGTGCTCGGCGCCGACAGGCCGATGCGCTTCGCGAGCTCGCTGATCGCGATGCGCCCGTCGCTCGCAAGAATGCCGATGAGCTCGCGATCGATCGCGTCGATGTCCGTGTAGTGCGGGGCGTTCGGGTGCTTTCCCATGATGGCCTTCGATTCAAAGGTCGAAAGATGTATGCGCCTCATTTTAGGCATGGTTTCGGGCGCGGCGCATCGATAGACTGGATTGCATCGAAACTTGCATGGCGGAGAAAAAATGACGACCGAGAGAATCGACGCGCGGATGAGCGGCGCCTCGAACGCGAATGAGCTGCGCCGCGGCGCGATCGAAATGTCGCTCGCGATGCTGATGTCGGGCACGATCGGCTGGCTCGTCGTGTCGTCCGGGCAAACACCGTGGAACGTGGTGTTCTTTCGCTGCGTGTTCGGCGCAGCGACGCTCGTCGCCGTGTGTGCGGCGCTGGGCTTTCTGAAGAAGCGCTATTTCTCGTGGCGCATGATCGGGCTCGTCGCGCTCGGCAGCGTGGCGATCGTCGGCAACTGGCTGCTGCTGTTCGCCGCGTACTCGCGCGCGTCGATCTCGATGGCGACGACCGTCTACAACACGCAGCCGTTCATGCTCGTCGCGCTGGGCGCGATCGTGCTGCGCGAGCGCGTGTCGTCATCGACGCTCGCATGGCTCGGCATCGCCTTCATCGGGCTCGTGATGGTGGTGCGCGTCGAACCGGCCGTGCTCGCGATGCCGGGGCAGTATCTCGAAGGCATCGCGTATGCGCTCGGCGCGGCCTTGCTGTACGCGATCTCTTCGATCGTCACGAAGCGCTTGCAGGGCACGCCGCCGCATCTGATCGCGATGCTGCATGTGCTCTTCGGCATCGTGATGCTCGCGCCGTTCGCGCGGTTCGGAGAGACACCCGCATCGTTCGCGCAATGGTCGGATCTCGTCGTGCTGGGCGTCGTGAATACGGGGCTCATGTACGTGCTGCTGTACGGTGCGATCCAGAAGCTGCCGACGGCGACGACGGGCGCGCTGTCGTTCATCTATCCGGTGGCGGCGATCGTGGCCGACTGGCTCGCATTCGGGCAGCGGCTCGCGTGGCCGCAAGTGGCCGGCGCGGTGCTCATTCTGCTCGCGGCGGCGGGGGTGAATCTGAAGTGGCGGATCGTGCCGAGGCGGGCAGGCCGCTGAGCCTGCGGGCTCGTCACGCCGCGCGCGGCAGATCGCGCAGCGCCTCGGGATGCGCGACGGCCACGCGCAACAGCGTCTGAGCGGCGCCCGTTGGATTGCGGCGGCCTTGCTCCCAGTCCTGGAACGTGCGGATCGAAACGCCGAGCAACGCGGCGAACTCCGACTGAGAGACGCCGACCTTGGCGCGCGCCAGTGCGGCGACTGTCGGCTCGACGTGAGTCGTGCGCGCCGCGCGCCCCTTTTTCATGTCGCGCACCGATTCGAGGAGATCGGCCTGAAACTTCTCGAGTTCCTTTTCCATGTTGAATTGCCTCACGAAGCTGGTGGAGGAAAGCCGTTGGCAGGTTATCGAACTTGGCTTTCGAGTACGCGATCAAGAGCCCTATTTCGCCGTCGTCGAGAACGTTGTAGTAGATGACCCGCGCGCCGCCACGCTTTCCTTTGCCGGGCGCGTTGAAAAACCGCAGTTTCGATGATCGTGTACATCGAATGATTATACGGCATTGCCGTATAGCGAACAGTATCACGACCCTCATCGACCTTGTGGATCGACTCCTCGCCAAGCCGACCTCGTATAAACTATCGCCCCTTGCCGACACCATCGAAATCCCCGCCATGTGGTTCAAGAATCTCCAGCCTCATCGTCTTCCCGCTCACTGGTCCGTCACGCCGCATCAAATGGAGCAATGGCTCGCGCCGCTCGCGTTCAGCGCGGCGTCGAGCATCGAGAACGAACGGCGCGGCTGGGTCTCGCCGCGCGGCGACGGCGAGCTCGTCTACACGGCGAACCGGCAGATGCTGATCGTCTATCGTGCGGAGAAAAAGCTCTTGCCTTCATCGGTCGTCACGCAGTTCGTGAAGGAGCGTGCCGCCGAGCTCGAAGAGCAGCAGGGCTTCAAACCCGGCCGAAAGCAGATGAAAGAGCTCAAGGAGCAAATCACCGATGAGCTCATGCCGCGCGCCTTCAGCATCCGTCGCGACACGCGCGTGTGGATCGATCCGGTGAACGGCTGGCTCGCGATCGATTCCGCATCGGCGACGCTGTGCGACGACATCATCGGCCTGCTCGTGAAGTCGGTCACCGATTTGCCGCTCGCGAGCGTGCGCACCGCGCGCTCGCCCGTCTCCGCGATGACCGAATGGCTGCTTTCAGGCGACGCGCCCGCGGGCTTCACGCTCGATCGCGACACCGAACTGCGCTCGACGGGCGAGGGCAATGCGACGGTCCGTTACGTCGGCCACGCGCTCGAAACGGAAGACATGCGCCGCCACATCGAAGCGGGCAAGCAGTGCATGCGTCTCGCGATGACCTGGAACGACCGCGTGTCGTACGTGTTGACGCCGTCGCTCACGCTCAAGCGCGTAAGCCCGCTCGACGTCATCAAGGACGCAGCCGACCCCACCGCCGCGAACGACGACGAGCGCTTCGAATCCGATTTCATCCTGATGACGGGCGAGCTCGCGCGCATGTTCTCGCATCTGACCGACGCACTGGGCGGCGAAGAGGATCTGCGTGCGGCGGCGTAAGTAGCGCCTTATGCCGAAGCCGGCGTGGAAGCGAACGCGTAATTGTTCTTGCCGTTGCGCTTGACGGTGTACATCGTCTCGTCGGCGGCGGCGACGAGACGCCAGTAATCGTGGCAGCGATCCGGAAAGCTCGCGATGCCGATGCTCGCGCGCACGATCGACAGCCCCATCTGCGCATCCGTTTCGGCGACGCACGTGATGATCCGTTGCGCGATCGCTGCTAGCTCGCTATCGCTCGAAAACTCGCGCACGAGCAGCGCGAATTCATCGCCGCCGATTCGCGCCACCATATCGCCGCCGCGCACCGTCTGACGGAAACGCCTCGATACCGCGATCAGAAATTCGTCGCCGATGCGGTGACCGTGCGTGTCGTTGACGCGCTTGAAGCCGTCCAGATCGATATACAGCACCGCGATGCGCGCCGAGCCGCGCGCGCCGTCCGTGAGCGCGTTCGCCGCTTCCTCCAGCGCCGCGAAGAGCTTGCGGCGGTTGGGCATGCCCGTCATCGGATCGTGCAGCGACGCCTGCTCGAACTCGTTCGATATGCCGAGAAGCTGCCGGTTGCGTTTCGCATACATGCCGAGCGCGGTGATGAGCACGCCGAACACGGTCGCCGACAGCGCGATCAGCGTATGCGACACGCTCAGGATGCGCTCGCGCACGTCGGCGCTCGTGCGATCGCGCTCGATGCGCCACCAGCCGTAGGTGGAATCGAGCGCGGCGCTCGCTTCGCCCAGCGCGGCCGAGGGCGATAGCACGGCCGAGGGCACCGACGGCGCGGACATCGGGCTCGACGCCACCAGCGCATGCAGCGCGGCCAGCCGGCCGGCCAGTTCGATGCGCGCCTCGCGATACGCGGCCTGATGGTGCGTATCGTCGGCGGGAAGATTCTGCAAGGAGAGCGCGGCCGCGCGCGCGGTATCGGCGCGTTCGACCGCTTCGAGCACGAGCCCGACGTACTCCTGCTGCAATTGCGCGGAAAAGATCGCGCGGACCTGGAACGCCAGAAAGAGCAGGCCGATCAGCAGGCCCAGCAACGCGGCGCCCGCGAGCGGTGCGGGGCCGGGCACGCGCACGCGCCCGAGCGCGCGCCGCACACGGCTCGCCAGCGTCCCTTCAGGGGCGTGAATACTCCTCGCGCTGACGGTTCGGAACATTATGTCGATAGCTCACTCGATGGAAAAACGCACCCATGCGGGCGAAGAGCCCGCCTTCGGGCTTCGCGCGCGCCTCATGCCTGCGCGGCTGCGCGGACGGATTGGCGCGATTCGACGCGCTCTGTTGCGTCGACGCATTGCCGCGGCGCTGCACGGCGGCGCTCCGCACCGGCGGGGCATATGACGGGTCGTCGGCCTGCTGAAGGTGCGCCTGCGCGGAAGCCGTCGCGAGCGCGGCGGCGCTTGAGACATCCGAGGCATCGGCGAGCGTGGGTTCGTCGGCGGCGTCGGCGGTCGGCGGGTTATCGGCGAGCATGGCGGTCTCGACGGGTGCCGGACCGCCGGTCGCCACGTAAGGACGCGTGTAGCCGGGCGCCGTCGTGGTCAAGGGCGCTTCCACCATGCCCGACGACTCCGTGCGCGCGGCGATGACCGGCTGGTCGATGCCGAGCGTTTTGCGCGCGCTCGCCATCGCTTCGGCGTAGACGCGCTGGTCGTGGTTGAACCACATGCTGTACGCGACGGTGCCGAGCACGCCGATGCCGAGCGCCGTCGCGGACGCCATCCACAGCGCGAGGCGCCCGAAGCGCAGCGGCGAGCGCGAAGGGCCGGCGTCGTCATCGTAATCGATTGCAGGCTCCGGCATGTTGAGGACAGTAGGGTCGTTCGCGGGACTCGCACGGTCCGCGACGCTCTCTTCGGGCAGCTTTGCTTGGTGAGGCATGACAGCGCTCTCCATTACGTATTCGTCACACGGCGCGTCGGACGCGGGACCGCGCGCACGCAGCGGTGCGCCGGGTCCGCTTCAACCGATGGCGCGACTACAGCGCGTCCCATCATATGAACATTGAAACGCGATGCGGCTTGTCGGATTAACAGCCGGTGCCGGTTCAGCTCGCGCTGCCCGGCCGAATTTTGCCAAACAATGTAACTCGCACCACATGCCGCGACAATCCGGGGTGGCGAGGTGATGCAGAAACGAACGCGCGAATCTTTCGCGGATGCCTCGCCATAGCCTTTGCAACGCGTGCTTCCCGCATCGCGATGCGCAATTGCGGCGCACTACACCAGCATTATTCGTTCCCGCCCCGATTTGATGAACCGTGCATGCATCATTCTTCAGAGGAACTTGTCCCGCGTATGTGAGATGGGGCACATACGGATCGCACAGAACGCAAGAGCGCGAGCCGGAGACGTTCGGCGCGATGTCGGCCGATGCGCTCAGTGGCGTTTCGACAACACGACGAGCGCGATGCCGCCGAGTACCGCGATCGAGCTCGCGACGAGCCGCGCGCTGAGCGCCTCGCCGAGCAGCAGCACGCCGCCGGCCGCCGTGATGACGGGCACGCTCAGTTGTACGGTCGCGGCAGTGGCGGGCTTCAGCCCCTTCAAGGCGGCATACCAGATGACATACCCGAGGCCGGACGTCAGCGCGCCCGACGCGGCGGCGTAAGCAAAGCCGGCGACATCGAAGCGTGCATGCGCGTGCGCGACTGCCGCCACCGCTATCGCAAAAGGCAGCGCGCGCATGAAATTGCCCGCCGTCGCGGCGACCGGATCGGCCTGGCCGCGTCCGCGCAGCGAATAGACGCCCCAGCCGACGCCCGCCGCGATCATCAGCGCCGACGACACCGGATCGGGCGCGGCGAGCCCCGGCAGCACGAGCCACACCAGCCCGGCGAGCGCCAGGAGCAGGCCGAGCCACTGCATCGCCGCGGGCCGTTCTCCGATCGCGATGCCGTAGCCGATCATCGTCGCCTGCACCGCGCCGAAGAGCAGCAGCGCGCCGGTGCCGGCGGCGAGCCGGACGTAGGCGAAGGAGAACGTGACCGCATAGACGATCAGCGCGAGCGCCGAAGCCCAGCTCCCGCCGCGCCGCGCGCCGTGCGGTTCGTCGCGGCCTGCGCCGCGCACGAGCAGAATGACCCACAGCACGAGCGCCGCGGCCGCGATGCGCACGAGCGTGAAGCTCGCCGCGTCGATCTGCGTGCCCTTGAGCGCCAGACGGCACAACAGCGAGTTGCCGGCGAAGGCGAGCATCGCGACGACGGTCAGCATCGCCATGCGCGCGCCGTGCGAAAGAGGCGTGGATGACGCGGCGGTGGAGTCGGGCTTGGACATCGGCGCAGCGATGGACGAGGGCGCCTCACTGTAGCGCACGCACATCGCGAAAACACGCTGCGCCGCTTCAGTCCGTGGTGAAGGGCTTCGGCGGCGCATCGCCTTCCATGCCGAAGCGCTCGAATTCGGAGATCACCTGCGCGCCGAAGAGCAGCAGCGTCGCGAGCGCTTCGAGGCTGAACAGCACGACGATCGATGTCGTCAGCGAGCCGTACACGACGCTCACCTGCGAGAGCGTCGCGAAGTACCACACGAGCACGTGCCGCGTGATTTCCCAGAGCACGGCGGCCGTCACGCTGCCGAGCAGCGCGAGCCGCAGGGACGGCCTGCCGACCGGCATCACCAGATAGATCGACGTGAGCACGAAGACCTCGCCCGCGACGCCGAGCAGATAGAGCAGGAGCCGCGACGCGCCTTTCAGGGACACCTCGACGCCGAGCAGGTCGATGTTGTTCGCGCCCATCGCCTGCAAGCCGTTCGACACGAGCGTGACGATCAGCATGCCGACGCCAAGAAACAGGATGTAGCAGTAAGGCAGGAGCGCCGAGAGCAGAAAATGCCGGCGGCGGATCGCGACGCGATGCACGAAGATCACCGACATCGCGTTCTCCAGCA
The DNA here is from genome assembly GCF_001544755.2 of Caballeronia catudaia. Lineage (GTDB taxonomy): Bacteria > Pseudomonadota > Gammaproteobacteria > Burkholderiales > Burkholderiaceae > Caballeronia > Caballeronia catudaia. Next base: position 23,501 of record NZ_FCOF02000055.1, on the reverse strand, counting down.
CGGTGAAGGCGAGCGAGGAGAAGAAGATCATCGTGACGAGCAGGAACCAGCCGAGCACCGCGCGATGCGCGAGAAAGTTCGCCAGTTCGTCCACGATCGCGCGCGCCTGGCCGGGCACGAGCCATTCGAGCAGATGCGTGAGCGTGTCGAGCAAGGCCTGCTGTCCGACGAATTTGGACAGCACGATGACAATCAGGATGAGAAGCGGAACGATCGAGAGCAGCGCGTAGTAAGCAACGGCGCCCGCGAGCAGCAAGCCCTGGTTGGCGCGAAAGGCTTTGAACGTGCGCATCGCGAAGCCGAGCGGATGTCTCACGACGCTTTTCACCTGCGGGCCCAGAACCGGGCCGAGAATCTTCGACATGGCACCTCCGCGGCGCGGGCGCTGCGCATCCTTTCTGGACGAGCAAATTCTGCGCCCATCGGCGCGCGCCGCACGGGAAGCCTGCAAAAAAGGCGCGTCAGCCCGGTCGACGGGCTTCGCTGCGCGCGGCCGCCTGCTGCGCGGCTTCCTCGAACGCGAGGTCGAGAATGATGTCGACTTCGCGCGCGGGCAGGTCGGCAGTGTCGATGTTGCGCAGCCGGCAAAAGAGCGCGAGCGCCTCGGCTGCGGCGGCGAAGGCGTCGTTCAGGTCGCGGGAGTGAAGGCGTCTTTTTCTCATGATGCACATAACGGCAGCCGCACGGCCGGACTTTAATGGCCGAAAAACGCGGGACGTGTTTGTTTCACCTCCGGTTTTTGATGCACTAATCTTGATCGATAACTCGCGCCCGCCGAAGGCACTGGAGGACAACATGGCCGCATCCCACACGACCTCCGCCGCCGACGCCGCACTCGGCGCCGACGCCGAAATCGTCAACGCCGACGAGCGCCTCTACAACCACGATCTCGCTCCCGTGCCGCGCGCGAAGCGCACCTGGAACGGCTACAGCATCTTCGCGATGTGGATGTCGGATGTGCACAGCGTCGGCGGCTATACCTTCGCCGCGAGTCTCTTTCTGCTCGGGATCTCCGGCTGGCAGGTGCTGCTCGCGCTGACCATCGGCATTCTGATCGTGTATGTGCTGATGAACTGGGTCGGCAAGCCGAGCCTCAGACACGGCATTCCGTTTCCGGTGATGGCGCGCGTCTCGATGGGCGTGATGGGCGCGAATATCGCCGCGCTGATTCGCGGCGTGGTCGGCATCGTGTGGTATGGCGTGCAGACGTATTTCGCGTCGAAGGCCGTGGCGACGCTGCTGCTCCTGTTCGTGCCATCGGTCGCGGCGTGGCGCGATACGAGCTTTCTCAGGCTCGACATGCTCGGCTGGGTCAGCTTTCTTTTCATGTGGCTCTTGCAGCTCATCATCTTTCAGCGCGGCATGGAGATCATCCGCAAGTTCATCGATTTTTGCGGGCCGGCCGTGTATGTCGTTATGTTCGTGCTGATGGGCTGGATTCTGTATCGCGCGGGCCTGGGCAGCCTGAACCTCACGCTTTCGGGCAAAGTGCTGTCAGGCGACGAGCAACTGCACGCGATGATCAACGCGACTCTTCTCGTCGTGAGCTATTTCGCCGCGCTGCTGCTGAATTTCGGCGACTTTTCGCGCTTCGCGAAGAGCGAGCGGCAGATGAAGGTCGGCAATTTCCTCGGGCTGCCGTTCAATTTCGTCGCGTTCGCGATCATCACCGTGATCGTCACGGCGGGCAGCGAGAAAGTCTTCGGCACGATGATCATGGACCCGGTCGAGATCGTGTCGCGCATCGAGAACAAGGTGTGGGTGGCGATCGGCAGCATCACGTTCATCATCGCGACGATGGGCATCAATATCGTCGCCAACTTCGTCTCGCCGGCCTACGACATCGCCAATCTCTTTCCGAAGCATGTCGATTTCAAGAAGGGCGGCCTGATCGCGTCGATACTCGCGGTGATCGTGTGCCCGTGGATCTTCGTCGACAGCCCGAAGGCGATCACGATTTTCGTCAGCGTGTTCGGCGCCGTGCTCGCGCCGATGTACGGCGTGATGATGTCCGACTATTACCTCGTGAAGCGCCAGCAGGTAAAGACCGCCGATCTCTACACGATGCAGCCCGGCGGACGCTTCTATTACGACGGCGGCTGGAACAAGGTCGGCCTCGCGGCGTTGATCGTCGCCGGCGTCATTTCGGTCGGCTGGGAGCTCTCGACGCAGATGCTCAAGCTCCTGCCGCCGAACAATCTCGGCTGGCTGATCGGCGCGGCGGCGGGCGCGCTGCTCTACGTGCTGTTCATGCGCATGGCGAACCGCAAGTAGCCCCGCTCACTTGAGCCATTTGCGCACATCCGATTCCCATTCGGGCTGGCCGCAGTTCGGCGGATTTTCCGGGCCGAGCACGGTGATGTAGCCCTTGCCCTTCATGCAGGCCTCGTAGGCGCGCACCTGCGTGCATTGGCCCGGGCCGGCTTTTTTCGCGGCGGCCTTGCATGCGGACATCGAGTTGTCCATGCCGCTGAAGTCGGCGTCGCCGGATTCGTTCCAGGGCGGCGGATTCGCACTCGCCGAAAATTCGACGGGCGTGCTGCACGCGGCAAGCATGAGCGCGGCGGCGGCAGGAAGGCACGAGCGGAAAAGTCGATTCATCTGCTTGAACTCCTTTTTCTTAAGCTTCTATCGGAGGCGCGAAATCCGCCGCCTATTATTCCTTGCCGCCGTTACGCGTGTCGCTTTTTCGTTCGATCCGACGCGCGAACGATGACGTCCTCGCCGACGCGGCCCATCGATGCGTTCGTATCGAACTGATCGCGATTCAGCCGCGCCGCGCGTCCCACGACAGCCACGCCGCCGCGATGCCCATGCCGCCGAACGTCAGCGGGCCGCCCGGCCATGCATGCGTCCTGAAGATCGCGATGCCGAAGCTCGCGATCACGAGCAGCAGGAGCGGCGGCCACGAACGTCCGGTCTCGCGCAACGCAACGGCGGCCGCAGCCGCGCCCACGCTCAACGCAGTCGAGCCGAGCACGGCGAGCAGCGGCAAGGCGAGCGTCGGCGCGCTGCCGACGATGGGATGCGTCCAGATCGTCTCGATCGCCATGCGCCACGCGTTGACGTCGCCGGATGCGCGCGCCGCGCCGACGAAGATCCCGATGACGACGCCGGCCGCCGTATCGAACGCGATGTAGCTCGTCGCGAACACGAAGAGGGCGATGCGGCAGACCATCGGCGCGATGCCGGGCAGCCCGCGCACGAGCGCAGCAATGGCGATGGCCGCGAGCGCGAAGAGCGGAATCTGCGCGTAATGCACGGCGAGCCATACATTGACGTCGAGCTGCATCAACTCGCGCGGATGCGGATGGAATAGTTCGACGACGGCGAGCGCGAAGAGGGCAGCGGGGATCATCACGATATCCGCCGCGGCGGGCCACGCACGATGAAGCGAAGCGCTCATGACGCCTCCGTCGAGTGCGTCTTTCAATACCGGTCTACAGATGCGCCCGCAGCCAGTGCCACGCGAGCGGGCCGCAGATCACGGTCCACGTCATCGCCGCGATAACGAGCGCGATGGTCACCGCCGCGCTGCCGCAGTCTTTCGCGCGTCCGGAGAGTTCGTGGCGTTCGAGCGAGATGCGGTCGATCGCCGCCTCGATGCTCGAGTTGATCAGTTCGACGAGCAGCACCAGCAGCACCGACCCGGCAAGCATTACGCGTTCCGCCGCGCTCACATGAACGCATGCGGCGACGGGCAACAGCACCGCCGCGATGCACACTTCCTGACGAAACGCGCTTTCCTCGCGCCATGTCGCGACGAGGCCCGCCCATGAATGGCGCAGCGCGAAGACGCCGCGCAGGAGGCCGCGGCGTTTGGCGTGCGTATCGCTCGGAGACGCCCGCGAGGGACTCGAAGTTGACCGGTTCATGTCGACCATGTTACCGCTCCGGCCGACGCGCAAAGCATGCTTCCGGTCGAAAACGTTTGCCGGTCGGAAGAACACGTAAAGCGTGCAAATGGCCTTGTCACGCCGATCGGCGCGCCTTCATACTGGCACGCAAACGATGCGGCACGAGCGTTCGCATCGCGCGCTCGCGCACATCGACAAATACAAAGAGATTCCGGGGAATTCACATGAAGTCACGTTTTACCGCCGTTCATCTGCGTCCTGTCGAGCTTGCCGATCCGCATCTCGCGCATCTTTACATGGAGTGCGTCGATGCCGAATCGCGTCTGTCGGGCGCGAGCAAGCTCGCGGCGGCGGCCGTCTACGAAGCGCGCGAAAAAGTGCTCGCGGACTTGTGGGCGCGTCTCGATGCGCTCGATCCCGGGCTTGGCCGCGAACTGAAGCTGGCGGTGCGCGACTGGCACGACATCGCGGTGAAGCTGCGCGGCGGCGAGTGAAATGAGACGCGCGAGCAGCCGAACGAGACGCTGCGACATTCGCGCGCGAGGCCGTCGCCACTAAGCTTTCTCCAACGACGCAACGAGAGCGCACCGCGCTCGACGGACTTCAGGGAGAAGGGCAATGAACGGCAACAATGGTACGAATAATCGCGCGCCGATGCCGGTGGCATTCATCGGCATCGCCGTCGGATTGCTCGCGTTCGCGGGCGCATGGCGCGCGGCGGCGCATGCGTGGGCGATTCCCGATGCCGCGCCCACGTTGCTCACGGCGGTGGCGCTCGTCGTGTGGCTCGCGGTGCTCGCTGCGTACGGACGCAAGTGGCTCGTCGAGCGGGATGCTGCGATCGAAGAAATGCGTCATCCGGTGCAGTCGTCGTTCGCGGCGCTCGCACCCGTTTCGACGATGCTCGCCGCGCAAGCCGTGCAAGCGTATTCGCGCGAACTCGCCATCGCACTCTTCGCAATCGGCGCGGCGAGTTCGCTCGCGCTCGGCGCCTACCTTCATGGACGCTTCTGGCAGGGCGGGCGCAAGCCCGAACTCACCACACCCGCCGTCTATTTGCCGACGGTCGCGCCGAGCTTCGTCGCGGGCACGGCGGCGGCCGGTCTCGGCTTCACGCAACTCGGCATGCTGTTCTTCGGTGCGGGCGTGTTTTCGTGGCTCGCGATCGAATCGGTCGTGCTGCATCGCGCGGCCGTGCACGAGCCGCTGCCCGACGCGCTGCGCCCGAGTCTCGGGATTCAACTCGCGCCGCCGGTCGTCGGAGGCGTGTCGTATCTCGCGATCACGCACGGCGTGCCGGACACGTTCGCTTACATGCTGCTCGGCTATGGCCTCTATCAGGCGATGATGCTTGCGCGCCTTGTGCCGTGGATTCGTCAGCGTGCGTTCACGCCTTCGTACTGGGCCTTCAGCTTCGGCGCAGCCGCGTTGCCGACGATGGCGATCCGGATGCTCGAGCGCGGCGCAACGGGGCCGATGGAATGGATCGCGCCGGTGGCGTTCGTCGTCGCCAATGTGGTGATCGGGGGTTTGATCGTGGGGACGGTGAGGGCGATGGTGCGCGGCAATCTGCTGAACGTCACGATGGTCGCGCGATCAGCAACGGCATCGCGTTGAATCACAGGCTCAAAACCTCTCCCGCCCGCAACGCCCGCAAACGAACACCCGGCAACGCGGCGCGCAATTGCTCCAGAATCTGCGCGCCGTGCGGCGGTTTCAAATGCGAGATCAGCAACTCCGCCTTCAATTCGATGCCACGCAAATCGTCCGCGATGAGCCGCGGGCAATAGTGATGCGCTGCGTGCGCCGTCGCGATCTGCGCATCGGGAAACGCCGTCTCGACGATCACATGTCGTAACCCCGGCAACGCGCACACCACAGCCCAGAATTCCGGATTCGTCGTGGTATCGCCGCTGAAAGCGAGGCACGCAGCGCCGCTCGAAACCGCGAAGCCCATCGACGGCACCGCATGCCGCGCCGGCAATGCCGTCACGGTGCGCCCGTTCAGCGTGAAACACTCCCCGACCTCCAGCGCTTCGAAGCGCACGCCCGGCGCCTCGGGCGATGGAATGCGCGTGAAGTCCGGCCAGATCAGGTTGTTGAAGATATGCGCCTGCAGGATACCGAACGTCGAGCGGCTCGCGTGAACGGTCAGCGGCGCGCCGCGCGCATCGCCGACGGCATCGATCATCAGCGGCAGATACGCAATGTGATCGAGATGCGAATGCGTGAGAAACACATGATCGATGCGTGCCAACGCGTCATCGTCGAGCACGGCGACGCCCGTGCCGGCATCGATGAGAATGTCGTCATCGACGAGCAGCGCGGTCGTGCCGCCCGGATCGCCCACGGCATCCGTGCCGCTGCCGATGGCGCCGCTACAGCCCAGTACCCGAACGTTCATGATGGCCCGCCCGACGAGCTCACTTGACATCGAATGCGCTCACGCAGTCCCAGTCCTCGGGAAGCTCGACGCCATGCAGCGCGTCGATACGCTTGCGGTAAAGCGCGTACACCTGCCGCTCAGGATACTGCGCCGCGAGCGTCGCGAGTAGCGTTTCCGACTCGCTCCACTCGCGCGCGCGATAGTGCGCGAGCGCCGCGTGCCAGCGCGCGAGCGCATCGGCATGTTCGTGCGGCGGCTGCGGCTCGAACACGGCGATCGGCGCGACGCGTCCCTTCACGCGCACGCGGTCGATTTCACGGAACACGATATCCGGCACCTGCTCGCGCGTCGCCTCGCCGACGATGATGTCGATATCGAAATGCCGCGTCAGTCCTTCGAGCCGCGCCGCGACATTCACCGCATCGCCCATCACGGTGTACGCCTTGCGCACGGACGAGCCCATGTCGCCGACCGTCATCGGCCCGGTATTGATGCCGATGCCGATCCACAAGGTCGGCCAGCCGCGCGCCATGAGCGTGCGGTTCAGATCGACGAGCGCCGCGCGCATGCCGAGCGCCGCCGCGACCGCATGGCGCGCGTGATCCGGATCGTCGACGGGCGCGCCCCAGAAACCCATGATCGCATCGCCGATGTACTTGTCGAGCGTGCCGCGATGCGCGCGGATCACCTCGGTCATCGTGCCGAGATACTCGTTCATCAGGCGCGCGAGCGCCTCCGGTTCCAGCGTTTCGGCGATCGCCGTGAAGCCGAGCACGTCGCAGAACAGAACCGTGAGTTCGGCGCGGCGGCCCGCCATGCTGTAGTCCTCCGGACTGCGGCTCATCTCCTCGACGAGCTCGGGCGGCACGTATTGCCCGAAAAGCGCGGCGAAATGGCGCTTCGCACGCGCCTCGACAAAATAACCGTACGACATGTTCAGCACGTAAAGCGCGAGCACGGCGAGCAGCAGCGACGCCACCGGAATCGCCCAGCCGAGCCGCGCGAACGCGTACAAATCAGCCCCGACGATCGCGGCGAACAGGATCGCGCCGAAGAGCGTCGCACGGGCGGGCGCGTGCCACGGCCATAGGAAGATCATCGCGAGACCGGCGGCGGCGAGCGCGAGCGCCTGCAGCGCCGCAGCGAAGGGCGGCCTGAAGCGGATCGTGCCGTCGAGCATGCCGCCGATCAGATTCGCGTTGACTTCGACGCCCGGATACACCTCGCCGACGGGCGTCGTGCGCTGATCCATCAATCCCGGCGCCGTCGTGCCGATGAGCACGATCCTGCCCGCGAGCGCGCCCGCCGGAATGCGTCGCGCGAGCACATCGGCGACGGAGTAGTACGGGAAGCTGCCCGCCGCGCCACGATACGGCACGAGCGCCGCGCCGTTTTCATCGACGGGAATCACGCGTGTGCCGCGCGGCGTCGTTAGCGCGAGGCCGGATAGCGGGGCGGCGGGATCGTCGAAGCGTGGCGTGACGGCGGCGTCGCCGAAGAGGGCGCGGATCACTTCGAGCGAGAGCGCGCCGTACACGCCTTCGCGGTGAGCGGTGACGAGCGGCACGCGGCGCACGGAACCGTCGAAATCGATCACCGGATTGAAGTAGCCCGCGCGTCGCGCCGCCTTTTGCAGCACGGGCAGGTTGCCGCCGTAGCTCGTCCAGTCGAAGAGCGTGAAAGGATGCGTGCCGAACGCGCGCTCGTTCATGACAGGCGCACCGATCGCGCCGCTCGATGCATCCTGATTCGAAAAGTAATAGCCGAGCACGACGGGATGGCCCGCCAGCGCATCGGCGAAGCGCCGGTCGTAGTCGAGGCGCGGCGCGAGTCCTTCGAGCGCGCGGCGGTAAGCGGCGTTATCGGCGAGGGCGCCGCGCGCGAGTTCGTCGAGCACGGCGAGACCCGAGCTCGCGTCGGGTTCCGCGAACACCATATCGAAGCCGAGCACCGCGACATGCTCGCGCGCAAACAGCGCATTCACCAGCTCCGCCATGCGCGCGCGATCCCACGGCCAGCGGCCGAGTTCGGCGAGGCTTTTCTCGTCGATGTCGAGTATCGCGATGCGCGGGTCCGTCGTGCGCGGCATGAAGAGGCGCACCTTCGCGTCGTAGATCATCGCGTCGAGCGAATCGGCGAAACGGAGGTCGTAGCGCCCGAGCGCGTGCCCCGCGAGCGCGACGACGATCGCGAGCCCCAGCGCCCAGCGCAACCCCGAGCGCTTCAGCACGAACGCGAAGGGCGCGCGCGCGCTCATTGCGCGGCCCGGATCTGTTCGTTCGCGACGACCAGCCGCGCGGCCAGCACGCGGGCGACGAACTTGTGCATGCGCGCGGCGCGCGCGGGAGCAAGCGCCACCGTCACGCGCCCCATTTCCACGCCGGGTGCTTCGTTGCGTGCGCGGATATGCGTGAGGATCGAATACGCGGTGCCGCGCTTCCAGTGCGCGAGCGCGAAAAGCAGCGCGCCCGTCCTGACCGAGGACGCCGCGATCAACATGAGGACGGTGGTGAGCACGGCGGCGAGCGTGTCGAGACAGAAGGACGCGGCGGCTTCCCGGACACGCGACGCGCCGGCATCGTGCGCGGCGTGCGGGCGGTTCGTGCCGCGGCTCGTGTGCGCGCGCATCGCGGCTTGCCGCTAACGGCACGCCGCCGACGGCAGCACCGGCGTCACGCGCGAGGCCGGCAGCACGCGAAACGGCAGCCGCGTACTGATGACGATCGCGCCTTCGCCCGCGCGCACGATCTGCCTGTCGACCTGATTGATGACGACGATCTGCCCGTCGTAGACGACGATCTGATCGCCCTTGCAATCCGCGTTGCCGCCGGGCTCCAGGTTCGCGCAGTCGGTCACGGAATATTCGGTGCCACGTATGCCGATGGTCGACGTCGGCGTCTTCACGCGATAGTTCTCGGGCTTGCCTTCTTTTGCGACGAGCCCGTCCACCGCGCGCAGCCCGCCCTTCACGAGCGACAGAAAACTGCGGTCTTCCTGCGGCGCGCTCGCCGCATAGTGAAAGTCGTCGACGCGAAACACCGAGCCCGGCTTGAGATACACGCGCTGCTTGTCCGTGAAGATCATCACGATTTCGGAGCCGACGCCCGTCTGCACGGTGTCGCCGTTGTCGATGCCGCCGCCCACCGCCGCCACGCGCTGCGCGCCGCCCGCCGACTGGATCGCGACATTGCCGACGAGCGCGGTGATCGTCGCGACGGGCTCGGCGCGCGCCGCATGCGCGGTCATCGCGAAGAGGAAGAGCAGCAGGAGGGATCGGGCGCGCATCATGATCGGTCTCAGAAGGACTTCGTGAGCGCGACCCAGAAGCGGTTCGCGTGGCCGGTGCCGAGCGTCGGCGGCACGTGGCCCAGGGTGTGCGCGTAGGCCATCGACAGCAGAAAGTCGTGCGGCGCGGCGAACGTCGCGCCGACGCCCATGCCCGACAGCCGCACGTGATTCGTGCCCGGCACGACAGGATGCGCGACGATTTTTCCGTCGGCGGTATCGATGAAGCCCGACAGCGTCACGAGCACCGGCACGAGCGACTGTTTCAGCGTTTGCCGCACTTCGAAGGTCGCGATATACGCTTCGTCGACGGGCGCGTCGCCGGTGGCGTAGGCGCGCACCGCGTACGGCCCGCCGAGCGAGATCTGCTCGGACGAATCCAGATTGTGCGATGCCGTCTGCGCCGTGAGCGAGAAGTAAAGCTGCGTGCCGTTCGTCTGCGCGCCGATGACCTGCGTGTGCGTGAGCGCGAGCACGAACTTCGTGAACGCGCCGCCGATCTGCGACGCGACCTGTTCCAGCTGCGGCGACTTGAAGCGCAGGTTGCCTTGCTGGATGCTCGTATCGAACGTCGTGATGCTTTTTTCCAGCGTCAGATTGCCCGACAGCCCGAGGCGTCCGACGTCGCTCGTCTTGTCGCTGACGGAATCGAACGCGCCGATGTGATCCGACAGGAGCTTGTGGTCGTAGCCGAGCGTCGTGTACACGTTCGCCGACGGCGAGCGCAGGAGGGGATAGCTGAAGAACGTCGAGAACACGTTGGCGCTGCCGTAGGCGTCGAGCTCGTCGAACTGGCCGCCGACCGAATACGTCGAGCGCGTATAGCCCACGCCCCACGCGAGCCCGCTGCCGCCCACCGGCACCGTGTAGCCGATGTTGCCGTAGAACTGCCCGGTGATCGAGCCGAGCAGCCGCGCGGCCAGCTGATCGCCGATGCCCAGCGGATTGTTCCATTGCAGCGCGCCGATGAGCCGCGCGGCGCCGGTCGTCGTCTGGCCGTAGTTGTCGGCCTGCACGCTGCCCGATAAGGGCCGCGCCTTCGGCACCTGCAGCGTCATGTCCGACGTGCCCGGCAGCACGCCCGGCGAGATCGTCGCGTTCGCGCCCGTCGTGCCGGCCGCGTCTTGCGCGAGCAGCGTCGCGCGGGTGAGGGCGTGCTCGTCGATGACCTCGCCGGACTTGAGCGGCCCGAGAAAGCGCGTGATGACCGAATCGCGCGTGCGCGACCGGTTGTCGATATCGACGCGGCCGTACCGCCCCTCGCTCACCGCGATACGCACGATGCCGTTGTCGATCTGCTGCGGCGGCACGTACGCCCGCGCGACCAGATAGCCGTGGCGGCGGTAGTACGCGCTGATGCGGTCGGCGGCGGCTTCGAGATCGTCGAGCGAACGATCCGCGCCGACGACAGGGCGCAACACCTCCTTCAGCTCCGCAGCCGGGAAGAGCGTGTTGCCGGTGAAGTCGAAGCCCTTCACTTCGAAGCGGATGCCGCCCGGCGCGCCCGATGGCGGCGCAGGCTCGGGCGCGGGCGTCACGTTCAGGCGCAGGTCGGACGGCGGCGGCGGAACGGGCGTTTGCTGCTGCTGTTCGCGCAGGATGCTGCCCGCGTTCGGCAGCGCCTGAGCCCGCGCATCACGCATGTCGCGCGCGGACGCCGCGACGAGCGTCGCGAACAGCACGGCGAGCCGGCGCGTCCCCACGCGGCCCCGCCGTGGGTGGGTGCCGGAGCGTCGCACGCGCCGCGCGCTCACATACGGCATACGTGACCGGGCCATGCGTCGTCCGGCAGGCGGCTGCCGTCGCTCGACGAATCCGTGCGCTGCTGCACGAGCGGCGCCGATTCCGGCTGGAGTCCCGGCGTCGCATTGGAAAGCGGCGCGGGGTTCATGGCGTCGGTTCGCACGGAATCGAGAATGCCGGGCACCACCGCCACCGTCGTGATGATCGGTCCAGGCGCTTCAGGCGTCACGAGCTGCGTGGGTGGCGCGGGCGTGACGGGCGTGACCGGCGTGACGGGCCGCGTGGGCGGTGTCGGCGGCGTGGGCGCCCCGGCGATGCGCAGCGTGCCGCCTTGCGTCGTGATCTTGTAGCCCGTGGGGCCGCCCGTCGCCGTGACGGTGATCGCGTATTCGCCGCTCGCCGCGCCGGGCGCCGCGCCCGTGCTCGACACCGTGAAGACGAAGGGCTCGTGGACGGTCGGGCTGTCCGCGAACGCGTTGCCGTAGTTCGCGCCGTTGTAGCGCAGCGCGATGGTGACGTCGTTCGGGCCGAGCGTGCGCGGCACGTCGAAGGGCACGTCGATATTCACCGCCGTCAGCGTGCCCTGCTGAACCGCCCTGAACGCGAAGCGGTTGCCCGGAGACGCAGCGGCGCGCGCATCGGCGCCGCCCGCGTAGGCATCGCCCCAGAGCGCGAGGTTGCCGCTTTGCAGGCCGCCGAACGCGGCGGCGTCCGGCGAGTCGGTGTAGACGATCCAGCGGCCGTTGGGCGCGGCGAGCGCACGCGAGCCCGCGCGGTTGTCGAAGGTCGCGGCGGCGAGCGCGATGGCCGTGCCGCTCGCGCGGCTCGTGACCGGCGCGGCGAGCGTGAGCGATGGCGCCGCGAGCGTCACCGCGCCGTCCGCCGACACGCCCGTCAGCCCCGCGACGCTGCCGATGACCAGCGGCGTGGTATCGGTGAGCATGAGCGATCCGGCGTTCGCGGCGAGCGTGCCGATGCGGTTGTCCGCATTCGTCAACCGATACGTCCCGCCGCCTTGCAGCGCGACATGAGCTGCTTCGATCGGCGCGCGTTGCGTGACGGCGCGGGCGGTCGTCATCGAGAACGTGCCGCGCGGCGCGCTGATGGCGGCATCGAGTCGAATGCCGCTTTGCCCCGCGAGCGAGAGCGTATTTGCGCCGCGCCACGCGACGGGGCCGTCGATCAGCACGAAGCCGAACGGTTCGAAGCCGGTCGGCGCGGCGGCGCTGATCGTCACATTGGTCGATTCGAGCACGCGCGAAAGCGTCGCGCTCTGGATCGTGCCGAAGCGCCTTCCGAAGTCATTGTCCGCGCCGACGAGCGCGACGAAATCGCTCGCGATGCGCCACGTCCCGGCTTGCCCGGTCATCGCCGCCGTCGTGATCCGCGCATCGGGCGCGACGCGCACCTGCGTGCCTGCCGTTTCGATGACGCCGCCATTGCCGCCATTGGGCGCGGACGCGTCGAGCGTGCCGCCGACCTGCACGACGCCGGTGTCGGCGACGAGCCGGATCACGCCGTTCTGGTTCACCGCGCTGCGCGCGCGGATCACGCCCGTGTTGTTCACGACATTGGCGAAGAGCGCATCTTCTGCGCTCGCGGCGAGCCAGGCCTGACCGCCATCGGCTTCGATCAATCCGTGATTGGCGGCGAGCGCATTCAGCGCGCCGCGCTCCACCGACAAGCCGATCATGCTGTGATCGCCGAGCGTGACGGCGATGCGCTCGCCCGCCGCGAGCGCGGCAAAGCCGTTGGGCGAATCGATCGTGCCGGCGTTGATCGCGCGCGTGCCGATCAGCGCGACATAGCCGCCGGGCGCGCTGCGGATCGTGCCGAGGTTGACGACCGCGGCGCCGTCGTCGTCATGCCGGCGCCAGTGCCAGTGCCGCCGCCCGCCCGCGAAGGTGTAATGGCCGCTCATGAAATCGCTCGTCGACAGATTGAGCGACGACGCGAGCAGCCCGCCGACATTCACCTGCGCGCCCGGCCCGAAGATCACGCCGTTCGGATTGACGATGAACACCTGACCGTTGGCGTCGAGCCTGCCGAAGAGCGCCGACGGGCGCGGCCCGGTGACGCGATTGAGCGCGATCGCGTTCGCGCCCGGCTGATTGAACGTGATGGATTCGCCCGGACGCGTGCCAAACGAACGCCAGTCGATCGCGAGGCGGTTGCTGTTTTGCTGGATGGTCGTGTTCGCGCCCGCGCTCGTGACCGAGCCGGAACCGGCGACGACACGCGCGCCGGTCGGCTCCGCGTGCGCGTGCGCGAAGGCCGCGGCGCAGAGCGTGGCGGTGCAAAGCCGAAGCGCGGGGGACGTGATGCTTGCGCGCGGAAGCTCGTTCATGGCGGCCGACTCCTCTCTGTTGCGGCGCATCGTCATGCAGCGATGCAGGCGCTCCATCAAGCAGTTTAGTGTTCCGAACCATGCGTGCAACTACGCGTTTAGAGAATGCGCGCCGGTGCTGGCTCTGGCGTGCGTTCGCGCACCGGATGGCTCATTGGTATTAGGAATACGATGTATCCGGACGCTTCAGACAGGCTCGCTCGCGAGCGTTCCTTCGACGAAATCGCGCAGAAACGTAATCCATGTGCGGATCTTCGCGTCGAGATACTGGCGCGACGCGTACATCGCGTAGACCGTCATCGTCTGGAGTTCCCACTCGGGCAGCACGCGCACGAGCGCGCCGCTTTGCAGCCACGGCAGCGCGGCGAGCATCGGCAAGGGCGCGATGCCGAGGCCATCCGCGAGCGCGGCGGCGAGCGCATCGGCGGAATTGACGCGCAGCCGGCCGGGGTCCAGTTCCAGCTCGACCTGTCCGCGCGGGCCTTCGAACGTCCATCGGTCGATGGGAAAAAATGTCGTCACCAGTTGCAGACACGCATGGTTCGGCAAGTCGCCGAGATCTTGCGGCACGCCCGCGCGCTGCAGATACGTGGGCGATGCGCAGAGCACGCTCGGCATCGAGCAGATTTTCGTGGAGACGAGCGCGGAGTCGGGCAGGGTGGACGTGGTGACCTGCAGGAATACGTCGAAGCCTTCGTCGAGCATGTCTGGCACGTTTTGCGAGAGCGTCAGCTCGACGCGCACTTGCGGATGCTCTTCCAGATAGCGCGTGAGCGCGGGCACGACGTAGTGCTGGCCGAAGGTGATCGGTGCGTGCATGCGCAGCACGCCGCTCGGTGAGACCTGCGCGTTGCTCGCTTCGGCCTCGGACAGATCGACGAGTTCGAGCACTTCCTTGCAGCGGGCGAGATAGCGATTGCCGGCGTCGGTGAGCGCGACGCGGCGCGTAGTGCGATTCAAAAGCCGCGTGCGCAGATGTGTCTCGAGCTCGGTGACGGCGCGCGACGCCTGCGCCGTCGTGATGTCCATTTGCTGCGCCGCAAGCGTGAAGCTCGCCGCTTCGGCCACGCGCGCGAAAATCCTCATGCTTCGCAGTAAATCCATCGTCCCGCCATCCGTTTCGAGCAAGCCGGAACTATCCCACGGCGTCGCAAAGGCGCGCAACCCGTGCGGGCGACGGCACCCCTCGCGGCTTCGTTTCAGCATTCACATCTGTTACAGGGCTTGTAACGCAACGCCCAATGCGCGCGGCTAACATGGATTCATGGTCGCATATGAGTTCAGGATCGCATCGCGCTCGTGACGGCCTTCTCAGAAGAGGAAGACATGAACGCCAGGGGTTTGATCGGGGTCGCGGTGGGCGCAGGCGTTGCGCTGACCGCAGGACTCGCCTGCGACGCCGCGATGGCGCGCGTGAGCGTCGGGATCAATGTCGGCGTGCCCTTCGCGCCGGTGTACGCCGCGCCGCCGGTGTATGTCGCGCCTGGGCCGGCCATCGTCGTCGGATGGCATGGCGAGCGCTACTGGGATGGGTATCACTATTGGGGACGCCGCGACTGGTACGCGCATCACGGCGGGTATTACGGCGGGCATTACGGCTATCGCCACTGGTAAGCAAAGGGATTCCGGGAGCGGGACATCATCATGAAAAATTCATCTCGAACTCGAAGCAGGGCGCGTGTTGCGCGCTCGATGAGCGTATCCGCCGCTCTCGTGCTGGCGGCGGCACTCGGCGGTTGTGTCTACGCGCCGCCTTACGGTTACGCACCCGCGCCGACGCCGGTATATGGCTACGCGCCCGCGTACGGCTATGGGTACGCGCCGGGGTATTACGCGGCGCCGTCGGTGTCGCTCGGCATCGGCTTTAGCAATGGCGGCGGACACTGGCACGGCCGCTGACCGTTGCTCGCTGGAACACCGGTTGCTGCGCTTTTCCTCGATTTATCAGGAGAAGCGCAAGATGGCTGAACAAACCCTGAGCTTGCTGGCGCGCGACGCGCGCTGCGAGTATTTCATGCTGCCGCCGAACGGCTGGGTGCCGAACAACACGCGCCTGCCGGTGCTCGTGTGGCGCGGCGCGATCGATGCCCGCGCATCCGATGGCGCCAGCCGCTTCGAAGCCCTGTTCGCGCAGAACGGCTGGCCGCCGCAATGGCGCGATAGCGTCTTCGACTATCACCATTTCCATTCGACCGCGCACGAGGCGCTCGGCATTGCATCGGGCGACGCCGAGCTGATCATCGGCGGCCCGCATGGGCGCGTGATCGCGGTCAGCGCCGGCGATGCGCTCGTTCTGCCCGCCGGCACCGGCCATTGCCTGCTGGCGGCGGGACGTCGCTTTCAGGTGGTCGGCGCGTATCCGCCCGGCCAGCAATGGGACATTCGCCGCGAAGCGATCAGCGAGCAGGAACGCCGCGCGATGGAAGAACTGCCGTTTCCCCGCTGCGATCCGGTCGCTGGCGAAGACGGGCCGCTCCTGCGTCACTGGCACTGAAGCCAGGCCGTGTCACGCCTTTGCACGCGCGCCAGTCAGCGGCATGCGTTTCACGACGCCCGTCGCGAGCGCGGTCCCGACGAGCACGATCGCGCACGCCCCCGCCATGCCCACCGACACGCGCTCGGCCAGGAACAGCGCGCCCCACAGAATGCCGAAGATCGGAATCACGAAGGTGACGGTGATCGCGCGCGCGGGGCCGGCCACCGCGATGAGATGAAAGAACAGCATGTAGGCGACGCCCGTGCACGCGACGCCCAGCCCGAGCACCGCGCCCCACGCGGTCAACGACACCGCGCCCGCAGGCCAGAAGGCGAACGCGAAGGGCAGCAGCACGATCGTCGCCGCGCTCATCGTGCCGGCCGCGACGGTCAGCGAATCCACGCCCATCAGATGCTTTTTCGTATAGCTCGCGGCGATGCCGTAGCAGAGCGTCGCGGCCAGCGCGGCGAGTGCGGCGAGCGCAGTCGCCAGCGGCGACACGGCTACGGCGCTCGCGTCGTGCGCGAACATCTGGTCCCATACGAGCGCGAGCACGCCCGCGAAGCCGATCGCGAGGCCCGCGACACGCATGCGCGTCAGCCGGTCGTCGAGCCAGAAGAAGGCGACGAGCGCGCCCCAGAGTGGCGTCGTCGCGTTGATGACGGATGTGACGCCCGCCGACAGCGTGAGCTCCGCATAGGCGAAGAGACAAAACGGCGCGGCCGAGTTCAGGATGCCGACCACGAAAAGCGGCCAGGCCCGCTCGCGCATCGTCGACACGGCCTGCCGCGCGGTGCCGCGCAATACCAGCATCAGAAGCAGAAACGCCGCGCCGATGCCGACGCGCAAGGCCATCAGCGGCGCGACGCCGAGATCGGTCACGCCGACGCGAATGAACAGGAACGAGCCGCCCCACAGCGCGGCGAGAATGAACAGTTGAGCGAGATTGACGGGATTCATGGCGGGCTTCGCAAGAGGAGTCGAACGCGAAGCCATCGTAGCGGCGCGCGGGCCGCCGACGTTTCGGCCCGGCGTGAAACGAAAGATGCAGCGCTGGCGCTGCGGCTCATGCTGCGCCGCTTCTTCCGGAACACGCTCCGGCTTCGCTCTACGCCACGCATCGTAGGCGCGCGCGGACACCGCGGCAAACGAGCAATTCTCACCGTTATGTGAGAAAAATTGCCAACGGCCGCGCCGCCACATGGCGGTCGATGCGCGGCAAACGGGCGGGTTGACCGGGCGTGCATTCGGCGCGACTCTTGCGTCATCGGAAGGCCAACGATGTTTTTGCAGCGCGATGGACGCAGTCAACTGGAGAAAAGCCGTGGACAATGCAAACGGGAGCGCATCTCCCATCCATAAGATGCCATCCGACGAGCCGCCGCTCGCGCGCCGCACGGTGGCGAGCGCGATGGACGCGGCGCTCTCGCCGGGCATGGGACAGGCACAGTCCGCGAGCGTGACGCCGCTCACGCCCGGCGCGGCGCACAAACCTGCGAAATACGCCCCGTATCACGTGCATGGCAGCGTGCTCGAAGGCGGCGATAGTCCGACGGTCCTCGCGCAACCGTCGTCTGCAATGGCGGAGGGGCAGGGCAGCCAGTTCCATCCTCCGCGGCCGGTGCCGCGGCGCATGCGCGTCGTGCTGACGGATGCGCAGGACGTCGTCGCGGGCCGCTATCGCCAGGCGAAGGAAGGCACCGAGGATTTCGTTCACGAGAACCCGTGGAAGTCGATCGCGCTGGCGGCGGTCGGCGGCCTCATCGTGGGTTTGCTCGCGGCGCGGTAGCCGCGCGCGGCGGCACGCCGAACCGGGCGATGAAAGCGGGCCTCAACCTTGCTGGACTGGCGGTACCGGTGCATGCGTTCATCGCCTCGCCGGACCGATATGGAAGAACGATCGTACGATCTTCGAAGCGCGCGTTACGAAATCTGGAATCCGCATACCGTGTCGGTTTCCGGTCCGAGGCGCGTGCTGGTTGTGCATTCGGAATCGAACGTCGGCGATTCGTTTGCGCTGCTTTTCGCGATGCGCGGCTTCGAGTCCGTGCAGATTGGTGACGCGCAAGCCGCCTTGCAGTTCGTACGCCAGTGGCGGCCGCAGGTGCTGTTCGTCGATACGCTCATCGGCGACAGGCGCGATCACGGGCTCGCGCACGCGTTGCGCGAAGCGTTGACGCAAAACCGGAAGGATGGTGAGTATCACTTGCTGATCGCGATGGCGGCGGATGCCGAACGCGACCCGCGCGATGCACTTTCCGAAGCGGGATACGACGGCTTTTGCAGAACGCCGTGCCCGGTCTGGTGGATGTTCGACGTATTGGAATGCTTCTATGCCCGATGACGCGGGCGGTGTTGCCGATGCATCGCCGCCCGCTCCGACGCCCGCGCGTCAGGTGGCTCGGGAAGCCTTGAAATCGTTGGTTTCCAGCTCGACCGACTGGCCGTGATTGCGCTCGAGTGCGCGCCGGGCTGCGTCCTCGATTTGCAGGCGTCCTCCTTCGAACGCGGAGAGGAGATCGTGCGAAGACGTCCCGCTGTTGCCGAAGTGATCGTTGAGCGCATCGAGGGAGACGCTGCACCAGACCTCGCGTCCGTCCACCTTGGCCTCGAACGCGACACGCGCTGCCGCCACGACATGACGCCGCCCGCTGAACTCTACCGTCATCCTTATCACCTCCTGTTATTCGTTCGAAAACGCTCAAGCGCGATCATCGCGAGATACGCAACAGCGCGCGTCTCGCGATGGCGATGCCCTCGACTGCGCGCGGCCTTGCGCGCCGCACACCGTCGTCTTGCATGATACGCCCGCACCGCACGGGGCGTACGCCACGCTGACCTTGCAATGGCGGTGCCCAGCACGATAAGGAAACGCTAGCGGCAACAGAGACAGCCGCCGCGATGGGACATGCCATAGCTGCCCGCGTCGTCCGCGCCGGCGCCGGACGCGCTCGAGCCGCCGACGCTCGGCGCGCCGATCGTGACGCGCGCGGCGGTCGCGCCACAACGTGGACAGGCGGCGGGTTCATCGCGCTCGGCGATGCGGCGGACGGCTTCGAACGCGCCGCAATCCGCGCATTCGTAATCGTAGACAGGCATGACGCTCCCACTGGAAGAAAGATAGCTCGATGGACGAGTGTAACAAGCATCCCGCGCGCCTGATGCGTGAGCGGCCGCGCGGCGGCGTGGCATCGGCATTGCTGAAAAGTCGCAACATTCACTGCCCACGGAGGCCTCATGAAACGCAATGCAAATCTGTGCGCGGCGCTCGCCGCCAGCCTGATCGCCGCGCTGCCGCTTTCCGCGCTCGCGCAAACCCAGGCGGCCAGCACGACGATGGCCAACGAACTGGCGCCGACCGACAAGGTGTTCGTGCAGGCGGCGTCATCGGCGGGATCGACCGAAATCGACGCCGCCAAGCTCGCCACGAAGCAGTCGCAGGACAAGGACGTGAAGAACTTTGCGCATCACATGATGATCGACCACACCAAGCTCACGATGCAGCTCAAGATGGCCGCGCCGCACGGCGTGACGGTGCCGAAGGACAACTCGGACCCGGCGGTGCTGGACTCGCTCAAGTCCTTGCATGGCAAGGAGTTCGATGCCGCGTATATCCAGAAGGTCGGCGTCCAGGGACACGAGGAAGCCGTGAAGGCGTTTCAGACCGAAATCGATCAAGGCCAGAACGCCGATCTGAAGAAGGCCGCGCAGAAGGCGCTGCCGACCATCCAGCAGCACCTGAAGATGGCGCAGGATCTCGCCGCGAAGAAGGGCGTGCAGTAACGCGATGAGCACACCGCGCGCGTGCAATGCGCGCGCGGCCAGCTATTCCAGCTTCAACGCGGGCCCGCGCGCAGCATGCGCAGGCGCGCTTCCTCCAGCGACTGGAACTTGCCGCCGGCTTCGTCGAATACCGAGACCTTGCCGCGTCCGATGTCGTACACCCAGCCTTGCACCTGCAACTTGCCGAGCGCGAGATGTCCCGCGACCGCCGGATGCGTGCGCAGGTGCGTCAACTGCAGGCGGATGTTTTCCTCGACCATCGCCGCAACGATGCGTTCCTCTTCCAGCTTCCTCGCCATCACGACGCTGCGCGCAGCTTCGGCATTGCGCAGCCAGGCGTGAACGGTCGGCATTTCGTCAGCGATGGTCGCGCCCGACGCGAGGCCCTTCATCGCGCCGCAGTCCGAGTGTCCGCAAATCACGATCTGCTTCACGTTGAGCGCGAGAACCGCGAATTCGACGACGGCCGACACGCCACCGAGCATTTCGCCATAAGCCGGCACGATATTGCCGATGTTGCGGCACACGAAAAGCTCGCCGGGTCGCGTCTGCGTGATCATTTCGGGCGACACGCGCGAGTCCGCGCACGTGATGAAAAGCGTGTGCGGCGCCTGCTGATGCGCGAGGCTCTTGAAGAGCGCTTCGCTGTCGGGGAACACCAGGCGGCTGAAATCGTCGGCGCCCTGCAGCAGGTACAGGAGATCGCGCGCCTTGGCGCCGTCGCGTTCTTCGCTCATCGTGGATTTGTCGTGCATGGTGGGTCGCCTTTGTGGTGCGGTCACGGCGCCCGCGCGCCGTCTCAAAACGAAAGCTTGCGGCGTTTTGAGATGGATCGCAAGTCGGCGTTGCGGGCATCCCGTCGCGCAGCTTCGTATTTTCCGAAGTAACGCACCCGAAAACTCGCATTTTTCGATGCCGAACCTTCCGTTAGATTGTGTTCATTGAAAGCAATCAGAAAGGAATCGACATGAAATGCCCCGTATGTCCTGCCACGGAACTGTTGATGACGGTGCGCGAGGGCATCGAAATCGACTATTGCCCGCAGTGCCGCGGCGTGTGGCTCGACCGCGGCGAACTCGATCAGATCATTCGCCGCGCGGCGCAGGCGTCCATCGAGGATGCGCAGACAGCCAGGCGCGACGCGTGGCGTGAGCGCGAAGACGCGCGGGAACACGATCGCGAGCGTCGCCCGCACCGCGACGGCCAGTATCACTACGGCGATCCGCGTGGCGAGCACGCGCATCCGCGGCGCAAGAAATCCTTCCTCGGCGATCTTTTCGACTTCGATTGAATGCGTCTCGCGCCAGGTTCATCGACGAATTTTTCGATTCGGCAACTGAAACAGCAACGGAGAACGGCAAATGGCAACGGTGAAGCAAGTCCTGAAGGCAAAGATCGACACCACGGTTCATACGATTGACGCCGAGGCGAGCGTCTACGAAGCGGTCGCGCTGATGTCGAAAGCCGAGGTGGGTGCCCTCGTGGTCACGGTGGGCGACGCGGTGTGCGGCATCGTCACGGAGCGCGACTATGCGCGCAAGGTGATCCTGCAGGACAAGGTCTCGCGCACGACCACGGTATGCGAAATCATGACCGCGCCCGTCATGTTCGTGAGCCTGAGGACGACCGCCGACGAATGCATGGCGCAGATGACGCAGCACCGCATCCGTCATCTGCCGGTGATCGAGGGCGGCAAGCTGGTCGGCATGATTTCGATCGGCGACATGGTGCGGCATCTGATCGAGGAACAGCAGTTCGCCATCGACCAGCTCGAAACCTATGTGCGAGGCGCGGGCTCCGAATTGCCGACTTGCGCGCTCACGCGCAGGAGTGCGATCCCGCAGACGCTCGCGGCGCGTTTTGCCTGAGGCGGGGCGGCCCGGCGATTCAGCCGGGCGAGTGTCCGGACGCGAGAAGCTGCCGCAGCTTGCGGACGACATCGTCCCAGTCGCCCATCCGGCGGGCGCGTACGAGCTGCGTCGACGGATACCACGGCGTGCGGTGCGGATTGCGCTCGTAACGCCAGTCGGCCATCTCTCCGTTGAGAAACAGATAGTTTGGCTTGCCGAGCGCGCCGGCGAGATGGGCGAGGACGCCATCGTTGCCGACGAATTCATCGAGCCGGTCGAGCAGGGCGGCCGACTGCGCGAGCGACATCGACGGGTCGAGCGTCGTGAAGCGGTCGAGATCGGCCGAACGCGGATCGTTCAGCCAGCACTTGCGCTCGTAGCCGCGCTGCATGACGACCCAGTAGATGTCGTCCGTGTTGTTGAAAAGCGGGTCGAGATACGGCAGGCGCAGGCTACGGTTGGCGAAGTTGTTCGCCGACTCGCACGACGACCAGAAGATGCCGACACAGCGCCGACCGCGCGCGCGGCGCCGGATCTCGTCGACGAGCGCATCCACTGCGCCCGGATCGATCGGCTCGATATAGCGCTCCGATGACGCATAGCCAAGCACGGAAAAGAGCGACGTGAAAAGGGCGAACGGCTCCGTCCATTGTGCGACGCCGGGCGCCACGGTAAAGCCGGCCGCGCGCAGGGCCTCAGCATATTTCGCCTGTTCGCCCTCGGGCATGGCGACGCGAAAGTTCCGGTCCGACCCGTCGGCATACGTGATCTGCACGCCGAGCGCCTGGAGCGCGCCGGCGTAGCGCACCCAGTTCACCTGATCGCCATAACCCGATGCGATCGAATCGATTGTCAGATGCGCCGGCAGGACGCGTTGTCCGCACCAGTACTGCTCGACATCGACGTGCGGGAACAGTACGCGCCGCGCTTCATGCGACGACCAATAGCGATGCATCAATTCGACGCCGTTGGCGATGCCGTTGAGGCGCATCGCGCTGCGGCCCTGATGATGACCGAGCACGTACGCCGAATGTGTGTCGAGGCCTTCGGCGCTCAGTTGCAGCACGCGCGCGTCCTCGCCGACGTAATGCCAGCCGTAGACGCGCCACAGATAGCCGACCAACGGCTCGCTGGACGACTTGATCGCCTGATACTCGATCATGCTGAGCGCGACCTCTTTGAGACCGAGATGCGCGCACACGTCATACAGGCAATGAATCTGAAACTTGAACGTCGAGAGCCGGGTGAGGTTGCAGCAGATCTCGAGCGCCTTCAGAAAATCTCCGGCACGCAGGTGCGTGACCGCGCGCCAGTGCCAGTGTTCGGGGGTGTGTCCGTCTTGCGCGTTGCGTTCGTCGAGAAAGCGGAAGCATTCCTCGATCTCGCCGGCGTAAAATTTTTGAGGAAGTTGCTCGTAGTGTTCGATCATGGGAATGCGCGCCGATTTACCGAAGCGGGATTATTGCGCGCGCGTACCGCGGCGCACCGGACGTCGACCGTTCTCATCAAAATTTCAAAAATTTGCGCGAAGCTTTGATAAGTCGACAATCTTTGAAATGCTCGTGGGCAATTTTGTTGGATCGATTATAGGTGTCGGTGGCGAGAGGTTTTGGCGGTGTATGGCGGCGAACCTACGCTAAAAGGCGACATTTCTATCTGGCAGAAACGCGACATTTCTATCTGGGACCTACACATAATGTCACGGCTAAATTGAAATGTCCGATGGCTGGCTCGTTAGAAATGTCCGGTTTTTCGGTTCAATCCCTTCATGCTT
>NZ_FCOF02000054.1 GCF_001544755.2 Caballeronia catudaia | reverse complement strand
CGACGTGTGCCCGAAGGGGCTCAATCCGACCAAGGCGATCGGCAAGATCAAGGAATTGATGGTGCGCCGGGCGGTTTGACAATGGACGAATCTCACCAGTCCGATCCCCTTCGCCGCGCGCGCCTTCGCTGGCGCGCACGGCGCGGCCTGCTGGAAAACGATCTGATCTTCGAGCGTTTCTTCAGCCGATATGAGCATGACCTCAGCGACGCCGATGTGGCCGCATTGACCCGCCTGCTGGAGCTGAGCGACAACGAACTGATGGACTTGCTGCTGGCGCGCACGGAGCCCGAAGGCGACCTCGCGACGCCGGATGTAACCCGCTTGCTGGACATGCTGCGCTCCGTCTGATTCCTGCAGGAATTCGCGGAGTTTTGCAAAATAGGCCTGCTGCAGTGCACACAGGCCGATAAGACAGTTTTGTCGCGCAGCTTCCGTCGTGCAAATTATCGAAAACCTGTATCCATACTTCGATTGAGGATGTGCTATGACCCCGTCAGATGTTAAAGCCACGCTATCGTTCAGCGACAACTCGCCGAGCGTCGAAATGCCGATCTACAAGGGCACCATGGGCCCGGACGTGATCGACATCCGCAAGTTGTACGGTCAGACCGGCAAGTTCACGTATGACCCGGGCTTCATGTCGACGGCGGCGTGCAATTCCGCGATCACGTATATCGACGGCGACAAGGGCGAGCTGCTGTATCGCGGCTACCCGATCGAGCAACTCGCGGTGAACGCCGACTTCCTCGAAACCTGCTATCTGCTGCTGAAGGGCGAACTGCCGAACACCGCGCAGAACAAGGAATTCGTGGAGACGGTCACGCGTCACACGATGGTGCACGAGCAGATGCACTTCTTCTTCCGCGGCTTCCGTCGCGACGCGCATCCGATGGCCGTGCTGACGGCAGCGGTCGGCGCGCTGTCGGCGTTCTATCACGACTCGCTGAACATCAACGATCCGCGTCACCGTGAAGTGTCGGCGATTCGCATGATCGCGAAGCTGCCCACGCTCGTCGCGATGGCGTACAAGTTCAGCATCGGTCAGCCGTTCGTGTATCCGAAGAACGAGCTGTCGTACAGCGCGAACTTCATGCACATGATGTTCTCGAACCCGTGCGAAGAGTACAAGGTCAACGATGTGCTCGTGCGCGCGCTCGACCGCATCCTGATCCTGCATGCTGACCACGAGCAGAACGCGTCGACGTCGACGGTTCGCCTGGCCGGTTCGTCGGGTGCGAATCCGTTCGCGTGTATCGCGGCCGGCATCGCGTGTCTGTGGGGCCCGGCTCACGGCGGCGCGAACGAAGCCGCGTTGAACATGCTGGAAGAGATCGGCTCGGTCGACAACATCGCCGAGTTCATCAAGCAGGTGAAGGACAAGAACTCGGGCGTGAAGCTGATGGGCTTCGGTCACCGCGTGTACAAGAATTACGACCCGCGCGCGAAGCTGATGCGCGAGACGTGCCACGAAGTGCTGAACGAACTCGGCCTGCACGACGACCCGCTCTTCAAGCTCGCTATGGAGCTCGAAAAGATCGCGCTGGAAGACGAATACTTCGTGTCGCGCAAGCTGTATCCGAACGTCGATTTCTATTCGGGCATCGTGCAGCGCGCGCTGGGCATTCCGACGTCGATGTTCACGTGCATCTTCGCGATGGCGCGCACGGTGGGCTGGATCGCGCAATGGAACGAGATGATTGCCGATCCCGAGCAGAAGATTGGCCGCCCGCGTCAGTTGTTCATCGGCCAGACGCCGCGTGAAGTGAAACCGCTGGCGAAGCGTTGATCTGATTCTGCCGGGTAGGTCAGGTGTGGAAGCCCCAGGAGGAAACTGCTGGGGCTTTTTGACTTCATGATCAGTCGGCGAAAACTTCCTGCAGCGTGTTGAGCGTTTCAAGCAACGTCTCATCCGTTACGGCGCCTTCCTTTTTCACGAGCCGCACTTTGTCCACGGTCCGGATCTGATCGAGAAGAATGAGGCCGTCCTTCTGCCTGAAGGTAATGGGAATACGAAACGGCGTCTGTCTGCCGTTCGAAGTCATCGGCGCGACGATGACCGTGCGCAAGTGGTCGTGTATCTCGGGCGGAGACACGATTACACAAGGGCGCGTCTTCTGAACTTCGCTGCCTCGCGTCGGATCCAGCGCGACCAGCCAGATATCGCCGCGCGTCACCATTCCAGTTCCTCGTCGCCTGCATTCCCAAACTCCCCAAGCACCAGACCATCCTCGCCGCTTGCGGCGACAGCCCTGCTCGCCTCAGCCCAGCCCTCACGCGCCTTCCCGCGGGGCTTGCGCAACACGATCGTGTCGCCTTCGACGTCCATCTCGATTTCGTTCTCCAGCCCTAACTGCGCGAGGAAAGGCTTCGGAATCAACACACCCTGCGAGTTACCCAATTTTCTGATTGTCGTTCTCATGAAATCCATCAAGTTCATCTGTGTGGATACAATGTTATTACGTTGGTGACCGAAGCGTCAATCCCGAGATGCCAAGCCTACGGGTCCTCAATGGAAGAAACCATTCAGCCAGACGGAATAGGCCAGCGCGCGCAACCGGGTACTCCCCATCCGGGTACCACGACCACTACGATAACTAACTGTTTTTAATAGCTTTTTATCCGCAACCTAGTACCCGCGCCGCGTGTGGAGGTGGCATAATCGGTCAACAAGCCGTACAACGAACATTCCCCGCAGTCCCACACGAAAGCGCTCATCATGGCTCAGACTCTCTACGACAAATTGTGGAACACACACGTGATCCACACGGAAGAGGACGGTACCTCGATCCTCTACATCGACCGTCACCTGCTGCATGAAGTGACGAGTCCGCAGGCCTTCGAAGGCCTGAAGCTGGCCGAGCGCCCGGTGTGGCGCATCAGCGCGAATCTGGCGGTGTCCGACCACAACGTGCCGACGACCGACCGTTCACAAGGCATCGCCGATCCGGTGTCGAAGCTGCAAGTCGATACACTTGACGCCAACTGCGATAGCTTCGGCATTACGCAGTTCAAGATGAACGACCTCCGCCAGGGCATTGTGCACATCGTCGGGCCGGAGCAGGGCGCGACGCTGCCCGGCATGACGATCGTCTGCGGCGACTCGCACACGTCCACGCACGGCGCGTTCGGCGCGCTCGCGCATGGCATCGGCACGTCGGAAGTGGAGCACGTGCTCGCCACGCAAACGCTCTTGCAGAAGAAGAGCAAGAACATGCTCGTGAAGGTAGAAGGCCCGCTGCCGCGCGGCTGCACCGCGAAGGACATCGTGCTCGCGATCATCGGCAAGATCGGCACCGCGGGCGGCACCGGCTACGCGATCGAGTTCGGTGGCTCGACCATCCGCGCGCTGTCGATGGAAGGCCGCATGACGGTCTGCAACATGGCGATCGAAGCGGGCGCGCGCGCCGGCATGGTCGCCGTCGACGACACGACCATCAACTATCTGAAGGACCGTCCGTACTCGCCGCAGGGCGTCGAGTGGAATCAGGCGGTCGAGTACTGGCGCCAGTTCAGGTCGGATGACGGCGCGCAGTTCGACCGCGTCGTCGAGATCAATGCGG
The DNA here is from genome assembly GCF_001544755.2 of Caballeronia catudaia. Lineage (GTDB taxonomy): Bacteria > Pseudomonadota > Gammaproteobacteria > Burkholderiales > Burkholderiaceae > Caballeronia > Caballeronia catudaia. The sequence goes on along the minus strand of NZ_FCOF02000054.1, from coordinate 34,403 downwards.
CCGAGATCGTGCCGCAAGTGACGTGGGGCACGTCGCCGGAAATGGTCACGTCGATCGACGGCCGCGTGCCCGATCCCGAGAAGGAAAAAGACCCCGTCAAGCGCGATGCGATCGAACGCGCGCTCAGCTACATGGCGCTCACGCCGAACACGCCGATCGAATCGATCCAGCCGGACAAGATTTTCATCGGCTCGTGCACGAATGCGCGCATCGAAGATTTGCGCGCGGCGGCGTATGTCGTGAAGTCGCTCGGCAAGCGCGTCGCATCGAACATCCGTCTCGCGATGGTCGTGCCGGGCTCGGGTCTCGTGAAGGCGCAGGCCGAGCGCGAAGGCCTCGACAAGATTTTCACGAACGCAGGCTTCGAATGGCGCGAGCCGGGCTGCTCGATGTGCCTCGCGATGAACGCCGACCGGCTGGAGCCGGGCGAGCGCTGTGCATCGACGTCGAACCGCAACTTCGAAGGCCGTCAGGGCGCGGGTGGACGCACGCACCTCGTGAGCCCGGCGATGGCCGCCGCCGCCGCGATCGAAGGCCATTTCGTCGACGTGCGCAAGCTCGCTTGATCGACCGGGACACTGAGACAGATCATGGAAAAATTCACCGTACATAGCGGCCTCGTGGCGCCGCTCGATCGCGAAAACGTCGACACGGACGCGATCATCCCGAAGCAATTTCTCAAGTCGATCAAGCGCACCGGTTTCGGCCCGAACGCGTTCGACGAATGGCGTTATCTCGATGTCGGCCAGCCCGGCCAGGACAACAGCAAGCGTCCGCTCAATCCGGATTTCGTGCTGAATCAGCCGCGGTATCAGGGCGCGTCGATTCTGCTGACGCGCAAGAACTTCGGTTGCGGCAGCTCGCGCGAGCACGCGCCGTGGGCGCTGGATCAGTACGGCTTTCGCGCGATCATCGCGCCGAGCTTCGCGGATATTTTCTATAACAACTGCTTCAAGAACGGCCTGTTGCCGGTCGTGCTGACGGAGCAGCAAGTCGACAAGCTCTTCAACGAGACGTATGCGTTCGTCGGATTCAAGCTGACGATCGATCTCGAAGCGCAAGTCGTGCGCACCGGCGATGGCACCGAGTACGCGTTCGAAGTGCCGGGTTTCCGCAAATACTGTTTGCTGAACGGCTTCGACGATATCGGGCTCACGCTGCGTCATGCGGACAAGATCAAAGCGTTCGAAGCGGAGCGTCTCGCGAAGCAGCCGTGGTTGAACAACCGCCTGATCGGATAAATCAAAGGAAGACACGATGAAAATTGCAGTGCTCCCCGGCGACGGGATCGGTCCGGAAATCATCGCCGAAGCGGTCAAGGTGCTGAACGCGCTCGGCGAGAAGTTCGAGCTGGAAGAAGCGCCGGTCGGCGGCGCGGGTTACGAGGCGCAAGGTCATCCGCTGCCCGAATCGACCCTGAAGCTCGCGAAGGAAGCCGACGCCATTCTCTTCGGCGCCGTCGGTGACTGGAAGTACGACAAGCTCGAGCGCGCGCTGCGTCCCGAACAGGCGATTCTCGGTCTGCGCAAGCACCTGCAACTCTTCGCGAACTTCCGCCCGGCGATCTGCTATCCCCAACTGACGGGCGCTTCGTCGCTGAAGCCGGAGATCGTGTCGGGTCTCGACATCCTCATCGTCCGTGAGCTCAACGGCGACATCTATTTCGGTGCGCCGCGCGGTCTGCGCGATGCGCCAGACGGTCCGTTCGAAGGCGCGAAGGAAGGCTTCGACACGATGCGCTACTCCGAGCCCGAAGTGCGCCGCATCGCGCACGTCGCGTTTCAGGCGGCGCAGAAGCGCCAGAAGAAGCTGACGAGCGTCGACAAGGCGAACGTGCTCGAAACGTCGCAACTGTGGCGCGACACGATGATCGACGTCGCGAAGGAATATGCGGACGTCGAGCTGTCGCACATGTACGTCGACAACGCCGCGATGCAGCTCGTGAAAGCGCCGAAAGCGTTCGATGTCGTCGTGACCGGCAACATGTTCGGCGACATCCTGTCCGACGAAGCCGCGATGCTCACCGGCTCCATCGGCATGCTGCCGTCGGCATCGCTCGACAAGAACAACAAGGGCCTGTACGAGCCTTCGCACGGTTCCGCGCCGGATATCGCGGGCAAGGGCGTCGCCAATCCGCTCGCGACCATCCTCTCCGCCGCGATGATGCTGCGCTACTCGCTCGGCAAGTCGGAGCAGGCCGACCGCATCGAAAGCGCGGTGAAGAAGGTGCTGGAGCAAGGCTACCGCACCGGCGATATCGCGACGGACGACGGCAAGGTCGTCGGCACGAAGGAAATGGGCGACGCGGTGCTGAAGGTGCTGTAATCGCTGGAACGACGATCGGCCGTTCGAAGCAATAAAGCGGCCGATCGTCTCTTTTTGCCGATGTTCGTGCACGATCCGCACGATTTTCATACGCATGCTGCAGGCGCGTAACGAAAACATCGGGTTATCGTGTATATTCTTTGGTCATGGCGAAGAACTCTCAATTCTCTCTGGATTCCATCGGACGCGGCTCAAACGCCGTCGCAACGGAACTCGCCATCGGCACGCGCATCGACGCCATCATTGGCACGGCCGGCCTGGCCAAAGTCGCGCGCATTACGAAAATTTCCCCCAAAACGATCACGATTCGCTGATCGTCCGTCGTGTCCGAGCGTCTTCCCCGCGCGGTCACGCCGGGTAAAGATGCGGGGAAGTGTCCACTGTCAAAGGTTAGTCATGAACGTAGGTCTCGTTGGTTGGCGCGGTATGGTCGGCAGCGTCCTGATGCAACGCATGCAGCAGGAAGGCGATTTCGACTTGATCGAACCGGTGTTTTTCAGCACCAGCAATGCGGGCGGCAACGCGCCGTCGTTCGCTAAAAACGAGACGAAGCTCAAAGACGCAACGAGCATCGACGACCTGAAAAAGTGCGACGCCATCATCACCTGTCAGGGCGGCGACTACACCAACGAGGTGTATCCGAAGCTGCGCGCGGCAGGCTGGAAGGGCTACTGGATCGACGCGGCCTCGGCGCTGCGCATGAAGGACGACGCGGTCATCATTCTCGATCCCGTCAACCTGAACGTCATCAAGGATTCGCTCGTCAAGGGCGGGCGCGATTTCATCGGCGGCAACTGCACGGTCAGCCTCATGCTGATGGCGCTCGGCGGGCTGTTCCGCGAGAACCTCGTCGAATGGACGACCGCGATGACGTATCAGGCTGCCTCCGGCGCGGGCGCGCAGAACATGCGCGAGCTGCTCCAGCAAATGGGCGTGCTCTACGGTTCGGCGAAGGAAGATCTGGCCGATCCGTCCTCGGCGATTCTCGATATCGACCGCCGCGTGCTCGCCGCAATGAACGGCGAGCGCATGCCGGTCGACAATTTCGGCGTGCCGCTCGCGGGCTCGCTGATTCCGTGGATCGACAAGGATCTCGGCAACGGCATGTCGAAGGAAGAATGGAAGGGCGGCGCGGAAACCAACAAGATTCTGGGCAAGCCGGCGATGGGCACGCCGGGCTCGATCCCCGTCGACGGCCTGTGCGTGCGCATCGGCGCGATGCGCTGTCACTCGCAGGCGCTCACCATCAAGCTCACGAAGGACGTGCCGCTGGACGAAGTGGACGGCATCCTCGCATCGGCGAACGACTGGGTGAAGGTCGTGCCGAACCAGCGCGAAGCGTCGATTCGCGATCTCTCGCCCGCAGTCGTCACGGGTACGCTGACGGTGCCGGTCGGACGTCTGCGCAAGCTGGCGATGGGCGGCGAGTATCTGTCGGCGTTCACGGTCGGAGATCAACTGTTGTGGGGCGCGGCCGAACCGCTGCGCCGCATGCTGCGCATTCTGCTCGACAAGTAAAGTAAACTACGCGCCTGGAAGCGCGTGCCACGCCCGAAAGCGCCGCGTCTCCCGCGGCGCTTTTTTGTTTTTGTGCCTTTTATTGCAAAACCGTGCTCATCGGACGGTTTCGCCGTATGTTTCAATTTTTGTCGCACCCGGAGCCTCAATGATCCAACGACCTCGCCGGTCCCTCTTTTCGTCATCGCGTGCGGCGTTCGTCGCAACAGGTTTCGCCGTATGCGTGGCGTTCTGGGCGAATCCAGGCGATGCGCTCGCCCAGGCCAGCGATGCGACGGCTCTTGCCCCGACCGGACAGACCTACTCGGTCAAACCGGGGCAGTCGCTTAGCGATATCGCCGGCGAACTCACCGGATCGAACGATCGCGATGTTCGCGCACGTGCGGCGCGCGCGCTCTTCGACGCCAATCCGAAGGCGTTCGGCAATCACGATATCAACAAGCTGAAGCTCGGCGCGGTGCTCAATGTGCCGGCCAAGCTGGGCGGCGCGCCGGCGCCGTCCACTCCCGCGGCGCAACCGGGTGCGTCCGCGCCGACCGAAGCGCCCACGCCGACCGAAGCGCCCGCGGCTGCCGCGCCTGCCTCCGAGAGCGCGGTGGCGGAAACGTCGGCGGCTTCGGCCGTCGAGCCGCAAGCGAGCGCGCCGGCGAACGTCGCGTCCGCGCCGGAGCAGCAGCCTGTAGCCGAACCCACGGTGCAGGCGCCGGCGAGCGCGCCTGCACCCGCAGCGGCCGGCGGCAGCGGCGTGGTGCCGGCCACCATTGGCCTGGCACCGGTCGTCATTGCCATCGTAGTCGCGCTGATCGGTGTCCTGCTGCTCCGGAAGCGGCGCAACAAGCGGCATGCGGCGAAATCCGAAGACGTCGATCGCACACCGCGGACCTTCGCGAGCCTCGAAGAAGCTCAAGCCGACGCCGACAGGCGCAACGACGCGATGCGCAAGGCGCGCGCGGCTGCGGCAGCGGGCGGCGCTGCCGCTCTCGAAGGCAGAGCTGTGGCCCGCGATCAGTCGGAGTCGAATTCGGCTGCGGCGAGCACGCAAAGCGCCGACTCAACTCGGGCACCCGTGACGTCCCCCGAGAATGAACCGCCGGCGGCGACCGAGGCGAAGCCCGCGGAGCCGTTTGCGCCGGCTGCGCCGGCCGCGCGACATGCCGCCTTCGTTCCGCCGTTGCACGAAGCGCCGGTCGGCGAGGCCGAAGCGCACGAGCCGCACGCTCGCGAGATCGCTGCGCGCGAGGCGGCCCGGCGCGAGGCCGAAAAATGGGAGAACGAGGAGCGCGAAGCCGCAGCGCGCCAGGCTGCGGCGCGTGAAGCCGAAGAGCATGAGATCCGCGCGCGGGAAGCCGCCGCACGGGAGGCGCTTGAGCGGGATCTGGCCGCACGTGAAGCCGGACAGCGTGAAGCCGAGATGCGTCAGGTGACCGAACGCGAGGAGCTGGCGCGCGAGGCAGCCGCACGCGAAATCATCGCGCGCGAGGCCGAGCTGCGCGAACTCCAGACGCGCGCCGCCGAAGAACAAGCCGCCGAACAGCGTGCCGCCGAGCAGCGCGACATCGAGGAGCAGGCGGCGCGCGAAGCAGAAAAGTCCGGCGTCGCACCGGACGAAGAACCCGTGGCCCCGCATCGCTTCCCAATGCCGAAATTTCCGCAGGACGCGATTCAGGCGCTGGGCTCGCTCGAAATGGAATTACCGCCGCGCATGGAGTTGACGATCAAGCCGCCGGCCGTCACGGAACCGGCAACGCCGCCGCAGGAGACGCGCCCAGCAGCGCTGCAGCCGCCGCCGGCAGCAAGTCAGCCGATCGGGCACGTTCCATTCGTCCCGCACGTTCCGCAGCCCTTCGTCCGGCCCGAAGACGCGATGAATTCGCAGTCGCAAACGCAGTCTGTCGCGGCGCAGATCGAAGCCGGGACCGCTGGCGCGGCGTCGGTTGCCGGACTCGGCGCGACGCGCTTCGGACCGCTCAGCCTCGACTTCGATCTCGGGCGGGCGTCGAGCGCAACGGAGCCGCTGCCTGCCTTGACGCCGGCGCAACTGGCGACGATCGCGCGCAACAAGCTCGAACTGGCGGCCGAATACATCGAATTGGGCGATCTTTCCGGCGCGCGCACCCTGCTGCAGGAAGTCATCGAATCGAACGATCGGGCGACGCGCCAGCAGGCGGCCACGCTTCTGTCGACGCTCGCCCCGCATTCCTGAGATGCGGCTTGCTTTAGGTATTCAGTACGACGGCTCGGCGTTTTGCGGCTGGCAGTCGCAGCCGCACGGAAAGACTGTGCAGAACGAGTTGGAGCGTGCGCTCGCGGAGTTCGCCCAGACGCCGCTCGCAACCGTGGTCGCCGGACGAACAGACACGGGCGTGCATGGCATCGGCCAGGTCGTTCATTTCGATACCGATCTCGACCGCACCGATTTTTCGTGGGTGCGCGGCACGAACGCATTCCTGCCGGAGACGGTCGCGGTGCAGTGGGCGAAGCCGATGCCCGACGATTTCCATGCGCGCTTCGCGGCTTTCGAACGGACTTATTTTTACGTTCTGTACGTCAATCCGGTGCGTTCACCCATGCTGGCGAAACGCGCGGGCTGGGTGCATACGCCGCTCGACGTCGATGCGATGCGCGATTCCGTCGCGTGCCTCATCGGCGAGCACGATTTCTCGTCATTCCGCGCCGCCGATTGCCAGTCGAAGACGCCGGTGAAGCACGTTTATCAGATCGACATTCGCGAGCAGGGTGACTTCGTACACTTCCGCTTTCGCGCCAACGCGTTTCTGCATCACATGGTGCGCAATCTGATGGGATGCTTCGTGGCGATCGGACGCGGCCGACATCCCGCGTCGTGGATGGCCGACGTCCTCTCCGCCCGCGACCGCCGCGCCGCCGCGCCGACCTTCATGCCCGACGGGTTGTACCTGGCCGGGGTCGGTTATCCTGAACACTTCGCGGTGCCGCCGCCGCACATTGCCAGCATGCCCTGGAGTGCAATCTGGGCAGAGCCGAAATGACCGAACGAGATTTGCATCGCACCCGCATCAAACTGTGCGGACTGTCGCGCGTCGAAGACGTGCAGCACGCTGTCGCGCTAGGCGCCGACGCGGTCGGCTTCGTGTTCTATCCGCCAAGCCCGCGCTCGGTGAGTGTCGCGCAGGCCGTCGAACTGGCGCGTCATGTGCCGCCGCTCGTGTCGGCGGTCGGACTCTTCGTGAACGCGACGCCTGAGTGGATCCGCGAAGTCACGTCGAACGTGCCGCTTTCGCTGCTGCAATTTCACGGCGATGAAACGCCCGAAAAGTGCGAAGAACTCGCCGCGATTGCGGGTTTATCCTATTGGCGCGCGCTGCGAATTGGGGCTGATGCGTCGACAAGCCATTTGATAGAATCGTCTCTTGAATTCAAGGCCGCCGGCGGCATTCTGCTCGACGCACTCGTCGAGGGCTTCGGCGGCGGTGGAAAGGTATTCGATTGGTCACTTATTCCAACAGATCTCGGGCATCGGGCCGTTTTGAGTGGTGGGTTGAACGCGCAAAACGTCAGTGAAGCCATTCGGCGTGTGCGCCCGTACGCGGTCGATGTGTCGAGCGGCATCGAGGTGCCGGGCGCCAAGGGGGTGAAGGATCCCGCCCGAATGGCGGCGTTCGTGCGCGCAGTGCGCGCCGCGGACGCCGGATGATTCGAACGCGGGCCCGTTAGCGGCTCGCGTAACCGAGAGAGTGACGCAATGTACAACTTGCCAGACGAAAGAGGCCACTTCGGCCAGTATGGAGGCGTGTTCGTCTCCGAAACGCTCATCCACGCGCTCGATGAATTGCGCGTCGCGTATGAAACGGCTCAGAAAGATCCGGAATTCCAGGCCGAATACGAGTACGAGCTCAAGCATTACGTCGGCCGTCCTTCGCCCATTTATCACGCAAAGCGCTGGAGCGAAATGCTCGGCGGCGCGCAGCTTTATCTGAAGCGCGAAGACTTGAATCACACCGGCGCGCATAAAGTCAACAACGTGATCGGCCAGGCGCTGCTCGCCCGCAAGATGGGCAAGCCGCGCGTGATCGCAGAAACGGGCGCGGGCCAGCATGGTGTTGCGACCGCGACCATCGCGGCGCGCTTCGGCATGGAGTGCGTCGTGTATATGGGCGCGGAGGACGTAAGGCGTCAGGCGGCGAACGTGTATCGCATGAAGCTGCTTGGCGCCACGGTCGTGCCCGTCGAATCCGGATCGAAGACGCTTAAGGATGCGCTCAATGAAGCCATGCGCGACTGGGTGACGAACGTCGAAAACACGTTCTATATCATCGGTACGGTGGCGGGCCCGCATCCGTATCCCATGATGGTGCGCGACTTCCAGCGCGTGATTGGCGACGAATGCCGCGTGCAAATGCCCGAAATGGCTGGCCGCCAGCCGGACGCGGTTATCGCTTGCGTCGGCGGCGGATCGAACGCGATGGGCGTCTTTTATCCGTATATCGACGATAAAGACGTCAGATTGATCGGCGTCGAAGCGGCCGGCGACGGCATCGACACGGGCCGCCACGCTGCCTCGCTCATGGGCGGCAGCCCCGGCGTGCTGCACGGCAACCGCACGTATCTGCTGCAGGATTCGGACGGCCAGATCATCGAGACGCATTCGGTGTCGGCGGGCCTCGACTATCCGGGCGTCGGTCCCGAGCACGCGTGGCTGAAAGATGCGGGCCGCGCGGAGTACGTCGGCATCACGGACGAGGAGGCGCTCAAGGCTTTCCACGACTGCTGCCGCATCGAGGGCATCATCCCGGCGCTCGAATCGAGCCACGCGCTCGCCTACGGTGCGAAGCTCGCGAAGACGCTGCCGCGCGATAAGGTGCTGCTGGTCAATCTGTCGGGCCGCGGCGACAAGGACATGCATACGGTCGCCGAGCGATCGGGCATCCAGTTCTAAGCCCCTGGCCGATGCGCACTGTCATCGACGAACCGTTGTCCGCCGGCGCTCTCCAGGGCGCCGGCAGCGACATCCGTAACCGCGATTTTCTAGCCGATGCCGAAAACATTCCCGACGCGTCGATCGACCTGATCGTCGCGGACCCGCCCTATGGTTTGGGCAAGGATTACGGGAACGACTCGGACATGCTGTCTGGCGACGCTTTCCTGGAGTGGACGTTTCGCTGGCTCGATCTGGCGATCCCGAAGCTCAAGTCCAGCGGCTCGCTGTACATTTTTTGCACGTGGCAATATTCGCCCGAACTGTTCGTGTTCCTGAAACGCCGTCTTTTGATGATCAACGAGATCGTCTGGGACCGGCGCGTGCCGAGCATGGGCGGAACGACGCGTAAATTTACGTCAGTGCATGACAACATCGGCTATTTCGCAGTATCGAAGGATTACTACTTCGATCTCGATCCAGTGCGCATCCCTTACGACGCAGAAACGAAAAAGGCGCGTTCGCGCAAGATTTTCGAAGGCAGCAAGTGGCTCGAACTCGGTTATAACCCGAAAGATGTCTGGTCCGTGTCGCGTCTGCACAGGCAGCACGCAGAGCGGGTCGATCATCCGACGCAGAAGCCGCTCGAGATCGTCGAACGCATGGTGCTGGCAAGTTGTCCGCCGGGCGGCCGTGTGCTCGATCCCTTCATGGGCAGTGGCACGACGGGCGTCGCATGCGCGCGGCATGGCCGGCAGTTCACGGGTTACGAGATCAACGCGGATTACTGCGCGATCGCCGAAGCACGGACCGCCGAGGCGCGGGCTGCGAAGCTCGCCCCGCGAGCACCGGAACGCACGCGGCGCAAGACGCTGATCACGATCGACGCCACCGCGCAAGCTGCCGAATAACGCCTTTTGTTGCTGATCGCGTCAGATGCGCGCAAAAGCATCGACGCCAACGAATCCGAAGCGAGAAATCTCATGTCCCGTATCAAGAACACTTTTGCGGCATTGACCGCGCAGGGCAGGAAAGGGCTGATCCCGTTCATCACGGCGGGCGACCCGAATCCGGAACAGACCGTCGAGTTCATGCACGCGCTGGCCAAGGGCGGCGCGGACGTCATCGAACTGGGTGTGCCGTTTTCCGATCCGATGGCCGATGGCCCCGTGATCCAGCGTTCGTCGGAACGGGCGCTTGCACGCGGCGTGACACTCAAAAGCGTGCTGGCCGATGTCGCGCGCTTCCGCGAATCCGACGACAGGACGCCCGTCGTGCTGATGGGCTACGCGAATCCGATAGAGCGCATGGGTGCCGACGCCTTCGCGAAAGCCGCGAAGGAAGCGGGCGTCGACGGCGTGCTAGTGGTGGATTACCCGCCCGAGGAAGCCGAAGACTTTGGCGCGTCGATGCGCGCGGCGGGCATCGACCCGATTTTCCTGCTCGCGCCGACTTCCACGGACGAGCGCATCGCGGCGGTGGGCAAGATCGCAAGCGGCTATGTCTATTACGTCTCGCTTAAAGGCGTGACCGGCGCGGCAAATCTGGACGTTTCCAGCATCGCGAGTAAAATCCCGGCCATCAAGTCGCATGTGCCTCTGCCGGTCGGCGTCGGTTTCGGCATTCGCGATGCTCAAACAGCACGCGCCGTCGCCGAGGTTGCGGACGCCGTGGTCATCGGCAGCCGCCTCGTGCAGTTGCTCGAGGACGCGAGGCCGGACACCGCGGCCGCGTCGTTGACGAGCTTCATCGCTGAAATTCGTCAGGCGCTCGACGCCGCACAGTAAAATACGCGCCGCCGCGGGCCGCTCGATGTCGAGCGCCGCGCGGCGCCCCGATCAGTCAAGGAAAAACGATGAGCTGGCTCGACAAACTGCTGCCGCCCAAGATCAAGCAAACGGATCCCAAAAGCCGCAAGGGCATTCCCGAAGGGCTGTGGGTGAAGTGCCCGGCGTGCGAGGCAGTGCTGTATCGCAACGACGTCGAGGCGAACCTGCACGTTTGCCCGAAGTGCAGCCATCACATGCGCATCGGCGCGCGCGAGCGTCTCGATCGCCTGCTCGATCCGGAAGGCCGTTATGAAATCGGCCAGGAAGTCGTGCCGGTCGACGCACTCAAGTTCAAGGACAGCCGCAAGTATCCGGATCGCATCAAGGAAGCGATGGAGGACACCGACGAGACCGACGCGATGGTCGTCATGGGCGGCGCGATCCATACCCTTCCGTGCGTGGTCGCGTGCTTCGAGTTCTCGTTCATGGGCGGCTCGATGGGCTCGGTCGTCGGCGAGCGTTTCGTGCGCGGTGCGCGCAATGCGCTGGAACAGAACGTGCCGTTCATCTGCTTCACGGCGTCGGGCGGCGCGCGCATGCAGGAAAGCCTGCTTTCGCTGATGCAGATGGCCAAGACCACGGCGCTCCTGACGCGGCTGTCGGATGCGAAGCTGCCGTTCATCTCCGTGCTGACCGATCCCACGATGGGCGGCGTTTCCGCGAGCTTCGCCTTCCTCGGCGATGTCGTGATCGCCGAGCCGAAAGCGCTGATCGGCTTCGCAGGCCCGCGCGTGATCGAGCAGACCGTGCGTGAAAAGTTGCCCGAGGGTTTCCAGCGCGCTGAATTCCTGATGCAGAAGGGCGCGATCGACATGATCGTGGATCGCCGCAAGATGCGCGAAGAACTCGCCCGGTTGATGGCTTTGATGACGCGGCAGCCGGCGGATTCCGTCGCCTGAGTTTCCGCTGCGCCGCGCCGCGCCGCGCGTGAACCCCGCGAGGTTCCGCGCGGCGCTTTTGTTTTCTCGATCTCGAAAATGAACACTTTCCCCACTCTCGACGCGTGGCTTGCCCATCTGGAAGCGGCGCACCCGGTCGGCATCGACATGGGCCTCACGCGCATCGGGCGCGTGAAGGACGCATTGGGCCTCTCGTTCGCGTGCCCGGTGATCACGGTCGGCGGCACGAACGGCAAAGGCTCGACGTGCGCGATCATCGAAACGATTCTGCTGCGCGCGGGTTATCGCGTCGGTTGCCATACGTCGCCACATCTGATGTCGTTCAATGAGCGCGCGCGCATCGACGGCGCCGAGGCCACCGACGCCGAACTGCTCGAACACTTCGAGGCCGTGGAAAAGGCGCGCGCCAGCCTGACGGAGCCGGTTTCGCTGACTTACTTCGAATTCACGACGCTCGCGATCCTGCATCTCTTCGCGTCGCGCGGACTCGATGCGGTCATCCTCGAAGTGGGGCTCGGCGGGCGGCTGGACGCCGTCAATATCGTCGATACGGATTGCGCGGTGATCACGAGCATCGATATCGACCATACCGACTATCTCGGCGATACGCGCGAGAAAATCGGCTTCGAGAAGGCGGGCATCTTCCGAGCGGGCAAGCCCGCGATTTGCGGCGATCCGTCCGCGCCGCAGAGCCTCGTCGATCACGCGGAAGCGATCGGCGCGGACCTGTGGCTCGTCGGGCGCGATTTCCGCTATGAAGCGCAGCCGGGCAACGAGCGTCAGCAATGGAGCTATATCGGACGCGAGCAGCGGCGCTCGGCGCTGGCGTATCCGGCGCTGCGCGGCGCAAATCAGCTGATCAACACGTCGGCGGCGCTGGCGGCGCTCGAAGCACTGCGCGATCGTCTGCCGGTGTCGGCGCAGGACATTCGCCTCGGACTGGCAAACGTCGAACTGGCGGGGCGCTTCCAAGTGCTGCCGGGCAAGCCGCAGATCATTCTCGATGTCGCGCACAATCCTCACGCCGCCGCGGTTTTGTCGCAGAATCTCGGCAACATGGGGTATTTTCCGTACACTTACGCGGTTTTCGGCGCGATGAGCGACAAGGACATCGAAGGCGTCGTGAAGCATCTGAAGACCGAGATCGACCACTGGAACGTCACTGCTTTGCCGACGCCACGTGCGGCCTCGGCGGAGCATCTGGAACACGCATTGCGCGAATCCGGTGTCAACGACGGCCCCGACAGCAGCGTTTCTCGCTTCGAAACGCCCGCGGCAGCTTTTCAAGATGCGTTAAGCCGGGCGTCTGAAAATGATAGAATTTTGGTTTTCGGCAGTTTCTACACGGTAGCCGGCGTATTGGCCTACCGCAAATCGCAGCATCACTGAGACGGGCGGCCGTCGGCACCAAGCGTACATGGGACTCTTTTCGTTCGGCAAGAAAGACGACTCCGGTCGCGACGCACAATCCGATTCCTCGCGCGGCTCGCGTCACACCGTCCGCACGGAGCGACGCACGCGCAGGACTGACCGAAGCGAGCGGCCCGCCGCCGACGCGATGATGCTCGATCCCACGCTTCCCGAGAAACAGCGCGCGCGCCGCAGGCTCGTCGGAGCGATCGCGCTGGTGCTGGCCGCCGTCATCGTTTTGCCGATGGTGCTGGATTCGCGCCCGAAGCCCGTCACCGACGACATTTCCATCGACATTCCGAACCGCCCGTCGCCCGCAGCGAAGCAGTCGCGCGACACGACCGACGCGGATTCGCAAGCCGGCGTCGCGCATGAAGCGCCCGCTGGCGCGTCGGGCAACGTTGCCGCAGGCGTGACGCAGCCTCAACCTGCCGCCCCGGCGGCGACGGCGCAAGCCAAGACGGAGCCGAACGAACAACCCAAGACGGAAGCGAAGCCTTCGGCCTCGAAGCCTGCCGCCGTCGCGAGCCAGAACGCGAAGCCGCCGGCCGCCGAGCCTTCCGAGGAGGCCAATACGAACGCCGCGGCACATGCGGCGGCGGGCGCCGCGAACACGCCTTCGTCGCCGGCCGGCAGTCGCTTCGTGCTGCAGATCGGCCAGTTCGACGACGAAACCGCCGCGCAGAACTGGGTCAACAAGTTGAAGTCCGCAGGTGTGCCCGCATATCTCGAACATCGCAAGCAGTCCGACGGCGGAACCAAGTCGCTGTTGCGCGCCGGCCCGTTCCCGGATCGCGCGTCCGCGCAGGCGGCGCTCGTGAAAGTGCGTCAGGCCGGCCTGGGCGGCGGCACGCGAGCATCGAACTAAAGCAGACTCGATGTTCACCGCTTTCGACTATGCCGTGATGGCCGTGATCGGCTTGTCCGCGCTGCGCGGCATGTGGCGCGGCCTGCTGGCCGAAGCGTTCGGTCTCGTCGGCTGGGTCGCTGCCATCTTGATCGCCGGACGCTTCGTCGGACTTGTCGTGCCCTATATTCCGGCGACTTGGCCGGGCGGCGCGCTCACGCAGTGGCTGGTGGCCTTCGTGATCGTGGTCGCGGCGGTGCTGCTGGTGTCGAGCGTGCTGTCGTCGCTCCTGACGCGCATTACGGAAGTCACCGGCCTGCGCGGCGTGGACCGCTCGCTGGGACTGCTGTTCGGCCTCGTGAGAGGGGCTATATTGGTAGTGATTCTGGTCGCCCTGGCTGGGTTGACCGAACTGCCGGAAAAGGATTTTTGGCGCAATGCGCTGCTGCGGCCGATGGCCGAGCAAGGCGTGCGCGAACTGAAACCGCTGCTCCCCGATACGCTCGCCGCGTACGTGCACGTCGCTCCTGAACCGAGCGCTTTGGCGCCAGGCGCCGCACAATAGACGAACGGCCGGCTACACGAGGAACCCGCGACGGCTCGAAGACGTTTCGCCCCGGCCTCACTATGGCCGAATTTCGAGAGAAGCGCCCCTCAGAGCCGGGCAACGCCTTGTCTACCTGTTTCGACTCTTTGAAGGACCATGCCATGTGCGGCATCGTAGGTGTAGTTTCCCAAAGTCCCGTCAATCAGCTGATCTATGACAGCCTGCTCCTGCTCCAGCATCGCGGACAGGACGCGGCAGGCATCGCCACGGCGGACGGCAACAACTTCCACATGCACAAGGCCAACGGCATGGTGCGCGACGTGTTCCGCACGCGCAACATGCGCAGCCTGCCGGGCAACGTCGGCATCGGCCAGGTGCGCTATCCGACCGCCGGTTCCGCATCGAGCGAAGAGGAAGCGCAGCCGTTCTACGTGAACGCGCCGTTCGGCATCATCCTCGCGCATAACGGCAATCTCACGAACTGGATGCAGTTGAAGGACGAGATGTTCCGCATCGACCGCCGGCACATCAACACCGCATCCGACACCGAAGTGCTTCTCAACGTGTTCGCCCACGAACTGCAGCTCGCGAGCTCAGGCCTGCAACTCGACGAAGTCGCGTTGTGGAAGGCTGTCGCGGGCGTGCATCGCCGCGTGAAGGGCTCGTACGCGATCGTCTCGCTGATCGCGGGCTACGGGCTCGTGGCATTCCGCGATCCGTTTGGCATCCGCCCGCTCGTGCTGGGCAAGATGGAAACCGCGACGGGCGTCGAGTGGATGGTCGCGTCGGAATCGGTGGCGATCGAAGGGATCGGTTTCGAATTCGTGCGCGACGTCGAGCCGGGCGAGGCGATCTTCATCGACGCCGAAGGCAATCTGCACAGCCACCAATGCGCCGACAAGCCGGCGCTCAACCCCTGCATTTTCGAGCTCGTGTATCTCGCGCGTCCGGACTCGTGCCTCGACGGCGTGCCGGTCTACAATGCGCGTCTGCGCATGGGCGACTACCTCGCCGAGAAGATCAAGCGCGTGTTGCCCGACGTGCCGATCGACGTCGTGATGCCGATTCCCGATTCGTCGCGCCCCGCCGCGATGCAAGTGGCGGCGAAGCTCGGCGTGGAGTACCGCGAAGGCTTCTTCAAGAACCGGTACGTGGGCCGCACCTTCATCATGCCGGGTCAGGCGGTGCGCAAGAAATCGGTGCGCCAGAAGCTGAACGCGATGGCCATCGAGTTCAAGGGCAAGAACGTGCTGATCGTCGACGATTCGATCGTGCGCGGCACGACCTCGCATGAAATCGTGCAGATGGCCCGCGATGCCGGCGCGAACAAGGTGATCTTCGCGTCCGCCGCGCCGCCGGTGAAGTTCCCGAACGTGTACGGTATCGACATGCCGACGCGCGGCGAGCTCGTCGCGCATGGCCGCAGCGATGAAGAAGTCGCGCGCATGATCGGCGCGGACTATCTCGTCTATCAGGACGTCGAAGACCTGAAGAGCGCGATTCGCGACATCAATCCGAACCTGCGCGAATTCGAGGCCTCGTGCTTCGACGGCAACTACATCACCGGCGACGTGACCACCGATTATCTCGATCGCATCGAGACCGCGCGACTCGCGCCGCAATCGCAGTCTGATCGCGATGCGGCGAGCGAAGCACAGGAAGGTGGCATATCGCGTTCGCAGTTGCATCTGCAGCTATCGGTCGAGTAATTCTTCGGCGCTTCGTGCGAGCCCGCTTCGTCTGCAAGGACCAAGCGGGCTTTTTTGCGTCGCGAGCCTGCAAGACAAGGGAGAAAAGAACATGGACGACAACCTGAACTTTGATACGCTCGCCCGATCACCGGGAATCTCGGCGACACGCGCACGACGATCACGCATCCTTCGACGACGACGCACGGCCGTCTCGCACCCGAAGTGCGCGAGGCGGCAGGCATACGCGAAGGCTTGATTCGTCTTGCCGTCGGGCTGGAAGACCCCAAAACATTCGCGCCGATCTGGCGCGCGGGCTCAACGCCTGAAGCCGCCGTTGCGCCATTGCCCCGGCGAGATGCCGAAGCGCTTCGAGAACGCGTGCGTGAACGCGCTTTGATCGGCGAAGCCGATATCGAGCGCGATGTCCGTGAGGGTTGCGCGCGGATCGGCGAGCAGTGTGAGCGCGGTATCGAGCCGCAAGCGATGCAGATAGCGATGCGGCGTCTCGCCGAACGCTTCGTTGAAGAGCTGATGGAAGCGGCGCATGCCGAAGCCGCAATGCGCGGCGAGATCGGCGATACGCAGCGGCTCCGACAGATGCAGACGCAGCCACCGGTCGATGCGCGCGAAGTCGAGACCGCGCATCGCGTCGACGGTATCGTCCGTGTCGTGCATGAGCGCGCCACACAAATGCGCGGCGGCTTGCCACGCGAAGCGATGAGTCAGGCGCGGATCGTCCGCATGCGTGCGCCGCGCGACATCGGCGACGAGCTGCGTGACGCGCGGATCGATATGAATCGCGCGCGCCCGTTCGAAATAGCGCTCGGGCACCGCGACTGACGCAGCCGGAAGATCGAGCACGAGCTGGCGATTGTCGCCCTCGGCCCAATAGTCGTGACGCGCGCCCGCCGGAATGATCCACGCGCCGCTGCAATCGATGCGCGCGCCGTTGCCATCGACGGCCATCTCCATCGAGCCGTCGAGGCCCAGCACGATCTGATGAAAGTCGTGCACGTCCGATGCCTGCGCCGTTTCATAACGGCGCAGCGACACGGCGGGGCGATGCAGCGGCGCGCTCATGCAAGCAAGGCTCGGCGTTCAGTCGCTCAGACGTCCAGCAGTTCCACTTCGAACACGAGTGTCGCGTTCGGCGGAATCACGCCGCCCGCGCCGCGCGCGCCGTAGCCGAGTTGCGGCGGAATCGTGAGCCGGCGCACGCCGCCCACCTTCATGCCCTGAACGCCTTCGTCCCAACCCTTGATGACCATGCCGCCGCCGAGCACGAATGCGAACGGGTCGTTGCGGTCCTTGCTTGAATCGAATTTCTGGCCATCCGTGAGCCAGCCCGTGTAATGCACGCTGACCGTTTTGCCCGCGACGGCTTCGGCGCCATCGCCAACGGTGACGTCTTCGTACTTGAGACCGGAATCGGTCGTGACAATCGACATGGTTGCTCCCTGGTTGATCGAAAGCGTCATTGTAGAACGATGCAGGGAAGCGGCGGCGCGTGCCGATGTCGACGCGACCTCACAGATGACGCCCGTGCGCACCGAAGCGCGAGCCGATGCGCGCTCCGATTTCCGGCCGCACGTGCCTGCCGATCGCCGTGCCGATCGACGTGCCGTCCTGAGGCCCCTGCATCGCGGTGGCGGCGGCCGTGTCGCCGAACTGCTGCCGCGCGAGCTTCAATGCACGCACGCGCACGTAAGCCATCGCGACCAGCGTCCACGGTGCGAGATACGCGAACTCGGGCACGGAGACCATCATCATCGTCCAGGTGGCGACGCAGCACTGGCGCAGCGCCATGCCGCGCGGATCCCAGTCGAGCTTGAACGCGGGAAAGAGCATCAGCCCGCTGATGAACATCGTGCCGACGACGCCCGTATTGACGAGCAGCGTCGAGAAGAGATCGGTCGAGCGGACATAGCCGAAGCCGATGCCGAAGAGCTGATTGAGCGGCGCCGCGTGGAACCATAGGCGCATCGATTCGAGGAACAGCAGCATGCGCCCCGAGCCGGACTCGTTCTTCTGTTCGAGCTTGTCCATCACCATTTGCTGGAACAGATCGGCGATGTAGTCCTGCAGAAGATACGCGATCACGCACAGCACGAAGAGGCCGATCAGCGCCTTGACCGGATTGATGCCGAGCTTGCGCATGCGGATGAGCGAATACACCGCATAGCCGATCAGCACCGTCGAGGACGTGCTCATGAGGAGCGAAAGACCGATGACCCACACGGGCCAGCGCAGGCGCGAGGTCGCGTTGAAGTAAATCCAGAACGGGAAGATGGACATCGCGTACATCGACGGCTCACCGGTCAGCGCTTTTAGCCGCTGGATCGGAAAGCCCTTGATATCGATCTGCTGGAACGAGCTGCCGTTCACCGTGCCGTCCGAGCGCACGATGCCTTTGCCGAACTGATCGCCAAACGCGCGGTTCGAGATGAAGTCGCCTGGCTGTCCCGTCACGATGTAGTACGCCACTTCGAACATGCCGTAGAGCGCGAACAGCGTGATGGCCGCGAGCAGCCACTGGTCCCACGTCGGCTTGTAGTAGTGGTACACGTACGCGGCATACAGCACGACCGCCGCTACATAGGCCGACTGCGTGAACATGCTCTTGCGCATGAGGAACGTGAAGGGGTCCTTGTCATCGACGAGCACGATCTTGCTGAAGTCGGGATCGAAGGGCGCCATCACATCCGCGAACTGTGAGGTGCACAACATGATCACCCACACGACGATGGCCGCGAACACGAAACGCATCCAGTTCTTGCGCGCGCGGCCGCCGAACAGCAGCACGAGCGGCACGGAGAGGAAGCACATCAGATAGCCGATCGTCGTGCCCTGAATCGATGGCATGACGAGAAACGACGTCACCGGCATCGCGAAGGCCCAGATTCGGTAGTAGAGGTCGGTCAGCGCCGCTTTTTCTTTCATCGTCGAAGGTTGGATGCGCCCGGTCGAGGCCGGGCTATCTATCGGTCGTTGTTGGTATGAGATCCGCGGTCCGGCTCACGCTGAACGAAAGGCTCAACGCGAAATGAAGGTGCGCGCGTCGAATCCCGGTTCGCCCAGATAGACGTAGCCGCCGATCGCGAGCAGCGCGAGTATGACGACCACGACCGCTCGCACGGGCGTGCGCGTCAACTTCCGCGGGCGGCGATAAGCGCAATGCGGACACACGGAGCATTGCGCCGCCAATTGTCTGCGGCAGCGCGGGCATTGCACGAGCCGATTTCTGAAGGAAAAACGTCCGCTCATATGCGTCTCTTTCCTCGATCCGGTTGCGGCGCGAAGTGCGCCGAAGCCCCGTGATGCATCCTGGCGCAACGAAGATGCATGCCGACCCACACCAGCGTTACAACGTTGAGCGCCGCGTGACGTGCACGCGGCGCGATTCATCGGACCAGCACGCGCATCGGCGCGCGCACGACGTCAATTCATCGACTTGAACGTGCTCGTATAAGCCGCCGCATAGCCGTAGCTGCGGCGATTGCTCGGGCGTCGCGGAATCGCGTTGAAGACCGAGCCGACGAGCCTGCCGCCCGCGCGCTGCACCTTCTTCACGGTTTCCTCGATCTCTTCCTCGCTCTGGATGCCCGAACGCAGCACGAGCACCGTCGAGCCCGCATCGCTCGCGACGATCGCCGCATCGGTCACGACGAGGAACGGCGGCGTATCGAGCAGCACCAGATCGAACTGATCGCTCATGCGCGCGAGCATGTTGCGAAAGCCCGGCATCATCAGAAGCTCCGACGGATTCTCCGGATAGGCGCCGCACGAGATGAACGAGAGGCCCGGCACGCCGACATAGCGGATCGCGTCGCCCAGCGCCATTTCGCCCTTCAGCACTTCGGAGAGACCGCCCGGATTCGACTGCTTGAAGAACGATGCGATGTGGCCGCGCCGCATGTCGCCGTCGATCAGAAGCACGCGCAGACCGATCTCGGCGAGCAGCACCGACAGATTCGCCGCAACGAAGCTCTTTCCCGCCGACGGAATCGGGCCCGTCAGCATCACGATGTTGTTCGGCGCATTGGCGAGATCGCGATACAGCTCCGTGCGAACCGCGCGCAACGCTTCGATCGCCGGATCGTGCGGATAGCGCGTCGCGAGCACGCGGGCATCGCGATCGGTGTCGGCGACATGCGGCATCGCGAATGCGTCGTGCTCCGGCAGCTCGATATGAGGCAGCGCTCTTGGCTGACCGCCGCTCTCGGCACCCGAGTAGGTGAGCGGCGCATGCTCCACCGGCGACACGGCAATCTCGTGATCGAGCATCGCCTGCTGGCGGCTATAGAGCACTTCACCGAGCACGGGCACCGAGAGACGGCGCTCGACGAACATCGGATCGGTGACGCCGATCATCGCGTGGCGGCGCAGGAAAATGAAGAACGTGCCGATGAAAAAGCCGAGGCCCGTACCCGCGACGATCACGAGCGACTTGTTCGGCTTCACCGGACGATACGGGCGCAGCGCGTTATCGACGATATGCGCGCCGCCGCTCGTGCTCGCGCGGCGCACGGAGAGTTCCTGCGCCTTGTTCACCATACCCATGTAGATGGTCTCCGCGACGCGCGCGTCACGCGTGAGCGTCGCGCTCTGGCGTTCGGATGCGGGCATGCTGTCGAAGCGCTGCTGAATCTGCTTGTTCGATGCTTCGAGCTCGGCGATCTGCTGATCGAGATTGGTCACCTGCGGGCTGCTGGGCTGGAAGCGCTGCAGGGCTTGCGTGCGTTGCAGCTTCAGCGTCGCGAGTTGCTGCATCGACACGATGCTGCCTTGCAGATAAGCCTGTGCTTCGGGAATCGGCTGCACCGACTGCGACTTCGCGCGGAATGCGCTCAGGTTGCCTTCGGCCGTTTTCAGGTCGCGTTCGAGCCGCGGCAACTCTCCGCGAATGAATTCGAGCGTCTTCGTGTCGTTCGCCTGACGCGCTTGCACCGCGGCGGTCAGATATGCCTGGCCGAGCGCGTTCGCGACATCGGCGGTGAGCGCGGGATCGTCGGCGTTGAAGGTGATCTGCACGACGCCCGTGTCCTTCGCGGACTCGGCGACCTTCATCGTCTTCTTCATGAGCGCGATGGCGTCGAGCGTGTTCAGGCGCGTCACGTCGAAATGCACGCCCGGATGACCGGTTGCGCCATTCACGAGGATGGACACGCCGTTCGCCGTTGCCGGACGGCCGATCGTGCCGCGCAGGATCATCTCGCCGTCGGGGTCGCGCAGCTCGTACTGGTTGTTGTCGAGCAGAACGAGGTCGAGCTTCTGGTCTTCGAGGTTGGGCGGCACATCGAGACGGCCGAGTTGCAGTTGCTCGCCGCCCCATCCGTATGAATCGAGGCCGAACCATGCGGGCGCGAGGTGCCCCTTCTTCGCGAACAGCTCCGCGATCTCGCCGAGCACGGGGAACGTCCTGGGCTTGACCTTGATGTCGAAGTGGAACTGCTTGACGACGGGCTCGAGCACCGAGCGGCTCTGCATCACGGAGATTTCCGCGGGTGCGAGCTGATTCACCGTCGGTAGCGACTGCCCCATCTGCATCTGACTTTGCGGCGCGATGCCGAGCGCGTTCGGATCGGGTGGATCCACGCGAACGACCACGTCCGACGAGTAAATGGGCCTGGCAAGAAATGCATAGGCGGTCGCAAGCGCGGCCGCGATTCCTATGAACAGGAAGAGCATGCCAAGGTGATCGCGCAGGAGTCTGAGCATGTCGCTCGCGGTGAATTCACCGTCGTCCCTGCCTGGGCGCGAAGATCCGTTGTTCACATAGAGGGTGTTCAAAGGCGCCGTCCTCAGTTCGATAAATTGAGCGTTGTGTCCGGGCTGCAGCAAAAGCAGAGTGCCCGCGCGGCATGTCCGCGCTACGTCTCATGTGTTGTTGATGCGGCGCATGGCCGGCGGAGCTTCCAGACTAAGACGCGAGAGGCTTTCAAAAAACGAGCGAAGCGCACGATGCTTCGAGGTCGCAAGACGGAGCGCGTCGGCTCGTCGGAGTGCGATCTATTTCTGAAGCACACTCCGTGCCTCGTAATCGCGCCAGTTGGATTCGGCAGATGAAACTCGCGAATCCCGTTCGAGTCGCTTGTCATCAAACGATACGATACGCCTGGAAAAAATAGCGTCAAACCTATCTTCCGGTCGCGAAGTGCTTGCGTCTGTTAAGTAGCGAACGTTCGATGACCGGAAAGTGCCGGAACGCCCCTTGCGCAAGCATCTTTTCGCGCGATAATCATCGGCTTCACACTCGCTGTTTTTGTCGTACCAATTCATTTCTTGTTTTATGGCATTGGGTTCGCCTTGATGAAGTCGCGCACGGTGTCGAAGCGTGACTTGCGCGTTTTACCGTCGTCATTGATCACGCCGTAGTTGCCATCGCCGCCAAAGCGCTGGTCGTCGTAAAGCTCGTACAACGTCACGTTCTGGATGTTGTAAGTCTTCGCCAGCGACACGAAGCCCTTCAACGCCTCCTTGCCGACGAGATAGCCCGCCGGGTCCGCATGATCCGGCCGCACGCCGTACTCCGTGATCCAGATGGGCTTGCCATAGCTGTCGCGCAGGCGTTCGAGCACGTTGACCTTCTTGTCGCCGGCCGCCGTGATCGAGCCCATGTTCGAATACCAGTGCCATGCCGTGATGTCCCATTGCGGAATCGGATGGCCCTTCGTGCCGTCGGGCTGCGTGCCGGCGTACAGCATGTCGGTGAAACCGTAATGAAGCCAGCTGAACGATGTCAGCAGGATCTTCGCGTCGGGATTCGCTTCGCGTATGCCTTTTATCAAGCCGAGGATCGAGCCGCGCGCCTTCATGAACATCGCGTTGTCGTAGTCCTTCGGATGTTCGCCGCTGCGGTCCGAGCCGAGTATCGTCCAGTTGTCGTACTCGTTGCCAACCTGATAGTAGGTGACGAGGCCTTTGAGCACGCGTCCCGCGGTCTTGCCGAGCGCATAGCCGCGTTCGAACGTTTCCTGTTCGTTCGCGCGTTTCTGCGGTTCGAAAGGCGTGACGAGGGCAAGTACGCCGATGCACTGGTTCGCCGCCGCACGCGCGAAATCCGCGACCATGTTTGCGCTTTCCTCGTTCGATACATCTTGCGCGTACATCGTGACACCGAGGTCGCGCAGTTGTGAAATCTGCAAGTCATAGCCGCTCATGCGATACGCGCCGCGATGCTCGAGATGCCCCGCGATGCCATAGAACACGCTGGCCGATCCTTTGGCGCAGGCAATCTTGGGCGTCGCGCTCGCCGCGTCCGCTTTCGACGTGGACGAACGGCTGCTGTGATACGCGTCGGATGTGCCGCTGCGCGCGAAGATCAGCACGGAGGCGCACAGCAGCGCGCCGAAGACGGATAGTGCGGCCAACCAGGTTCGCATCGATGTTCGGCCTCGTGAAAGTGCGCGCCGTTACTTCGCCAGCACGTCGGAATGTTGATGGGTTGCGCCCGCACCCGCGCCGCGCGCTCCGCCCGCGCCACCCGTATGCAGCAGGACGTTCTGCGCCTGCGCATCGAACACTTCGCGCGAGAAGCGGCGTCGGAACTCGCCCGCCAGCGCGGCAAGCGGAACATCGCGCGCCGCGAAGATGCGCTCGACGAACGCCTCGTGATCGTGCGCGGGAAACAGCATCGCGTCCGGCAGATACGAATCGAGACCCGACACGCGCGATACGACGATAGGCCGTTGCGCGAGCACCGCCTCGATCATCACGAGCGGCACGCCTTCATACGCGGAAGGCAAGACGAGCGCATCGCTCGCGACGATGTAAGGCAGCACGTCCTTCTTCGGACCGACCATGCGCACGCACGCGGACAGCGTCGGGCTCGCGTCGATCATGTCCTGCAGGCGCGCGGCGTCCGGCCCTTCGCCGACGATCAGCACGAGCGTACGTGCGAATGCATCGGCGTGGCGTTCGATCGCCTGCATGAGGAAGTCCTGGCGCTTCTGCTGAAAGTTAAGCCGTCCGACATGCGCGATGATCGTGGTGCCGTCATCGGGCAGGCCGAGGGCGGCGCGCGCCGCACTCTTCGTGAGCGTCGAACGGCTGAAGCGATCGTCCACGTAATTCTCGAGGATCATCACGCGCGCGTTGGGAGCAAGCCGGTTCAGCTTGCTGCAAAGATGATCGTTCAACGTCACATACTCGTGCGGCACCCGATACAACGCACGCTTGATGAGCCACTTGATCTTTCCGGAGCGGCTGGCGTTCACCGGCGCTTCGTCGACGAGCGGCAGATAGCTCACCGTCCTGATGCGCGCCCGACGCGCCGCGAGAAGTCCCGCGATGCCTGAGGCAATCGTGCCTTGCGCGATCAGCAGCTTGTTCAGCCGCAGCGTGCGCAATGTCGCCGCGGTCGCGCGGACCATGCGCAACAGCGTAAAGACATTGCCGTGTATCGATTCGGCGGTGTAGGAAAGACCGATCGTGCCGACCTTCGGATGCGCGCTCGCCAGCTCGCTTACATAACGGTACAGCGGCTCGTTCGCCGTCGGCACGAGGATGTGCAAAGCCTCGACGTGCGCGCACTCGACGAGCGCGAGCATGAAGCGCTTGAGCATTTCTTCGTGACCGCCGTTGATACCCGAGTCGCAGTAGATTCCCAACTTCACCAATTTCCCCCTTTCTGCGCCCGGCGGTGCACATGTCGCCACCCGCGCTTCACGCCTTGTCGATGAACTGCATGAGCAGTCGCGCGCTTTCGGTCCAGCGGAAACGCTCGGCGTGCGCGAGGCCGCGCCGTTTGATTTCCTCGCTCAGTTCAGGCGAGTCGAGCAGCTCGCGCAACTTACGCGAAATATCGTCCACCGAAAACGGGTCGCAATAGATCGATGCATCTCCGCAGGTCTCCGGCAAAGCCGCTGCACGGCCGACGAGCGTCGGACAGCCGTTGCGCATCGCCTCGAGCGGCGGAATCCCGAAACCTTCGTAAATCGAAGGATAGAGGAAGCACGCCGCATGTTGATAGAGCGCTTTCAGTTTTTCGTCGCTGACATAGCCCGCCTGCTTGATGTTAGGCGCGTTCGACAGGTCGTGCGCCTTACCGAAGACGGTCGCATTCTTCATACCAACGATCACGAGATCGATCGACGGATCGTTCAGGCGCATGAATGCTTCCACGAGACGCTTGAAGTTCTTCGTCGGATTCATGCTGCTCACGGCGAGCACGTAGCGGTTCTTCGTGAGCCCGAGCTCGTCGATCACCGACACGTCCGGCGCGATGTGATCGAGATGGTCCGCCGCGAGCGGCACCACGCCGATGCGTTCCGCCGGCACGCCGACATGGTGCGCGAGCCGGTCGCGCGAGAACACGGAATTGGTCAGCACGCAGCTCGACGTGCGCGCGAGAATCCAGAACATCACGTGATACCACGTGCGGAACTTCCACGAGAAGTGCGCGGGCGTATCGAACACCGCGGCGTCGTGCATATAGATGATCTGGTTCGGCCGAAAGATCGAGCCCGAGTTGGAGAGGTTCACGATGCGCGAGCGGCCGGCGAAGAGCGGCAACACGATCTGCTCCCAGAAGACACCCTTGCCGAAGCCGAGTTCCACGGTCTCGACACCTTGCACGGGATCCAGTCCGCTTTGCGGCGGAACCGCGAGCGTCACGCGTGCGCCTTGCGGCAACTTCACGAGAGCGGCGACGAGCTCTCTCGCGACGCGCTGCACTCCCGTGGTCTTCTGGCTCGTGAAACGGCCGTTATAGACGAACTTGCTGGTGGCGATGGAAGTATCCATGTGCAGGGCGTCAGAACTGTGAATCGGAACTGGTTTCATAGGAGGCGACCTCATTCGCGCCGAATTCGCGCGTGGGCTTGTCGGAGCCGAACTGATACATGGAGAGCCATTGACGGAAAATTGCGTCCATCGAAAAGCGCTTGCTCGCCGATGCTCTCGCCGCCGCGCCCATACGTGCGCGCAATGCGGGCTCATCGCGCAATATCGCAATGCACTTCGCCATCTCTTCCTCGCTCGATGCGACGAAGCCCGTCAGACCGTGCTGAACGACATCGCGATTGCCGACCACATCCGTGACGACGGCCGGAATGCCCGCGACCTGCGCTTCGATCAGTGCGATAGGCATGCCTTCCCAACGCGATGTCTGCACATAGATATCCAGTTCGGACGTCAGTTCGAGCGCACGCTCGCGCGTGACCCAGCCGCTGCACGACACGGCCCCGGCGGGCGTTCCCGCGGGCAACTCTCGTTCATCGCCGCCGATCCACACGAAGCGCACGGAAGGACTATGTAACGCGGTCGCGAGCTTGACGAAGGCTTCGTGATTCTTTTGAAACATGGCGCGACCGCTCATGCCGATGACGATCTCATCGCCGCTCTTGTCCATCCGCGGCGGAATCTCCGCCACGTTCACGCCGTTCTCGATCATGCGCGCCTGTCGCGCGCGCATCTGCGTTTCGATCTCGACGAGCTCGCTCTTCGAGCATGCGACGATGGTGCCGCCAAGGCGCGCCGCGATGCGCTCGAAGCTCAGATAAGCGAATTGCTTCGCAGCCGAGACGTCGCGGCGCAGGAAGGCGAGACCATGCGGCGAGTAGAACACGCGCGCACGCGGCGCCGCGATGCGCGCGGCGACGCGTCCCAGCACGCCGGCCTTCGACGAGTGAAGATGGATCACCGATGGATTGCACTCCTTGAGTTTGCGGATCAGATCCCGCAGACCTGTCAGGTCGTGCTTCACGCTCACCTCACGAACCATGTTCACATAGGTCAGCTTGACCGCCGGATGAAAGAGCCTCGCGAAATCGCCGGGCGTTTCCTGCCGAATCGAATGAAGGATCGTTACCTCGACGCCAGCGGCTGCCGCGCGGTTTGAAAGCTGGGTCAGCATGGATAGCACACCGCCGCCAAAAGCTTCGGTGATATGGACTATCTCTTTCATATTGGACTCTTCGAATAGCGTCTTGCCGAACGCCCGCGGCTATACGCAATGGGAAGGAATGGCCTAATCGTTATCAGGTAAATGACATGTCACTTTTAAGTACGACGTACGTATGCGAGGTGGAAGCACGCTCGGCCACCTGAAAGGAAACGCATACAGAACCGGGATGCGCGTGTCGCAGTACTAATCGAGCGTTTTGATGCGGTCGGCAAGTACACACGGGATCCGGCATAGCAATGCGCGTTCTTTGCGAAAACGCAACGAACGGCCCCGTCAAGCTCGAATTCAAGCCTGGATTTACCTGATGCGAGCACCCGGTGAGGTCAAACTGACCGATTCGGATGCAGCGAGGTTGGTCTTGGTGAAGATTGTTCTGCGTCCGCCGATGCTATGCGCTCGGGCCAGGTAAAAGCGGCCTCTCTGCGGCGGGACGTCAAGTGGAACTATCAGTCGGGTTTCGAGCGGTCAAGGGGCTCCCTTGGGTGCTTCAATCTGCGCTCGAACGATGAATCATTACTGTGCAGGCGAATATGGATTTTCCGCGATCATTTCCGATGCATTCTGCTGAGCAATAGCGGCTTCACAAATCTGCAGAACTATTTGCAGATCCTTGAGCGGGACTGCGACGGACTGCATGCGCAGGCTTTCGGCCTGGTCCACCAGCTTCTGTACGTGTTCGATCGACGTTTCTTCTGTTTCCATCACAAAGGCTCTCTGAATTAAACACTGTTCGTACCAATACGATATCGGCTCGAACTGCATGGGTCGGTTCGTTGAGTCACATACTTAAATGCAACTTTGTAGTAGGGCGCAAGTCGAACACGCCCAGTGCGACTTCGAGGTGCACCCAGTGCGACCTCGGGGTGCAAAGACCGGTTACGGCTACGTCGTCGTTCCTGAACCTGCGCTTTCCGTAATCGGGCGCTTCAACAGCGGCACACCTTGCAGATACAGCGTGAAGGCCATCGCCGCGGCGATGAATGTCTCGACGATCAGCACCGTCGCCGCCGCTCCTTGCTCGCCGAAGGGCCTGGCGAGCACGGCGAGCAAGCCGAAGTTCACGACGGCAGATGCCATCAGCACACGGCTGAATTGCGACCTCATGCCGAGCGGAAGCATCGTCTGAACACCGAAGAGATCCGAGAGTCCGGCCATCAACGGCACGAACGCCATCCATCGCAACACCTCTACGGTAGGCAAGAACTTCGGTCCATACAAGAGTTTTACTGCAAGCGGGGCGCCGAAGAAGATGCATACCGAGATCAGCGACACGATCACGCCCTGCACGACGAACATCTTGCGCAAGAACGCGAAGGCATCTTCCTTTGCGTGATGCATGAGGAAGCTCACGCGCGGATAAGCTGCCGTCTTCAATGGTTGAAGCATATTCAATGCCGCGCGGATCAGCTTGTCCGCCGCGGCGAAATAGCCGGCCGCAACGTTGCCGGCCATGAACGTAAGCAGCACGATGTTGCTCGATGCATAGATATCGACGATGGACGTTGCGATGAACACGCTCCAGCCGTCCTTCAGACGACTGACGATAGTCCTGAACGACACGCGCACGAAGTTTAGCTCGCGCCGAAAATACAAGTACGTGCAAATTGCGGTGCCCGACAGCAGCGGCACCAACGCGTTGACGGCCATCGCGATGAGGAGATCGTCATGCTCGCGCACGAAGAGATACATCGCAGGAATGCTGAGCGCGCGTCCAATGAAAACGAGCACGCTCAGCATGCCGAGATCTTCGATGCCCTGGAAATACCATGTGGGAATCAGCATGGCGCCGACTGCCTGGCCATAGCCGATGAGCAGGAGATAGCGATTCTCCTCCAGATACGGCACGACGGACGTCAGCACGATGACCACGATGAATCCCGCAAGCGCTAGCGAGGCTTGCGTGAGGATGGTTTCCCAGAACACCTTGGAGCGCAGTTCGCGATTGTCGCGATTGATCGAAATCTTCGGCGTGGCCGTCAGCGAAAAACTGTAGTTCGTGATCGAGATGAAGTAGGCCGTGAAGGCCAGGCCAAATGCAAGGCGTCCATATTCGCCCGGGCCGAGGACGCGCGCGAGCCACGGTACCGTCAGCAGCGGTGCGAGGTATGTCGATACCTGCAACGTCATCAGAATCGTGAAGTTCTTTCGGAATGAAGCCATTGAACGGTTTTCCCTGCTTTAGCGCAGCGTGATCTTGATGACTATGACGCAAGATTGCGAACCGTGCAGGTTCGCCGATTGAGTGGGCCTTTGCCAGACAACGCGTGGAGCGGATAGTTTCGCTCGTGCGTCTCGCCGTCGATGCGGCATGCGGCCAAAGAGGTCTGCGCGCCCGTGCCTTGGCCTGGCGCCGGGTGCGCGTGTGTCGAACGGAATGCGCCGGTTCCGTACCTGCCGATGTCTGTCCGGAGAATGCGCAAACGTTATAGCAAACGTCATTTAACAAAAGAAAAGCGTATTCATCAGTGGGTTTGCCCACGCAAGGTCTCATTCGCGACGTGATCGTTCGATTGAAAACTACTCAAAGTGCTGGTAGGCATCGATGCACCGCATGAAACTGGCAGCGCCGTCGTCGTTAGCGCGAAATGCTTGGCGGCATCCTAACGGACCTCATGAATTTCTTAGTCATTGTTGACACTTGCGTGAGAACGCCCGCCCACGTTGCCTGAAGAATGCGTGCGCGCTGCCACGGGCGGACGCAACTCGCGGCCGAGCGCGCGCTTGATCACGCGCTTGGCCTGAAACCAGCGGCGTTCGATGACTATCTTCCGGTGAAAGCGCAGTTCCTTCGGCGTATCGTTGCGCGGCGCGGCGAAGTCGCGATAGTGCGCGGCGGTGGCCTCGATCGTTCGCATCGATTCCGCGAATGCGCGAGTATCCACGCGCGCGGCCTGGTAGCACGCATACGAGAAGACTTTGTGGAATATCGCGAGCCAGAATGGATCCAGCGCGCTGCCGTTGCAGCGCTCCATCGTTTCTTCTGCGCAGGTCGCGAGCGACATCACCGTGTAAGGCGTCGCCTTCGTGGTGATGCTGCCTGCGCGGCGTCGATAGAAATAGAGGTCGTCGGCGAGACGGAAAAGCGATGTCGCGCGCGCATAGACGCGCGGAATCGCGGCGGCGTCTTCGTAGACGCGGCCCGTCGGAAACTCGACGCCGTCCCACAGTTCGCGCTTATAAACTCGAGCGACCGGAAACACCTGATACACGCGCGCGAAGTCGAGCAACGCATCGAGATCGCATGCACGATGACCGGTCGTCGACGGATCGATCAGCGTGACCTTGTCGATCACCTTGCCGTCCGAATCGATGATGCCCACGTTGAACTCGATGATGTCCGCCGTATCGGCATCGAGAAGCGGCATGATCTTCGCGGTGAAATCCGCCGACCACACATCGTCCGAATCGAGAAAGCCGATATACGGCGACGTCGCTTCCGCGATCGCCCGATTGCGCGCTGCGGACACGCCGCGGTTTTCCTGATGGATCACGCGCATATTGCGCGCGCGCCCGCTGCGTTGAACGTCGAGTATGCGTTCGAGCGTGTGGTCGGTTGAACCATCGTCGATGACGATCAGTTCGATTTCATCGGCGCGTGGTTGCGAGAGCGCCGATTCCAGCGATGCAGTGATGAAGTGTTCGACGTTGTACGCAGGGATGATCACCGAGAGCAGTGTTTGAGGCTTGCCATGATGGGCGTGAGTCATAGTGCTGATGTCACCCGTAGAGTCTGGTTTGAAGCCCAGCGTGGCCGGGACGGCTCATGCGTGCCGTTTGCCCGATATGCTGACTCCAATGAGAAAAGCTATTGGCAGCGTCAGGCCGGAAAGGTTCGGCCTGACGCATGAATTTGGATCGCGGCGCTATTCTGGAAGCTCGCGCGGCAAAAGTCGTTGTCAACAGAAAAATAAAATCGACAGCGCGTTTTGCTTTGAAAATTCTCATGGCGAAGATAAGGGCTTCGCGTGGCAAGGCTATTAAAACAGCAAAGACGGTTCCCGCGGCTTTTTAGGCCGTGTAAAAAAAGTAACTGAATTTATTTTGCTAACGGCGCAAATTCCTTAAACCGAATTAATAGTAATCCGATACTTTCTTTCGCCGTGCAATGAGGATCTCGCGCGGGGGAACGCGAACGCGCGCACGCGAATTGCTGCTGCGGCATCGCGAGGCGCGCAGCGCACCGTTGCCGCAGGCGGGCCAGGCGCTCACATATAATGACCTGCAAGGATTCATACGCAGCGTATATTGCTCAGGGCATACGCGCTGTGCAGCCTCAGCGCATCCGGCTCTCCGGGACATCGAACCTCAACACCGTTATACGCAAGGATCCATGATCGTGACAACGTCTTTCTCCAGTACGGTCGAACCGGAAGGCGACAAGTCCTTCGATGCGGCCGTCGCAGGAAACGACGGCGTGCTGGTGCTCGACAGCGCTCAGCGCTGCCTCTCGGCCGACGCCGTCCTCGCTCATCTCTTCGATCTCGAACCCGCCGCGCTCGAAGGCCGCGCACTCGCCGATACCCCGTTGCCCAGGCCGCTCACCGCCGTCCTCGCCGAGGCTGCGGATGCCGCGCTCGCCGGCAATGGCACGCGTCGCGCGCACGTGACGATCGGCGATGACGGCGCGACGCGCGCCTTTTCGATCATCGCGTTGCCGGGCCCGGATTGCGTCACGTTGATCGTGTCGCCTTCGTGCGCGTCGGATGACGGGCAGCACGACGCGGCGGACCGCATCGCCCATTTGCGTGCCGAGGCCGCGCTCTTCATGCGCGATCACGTGTTGTCGGTGGTGTCGCACGATCTGCGCGGCCCGTTGAACGCGATCCATAGCTGGGGCTACGTGCTCGAGCGCAAGGTCGACGCCAACGATCCCGCAGCGCAGCGCGCACTTGCCGGCATTCGTTCGGGTGTCGAACAGCAGGTGAAGCTGATCGAGCAATCCGTCGATACGACGCGCGCCGAAACCAAGGCGTTGTCGGTTGCGCTCGCGCCGGTGGCGCTGCGGCCGCTATTGGAGAAGAGTGCGGCGCTCGCGCGTGCCGGCGTCGCGCGCGCTCGCGGTGTGACCATCGAAATCGATTCGCCGCTCGCGGAAGAGCAACTCGAAGGCGATGCCGAGCGTCTGTTGCAGGCGCTCTGGCTCATGCTGGCATTCGCCGCCGAAGCGAGTGCGGGTGGCACGACGGTGCATGCGTCGAGCAACGTCGAGGGCAGCATGTGGCGCACGGACGTGCGTTTCACGGTATCGGCGCAAGCGTTGAACGATACGTCGGCGCCGCATGTGCTCGAAGCGTTCGCGCGCCGCCAGGCGCTCGAGCCGCGCGAAGGCGGACGCATCGCGTGGGGCCTTGCGCTGGCGAAGCGCGTGTCCGAGGCGCACGGCGGCGCGTTCGAGCACAGCGATATTGCGGACAATGCGGCGGTCACGTTGTCCGTGCGCGTACCGGTCGCGGGGATGTAAATTGACTTTCGAAGACCTGTCGCCCATATACTGACGCTTTCCACTTCAGAAGAGAGTTGCTTTGGCTCAGGTTGTCGCGCTGATCGGCGCATTGTTGCTCGTCGCGTTGAATGGTTTCTTCGTCGCGGCGGAGTTCGGGCTCGTCAAGCTGCGGCCTACTCGCGTCAAGGCACTGGCGCGCACCAACGGCCTGCCGGGCCGTCTGCTCGCGAAGGTCCACGGGCAGCTCGACGCTTACCTGTCCGCGTGCCAGCTCGGCATCACGCTTGCGTCCCTCGGACTCGGCTGGATCGGCGAGCCGGCTTTCGCCACGCTGCTGCATCCGCTGTTTTCGCTCTTCGGCGTCGAGTCGGAAAAGCTCATCGAGTCGATCTCGCTCTTCTTCGCGTTCTCGGTCATTTCGTTTCTGCATATCGTCGTCGGCGAACTCGCGCCGAAGTCGTGGGCCATCCGCCGCTCGGAGCAGGTCGGGCTGTGGCTCGCGATGCCGCTCTATGGTTTTTACTGGCTGATGTATCCGTTCATCTGGGTGTTGAATTCGAGTGCGAATTTCGTGCTGCGTCTTTTCGGCATGTCGGGGGATCATGGTCACGACGCGCATTACTCCACCGATGAGCTCAAGCTGATTCTGCGTGGGCGTCATCACGGCGGCGGGTCTGCGTATAACGAGGACGAATGGAATACGATCGCGCATTCGCTCGATTTCAGCCGCATGACGGTGTCGGATCTGATGCGTCCGGCGCATGAGCTCGTCGGCCTGCGTAATGATCTTCCGATGCGCGATAACCTCGCTGTGATTTCACGGCATCGTTTTTCGCGCTATCCGCTTTTCGCCGATGCATCGGGCGAGCGCGTGATCGGCATGATCCATCTGAAGGACTTGCTGCTTGCCGGCGATGGCGGCGCGCGCGGTTTTCACTTCAGCTTTTCGAAGGATGGGGCCGACAAGATCGACAAGCTATCGCGTCATGTGCGGCCGGTTCAATACGTCGCGCCGAATCTTTCGGCGCTCGAATTGTTTCGACGTTTTCGCAAGGGCGCGCCGCATCTGGCGATCGTCGGGCGCAAGGGTGCGAAGCCTATTGGTTTTATTACGCTGGATAACCTGCTTGGCGCGCTCGTCGGGCAGATTCACGACGAATTCCGTCAGGGCGATGCGGACTGGTCACGCATGGACGACGGCACGTTGATGGGCAAGGGCAGCTTGCCGGTGGTGTCGCTGGAGCGGGCGTTGGGCATCGATATCGATGAAGGACGTGCGGAGTCGGTCGGTGGGCTCGTGATCAATGCGCTCGGGGATTTGCCGACTGAAGGGCAGCGGGTTGAGTTCGATCGGTTCGATATCGTGGTCAAGAAGATGAAGGGGCCCAGGATTGTTTTGGTTCGGGTCTATCCACGGGAGGAGGCGCTTGAGGAAGCGCAATGACCTTTTTGCTTCTTTGCTTCTTTGCTTTCGTTTTCGTTTCGTTTTCGCCGGATCCCGTATTCGCGTTGGTTTATTAGCACTGCCCCTGTGCGGGGCGGCAGTAACGAAAGAAACAGCTATCCCCAGCCTAAGCACTTCATACCGGCCGCGGCACAGGCGATTGGCTGATTGGCCCCCGGAGTAGCGAGTGCCGTCGAAGGTCTAATCGGGCTTGGGTCGCACACGGTCTGACACGTCGCACCTCTTAACAACTTGGTGCAGCCCTTGCAAGCTCCGGCCCGCTTTGCGGCCGACGGGTCAGTCGGGTTTGCGTTCGCTCCATTTCCCTGCATTTGTGATCGGTTGGTTTCCCTTGCAAACCCGGCGGCAGCGCGTAGCGCTGTGCCGAAGCTATTTTGTGCTGAACCATTTCCTTAAAGTTATGGCTTGTCAGACCGTGCCCGGTCCACGCCCGGCTCAACAATGGGATCACTCGCTACTCTGGGGGCCATTAGATCAATCGCCTGTGCCGCGGCCGGTGTGAAGTGCTTAGGCTGGGGATAGCTGTTTCTTTGGTTACTTTCTTTGCAGCCGTGTATAGACCGGAGACATGGGTAACAGGTGTGTCAGGACATGGGTAACACATTTAGCTCCTTTGACTGCCACGTTTC
>NZ_FCOF02000110.1 GCF_001544755.2 Caballeronia catudaia | reverse complement strand
ATCGATCTGTCGACTTATTCGCAAGCAAAACTCAATGCCGTGGCGAGGAGGCTGAACGAGCGTCCAAGAAAGACGCTAGATTACGAGACACCAGCTGAGAGATTCCATCAAGCTATTGCATCGACCGGTTGAATCCGCCCTTTCAAGTGGACACTACCCATGGCAGAGGACAGGAATCTGAAGGAGCGGCTGGTAAGGGGCTTTAAGCGTGATGGCAAGCGCCGTTGCTTTGATGAACAGGCCAAGCGTGAGTTGGTGCTGGCCTGTCTGCGATCAGGGGTGTCCGTCGCCGGGATGGCGCTGGAATACGGCCTGAACGCCAACCTGTTGCGTAAATGGATTCGTCAGTATCAAAGCGATGCTACCAGTGATGGGGCGCCGAACGGCGTGGCCAAGGCAATGCCGACGTTCATCCCGGTCGTTCAGCCGGGACATGCCGATGTTACGGCATGCGAGGCTCATGCGGCACCGGTTGCGCTCGCACGGCAGGCGCAACGCGTCACGCTGCCGTCGCAACTGATTGCCGAACTGCCTAACGGTGTGAAGCTCATCCTTGAATGTGCCGGCGATGATTCAAGCCTGGTGATGACGATGATCGAGACGCTGGGAAGGTGCCATGTTCCGGTTCGACGCTGATCTGAAGGTTTACGTTCACCGCGATGCCGTCGATTTCCGCAAGGGCATTACGGGCCTTTCGACGATCGTGGAGCAGGCACTGGGACTCGATCCGTTCGCACGGGCGGTCTACGTGTTCCGCAACCGGCGTGCCGATCGCCTGAAGCTTCTGTTATGGGAGCGTAACGGGTTCTGGCTGATGCTGCGCCGCCTGGAGGCTGACCGCTTTGCCTGGCCGCGCAGCGAACCAGTACTGGAACTGAGCGTCGAGCAACTGCATTGGCTGCTGGAGGGCATTGATCTGACAGCGATGCGCAAGCACCCGGCGCGATACTATGCACGCGTGAGCTGAGGAGGATGTATCGCTGTCGCGCGAGCGCGGCGCGGGCACAACAATTTGCGCGGTGACGTAAACCTATTTCGCAGCGCAAGCCGGTATGGTTGTGGCATGAACCGCATTTTGATCACCGCCGAAGAACTCGCTGCCCTCATCGCCGAACGCGATGCGATGCTCGCCGAGCGCGACGCGCTGCGTGGCGAACTGCGGGTCACGAAGGTCGAGCGTGATTTGCTCAAGGAACAGCTGAAGGCATTCGAGCGACGGCTGTTCGGGGCGAAGAGCGAAGCACGCAGCGTTGCCCAGCGGGACCTGTTCCTCAATGAAGCGGAAGCGCTGGCTCCGACGACCGCCACGTTACCCGCCCAGGAAGACGACACAGACAGTACGTCGGTGGCGGGCCACAAGCGCGGCAAGCCCGGGCGCAAGCCGCTGGACCCGGCATTGCCACGCAAGGTGATCCGTTACGAGCTCGCTGAAGAAGAACGGGTGTGCCAGAACGACGGCAGTGTGCTCGTGGAGATCGGCGTCGAGGTCAGCGAGCAGCTCGACATCATTCCGCAGCAGGTGCAGGTGATCCGTTACGAGCGCGTGAAGTACGCGTGCCAGCAGTGCGACCAGGGCATGAAGGTGACGCCGGCGCGGGCGCGCATCATTCCCAAGGGTCTGTTCACCGAAGGGGCGCTGGCGTGGTTCGTCGTCTCGAAGTATATCGACGGCTTGCCGCTGTACCGGATTGCCGCGCTGCTGCGCCGCTTTGGCGGCGACATCTCGCGCAACACGCTGGCAGCAAGCGTAGTGCGCCTGGGACACTCGGTACAGCCCGTCATCAACCTGATGCGTGATGTGATGCTCGACAGCGAGATCGGGTTCGGCGACGAAACCACCGTGCAGGTTCTCAAGGAGCTAGGGCGCGCACCGCAGACAAAGAGTTACGTCTGGGTCCAGATGAACGGCAGTGGTCCACCTGTGCGCCTGTTTACCTATGCGCCGGGGCGCTCCCAACAGCTTGGTGCGGACGTGTGGGCCGGCATGCGCCATGGCGCCGTGCTGATGACCGACGGGTACAAACCGTATGACACGATCGCGAAGGCTAATGCACTCGTGCATCTTGGTTGCTGGGCGCACTGCAGGAGGTATTTTGTGGAAGCCGAGGCGGCATTGCCCAAAGAGGCCCGTGGCAGCCATCAGCCGTCCACCCAGTTTATCTACCTGATCGGCAAGCTCTATGCGGCCGAATCGCATGCCGACAAGAAACCGCACTGGCGAGCGCGCCTGCGCCGCCGCTATAGCCGTGCGGTGCTCACGAAGATCAGGGCCCTGATCGACGAGTACCTGGAAACAACCGCGCCCACAGGGCTGCTGGGCAAGGCCTTGAACTACACGGCGGGACAATGGCCCAAGCTAATCCGCTACGTCGAGAATCCGGCATGGCCCGTTGACAATAATTTATGTGAGAACATGATCCGCCCGTTTGTCCTGGGGAGAAAGGCATGGCTTTTTTCGGACACCGTAGGAGGCGCAAAGGCCTCGGCAAACCTGTATTCACTCGTCCAGACCTGCGTCGCGAACCGCATCGATATCTATGCGTATCTTGTCGACCTGTTCAAGGCTCTGCCGCTCGCGAAGACCGCAGAGGATTACGAAGCTCTACTTCCATGGAAACTAGGCAAGCTCGTCTCAGAAAAAAATCGATAGGTCAAGTTGGCGGGCAGGACGTGCTTCACTGACCGCTTACACCGCGGGTGGCGATGTCTCCCGTGTTAGATAGTTGCCGCACCCGGCCTGCCTCCACCCATGACAATCTATGACCCCTGACACACCTTCCGTCACCAGCATCGCCATTCTGGGCGTGTGCATGCATGCCGTGCTGCGGTCTTCGGCGAGCCTGCTGGCCAGCATCGATTTTTCCTCAGTGCTGAGCCACAAGCAAAAATGAGTCGCGACGACTTTATATATAAAGGAACTAAGCGTTGATGTCATAGGACTGCTATCCAAGACGACGCCTATCGAGCCGCATTGCATTCGCTCGCGTCCGCATAATTCTTGGCGGCCTCAAAAGCGAGGTGCAACACTTGTCTCGTATAAGGTGTTGCAATGCCCGACAAAACTACTTCGTACCAGC
>NZ_FCOF02000053.1 GCF_001544755.2 Caballeronia catudaia | reverse complement strand
ACCGTGCTGGCCGACCTCGGGTTTCGCGGGGTTGATGCCGATATCGCCCCGGTGCAGTTGATTCATCGAGGTAAACACAAGACTCTAAGCAGTACACAGCGAAAGTGGCTAAAACGCCGCCAGGCGATAGAACCGATCATCGGACACGTGAAGCAGGACCATGGCATGCAGCGCTGTTGGCTAAAAGGACAAACTGGAGACGCATTGCACGCCGTGTTGTGCGCGGCGGGTTATAACCTACGCTGGTTGTTGCGTGCCATTGTCCGTCTGGGGCTTGGACCCGTATTGTTTGTACTCGCGTGGCTGCGCTGCCCGCCTGACGTTTCTCGGCGACCGTTGCTCACGCCCCGCACAACTGCTTGAGCTTGGAACGTACAACGGCACCAGATCGACCGCCCTTAAACGCCTGCGAAGGAAATCGAATTTTGCAGCTCTGACTAAGTAAGATCCATCGAAACGGATTTGGTTCTCGCAGTCGCGAACGCGCGGCAGCGACACAAAGTTAGTTCCAGGCGCTCGTCGAACCGAGTTGCGAGGCAATGATATGACAGCTGAAAACGAAGGACAAAGTACCGAGATTCGTGAATTCAAGGTTTGGCAATGCCTTCTGTGCGGATTCACGTATGACGAGGCTGAAGGCCTGCCAAGCGAAGGGATCGCGCCCGGTACGCGTTGGGAGGACATTCCGGAAGATTGGGTATGTCCCGAGTGCTCGGCGACGAAAGGCGATTTTGAAATGGTCGAGATCTGACGGAGTCAAAAATCGCCATAATCAAACCTCCAATTCGTTCCACGCAATGTCGATAGTAAGGTGTCGAGTACGACGTCTGCCGGTGAATAGCGGTGCGCCGTTGCAGCGGCCCTATCTCACGGTGGTGTGCGCTGCTCTTCGCAAGGCTCTTTCGAAACGTCAAGAGCTCCGTGCGACTATTTCCACGGAGCTTCGGGCGTGTTGCCTTCTACGGGACTGATTGTTCAGCATGGTCTCGTGATGGAACGCCTGCTCAACAGACCGCCTTCCGAATCAACTCCTGTGCAGTTCCCGAAGTCGCGTCTCACGGAATGGAACGAAGGCGCCGACTTACCGGTTGATCGGCACTGGCCTTCTCGTCAACCCAGCGCACAGCGTTCTTCCTGTCATGTACGCTCAGACTTCGCCGCCCCCGCAAGCTTTCGTCCGGTTGGAATAGCGCCGTTCGCAATCTACCAGGGCACTGTCATATTCATGGCGCTCGAGGTATCGCACAAGAAGCGTCGGGCTGTGGGCACGTTGTGGATAGATGCTGTCACAGGACCGCACAGGCCGGGTCTCGCGACAAATTACCTGCCGCCCCAAAGTCGGGCAATCAGTTCGCCGGATGCCTGCACAGCGTTCAGCCGCGATGACCGGGATCACCTATAGTTGATCTGCGATTTCTGGCAGCGACCGCTCGTTGTGAACGGGCATCCAGGTTGGATGATATACGCCGCACGCGCAATTTCGAAGTCGATGGTGCGTTCGTGTCGAGTCATTTCGGGGAACGACGGCGCGCTCGCGTCCTTGCGAGCGCTACCCAAAGTCGTCGTTGCTGCCGTCTTTTGCTGCACGGCGATGATCGATGGTGGCTTCCGGCATGGTGACGAAGGGCTGATGAGGCATGCGCTCGGTGAATCGTGTGATTCTTGTTGGCAGACTGTTCGAATATGGAGAGGCGACTGCGGCCGAAACTGGCATTCTTCGCGCAATCGCGATCCTGGAGAGTGAGATGACGCACAAAATGTCGATGCTGGGCGCCGATGCGGTCGGTTAGCGCGGGCTGCTCGTCGATTTGCAGGTGCACGAATGCAGCACGGTGAGGCTCTGGTCACAGCCCCGGCCACCTCGAAAAAGAACGCCCGCCTCTTCGGCGGGCAAATTGAGAGGGCACGGGTGTGGCAAGCCCAAAGTCAATAGCGGGTGAGGGGTGCCAGATAGCACCTCATGCCGATTCCGGAACAGCGAATTATCACGGGCTCGCCTCCAACCAGTGACAATCAAGTCTCTTGAAACCACCCGTGCGCCGACGGGCTCCTTACTCGATTGCCGGTCGCAGTTAAATCGGCAGGGCAATACAGTGCGCGGATCAATGGCGGCTGGACGCCTCGTACGTGCAACCAGGGGGTGTGACAGTCTAGTCTTCGACCGCGTTGGTCTTCCGGGCGTCGATGCCTCTCGTGTCGGACGCTAACTGGGCAAAAATGAAAGCAGATGACATCGTGATTAACCCGACGCACACGAAGGTAGAATGAAACACGGGTAGAGCTTGAGGCTGCAGATGCTTTGAAAATACGTTTCCAAACATCGCTAGCATCGCGCCCGCCACTGTCACCCCAAGGCTCATGGATAGCATTTGAGTGAGCGAGAACAGACTATTGCCACTGCTTGCGCCGACAGTATCCAAGTCCTTCAAGGTAAGCGCATTCATCGCAGTAAATTGGTTTGAATTGACCGCGCCAAAGAACGCAAGTTGTAGGAGTCGGACCCATAGCGGCTGCTGCGGGTCAACGAAGGCGAAGCTCGCCATGCTCAGTCCTGCAAGAACTGTATTGGAGACAAGGACCGTACGGTAGCCATACGCTGTAATCATCGCAACGATGACTCGTTTTGACGCGATTCCAGCTGCTGCCACGGGTAGCATCATCAAGCCCGCATGAAATGGTGTGTATCCAAGAGCCACTTGCAAGAACAGCGGGAGCAAGTATGGCATCGCTCCGCCGCCGATGCGAGCAAACAGGTTCCCAAGAAGACCGATCTTGAATGTTGGGATTTGGAGTAGGGTCAGCGGGAGAAGCGACGCGGGATTATCTGTGGAGTGCAGCGCATAGGATACGAGGAACGCGAATGCCAAGATTAGCAAAACCAATACGGAGGCTCGTTGTAGGCCGAGCTCCGCAAGTCCATCTAGCGCGATGGTTAGCGACAGCATGGCGAGCACTAGAAGAATATATCCCTTGAAGTCAAATCGCGTCACAGTTGGCTGGGGCTTCCCGACCATGAAAAAAAAGCATCCGATGCAGCCGATTGCGCCGATTGGTACGTTGATGAGGAATATCCAATGCCAAGAGGCGACGTCAGTAAGCCATCCGCCCAGGGTCGGGCCGAGCAGCGGACCCACTAGTCCAAGGACTGCTAGCGAACTCAATGCGGGCAGGTATCGTTCCCGTGGAAAATTGCGTAATATTGCCAGCCGTCCAACCGGCAGCAGCATCGCACCCCCCACTCCTTGAACGACTCGCGCAGACACCAACTGCCATAGCGCACGGGAGTTTGCGCACATCAAAGAGCCGACGGTAAAGATGATGATCGCAGCGAGGAATACTTTACGCGTTCCAAATCGGTCCGCTAGAAACCCCGATGCGGGAATCACAAGCGCCATTGTCAGCGAGTAAGCAATCACCACGGATTGCATGTGGAGCGGAGCTTCTCCGAGACTGTGAGCAATCGAAGGCAATGCGGTGTTGACGATCGTCGTGTCGAGCGTCTGCATGAAAAAGCCGGTTGCAACTAGCCACAGTGTCATTGTGACTTTTCGTGCGGTTGCTTTGTCGAGCTCGGCCGTTTGTGAGCCAATCGAGTTATCGCTCATCAGATGCTGTTTCGGTTATCGAATCGGTGACGTCGGCGTCGGGGAGATGAGCACAGAGCGGCGTTCTGCCGTGGCGCAGCTGGAATGCAAGAAGAGAAGCACTTTATGAGGCGGGCGATGACCTGTGTCGACGTTGAGGTAGTCGCCGCCGAAGGCCGACTGGAGCGTCGAAGTCATGGAACGTGCCGGGAGCAGACCATGTCCTTGTAATCGAAAGCCACTGAAAATGGTGTGATCCGAATTACTGCTCGCGTCGTAAGGCCGGGAGTACGGCCCCCGCCTGAGGAAGCAGGGGCGCAAATCCGACTTAGCTTATCGTTCCTCACGCGGGTACTGCAGGACCAGCGCTTCCAGACCTTTATCGCCCGCCCGGATGTCGAACTTCTCCTCGCTCGGTTCCACCACGACCATCGACCACAGCGGCAGCTCTTCGTCGTTGTGCAACAAAGTGCCGTTCCCGACGAATATGTAATAGCCGGCCGCTGCTTTCGGATCGGGTCCGGGGACGCTCATACCTGCGCCGAGGCGAACGACCTGGGCATGCATGCCGTCACTCGAGTCTTCGAGCAACGTCTCCCAAACTGCCTCCTTTCTTGCTGCAAGCACTGGTTCGATAGAAAAACGAACAGGCTCTGACGTGAGGTGGCGCCGCTTGCTCGGTTCAAGCCGCTCCCTGTAGCCGGGTTTATCAAGATACACGGGCTCCGAATTACCCGTGTACATGCGCATTGCGACGAACGAAAGCCCTTGAGGGCCGGCGACGATCGGGCCGTAAGCGGTGTGGTGATCTTTGAATTGAACCGTCAGAGGCTCCAAAACCTGTTTGCGGGCTCCCAAGGTTCCCGATCCCGCGATGAAGCATTGGAACATCGTCACTCCGTGGAAGTGCGAGACAACGGATTCGTGGGGATTGAGTTCCGACATCGTCGCCTGCGGCCCAGCGCCCGCGCTTTTTGAACTGCGAGGCCCAAAGAAGACGGTGCCCCAGTGTTCGTTACCCGTGCCGGGCGAAACCACGACGTTGCGATTTGCGAGAGCGTCGGCGCCGCTTCGTGTGTAAATCATCAGAAATCTCCTTGTGTCTTACCACTGCCTGCAGGGTCGGTGTGTCGAATGGATCTCGGCTCGTCGGCAGCTCCAGCGATCACAAGTGCATCCTATCACGGTTTTAGTAAGTAGCATGAGTTCCATTCATCGGAACCAATACCAGCTAAGGGTGATATGCGAAGACGTGGCTGTTTCGCTCGATGTGGCAACGTGCGGGGAGTTTTGGTTTCAATGCTCAAAACCAATTCCATTTTTGGTTGACGCGGCAGTTTTCCAGTAATAGAGTTCAGTCAACCAGCGGTACATCGATGACGCGTCGTGACCGTGCATTTTTCCGTTTCAATCCGAGCGGCATCTAGCTCAAGGGCCCGAGATTTAGTGACTATGAACTCCTTCAAACGTTTATTTGAACCCCGATCCGTCGCAGTCGTGGGCGTGTCGGACGACGCGGCTCGCCCCGGTTCACAAGCCGTCCGGGCGTTGCTCAAGAATGGGTTCGCGGGAAAGGTATATCCAGTCAACCCCAAGTACGAGCAGTTCGAGGGGTTGAAGTGCTACCCGGCAGTTGATCACATTGACGGACCGGTGGATCTCGTCGTCATTGGTGTGCCCGCAAAAGGTGTTCTGGCTGTTCTCGAGCAAAGCGCTGCCAAGAAGGTCCCGTTCGCTGTTGTATTGAGCGGTGGCTTCCGTGAGAGCGGTCCGGAAGGCATTGAGCTGGAAAAGAAGATGCTCACGATCGCCCGTGACTCGGGCATGCGTCTCATCGGACCGAATTGTCTTGGATTTGCGAATATTCACTCTAACGTGTATGCCGCATTCGGCAGCATTACGCGCGAGCCGAAGCTCAAGGCGGGATCGGTTTCTCTCGTGACGCAAAGCGGCGGATTCGGCTATAGCCTCGCCCTTGGGTGCGCCGCCGCCGGGGTGGGTTTTCGCCATGTGATTGCAACAGGAAACGAGACCGACATCGATACCGTTCAGCTCATCGATGCCCTCCTAGACGATCCCGAAACCGAAATTATCGTCGCATATATCGAAGGTACAAGGGACGGACGCGCGCTGCTGAACGTTGGGCGCCGCGCCCTGGCGGCAGGGAAGCCCGTGCTCCTTTGGAAAGGGGGCGTGACGGAGCAAGGAGCTCGCGCGGCAGCCTCCCACACTGCAAGTCTCACAGGTAGCTACGACTTCTATCGCGCGCTTTTCAAGCAGACTGGAATCGTCGAGATCCGGGAGATCCACGAGGCTGTCGACTTTCTGAAGGCGCTTGCCGGTGCGAAGTACCCGTCTGGTGGCGGGGTTGGTGTCATGGGCGTGTCAGGAGGATCGGCAATCGTGTTCGCCGATGCGGGGGAGCCGGAGGGGCTCTCCCTGTGCGACCTTAGTGAAAGCACGCAAGCACGGCTCAAGGACGTCGTCCCGAATATCGGAGCAGTACACAACCCTATTGACCTTACCGCAGGCTACTTCTCCGCTGCAAACCGTGAAAGGTTGAAGGCGGCGGTTCTTGCCACGCTCGACGATCCGTCGGTCCACTCGCTCTGCGTTAACCTTGCTACGACCGGCAGCGCCGGGAGCGTCGCTGCTGCTGAAGTGTTGGCGGGCATTGCACATGAAACCGATAAGCCGGTACTTGTCTTTTCTTCGGCCCCCGCAGACCAGATTACTCCCGCGCTGGAGATCTTCGACCGCGCGAGGATTCCAGTTCTTCCGTCGCCTTCACGTGCGGCTAGAGCGATCGCAATGCTCAAGCGATACGGCGAAGCTAAGGTCAAGCTGACTGACTCAGCGCATGCGTCGGAGGCGGAAGGCGCTGCAGCTCAAACCAACGATCTCTCGGACGCGATCAAAAAGGGAAGTTTGTCGGAAACCGAGTC
Organism: Caballeronia catudaia; assembly: GCF_001544755.2. Taxonomy (GTDB): domain Bacteria; phylum Pseudomonadota; class Gammaproteobacteria; order Burkholderiales; family Burkholderiaceae; genus Caballeronia; species Caballeronia catudaia. The sequence goes on along the minus strand of NZ_FCOF02000053.1, from coordinate 31,995 downwards.
GAAGGAAATTTTGGCCGCAGCAGGCATTCCAGTCACGAAGGATGTCATCGTCGAGGGTGTCGACGGCGCGGTTTTCGATATGCTGAAGGGTCCTTTAGTCGTAAAAATTGTCTCCCCCGACATTCCGCACAAAACCGAAATCGGTGGCGTCAAGGTGGGGTTGCGCACGCGAGAAGAACTCGAATCGTCGATCGTGGAGGTGCTTGAGAATGCGCGAACGCATGCACCGGCCGCACGCATTGAAGGTGTGTTGGTTTCTGAAATGGTTCGGGGTGGCTTCGAGCTTATCGCTGGCGTCGTGAATGATGAGGTGTTCGGCCCCGTGGTCGTGGTCGGGGCGGGAGGCATTTATACCGAGCTTCTTCGAGATTCCGCTTGCCGCCTCGCGCCCTTTGACGTGAAAACCGCTCGCGAGATGGTTGACGAACTGCAATGCCGACGGATCATGGACGGCGCGCGCGGATCCGCTGCCCTCGATGTCGAAGCCGTGGCCCAGGCTCTTTCGGCGCTCTCCCGCTTTGCGTGGGACAACCGAAGCATCGTCAAAGAGGTCGACGTTAATCCCCTCTTCGTGCTCCCGCAAGGTGTGGTCGCAGCCGACGCCCTGATCATTCCATCGACCACGGGCAACGCGAAAACGGCACCGTAAATACACTCCAGTTAGTAAAAGGTGAATCTGTCATGAGTGAAGGTCAAGTTTTGTCGGACACCTTCCCAGTCCTATTCAAACCGCTGGACCGTACCCTTGAAGTGCGATCTGAGCAGACCATTCTCGAGGCCGCTCTAAGCGCCGGGTATCCTCTGCCCTACAGCTGTAAAAGCGGTGTGTGTGGGTCGTGTAAGGCGCGGGTGGTCGACGGAGAGTTAGACCCTGGTAAGGCTCAAACGGCAACGCTTACGCAAGCGGAAATCGACAAGGGCTACACGCTGCTCTGCCAATCGAAACCACGTTCAGCGCTGACCATCGAATGCAACGTGGTTCCGGTGGTGGAGGGCTATCCGGTGCGCAAATTGGCTTGCCGAGTGGATCGCCTTGAGCGGCTGGCAGACGACGTAATGCGGATTCGTCTGCGACTTCCGGCCAATCAGAGTCTTGCGTTCTTGCCCGGCCAGTACATCAACATCGCCATTCCAGGTGGTATCCGTCGGAGCTTGTCTATCGCCAACTCGCCCGATGACACGGGGTTCGTTGAGCTGCATCTGCGCAACTACGACGGGCCATTCAGTCGGCACGTGTTCGGAAAGATGGCCGAGAACGACCTTCTCAGGTTCGAAGGGCCGCTCGGTACCTTCTTCATCCGCGAAGCTACCGAGAAGCCGATCATTTTCGTTGCGAGCGGGACGGGGTTCGCGCCTATCAAAGCGATGATCGAAAAAGAGGTTCGCAAGGGCCACGGCCGTCCTATGACATTGTACTGGGGTGGCCGGCGGCCGAAGGACCTCTATTTGCATGACGTTGCTAAAGCTTGGGTAACGGACGTCGGACTCAACTATGTTCCGGTGATATCCGATGCATCGGCAGAAGACAACTGGACTGGACGATCCGGGTTCGTACATCAAGCCGTGATGGAAGACTTTGCCGATCTTTCGCGGCATCAAGTTTATGCATGCGGCGCGCCAATCGTTGTTCAATCAGCGCGCAAGGACTTTATTAACGAACGCCGTCTGCCAGAAACTGAATTTTTCGCCGACATCTTCGTGTCGGGTGCAACGCCGGCGGCCTGAGACCACCCGAGCGGAATGAGCATAAGGAGATGCAATGATGGAAGGTGTTAGTCCTTGTTCAGCGACTATTGCTGTAGACGTCGAGCAGCGTAATGCTCAGATCTGGATAACGATAAGCCGTGCCGAGAAAGCAAATGCGATGACGGTCGCGATGGTCGAGCGCATGACTTCCGCAATCGTTGAGGCGGGCAGCAATCCTGGGGTGCAAACAATTCTACTGACAGGTGCTGGAACCCGCGTGTTTAGCGCTGGGGTGGATGTGCGTGAAAAGCCGGCGGACGGGGATCAGGCGGCCCAACGTGAACGCCGCTCCCACGCGTTGGCATCGTTGCAGGACGCGGTCATGAACTGTCCGAAGCCGGTGATTACGGTCCTTAACGGCACCGCAAGTGGAGCCGGAGCAATGCTCGCGCTTCTGTCAGACGCCTGTGTTGCCGCTGACGAAGCAGAACTGACACTGCCCGAGATCAATCTGAGCATCCCCACGTTCTCCGGGGCGAACATTCTTGAAGTGATCGGAGGTCGGGCCCTCGCATTGGATCTGATTCAGACGGGAAGACGTATGCCGGCGCGGGAGGCTCTGAGTCGTGGTTTGGTCGCGAGCGTCGTGCCGTCTAGTGAGTTGCAATCGGCCGCCGAGGTCGTAGCCGAAGGGCTTGGGTCTAAGGATCCTCACGCCTTCGCGGAGAACAAGCGCTGGATCAACCGCTCGCTCAAAACGGCTTTGAACGAGGCGCGAGAGGAGCACGCGCGGCATCGACAGAAGCTTGCGAAGTAGGTAAGGGCCGCCGACCGTTGTTAATAGTTGGCGACAGGCGATGAATGGGCTGTAGAAACGTGCCCTGGCAAGGAGACTAAATGGCGGACCTCGAGCTTGAAAGAATTGACCGTGTACTCGTCGCACGACTGAATCGACCCGAAAAGAAGAACGCGCTTAGCGAGGAAATGCTGGAGGTTCTTCGCAACGCCTTGAAAGAAGCAAATGAAGATAACGAAATCGGCTGTTTCGTAATTACTGGGGCTGGAGACGCGTTCTGTTCCGGGGGCGATCTCGGACGACGTGCGGCCGAAAGGGCGGCTGGAGACCCGACGCCACTTGATCGGAAGCTCCGTTTGCAGAAGGTTACACATCAGGTAGCGTTGGCTGTCGAGGAATTCGAGAAGCCTTTGATTGCTGCTGTCAACGGCGCAGCAGTCGGGGCGGGAATGGACCTCTCCCTAATGTGCGACATGCGTTTTGCAGGGACTTCGGCTCGGTTCTCAGAGGGATACGTGAAGGTCGGCCTCATTCCTGGAAACGGCGGCTGTTACTTCTTACCTCGACTCGTCGGGCCCGCGAGAGCGCTTGAGTTGCTGTGGACAGGAGATTTCGTTTCCGCAGACGAAGCACTGAAGGTCGGCCTAGTCAATCGTGTCTTCAATGATGCGGATCTCTTTCAAGAAACGCTTACGTTCGCTACGCGCTTGGCTGAGGGCCCGCCTCTTCAGATTCGCGACATCAAGAAGCTAATGTATCAGTCGCTACGTACCGATTTGCGCACAAGCCTCGAGTCCGTGGCAGCGCACATGGCGGTCGTCCAATCCACGGACGACTACAGAGAAGCAATCTCCGCGTACAAGGAGAAGCGCAAGCCGAAGTATCGGGGAAGCTAATCGCTCCCGAATCGCGCATCGCTCACCATTTCGACTCATGCGATGACTCCTCGCGCGTCCGTCGCCGGTTCATCTCGATGTCGGTACGCGTGGGGAGGTGGAACTCAACTAGTCCGTTGCGCCGTCGCGCGAAACCGGCGCACGTTCGAACACTCGACGCAACTTTCATAATACGAAACGGCCCTTCGATGCGCGCAGTTAGGCGTCCATTCGGAAAGAGCGCCGCCGCCGTCTTGAAGCGGGATGCCCGCTAACCGGTCGCGTCCCGCTCTCCTGAACGCTTGCCGACGGCGCATGCGGCCCCTCGTGCAATCTGCCGCCAACATTGACGTAACCGCAAGCGAGGTCGGGTGAGTCCCACGACGCTTGCGGACAACCGTAGCGCGGCGGGCCTCCGGCGCTTATGTCTCAGGGTGCTGAATTCGGGCTAGCCAAAACAAATCAGCAAGCTTCCAGTTCCAGTCACCGAAACTTGTATCGATCAACGAAATTAGTTGTAGACTAAAGTCACGACAAGAAAGACGTCGCGGTGGAGTCGGTGCCGGGAAGGGAAATCGACAGGATTCTTTGGATTGCAGATGTGGGACGAGGCGTTGGATGAAGTTCCCTCTAACGTCGACGGTGAGCAACAGGCGAGGAGTTGATGATGAGAACGGACGGGCAGTCATTGCGCTGGTTGGTTCAAAAATGGTTTGGCTCAGCGCCGGCAAGGGGGATCCGGGTCACTCGAACCATTCCGGTGAAATCGAAGCCGTTTCGAGGCGTTTGCGTCGAAACGACTCAGTCGGACCGAGACCTCGTCATTTTCTTCTTCCGTCACGACGACGGTTCGTGGAGCGTCCTTCCCCCATCTGCAAGGCGCCCGATGTTCAGTGTGTGTGTCTGAGCCAGCCGTGATTTAAGAGCTTCGCATAACTTGAGCGAAGGATTGAAACCGGGAAGACGTCAATAACGAACAAGCCTCGCTGTTGGTACGAACAAAGCTGGTTTTGCGTGGGTCGCGGTAAGAGTTAAGTGTTTGTGAAGAGGTGTTGCCTCGATCCTAGTTTTGATCAAAAACCCCGAGGCCTACACTGCACAAAAAAGGAAAGTCGGAGCGAGACGATGATAGATGTGCTTGTGATTGGAGGTGGCAACGCGGCCCTTTGCGCTGCACTGATGGCTCGAGAAGCCGGTGCTTCAGTTCTCGTGCTTGAGGCCGCGCCAAAGGAGTGGCGTGGAGGGAATTCTCAACACACGCGTAACCTGCGCTGCATGCACGACGCACCCCAAGACGTGCTAGTCGATGCTTATCCTGAAGAAGAGTATTGGCAGGACCTTCTCAAGGTTACTGGTGGGTTGACCGATGAGAAACTCGCCCGAATCGCAATCAAGGCTTCGTCAAACTGTCGAGACTGGATGCGTGGACATGGAGTTCGATTCCAGCCACCGCTGTCCGGAGCCTTGCATGTCGCGCGAACTAATGCCTTCTTCATGGGTGGCGGTAAGGCGTTGGTGAACGCTTACTACCGTAGCGCGGAAGCTCTGGGCGTTCAGATTCGCTACAACGCGCCAGTTGATTCGATCGAACTCGATGGCGAGCGCTTCGTGGCTGCTCAAATCGGCTCTGAGCGCATTGAGGCACGCACTTGCGTTCTCGCCGCTGGTGGATTTGAATCGAATCGCGAGTGGCTGCGGGAAGCGTGGGGGCAGGTGAACGGTCAATGGATCGCAGACAATTTCTTGATCCGAGGTACCCGCTTCAACATGGGAACCTTGCTCAAATTTATGATTGACGCGGGTGCCGATACTATCGGAGATCCGTCTCAATCGCATTGTGTGGCTATCGATGCGCGAGCGCCGCTCTACGACGGAGGCATCTGCACGCGAGTTGATTGCGTTTCGCTTGGAGTAGTCCTCAATCGAGACGGGGACCGCTTCTACGACGAAGGCGAAGATTTTTGGCCCAAGCGCTATGCGATCTGGGGACGTCTCGTTGCTCAGCAACCTGGACAAATCGCATATTCAGTGATCGATTCGAAGGCTGTCGGGCGATTCATGCCTCCTGTCTTTCCCGGCACTCGAGCTCATTCGCTCGCTGAACTTGCCCGTGCGATGAAGATTGATGAGGCACGGTTCATGAACACGATCGAGTCGTATAACGCGGCGTGTCGCGTAGGGACGTTCAACCACGCCGTTCTTGACGACTGCCATACCGAGAATCTAACGCCCCCCAAAACGCACTGGGCACAACCTCTCGACAAACCTCCTTACTACGCCTATGCGCTGCGTCCAGGTATCACTTTCACCTATCTGGGGCTGAGGACTGACCCCCGCGCCGCCGTCTACTTCGACGGAACCCCGTCTGAAAATCTCTTCGTGGCAGGGGAGATGATGGCGGGCAACGTCCTCGGGAAGGGATATACAGCGGGGGTCGGTATGGCTATCGGCACCGCATTTGGCCGCATTGCAGGTACTCAGGCTGCTCTCGCGGCAAGAAACGTGAAAGGGAAACATGACCATGCAATCGCTTGAAGCTTTGGCTCGAGAGGCATCTGCGCTCGCCAAGAACGAAATCATCGTTCGATCTGCTCTTTCGGAGCAAGAGAACGAAGTAAGCAGAATCATGCAGATTTGCAACGCATGTCGCTACTGCGAGGGCTTTTGCGCAGTTTTCCCGGCTATGACTCGCAGGCTGGAGTTCGATCGCTCTGATGTGCATTTTCTGGCCAATCTCTGCCACAACTGCGGTGCGTGCCTTCATTCGTGCCAATACGCACCGCCGCACGAGTTTGCAGTGAATGTGCCCAAGGCGATGGCACAGGTCCGCTTGACTACATACGTCGACTACGCGTGGCCCTCAGCGTTCGGACGGCTTTACAAGCGCAACGGTCTGACGGTGTCGGCAGCGCTTGCGAGTGGCTTGGCGCTCTTCCTCGTGCTCGGGATGTACATGACAGCAGGATTGGTACCTGCCGCTGGCGCGAATTTCTACGCAGTTTTTCCGCACAATCTCCTGGCACTGATGTTCGGCGTTGTCTTTGCCTTTGCAGCGCTAGCCCTGGGCATCGGAGTGAGACAGTTCTGGAGGAACGAAAATCCCGGCGCACCGTCAATGTCTGCTGCGTCGGAAACTGCCGGTGATGTATTGAGCCTTCGCTATCTTGGCGGTGGTCATGGAGATGGATGCAACAACGAGGACGACGCGTACTCACTCGCACGCAGGCGTTTCCATCACTTTACCTTCTATGGTTTCTTGCTGTGCTTCGCCTCGACGTGCGTTGCGACCGCCTACCACTATCTCTTGAAGTGGGAGGCACCATATGCACTCACCAGCCTTCCGGTGTTTCTTGGATCGTTCGGCGGTATGAGCTTGCTCGTTGGAACCAGCGGCCTCTTTGTCCTTAATTTGAAGCGGCACCCGCTCCATGGAGACCGTGGCCAGAGAAGTATGGATGTCGGTTTCATTGTCCTCCTGTGGTTGACCGCAATAACCGGGTTGATTCTCCTGGCTCTGAGGGAATCCTCTGCGATGCCCGTATTGCTCGCGGTTCATCTCGGGGTAGTCATGGCTCTTTTCGCGACTCTTCCGTATGGAAAATTCGCGCATGGGATTTTCCGTACGGCGGCTTTGCTGAAATGGGCAATTGAAAAGAGAAAGCCGTCGACGTTGTTGGTTGAAGACTGATTAATTCTGTGGGTAGCTAATGAACTAGGTGTGCCAGGTCGATCGATCGAAAGTGCCACTCTACTGTCGAATTCGACGTCCAGATGCTTGTGAATTCTTTAATTATAGGAGACTGAGTGTCTTACGGGCGCAAGTGATGTTGTTACGACATCGCAAGAGTCGGCCCGAAGTCCTCAAACGAAAATCATGCCCATCAAGACATTCCCTCTGCGCGCTTCGAGCGTGAGAGGTCGTAGCCACTTATCAGCGGCGCTTGGTCGTTGCCGAACCGCCTTCCGATTTTTTTTAGTCGACGCTGCGGCCGGAAGCGTGTGCGATGCCGTTGTGCACTTCGATGGCATCGCCGCGTACCAGCTCTTTCTAGCGGACTTCCGTACACACAATAATTCGCTGGGTCTGGAGCGGTGAGAAGGTAGCTCGATCGGCGCGTAATTGCGCTTACGAACACATAAAAGGAGGCGTGATGTTCGGAAAAAGCTTAAACAGGGATGTCTTTGGAGGCGTCTTGATGTTTGGCATTGGGGTTGCCGTAGCAATCCATTCAATGTCGCTGCATCTTGGTTCACTCAGCCAGATGGGTCCAGGGTATTTCCCATTTGCGCTTGGGGCCATCCTGACCGTCGTCGGGATCGCGATTGCTGTGCAGGGACGTCTCTCGTCGCCTGTTGAGGAAGAGAAAGAGCATCACGGCGCGGAGTGGAAGGCCTGGTTTCTCATATGCCTCGGTGTGATGGCGTTCGTTGTCCTCGCGAGGTATTTGGGGCTCGTCGTTGCGACGTTCGCCGTTGTATTTATTTCGGCACTCGGTGATCGAAAGAACACGTGGAAATCCGCTGCGCTTCTCGCCATCGCACTAGTTGGGGTCGCGATTATGGTCTTTTGGTGGGCGTTGCAAATTCAGTTGCCTCTGTTCAAGTGGGGTTTCGCATGATCGCTCAGACACTTCACGACCTGTGGTTCGGGTTCAGCGTTGCGTTGTTGCCGCAGAACCTATTTTGGTCTTTCTTCGGGGTGCTCGTCGGCAACCTGATTGGTGTGCTTCCCGGGATGGGCGCGCTGTCGGCAATCGCCATGCTGTTGCCGCTCACTTACTCGATGCATGCTGTGCCAGCTCTCTTAATGTTGGCAGGGATCTTCTACGGCTCGCAGTATGGCGGCGCCCTTGGTGCGATCTTGCTAAACCTTCCTTCCCATCCGCCGCATGCGGTGACATGCATCGATGGGTATCCACTAACCAAGCAAGGGAAGGGCGGTACTGCACTTGGTATCACGATGGTTGCATCGTTCTTCGCGGCCTCGGTCGGGATTATCGTGATGATCTTTGCCTCGCCACTGCTTGTGAAGGTGGCTTTCGAGTTTGGACCGACCGAGATTGTTTCGATCATGATGCTCGGACTCATCGCAGGTTCGACCATGGCACGCGGTTCCAAACTAAAGGGAATCGCGATGACGGTGTTCGGTCTGCTTTTGGGGATTGTCGGGACGGACGTCAATACCGGTATCCAACGCTTCACATTTGGCTTCACTGAGCTTTCGGACAAGATTGAACTGGTGGCGCTTGCGATGGGGCTTTTTGGCGTTGCCGACTTTATGCTCAGTGTCAATCGAGTCGCATTCATCGGTACTCAGGCCAAAGTTAGATTTCGAGACATGCGGCCATCAGTCAAGGAATTGAAGCAAGCGTTTTGGCCGATGGTACGCGGAACATTTGTTGGTACCATGTTCGGCGCAATGCCAGGCACGGGACCGACTATCACAACGTTTATCGCGTATGCCCTGGAGAGAAAGTTGGCGAAGGATCCTGACCGATTCGGCCAAGGCGCAATCGAAGGGGTGGCGAGTCCGGAAGCATCAACGCATGCCAAAACGCAGGTTGACTTCATTCCAACCATGACTCTTGGAATTCCCGGGGACGCCGTCATGGCACTGCTTCTCGGGGCGTTGCTGATTCAAGGATACCAACCGGGTCCGCAGCTTATCACTGAACACGCGGATCTCTTCTGGGGGTTGATTGCTAGCTTCTGGATCGGGAACGTGCTTCTTCTGATCTTGAACGTACCGATGATTGGCATTTGGGTGAAGCTTCTTCAGGTTCCGTATCGGCTGATGTACCCATCGGCGTTGTTCTTCATCGCGATCGGTGTCTACAGCACGAATAACAGTCTGTTCGAAGTAGGCGAGGTCCTCGTCTTCGGTGTCATCGGCGCCATACTGCTGGCACTCAAGTTCCCGGTCGCGACCATCTTGCTAGGGTACGTGCTCGGGCCGATGGTTGAAGAGAACTTCCGGCGCGCGCTGCTTCTGTCACGAGGCGATATGGGAATCTTCCTCGAGCGACCAATCAGTGCTGCTTTCATGTATGCCTGTATGCTGCTGATTGTCGGTCAAATATTTTTCGCATGGAGAGGTGCGAGAAAGAAGAAGGGCCCACTCACGGATGTCGGCAAACAGACTCCGTCTTTGTCAAATACTGCTGTAGCCGAAGACTAGTCTAAATTTCTAATTGAGATTCATGAAGGTGGCCACCGACCGTACTCTATAACGCGGAATCCACGCGCGATCGCGAAAAAAGTCCTCTCAGGGGTGGGGCGCCGACCGTGTTATGCGGAAGGCGCCCTCTTTTTTGAGGGAACTGCTCAAACGAATTCGGGTGCTGTTGAACGTTTTAGGAAGACGTTTTTTGTGTGAGTTCGTTGACGATAAATGTGGAGCTGCGGAGCGTTCGCGATTGCAACGCGATCGAACAGGTAAAGAGGTATTCAGCGTTACGTCACGAGCCCATCGCGTGAGCGATCACAGCGAAGTCGCAAGTCCAACCGTACGAGCGACTGATGCGATCATTGAGCTCATTTGAGTGGAGTGCAAATCGACGGCGCTCGACAACCCGCAGCGCCAGCGCTCAGATACCAGGGAAGCGAGTTGCGGAACCAGCGGCCGACCCTTGTTGTTGGCTTGTGTTCACTGAGCAGCTGGGAGTCAGAAAGGCTCAAAGAGATCGCCGATTGTGGTGACTACTCACTCTAGCCTTTGTCAGGCCGCTTTCCATCGCGACATCGATGCGTGGCAGGCGGAGGTATCGGTCAGCGGCGACGTTGAAGAGTCCGCTTCACAGAGGCTCGCCGGGGAACCACAATTGCCTCTCGCACGAGATAGCGGCCGAATTTTGCTGAAGAATGCGTCGGAGAAGGTGGCCTCATATCGCGCGGGTACCTGCGGTGTTGTACCATACTGCATCACAGAAATATTCGAACGGAACTTCAGCCCATGATGCGCTCGGTAGAACGGATTTTGGCGGTTTTCGAGAGTTTCAGCGCGGAACGAAGCAGTCTATCGCTCCAGCAGATCTCTGACCGCATTGAGCTGCCAAAGTCGACGACGTTTCGCATTGTCCAGAGCTTGGAGCAGGCAGGCTACCTTGTGCGACTGGAGGACCAGCAGTACTGTCTTTCGTTCCGGTTCACGCGCCTCGCAGGCCTTGTGAAAAGTACGCTCGGTATCCGTGAGATTGCGCGGCCCTTCATGACTGAGCTTGCAGAGAAGACCAAAGAGACTGTTTCGCTGCATACCGTGTCCGGACGTAACCGAATCTGTATCGAATCGATATCAACCGTCATGGCGCCATTGAGGGCGGTCGTTCAAGCAGGCGAGCAGATTCCGCTGCAGGCCGGTTCTGGCTCGAAGGTCCTAATGGCCTACATGCCAAAGGCTGAGCTCACGCCACTGCTTTCGAGCGTAGGTAAGGCGTCCAAGCAAACGAAAACGGAACTCTTAGCGGAGTTGGAGCATATTCGCGAGGTGGGGTTCGCTGTGTCGCATGGGGAGCGATTGATGGGAATTTCGGCAATTTCTGCGCCGATCACGGATGTGAATGAAGAGGTGCATTACTGCCTGTCCGTTGGCGCGCCTACGGTTCGAATGCAGATGCATGAGAAAGAGTTTGTGAAGCTAGTCGTGGACGCGGCAGCGAGCATTTCGCGGCAATTTGGGGGGCAGGCTGAACTGTCTGTCCCTATCGACGAGCCCTGAGCGTCCACGTGGTCGTTTCAAACCTAGAATAATGAGCTAACCATCCCACCATCCACCGGCACCGTCGAACCGGTGATGAAACCCGCCTGCATTGACGCAAGAAAAGTGACTACGCCTGTGAGTTCTTGCTGAGTTCCCATGCGTCCCAGTGGCGTAAGCTTCTTTCGGGCTTCGGCCTGTTCTTGAGTGTACGCCGCTGAACCCGAACGATGGGGGGTTTCAATCAGCGCGGGAGCAACACAGTTGACCGTGATCCCCTTCGTTCCCACCTCGTTGGCCAAGTGCTTCATATAGGCGGTGACACCCGCCCTGAACACGGTCGAGAGACTGTGATGAGGCATTGGGGCCTTCACAGAAGCTGAGGTGACGGCGATGATTCGGCCCCAGCCTCGGGTCATCATCTGTGGCGTAAGCTGACTCACTACCTGGATCGTCCCCCACAGCTGGCTGTGATACGCCTCGGTCCATCGCTCCTCTTCGATCTCTTCGACCGTTGCGCGGATAGGATTCGGTGGCCGACCAGTGTTGAGGACGGCAATGTCCACGCCTGAAAATTCCGTCTGCAGCGCGTGCACAAGGTTATCAACGTCACTGCGAGACAGCATGCTGCCGGGGACCGCCAGCGCACGGACTCCATGCTCTGCCTCAATTTCCTGCGCTATTGCTTCCAGCTTGTCCGCAGAGCGCGCGAAAAGCGCCAGATTGACGCCCTCTGCGGCTAGAGCGTGCGCAATGTTTCGTCCCATTCCCCCGCTCGACGCGGTGACCAATGCCGTTTTACCGCGTATTCCCAAATCCATGATCAGCTGCCTCAGGTGTACGTTTTCAACAGCGTTTGCACGCTTAGTCGGTGATGACCACTTCGTCTCCGACTATTTCGAAGCGGTGTGGCATATCTTCGGAGACCCATTCCATGTACGCGACGAGGTCGTCAAAACGTTTGTCATCGCGCCGCAACACTTGCGGGCGATAGCGGTCATCGAAGGTCATCGGCAGAAACGAAACCCGACCAATCCCGTTCTTTGAAACTTCTGCCTTTGCCAGCAGACCAAGAGTGCAGTCCTTCCCGTAAGGCATGAGGGGGTAGGTAGGGTCTAGATCGGTATGGTTCCTGACTGCACCGTGCGCCCAAGCCGGCTCATTGGTCCAGGAAGGAGCAGCAAAGGACTTCGTCATGGCGAAAACACCCAAGCTGTAGAAGATTACCTTTCCCTTGTAAACCTCGATAGCCTTCGGAATATGGGGTGCGTGGCACACGACCATATCGGCACCTGCGTCGATCGCCGCGTGCGCCACGGTGACTTGGTAGTCGGAGATCACCCGTGGTAGGCGGATTACACCAGAGTGGAAGGCCAGGATGACTACATCAGCCTGAGAGCGTAAGGCGGTGACGTCCTCAATGAGTCGCCCTAGGTCGTCAGCATTAGGTTCGGTGTGCACGCGCACAGGTTGATGCGGCCCGCGCGTTTCATAGGTCGTCTTGATCCGCACATTTGTCACGCCGGGCTTCTGAGGCCCGGCGTCGCTGCCTGCCGCTCCTACCGAGGTGTAGCCCAGGTAACCGACCTTCAGGCCGTTGCGCTCGACAATCGCGGGCTGGCGCGCCTCCGCGAGATTACGTCCTGCACCCGTAACCTGGACGCCGCTTTCCACGAGCAGGTCTCTCGTATCCACAAGAGCGTCAGGTCCAGCGTCAAAGCTATGGTTGTTGGACATTGTTACAGCATCGAACAGCCCTCCGGTGAAGAGCTTCGACATTTCTACGGGCTGACACACCTGCGGTGCATGGTCAGACTTGACCCCTCGAGTCGAATAGGTCCGCATACAGTTGACGAACCGGAAGTTCGCCTTCTCCAGAATCGGCTGGACCAGCTCAGTGTAGCCTTCAATCGGGTATCCCTCAGTGGGCCCATGGGTGGGTCCACAATCTCCAGCAATAAGTACGGTTGAAGTGTCTGACATTGCGCCTCCTTTGATGTTCGTCCGCTGAAACCTTCTTTCCCGGTCGACGCCGAGTCTGTCCGAGAAATCCTCATCTTCCACTACAATTGTCCCACCATATGAGAGATCACGCCCTTAAGGTTTCAAGGGGGCGCTCTCAAGCGAAAGCAAACTCTAGTTCCATCCAATGAAACCGGTGCTGTTTATAGGAACTCATGATAGCATTTTCTTGCCGGTCCACGAGTCTATCTCGTGGATCAAGGAGGCTTAGGGCAGCGCAACCAGCTGCATACACGAGACATAGCGAGGACAGACATGGATAAAACTGATCGCGGGCAAGGATGGACGAGCAGGGCTCGACTGGAAGGGAAAGTCGCGGTGGTCATTGGGGCAGGACAGGCGCCTGGGGAAGGGATCGGCAACGGCAGGGCGGCAGCCGTTCGCTTCGCGCGGGAAGGCGCGCGAGTGCTGGCCGTCGACCGGTCAATCGAGTCTGCTGAGGAAACAGCAGCGATGATCCGGGCCGAAGGTTTTGAAGCCGTCGCGTTCGGCGCGGACGTGACTCGTGAGAATGAACTTGTCCAAGCCATCTACGGCGCAAAAGAGCGGTGGGGCTCGCTGGACGTACTGCACAATAACGTTGGGGTCAGCTTGGGCGGCGGTGACGCTGATTTAATGGACATCACCGAAGACAAGTTCGACAACATATGCCGAATTAATCTGCGAGGGACGGTGTTCGCCTGCAAACACGCCGTCGCGATCATGCGTGAGCAGCGCTCAGGCTCGATTGTCAACGTGTCATCCGCCGCCGGGCCTGGGAAATACCCGTACGTGGCGTACAAGGCCACCAAAGCAGGGGTCATCGCGTTTACCGAGCAACTCGCGCTGCAAAACGCGCCGTTTGGAATTCGCGCCAACTGCGTGCTGCCAGGGTTGATTGCGACACCAATGGCGGTTGAGGCACGGGTTCGTGAATGGAGCCAATCACGCGAGCAGGTGTTGGCGGACCGCGACGCCAAAGTACCACTCGGGCGTCAGGGTAGCGCTTGGGATGTTGCAAACGCCGCGCTCTATCTTGCTTCTGACGAAGCCGATTTTGTCACTGGCGTTTCGCTTCTTGTCGACGGCGGCCGAATTCTGAATCGAATCTGAGTTGCCTTATTCGCCTTGTGGCGAATAAGGCCCAAGCCTCACGTCACTGAGACAATTCCCATCCAATATTGAAGTTCATTCCCGGAAGTCTCGACATCGTACTTCTGCACGAAGTCGAGTCTTCCATCTTCACCTATCCGGAAAACGCTCAGGGCTGCAGGGACCTCTTTAAGTCCTGTACCATCCTCGACGGACAGAGCTTTGATGCTCGCTGTAACGAGCAACGAGCCGCTTGGGTCACAAGCGAAGGTCCGGACGTGAAAGGAATGCGTATCGGCATGTTGCATGAGTTGCGGTTCGCCGGTCTCTTGATCAAGCGCATACACCGCAATGTTGTTTTCTCCGCCCGCGAAGACCTTTTGGCCATCTTTTTCGATTGCGTGGTCGGCTCGATTGGCGACATAAACGTATCGACCGGACGGGTGAACGTGAATCGGGCCGGCAATTTGCCGCGCAGCGACGCTTTTGGAGTCTGCGAGCGTCTTTTGTGTGTAAGCTGGTTCTTGTTCGATACGACCGTCAATGATGCGGAACATATATAGACGGTTCATACGCTCGTCGGAAGCGTAAAGCCATGGCTTGGATGGATGGAAGTCAACATGCCGTGGCCCGAACCCATACCCCCCCCGCGGCGCAACGACGTCTTCGACATCAAGAACACCATTACGCATTTTGAACGAGCGAAGAGCGCCGGGATCCTCGGGCTTGTCGCCCTGTGGTTTGTTCCCTCGGTCGACAATGAGTGCCGCATCTCCAGATGGAAATGCCATCACTTGGTGAGGATAGATTCCATAGTCGAGAGGGTGCGGTTGCTTAACTGCTTCGCCAATAGTCCCGTCCGAGTTGATGCTATGAACGGTTATGCCGCTCATCGGATGATTGTGCGCGTTCAAGATGAACTGTCCGGTCGGGTCGACGCACATGTGGACCGCGCGCCGGTCGAGTGGCTGCGGATTGCCGTGCTGCGTCAGGGCTCCGTCTGGCCCGATGGCGAACGCACTGACGTGGTTGTAGTCCGACTTGACCCTCGGGCCACCGTTGCTGGTCGTTACGTATAGGTACTCTCGCGACGGATGTGGCCACGCATACTGAATTTTCGCAGGAACATGAATGCTGCACCTTCTCTCGAGAACGCCCGAAGCAACGTCGACCTGGTATTGGGTCAGGACGTTGTCGACGGCGCTATACAAGAACACCTTCCCTGTCATGTCTCCTCCAAGAGTGTGGATCGCTCGGTTGTTTGTCAGCCGTCGGTCTAAGCAGGGGACCGTAACGGCTGCGTGCGCAGAAGCATTCTTACGAAGACGGTGTGAACATCGGGATTGACGTGCCATTCTCTGATGTTTTGAAGACGGCCTTTACGCGCTGGCCGATCGTCACCGTGTCTAAGTCGACGTCGACGATGTTTGTCATCACCACGGGCCCCTCATCAAGCGCCACGTACGCAATGCAATAGGGTGCACCTGCTCCCCGTCGAGTCACGCTGTGGGTGTAGATTTCTCCATCGCCGCTTGCATCGCTCCAGACTACATCTGAACTCCAGCAGAATGGGCACAGTTGGCGGGGATAGTGATGCGGCTGCCCGCAAGAGTTGCAGCGTTTAATCAATAGGCGGCCTTCCTTTGCGGCCGCGAAATATGGCTCGTCGCCCGGATTCATCGCGGGGTCGCCAATCTTTCTTTCAGGATTCTGTGAAGTCATCTCTTCTCACTCCCGTTCCAAGATAATGGTGGCTGCTCCATGGCGATGACCGATAGCGCCCCCGATGCTGGTAGCAAGCGCCAGCGAGCAATCAGGAACCTGCACCTTAGCGTGAGCTTCGCCACGCAGTTGCCGCACTGCCTCGATAATTTTTGTCATACCACCCCTGTTCGACGGGTGGTTGTTACATAGACCACCGCCATCGGTGTTGAAAGGGAGCTTCCCCGAACCGGAAATCAAGTTGCCGTCGGCGACGAATTTGCCGCCTTCCCCCTTCTTGCAGAAGCCGAGGTCTTCGAGTTGGAGAATTACAGTAATGGTGAAGCTGTCGTAGATTGACGCGTACTGGATGTTAGATGGCGACACGCCTGCTTCGTCAAACGCACGCGGACCGGTCCATGCTGCACCTGTGTACGTCAGGTCAATCTTCCCCCCCATCTGGTGTTTCGTTGATTCACCGCAACCTAGAAGCTTAATCTTCGGACGGTTCAGGCTTTTGGCGATTTCGGGGCGCGCGACGATAATCGCCCCGCCACCGTCACTCACAACGCAGGAGTCGAGACGATGCAGAGGATCGGAAATCATCGGGGACGCCAAGACCTCGTCGACCGTTACGACGGACTGCAACATTGCTTGAGGGTTGTATTGCGCGTGGTGTGAAGCCGAAACTTTGACCCACGCGAGTTGCTCGCTAGTCGTGTCGTACTCATGCATATGACGCATCGCAGCCATTGCATATAGGTTCAACGTCACGGGGCTATACGGGAGCTCGTAGGGCGCGTCAGGCAGGTTCACGCCGCGAACGCGTACCTGCGTTCCTGAGATTCCCTCGGAATTTGGCCGGCCCGCGAGCGTGATGAGCGCGACGTTGCATTTCCCGGCGGCAATCGCCTCCGCGGCATGAGCAACGTGGATCAAGTAGGAGCACCCTCCCATGTCCGTCGAATCGATATGCTTCAGTTGATTGAGGTTTAGATAATTCGCCAGAGACCACGCGTTGGCTCCTGGCGCGTCGCCGGCGCAAAAGAAGCCGTCGATATCATCTTTGGTCAATCCGGCATCTTCTATCGCACCTTTTGCAACCTCGGCATGCAATTGCGCCACAGAGTGATTGGGTGCTTTACGTAATGGATGCTCATAGGCTCCAACAATGTAAGCCTTGCCTTTAACAGTCATACGCTCAACTCCTCTTCAACAGGTGAAGTCGCGACTCCCAGCACGCGCCTGGTGCCCGGGGGGCCTGGTCATGAACCACTGGCACCGTAGTTAAGTTTCGATGAATGAAACCGGTGCTGTTCAGTAAAACCAATGATACCATTGGTGGTGTGGGGCGGGGTAACGTTAAATGGGGAGGAGACAGAGGAGTGGTGCTTGATGTGCTCGGGGCGGCCGGCTTCAACACGGTTTCGGTGAAAGCCTTCTCGGGCTCGTTGTCTCGTTGGCGACGACCTGCAAGTGCAGACTTTTAATCGACTCTGAGTTGCAGGGCTCGATTTCGTCTAGCGACTGCGTTTTATACCGGCCAGTGGCGCCGGTTGTTGAGGAAAGTATGAACGCGAAATTGAACGAACTCGACGATGCCTCGGCGGATGCGCCGGTTCAGTCGGACTTTAAGGTGTGGCAGTGTGTCCTTTGCGGTTTCATTTACGACGAGGCCGAGGGCATTCCCGAGGACGGCATCCCTGCTGGCACGCGTTGGGAAGATGTGCCCGCCGACTGGCTGTGCCCTGAATGCTCGGTGGGAAAGAGTGATTTCGAAATGGTGGAGGTTTGATGGACGTGGGAGCTTGCGCCGATACTTCGTCATTTGAGATCGAGCATTGATTCAGCCGCAAAAACGCAAGATCTCCGCATGCTTCCTTGTCTTGAGGATCGTCTTAAGACCACCTGCGCCGAGCATAGCGGGCAGCTCGGCGCAGGTCTCCGCGGTTCTCGCGATCCCTAAAGGCACGGGACAGGGCGCGTTCCGCGACCTCAGAATGTTCCGCGTTATTGTTTTTGTATTCCGAGGTTGGTAACGACTCGGTTCACTTCTGACACTTCATTCCTAAGATACTTATTGAACTCCGGGGGCGTCATGGGAGACGTCTCAATGCCTGGACTAGCCAATCGCTCTCGAAGAGAATTATTATTTATCGAGTCACGCAGTGCTTGAGAAAGACGTTCAACCGCGTCTTTCGGCGTTCCGGCGGGTGCAACAAGGCCCATCCAAGTGTAGAAACTATATCCGGGAGCCCCTTGCTCGGCCAGAGTGGGAACATTCGGTAACGCCGTGAGCCTTGAATTTGATGTAACTCCGAGGGCCCGGAGCTTACCGCCGTCCAAATAGCCCTTACTGCTTCCGTAAGCTTCGAAGATCATATTCACGCGGCCGCTCATAACGTCAGGCATGGCAGGCCCGTTCCCCTTGTAAGGGATGTGTAGAAGCTGCAGCCCTGCCTTCTGAAGATAGAGTGCAGCCCCTAGATGCGTTCCGGTTCCAATGCCAGCCGATGCGTACGAAAGCTTCCCAGGATTCGCTTTTGCGCGACTTATGAAATCTGAGAGGGTTTTCTCTGGTTCGCCGGTGGAGACTTCGAGAAGTAGGGGCGATCTGCCCATGAACCCGATTCCGGTGAAGTCGCTCAAGAGGTTGTAGCCCGGATCTTGTCGCACCGATTGCTGATAAACCATAGTACCGGCGGATGCTAACAGGGTGTATCCGTCGGGCCGAACCTCCTTGACGACGTTGATGCCTACCAGACCGTCGCCGCCGGCCCGATTCTCGACGATGACGGACTGTTTAAGGCTGAGACTCATTTGCTGGGCAATAAGACGTGTCGTTACATCGAGCAGTCCGCCCGGACCGGTGTTCACAATGATCCGGACAGGGTGTGAAGGAAATGAATCTTCAGCGTGCACTTGGCTCGTCGAAATTAGCGAAATGCAAAAGACGTGCGCAAGGTTGACCAGAAGCTTTGGCATTGGAGTCGACTCTCGAGAGGCAAATATTTTTCGATCCAGGCACCGGTCAGTTCGGAATTATCAGAAAAGGCCGATGCTCAAGATCGCTATCCCTAACCTTCGTTCACCAATGCGTCACTCTTGTCGCCGCATCTTGACACCGGCCGTCTCCTCATACATCCGAGCGAGTTGCTCCACGCCGGAGGAGCCTCCAAGCTGATTTTTTGCCTGTTCGAAGATCACGAGGACCAAGTTCGGTATCAGCGCGGGCGCGCCCACTCTGCTAGCCAGCGAAGAACAGGCCTTGAGATGGCCGAGGTAAGAATCTATGGCAGTCCCAGATTCCGACTTGCCAGACGCAAGCGCCGGAAGAAGCGTTCGCGAAGCGTCGCTCCAACCTGAGCCCTTATTCACAACCAGCGCTATGTCATCGAGCTTGAGCCCATACTTCAGCCCGGCGGATACGCATTCGTAGGTCACCGCTCGCCCGAGACATTCAAGACTGTTGATGAGAACATCTTCAATTGCTGGCGGGACGTCCGTCGAACCTGCAACGTCCGGCTTCGTCGTCTCCTTACACTGGGCCAGCTTGGTCGCTGCCATGGACTCGACGAGACCAACCATGTCTTCCAAACGAGCGCGATCGCCAATGGTGTTCAAACCAATCTGCAGCAGTCCGCGGGTAATGTTCATGATGGGCATCGGCACTGAGCGGGTCATGCCAAGTGCCACCGCCTGATTGACATCCTTCAGCATCAGCGAGAGGGCAAAGTTGGTCGACTCCTTTCCTTCGACCAGAGCCGGAAGCATCTTCAATGTCGTTTGATTGCGAGCGGGCTCCCGGTTCAAGAACTCGCTCAGATATTCGAGGGTAAGACCAGCCTTCACTCCCAGAGCGGCGATCTCCAGAGTACCAAGGCGACAGGCCGCATTCATCGCATTGTTGACCATCTTCATGGCTTGTCCGTCGCCAACGCGAGTGCCGCAGCGGAAGATTGTTTCAGTGATCGTTCGAAGTGCTGGAAGTGACTTCTCAACTACATCGGCTGGACCCGAAACCATGAGCGTTGCGCCACCGCTGGCAACAATGGATGGAGTGGCAGATACAGCGGCGTCGATCATGTTAACGCCCTGGCGAGCAAGGAGCTCAGCAATCTCTCGAGTCTCCTCCGGAATACCACTGGTCTGATCGATAACAATTTTTCCGGCCGAAAGTCCTTCGGCTAGACCGCCAGGCCCAAAAATCAGTTCTCTTACATCGGAGCTTCGTGGAAGGCAAAGTAGGATCACGTCGCTCTCAGAGGCGAGCGCGCCCGCCGACGGAGCGACCTTCGCGCCCGCCTCGGCGAATGCCGTTGCAGCATTCGCATTCAAATCCCACACGCAGAGCTCGTGCGCCGATAAAAATCGACGTGCCAGTTGACCGCCTAGCGCTCCCAGTCCGATGTAACCAATCTTCATCTTGTGTCGCCTCCTAAGTCGTTTGCCAAACTTTTCTACATGACCCGTCTTCGTGGGCCGAGATCGAACGCTGGCTGAAGTGTATCGGGGGTGTTCGAAGCATCGTAGCACTAATTCTGCTGATCAGCATCGATTCCAGCTAGTGAAACTAGGAGGTGAAATGGAACTGCCACTGTCAGTGCGCTGAGGTTCCGAACAGTGGAACGAATTCCATTTGTGTTGACGCAGGTACATCCCAGAGATAAAGTTGATGCAAGATTTCGTGGCGCCGCCAACTGTGTATCAGACAAGGGTTAACCCTTGTTTTTTACAGGCGCGGCGAGCACGAAGTTGACATTTACAAAAACTAGGAGACAACCCCCCATGCGGCATTTGACGATCTCCCACATTGAGCGTTGACCGGAGGCCTCCGCGCGCTCGCCCACTGAATGCTATTCAACTCGGTCGACAGTCGGGCGCCGGGCCTTTTCTTTCGTGTCAAATGAGAACACCCTCGTGAAGACAGAGCAGTACGCACGATAACTGGCGGGATGGAGCAGACAATGGAGCAATCAGTACAGCCCCCTGTACAGGGTTGGAGCGGTGATCAGCCTGCCGAGGCATGGGCGACTGACAAGGAGGTGAAGGCAGCATATCGGAAGGTCACTCTAAGGCTCGTTCCGTTCTTATTCCTTTGTTGGGTAGTGAACTACATTGACCGTGTGAATCTCGGTTTCGCCAAGATTCCACTGTCGAGAGATCTCGCGCTCTCGGACGCAGCCTACGGATTGGGGGTAGGGTTATTTTCGATCGGCTACGTCCTGTTTGAAGTTCCGAGCAACCTGATGTTGGAGCGAACGGGCGCACGACTCACCATGGCGCGAATTATGTTCCTGTGGGGCTGCATCACTTGCTTGATGATGTTCATACAAACGAGCACGCAGTTCTACATCGCCCGAATTGCGCTTGGAGCTGCCGAAGCCGGCTTCTATCCTGGTCTATTGCTCTATCTCACCTACTGGTTCCCGTCCGCGCGTCGCGCACGCATAACGTCGCGCTTCTTGCTCGCGATTGCGGTATCAGGAATGATTGGAGGACCCTTGGCCGGTTGGATCCTTAACACGTTCGTCGACGTTGGCGGACTTCGTAACTGGCAATGGCTGTTCTTGCTTGAAGGGATACCCGCAGTTCTGCTCGGAGTCTTCGCGTACTTTTATCTCGATGATAAGCCCGATCACGCAAAATGGCTGACGGACGCGGAGCGCAAGATTATCTTGGATAACATCCAAGCGGATCGCGCATTCAAAGGCAAGCCTGTTCATTCCGGACTGGTCGCGGTTCTTCGCGACCCACGCGTCTATGTGGTCGTGCTCGCATCGTTGGTTACGCCAATGCTGGGCATCGTTATGAATTATTGGACGCCCACTATCATTCATCGAGCAGGTGTCACCAACATCCTGCACCTATCTCTACTTTCTGCGATTCCGTCCGTTATCGGTGCGATTGGGATGATTGTCATTGCCCGACACTCCGACCACCGCGTCGAGCGCCGCTGGCACTACCTGTTCTCGATTTCCATTGGGGCAGTGGGGCTCGTCCTGCTTCCGAGTGTGGTCCACAGCCCGGTCTTGACAATCGGCTGCCTTTCGCTGCTGGCAATCGCATATTACGCGGGTAGCACAATGTTCTGGACGATTCCCCCGGCGTATTTCCCGGCAGCATCTGTTGCGGCTGGCATCGCGTTGATGAGCAGCTTGGGCCAGGCAGGTTCACTGCTGACACCGACCTGGCTGGGCTGGCTGATGACCAATACTCATAGCATCGCCATTGGGCTATACACCATTGCAGCAATCGCACTTGCCGGTGGCTTCATCATTGTGTTGGGGGTTCCGGCTTCCAAGCTGAGGGAACGGCGTGATGAGTCCGTGTAGCAGATAGGCTTGGCGCTGCCCAAGAGATAATTGAATCTTGTCCTCTCGAGTTTAACAATGACTGAACCGACCGCTCCTGCAAACCACGTTATCTCTGAGCCGATCGGATTTATCGGCCTTGGGGCGATGGGCGCCCCAATGGCGCGTCATCTTGCGACGCTCGGATACTCGTTGCTTGTGTACGACACCAACGCATCGGCCGTCGCTTCGGCTGTCGAGCGAGGTGCGCAATCGATGACGTCAGCCAAAGCGATTGCTGATCGCGCCGCAATCGTGTTGACTTGCTTGCCATCACTGCCGGCCATCAAGGAAGTCGTTTTTGGAGAAGAAGGTGTTTCGAAAGGCGGCGCCGCGCGTATCCTGGTTGATTTCTCGACGACCGGGGCACGATTCGCTCAAGACCTCGCAGCGGATCTCAAGTCCTTCGAAATCGACCTGCTTGACTCTCCTATCACAGGCAACGTGACAACGGCGGGGAATGGCAAACTCGGAATCATGTGTTCTGGGCCCGAGCGCGCGTTCGAACGTGTTGCTCCCATCATGCGAGACCTGGCAAGCCTGGAGGTGCTGTATCTAGGTGAGGAGACCGGAAAGGCTCAGACGCTCAAACTTCTCAATAACTCGCTGTCGGCCACCGGCATGGCGTCCGCCTGCGAAGCGTTCATTCTGGGCGTCAAGGGCGGACTAAACCCTCAACGGATGCTTGAAATCATAAATTCAGGCGACGCAAGCAGTAGCGCGACCCGAAATAAGTTCGCACGGTCGGTGCTTCCGCGCAAGTTCGATTTCGGAGCTCGCATGGCCATTACGGCCAAGGACATCTCACTGACGGTCGAAGAGGCCCAAAACCGCGGGGTTCCGATGTGGGTTGCACAAACTGTGCAGCAAGTGTGGAAGTATGCAGCAATGCAGGGGGGAGCGGACCGCGACGGAACTTCGCTTATTACCTATCTTGAGCCGTGGTCTGGGGTCGAGGTGGCGAGCCGCGGAGAGGCCATCTCTTGCGAGCGGGCGGTTTCGGTGGGCGCAACCTTCGTTCCCCACATTCTTATATGTGACGAATCCGAGGCTGAGCCTATTTCTCTCCGATTGCGTGAGCAGGGATTTAAAGTCGAGATACCGCACGGTGAGGCAGGCGCGGCGCAACCTACGACCGTGCCAGCTCGATCCTTCGGGACGTGCGTCTTGATCGGCGTAAAGGAAAGTGACGAACAGTCCCTTCTTGTGAAGCGCATTCGCCAAGCAGCCGGCGAAGGCGGCGTTGTCATCAACACTCGAACGATGCCCATAGCCGAATCCACTCGTTTTCACCAGCAGACACGAGAGCTCGGCCTCAAATGCGTTGACGGCTTGCACACTGGACCGTCTCACGAACGTCGATCCGGCCAAGGGGTAATCATCGTCGGCGGCGCGGCCGCTGCCATCGACGCAGTAGTGCCACTGCTGGCCGCGTTGAGTCGTCGAGTGTTTGTGATCTCGGAGCGGCCAGGGGACGCCCAGTTGATGCACATGATTCACGCATCGTTGTTTGCGACACTTCTTGTCGTCACGTCCGAGGCATTCGTCGCAGGGGCCAAGGCTGGACTGACTCCGTTGCAGATGAGGACGATTATGGGCATCGAGACCGGAAGAAACGCCGCGAGCGCTCGGATCCTCCCAGAGCAGGTAGCGACTCGCCGCTTTGACTATGGGTTGACCCTCGCACAGGCTAGGCGCCACCTGACTATGGCAACGGATGCGGCGCGTCAACTGGGTGTTACGACGTGGATTTTCGACAAGGTCTTGGGAGTCTATGGCCTCGTGTGCAGTGGCGGACATTCCCCTGAAGACGTGAGTTCTATCGCAAAGCAGTACGAGTCCTGGGCGAAAGTCAAGGTCGAAACCGTCGATCGCGCACAGCACGCCGTGTAGAAACGTTTTTGCCAGCGAGTATCTCTAGTCGTCGAAGTGCCGGGGGCGGCGAAGCGAAGCTTCTGCCGGTCCGACAGTCGACAGCCAGCAACAGCATTGAACGAAGAGAGGTTCCGGAGTGACGACGCAGAACGAGACTGACACCATCCCAGCGACAGTGGTGGATTTTCGGGGCAACAACCATCGAGATCTCGAAGCGCTGGATTCCTGGACGAAGCGACGCGTCGAAGAAGCCTTGGAGCCTGAGCTTCCTATCATCGACCCGCATCACCATATTTGGAATGACGAGCGCGGGCGCTACCTCGCGGACGAACTGCTAGCTGACATAGGAACGGGCCATCGGATCGAGGCGACCGTGTACATGCAGTTTAAAGCGAACTACCGTGAGACCGGTCCAGAGTCGATGCGCTCGGTTGGCGAAGTCGAGTTCGCTAGTGCTTTTGCCGATGCATGCGCGACCGAGCGACCGGAAGGCCCCAAGTTGTGCGCCGGCATCGTCGGGCACGCAGATCTTCTGCTCGGCAGCGATGTGCAAGCTGTACTTGATACGATGCTTGAGGCGGGTCGCGGCCGCTTGCGCGGGATCCGGCACGGTGCGACGTTTGATTCGGGGCAGGCGGGATTTGGGCGTGCGTTCGCCCGTCCTCACGTGCTTCTGGATTCCAACTTCCGAGAAGGATTCGCGAGGCTCGCGCCACTGAACCTATCATTCGATGCGTGGATTTTCTATCCGCAATTACCGGATCTGATAAGCCTTCTTCGGGAGTTTCCGGATACGAATGTCGTCCTTGACCACGCGGGTGGCATTCTTGGGATCCCGCCGCATGTGAATCGCCGCGAAGTCTTTTCAACGTGGCGAACATACATTCAGCAGCTTTCGCAGTTTCCTAACTTGACGGTCAAGATCGGTGGGCTCGGGATGCTCTACTGCGGCTGGAACTATCATTTGTATTCGGAACCCCCGACATCCGAAGCACTAGCCGCATCTTGGAGACCGTACATTGAGACATGTATCGAATTCTTCGGCTCTGAACGTTGCATGTTCGAGAGCAACTTTCCGGTCGATAAGCAAACCTGCGGATACGGTGTGCTTTGGAATGCCTTTAAGCGCGTAACGCGACACTACTCCGAATCTGAGAAGCGCTCGCTTTATCGCGACAATGCCGCTCGGATCTATCGGCTGCAGTAGGGGTTCAGAACCTCCGGTGAGGTGCAATACCTGTTAGTTGGAAGCTTCGGATGTTATGTGGAACGTGTTATGCCTTGAGCTTCACCGCCGCGTAAGTTCAAGCGGTGCGCTCATCAGGGGTCGCTTGAGGAAACCTACCAAAGGTTTCCGCAAGCGAATTTCTTTTACCCGCAGCTCAGCGGCGAGCAGGGATGTCTAGCTGGATATGTCGTTCGCACCAACGTACTGGCCCGACTTTGGCCGCTCGGAGTTGTCGATAGGCGCCTTCGTTTAGAGCATCGAGCGCTGCGTGCGCCCAGGAATGTTGACCGAGGCGGCAAGACTAGGACCGCTGTGACACAGGAGGCGTGGCCGAACACAAGCAGTCGTTCAACCGCTCAAGTAGAAATGCGAGTCCGGTCCAGCCTCGCTCCTCGATCAGCGCTCGGCGGTTCGAGAGTGCGCGCTCACCAAAAACATTGTAAAACGCGGTCATCTTCAGGGCCGGCGACAGCGTTTTCACACCATATCTGAGCCTCGATCGGTTTTCCGTAATCAACGGTATCACCGAACTCGTGAGTTTCATTGACTGAAACGCGTTCCTTTTTCGTTGACACTGCGGTACCTTCGACGTACAGTCGATTCTGATCTGCCGAGATTGCACGGCACCGATACCCTCCAGCTAAATCGCAGAGATGTGGGAACGCTAACCATCAATGAGTGAATATCTCTCTCTCCGTTACGCCAGCTTCATAACGGAATCGAATATTGAGCACATGCCGCAAGATGCGGTCGACTACGGGAAGATGCTTCTGGCAAGTACGCTCGCCAGCGCGGCGTTGGGATCAACTCTCGATTCGAGCAAGCTCATCAGGTCGCTTGAGCTGAGCAGAGGAGGAGCGTCTGAGAGTTCGGCGTGGTTCGGCAAGTGGGAGCATTTGCCAGTGGTGGCAAGTGCTAGGTTGAACGCGCTAATGAGCGACGCCGCAGCGTCTGACGATAGCGACCTTCGTAACATCGTGCATAGTGGCACCCAAGCATGCGCAGCGGCGATGGCAGTGGGAGAAGCGCGCGGAGCATCGGGCGCCGAAATCGTTGAGGCGATCGTTGTTGGGTATGAGATCGCGGGCAACATCAACACCGCGATGATTGGCGGGTTGCAGCGCAAGGGGTTCCATGGGTGCGTTGTTGCGACTTTTGCGGCGGCGGCAGCGGCCGCGCGTTTGCTCAACCTCAGTCGAGACGCTGCGGCGCATGCGTTATCGTTGGCCGCCACTTCCATGGGCGGCCTGCACGCAGCGGCAGCGACAAGTCTTGCTCGTGAATACCACGCTGGCAATGCGGCAATGATGGGCGTCTACAGCGCTCAGGCGGCCGGGCTGGGATACGAGGCAGAGCTCGGAACATTCGAAATGAAGCGTGGCTTCTTTGAGACTCTAGGTGGGGGACACGATGCCAACGCCGTGATCGACCAGTTGGGAAGTAAGTGGAGCATTTTGACCGAACTCGGAATCAAGATGGTCCCGGGCGGCTCTCCGTTTCATGCGGTGGCAGAAGCGGCGGCCCTCGCCGCAAGAGAAGGAGAGTTGGATGTGACTGACATCCACCACATCTCGTTCACGTTACCCGACTACCCGTTTCCCGGACCAAAGAATCCAACCGATCTAATTGGCATCGCACATAGTCCCTTCTACTTTGCTGCGGCCGGCGCAGCGGACCAGGACTACAGTTGGCCGCATGCATTCCCCGAAAAGATTTCCGACCCCCGCATTAGATCTCTGTTCGATCGCATTACGCGGGTCGACTACGACGTCCCGGATAAGAACCTGTACAAAAGCGGCGCTATCGTCAAGATTGAGACCAATGACGGACGTGTTATTGAGCGGTCGGTCCGCTTTCCGAAGGGCGCTGCCGTGCGCGGCATCGAATGGGATGAGGTCGAGTCTAAATATAGGGCGCTCATGCCATACGGAGGTGCCGATGTGGACGCGATTGACAGAAGCTTTCAACTGATACGAGGGCTGACCGCACTTGATGACATTAAGGTTTTGGTCAACACGCTAAAAAACGAGTAAGAAGATTCTAAGATCCGTTGGTCGTGGCCTGCATCGAATCGAGCGAGCGTTCGGGAAGAGATGCAGCCGGAAGATGTCCAGTAAGCGAGACACAAAACAACATTAGGAGACAGTTAATGACTAGGTTGACGAGACTTATCTCTGGAATAATCCTTTCGGCTACTGTAGCCGCACCCCTCGGCGCTTGGGCCGCCGATGACTTCCCGACACGCTCGATCCGCGTTATTGTGCCAGTCGCTGCCGGCGGCTGGGGAGACGTGACGACTCGTGTGATTTGTCAGCGGCTCGGAGAAATCCTCGGGCAATCGATTATCGTTGATAATCGTACTGGGGCTGGGGGCTTGGTGGGAATCCGTTACACCAAGGAGCAACCGGCAGATGGATATACCTTGATGTCGACAGGTAGCACGCTCGCAATCCAGCAGTCCCTCAATAAAGAACCCGGCTACGACGCACTGAAAGATTTCATCGATGTAGGGACGATGGTTCGGTCACCGGCGCTGATCGTGACGAGCAGCAAGTCAACCTACAAGTCTCTCTCAGACTTGCTTAAAGATGCGAAGGAAAAGCCAGGCTCTATCAGCTATGGCTCTGCCGGCGTCGGCACTACGACACACATCGCTGCCGCAATGCTGCTGAAGAAGGCGGGCGTACAGATGCAACACGTTCCCTATAAGGGGAATGGTGCAGCGATGCCTGACGTAATTGCAGGTCGGGTGAGTTTTTTGATTGATGCGTACGGCAGCAGTCAACCCGGTTTGAACGGCGGACTGCTGCGTGCCTTGGCAGTCACGTCCGACGCGCCGGTCAGCGTGCTTCCGAATCTCCCGACGGCAGCGCAACAGGGAGTTCCTGGCTTCAGTTACTACTACTGGCTCGGGCTCTTCGCACCGGCGGGCACTCCTTCCGACAGAGTAAAGAAGCTGTCCGACGCGTTAGCGAAGACATTGAACGATCCGAAAATCAAGTCCAGACTTCAGTCCGAGGGAACTGAGCCTTTCTACGCATCGCCCACAGAATCTGAGGCCTTCTTGAGAAAGGATCTGGAAACCACTAGTCAAGTCATCAAGGATACGGGCATTCCCAAGCAATAGATTTCGAATCTGCCAAGGCGTAAGTCAGGAGTAGACGATGATTTCAGTAGCATACATTGGACCGAGCGGCGATTGGGCTAACCGCTTGGAGTGCCTTCCCGAGTTGACGAGATGTAATCCGAGTGAGGCCGGGACGGCACCGGGAGCGGGTGGTCACCGCCGAGCGCTTGTGGCTATTGAA
Organism: Caballeronia catudaia; assembly: GCF_001544755.2. Lineage (GTDB taxonomy): Bacteria > Pseudomonadota > Gammaproteobacteria > Burkholderiales > Burkholderiaceae > Caballeronia > Caballeronia catudaia. Next base: position 3,387 of record NZ_FCOF02000053.1, on the reverse strand, counting down.
CAAGCCCTCGTTTGCAACATCGTGTTCTTACGCCTCGGCGAAGCAGATAACGCAGAGCCTGCGAAGTTCGATAGGGAAGAATGCCTTAGCCGGCTTTCGCCAGGGACAGTACTTGTCGACCTGGACGGTGAGGCGAATTGGTGGAGTGAGGAAGCCGAACTTCGACTTAAGCGGCACGATGTACTTTTTCTATCGGCGACCACCATTCGCGACCTTGGATCAGAAGTGAGTACGGTACTCGTTTCGGGTCACCAAGATGCCTATGCAAAGGCATTACCTATTCTTCAAGCAATTGACTCGGTCGTATACTGCGGACCGCGATTGGTACATGCGCACGCGGTGGCGTTGATGAACCAGACGATGTACCTCACGGGTCGGCTTTTGAACTTGGAATCGGTGGCGATGGGGTTCCGAGCGGGACTCGCGTTGGCGGACATAGTTGAGGCGATAAACCTGAGCAGCGGACGAAGTCGAATCTCCGAAAAACTGCTTCCCGACTTGTGTAAGGATGGTCGCACGAACGAGCAATCTTTGACCTCCGCGATTGGCGATTTGAACCGGATGATCGACCTCGGCACGGCACTGGGTGTTCCCATGCCTCTGACGACGCACACACGTTCGTTGCTTACAATGGGTGCAAATATAGTCGGGGCCGGCGCAGACCTGAACGACATGCACACCGTCATTGGATCCATGGCGGGAATTTTGGTCGACAAACAGCCGGTTGAAGTCGTTCCCAGCCATCGCTCGGAACTTTTCAATAGAGACGTTTCCTCCACTGCGCAAGCGCCAATAATTGGCTACGTGGGCCTAGGAGCGATGGGAGCGGCTTTGGCGCGGCAAGCGTTGAGCGCGGCAAGAGAGCTCTATGTCTTTGATGTGAGTCAGGCGCGTGTCAGACAACTTGTGGAGATGGGGGCTTTTGCTGCGAGCGACATTCTTACGCTCGCGCGAAAGTGTGACGTCATCATGCTTTGCGTGCCGACTTCGGAGGACGTTCAGAATATCCTTTTTGGTGAGCGAGGAATAGTTGACGAATTAAGGGCGGGAAAGATTGTCGTTGACCAAACGACAGGAAGTCCGTTCGATACGCGGATGATGGCTGAGAAGCTGCGGGAGCGGGGCGTTGAGCTAATTGACGCGCCTGTAACAGGCGGTCCAAGAGGAGCAGCCGAAGGTACGTTGGTCACTCTGTGCGGAGGGGACGCCGCGGCGTATGCGGTCGTAGAGCCGCTATTGCAGAGGATGGGTGGGAAAGTTTCATACTTTGGCGCGAGCGGTAGTGGGCAAGCTGCCAAGCTGGTTAAGAACGCCCTAGGCGCGAGCAATCGAATCATTGTTTATGAATCGCTTGCATTGGCATTAAAAATTGGCCTGCGTTTAGATCTACTGGATAACGTCATCGAACGAAGTTCGGGCTGGACTGCGGGCTTCCGCCGTGTCATTGCCGCAGTTCGAACAGGCAAACCCACGGCCGACGTCAAGCTAGCATGGTATGTCAAAGACCTGGTACTGGTTTCGCAGATGGCGTCCGCCTTCTGCGTTCCGATGTCGCTGGCAAATACAGTTCGCGCCCGTGTCGAGACAGCGCAGAACGTGCTTGGTGCAGATGTAAACGTCGATGCACTAGCCGCCCTATTTGAGATTCCACTCACGTATAGCGAAGAGAAAAATGAAACAATTTGATAAGTTTTATATTGACGGACGTTGGTGCGAACCGGTTGGCAAGGAGAGCTTTGAGCTAATTGACCCGGCAACCGAGCTTCCATACGGACGCGTAGCTCTCGGTGCTCGGGAGGACGTTGATCGTGCAGTCGCGGCGGCGCGCAAGGCGTTTGAGTCCTTTAGCCAGACGCAAAAGGAACAGCGGATCGAACTGCTACAGAACGTCGTTGAGGAGTTCATACGTCGGCAGGATGACCTTATGTCAGCAGTCACGCAGGAGATGGGCGCACCTGCTGCTCTAACCGCACAAACGGGTACCGCATTGCAAGCCTTTCGGCAGGCTATTATCACACTCGGCGACTATTCGTTTGAACAGATGATGGCCGACAACATCGTTCGGAGAGAACCGATCGGTGTCTGCGGACTGATCTCGGCATGGAACTGGCCCCTGCAATTGCTTTGCACCAAGCTTGGATCCGCTCTGGCCGCAGGCTGTACTGTGGTGGTAAAGCCGAGTGAATACACGCCGGTCAGTGCATTGGTATTGGCCGAGGTCTTTGATGCTGCGGGCGTACCACCCGGAGTTTTTAACCTTGTCAATGGTGATGGTCCGACGGTCGGAGAGGCCATATCGAGACACCGCGGGATCGACATGGTTTCGTTCACTGGGTCCACTCGAGCAGGCGTGCTCGTAGCCCAGGCTGCAGCCGATACGGTCAAGCGGGTGTGCCAGGAACTCGGCGGAAAGTCCGCGAATATCATTCTTCCAGACGCCGACCTGGAGGCCGCCGCGCGCTTTAACGTGACGAGAGGATTTTCCAATACGGGACAATCGTGTCATTCTCCGACCCGTATTCTCGTTAGAGATGGTCAACTTGAAACTTTTCTCAACTTCGTTCGCCGTGAAGCCGAGAAAGTGCGGGTCGGAAATCCACAGGACGCCAACACCACGATGGGGCCGGTTGTCAACCGAGCTCAATTCGATCGCATCCAAAGCTATATCGAAAAGGGAGTACAAGAAGGGGCGAGGTTGATTTTCGGCGGACCCGGGAGGCCTGAAAGGCTCGATCGAGGTTACTTCATTCGTCCGACAGTATTTGCTGACGTCACGCCCGACATGACAATCGCTCAAGAGGAAATCTTTGGGCCCGTCCTGTCTGTAATCACCTATCGCGACATTGATGAAGCGATTCAGATCGCAAACGGAACGTGCTATGGCCTTGGTGGTTATATCTTTGCCGGAGATCTTCAGGCGGCGCGAAAGGTGGGCGAACGCATGCAGGCTGGACGCATATTCTTGAACGGCGCACCGTCCAACAATGTAGCTCCGATGGGCGGGTACAAGCAGTCGGGAAATGGTCGTGAAATGGGCGTTTTCGGTCTCGAGGAGTACCTCGAAGTCAAAGCAATGATTGGCTTTGCCAGTTCGTGAGAGAGGCCAAATCGGGCATCTGACTACCCCACTTGTGTGTCCCTCTGCCGTCTTCACGTCCTGAGACGAATTATTCGACCTTCGAAAAAGAGGCCACCGGGCGCGCTTGTTTCCGGCGCGTTCGGCATTCACCTGCGGCAAACCAAGACCCGGCGTCGCGCGTCGACACGTTGCATCAATGGGGTGAGGGGATCAAGGGAGTGATCAACCGGGTTAAGGAACCTCTGCATAACCCTACTTATAGTGGCGATAAGGAGTACTATTAGAGAACCAGCGACTTGGAGGAATCA
>NZ_FCOF02000059.1 GCF_001544755.2 Caballeronia catudaia | reverse complement strand
ATCAAACACGCCGGCAAGCTCCCGCAAGAGCTCTACAAATCGCTTACCTGGGATCGCGGCACCGAGATGGCGGGGCACAAACGCTTCACCATCGCCACTGACATTGCCGTGTATTTCTGTGACCCAAGCATCCGTGGCAACGCGGCTCCAACGAGAATGCGAACGGGCTGCTGAGACAGTACTTCCCAAAAGGCATCGATCTGTCGACTTATTCGCAAGCAAAACTCAATGCCGTGGCGAGGAGGCTGAACGAGCGTCCAAGAAAGACGCTCGATTACGAGACACCAGCTGAGAGATTCCATCAAGCTATTGCATCGACCGGTTGAATCCGCCCTAGAAAGCGGTCGTTTGGCTCAGGAAGATGAAGCTCCGTTCATCGGCGTGCCCGTCGGCGAGTAACGCCTGCTCATGCGCGACAAAGGTCCGGATGCCGGTTCATTCGTATGCACCGCTGGTTCTTCAGACTGTTGGAGAATCTCTCGCAAGAAGAAGGCCGCAGGCCGACACGGTCTATCGCGAGCCAACGTCGCCCGCTTCCGCGGGAGTGCACCCACTTGGGCGACCGATCGCTGTCGCAGTAGCGCACTCGTAAAAGAAAGAAGTCGAGGTCGCTAGCCGTTTCTCGCACATCGCAAAACCGCGCTCCAACCGGAGTATGGCAAAAATATGACAGATTATTCCTTTTATAAGAATATTCTGTTATGCGCGATTTGACTGGTGTCCCGCACCCGGCTTTGTAAACTAGCGCCGCTTTTATTCAAGTAAACCTCGGGTGCTATTTCATGAAGAAGATTTCGATTGCCGTCGCGGCCTGCACAGCTTTTGCATTATCCGCTGCCAACGCGCAGAGTTCGGTCACCCTCTACGGCCTTGTCGATGCCGGCATTGTTTATACGAACAACGTTCAGACCGGTGCCCCTAGCCATGGCAGCGGGCGCGTCGCACTCGCAAGCGGCAATATCAGCGGCAGCCGCTTCGGACTGCGCGGTGCGGAAGATCTCGGTGGTGGTCTCAAGGCTGTTTTCGTGCTGGAAAACGGCTTCAACCTCAACAACGGCGCACTCGGCCAGGGTGGCCGCATCTTTGGCCGTCAAGCGTATGTTGGCTTGAGCAGCAACCAATACGGCACCCTCACGATGGGCCGCCAGTATGACTCGATGGTCGACTTCGTCGCGCCGCTGTCCGGCACGGCCGGCACGTTCGGTGACTCAGGCTTCGCGCACGTGTACGACAACGACAACCTGCAACATACTGTCCGTTTCAGCAACTCGGTGAAATTCTCGAGCAACGACTACGCCGGCTTCAAATTCGGCGGCATGTACGCGTTCAGCAACAGCACCAGCTTCACCGTCGATCGCGCGTACAGCGCCGGGGCGAGTTACAACAACGGCCCGCTGCGACTGGCCGCGGCCTACCTCCAGATCAACGGCTCGGCGGCGGCGAGTAACCCTGCAGGAGCAGTAAATCAGAGCGTCGCGGCTGACCCGAGCGAGCTGAAGTCGACCGCGGGAGGCGGCAACCTGACGGCGAATGTGCAGCGCACGTTGGGTGCAGGCATCGGCTATACGTTCGGCCCGGCCACGGCCAACTTCGTCTACACGCACAGCCAGTACCAGAATACGTCCGCATTCGGCCTGACGGCGCCGAACGGTTCGGTTCACTTCGACAATTACGAATTGAACGTCAAGTACGCACTGACGCGGGCGCTCTCTGTCGGCCTCATGGATACCTACACCGACGCTCATCTGAACGGTGTGAGCAAGTCGAACGTCGGCTCCGATCCAAAGTGGAACCAAGTCAACGCGATCGCGCGCTACTCGCTGTCGAAGCGCACGGAACTGTACGCTGAAGCAATGTACCAGCACGCGATCGGTAGCCACAATGCCGCAGTGATGTACAACGCCGGCGGCTTCTCAGCGACGAACAATCAGGTGATGGGCGCCGTCGGCATGCTGGCCCGTTTCTAAGCGGCAGTCAGAAACCCATCCCCGCGGACGTTGGGACGGATGGTTGTACGAGGACAGCGAGACGTTCCTCTCTGGTTGTCGCGACGCATTTTTTGCGTGCGGTACTAGCGGAAGTTTGGCGGAAAGCGCCACCGGCCAGCGACACAATGCGGAAGGGAACTTGGGAAAGCGGGTCATTCTTGGCCAGTTCTGGCTCAGGAGCGCGGTGTCCCATCGGGTGAGATCCGGCAAGCGCTAAGGCGTCGCCGCTGATCAGCCCTGGTAACGCGAGTGGTCGGGCTTGAAGCGGCATCCGAGCCGATAACGCGAACCGGGATGGACGAAGCGCACGAACGTGACCGCGGCATCGCCCGACCATGTGCGGCGCACGAGCGTGAGACACGGCTCGTCGGGTGCCATTTCGAGCAACTCGGCTTCGGAACGCGTCGGCAGGCATGCATCGACGACGTGTTCGACCTCATGCGCCGGCACCGTCGCCGCGAGATACTCGGAAGGGCGCTGGACCGTGAAGTCCTGTTCGAGAAACTCAGGCGCGACGGCAGGATTCACGTAGCGGTCTTCGAGACGCACCGGCACGCCGTTCTCGCGATGCACGCAGATCAGGTGAAACACCGAAGAACTTGGCGGCAGGCTCAGTGCGTTCGCCACGCCGGCGGGCGCGCTCTCGCGCTGCACGAGAATCGTCTCGGAACTGTACTCGTGGCCGCGCCCGCGGATTTCATCGCCGATGTGAGCGATCATCAGCAGCGTCGACTGCGGCTTCGCCTCGGCGACGAACGTGCCGACGCCCGACAGCCGCGTGATCCAGCCCTCGGCCGTCAGTTCGCGCAGCGCGCGGTTGATGGTCATGCGCGACACGCCGAGCGAGTCGACGAGGCTCAGTTCCGAAGGAACGCGATCGCCCGGCCGCCACGTGCCCGCCTCGATCTTGCTGCGGATGTAAGTCTTCACCTGCACGTAGCGGGCGAGCGGGGCGTCCGCGTCAGCATCGGAATCGGCGGTTCCGAGGGTCTGGTGCGCCCGCTCGGCCGGCTTCGCATGCGGGGATCCCGACATCGCGCCGCCTCCTCAGTGCCGCGCCGAGCGCAAGCGCCCGAGCGTTTCGATGAAGAAATCATTGTCGTCGCGGCTGCCGGTCGAAACACGCACGCATTGTGTGAAGTTCTCCTCGCGCCACGGTTTCACGATCACGCCCGCGCGCATCAGGCGTTGCGCAAGCGCGTCCGCGTCTTCGTGTGCGTCGAAGAACAAAAAGTTTGCGAGCGATGGCGCGCAAACGTAGCCCATCGCCATAAGTGCGGCGCGGATGCGTTCGCGCTCGCGGATCGCGTGCTGCACGCTGTCGGCGACATACGCAGCGTCCGACCATGCTGCGAGTGCCGCACATTGCGCGAGACGGTTAGTGTTGAACGGCGTGCGCACGCGGTTCATGAGATCGGCGAGACGCGCGTCCGACGCAATGCCATAACCGATGCGCAAACCCGCGAGCCCGTAGGCCTTCGAGAACGTGCGCAGCACGAGCCACGGCGAGTGCGATTGCTCAAGTGCCGGCAAGCTTGCCGCGTAAGACGGATCGACGCGCGCGTATTCGAAATACGCCTCGTCCCAGACGATCAGCGTGCCCGGCGCGACCGCCGACAGCAGTCGCCCGAATTCGTCGCCCGAAAGCGCCGCGCCCACGGGGTTCGACGGATTGCTCACGAACAGCATGCGCGTGCGCGGCGTGAGCGCTTCGCAAAGCGCATCGACGTCGAAGCGCAGGTTGCGCATCGGCACGGCGCGCACGCGTGCGCCCGCGAGTTGCGGATAAATCATATGCAAGCCAAACGAAGGCGTGACAGTGACCACTTCATCGCCGGGCGAGAGAAACGTCCGCGCCGCCACTGCCAGCAGATCCTCTGACCCGTTGCCGAACAGGATACGCGCGGGCTCGACGCCGAGCGTCGCGCCGATCGCCTCGCGCAATGCGCTGCACGACGGGTCCGGATAGAACGCTACGCCTTCCTCGACCGCGCGCTGCAACGCCTCGCGCACGAGCGGACTCGCGCCGCAGGGATTCTCGTTGCTCGCGAGCTTGGCGACGCGCGACACGCCGAACTGTTCGCGCACGCGCTCCGCCGATGCGCCAGCATTGTAGGCGGGCAGGTCGCGCACTTCGAGACGCAACGCCGCGATGAACGCATCGGTGGGGCTCATTCGGTTTCTCCTTCGCCGCCGCGCGACCAGAACGCGTTGCGGTCGAAGTAGTTTTGCAGGAACTGGCGCAGACGCGGCTCTGCGGCGTCGTAGAAGACTTCGCGGGGCTTGCCTTGCACGGCGATGCGTCCCTGATCAATGAACATCACCTTGTCCGCGACCTGCGCCGCGAAACCCATCTCGTGCGTGACGACGGCCATCGTCATGCCGTCGCGCGCGAGCTGCTTCATCACCTGCAGCACTTCGCCGACGAGTTCGGGATCGAGCGCGGACGTCGGTTCGTCGAAGAGCATGATGTGCGGTTCCATTGCGAGCGCGCGCGCGATCGCCACGCGCTGCTGCTGTCCGCCCGAGAGCTTCGACGGATAGGCGTCGCCCTTGTGCGCGAGGCCCACCGTGTCGAGCATCGCGTTGGCGCGCCGCTTCGCGTCCGCGCGCGGCAGGCGCCGCACTCGCAAGAGCGCCTCCATCACGTTTTCGAGCGCGGTCATGTGCGGCCACAAATTGAATTGCTGGAACACCATGCCGATGTTGCGCCGCACGCGATTGATCTCGCCCTGCGATGCACGCACGCGGCGGCCGTTCTTTTCGCCGTAGCCGAGCAGTTCACCTTCGATGCGCACTTCGCCTGCGTCATACGTTTCGAGCGCGGCGAGACAGCGCAGGAGCGTGCTCTTACCCGAGCCCGACGGCCCGATGATGCAGACCACTTCCGAACGTTCGATGTCGAGATCGACGCCGCGCAGGACTTCGACGTCGCCGAAGCGCTTGCCGAGATCTCGCACTTCGATCAACGGCGAGGAGGGCGAGGGCGTCTCTATGACAGGGGACTCGGAGGCGGAAACGGGGAGGTCGATCATGGCATTCATCGGTTCACCTGGTGACGAGGCACAACAATCCGCATGGTCCGCATGTCAGACGAGAAAGCGCGTGAGCCGCGCCTCCGCCCAAAGTCCTGCGCGCGACGCGAGTTCGACGAGCAGCAGATAGCACAAGCACAGCGCAAGCAGCGTCTCGACGAAGGCGAACGTCGCCGAGCCGATGCCGGTCAAGACGAACGTGAGTTCGGGAACGGTCACGATCGACAGCACCGCGGTTTCCTTACTAAGCACGATGATCAAGTTGACGATGGCGGGCATGATCAGTACGAACATTTGAGGAATCTGGATGCGCAGGACGATTTGCCAGTGCGACATGCCAAGACACGACGCCGCTTCGAGATGTCCCGGTGGCACCGCGCGAAAGCCCGAGCGGAAGGCCTCGGCGAAGTACGCGCTGCCGTAGAGTCCGAGGCCGAGGATGCCCGCCGTCAGCGGTTCGAGCGTCAGCCCGAACGACGGCCCGCCGTAGTACAGCAAAAAGAGCTGCACGAGAAACGGCGTGCCGCGAAAAAGTTCGATGTAGACGCGCAGCACGGCACGCACCCAGCGTCCGCAAAAGAGTTGCAGCAGCGCGATGGCGAAGCCGATCGCGAGGCCGAGCACGACACCGGAGATCCACGTGCCGAGCGTCGTCGCGAGTCCCGCGCCGATGGCGGACAGGTTGTGCGTGATGACGGCGGGGTCGAATTGCTGCATGGCGTCGTCCTCAGGCGTGTTGCAGCCGCACTTCGGCGGCTTGCGCGACGAGCGACAGCGCGCCGCAGATCACGAAATAGATGAGCCCCGCCGCGACATACGCCTCCAGCGGCCGGTACGTGCTGGCCGCGATGTTCTGCGCGGTGCGCGTAATTTCGGCGATGCCGACCACCGAGATCAGCGACGACGCCTTGATGAGCAGCACCATCTCGTTCACGAGCGACGGCAGCGTCAGCCGGAACGCCTGCGGCACGAGGATGCGGCGCAGCGTGTCGAGCGGCGGCAGGCCGAGCATGCGCGCGGCTTCGATCTGGCCTGGCGGAATGCTGAGAAAGCCGCCGCGTAAAATCTCTGCGATATACGACGCCGAACAGAGCGACACCGTGCTGATTGCGGCGACGAGCGGCGGTACGTTGATCCCGGCGAACGGCAGAAGGTAGTAGACGAGCAGCAACTGCACGAGCATCGGCACGCCGCGAAAGAAGAATACGTACGCGCTGCCCGCCGCGCGCCAGGCCCGGCTCGGCGAGAGCCGCGCCGAGCACACGCCGATCGCAACGAAAAACCCGATCACGAGCCCGGCGAGCGAAATGCCGATGGTCGCGACCGCCGCCTGCAACAGGAGCGGGATGCCTTGCACGAAAACAGTCATGCTGAACATGGGGCCCTCCGTGTTCGGACGCTTGACGCGCTGGCTCAATAGTTCGGCGCGGGCAGCGTCGGCGGGACCTGCATCGCGACGCCGAACCACTTCTTCTGCAGCGTGGCGAGGCGTCCGTCCTTGTCGAGCTTGAGGAGCGCGTTGTTGAACGCGTCGGCGAGCGGCTTGCTGTCCGCGTCCTTGCGCAGGCAGTACGCGAAGTACACCTTAGCGCCGAACGGCGGCTGGACGACCGCGAACGTCTCCGGTCGCTGCTTCGCGACGTAGGCGATGTTGGTCATCGAATTCGCCACCGCGACGATCCGGCCCGCCGCGAGGTCCGCGTACGCCTGGTTGTTGTCAACGTATTCGCGGATTTCCGGCGGCTTCGGCAGCGTGGCCGCGTAGGCCTTCAACTGATCGAGCTGCGCCGAACCTTTACCGGCCCCGACGGTCTTGCCCGCTACATCGGACGATTTCTTGAGGTTCGAATCGTTGGCGCGCTTGAGGAAGGCGTCGGTGGCATCGGCAACGGGCAGCGTGTATGTATAGCGTTCCATGCGCGCTTTAGTCACCGTGATCGGGCCGCCGACCATGTCGAACTTGCCCGCTTCGAGACCAGGCAGCACGCTCGGCCACGGCAAGTCGATGAAGCGCACCTTCACGCCGATCTCCTTGCCGATCTCCGCGAAAAGATCCTTGTTGAAGCCCGCTTGCTGGCCGTTTTCGAGGAAGTCGAACGGCGCGAACTGCATCTCCGTGCCGACCACGAGTTCGCCCGCCTTCTTCACCTTCGCGAGCTGATCTTCGGCATGCGCGCACACGCTCGCGGCGCACAGGGTCAACATCAGCACTCGACTTCTCCAGCCTGCAAGGATATTCATCAGAGTCTCCGGGGTAGCAAAGCGGTCGTCGCGGGTCCAGCAGAGGGTGGTCGGCGCGGTATGCGAGGCAGTATATACCGCGAAATTTCGATGACCAAAAAGAAATTCTTTGCGGATTCATAGGCACATGAGCTTGCCGGAAACTCGCGGTGCGGTTCGGTGCGTTGCAACTTGCGCCGTTGGAATTGGCGGTATATACAACCGGAGATGCGTCATGCCGTGCGCGTTTTTTTCGCGTGTCGGCGAGCCGAACATCCCCGTCGCCACGCCGCTCCAGGAGCCAGCCGATGCCGTCAGTCACCCAAATTCCCCTCATCGATTTCAGCGGCGTTCGCGACGGCGACGCTGCCGCTCTCGTGCGCGTCGGCCGCGAAATTCGCGAAGCCTGCACGACCATCGGCTTCTTCTACATCATTAATCACGGTGTGCCGCAGCATGTGATCGACGCAGCCGAAGCCGCCGCGCGCAAGTTCTTCGCGTTCCCCGTCGAAACGAAGCGGCGCGCGGCGGTGAATCACCGGCATCGCGGCTTCAATTCACTCGGCGACGCGACCATGTATCAGGCCAAGCGCCCCGACTACAAGGAGTTCTTCAGCATCGGCCTCGAACTGCCCGAGGACGATCCCGACGTGCTCGCGGGCCAGGCGCTGCGCGGCCCGAACAACTGGCCGGACTTCATGCCCGAGCTTCGGCCGACGCTCTACGGCTATTACGAGGCGATCGGCGAGTGCGGCGCTCATCTGCTGCGGGCTGTGGCGTCAAGTCTCGATATCGACGAGCTTTTTTTCGCGTCGCGCTACACGAAGCGCATGCAGCGCACACAGATGGTCTACTACCCACCGCAGCCGCCGCAATCCGACGAGGATCAGTTCGGCGTCGCGCCTCATACGGACTACGGCTGCATCACGCTGCTTTGGCAGGACCAGGTGGGCGGCCTGCAAGTGCGTGAAATCGCGAACGACACCTGGATCGATGCGCCGCCGATTCCGGGCAGCTTCGTCGTCAACGTTGGCGACCTGCTGGCGCGTTGGACCAACGACCGGTTCCGCTCGACGCTGCATCGCGTGATCAATGCGTCGGGACGCGAGCGCTACTCGATCGCGACCTTCTACGATCCGACCTACGGCGCCATCGTCGATCCGGCCGAGCTTGGCACACCGGCGGGCGAGGTGCGTCATGCGCCCGTGGCGGCAGGCGATTACATCCTCGGGCGCATCAACGATTCGATGGGCTATCGCAAGAAACGCGCAGCCGAGCAGCAGGGCACGGCCGCATGAGCGCGCCGCTCGACGCCACCATCGCCGCGTTGCGCGAGGCGCTGGGCAACGACCGCGTGCGCGTGGGCGAAGCCATCGGCGAACGCTCGATGACCGACTGGACCGGCCACGCGCCCGCGCGACCCGCGGCGCTCGTGCTGCCGCGCTCGACCGAAGAGGTGTCGCGCGCGCTCGCGATCTGTAACGAAGCGCGCCAGAGCGTCGTGCCGCAAGGCGGCATGACGGGGCTTGCGGGCGGCGCAATAGCGCGCCCGAGCGACATCGCCATTTCGCTCGAACGGCTCGCTGGAATCGAGGAAATCGACGCGGCTGCCTCGACCATGACCGTGCTCGCCGGCACCACCTTGCAGACCGCACAGGAAGCGGCAGCGGCGGCCGGCTTCGAACTCGGACTCGACCTCGGCGCGCGCGGCTCGTGTCAGATCGGCGGCAACCTCGCGACCAATGCGGGCGGCAATCGCGTCATCCAGTCGGGCACCGCGCGGGAACAGGTGCTCGGCCTCGAGGCGGTGCTCGCGAACGGCGCCGTGCTGAGTTCGATGAACAAGATGATCAAGAACAACACCGGCTATGACCTGAAGCAGCTTTTCGTTGGCTCCGAAGGCACGCTCGGCGTCATCACGAGCGCGGTGTTGCGGCTGCATCCGCCGCGCGCGGGACGTCACACGGCACTCGTCGCGCTCGATGGCTACGATCAGGTCGTCGCGCTGTTGCGTACGCTCTCGGCACGCTTCGGCAACGATATCGGCGCGTTCGAAATCATGTGGCCGGACTTCTTCGACTTCGGCGTTTCCCTCACATCCTCGGCGCGCTCGCCGTTTGCCGCGCCGCATCCGCTTTACGCGCTGATCGAACATGCGGGCTTCGATGCCGACGACGACGGCGAGCGCTTCGCTGGCGCGCTCGCCGACGCCTTCGACGCCGGCGCGGTGCGCGATGCGATCGTCGCGCAATCGGTGGCGGATGCGCGCGCGCTGTGGCAAGTTCGCGAGTGCACCGCAGAATTTCCCGCACGGCTCGATCCGATCAATTTCGATGTCAGCTTGCCGATCGGCTCAATCGGCCAGTTCGTGGACGAATGCCGCGCGGCGCTCGATGCGCGCTGGCCGTCGAACCGCTCGTACTATTTCGGCCATATCGGCGATTCGAACCTGCACGTGACCGTGGACGGACAATCGGTGCCCGGTGTGCCGCATCACGAGGTCTACGCGTTCGTCTACGACATGGTCGCGCCGTATCGCGGATCGGTCTCGGCGGAGCATGGCATCGGGTTGCTCAAGCGCGAGTTCCTGCCGCTCTCGCGTTCGCCCGAGGAGATCGCGGCGATGACCGCGATCAAACGCGCGCTCGACCCGAACGGCATTTTGAACCCCGGCAAGTTGATCTAGGGAAACACTGATTAATAAAGCTCGGCGGTCATCGCTCACGTAGCTGCGGACGTTATAGAAGGCAGCTCACGAAACGGACGCACGAGGATGAAGAGGCAGATTGGCTTCGCGGAAGCGGAAATTGCAGGCAAGAAGCGCGTGACGAGGCGCCAACGCTTCTTGGCGGAGATGGAGACGATCGTGCCGTGGCAGCGTTTGATGTGTGCAATCGAACCGCATTACCCGAAGGGCACGCGAGGCCGTCCGCCGATTGGACTGGAGCGAATGCTGCGAATCTACTTTCTGCAGCAGTGGTACGGGCTGTCGGACGAAGGGCTGGAAGACGCGCTGTATGACAGCATTGCGCTGCGCGGCTTCGCCGGCATCGATCTGGCAGTCGAGAACGTGCCGGATGCGACCACGCTGCTCAAATTCCGTCGCCTGCTGATCGAGCACGATCTGACAAGGAAGCTGTTCGACGAGATCGGTATCTCGCTGTGCGAGCGTGGACTGATGATGAAGGAAGGCACGCTGGTTGATGCCACGATCATCGAAGCGCCACCGTCGACCAAGAACGCCGGGAAGAGCCGTGACCGGGAGATGCATCAAACGAAGAAGGGAAACGAGTGGCACTTTGGGATGAAAGCCCACGTTGGCGTGGACGCCGAATCGGGCTTGGTCCACAGCGTGGCTGGCACGGCGGCCAATGTGTCGGATGTGTCGCAAGCCCATTTGCTGCTGCACGGCCATGAAGAGGAAGCGTACGCCGACGCGGGCTACATTGGTGTAGACAAGCGCGATGAAATGAAAGGCAAGGCAGTAAAGTGGCATGTCGCTGCCAAGCGTGCAAAGATCAAGGCGATGCAGGAGGGACCGCTGAAGGAGCTGGTGACTGCGCTTGAGCGAACCAAGGCGCAGATCCGTTCGCGCGTCGAGCATCCGTCCCATATCGTCAAGAACCTGTTTCACCATCGCAAGCCCGCTACAAGGGCTTGGCCAAGAACACGGCGCTCGCGTAGGGGCCGACGAGATGGAAAAGACCCGCAGGCGGTACGCGATGCGGTCGGCACGAAGCACAAATTGACATAATAATTATTATCGAAATTTGGTCTGTAGGTCCCAGATAGAAATGTCGGGTTTTGGCTCGTTAGAAATGTCCGATTCCGCTGCTCGGGCGCACGCTGGCGCGGTGCGTCGTCGAGGAGCGGATCATGGATGGGCGTGGACTGATCATGGCACAAGCATGCGCGCTGGAAGTGTGCGTGCGGCAGATCAGCCGCTTTGCCGGCGCTATGAGGCGTGTGGTCCGGCCGCTCTGGTGTTTGGCAAGCGTGGCAAGACGAGCAATCGCGCGCTGCCGATCGAGTTGCGCGCGCGGGCGATGGCGTTGGTGCGTGAGCGCTACGCCGATTTCGCGCCGACGCTGGCGTGCGAAAAGCTCGACGAATGCCACGGCATCAAGCTGGGCAAGGAAACGGTGCGTCGCTGGATGCATGATGCGGGCTTGTGGATGACGCATCGAGAGCGCCCGCCCAAGGTCTATCAGCCACGGCGACGCCGCTCTTGCCTAGGCGAGTTGATCCAGATCGACGGCTGCGAGCATCGCTGGTTTGAGGAGCGTGCGCCGCCCTGCACGCTGCTGGTGTATGTGGACTATGCCACGAGCGGTCTGACGCCAGTTGCACTTTACCGCGAGCGAATCGACCTTCAGCTATTTCGAGGCGACCCGCGCGTACATCGAGCGTCACGGCAAGCCTGGCGCGCTCTATAGCGACAAGGCGAGCGTGTTTCGCCTCACGCGCGCGGGCAAGAGCGGCGACAGCACGACGCAGTTCGGCCGGGCGATGTACGAGCTGAACATCGACACGTTCTGCGCCAACTCGAGTTCGGCTAAGGGCCGCGTGGAGCGCGCGCATCTGACCTTGCAGGATCGGCTGGTGAACGAGTTGCGCCTGCGCGGCGTCAACACGGTGGCCGCGGCCAACGCCTACGCGCCCTGCTTCATGGCCGCCTACAACGCGCATTTCGCCAAGCCGCCGCGCAGCAGGCAACCATGATGGCGCTGCACGAACACAAGCGTGGCGCACTGTCAGTAAAAGGCAACTTAGCCGCGATCGCCGCATGGAGAGCGCGGGCTCCGTCACGCGCGCTGACCTTGCGCGCATTCCGCGCGCGTTACCGTGTGCCCGACCATCAGCCCCATATCGTAAGCGCGTTCAAGCGCGCGGCCGATGTCCTCCACTCGGCACATCCGAAATTCCTCGCCCGCCTCGCCGGTGGCGTCGAACGATTCGATGCCCAGTTCATCGCGGGCAATCGTCATTAGAAGTTGCAGATAGGCTTCCGGTTTATTGCGGCAGATCACGATTCACGCTCCATTTACTTGCATTTCCTCGTCGACAAGATTAATAGGACAGCGACGCGCGCGTTGCGACGTATCGACGCGAATGGAATGTCATATCTAAAAATTCAACGTTTCAAAACCCGAAACAAATCGCCAGGATGTATAAAATCTCGCGCGCAATCATTCGGTCAGCGAAGCACGGATGCGTTGCCTATGATTTAGCTCAGGCCCGTTCAAGTCCTATGCAGGTCATCGTCCGGCACGTTCTGGGTATCGACCTCAAACCATCAAGGGACACAGAGTTCACATGAAAGCTCCTCAGCGTTTGGCACGAATCGAGTTGATGGCGCCCCTCTCCGGCGTGATGGTGCAAATCGAAACCGTGCCCGATCCGGTCTTCGCGCAGAAGATGGTCGGCGACGGCGTATCCATCGATCCGACGTCCGACGAACTGCTCTCCCCGCTTCCCGGTAAAGTCACGCAACTGCACCGCGCGGCGCACGCAGTGACCGTGACGGGCGAAAGCGGCCTTCAAGTGCTCATACACATCGGCCTCGATACGGTGATGCTGCGCGGCGAAGGTTTCACGCCGCTCGTCAAGGAAGGCGACACCGTCACGACAGGACAGCCGCTGATCCGTTTCGATCCGGTCGTCGTCGGCGCGCGGGCCGTGAGCCTGCTCACGCAGATGGTCATCGCGAACGGCGAGCTAGTCACGCGCTACATGCCCGCGACAGGGCTCGTCACAGCGGGCCAGGATGTCGCGTTGTCGGTCGAATTCGTCGGCGACGCGCGCGAGGAAGCGAGCGGCGCGGGAACCGGCGCGATTCAGTCCGATGAAATCACGCTGCCGAATCCGCAAGGCCTGCACGCGCGTCCCGCCGCCGTCGTCTCGGTCGAAGCGAAGAAGTACAAGTCCGATATCCGCATCGTGCGCGGCAGCGACAGCGCGAACGCGAAATCGGTCGTCGCGCTGATGGCGCTCGCGACGAAGTTCGGCGACACGCTGCGCGTCGAGGCCGCCGGGCCCGATGCGGCCGAGGCTGCCGCCGCGCTCGCCCGCCTGCTCGCGTCCGGCTCCGGCGAAAAAACCGGCGATGCGCCCGCCGCTGGGGTGGCCCCTGCTGTCGCCGCGCCGGAAACGGTCATCCCGAAACGCGCCGCGCCCGCCGACGCGAACGAGTTCACGGGCGCGTCGGCGTCGCCGGGACTGGCGGTCGGCAAGATCGTGCAGTTCCGTCAGGAAGTCATCGACGTGGCCGAAGCGGCCGAATCACCGCAACGCGAGCGCGCACGGCTCGATGCCGCGCGGCACGAAGCGCGTCAGCAGATCGAAGCGCTGAAGGCGAAGCTCACCGATCCGTCGAAGGCGCAGATTCTCGAAGCGCATCTCGAACTGCTCGACGATCCCGATCTCAACGATGCGGCCATCGCCGGCATCAGCGACGGCAAGAGCGCGGGCTTCGCATGGCGCGCCGCGTTCGAGGCTCAGGCCGACACGCTCGGGCAGGTCGACAACGCGCTGTTGCGCGAACGCGCGGGCGATATCCGCGATGTGGGCCGCCGCGTGCTCGCGCTGCTCGCGGGCGTGAAGGAGGCGCATATCGACGTGCCCGAAGAATCGATCCTGGTCGCCGAAGAACTGTCTCCGTCCGATACGGCGTCGCTCGACCGCAGCAAGGTGCTCGGCTTCTGCACGACGACCGGCGGCGCGACGAGTCATGTCGCGATTCTCGCGCGCTCGCTCGGCATTCCGGCCATCTGCGGCATCGACGAAGAAGCGCTGAATTTGCCCGATGGCACGCTCGTCGTTCTCGATGGCTCGCACGGCAGCCTGCGGCGCAATCCGAGCGCGGACGAACTCGCACGGGCGCGTGAACGCATCGAGCGGCAGACGAAGAAGCGCGAGGAAGAGAAAGTCGCGGCGAGCAAGCTGGCCGTCACCGCGGACGGTCATCGCGTCGAAGTGGTCGCGAATATCCGCAATGCAAAAGAAGCACGCGACGCGGTCGCGGCGGGCGCGGAAGGCGTGGGTCTGCTGCGCTCCGAGTTCCTGTTCGACAACCGCGACACCGCGCCGTCCGAGGACGAACAGGCCGCCGAATACTGCGCGGTCGCAGAAGCGCTCGGGCGCGAGCGTCCGCTCGTCGTGCGCACGCTCGATGTCGGCGGCGACAAACCGCTTTCGTATCTGCCGCTGCCGAAAGAAGACAACCCGTTCCTCGGCCTGCGCGGCGTGCGCGTGAGCCTCGACCGCCCCGACATTTTCCGCGTGCAGTTGCGCGCGATTCTGCGGGCGGCGTCGATCGGCAATCTGCACATCATGTTCCCGATGGTCGCGTCGATCGAGGAAGTGCGCGCGGCCCGAAAGATTCTTCAGGAAGAAGCCGGCGATCGCATGGACAACGTGAAGGTGGGCGTGATGATCGAAGTGCCGTCGGCGGCGCTCATCGCCGAGCCGCTCGCGCGCGAAGTCGATTTCTTTTCCATCGGCACCAACGACCTGACGCAGTACGCCCTCGCGATGGACCGGGGGCATCCGAAGCTCGCCAGGCAGGCCGATGGACTGCATCCCGCCGTGCTGCGTCTGATCGGCATGACGGTCGATGGCGCGCACAAGCACGGCAAATGGGTCGGCGTGTGCGGCGGCATTGCATCGGATGCGATGGCCGTGCCCGTGCTCGCCGGACTCGGCGTCGACGAGTTGTCGGTCAGCGTGCCGGCCGTCGGCTCGATCAAGGCGCAACTCGCGCGCCTCACGATGGACGAAGCGCGCACGCTCGCGGCGCGCGCGATCACGCAGGGCACGGCCGCGGAAGTGCGCGCCCTGCTCGCCCCTTACGCGGAATAAGCGAACTCAAAGAGGAGACCCTACATGTTCAAGAATGCCTTCGGCGTCGTGCAGAAGGTCGGCAAGTCGTTGATGCTGCCGGTCGCGGTGCTGCCCGTCGCCGGCCTGCTGCTCGGCCTTGGCGCGACCGATTTTCACGGCTACGTGCCCGCCATCATCCTCGCGCTGATGAAAAATGCGGGCGACGTGATCTTCGGCAATCTGCCGCTGATCTTCGCAATCGGCGTCGCGCTCGGCTTCACGGAGAACGACGGCGTATCGGGCATTGCCGCGACCATCGGCTATCTCGTGATGACGGCGACGCTCGGCGTGATCGCGAAGGTGCAAGGCGTCGAGCCGGACATGATCATGGGCATCCCGTCCATCCAGACCGGCGTGTTCGGCGGCATTCTCGCGGGCGGGCTCGCGGCGTGGATGTTCAACCGTTATTACAAGATCGCGCTGCCGGCCTATCTCGGCTTCTTCGCGGGCAAACGCTTCGTGCCGATCGTGACCGCCATCGGCGCGATCCTGCTCGGCGCGATCCTGTCGTTCGTATGGCCGCCGATCGGCGGCGCCATCAAGGCGTTTTCGCATTGGGCGGCCGTGTCCGATCCGCGCACGGCGGCGACCATCTACGGCTTCGTCGAACGTCTGCTGATTCCGTTCGGCTTGCACCATATCTGGAACGTGCCGTTCTTCTTCGAAGCCGGCAGCTTCCTCGATCCGACCACCGGCAAGGTCGTTCACGGCGACATCACGCGCTTCTTCGCAGGCGACCCCACCGCGGGCATTCTGTCCGGCGCGTTTTTCTTCAAGATGTTCGGCCTGCCTGCCGCCGCCATCGCGATCTGGCATTGTGCAAAGCCGGAAAAGAAAGTGGCCGTCGGGGGCATGATGGTGTCGGCTGCACTGACTTCGTTTCTGACTGGCATCACCGAGCCGATCGAGTTCGCGTTCATGTTCGTCGCGCCGGTGCTGTATTTCATTCACGCGTGTCTCGCGGCATCGGCGCAGTTCGTCGCGAATACGCTGAACATGCACATGGGGTTCACGTTTTCGCAAGGCGCGATCGACTTCGTGATGTTCAACCTGATCGGCAACAAGGCGACGCACGCGTGGTACGTGTTCATCCTCGGGCCTATCTATGCGGGCATCTACTATTGCGTGTTTCGCTTCGTGATTAGCCGCTTCAACCTGAAGACGCCGGGCCGCGAGGACGATACGGTCGAAACCGCCGCGGTCTCGACGGGCGGCGTCGGCGGGCGGTCGCGCGATCTCGTGCTCGCATTCGGCGGGCGCTCGAACATCAAGAGTCTCGATGCGTGCATCACGCGACTGCGCATCACGGTGAACGATCCGACTCTCGTGAACGACGCCAGGCTGAAGGCGCTCGGCGCGGCGGGTGTCGTGCGTGTCGGCAACGGCGTGCAGGCGATTTTCGGGCCGCTGTCGGAGAACATGAAAACCGACATGCAGGAGTATCTGAGGACGGCGGGCGCCGAAGCTGATTTGCCCGTGGCGGGTGCTCCGGTTGCCGCAGCGGAAGCGCTGGCGGCAGCGTCGACGGCGCGCGCGCAGGACAGCACGCAACAGAAGGCGCGTGCTGAAAAGATCCGCGCGGCGCTCGGCGGTGCAGCCAATATTCTCAAGCTCGAACCGCTCGCGGCTACGCGTCTGCGCGTCGCGCTCGGCGATGCATCGCGGCTCGATGCCGCCGCGTTAAAGGCAGCCGGCGTGCCCGCGACGCAAGCGCTAGGCAATGGGGAGATGGATCTGATCGTCGGGTTGGAAGCGGAGAGTTTGGCCGGCGCGATGAAGTGAAAGGTACGCGATCGACTCGCCCTCCCTCCGCTTCTCGATCGCGTAATAAACGAAACACCCCGCCACCGCGGCCCAGAACGCCGCACCGACATCGAGCAGCGTCACATCGCTCAGCGTGACGACGAATACGATCATCGCGCTCAAAGGCAAGGCCGAACGGAACGCGGCGACGAAGGACTTCTCCAGCACGCCCATCATCGCAAGACCCGCAAGGATCGCGATATACGCACCGGGCAGGCTCGTCAGCAAAAACACACAAGCCGTGGCGAACAGACCGATCGCCACGCATATGACGCCCGCGATCAATGCGCCGATGTAATGACGCCCATGCGTGCCGCCCGACACGAGAATCGCATTGCTGGGCCCCGCCAGCACCGAAGGACAACCGCCGAACGGCGCGCTGATCGCGGTCAGCACGCCGCTCGTGATCGTCACGAGCCGCAGCGACGCGCGATACCCCGACGCACGCGTCACTGCTATGCCCTGCGCGTTCTGCACGAACAGCACGGTGATGAGCATCGGCAGCAGCAGTTGCGATATCGCATGAATATCGAAGCGCGGCGCGACGAGCGCGGGCGTCGCGATCCATGCGCCGCCGGTATGGCTCGGCAACTGGAAGCCCGTTCCGAAGAGAATCGCCGCGCCCGTGAGCATCGCGCCGATCAGCGGCGGAAGCGGCGCGGCGTTGCGGCGCTCCAGCCACATCAGCCCGAAGAACGTCAGCAGCATGCCCGCGCCAATGAGCGGCGCGGCCACCGTCGAATGCACGACGGCCAGCACGTACTGTATTTCAGTCCCTCGTACTTCCTGATTGCCGCGGGGTTGGCCAGATGCACCCGGTAGCCATCGTTCATCAGCTGATCCACAAGCCAGTACCAGTTATACGTTGCTTCGATGACCACTCCCACCAGATCTTCGCGGTGCGGCGCGAGCGCCGCCCGGATCTGCACCGGATCGTTCGGCAACCGTCGCTGGTAGACAACCCGGTCAGCGTCATCGCTGACGACGACCACACTGTTGTTCGAGTGCAAGTCGATTCCACTAAACTTATTCATGCCGGCCTCCTGTGCGTCACGTCGGTGTTCGCACCCTGACTGTACGCCGCACGTTCGATTCCAACGGAGGGAGGTCGGCTATATGATTATCAAAACCTTCGCGGATCCTCTGGAGGCCGGCGCGTTCGACGACTGAGTAGAAGCGCATAGGCGCTCGGCGGAAGCAGCCACACAAATCAAATGCCTTCCTTTGGAGGGTTTGTATTGCTTGCAAGCTCGCTTATCGTTGTCACGAACCTGCGCTGCTCCTTGATCGACGCAACATGCCTGTGCGTCGATCGCCATGGCCGCATCAAACCAATTCTTGCAAGGGCGAATGCCTTGTCCGCAGATGGAAGCAATCCAACAGGGCGCAGTCTTTTGTTGACACGATAACGACACATGATCCCATCGAAATGCTACGCGGTGCGCGAACTCGTGGCACCAGCGGGACAATCGCCGCTGGTATGAGCACCGAGCGGCGGGTTCTTCGCGGCCGCCCGACAATTTCCCGGCTCTATGCGCCAGGAGCCGTCGAATTGGCATCATTCGTGCCTGTAATTCGCCTGACTGCGGACCATCCTTCCCGATGTGCCGTCGAAGTATCGCCTTGGCCACTCGATGCTTGTCGCTTGGCTGACGCGTGCCGACATGATGCACGCGCGTACTGACTATATTTTGAGGAGCAAACTGATGATGCTCGACCGACATCAGTTGGAGGCTTTCGCAGCCGTCGTCGAAACCTTGAGTTTCGAACGCGCGGCCGAGAGGCTCAATGTGACGCGCGGCGCGATCTCACAACGCGTCAAGGCACTGGAAGAGGCACTATCGACCGTCCTGCTGGTGCGCGACAAGCCGCTGGCCCTGACCGCGGTCGGAGAGGTGCTGCTCAAGCATGTGGTCGCCATTCGGCTGCTCGAAGCCGACACCTACAGCCAGGTGCGCCCGCATGGCGTCGAGGGGCGGGGCATGATGCCGCTCGCCATCGGCGTGGATGCGCATTCGATCGACACGTGGTTCAGCGCCGTCGCCCAGCGCCTGATCGAACGCAACACGGTAGAACTGGAAATCGTCGTGGATGATGCCGATCCGGCCTTCCCGGTCCTCACGCGCGGGGAAATCATCGGCTGTGTCTCAACCGTGCCGCGGCCTGCGCGCGGTTGCGCCGCTACGCTCATCGGCACCATGCCCTATCGTTGCGTTGCGAGTCCGGCCTTCATGCTGCGGTATTTTTGCAAAGGCTTCACCCTTCATTCGGCCACGTCCGCGCCCGCCGTACTGCTCGGCAAGCGCACCGCCATGCTGGACCGGTATCTCGACGCAGTATTCGGCGTAGCCGCCGCCCGTTATCGCAAGAACTTCCTGCCTTCAGCCGCATCGCAATTCGAGGCGATCGTCGCGGGCGTGGGCTATGGTCTGCTTCCGGAGCAGACCGTGCGCTCGCGGCTCGCCAGCGGCGAACTCGTCGATGTGATGCGGCACATGGCGCTGCACGTCACGTTGTACTGGCATCACTGGCGAGCAGCACCGCCTGTCTGCGAAGCGATCTCCTCGGATATCGTCAACAGCGCGCGCGAGATACTACAGACGAGCGGCGCGGAAGTCGCGAGTCAAGCGGCGGCTCCCACGACCACATGAATACATTCCACCCGACAAACGCGGCCGACAACGGTCTTCCGATGAACCGGCCGCCATCGCCATGAATCCTCTAGGCTCGTCCGGCGCACTTCGGCGCAGCGGCAACGGCAGACGCCGACGCATGTTCCTGCGGACCCTTGCCGTCCAGCTTTTCCCGGAACTCGCGAGCCGTCAGCCATAGCAACGCCGCGCCGGGCAGCGAGAGAAGCCCTGCCATGAAAAGCATGATGTGCTGCACGCCGAGCGCGGGTCCCAGGCCCGCCGTAGTGAGCCCGGCGATGGGATACGAGAGCGAGTTCACGAGATAGAACGGACCGATGACCTTGCCGAGGTGCTCGGGCTCGATCGCCCTCGCCCGCTGCGTGCGGTTGAATACGTTGAACCACGCGACGCCGGCCATCGCAGCGGGAAATGATATTGCGTAGATCCACAGCGTGTCCGTCCAGCCCATCGACGCGAGGCCGATGCACATCACGGCGAATCCCGACGCCCCGATGCGATAGACCGACCACATTTTCAGCAAACGGGGCATCGCCAGCAGATTGACGAAGCCGAGCAAGCCCGCGGCGGTGTTCATCAAGCCGAAGACGCTGTCCGGCGCATGAAAGAGCCCAGTTATGAGGTAGGCATTGGCGCTGATCGCGATGGCAAACGCGAGGTTGATCGTGAAGTTGACCAGTGCGAGCATGAGCACCGGCCGGTTACGGATCAGGAGCTTCCAGCCGAGCAGGAGTTCCTGCCCCACGCGGCTCGGTGCGGCCTTTGCGGACAGCCCTGTCGGCATGCCGCGCCAGCACAGGACGGCGGCAGCGAACACGCCCGCCGCGACGACGAGCAGCGGGAGCTTGCCGAGCCGGTACGCGAGTCCCGCGGCAAGCACCGGCCCGAGCGCTCTCGACAGCAATTCCGCGTTTTGCACCAGTGATTGCAGGCGCGCCAGCGTGTCGCCTTCCGCGAGCGCCGGGACGGTCTTTTCCACCGACATGCGAATCGGCGCCATGAACGCGGAGAGCAATGCGCTATTGATCATGAGCGCGGCGATCGTCGCGCCGGGAACCGTCCAGCATACGACCGCCGCAACCAGGAGGCATAGCGCACGCCCGGCATTCGATGCGAGAAACAGCCGCTTTCCACCGACACGGTCGGCGAGCACGCCGGCAAACGGATAGCAGATCAACGCCGGCACCCACTCAACGGCAAATGCGATGCCGGAATAGGTCATGCTCGCCGTTTCCTGATAGATGATGAGGGGCGCCGCGAAAAGAAACGTCTGCTCTGCGACGATGCCGAGCATCAGCCCGGCGGCGAAGCAGCGCAGGCGCCGGGCCTTGCGGCTGTCGATGGCATCAGATGACAAGGGCTATCTCCTCGTGCTCACCTTCATTGGCTTCGAGCTTGCGCACGAGCGGGACGACATGCTGGCAAAAACGGCGCATTTCGCCGCGAGTGGGCCAGCCCGAAAAGATGAACTCCGTGACGCCGGCCTTCTTGTATTGCATGAGACTCTTCGCCACTTCCTCGTAGCTGCCCGCCAGGCATAGCGCCGGGCCGCCGCGATACGCCACGGCGCCCGACCACAGCACGGGCGACAACCATTCGTCGACCGCGCCCTCCGCCAGCCGGAACGAGGTCTTCACCGCCTCCGAGTCGCAATGCCTGACGAACTCGCGAACGTTGCGTCGATGCTGCTCGTCCGGATTGGCCATCATCGCCTTTATCTCGGCAAGCACCTCGGCGCGGGTTTCGCGAGCGAGCACATGCATGCGAATCCCGACCTCCCGCCCTGCATCGAGCACGAACCGGCTCGCCGCCGCGATGCCTTCGGGCGTGTCGCCATAGCGCAGCCAGCAATCGCCCCAACGCACCGCGTTTTCCTGCGCCTGCTGCGAAGCGCCGCTCAGATAGAGACG
Organism: Caballeronia catudaia; assembly: GCF_001544755.2. Lineage (GTDB taxonomy): Bacteria > Pseudomonadota > Gammaproteobacteria > Burkholderiales > Burkholderiaceae > Caballeronia > Caballeronia catudaia. The sequence continues at coordinate 10,741 of NZ_FCOF02000059.1, read as the reverse complement.
CGGGCGATCGCCGTCCTTGTACGGCAGCCCGAGTTTCGCGCCGCTCAGGCGGTAATGCTCGCCTTCGTGTGTTATCGGCGATTCGCCGTGCCAGAAGCGCTGCAGGATCGCGAGATATTCATCGGTGCGGCGATAGCGATCGTCATGCTGCAGATAGTCGCCGTAGTACGCCTGCTCCTCGGGAGAAATGCCGGCGACGATGTTCAGCGAAATCCGCTTGCCGGACATCCAGGAAATCGTATTGACTACCTGGGCAAACAGCGTCGGCGGCATCAACCCCGGGCGATACGCGAGGATGAACGTCACTTTCCTCGTCTCCCGGACTAGTGCGCCGATGAGCGGCAGCGGGTCAGGCAGGTGAAACCCGATCCCCATCAACAGCGAGTCGAGGCCCAGGTCTTCCGCCTCCTGGACGAAATCGATCATGCCGTCGAGGTTCAGTTCGTTCGCCAGATCCTTTTCGGATGCCTTAGTGTTCCCGTCTCCCCTGGGCGCGCACCAGTGGAATCGCAGTGGTCTCATCGCTCGCTCCGCATGGATTCGTTGAAGTTGAAACGAGCTTAGGTGCGATGCAAACGTCATCGCAAGGGCTAACTCATCGATGCAAGAAATTCTGACGGGCCGATAGCAGCGCTCAACGCGTGCGTTGCATCTCGGTCCGCTCATCGCCGCTGGCGCGCCTTGTATCCGCGCAGTCCCGTTCATATTCACTGAACCGCCTACGGCGCTTCCACCGGCACTTTTGCTGACGCGCCGTCAATTAAATCGACCGATGTGCTCGAGCGGCATTTCCTGATCTACATTGATTTCACGATTCGTTCGGAGACGAGTCGACTGACCGATGACAGGAGCAAGAGCTTATGCTGTGTCTCAAAGAAAAACGTGTGGTCGTCTTTGCCGAGGGCTGCTTCGGCCCGGTGACGAGCAAGGTCGCCACTTCCTATCTGCGATACCGCCACGACGATTGCGTAGCGGTCGTCGATAGCCGCCTTGCCGGACAGGATGTGGGCGCCGTGCTCGGCTATGGCCACGGCATTCCGCTCGTCGATTCGCTCGAATCGGCGCTGCGCTTCGAACCGCAGATCCTCCTGATCGGCGTCGGCCTGTTCTCCAACGAGTTGCCTGAATCATGGCGCGGCCAGATCGCGGTTGCGCTCAGGCGGGGCATCGATGTCGTGAGCGGCCTGCACTTTCGCATCGCCACCGATCCGGAGTTCGCCGCATTGGCCGCCGCATCCGGCAGCCGCATATGGGACACCAAGGAGCCGCCCGCGACGCTGTCCACCAACGCAGCCCGGCTCGATGAGTTGCACGGTTTCGTCGTGCATACGGTCGGCAGCGATTGCCGCGTCGGCAAGAAGACCAGCGCCATCGAGATCACCGAAGCCGCGAGGCGCAAAGGCTTCAACGCCGGTTTCGTCGCTACCGGCCAGAGCGGCATCTATATCAGCGGCAGAGGTGTCGCGGTCGATGCCGTGCCCGCCGACTTCATCGCAGGCGTCACCGAATCGATGGTGCTCGAATCAGCGGCCCATCACGACTGGATCGTGGTCGAAGGCCAGGGTTCGATCTCGCATCCCGCCTACAGCGGCGTCACGCTCGGCCTGCTGCACGGTGCGATGCCTCAGGCGCTCGTGCTATGCCACGAGGCGGATCTCTCGCATCACAAGGGCTGGCCCAATGCGCCGCTGCGTGCGCTGCCGGAGCTCATCGCCGTGTACGAGCAGCTCGCATCGTTCCAGCGGCCTGCCAGAGTCGTCGCTGTTAGCGTGCATTGCGGACACATGAACCGCGAGGATGCCGCGAGCGTGGTCGAGCGCATCGGCAACGAAACCGGGCTGCCCACCACCGACGTCATCCACTTCGGCGCCGACACGCTCGTCGATGCGCTCGCCGCGCATCGGCGCGGACTCTTGGGTGAGCGCACGGATGCTTCGCTTCGAGTCGACGCACCGGCCCGGAACCACTGATACGCACGAAAACGGGAGCAACCCAACATGAACATTGAATCGATGTTGTTGCGCGTCGAACCGGCGCGCGCGCTGACCGGTTGCGCGGTCACGCCATCTTCCAAGCCCGAGACGCAGCGCGCCATCCTGGCCGCGACGCTCGCGCGTGGCCACTCGGTGCTGGAAAACGACCTGCGCTGCGTGGAGACACAGACGATGAAGCACGCATGCCGTGCGCTCGGCGCGGTGATCGAGGAAAAGGACGGCTACCTCGATATCCATGGCGTGGGTCGCGACTTTCGCCTCGGGCACCGCGTCATCGACGCACTCGGGTCCGGTCTGGTATTCCGCACCTTCGCCGCGCTCACCTGTTTCGCGCCATCGCCCGCCGTCATCACCGGCGACGCGATTCTCAGGGGGCGCGTGATGAAGCCGCTGTTCGACGCGCTCCACCGGCTCGGCGCGCGCATCGACTGCATCGGCGACGCGGGCAAGGCGCCCATCGTCAACTGGGGCGGCGGCTTCCAGGGCGGGCGCTGCGTGCTGCCCGGCAATGTCAGCTCCCAATTCATCACCGCGATCATGTTTGCCGCGCCCCTGGCTGCACAGCCGAGCGAGATCGTGATCGAAGGCGAGATCCTCTCGAAGTCCTACATTCGCCAGACCATCGCGACGCTCACGCAGGCCGGCATCGGCGTCGAAGCGAGCGACGATCTCTCGCTCATCCGCGTGTATCCGGGCGAATATCGGCCCGCGACGTATCGCGTGAGCGGCGACTACACCTCGTCGTCTTATCTGATCGGCGCCGCCGCGATCTTTCCCGGCGTCACGGTGCTCGAGAACATGAGCGCGCAAAGCCTGCAGGGCGAGTACGCGATCATCGACGTGGTGCGTACGCTCGGCATCGAGGTGAACTTCGACGAGGCCCACAAGCGGCTGACCCTCGTCAATCGCTTGCCGGGGCTCGCCGGCGACTTCGAGTTCGACGCGAGCGACTACCCGAACATCGTGCCGACGCTCGCCGCGATAGGCGCCTATGTGAAGGGACGCTTCCGCGTCGTGGGCGGTTCGATCACGCGGCTGCACAAATCGCCGCGGATCAAGGCGATGGTGAGCGAACTCGGCAAGCTCGGCGTCGATATCAAAGGGCTTTTCAAGGACGGCGTGTACGACGGCTTCGAGATCAACGGCCACGGCGCGGACCCTGCCGGAGGCGTCGAGCTGTCGAGCTGGGGAGACCATCGCATCTTCATGTCTCTGTTCGTCGCATCGCTGCGATGCCGGCACGCGAATCTGCTCGACGGCTATCGCGACGTGACCTGCTCCTTCCCCGACTTTTTCACGCAATTCGAAAGCCTGGGCGTGCACTGCCGCGAAGTCGGCCCGGGCCAGGAACTCGACGACAGCGACAGCGAGCCCTGTCTGCTTCAGGCATGAACGATACGGGAGAACCAGCATGATTTCAGATCAACAAGCACGCTTTTACGCCGATAACGGGTATCTGGTCATCGACCGGATGTTCGATCGAGAGCAGGTCGGGCGCGCGCTCGCCGCCATCGACGAACTACTGAGCCCCGCCAATCCGGACAAGCCGTACGAATTCGAGCCGCGCGACGGCGTTACCGTGCGCCGCATCTGGTCGCCGACGCGCAAGCACGATGCGTTCTGGCGCATGGCCACCGAGCCCGCGCTGCTGGACTGCATCGAGCGGTTGATCGGCGGGAACATTCTCTTTCACTACAGCAAGCTCAACATGAAGGGCCCGCGTGTGGGCAGCGTCGTCGAGTGGCATCAGGACTTCTCGTACTACCCGCACACCAATGCGGATCTGTTGAGCGCCCTCACCTTTCTCGACGATGCGAGCGCCCGCAATGGCTGCCTGCGCGTGATACCCGGCTCGCATCGCGGCGGCCTGCTGTCACACGATATCGACGGCTATTTTCGCGGCAAGGTCGAGGGCATCGACGAAGCGCGCGCGGTCAGTCTCGAAGTGCCGGCCGGCAGCGTGGTGTTCCTGCACTGTCTCACGCTCCACGCTTCCGCCCGCAACGAATCCGACATGCCCCGCCGCACCTTCCTGCCAGCCTACCGCGCAGCCGACGCCTTTCCGATCTACTTCGGCCCGCATGCCGCCCACAACGAGCCGGGCATACAACTGCTGCGCGGCCGGTGCGCGCGGGCAGCGCGCTTGGACGCCGGCCTGCATCGGCTGCCGATCGCGGAGCGCGAGTTCGGGTCGCTGTACGAAGTGCAGGAAGGCTCGCATCTGCGCACGGCGCTGACGGCCATGAACACGGCGGGCTATGCCGTCGCGGACACCGCGTCAAAGTGAGGCACGCAATGGACTGGTCACCGTTTGTCGCCGCGCCGCTGCGCTCGATCGCACCGTATCGGCCCGGCATCACCGAGGAGAAGCTCAGGCGGGATCTCGGCCTGAGCGAAATCTTCAAGTTCTCCAGCAACGAGGCGCCGCTGTCGCCGTCGCCGCTCGTGATGAAAGCGATGCGCGACGCGCTCGGGCAAAGCCACCGCTATCCGGATACGCAGGATCTCGTCGACCGACTCTCGCGCCATCAGCGTGTGCCCGCCAGCCACCTCCTGCTCGGTAACGGCTCCATCGATCTGATCGCGTCGCTGGTTCGTGCATGCGTTTCGCCGGAGCACAACGTCGTGCTGTCGGAGTTCGGCTACTGCGCCTACCCTGCCTTCGTGAAGGAACAGGGCGCGACCGTGAAGCTCGCTGCATCCGGGCGCCATTTCGGGCACGACGTCGATGCGTTGCTCGCCCAGGTCGATGCGCGCACGCGCATGATGCTGATCGACTCTCCGACCAATCTTTCGGGCCACGCGCTGGATCCGGCGCGGCTCATGGACCTGGTCGAGCGCGTGCCCGCTCATGTCTTGCTCGTGCTCGACGAGGCCTATGCGGAATTCGCATCGGACGACGAGTCGGCGTTCAACGCGCAGCTGCCGCTCGTCCATCCCAGGGTCGTGGTCACGCGCACGTTCTCGAAGGCCTATGGCCTCGCCGGGCTGCGCATCGGCTACGCGGTCGCCGATGCGGGCCTCATCGACTGGCTAAACCGCGTCCGGCCGCCTTTTCCCGTCAACCGTATCGGGGCGGCCGGCGCGGCGGCGGCGCTGGACGATCGCGCGCATATGGAATGCATCGTCGCGCGGGTGCGCGAAGGCCGGCGCACGCTCGTCGATGCGCTCGGCGCCATGAAGATTCCCGTCACCGACGGCAGGGCGAACTTCGTTCTGGCCGATTTCGGACCGGCCGCACCCGCCGTATATGAAGGCCTGCTCGCGCGTGGCTTGATCACGCGCGCGATGCACGCGTACCGCCTGCCCGGTCATCTGCGCATCTCCGTGGGCACGGCGGACGAGATCGGGCGACTCGTGGCCGCCATCGGTGAACTCAAGCAGCCGGTAAACCTGACCCATACGACCGAGGAGGATGCGTGAACGTCGTCATCATCAACAACCTCGCGCGCTTTCCCGGCACCGCGAGATGGGACTTCCATCTCGTGTGCTACGAGGAGTTTCTCGATCACGAAGCGCACGACGTCAGCTATATCGTGAACCGCCGCGGCCGCTCGGGGATCATGGCGCCGCCGGGCAGCCATAGCGTGTACGAACTGGGCCGGCTCGACGACATCGCGGCGTACCGGCCGATTCTCTCGCGAATCGCCAGCGAGCACGGGCCGATCGATCGCCTGATCGTCTTCTCCGAGTCGCTGCAGGACCTCGGCGCGCAGCTGCGCGAGGAATTTCACATCCCCGGCAAATGGACGGCCGAGAATCGCCTCGGCCGCGACAAGCTCCTCATGAAAGCAAGAGTGTCGGCCGCCGGACTGCGCACCCCGCGCTACACCGCAATCACGGCGGGGCAAGTGGATGACGCCATCGCGTTCGCGGCGAGCGCAGGCTATCCGCTGATCCTGAAACCGACCAACGGCCAGTCGAGCGAGGGCGTACGCAGGATCGAGGACGAGCTGCAGTTGCGCGCCAGCGTGTCGGCGTTGCCGGCGCACGAGACCTGGGACCTGGAGGAGTTCATCGACGGCACGCTGCTGCACATCGACGGGCTCGTCGATCCTTCAGGAAACGTCACGCTGGTCGTGCCCTCGCGCTATCTCAACACGTGCCTCGATTTCACCTTCGGCGCGCCGCTTGGTGCGATCACGCTGGAGCCCGGCACCGTGCTTCATGCAACGGTGAGCCGTTTCTCGGCGCGATGCATCGAGGCCATCGGCCTGAAGGCGTGCCCCTTTCACCTGGAGCTCTTTTACACGGCCGAAGGCGAACTCGTGTTCCTGGAAGTCGGCGCGCGTGTCGGCGGCGCGGACGTGCCTTCGGTCATCCATCGGGCCACCGGCATCAACCTGTTCTGCGAGTGGGTCAACATGAGCATGGGCCAGGTCGCCACCCTGCGCGCGCAACAGCGCTCGATCGGCGCGTGGCTGATGTTCCCGCGCCCCGATGGCCTGCCCTTGCGCGTGCGCTCCGTCACGCGCTTCGATGACCGCCTGCGCAGCCTCTACCGCCAGCTCGTGCCCGACGAAGGCCAGATCATCGAGCACGAAGACGGCTACTGCTCGATGCAGTCGGGCCGCTTCCTGTTCGACTCGACGTCCGCGGACGAGGTCGAAAGCGACGTCGCCCATGTTCTCAACGCGTTCTCCATCACCACCACCGAGCCCTAACACATCATGACGAGACCCGCCCTGCTTCTTTTCGCACACCAGGCCCGCTCCTATGCGGCGATGATCAAGGAGTACGTCGAGCGACTCGACGTCGCCCTGGTGATTCTCAGCTCGAAACCGCGCGATGTACGCGATCTCGAACAGCTGACCGCGCTCAGCCCCGCCCGCATCTGGCATGTGGATGACGAGCACCTCGACGAATCCCATGTGTCGATGGTGCTGACCGAGGCGCGCGACGAAGGCTTCACGATCATCGCGTCGCTCGCGACGTTCGAAGGCTACCGCGTGCTGATGGCGCTCACCAATCAGCGGCTCGGCGCCGTCGATGTCGATCCGGCGGCGGTGCGTCGCTGCATGGACAAGTATCTGTGCCGCCAGTCTCTCGTCGAGCGAGGCTTGAGCCGCTCGGTCGCGACCGTGCTCGACGAAGAGGCGCTTAGCGTGCTGCGCGCGAGCGGAAGGAAGCTCTTCGTCAAGCCGCGGCGCGGCGCCGGTTCGTTCGCCTGCTTCCGGTTCGACGATACGCTGACGCCCGAGCGGCTACAGGCGCTCAAGCAGCAGATGCGCGACGATCAGGCTTTTCGGGCGATCTTCGCCGGCCAGTTCGACTTCATCGCTGAGGACTACCTGCACGGCGACGAGTACAGCCTGGAAGTACTGGCGATGGGCGGCGCGAGCTATGTCATGGGCGTGCACGCGAAGTATCTGGACGATTCGAGCGGCACGACGCTCGAAACCAGCAACTCGCTTCCCGCGCCGCGCCTGAGCGATGCGCAACAGCTCGCCGGCGAGCGTTTCGTGGATGAATGCCTCGCGGCGCTGCAACTGCGCGACGGGTGCTATCACATCGAGGCGCGCCACGATCCGCGCGACGAGCACTGGGACATCATCGAGATCAACGCCCGTATGGGCGGCGCGCTCATCAACCAGAGCATCGGTATCTTCACGGGCGGCCTTTCGATGCTCGAACTATGGGTCAGGATGCTGTGCGCCACGACCGACGCCGCGCGCCGCGCATTGCGCGACGACCTGAACGTCCTGCGCGAGAGCACGCGCCGTCGCGACAAGAGCATGCAGCAGGGCACCGTGTTCTTCAGCCGCTATGGCCAGCGCAACCGCACGCTCGCGACGCTGTCGACACACGAGCTCGCGCCGCAGCCGGACATCATCGAAAGCCCGGTGCGCGAGGGCACCAGGCTGCCCGACTCGGAGCGCGGCATCTTCATTCTGAACGCGCTCTGGAAGGTGCCCATCGACGAGATCGCGACCCAGCTGAACGCGCTCGCAGCCATGCTCGACCAGAAGCTCGTCGTGCGTTATTCCGATGCGGCCTGACGCACCGCCAATCCCATTCTCGAGGACAAGACCATGAATCGCGTGACCCGATGCGGCATCGAACGCCCGACCCCCTTTTACTCACTCGCCGAAGGCCAGGAAGTGCGGGCCCGGCTCGACCGGTATCTCGACGCGAAGATGGCCGAATGGGCCGCTACCGTGCCCTATGCCAACCACCTGGAAAGCCGGAAGCTGGACAGCAGATGGTATCGCCGCCATACGATCGAGCATGTATGGCGCATTCGTCTGAGCCGCTCGGCTCATTGCAAGGCGCTGCACGCGATCACCCAGATTTCGCCGGAAGCCGCGCAGCTTTACGGGCAATACCAGTCCGAAGAGATGAACCACGACCAGTTGTTCATGCAGGACTGCAAGGCGCTCGGCGTCACGCAGGAAGAACTGCTTGCCACCGAGCCGTTCCTCGCGACCCGCCTGCTGCAAGGGTTCTTCTATTTTCTCTGCGAGCACGAGAGCCCGCTCGGGGTGGTTGCATCGAGCTATCTGGTCGAGTACACGACGGCGAAGCTCACGCCTCGCCAGATCGAGTCGCTGCGAACGACGCTCGGCGACGAGAAGATCAAAGGCCAACTTGCGCACATCAACACCGATGTCGGCGACGATCACGCAGGCGAGATGTGGCGCATCCTGCGCTACCTGATTCACTCGGAAGAAGACGTCGAAAAGGTGCTGCGCTATTTCGACGACATCCAGACCATCCTCGCCATGTACTTCCGCGAGCTTTACGAGACCACGGTCGGAACGCCGCCCGTGGCGGAAATGGCGACCGCGTGAGTCGACAACCTGCGGCTGCCCGCACGGGCAGCCGTCGCATCTGGGCCTGAACATGCATAAAGTACACGTCAACACGACCGGCGAGAGCTTCACGCTGCCCCACGACGCCTATCTCTCCGATGCCGCCGAGCTGCAGCTCGCGGGTCTCACCTTCGGATGCCGGGCCGGCATGTGCGGCATCTGCGTGATCGAGGTGATCGACGGCGCAGCCAACCTGTCGCTGCCCGACGAGGACGAGACGCGCCTGCTCGCCTTTCTCGGTTATATGGATGCAAGTCATCGTCTCGCCTGCCAATGCCAGTTGCGCGGCGACGTGACGATCCTGCAACGCTGAGCCGGGAGACGAAATTTGAATCCTATCGTCACGATATCCGGTAGCCCGGCCGCCCGTTCGCGCAGCGCGCACCTGCTGCATGTCGCCGAAAACGCGCTGCATGCGCATGACATTCCGGTCAGACGCATCGATGTTCGCGAGCTGCCCGCGGCGGCGCTCGTGCACGCCGACTTCGGCAACCCGGCCGTGCGCGCCGCGCTCGCGCTCGTCGAAGAGGCTCAGGCCGTCGTAATCGCGACCCCGCTCTACAAGGCTTCCTATTCCGGCTTGCTGAAGACTTTCCTCGATTTGCTGCCGCGCTCGGCCCTGGCGTCCAAGCCGGTCTTGCCTTTCGCCACCGGCGGCAGCCTTGCCCATCTGCTCGCGCTCGACTATGCGCTGAAGCCTGTCCTGGCGTCGCTCGGCGCGCAGCACGTACTCGGCAATGTGTTTGCGACCGAGTGCGAGATCTCGTTGGTCGACGGCGCCTACACGCTGAGCGGCGCGATCGCGCAACGTCTCGCCGATGCGGTCGATGCACTCATGGCGGCGCTCGACGACGCGGCTGCGTTGCGCCGCTTGCGTCAGCCGCGCATGGTTCAATCGGCGGCGTAGTCGTACGGCGTAAGACGGACGATCAGTCCAGTTCCTCGAAGACCGCGGACGGCGCGGTGGCTTTCGACACGCTGCCGAATGTCCCTGGCCGTTAAGGGTTGTTCGACGCCGGCCAACACGCGCCGTCTGCCATGTCGCCAATTGATGGCGCTGCAACGCTGCCCGCTAAAGTCAGCACGACCGCGCCGCCCGCTGCGTCCGGTCCGGGCATCACCACGGCGCGCGGCATCTACGGCAATTCCGATTCGCCGCTTCAGGCGATTGCCAATCCGGACGGCAGCCTGCAACTCAATCAGTGGGATGGCCCGTCGCGTGCGCGGAAGCAGGTAGGCGCTTATCAGTATCGTAGCGACGGCTCGTGGTGGAGCGGCACCGACACAGCGTCGTATCGTTTCGCAGTCGCTTCCGGAACGGACGAAAACGGCAATGCACAGGATTTGCTCACGGTTGGCCGCACTGTCGGGGGTGCGCAACGTGGTGCCGTCCATGGCCCACAGACTTAATCCCTTGAACGCATGATGAGCCGCGTCCTGAGTCGTCCACGCCCGCGCTGTCTGCTCGAACAACCAGGCCATCGGTGCCTCGCCGACGCGTTGGCGGGCCTGCACCACGGCGCTCTTGCTCACAAACGGCGCAGCCTCGTTGGGCAAGGCCAGATCGAGACTGTCGAGTACTTCGCTGATCGACCAGTGCCGGTACATCGCCAGCGCGATCACCAGCCACACCACCTGTTCAGCCGGCAGGCGACGGCGCCGGATGCTCGCCGTGCCGGTTGTCTGGACCGCACGCGTGATCCACTCGTAGGGCAGATGCTCGGCCAGCCGTCGCAGATCGGCCGGCTCCTGCGCTTCGATCACGTAGGTGAGGTGATTGGCAAGCATCGCCCCGAAAAGTTAAGGACGCTCTGCAGAACACGGTTTCAAATGCCTGCGCTCCATGCAGGCGTTGGGCCAGCTTTTTTATCCGGCTCGGTCCGTCAATGGCAGAGGCGATGGGCGCACACTTTGTGCCCTCATCGAGAGCGCGGG
>NZ_FCOF02000051.1 GCF_001544755.2 Caballeronia catudaia | reverse complement strand
AAGCATGAAGGGATTGAACCGAAAAACCGGACATTTCTAACGAGCCAGCCATCGGACATTTCAATTTAGCCGTGACAGTGGCTAACTAGTAGGCGCGCCCGGCTTGCGTTTCCCGTAATACTAAAGAGCGTGCGCGCTTCCTTCGAACGCTAGCTTCGGTGTATCGATGAAGGCGAGAAGCCGCGTGAATTGAGCTTCCTGCGCACCGACGCCGCGGTGATGGCATCGTGCAGATCAGCGCGATCGCGTTCGGCTTTGGCGTGCGCGCGCCGGGGCGGCGGCGCGTGCCGTGGCCACTGAGCTGCGGATCGATCGTTAGCCGATCAATTCAACGCCACGACCGCATCGAGCGCGCCGCCGACCATCGCGCGCAGCGTCGGCTGGATAGCTTCGGCTTTCTCCGGCAGATACACGAACGGCGGCGCTTCGTCCATATACACGGACTGGCACATTTCCAGTTGCACCGCGTGAATCCCGTCCTGCGGCGCGCCGTAATGGCGCGTGATGAAGCCGCCCTTGAAGCGCCCGTTCGCGATCCACGTGTAATCGCTTTGCGCGGCCGCATCCGTCACGGCCTTCGTCACCGATTCCGCCGCCGTCCTCCCATCCTGCGTGCCGATGTTCAGGTCTGGCAGCTTGCCGTCGAAAAGACGCGGCAGCACGCTCGCGATCGAGTGCCCTTCCCACAGCAGCACGTTCGCGTGCCGCTCGCGCAGGCGCGCAAGTTCGGCGGCGATCGCATCGTGATGCGGCTGCCAGTACGCCGCGACGCGACGCTGCTTTTCGGCGACATCGGGCGCGCAGCCTTCGCGATACACCGGCTCGCCGCGAAACGTCAGATCGGGGCACAGGCCGGTCGTCGTCTGTCCCGGATACAAGCTTTCATCGGACGATGGCCGGTTCAGGTCGATCACATAACGCGACACGCGCGCGCCAAGAATCGTCGCGCCAAGTTCCCGCGCGAACGCGTAGAGCCGGTCCAAATGCCAGTCGGTATCGGCGACCGTCAGCGCGATATCCGTGTATTGCCCGCGCAAATCGCCGGGAATCGCCGTGCCGAGATGCGGGATCGAAAGCAGGAGCGGCGCATCGCCGCGTTGCAGCGTGTAGAGATCGTCCATGAGAGAAGTCGTCAGCAAGGAAAGGAAGTCATATCAGCGCATGGTCCGGCAGCGTCGGCACGGCGCGCATGAGTGCCGGGCGAATCAGGTGATCGAGCACGCGGCGCGTGAGCGCGACGGTTTCATCGACGAAATCGTTCCACTCGCCTTGCCGATGCAGCACGAAAAATTCGCGCCGCGCGAGGCGCCCTTCGGGCAGCGGCAAGACGGCGATCTCGTCGAGATAATGCCGCGCCTGCCATAGGCACAAGGGCGTCGAAATGGCGAAGCCGAGTTTCGCGCTGACGAGACTGAGCAGCGGATCGGTGGCATCGAACTCGTATCGGCGCGGACTGTCGATGCCCAGATGCCGCGCGAAGCGATCGACCTGCTGGCCGATGACCGAGCGCGCCGTATAGCGGATCAGCGGCAGTTCATCGGCGAGCGCGCGCCACGCCGATGCATCGTGCGAAAGCGCCTCGCGTTCCTCGAGCCAGCCGCGCGACACCACGGCGACGAACGCCTCCGAGAACAACGGCACCTCGACGATGCGCGTGTCGTTCAGCGCGGTCTGCGTACACACGACGACATCAACTTCGCGCGCGTGCATCTGTGCCGATAAACCGGGCGTCAGACCCGACCACAACGCGATCTGCCGTGCGGGGCCGGACATCGCGCGGATCAGTTCGGGGCCGACGGTCGCCGCGAACGAATCCACGCAGCCGAGCCGCAAGGGCAACGCGAGCGCGAGCGACGCATCGCCGATGCGCGCGCTCACCCGCTTCGCGTGATCGAGCAGCGGACTGGCGAGTTCGAGCAGCGCGAGCCCCGCGCGATTCGGACGCGGCGGACGGCTGTCGCGATCGAAAAGGCCCGCGCCCTGCTCGCGCTCCAGCGCCGCGATCGACTGGCTGACCGCGCTCTGGCTCAGACCGAGGCGGCGCGCCGCCGCCGTCATCGAGCCGGTCTCGCAGACCGCGACGAACGCCTGCAGCGCGCGCAGGTCGAGCGGAGTTGGGATGCGTCTCATCGAAGCTCCGTGATTCTGCCTATTCATGGCGGGCATGGGCGGTGCCCATCATGCATTCATCGGATGCACGCGATCGCTTCATCAGCGAACCGGCGGGAACGAGCATCAGTTTGCCTTATGCAAAATGGTTGCGCGATGTCGGACATATCTTGGCCGCGTCGGATTAGTGACAACAGATGTCGAGTTTGTGTTGGTTCAACCGATTTTGGCCCGGTACATTCGACCAACGCTGGCATCGGGATGCGCGGGAGGCTGCAGTGGATACGCTGTTTTTCGTCTGGAATAACGCGGCATCGATCGGGCACATGCTGGTCGATCACGTGCTGCTCGTGCTGGCCGGGGTCGGCTGCGCGATCGTCACGGGCGTCGCACTCGGCATCGTCATCACGCTCAACGAGCGCCTCGCGCGCGTCGTGCTCTACACCGCCGCGATGCTGATGACGATTCCGTCGATCGCGCTCTTCGGCCTGCTGATTCCGGTGCTGTCGCTGACCGGCCAGGGCATCGGCTTTCTGCCCGCCGCCATCGCGCTTTTTCTCTATTCGCAGTTGCCGATCCTGCGCAACACCTACGCGGCGATCCGCAATCTCGATCCCGCGCTGCGCGAAGCCGCGCTCGGCATGGGCATGACGCCGTGGCAGCGGCTCTATCGCGTCGAAATGCCGATCGCCGTGCCGATCATCATGGCGGGCGTGCGCATGGCCGTGGTGATGAACATCGGCATCGCGGCGATCGCGACGTATATCGGCGCGGGCGGGCTCGGGCGGCTCATCAGCCGCGGCATTTCGCAGTCGGACCCGCGTCAGCTCGTGGCGGGCGCGGTGATCGTCGCGCTGCTCGCGATCCTCGCCGATCTCGGCCTCGTCGCGCTGCAATGGCGTCTCACGCCGCAAGGCATGCGGCCGCGCCGCGCGCGTTTTCTCTGGCGGCGCGGTGCGCCCTTCACCAGCACGGCGGTCCAATCGGCGGAGGCACGATGATCGATCTTCGGAACCTGACGAAGCGCTTCGAGTCGCGCGGCGCGAAGCCGGTCGTCGACGATATCTCGATGACCGTCGAGGAAGGCGAACTGTGCGTACTGCTCGGCCCGTCCGGCTGCGGCAAGACCACGACGCTCAAGATGATCAACCGCCTCGTGCAGCCGACCTCGGGCCAGATCCTGATCGGCGGCGCCGATACGGCGGGCTTCGATATCGTCGAGCTGCGGCGGCGCATCGGCTACGCGATCCAGCAGGTCGGCCTGTTTCCGAACATGACGGTCGCGGAGAATATCGGGCTCGTGCCGCAGATGCTCGGCTGGGACAAGCCGCGCATCCGCGCGCGCACGGAAACGCTGCTTGCGATGGTCTCGCTCGATCCGGCGACCTACATGCCCGCGTATCCGCGCGATCTGTCGGGCGGGCAGCAGCAGCGCGTCGGCGTGGCGCGCGCGCTCGCCGCCGATCCGCCGGTCATGCTGATGGACGAGCCGTTCGGCGCGATCGATCCGATTAACCGCACGTCGATTCAGGACGAGTTCCGCCACATCCAGAAGAGCCTCAAGAAGACCGTGATGTTCGTGAGCCACGACATCGACGAGGCCATGAAAATGGGCGACAAGGTCGCGATTTTCCGCGACGGCAAGATCGAGCAGATGGCGAGTCCGGACGAACTGCTTGCGCGTCCGGCGAGCGCGTTCGTCGCGGATTTCGTCGGCGCCGACCGCGCGTTGAAGCGTCTGCGCCTGATGCGCGCGGCCGATGCGGCGCTGGAACCGGCGCGCGTCGCCCGCTGCGGTTTTCCGAGCGAGGATGCGCGTGCGCTGCTGCGCAACCATCTCGCCGATACGCTCGTCGTGCTCGATGCGCAGGACAAGCCCGTCGGCCATGTCGGTCCGATGGAACTCGCCGCCGGCGGCGCGACGCTTGACGCCGCGCAAGTGCGCGCGCTGCCCGCCGTCGTGCGCGCGAGCGACGATCTGCGCTCGGTCATGTCGATGTTGCTCGCGCACGGCGCAAGCTGGCTGCCGGGCGTCGACGCGGACGGACGCTTCATCGGTTACGTGACGCACGAACGCATCGCGTCGATGGCGCGCGGTGCGTGCGCGTCGGGCGAGGCATCGCCGCACGCGATCGCGGCCGCGCCCGATGCAGCCGAACTCGCGGTCGGAGCGGCGCGATGAATCCCCGCTTCGCGCGAATCGTGGCCGGCGCGTCGATCGCGCTGCTCAGCGCATCGGCGCGTGCGGACAACTGGTTCGCATCGATCGGGCAGTATCGCGCGGACATCGTGTATCAGGCGGGCCAGCAAATGCTGATGGTGCTGATCGCGGGCGTCGCGGCGATTCTCGTCGCGGTTCCGGCAGGCATCTGGCTGAGCCGTCCCGGCAACGGCCGCGCCGCGCATTTCGTGATGTTCACGCTCAACGCGGGCCAGGCCGTGCCGAAACTCGCGATCCTCGCGCTCGCGATGAGCGTGCTCGGCATCGGCGCGAAGCCCGCAATTCTCGCGCTGTGGCTCGCCACGCTGCTGCCCATCGCGATGAACACCTACGAAGGCATCCGCGCCGTGCCGCCCGCGATGATCGAGGCGGCCAACGGCATCGGCATGACGCAATGGCAGATTCTGCGCAAGGTCGAACTGCCCAACGCGATGTTCGTGATTCTCGCGGGCGTGCGCACCGCGCTCGCGATCACCGTCGGCACCGCGCCGCTCGCGTTTCTCGTAGGCGGCGGCGGGCTCGGCGAACTCATCTTCACCGGCATCGACCTGAACGATTTCTCGATGCTGCTTGCCGGCGCCATTCCGACCGCCCTTCTCGCGGTCGCCACCGACCTGTTCGTCGCGCAGCTTCAGCACTGGCTCGTGCCGCGCGGCGTCAGTCCTCAACGTTGATCCTTCTCCCGGAACCGAAGCCCATGTTCAAGCCGCTTTTGTCACGCAAGCCGTGGTCGCGCCTCGTCGGCGCAACGCTCTTCGCGCTCGCCCTCGGCGCGTTCGGCGCGAGCCAGTCCGCGCGGGCGGCATCGACCATCACCGTCGGCGGGAAGAACTTCACGGAGCAGGTCCTGCTCGCGGAAATGACCACGGAACTGCTGAAGGCAAAGGGCTTCGATGTCGTGAAGAAGGACGGCATGGGCAGCACGGTGCTACGTCAGGCGCAGGAGAACGGACAAGTCGACGTGTACTGGGAATACACCGGCACGTCGCTCATCACCTACAACAAAGTCACCGACAAGCTCGATCCGCAGCAAACCTACGCGCGCGTGAAGGAACTCGATGCGCAGAAGGGTCTCGTCTGGCTCGATCCTTCGAAGGCGAACGATACCTACGGCCTCGCGATGAACCGCGACGTCGCGCAGAAGCTCGGCATCGCGACGCTCAGCGATCTCGCGAAGGTGCTCGACAGCGGCAAGGAACTGACCTTCGCGTGCAATTCCGAGTTCTACGCGCGGCCCGACGGCCTGCGTCCGCTGGAGAAGGAATACGGCTTTCACTTCGGGCCGTCGCAGATCAAGCGGATGGATTCGGGCCTCACGTATCAGGCGCTGAAGGATCGTCAGGTCGACACCGCGCTCGTCTTCACGACCGATGGCCGCGTGCCCGCGTTCAACTTCATCGTGCTGCGCGACGACAAGAACTTCTTCCCCGCCTACGCGCTCACGCCCGTCGTGCGCAAGGCGACGCTCGACGCCAATCCGAAGCTCGCCGACATACTCAACGCGCTCTCCGCCAAGCTCGACGACGCGACGATGGCGCGCTTGAACGCCGAAGTCGACGTGCAGAAGAAGTCGCTCGGCGATGTCTCGGGCGCGTTCCTCAAGTCCGCCGGCCTGCTCTGACCGATGCGCGCGATGGAACCCTTGCTCGTCGCGGCGGCGCAGCTCGAAACGGTCGCCGGCAATCTCGCGGCGAACCTCGCGTCGCATCGGCGGATGATCGAAACGGCGGCCGCGCGCGGTGTGCGCCTGCTCGTGTTTCCCGAGTTGTCGCTCTCCGGGCACGCGGCGGGCGAGCACGCGCTGAAGCTCGCCATCACGCGCGACGACCGCGCGCTGCTCGAACTCGCGCGCGACTGCACGACGCTGTGCGCGGTCGTCGGCTTCATCGAGGAAGCGCCGGGCGCGTTGTTCTACAACAGCGTCGCGACGCTGCATGCCGGGCGCGTCGTGCACGTGCATCGAAAGATTGCGCTGGCGACGTATGGCCGGCTCGACGACGGCAAGTTCTACGGACACGGCGAACGTCTCGATCAGTTCGCGTTGCCCGGCGATCCGCGCTGGCGCGTCGCGACGCCGATCTGCGCCGACCTGTGGAGTCCCGCGCTGATGCATCGCCTCGCGCGCGACGGCGCCACGTTGTGCGCCGCGCCGGTGAGTTCCGCCGTCGAAGCCGTCGGCAGCGAATTCGACAATCCGCGCGGCTGGGACACCGTGTTGCGCGCACATGCGCTCGTCTACGGCTTGCCGGTCGTGTTCGCGAATCGCGTCGGCCAGGAAGGCGCGCTGCATTTCTGGGGCGGCTCGCGCATCGTCGGTCCGCGCGGCGAGATCCTCGCGCAAAGCGAGTCGCCGCGCGAGGAGCTCGTTGTTGCATCGCTCGATTACGACGCCGTGCGCAACGCGCGTTTCGATCTGCCGACGGTGCGCGACGCCCGCGCCATCGATACGATTCTCGCGCAGCGTGCGCCCGGAAGCGACATCGTGTCGGTTTCGTGATCGGGTTGGTCGTCTGCCTGTTGGCATCGGCGAAATCGGCGGCAGACAATCGATTCAACTGATCGTTCGCACGGAGAGCATGACGATGATCGACCCGACGCGCGTGCGCGCCGCCCTCGCGCAACGCCGCGACAATTTCTCGCTGCCGCAGCCGTTCTATACCGACGACGCCTTTCACCAGCTCGATATCGACGCGGTCTTCAACGACGAATGGCTCTTCGCGTGCAATGGCTGCGAGTTGCGCGAGCCGGGCGATTATCTGACGCTCGAAATCGGTCCGACTTCCGCGATCGTGCTGCGCGATAACGACGGCGAGATTCGCGCGTTCTTCAATACGTGCCGGCATCGCGGCTCGCGCATCTGTCTCGATGAAAAAGGCCACGCGCATCGCCTGACGTGCGCGTATCACCAGTGGGTCTACGAACTCGATGGCTCGCTGCTGCATGCGCGGCAGATGCCCGCGGGCTTCGAGCGCGAAGCGTATGGCTTGCGGCCCGTGCATGTCGAAATCGTGTGCGGCATGGTCTATATCTGCCTCGCCGATACGCCGCCCGACATCGCGCGCTTTCGCGACGCCGTGACGCCGTACATCGCGCCGCATCAGCCGTGGCGCACGAAAGTCGCCGCCGTCTCGACGATGATCGAGGACGCGAACTGGAAGCTCGTCATCGAGAACAATCGCGAGTGCTATCACTGCGCGGGCAATCATCCGGAACTGCTCGCGACGCTGATCGAATTCGCCCTGCCCGACGATACCGCCGGCTCGCGCGACTTCCGTTTGCTGATGGACGCGCAAGCCGCGAAGTGGGAACGTCACGGCCTGCCGCATCTGCCCGCCGATGGCGGCGACGAGTTCCGCTGCATCCGGCTGCCATTTCATCGCGGCGCGGTGTCGTTCACGCCGGACGGATCGCCCGCGTGCGCGAAGCTGCTCGGCGATCTCACCGAACCCGATCTCGGTTCGGTGCGCATGTTCCGCGTGCCGAACAACTGGAATCACTTTCTCGCGGATCACATCATTCACTTTCGGATTCTGCCGCTGTCGGCGTCGCGCACGATGCTGCGCACGACCTGGCTCGTGCATGAGGACGCGGTCGAAGGCGTCGATTACGACATCGACAATCTGACCTCGGTGTGGAACGCGACCAACGCGCAGGACGCGCGGCTCGCGGCAAACAATCAGCTCGGCGTCGGGTCCATCGCTTATACGCCGGGTCCGTATGCGCCGTCCGAATTCATGCTGCGCAACTTCACCAACTGGTATGCGAACAAGCTCGCGTCGTATCTCGACGGCACGCATGCGCATCGTTCGATCGAACTGAAGGTGTCGAATGGCTGACGTGCTGACCGAAGCGCAAACGCTGATCGTGTCCGACGAAGCGCAGGCGCGCACGCTCGAATGCATCGCCGTGCGCGACGAAGCGCCGGGCGTCAAGACGTTTCGCCTGCGCGATCCGCACGCGGATGGCGCGCGCCGCTTCGCGCCCGGTCAGGCGATGCTGCTCACGCTCGATATCGACGGCGTGCGTCACGACCGCACGTTTTCGATCGCGTCGTCACCCGTCGAGCGCGACGTGCTCGAACTCACGATCAAGGCGCAGGCGGACGGCATCGTCACGCGCTGGCTGCACGAGCGTCTGACGCCGGGAACACGCATCGAAGCGCGCTATCCGCTCGGCCGCTTCACGCTCGACGCAGCGAACGCGGCGCCGCTTGCCTTTGTATCGGCGGGATCGGGCGCATCGCCGCTGATGTCGATGTTGCGGACGCTCGCGCATAGTCAGCCGGATGCGGAAGTCGCGTGGC
Organism: Caballeronia catudaia; assembly: GCF_001544755.2. Taxonomy (GTDB): domain Bacteria; phylum Pseudomonadota; class Gammaproteobacteria; order Burkholderiales; family Burkholderiaceae; genus Caballeronia; species Caballeronia catudaia. The sequence goes on along the minus strand of NZ_FCOF02000051.1, from coordinate 33,317 downwards.
TGCATAGCGCGCGCAACGCCGCCGACATTCTTTTCGCCGATGAACTCGCGGCGCTTCAGTCGCGCATGCCGAATCTGAAGGTCAGCGTGTGGTTGAGTGCGCCCGCGCCGGGCTGGTTCGGCTTGCGTGGACGCATCGCGCGCGGCACGCTCTGGGCGATCGCGCCCGACTTCGGACGCCGCACCGTGTATTGCTGCGGACCGGCGGACTTCATGCAGAGCATCCGGCAGATTCACGCGGCCGAAGGCGCACGGCGCGCGGCGTTTCATATCGAGCATTTCGGGCCCGTGCCCGTCGAGGCGCCGCAACACGATGTCTCGGCATCGCCGGATGCCGTTCATCACGCCACGCTGGGCGATAAACGCTTCGACGTGCGCGCGGGCGAAACGCTGCTCGTCGCCGCGACGCGCCAGCAAGTCGTGATTCCGTGCGGCTGCGCGAGCGGCTTGTGCGGCACGTGCAAGGTACGCCGCGTGTCGGGCGTCGTATCGATGCAGCACGCAGGCGGTTTAGCGGCCGCCGAGGAAGCGCAGGGCTTCATTCTCGCGTGCTCCAGCCGTCCATCCACCGACGTCGAAATCGCCTTCCGATGATGAAGCCAACTCCGCCACTGCAAGACGACGCCAGCCGCTTCACGCACGCGTTGCGCTTCGACATGCTGCCCGATGCCGTCGTGCGCGATGCGCAGCGCCGCCTGCTCGACCTCTTCGCCGTCGCGGCGGCGGGCGCATCGACGCGCATGTCGTCGATTGCGCGCGAACACGCGCTCGATTGCTTCGCGGCGGGCCGCACGCCCGCGCGCATATTGTTCGACGGGCGCATCGCGAGCGCGGCGGGAGCGGCCTTCGCGGGCGCGGCGACCATCGACAGTTTCGACGGCCACGACGGCCACGCGCTCACCAAGGGGCACGCCGGCGTCACCGTGCTGCCCGCGCTGCTCGCAATGACCGAACGCGTGCCCGGCATGAGCGGGCGCGAATTCATCGTGCAGACGGTGCTCGGCTACGAACTCGGCACCCGCGCGGGCATCGCGCTGCATGCGACGAGCCGCGAATATCACACGTCGGGCGCGTGGAATGCGCTCGCGGCGGCGGCCATCGCGAGCCGCGCGCTCGGCTTCGACGTGCCCATGACGCGTCATGCGCTCGGCATCGCGGAGTATCACGGGCCACGCTCGGACATGATGCGCTGCATCGATCATCCGACGATGCTGAAGGACGGCTCGTGCTGGGGCGCGCTCGCGGGCATCAGCGCGGCGCTGCTCGCCTCGCGCGGCTTCACCGGCGCGCCGGCGACGACCGTCGAACGCGACGCGCCCGCGATCTTTGCTGATCTCGGCGAGCGCTGGCTGATCCTCGAACAGTATGTGAAGCCGTATCCGGTATGCCGCTGGGCGCATCCGTCGATTGCGGCGGCGCTCGCGGTGCGCGCGCAGGCCGCCTTCGACGCGATCAACATCGAACGTGTGGAAATCGAAACTTTTCACGAAGCGAAGCGCCTGTGGTCCGACGCGCCGCGCACCACCGAGGAAGCGCAATACGGCGTGCTGTTTCCCGTCGCCGCCGCGTTGCTGCATGGCCGCGTGGATGCGGACACCATCGGCGATGAAGGACTGATCGATCCCGCCGTGCGCGCGCTGCTGCCGCGCCTCGTCACGCACGAGCGCGCGGACTTCAACGCGGCGTTTCCCGCCGAGCGCTGGGCGCGCGTGACGGTCGAACTGCGCGATGGCCGGCGCCTCGACTCCGGCGCGATGCAGGCGAGCGGCGATCCCGCGCGCCCGATGACGCCCGAAGCCGAACGCGGCAAGTTCCGCGCGTTGACCGGAGCGTGCTTCGGCGCACGCTTCGCAAGCGAACTCGAAGCCGCCGTCGATGCGCTCGCCGAACCTCACGCGAGCGCATCGACGATATGCGAACTCGTGCTGAACGCGCCCAACCTTACGCAATGAGAGTCTCGATGGACAACGAAGCCATGCAAACGCCGTTCTACGATCCCGCATCCGTCGCGGGCAAGGCGCCGCCCGTCGATGAATCGACCGATCTGCTGATCGTCGGCGCGGGTCCGGCGGGCATCGCGGCTGCGCTCGAAGCGGCGGGCCGCGGCGTCAGCGTGACGCTCGTCGATGAAAACCCCGTGCCGCTCGACACGATGGGCGAGGACGTGCCGCTGCATTTCGGCGGCCGCATGGGCGCTGTGGCGGGCAACGCCAACGCGATGCTCGAAGCCATGCTCGACGCGCGCCCCGAACTCGGCGATGCGCTGGAAGCGGGCGTCGACGTGAAGCTCGGCACGGCGGTCTGGGGCCTCTTTCCGCACGGCCCGGCGAGCGCGTGGATGGACACGCACGTTGCCGGTCTCGCCGATGCATCGCGTACGTGGCTCATCGGCTTCAAACAGGTGATCGTCGCTTCCGGACGGCGCGACATGGGCCTCGCCTTCGACGGCTGGCAGCGTCCCGGCGTGATGGGCGCGAGCGCCGCGTGGCGGCTCGCCGTGCTCTACGGCGCACTCGATGCGCGCCGCGCCGTGCTGGTCGGCAGCGACACGCACGCGCTGAACATCGCCGTCGATCTGATGTCGCGCGGCGTGCGGATCGTCGCGGTGATCGAACAGTCCGATGCGATCGTCGGCGATGCCGCGCTCGCGTCGCAACTCGAAGCGGGCGGCGCGCGCTTGCTCACGCGGCACGTCGTGCGGCACGCGCGCGGCGATGCGTACGGCGTCACTTCGGTCGAAGCGGCATCGCCCCATGCGGACACATCGGTCACGTTCGAATGCGATACCGTGCTGCTCGGCATCGCCGCGCTACCCGCGATCGAACTGCTCGAAGCGGCCGGTTGCGCCACGACATTCGATGCCGCGCGCGGCGGTCACGTCGCCAATGTCGATGCGATGCAGCGCACGTCGCTGCCGTTCGCGTATGCGGCGGGCGACTGCGCGGGCGTGTGGGCATCGAAGAGCCGCGATTACGGCATCGCGCGGGAAGAAGGCCGGCGCGCGGCGCGTTCGGCGCTCGATGCTCCGGGCGTTTGCGGCATCGCGCACGTCACGCAGCCCGACGCGCCCGCGCACGACATTGCCGCGGCGCGCGTGGCATGGGTGCGCGCGAGCGTGCTCGGCGCGGCGGGCGAGCCGTTCGTGTGCCAGTGCGAGGAAGTCACCGCGCGCGAAATCCTCGACGTGCGTCCGCCGCGTTATCTCGACTGGCATCCCGCCGACGCCGCGCACGACACTCGCGGCGTCGCCGAACTCGCACGCAGCGGCCCGCCGAATCCCGATGCGGTCAAGCGGCTCACGCGCGCCTGCATGGGTCCGTGTCAGGGCCGCCGATGCCGCGAACAAGTGGCGGCGCTGCTTGCGATCGGCTCCGGCTGCGCGCTGCCGCGCATTCCGCTCGCGACCTTCCGCGCGCCGGTGCGTCCGCTGGCGCTGCGGCAACTCGCGGACGTGGCCGAAGCCTCGTCGACGGGCTCGCATTGGGATAGCTGGTTCGGCATGGCGTCGCAATGGGTGCCATTCTGGCGCGTCGATCCGCTGTATCGCGCGGGCACGCGGCAGACCGGAGAACCGGTGGCGAGCGAATAGCGGCATCGTTTTTACGTCGACATTACCAGGCCAATCACGCAATCGAAGGCGCGCAAGCATGAACACATCGGCAGCAGACAAACTCAAAGGCGCATCGGTGGTCATCGTCGGCGGCGGCGTGACGGGGCTCTCAGCGGGATGGTGGCTCGCGCGCGAGGGCATCGACGTGCTCGTGCTCGAAGCGGGCATGATCGGCTGGGGTGCGTCGGGACGTAACGGCGGCGGCTGCTCGCATCATCACAGCCCGCTCTTCATGGAAGAACAACGACTCTGGCCGATGATGGACGACCTGCTCGGCTATCCGACGGAGTTTTGCCGCGAGCGCATCCGCATTGCGCTCGACGAACATCAGTTCCGGCTGTATCGCCGGGCGCTCGAAAACGGCGAGCATCACGGCCTGCGCTCCGAAGTGCTCGATGCAAGGCAGGTGCGCGAACTCGTGCCGCTCGCGGGCGACAACGTTTATGCCGGTTATTTCTATCACTTCGGCGGACATGCGAATCCGCATCGCACGTTGCAGGCCTATGTGTGGGCGATGGAAGATCACGGCGCGCGCATCCTGCAACATACGCCGGTGACAGGCTTCGTCACGCAAGGCGGCCGCGTGAGCGCCGTGCAGACACCGAACGGAGACTTCGCCTGCGATCATCTCGTGATCGCGGCCGGGCCGCATACGGGCGTGCTCGCGGCGCAACTCGGCATCGACGTGCCGCTCGCGGCGGCGCGCGCGGAGATGATCGTCACCGAGCCGCTTCCGCTGATGCCGCTCGGCGGCGTCGACGGCAACGGCCTCTACGGACGGCAGACGCTGCGCGGCAATCTCGCGTTCGGCGGCGGTCCGCACGAATGGATCGGACTCGATGACGTGCGCAACGTGCGCGCGCATTCGACGCCGCTTCAATGCAGCATCGCCGCACGGCTCGCGGCGCTGCTGCCGAAGGCCGCGCACGCGAAGGTCATCCGCAGTTGGGCGGGCTATATCGAGAACACGCCGGATGGACGGCCCGTGATCGATCGTCCGGCTGCGCAAGAGAACGTGACGGTCGCGACGTTATCGAGCGTGGGCTTCGGCCTGTCGCCGGCGAGCGGCCACGCGATCCGCGATCTGGTCGTCGACGGGCGATGCGGATTCGCCGATCTCTCGTCGCTGTCGCTTGCGCGCTTCGCGCATCTGGAACCGGACTGGCGCGAACTTCAAGGCTGGCTGCCGCTGCCGCTGCGAGCCACGGCGCCGGTGCTCGAAACCGCATAAGCGCGTCACGATCTCGGCTGCGCCGCGCGCAACTCCGTCGGACTGATGCCGTACGCGCGACGCACCCAGCGCGCCAGATGCGACGGCGACGCGAATCCCGTCGCCACGGCGACATCGGCGACGGGCACGCTCGAATAGGTCAGCATGTCGTGCGCGCGCTCCAGCCGCAACTGCACGTAATAGCGCGCGGGCGTTGCGTTCAGATGCCGCAGAAACAGACGCTCCATCTGCCGCGACGTCATGCCGATGGCCGAGCCGATATCGTTGATCTGCAACGGCGTCTCGACATGCGCGCGCATCATTTCAATGGCCCGGCGGATGCCGCGCGGCAAACTCGCGTGATTCTGATCGCGCCAGCCGCGCTGATCGTCGGCGGTATCGCGCATGCGTTCGTGGTGAAACTGATTGGCGACGCGCACCGCGAGATCGCTGCCCTGCTGCGTCTTGATGAGATGCAGCATCATGTCCATCGCGGCGATGCCGCCCGAGCACGTCATGCGGTCGCGATCGATCTCGAACACCTTGCTGCTGCATAGCAGATCGGGAAACGCCTCCGTGAACGCGGGGAGATTTTCCCAGTGGATCGTGCAATGGTAGCCGTCGAGCAAGCCGGCGAGCGCGAGCAGATAGGTCGCCGTCGAAAGCGAACCGATGACCGCCTGCGTGCGCGCCGCGCGCTTCAACGCCGCGACGAAGGCCGGTTCGAGCGGGGGCGCGAGACGCAGGCCACCGCAGACGAACACGTAATCGGCGTCCTTGTACACGTCGTCGAACGGGCGCGCCGCGAGCGCAATGCCGCTCGACGAATGCACCGGCTCGCCGTCGAGACTCGCGAGCGTCCAGTCGTAAAGCGTGTCGCCCGCGAGGCGATTGGCCGAGCGCAGCGGCTCGATGGCGGACGAGAGGCTCATCATCGACAAGCCGTCCGCGAGCAGAAACACGAACCGGCGCGGCCCGGCATCGGACGAACGAGAGTGAGAGATCAAAGCGCGGCGCGTGAGATGGACGATGAAAACCTCCGCGTAAGCGAAGGCGCCTTGTTCGATGCGTGTGTCCGTCATTATCGCCGCGAAAATACCCGTGCGAACAGGGCGCGGCGAGGCTTATACGGCAGAATGGGCGCGGGAGGAAACCATGCGAAACACTTTCGTCGGGGTGGACCTGCGTGCACTGCAGGCGTTCGTCGCGGTCTGCGAAACGCGTTCGATGACCGAGGCCGCGCGCGTGCTGGGCGTCACGCAAAGCGCGGTGAGCCAGCTCATCGCGGCACTCGAACGCGAACAGGGCGTGGCGCTGTTCGATCGCGAGTTCAGGCCGGTGCGGCCCAACGCGGCGGGCCGCATTCTGCTCGAACAGGCGGGCGGGCTGCTCGAACATGCGCAGGCGGTTTCGCATAACGTGCGCAACGCGACGAGCGAAGGCGTGCCGAGCCTGCGCATCGGCTGCGTGGATTCGTTCGCGGCGAGCGTCGGGCCGCATCTCGTGCGGCGCCTGTCCGATCGCATGAAGGCGCTTTCGATGTGGTCCGGCCTCACGCCGACGCTTAGCGAACAACTCGCCAATCGCGAACTCGATCTCGCCATTTGCACCGAAGCGACGCTCGATCCGCGCCGCGTCGAATTGCGTCCCCTGTTCTCGGAGACGTTCGTCGCCGTTGCGCCGAGAACGTTCGGCCCGGGCCGCAAGCCGTGCGACTTTCACGACGTCGTGCGCGAACTGCCGCTGTTGCGTTACACGGGACGCTCGCTGATCGGGCAACAGGTCGAGCGGCTCGTCAAGCACATGAACTTCCATGCGCCCAACCGCTACGAGTTCGACGACACCGATCCGCTGCTCAGTCTCGTCGCGTCCGGCTTCGGCTGCGCGATCACATCGCCGCTGTGTCTGTGGCAATCGCGCGCGCATCTGCCGGACGTGACGGTCGTGCCGCTGCCCGCCACGCGCATCGGGCATCGACACTTCTACATTCTCACGCGCCGCTCCGAATGGTCCACGATGGCCGATGCCGTGTCGCGCGAGTCCATCGCGGTCGCGCGCGACGTCATCGCGCCGGGATTGCACGCCGCGCTGCCCGGCATGCCCGCCCAACTCTTCGACGTCTACGCGCATGACTTCCGTGCGCAAGGCGCAGCATGAAATTAGCGGAACTGCTTCAAAACATAAGAGTTTCTGATTTGGTCAGATGGCTTAATGACCGGGCGACGTTCGCTACTACCATCGGGAACAGACCGCCGGACCCACCTCTCATTCAGACAGGGCATAACGATGACAAGCAATCGCCGTACATTTCTGAAGCAGGCATCCTGGATCGGCGCCGCTGCGGCCACGGCGGGTTTCGGCGCGGGATTCGCGCCACTCGCGCGCGCGGCGACGCCCGTGAACTACGGCGGCTCGGCGTGGCTCGGCCACTACGCGGCGTATGTCGCGATGAAGACCGATATCTTCACGAAGCTCGGCATCGACTGCCGCTGGCAATCGTTCTCGACGTCCTCGGCGCGCATGGGCGCGGTGATGGCGGGCAATATCGATATCGCGGGCACGGGCGTCGTCTCGGCGCTCGCGCTGATGGCCAACGGCGCGAAGCAGTTTCAACTCATCTCCACGCCCAATAACTTCGGCAAGTCCGAAGGGCTGCTCGTGCGCAGCAACGTGAAGTCGCTCGCTGATCTCAAGGGCAAGAAGATCGGCGTCACGTATGCATCGAGTTCGCATGTGCTGCTGCTCGACGTGCTGCGTCAGGCCAACATGGACCCGGCCAAGGACGTGAGCATCATCAATCTGCCCGCGAACGAACTGCTCACCGCTTATCGCGGCAATCAGATCGATGCCGCCGCCGCATGGACGCCGACCTTCGACCGCATCAAGGCGCTGCCCGACACCAAGCTCCTGCTCGACGATTCGTCGTTCTCGCTCTACAAGCAGTATCAATTGACGCCGGGACCGGACGTGCTGCTGGTGCGCACGGCGTTCGCGAGCGCGCATCCCGAGGTGCCGAGGGCCTTTCTGCAAGGCATCGCGCAGGCCAGCGACATGATGACGCAAAGCCCCGAAAAAGCGGCGCCCATTCTGATGACGCTCACGAATCTGTCGGAAGACGAGCAACTGGCGATCCTCAAGCAGACGCAGTGGTATTCGCACGCGCAGCAGAAAGCGCTTTTCGTGAGCAGCGGCGGCAAGCCGGGACCGTTCGTCGATGGCGTGCAGAAGCTCTCCGACATGCTCGTCGATCTGAAGCAGATCGATCAGTCGCCGAAGGTAGCGGACTGGATCAACGCAACTTATCTGTGAGCCTCGACGGATGGCATCGAATCGCAAATGGGCGGGCGGCGGCCTGCTCGTCGTCAGCGCGTGCTCGCTGATCGGCTTTCTGCTGCTGTGGGAACTCGTGTGCCGCGCGGGTCTCGTCGATGCGGTCTTTCTGCCCGCGCCATCGCAAGTGCTGGCGCGCGGCATCCGCATGTGGAATCAGCATTCGCTCTTCGACAACGTACTCGCGTCCACGCGCCGCGTGATGGTCGGCTTTCTCGCGGCGGCGGCAGTATCGATACCGCTCGGCGTCATGCTCGGCACGTCGCGCGTGGCGCGCGCGGTGTTCGATCCGCTGCTGTCGTTCCTGCGACCGCTGCCGTCGATGAGCTGGATTCCGCTTTCGCTGCTGTGGTTCGGCATCACCGAAACGCAGAAGTACAGCATCGTGTTCATGGGCTCGTTCGCGCCCGCACTGCTGTATGTGATCGACGCGACGCGCAGCATCGATCCGATCTTCATCCGCGCGGCGCGTAATCTCGGCGCGAACCGCTGGCAGGTCATGTTGGAAGTCATTCTGCCCGGCTGCATTCCGCAGATTCTGTCGGGCATGAAGGTGATTCTCGGACTCTCGTGGACTTGCGTGATCTCGGCCGAACTCGTCGCGGCGCAACAAGGTCTCGGCTTCATGATCATGAACGGACGCGAGTTCTTCCAGACCGATACGGTCGTGCTTGGCATGGTGCTCATCAGCATCACGGTGCTCGTGACGGATGCCGTGTTCCGGCTCATCGAACGCGGAGTGCTGTCATGGCAACGATGAATCATCCAATGATCCGGCTCGAGGGCGTCGCGAAGAGTTATGGCGCGTTGCAGGTGCTGAAGGAAGTCGATCTCGATATCGCGAAGGGCGAGTTCGTCGTGCTGCTCGGCGCGTCGGGCTGCGGCAAATCGACGATGCTCAACATGATCTCCGGCTTCGAGCAGCCGACGCAGGGCCGAGTGCTCGTCAACGGCAAGACAGTGAAGGATGTCGAGCCCGCATGCGGCATGGTATTTCAGCAATACGCGCTCTTTCCGTGGAAGACGGTGAGCGAGAACGTCGCGTTCGGGTTGAAGATGCGCGGCGTCGGCAAGGCGGAAAGGCGCGAGGCCGCGCGGCGTCATATCGAAGCCGTCGGACTGAAGGGCTTCGAGGACAGCTATCCCGGCAAGTTGTCGGGCGGCATGAAGCAGCGCGTATCGATCGCGCGCGTGCTCGCCAACGATCCGGACGTCATGCTGCTCGACGAACCCTTCGCCGCGCTTGACGCGATGACGCGGCAGGTGCTGCAGGAACAACTGCTGTCGCTCTATGAAAAGAGCGGCAAGACCATCGTCTTCATCACGCATTCCATCGACGAAGCGCTGATGCTCTCCACGCGCATGATCGTGATGGGCGCGAAGCCGGGGCGCATCGTGCAGGACATCCGCAACGATCTGTCGTTGCCGCGCAGCGCCGAAGTGCAACTTTCGCCCGCGTATCTGGAGATGAAGAAATCGATCTGGGAAACGGTGCAGGCCGAAGTCATGAAGGGACTCGAAGGCGCTGCGTGAAAGCGCTTCTGCTTAGCATCGTTTTCGCTTATGGATGCGGCATTGCGGCAGCGAAGCGGCACACTGCATCATCATCCGCATGAGAAAGGACGCGCAACAGTGAATACCTATGACGTGGTGGTGATCGGGGCCGGCGTGATCGGCAGTTCCGTCGGGTTTCATCTTCAGAAGCTGGGCGCGAAAAGCGTGCTCGTGCTGGATCGCGCGACTATCGGCGCGGGCACGACGTCGCAATCGTCGGGCATTCTGCGCACGCATTATTCGGTGAAGGAGAACGTCGAGCTCGCGCGCAAGTCGTGGGCCGTGTTCAACGACTTCGCGGCCTATCTCGACGATGACGAAGCATCGTGCGGCATCGTCAAGAGCGGCTATATGATCGTCGCGGCCGATGGGGACAAGGTCGAGCCGTTGCGCGCATCGCTCGAACAGCAGAAGAGCCAGGGCATTTCCCTCGAATTGCTGAGCGCGCAACAGGCGCACGAACTCATGCCGATCGCGCGTTTCGACGATGCCGCACTGATCGGCTTCGAGCCCGAAGCCGGTTTCGCCGACGCCTATCTCACGGCGACGAGCTTCGCGCGCGCCGCGCGTCGCGGCGGCGTGACGATCCGCGAGAACGTCACGGTGAATCGCTTGCTGATCGAGAACGGCCGGGTGCGCGGCGTATCGACGAGCGCGGGCGATTTCGCGGCATCGATGGTCGTCAGCACGCAGAACATCTGGACGCCCGAACTCGCGGGGTGGACCGGCACGACGCTGCCGGTGTCGCCCGAGCGTCACGCGGTGCTCGCGCTCGAATGCGAAGGCGCGGCCTATACGTACGCAATGCCGGTGTTCAAGGACCTCGCATCGCCGGGCATGTTGTATTACCGCAGCTACGGCGGCAATCAGATGCTCGTTAGCGAAGGCACCGCCGGCGAGAAACTCGACACAGCGGACATCGAACAAGGCGATATCTCGATGGACTATGTAGTCGAAGTCGGCGCGCAGGTCGCCGAACGCTTTCCGGCATACGAGGCGGCGGGCATCGCGGCGTCGTGGACGGGCGTGTACGACGTCACGCCCGACTGGAATCCCGTGCTCGGCGCGTTGCCGGGCATCGAAGGTCTCGTCGTCGGTTATGGCTTTTCGGGGCACGGCTTCAAGCTGTCGCCCACCGTCGGCAAGGTGCTCGCGCAGGCCGCGCTCGGCTTGCCGACCGATGTGTCGCTCGCGCCGTATTCCGTCGAACGCTTTGCGACCGGCGCATTGTTGACCGGCAAATACGGCGTCGGCGCGGTGTCCTGAGGCGCGCGGCGTCGCGCTTTTCTCATCGGATTCTAACCAGGGAATGCAACCATGAAGGTCATGGCAGCAGTGAAACGTGTCGTCGATTACAACGTGAAGGTCCGCGTGAAGGCGGATCAAAGTGGCGTGGAAACGAGCAACGTGAAGATGTCGATGAATCCGTTCGACGAGATCGCCGTCGAAGCGGCCACGCGCCTGAAGGAAGGCGGGCACGCGAGCGAAGTGATCGCGGTGACGTGCGGTCCGGCGCAAACCACGGAGACGCTGCGCACGGCGCTTGCCATCGGCGCGGATCGCGGCGTGCTCATTCAGACGGACGCGGAATTGCAGCCGCTGGCCGTCGCGAAGTTGCTGAAGGCCGCGGTCGAGCGCGAACAGCCGCGACTCGTGATCCTCGGCAAGCAGGCCATCGACGACGACGCCGGTCAGACGGGCCAGTTGCTTGCCGCGTTGCTCGACTGGCCGCAGGCGACCTTCGCGAGTCACATCGAGATGGGCGCGGATACCGCCACGGTCACGCGCGAAGTGGATGGCGGTCTCGAAGCCATCCAGGTTGTGTTGCCGGCCATCGTGACGACGGATTTGCGCCTGAACGAGCCGCGTTACGTGACGCTGCCCAACATCATGAAGGCAAAGAAGAAGCCGATCGATACGCTGAGTCCCGCCGACCTCGGCGTCGATCCTTCACCGCGCCTGAAGACGCTGAAGGTCGTCGAACCGGCGGCGCGCAAAGCAGGCGTGCGCGTGAGCGACGTCGCCGCGCTCGTCGACAAACTCAAGAACGAAGCGAAGGTTATCTGAATGAGCACACTCGTCATTGCCGATCACGACGGCGCGCGCATCAAGGCGGCCACGCTCAGTACGATCGGGGCCGCGCGTCAGTTGAACGCGCCCGTGCACGTGCTGGTCGCGGGTCACGATGCGCGCGGCGCGGCCGATGCCGCGAGCCGTATCGAAGGCGTGGATCGCGTCGTGCTCGTCGATGCATCGCATCTCGCCGATGGTCTCGCGGAGAACGTCGCCGCACAGGTGCTGATGCTCGCGCCGTCCCATACGCATGTGTTCTTTCCGGCGACGGCGTCGGGGAAGAACGTCGCGCCGCGCGTCGCCGCAAAACTCGATGCCTCCCAGATTTCCGATGTCATCGCCATTCACGACGCCGATACCTTCGACCGGCCGATCTACGCGGGCAACGCCATCGCCACCGTGCAATGCGATGACGCGATCAAGGTCCTGACGATCCGCACCGCCGCATTCGATGCCGCGCCGTTGTCCGACGCTTGCGCTCCCGTTGACACGAAAGAGGCCGTCGCGGGGACGCAGCGCGCGCGTTTTGTGCGTCGCGAGCTGGCGATGAGCGAGCGGCCGGAGCTTACGTCGGCGCGCATCGTCGTCTCGGGCGGGCGCGGCATGGGAAGCGCGGAGAACTTCGCGCTGCTCGATCCGCTCGCGCAAAAACTCGGCGCGGCGGTTGGCGCTTCGCGCGCGGCGGTCGATGCGGGTTTCGCGCCCAACGACTGGCAGGTCGGACAGACGGGCAAGATCGTCGCGCCGCAGTTGTATGTCGCGGTCGGCATATCGGGCGCGATTCAGCATCTGGCCGGCATGAAGGACGCGAAGGTCATCGTCGCCGTGAACAAGGACGCGGAAGCGCCGATCTTTAGCGTCGCGGATTACGGGCTCGTGGGCGATCTGTTCGAGGCGGTGCCGCAGTTCGAGAAGGGGTTGTGATGGGCTGAGTCCCGTGCGATTGACCGCCTCCTGATCCAGCCGTCGTCTGGGGTGTCGCGCAGGGCCAGATCTCGTGCTCGCCTTGTGCCGAAACTTACTGCGGTCCGTCGGCATTCAGTGAGCCTGAGACGCGCAACGTCAAGCATTTGCTGGACACCGAGCGGGTCGTCTCGTTCGCCGATGTGCATTCGTTTTCGGAACTGGTGCTGTACCCGTGGGGCCACGCCCCTACGCAGTCCACCGACCCAACCCAGCGCTCCACCGGCTTGCCGACTGGTACCTGCACCGCCAGCATTCCCGCTAGCTACTCTGAATACATGCCACCGCTCGACGTGCAACGATTCCGGACGGTAGCCGGCCGCATCGTTGCGGACATCGCTGCCGTGCGCGGCCGCCATTACACGCCGCAGACCTCGTACGCCCTATATGCAACCACCGGCTCGCAAAGCGACTGCGCTTACGCCCGGCACATCGCCAACCCGAGCCTGAATAAGACCTACGGCTTCACGTTCGAGACCGGGCCGTCGATTCCCTTAAACGTTCCCGAGTCCTTCCACCCGACCGACCCGACGCTGATCAAGCGCGACGCCAAGGCGGCGATGCTGACCTTGATGCAGCAGTCGGTTTGTGCGATCGAGCTGATCGGCACCCGCCTGTTCAAAGGCGGCACCGAAGTCGCCGCGCTGCGGAGGGTGCGCGACGAGTTGCTGGCCAGTACACCAGCCGGCCGCGAGTGGATCGCCCTGTTCGAGCGAGCGCAGTTCGCGTTGCTGTCTTCAGCCCTACGCGATGCCCAACTTCTTGCGGCAGCGGGTGAACTGGTCCAACTGATGGCTCGTTCCGCGAGCGACGAAGACGCGGTGTTCGCCGAGGCGGACGCCAAACGTGCGAGCGCGGTGCTGAAGAAGCTGAGGGCTAAGGTGAAGATTCATGCCCTCAAGGATGACCTGGATGCCATCGGCCAACGCATCGAGCAGGTGATCGGGCGCCGCATGCAGCAGGTGATCGAGTCGCTGATGCGGCAAAAGCCCGGACAGCCCAAGAACGCAGTTGCTGCGAAGAAGCCCGCTGCTGCAGTGAAGAAGCCCGTAGCAACGAAGAAGGCTTCTGTGGCCAAGAAGCCCGCGGCCTCTGCCAAGAAGAAGGCGCCGCGTTCCTAACCGTGATGGCACGTGCGTAGGGCAACCCGCGGTGCAACGGCGACCCGCGTCGGAGATGTTTGTTCGCCGCCCGGGTGCGGCCGCCGTCGGTCGACGTGCTCCAGCCCAATGGGCCGTGAGAGGAAGGTTGCAGACTGTCTGCCCCATTCCGGCCGCGTGCTCCGTGATGTCGGCAATTTCCTGATCGGATAGCGAAGCGAGCAGGGCGCGCGCTGTCGCGTCGATCCAGTTGTTGTCAAAAGCCGAGCTGGGCGATCGCGGGCGCTGCTAGTCCCGGAAGAGATCTACTCCTTCAAACACATCATTAAGTCCGAGCGGCGTTTTTGTTGGGTTCGATCCGCAGAGTCCCATAGCACTGCCGACGCGGCTGTATGCGATTCGAGGACGGTAGCGACGTCGGACGCGTTGGTGGCGATCCACATGGGCAGCGCGGTGTTCTGGGGCGTGCTGTTCGAAGCGCTGTGCGGACGACGGAGCCGTCCCGCGAGAATCGTAAGCGCTGCCGCGGCGACCGCGCTCATCGCCTATGTGGTCGACTATCACGTCGTTCCGAAACGCTTCACGCCGGGATTTGAGACCCATCTGTCGAAGCGCTCGCTGGCCATAACCTATGTCGCGCTGGCTGCCGGCTTCGCGATCGCCGCGCTGGCGCGACGCGCGTCCCGCTGACGCAACTCGGCGTGCAACACGCCGCTTTGCACGGCGCTTCGAGCCGCACTCCGGGAGCGGGGCATCGAGCACATGATGCGCGGCGATGACCGAGCGTTCGTTGGTGGCCGACGGTCGCTTCACAAATCACGCGCCTTTTGCTTTCGGCGAGTTCGATGGGTATCGCACACTCCGCCTTTTCCAATTCCGCTGGAAAACCCGCGATGACTATCCGAGAAAAATCTCCAATTAGCGCAGGATCGGCCAATCCTGTCGGTGACGCTCAGCACCGCGTATGCCAGCGTCGTACATGCGCGCGGCTGACATGTGCACGCGTGCCTCGAAGCGCAAACCGGTCACGCGCGAGCTCGCCCCGACCGGCGCGTTGCTCCGCGCGGACCGTGGCACGAACAATGCGGACGCGTTCTCGCCCTTGCAGAAGCGTCTTTTTATTGGAGGTCTCATGTCACGCGCCGCAATCTTCGATGTTGATGGAACGCTGGTCGATTCCGTCGACCTGCACGCGCTGGCGTGGTGCGAAGCGTTCGCGCACTTCGGACACGACGTCAGTTTCGACGAGGCGCGTAGTCAGATTGGAAAGGGCGGCGATAAATTGCTGCCAGTCTTCCTCTCGGAAGCGGAGCTGCGAGAACAAGGCGAGCAACTGCAGAAGTGGCGCGGCCAGCACTTCAAGGCCAATTATCTGACGATGGTGCGGCCGTTCTCGGCGGTCCCCGATCTGCTGCGGAAACTGCGAGATCAGGGCACGAGGCTCGCGGTCGGATCGTCGGCGAAAAAAGACGAACTGGAGATGTACCTCGATATCGCCGGCATTGCCGATCTGCTCGACATTACGGTGTCGTCGGAAGATGTCGAGCGCTCCAAACCGGACCCTGACGTGTTTGAAACGGTGCTGCACAAACTATGCGTCGAGCCTTCGGAGGCAATCGTCGTCGGCGACTCGCCGTACGATGCGCAGGCGGCGAAGCGAGCGGGCTTGCATACGATCGGTCTGCTGTCGGGAGGGTTTTCCGAGCAGTCGCTGAGAGATGCCGGCTGTATAGCCATTTACCCGGGACCCGCCGCGCTTCTGGCGAAGTACGACGCGTCGCCGTTCCGGGGTTGAAGACCTGAAGACCCACGTTGGCCCGGTATCTCACGGCGATTTGGTGCGCACCCCGCGTAACTTTGTCGAATTTAAGTATATAGATAACACAAGTGCGTCGGCGAACACCACAGCGACAGCGCGGCTTCAGCCGCCCGCAAGCCGGTTGAAGCCACTGAAGCAACGCTCAGGTCACTTGGACTTTGAAGCGAATCAGCACGTCCGTGGCACCCTCGGCGTAGCGAAACACGACTGGCGGATGCGGCTTCAGCTTGCGTACGGCGCGATCGAACAGGACAAGGGCCTCGGTATCCGTGTGGCGGGACTTGTACAGAAAGCCATCCACTTTTTCATCATGCTTGAAAACCGCCAGCGCCCATTGCTGCGTCGTGCGGTAGGGCTTTTCGGTCGAAAGCCGTCCATCCCCGCCGACCATTAGCAATGGTTCACCATGCATGACCGCGACCCTGAGCGGCTTGCCAGTGAAGCGATACACGTACCGGTCAAGCTCCGTTGATCGGACGGAGTAGCCGTGTTTAAGGTCAACCCGACGATCATGCAGCACGGTCTCTGCAAAGGCGCACCGGAGGCTGTCGATGCCGAAATAGCAGGTGCCAAATCGCGCCCCGCCCTTGCGGGGATCGTCAAAGCGGTTGGCACCTGACTTGCCAAAGTGAGGCTCGCCCGTATCGTAACGGGAGATGCGAACGAGCGTCGACGGTTCAATGATTCTGACATCCAGCTCTGCGGCTGTTGCGAAATTCTTGTGGGGTAGCGGCAGCGGCAAAACATTGGCTCCTAGCGTTCAATGAAAGCCAATGCGAGCTTCTTCACCTCATCGACCATGCCGCGCGACAGCGCCTTCAGCGGCGTAGTCTGGTCAAGAAAATCTGACGGCGTGGTGAAAAACTCGTACTTGCTCCAGCCAGGCAACGAGCCGAGCATCTGCGTCACTTTCGCCAGTTCTTTGCGGTCGAAGTCCGTGTCCAGATAGAACGCCGGATAGTAAGTTGCAGCGCCGACGTCGACGGTGAAAACCCTGCCCGACTTGACCGCCTTACTGAGCGCCTGCTTGGTGACACCCAAGCCCTCCCAGAGCACGGCAGCCGGAATCAACTGTTTTGAGCGGACCAAAGCCTGTCGTCCCTTCAGAATCTTGTCTTTGTCGACGACTTTATCCCACACATCCGCTGCGTCAGCCTTCGGCCTCTCCAGCAACTCGGCGTTATCCAGGCAGACGACTTCCTTCGACTTCTCGGACACCTTGGGCAAGTCGAGTGTGATTCGTCGGGCCACGGGCATGATCTGGCTGAGGCCAGACTTGATGAGGTGACCCAACTCCTCATCGGACAGGCGCATCAACGCGTTGGCTTCGTCGTCTCCCAGCATACTGACCGCCCCAACCGCACTGCGCAGCGCGGCCTGGCCAGGCTCAAGCACGACCGATACTTCAGGCGTTTCAAGGGTAGCGTGGGCCATAATCGACTCCATTCGTGAAAGCTCAGTGTACACCAAGCGACGAACCGGGTCAACCAAGTCAACCATTTTGGAGTCGCCGGCCACCAGGCCGACCAATCCGCGGACGAGGCGCAGCCACGGTAATCGTCGAACAATAGCGCGGGAAACCCCACCTCGAGACTAGAAAACTACGAATTCTGGCGCTTTTCCGAAAAGCGCGCGTTTCTTGCACCGGATGGTTAGCTTATATCGGCGCTAACAGCTATCCCGAACTAGCCGAACGACGCCCGCAGCAGCTCGCACAGATCGGCGGCGATCGAGGACATCGAAACATGCCGATGCTTCACGATGCCGATCGAGCGCTGCACCTCCGGACTCGCAATCGGTACCGCGCGGATATTCGGCGCGAAGTGCGCGGACACCGCGAGCGATGGCACGATCGCGCAGCCGAGCCCCGCATCGACGAGCGCGACGACGCACGAGATGTGTTCGACTTCGTAGAACCATCGCAGACTGATCGACTCATGCCCGAGGAGCAGTTCAAGCAATAGCCGGTTGCCGCTGTCGCGCCCGCCGATGATGAGCTTCGTCCCCGCGAGATCGCTCAGCGTGATCCTCTCCTGCTCCGCCCACGGATGCCCGCGATGCACGGCGAGCACGTAACGGTCCGTGAGCAGCGGCTCGAAAGTGAGATCCTCGTCGTCACCGGGATCGAGGCTGATGCCGAACTCGGCGAGTCCCGCCCTCACCTGTCCCAGCACGAAGTCGTGATTGCCGTCAAAGATCTGCACGCCGACCTGCGGATATTTCTCCGCATACAGCCGCAGCACATCGGGCAGCACGCGATTCACTACGGTCGGAATGCTCGCGAGCCGCACCTTCCCGAAGCGCTTCTCCGCGATCTCCCGAATCGACGACAGCATCGTGCCGAGCTGAGAAATCTGCTGCCGCGCCATCGGTAGAAACTGGCGGCCGACTCCCGTCAGCGCGACGCTGCGCGTCGTCCGGTGAAACAGTTCTACGCCAAGCGCCTGCTCCAACTTCTGGATGCGCCGCGACAGTCCCGGCTGCGTCAGATGAAGGCGATCGGCCGCCTTCTGGAAGCTGCCGAGCTCCGCCACGGCGACGAACGCCTCGAGCTCTGAATTCTCGACTTTCATAGCTGTTTCGCATGAATCCCTGAAAAACCGGCATTGGACGCGCCTATTTTGGACGATGAGCATTGTCACTGAAACAAAAAATCATTACCGCAGGACAATGCTCATGCACTTTCAATTGATCATCCGGAACGGCGAAGTCATCGACGGAACCGGCAACGCGCGCTTCACCGCCGATGTCGGCGTGAGCGACGGGCGCATCGAGGCGCTCGGCGACCTGTCGTTGGCGAGCGCGGACGGCGTCATCGACGCGGCTGGAAAGATCGTCGCGCCCGGCTTTATCGACAGCCACACGCACGACGACGCGTTCGTGCTCACCCATCCCGATGTGACGCCCAAAGTCGTCCAGGGCGTGACCACCGTGATCGCGGGCAACTGCGGCATCAGTCTCGCGCCCCTGCGCGCCGATGCGATTCCCCAGCCGCTCGACCTGCTCGGCGTGCCGGCGCGTTTCGCCTACGACAGCTTCGCCGCCTATCTCGACGCGCTCGACGAAGCGCCCGCCGCGGTGAACGTGGCGGCGCTCGTCGGACATTCGACGCTGCGCGTACGCCACATGAACGACCTATCCCGCGAAGCGACGGGCGAAGAGCGTGGGCGCATGGCCGCCGACGTCGAAGAGGCCATGAAGGCCGGCGCGTTCGGCGTGTCGTCGGGCACGTTCTATCCGCCTGCCGCGGCGGCGAGCACGCAGGAACTGATCGATGTCTGCGAACCGCTCACGCGCTACCCCGGCGTCTTCGCCACGCACCTGCGCGACGAAACCGCCAATATCGTCCCTTCGATGGAAGAGGCCTTCGCGATCGGCCAGGCGGTCGGGGCGAACCTCGTGCTGTCGCATCACAAGGTCGCGGGCAAAGAGAATCACGGCCGCTCGACGGAAACGCTCGCGCTCATTGACGCACGGAGCGCTCGCCAGCCGCTGTGCCTCGACTGTCATCCGTATCCGGCCACGTCGACGATGCTGCGCGCCGACCGCATCCGCCAGTCGTCGCACGTGATGCTCGCATGGTCCACGAAGCGTCCGGAACTCGCAGGCAAGGATTTCACAGACATCCTGCCGCTCTATGGCGGCTCGATCGAAGCCGCCATCGAAGGCCTGACGCCCGCGGGCGCGATCTATTTCGTGATGGACGAGCAGGACGTACGCCGCATCTTCCGCCACGAGAAAACCATGGTCGGCTCCGACGGCTTGCCCAACGACACCGCGCCCCATCCGCGCCTGTGGGGCACGTTCCCGCGCGTGCTCGGCCACTACTCGCGCGAGTTGAAGCTGTTTCCGCTGGAGACGGCGGTGCGCAAGATGACCGGCCTCACCGCCGAACAATTTGGCCTCGAAGGACGCGGGCACGTCGCGCAAGGCAATTTCGCGGATTTGGTCGTGTTCGATCCGGATGAAGTGATCGACCGCGCCACGTTCGACGCACCGAAGCTCGCACCGAAGGGCATCGAGCACGTGATCGTGAACGGCGTGCCGGTCATCGCGCACGGCGCACCCACGGGTGCGAGGCCGGGACGCGCGCTGCGCAGGATTCCCCGCTAAACAATCAGTTGATCAGAGACCGACATGGCCACGCCCCATCAAGCGACGTCGCAAACTGCCGCGCATCAGCAGCACACTGCCGACGCGGTGTATCGCAAGGTGACGCAGCGCGTCATCCCACTCATTCTGCTGTGCTACTTCTTCGGCTATCTGGATCGCGTGAATGTCGGCTTCGCCAAGCTGCAGATGATGAGCGAGCTGAATCTCACGGAAGCCGCTTACGGCGTCGGCGCGGGGCTGTTCTTCGTCGGCTACCTGCTTCTGCAGGTGCCCGCCGGCGTTCTCGTGAAGCGCCTCGGCGTGCGCGCGTGTCTGGGCGGATCGCTGATCGCGTGGGGCATCGTCTCCATCGCGACGCTCGCAACCCGCAGTCAGACGACGTTCTACGCACTGCGCTTCCTGCTCGGCCTGACGGAGGCGAGCTTCTTTCCGGCCGTGATCGCGTACTTCAGCCTGTGGTTTCCGTCGTTTCGCCTGAGCAAGGTCATGTCATTGCTGTTTCTCGCGATGCCGCTCGGCGTGATCATCGGCGGGCCGCTGTCGGGCTGGATCATGGACGCGACGCACGGCGGCCTCGGCCTGCACGGCTGGCAGTGGATGTTCCTGGTCGAAGGCCTGCCCGCCGTCGTGCTCGGCTTCGTGCTGTTCAGCGCGGTCGTGAATCGCATCGAGGACGCGAAGTGGCTCTCGCGCGACGAGCTCGCGGTAGTGAAAAGCGAACTGGCGCGCGAATCGTCCGACAAGAAACAGGCGCTCCTGCCCGCGCTGAAAGAGCCGACGCTCTGGCTCCTGTGCGCGATTTCCTTTCTCTACAACGTGGGCAATTACGGCCTCGTTTTCTGGATGCCGACGATGGTCAAGGCGCTCGGCCATCTCTCCAACTTCGAGATCGGCGTCGTCAGCGCGATTCCCTATGTCGTCGCGGCGGCCGCGATGGTTCTCAACGCGCAGCATTCCGTGAAGACGCGCGAGCGCCGCTGGCATACCGCCGTGCCGGTGTTCGTCGGCGGCATCGCGCTGATCGGCAGCGTGGCGGCGGCGGGCGCACCGGTGGCCGCGGTCGTGTGTCTGACGGTCGCCGTCGCGGGCATCATGTGCACACTCGCGATGTTCTGGAGCCTGCCGTCGCGCATCCTCGCGGGCACGGCGGCGGCGGGTGGAGCGGGCCTCGTGAACGTCGGCGCGGCGGTCGCGGGCTTCGTCGGGCCCTCGATCATGGGCTTTCTCAAGGATCTCACCGGCAGCACGACGGTCGGCGTCGCCCTGCTCGCAGTCACGCTCTTTCTCGCCGCGTTGCTTATCCTCGCGATTCCGGCGCGCTACATCAAGGCGGCGCAATGAGTTGCCGAAGCCGTTGTCGATGTGCGCAGCGTTGACAACAAATGTTTCTGTGAAGTCAGAATCATACATCGCGTGTTGTGCGCGCACTTCGAGGGCTGGCACAATGACCACGGTATTTCATCGCGCGCCGCGCGCCACGCTTCCCGTCGCTGTACGCGGCGACGGCATCGAGATCCTCAATTCCACCGGCAAGCGCTACATCGACGCATGCGGCGGCGCGGCCGTCTCGTGTCTCGGCCACAGCCACCCGCGCGTGATCGAAGCCATCCAGCGTCAGGTTGAGCAGTTGCCGTACGCGCACACGTCGTTCTTCACGACGGAACCCGCCGAGGCGCTCGCCAACCGGCTCATCGAGGCCGCGCCGAAGAATCTCGGTCACGTGTACTTCGTCTCCGGCGGTTCCGAGGCGATGGAAGCCGCGCTCAAGCTCGCGCGCCAGTATTTCGTCGAGAAGGGACAGCCGCAGCGGCGCCATTTCATCGCGCGGCGGCAGAGCTATCACGGCAACACGCTGGGCGCGCTTGCGATCGGCGGCAACGCGTGGCGCCGCGAGCCGTTCCTGCCGATCCTGATCGAGGCGCACCATGTCTCGCCCTGCTTCGCGTATCGCGAGCAGCAAGCGGGCGAAACCGACGAAGCCTTCGCGCAACGTCTCGCCGACGAACTCGAAGCGAAGTTCCTCGAACTCGGTCCGGAGTCGGTCGCGGCATTCGTCGCGGAGACGGTCGTCGGCGCGACGGCGGGCGCGGTGCCGCCCGTGCGCGAGTACTTCCGCAAGATCCGCGCGGTCTGCGACAAATACGGCGTGCTGCTGATCCTCGACGAAGTGATGTCGGGCATGGGCCGCACGGGCTATCTGTTCGCGTGCGAGGAAGACGGCGTCTCGCCCGATATTCTCGCGATTGCGAAGGGACTCGGCGCGGGCTATCAGCCGATCGGCGCAACGCTCGTCAGCAACGAGATCTTCGATACGATTGTCGGCGGTTCGGGATTCTTCCAGCACGGTCACACGTACATCGGTCACGCGACGGCGTGCGCGGCGGCGCTCGAAGTGCAGAAGGTGATCGTCGAAGACAGGCTGCTCGACAATGTGAAAGCACGCGGCGAGCAACTGCGTGCGCTTTTGCGCGAACGGCATGCGAATCATCCGTTCATAGGCGACGTGCGCGGGCGCGGCCTTTTCACCGGCGTCGAACTGGTACAGGATCGCGCGAGCAAGGCGCCGTTCGACCCGAAGCACAAGCTGCACGCGCTCATCAAGAGCGAGGCGATGAAGCGCGGCCTCATGGTCTATCCGATGGGCGGCACGGTCGACGGCCGCATCGGTGATCACGTGCTCATCGCGCCGCCGTTCATCACGACGGGCGAGCAGATCGAGACTATCGTCGAGCGCCTGTCTGATGCGATCGACGGCGCGCTCACCACTATCGGCGCGGAGGCGGCCGCATGAGCGACGCTTCGTTGAAAGCATGGGCGGCGAAACTCGGCATCGACGTGTCCGACGCATTGCTGGCCGGCGTCGCAGCGCTACTCGACACGATGCAGGCGAGCGCGTCGCAACTCGCCGTCGCGCTCGCCGAAACCGAATCGGAAGCCGGCGATGAACCGCGCGGTTGAGATCGCCGCGGACGTGCGCGCACGCCGGCGCTCGGCCGTCGACGTGACGCGCGAAGCGCTCGCAAACATCGAGCGCGCGAACCCCGCGATCAACGCGTTCCATCACGTTTTCTCCGACTCGGCGATGCAACGCGCGCAGCGCATCGACGAACTCATCGCGGAAGGCGTCGATCCCGGCCCGCTGGCCGGCGTGCCATTCGCCGCGAAAAGCCTGTTCGATATCGAAGGTCGCGTCACCGTCGCCGGCTCGCGCGCACGGCTCGACGCACCTGCGGCACTGCGCGATGCCGATGCCGTCGCCTCGCTGCAAAATGCGGGTGCGGTACTCGTCGGCACGACGCACATGGACGAGCTGGCGTGCGGCGCGACCGGGGAGAATCCTCACTTTGGAGACGTGCGCAATCCGCACGACGCCGAACGCATGACGGGTGGATCATCGGGCGGATCGGCTGCCGCCGTCGCGGCGGGATGCGTGTCGCTCGCGCTCGGCAGCGACACCAACGGTTCCATTCGCGCGCCCGCCGCGCTGTGCGGCGTGTGGAGCATCAAGCCAACGTTCGGGCGCCTGTGCAAGCGCGGGGTGCTCGCCTACGCCGATTCGCTCGATTGCATCGGCGGCTTCGCGCCCGGCGTCGATGATCTCACGGCGCTGTACGCGGTACTCGCCGGCGACGCAGCGGAGCAACGCCTCCGCGCACTGAGAGTCGCTGTGCTCGGTGGCTTCTTCGAAACCTGGGCATCGCGCGAAGCGCGGGACGCCGTGATGCAAACGGCATCTGTCCTCGGGCCGCACGAAACCATCGTCATGCCCGAAGACGAGATGCAACTCGCACGCGGGGCCGCGACGATCATCTCGAACGTCGAAGTCGCGGCCGCCCACGCAAAATTGCTCGACGCGCCCGCCGAAGACGTATCGCCGCGCCTGCGCACCCGCCTACTCGCGGGCGCGTTGACTCCGGCCGCGTGGTACGCCCGCGCGCTGCGCTATCAGACGCGCTTTCGCGCGCGCATGTCGCGTCTTTTCGGTGACTTCGACATCCTGCTCGCACCATGCACGCCGTTCTCCGCGCCGCGCTTTTCAGACACAACTATCGTGATCGGCTCACACGCGCTCGAACCGGCGAAGCATCTCGGCTTGCTGACGCAGCCCATTTCATTCGCGGGCCTGCCCGTTGTCACCGCGCCCGTGATTGGCGACGGCCGCATGCCGCTCGGCGTGCAGTTGATCGGCGCGCCGTTCGACGAAGCCGCGTGTCTCGCGGCTGCGCGCCGCATCGGGCAAGCTTTCCGCAACACCCAACGAACGTCGACCGAAACATGAGCAACCGACTTCCGCGCCTCCGAGGCCGATAGACCGGATCGCGGCGCCCATCGAATGAACAAGGCCTCTCGTAACGGATGTTGCTCTATTTTGCGGAACTCAGCTTTCTCTCAAGAGTTGATGGGGCGACGCGAGCATAACTGCGCGGCGGTCGCATTGGCCAATCCGAATGCGCGGATCATTCAGGCGCTGCTCAGCATCGATGCGACCTATATGACGCGAAGCGCGACCGCATAGTCCCAAAGCTGCCGGCAAGGGGCGATGCCCACGCAGGTTTGCGAAGCTTCTCAAAGCGATGACGAAATAGGTTGAACCAGCATCCTGGAGCCTGTTTTCCGTGTCGGCAGCCACTCATGGCGAGCCGTTTCTTTCTGAGGACGGGGTGCGCGGATCTCATCGAGGCCGCAGGCGTGCTTCGGCAACTGCCCACCTGGCAAGCCGGATACATGCATGCAGACCGTTTCGACATCACGAACAAGAAGCTCGCAAAAAGGCATCGGGCCCATACACGCATGGAAAGTACACATACCCCGAGTTGGACGACGGGATGACAGGAAGACCGACGCCCTGCCCGAGCATCCGGAGCTCTATCTCATCCGCCGCGTGCGCGGCACGTGCGAAATGGTACTCGCGCCCCAATACATCTTGGTGTATCGACTTCTGAAGCGAAAGGCCATTTTCGAAATCGTTCGCATCGTCGGCGCAAGGCAGAACTATGGACTGCGTGCGAAGGCATGACGAGCGTCACTGCGCCTTTCGGCCTTTGCGGACTTTGACGCTCGTCGCGATCAGAGTCCGCTGCTGGGCGGATTGCGGACGAGTCCAGCGTTTCGCGGCAGGGACCGCAATTGAATGGGTCAGCGAATTCACACCTACGACCTTTCGCGACGCTCATGATCGTTCGGCTCCTGACCGTTTCCCGACCGAGGTCCGCCATCTTTCTCGTCGGGTCGACGACGCTTGCGCAGCCCACCTGCCTACTGGCGCAAGGCCGATCCGATGATTCAACAATGTTCGCTGTTGGCCCTGCGAACAAAATGGTCATGACCGGGGACTGAACGGCAGTCAACCGGCGGCATCGCGCAGCTATCGATCGACAGATTCGACGCTGGGCCGTGCGCATCGGTTGGCGGCCCATGGGAAACATCGCTGCGTCGTCCGCAGATCCCACGACATTTGCTGCCACGTTCCCGTGAACCCAACAGTAATCTGCGAAGCGGCGTTCCACGCTGACGGAGCGCCGCCCTCGCATCATGCTCTGGTCGTAATCGACTTTGTCGAGACCGGGCTCCGAGGGCGGGTCACGTCGTCTGCGTGAGCCTAAAGGGTTCGTCGATCCTGGCCGATATCAAGGCTGATACGCCAAACGGACATCCCATGAAGAAAATCGCGTTCCTATTTGCCCTGCTCTTGGGCGCATGCGCAACCGCCTCCCATACCTTCGCGCCAGACGGCCGTGAAGCGTTCTCGCTTGATTGCTCGGGCTCCGCCCGCAGTTGGGGTATGTGTCTCGAGAAGGCGGGAGACCTTTGCAATACGCGCGGCTACGAAGTCTTGCAGGCGAGCGCGGAAGACGGTTACATTGCCGCAGGTAACGCGGGCGCGTCGATTTCAGGCAATCGCTCAGGGTTTGCCGGCAGCAGTTCCTCCAGTTTCTTCGCTTCGACGCTGCATAAGCGGACGATGTTGATCGCCTGCAAGAAGCAAGCATAGGATGCAGATGTTTCGCAGGAGCCAAATGACAGAGTCTTTCCCTCAGTGTGCGGTTACAGTCGATTTCCATGTTTGAAAATCTACTAGACCTTCTCGAAAATGCCGGTGTAGATCCAGCCGCGCAGCAGATCACGCTCATGCGACACAAGGCTGTCTGTCGGAACGCAAGAAAACTGTTGCAAAACGGGACGCGTTCATAGAGATGTTATGAACGGCATCGGCATGAAACCCCGGCGCAGCTACCTCGTGCCGACAACAATCAAGCGATTCATGCAAAAGTCCCCTTCGACGTCTGGCAGGAACTGCGCTAGGCGTAACCGGTGCTGGTCAGACAGGAGCGCATTCGTGCGGTGCTGTATGCACGGCCGAAAGACGCAAGCGTAACGGCAAATCCCGACTGGGCGGTGTCAGTTTCTTGGCAAGGTCTAGCGATTTGTCGTAAATTCAAGCTACTGATATACCATCATCCTTAATAGAAACATGGCCCATAACGATCAGCTACTTCTGGATCGCATCCTCGAAGAACAGCGGAACGCCCGCATGCCGATGGCGACGAAGGCGGATTTTTTCGAGCAATATGTCGCGGAACAGGTGCTCAAAGATTATGACTTGTCGGATGAAGAGATCGAATACGGCTTGACGGGCGGTGGGCATGACGGCGGTATTGACGGCTTGTACGTATTTGCAAACGGCGAGTTAGTCCAGGAAGATTTTGACCCTGCCGTCCTCAAGAAGAACATTGAAGTCGACGTCGTGATTCTCCAAGGAAAGACCAGCAATGGGTTCGACGAAGATACACTCAACAAACTTATTGCTGTCACCGGACACATCTTCTCGCTCGCGCATCCGTTGACAGAATTTAACGGTGTCTATAACGAGGGGGTTTTGTCCGCCGCTGCCACCTTCCGAAGCATGTACGAGTCGATCGCAGGGAAATTTCCTAGCCTCCGCTTCTACTACTTCTACGTAACCCGAGGCGACAGTCAGAGCGTCCACCCTAACGTTGTAAGGAAGAGCAACGACCTCCACCGCGTCGTCGGAGAACTTTTTCCGCACGCCGCATTTGATTTCAAGTTTCTTGGCGCGACGGATCTTCTGGGATTGGCTCGACGGCAGCCGGCGACCAGCTTCGAACTTAAGTTTTCTGAAAGCTTAACTGGCCGCGATGGCTATATTGCACTTGTGCGCTTGCGAGACTTCATTGGATTCGTACGCACCGAAAACGGACTGCTTCGCAAGTCCTTGTTCGAAGCCAACGTCCGCGACTATCAGGGAAGCAATCAAGTCAACGAAGATATGCAGAGTTCCCTGCGAAGCGGAGGCCCAGAAGATTTCTGGTGGCTTAATAACGGGGTGACCGTAGTTGCAAGTCGCGCCGTGCAAGGCGGAAAGACCCTTACGATTGAGGATCCTCAGATCGTGAACGGCCAGCAGACATCGACCGAAATATTTAACTATTTCAACGCAGCGAACACGGAAAACGATGAGCGGTGCGTCATGGTTCGCGTGATTGTGGCGAACAACTCTGCGAGTCGCGACCGTATCATCAAGGCAACGAATAGTCAGACGTCGATTCCGGCGGCATCCTTACGTGCGACTGAAAAAATTCATCGCGATATCGAAGACTATCTGACACCATTCGGTCTCTACTACGATCGCCGGAAGAACTCGCAAAAGCAGCTGGGCCGTCCCGCCGATAAGATCATCAGCATCAGCCTGATGGCACAGGCCATGATGTCGATCGTCCTGCAACGTCCAGACGATGCACGCGCGCGCCCGTCCTCTTTGATCAAGAAGGATGACGATTACAGTAAGATATTCAGCACCGAGTTGCCGATAGAAGCGTACCTGGTTGCGGCTACACTCGTTAAAGCTGCGCAGGCATGCCTTCGTGCGCGCGACGATTTGACTCCAAAAGACCGAAACAACCTTCTTTTCTATGTTGCCGCGCACGCCGCGGCTGTGCTTTGTGAACGTGCAAGACCGAGCGCGAAGCGGCTGGCAGAAATCAAGGCCGACAAAGTCACGGACGCGCAGATCAATGCGAGCATCGAAATCGTCAACGAGCTCTACAAGCGACTCGGAGCGAATGATCAAGTGGCCAAGGGCCATGAAATGCTGACCGGGCTGCGACAGATCTTGGAGACAGCTTATCCGATTCGCGGGTAGCTTTCGAGCGCGATAGAGAGCATGACGCTCATGCCGTCATGCTCCCTCGGCGAGCGACAGGCGTGGCTCATGGCCGAAATTGTGAGTGGCTCATGGCGGAAGCACTATTGTCTTCCGATGCTACTTCACCTTCGGGAAACCGACTTTTTCCTACCGTTCAAGTGCGCTTCGTTGAGCGCCCGCAAAGCCGAGGCCCTTCCGTTCGCAACGAGGAAAGGCTCGCCACGAACAGATCTTTGTCGGACGCGGCTAAGTCGCTTTGGTGAACCGGGCTGTTCACGCGGATATGGGTTGGATGACCTTGCCTTCCCACTGGATCAAATGGAACGCCAGTCCAGCAGTTGCTGTCATAAATACCGACTCGTCCTCGTCGAACGATGCGGCAACGATGGCCTGAAGGCCGGGCTGCGCGATTAGCAGTTGAAGTAGCGCGCGCTGACTGGCCGAACGCATCGAATGCTGGCCAGGCTCATCCATCAGAAGCAGTCCAGGGTGCTGCCCTTCGAAACCTCGGGTCGCAGACGTTTGGTATAGGGCCAGCAAGTAGCTCCAGATGAGGCGCACGAAGTCGCTCGCGCTGGAGTCCGCAGTTAGGCTTGTTTGCGCCTTCGGACGAAGAATCTCGCGCAGCTCTAGCTCCGAGAGGATGGGTGTCAGCGTGTCTAAGCTAATGCGTATGTCGGCAATCTCTGCACTCTCATATCCAAAGGAACTGGCGTTGCCTCTGAAGTGTTTCTCAAAGAGCGAGATTCTCGATACGTCGACATCGCTGTAGGTTTCTTTAGGAAGCGCCCGTCTGTCACCTTGGTTCGCTGCCAGACGGTCGGCAATCTCTCCGAAGGTGAACATAAGTGCCTCCGCCTGCGTCTTGAAAGCTTGCAAGTTCGATAGCTCGAGGTCGATCTGAATCTGTCGGCGGACGATCGCGCGAGACTCCGCCATACCGGTGCTTACGTCGCCGCGTAGCGAGTTGCGGTAATCATGAATTGCCGCCAAACGGGCGGCTACGTCGGCGACGGTGATTTCAGACTGACGAATTTCCTCGACTGCCCCGTTGATCTGGTTTTGCAGCATCTTCCGCTGGCTATCGAGATAGTCGATGTTGGTGTTTAGATCCATCTGCGGACCTGTCACGATACCGACCAGCAACGTGTCGTCAACTGCTTGATGGCAGGTTGGGCAATGGTCCGTCGCAACCTCGATCTCCATCTGAGCGCCGAGCTTCCGCAACTTCAAAGCCGTCTTGTTCCGCTCCAGGTCTTCACTGCTTTCGGACAGAAGGAGACGTAGTTCATCCAACGCAGCTTTCTGCAGCGTCAGATTCGTGGTCGCACGTTCGTGCAGCACACTCAGCCGTTGCAGTTCAGATGAGGCAACCTCAAGTTCTTGTAGAGCCTCTGCGCCGGAGGCCTTTCCATATGCCTCGGCCTTCGCTCCCAGCGCATTGTGTTCGGCGCGAAGTTTGCTGACTTGGTCGAGCAGTGTGGTCTTGGTATTGCCATCTGACTTCACGAACAGGATGGCCGCGGGGTCGAACATCGAAACCGGTGTGGCAGACAGGCCTTCAATTACGACGCCGTTTGCAGCTGCGGCCTGCCGCAGAGTGTCGTAGGTAGGCCTTGCGCCAGTCAGGGTCAATCGCCATGGAATCGGCGTCAAGGGCCGCTCGTTTGGCCTGTCGCTCGAACACCCCCAGACCCAGCATGAACTCGGTGACCCTAATGCGCGCGTCGCGAATTCCGAGAAGGGAATATTCGCGATGTAGTCAGTCCACCCGCGCTTCTGCTCCACGGCGAGCGCGGCGAAGATCGTCTGCAGATACAGCTTGGCCACGCCGCCATTCGTCGCTGGGACTTGTGGCAGCTGGTAGCCCATGAACCCTTCGAGGAAATGAAAATACCCTTCCTGCTTCTGGGCGCTGCCAGGATCAAAGAGGTAGGTCGGCTGCGGCATACCGAGTTCGGTGCCCTCCGTGAGATGGGCGCTTTCGAAAACCTCCACCAACTTCGACTGACGCATGGAGTCGCGAATTGCCCGACGCAAGGTAACGCAGCGCCCAGAGGCATTCTCCAGTTCGACAAGAACCTCGGAGCTTTCCACTGTGACGCGGATATCGCCTTGCACGAAATACTCTCTGACCGCATAGGGCAGCACCTTCTCGCCCTTGCCGCCGATAAGCTCTTCCATGCCCAAGCCGTAAATGAGGGTGTTGTAGAACGTGCTCTTGCCGCTCGAGTTGCTACCCCGGATGACGGTAAGGCCGCGGCTAAATTCAAACTTAAACCCGAATTCGCCTTGGGCTGTGGTCATTCTTAGTTTAACGGCCCTGATCTTCATGCCGACTCCCATCCCTTCGCAACTTTTTCGACCATGCCTTCTGTGATCTCCTTGCCGATCTGCGTCAAAAGTTTGCGCTCGGGTGTGAAGGCGCCGGTATCCTTGAGCACTTCCGTAATGAAGGCTCGGCCCATTTCTGTCAATTGATATCCGGTTGAGGTGGCCTCAATCAAGTTCTCGGCCACGGCAAACCGAATGGCGATAGCTAGCGCGGGGTCGAAACCCCACGCCGTCATCTTCAGTTCCTTGGCCTTCGCGGCGTCGACCAGCTTCCGCATCCGGTCGTTACTCTTCAACGCCCAGTTGAACAGGTGCAGGCGTGGCAGTGTTGACTTCCCGCCACGAGACGACGTCTGGAGAACCAGAAGCAGTTGCGTGATCTTGTAGAGCGGCCGGTGCTCCACGAGCACTGGAGACGGCCGCCGGACGAAGCGCAGACGCCGAGGTTCGACGGCGACGGCTTCAGTCATAGTCAACCTCGCAAACAGCAATCCACCTCGCGACGATCATGCGGGCGATGTCTGCGGCGTCGGTTTCGCCAATAGAGGGAGAGAGCTCCCTGACGATGCGCGCCGTAAGGCCATCGCGAATCTTGTCGGTCAATTCTTGTGGTGTTCCTTCCCAGGTAAAACACCTTTCGTCAACTTCAGCCTCGTAGCCGTTGATGAGCCGCGCAAGCCTTGAATGGACGGTTGGTGCCGTGTCGTTTATCCGTTTCAGGTAGGGGCCGTGGTCAAGGAACTCTCGGAGGGTCTTCGCGTAAAGACGACCAACCCGACCTTCCAGTTTGTCGGCTGAGGTCTGCGCAAGTCGCGTCCGCGTCTTGCGCATAATGTTCTTCTCGTAGGTCTCGGAATTGCCGTTCAGGTCGGGCAAGACCGCGGGCAAGCCGCCGAAATCCAATGCCTGACCGACGGCAAGCTTCATTTCCTGAATCTCAGTCGCGTAGTGGTCGGCGTCATGTACCAGCACCTGGAAATCCGGGTCCAAGATTGACAGGTTCCAGCCGCGAACCTCGACCTCTTTCGCCTGCGCGTGCTTGATGAGGTCGTTGTGGGCAATGGTTGGCGTCACCAGGTGCCAGCGCCGTAGCTTGGTCGTGCCCAAGACCTGCGTCAGGTCGCTTTCGTTGGTTCGAAGCTTCTTCAGGTCGGTCGTGATTTTGTCCCGCTGCTTCTCATAGAGGTCTCTCGGCGGGTAAACCTTATCTGGACAGTAGCATTGATACCCATAACCTGTGGTCTTAGTGAAACCCTCCAGGCCGTAGTCTCCGGGAGTAGCAGGGATGTGGGTGTAGCCGTCGTCCGTGAACTTTCGCTTGAAAACGAGCTGACACAGCCGTTCCCAGCTGTTCCCGTCGAATGGGCCGTAGGAAGTCTGAAACACGCTTCAGTTACCGCGATCGCCTAGCCGAGAACCGGCTCGGAAATACCGGTAATCACCGCTTTGATGAGAAGTAGTGAAGATGCGTTCCGGCGAATGCCGTTTGAAGTGACTAGCCTTGTGTGCAAGCGGTCCTCTCAGATTGTTACCGCTACGGAACTGCACAAACCTGCGACGCGGTGTGGAATTTGCGTATTGTTTGATACAAATGGTTGCTTGTAAAGCAAAATCTGGGAATTAGGCTGCTAGCACTGGCAAGACGGCGCTTTCGGCGATGCAACAGACGGCGGTAAACAGCGCATGTCGGTCGTCCGGCAGCGCTCGGTCAACTGCGCCCATTGGCCCCGGCTTTTCCTGAGGGCACTTAAAGGTCCTTTCCGCACTCGATAACGTCGTTTGAACAGCCAAACCAATGGAGTGTCAGTCACATTTTCCTCGTTGCTAGTGGTAATCCTGCGTAGCTGGTCGCTTGTAAAACTCGGCTAGGGCGGAATACAGTACACTACGTAAAGCCCCGCACGCATCCATATACGCCAGTAGCTTAATGACCACGTTCGCCGAAATAAACTCGCCTATAGGGCTTAGAGACCTTCCGCTTTCGTACAGCGAGTATACGTCGCTCGCATACGAATCCTTCGCAAATCCTCGCACTTTGGTTTTCGTTGACACGAACGTCCTCGCGCTTCCGTTCAACTTCCATAGCGCTGCCCGCCGTGGCTTCTACAGTCTTCTGAAGATCCCAACCACAGGGGGCCGGCTTCGCGTGCCTGGATGGGCGAGTAACGAGTTCTTCCATCGAGCCTTTCGCTCAAAAGAATCGGATCATGGCTTCGCAGGAAACGTTAAAAAGACGCTCGGTTCGTTTCCGAACAAGGATCATATGATGACGGTCCTTTCAAGGTCGGCATCGCAGGAAGAACTGTCTAGGCTTGCAAGGCAGTACGAGGTCGAGCCGGAACGAGTTCTTGCGCATATCAGTAAGGTCTTCTCAAAGCTAAATGAGTCGTTTGGCAAATTAGGAAGCGACTTGGATCCCGACTTGGTCCATGCTGAGTTGGATCGCGAGTTGCGCGGATGTTATCTGCCGCTTGACTTCAACAAGCATTGCGTGGATGTTGCGGCTCATGCAGACCGACGAAGAGCTAACCGAATTCCGCCTGGCTTGACAGATGACCGTAAAGGAGATGCCGATAGGCGCGGGCGCGATGCAGGCAACGTTGACGGCGACCTGGCACTCTGGCTCGAAATTCTCAATGCCGCTGCGGAGATCAACCGTAAGCGAGCCATCGATGCCAAATATGAAAGCGTCTTGGTGCTTTGCGAAGAGCGAAAAGGGGATTTTATATACGCTCCAAAGTTTCGCTCCCACGAAGAAGCTGCACGCAAACCCGCAACTGAGCGGTTAAAGAACAATGAGCCGAAAATCTCATTGATCGATCCGCGATTGGCGAGTGAATTCGAGACAAAACTTGGACACCGCAACATCGCTTTTGTCAACATCGAGCATATCGCGGACGGATGGCTGAGGTCTCCGCCTGCTGACCGGGGGGCAACGTCGGAAATAAGAGAGGCCTCTTTTGAAATCAGAGTGGGGTGTGCCAAGAACGCGAGCATCAATCGACCGATGTTTGCGGAGCTTTACCAAAGATGAAGGAAGGCCCTTCG
>NZ_FCOF02000094.1 GCF_001544755.2 Caballeronia catudaia | reverse complement strand
TTTTTTGGTGCCTATGTACTTTTAGGGAATCTACCTAATCGGTATATGACCATAGTACAGAAGCTGTATCAGGTGGTCAAGGGGTTTTTACGGGAGCGTTTGAGATGGGGAATACGAAAGAGTCGAGCGCAGCGGTCCTGCCGGCGCTGATGCGGCTGCCGGAAGTCGAGGCGGTGACGCGCAAGCGGAAGGGCGCGATTTACTTGGCGATGTCGCAGGGGACCTTTCCCAAGCCGGTTCGCATCGGCGGGCGCGCGGTGGCGTGGAAGGGGTCGTCTATCCAAGCGTGGATTGACGGACTGGAAGGGGCGTAACGAGGGACTATGACGACCAAAAATGAAACGGGCCGCAGCTCCTGCAAGAGCGCGACCCAAGGTACGACGACCGGCAAGCAGTGTAACAGCGCCGATGCGCAAAGAGCAAGGCTGCTCGCAGCGCTTGAAATCGCGCCAGTGACGACGCTCGAAGCGCGCCGCGACCTGGACATCATGATGCCGGCCGCGCGCATTCACGAACTGCGCCATCGGCTCGGAAAGACGATCGTAACGGAGCGGGTTTCTCGCCAAACCGAAGCCGGAAACGATCACGTCGTGGCGATGTATGTCTTGATGCCTGACGCGCAGATTGACCTATTCGACGTGCCGGTCGGGGGTTCGGCATGAGTGAGCATTTTCAGGTGCTGCGACTCAAGCCGATCAAGCAATGGTCGACGCAAACCGCGACGCGGAAAAGTTGCACCGTGCTCGGGGCGGCGCGGCATAACCTGCGCGAACTACAGGCGGAAATGGGCGCCGATGACAGCCGCATTGATGCGCGGCGCTCGCATCTCAACGAGGTGCTTTGCGGTCCTCGCGATGCGGCCGGCGTTGCCGCTCTGGCGGTTTCTCTGATGGACGATTGCGGCGTAGCGGTCGCGGAAGGTCGGGTACTGACGAGCGACAAGGCCGCGAAACTACCGGGCGGCGCTCCGCTGAATGGCGCGAAGGTTTTGCGAAAAGACGCGGCGCACGCGGTCGAGCTGGTCGTTAGCCTGCCGGTCGGCTCGACGATTGATGACCGGGCGTTCTTCGGCGACGTCTTGGCATGGGCGCGCGGGTACTTCGGTGCGCTCCTGCTGTCGGCGGTCGTCCATCGAGACGAGTCCACGCCGCACGCGCACGTTCTTTTCTTGCCGACGACCGGCGCCGGGCAGATGAGCGGGCGTGACCTGATCGGGGATCGCGAACGGCTGCAACGCATGCAATGCGATTTCAACCGCGAGGTCGGCGCGCGGTATGGGCTGAAGCAAGCGCCGAAGCGGATCGAGGCGGCGACGCGCGGCCAGGTGGCGGTCGACCTGCTCGACCAGATTCTGAGCAATCCCGACACTGCGCGCGAGCCGGCGCGACGTGCTGCGCTTCTGCGCGCGATCGATGGGAGTCTCGAAGCAATCGCTATAGCGTTCGGCGTCGACGTGCACGAGGCGACCACACCAAGGTCGCGCACCTTCGCCGGGATCATGACGCGCCCCCAAAAGGCAGAGCGGAACAATCGCTATAGCGTTTGCCATTCGGAGGCCGTCGCGACAGCCTAAACCGGACCCCATACGACCGACGTCCGAAAGGGCAAACGCTAGGCTCTGTAGCGTTCTCTCTTCCGACGTCGTTTTTAGAACCGAATAGACAGCCCAAACGGGCACAACGAACGAAGGATTGAAGATGACGAAAACTGTAACCGCCGCCGCTCTCGAAGCCGCGCAAAACAAGCTGGCCGAAGCGCAAAAGATCGCCGCCGAGTGCCGCACGAATCACGCGGATGCGATGAACAAGGCCGCGGACCACCGGAACGAAGCCGCCGCGCATGGTGACAAGGCGAAAGCCGCCCGCGTCGACTTCGCGAATGCGGTGCGCAACGGCGCTGACCAGGTGACTCGCGCTGAACTGCGCGACAGCATCGCCGATCACGAAGCGCTCGCGGCGCATCACGAGGCGGAAGCGGATCGCGTTGCCGGAACTCTGCCGGAACTTCAGCGCCTCGCCGAAGGCGGTGAGCGCTTCGCGGGTAGCGTCGAGAATGAAGTCGTGCAAGCGGAACTCGCTGACGCGATCGCGGAGTATCGCGACGTGATTCTTCCGGCGATTGCTCCGGCTGTTCTCCGACTGCATGCGGCCATCAAGGGTAACGGAGGTGGATCGCTTGCCGTCGACTGGACGGGCACGCTCGGCATGAACTGGACGGCGCTCCCGGAAGTCGCCGGAACGCTGAACGGCGAAAAGGTTTGGGTGACCGCCTAACAATCGGCTCGCCGCCCTGCCATGCTCGGTGGCGAGCAACTTGGAGACACGCATGACGAACCGAACCAAGGCCGAAACGCTCGCGATGACGCCCGGCGACTACCACGAGGCCAAGGCGGCATTCTTGGCCGATGCCGAAGCGCTCCGCAAAGGGAAGGCGCCGCAGCCCGAGAGCGAAGCCCCGCAGGCATCGACCGCGCAGATCGATGGCGCGACGTCGACGAGCAACACGAGCAGGACGCCGGCGCCGCATGTGAAGGCCCGCCAGAGCGCGCTTGAGATGAGCGACGCCGAATATCAGGCGGAGCGCGCGGGCTATCTGGCGAGGTGCACATGAACGCGCCCGCGATGCCGAATGTGACCGCAGAAATGGTCGAGTTCGTCGCTCGCTACCGGCTGCCGGAACGGGTGCTCGCAGATTTTGATCGATGGTTCGAGACGCGCAAGGCGCTCGGGGCCGATCCGTGGAAGTCGTTTGTGAGCTACGCGAACCAGTACGCGGGCTGAAACGAAAAGCAAGGTGGTGGTTTGGGTTTTTGGGGCGGCGCGTTCGGCAACGTGACCGCCCGTTTTTTTATTGGCGCGGCAGTTTGCAAAGACAGTGACGGTTTGCAAAGACAGCCCATAACGCGCGCGCGTAAGCAGGTACGCAGGTAAGTAGGTAAGCAAAACCCAAAATAACCCAGTTGGTTTCTGGAAAAAACCCAGTTGGTTTCTCGCGCCGCCACGCCGACGAAAAGCTATAGCTTTCGTCAGCTATCCATTAGCTTTTGTGCTGCCTGAAACAGCGCCATGACGCGCGCGCGAGCCGTCGCACTTCGCCCGCACTGCGAACGCTATGCGATCGCATCGACGCGCGAATGCGTGACGTCCCGGACGTGTCACGCGTGACAGGGTCACAATCGGTCCGTCATTGCGAAGTCGGGGCATCGGCAGAGAACTTGCTTAGGCATATTCGCCTATCGGCGCATAGATAGATGCGATCTGGCGGCCTGGAAGCGCAACTTGGTTCAATGCACTTTTCGTGTGGATACAGGCCCGCCACGCCCCCCGCGCCGCCAGCCCCTATCGACAGCTACTTTCGAAGCGTGGGCCGTAGCGCGCCTCTTTTGTGGCTGCGCTTTTTTCGGGCGTCGGCCGTCCGGGGAGCGTGTCAGATTGGGTGTAACCATGCGTTATTGCTAACCTGGGAGCGTGTCATGAAAGGACATATATCAATCCCCGATTTCATTCATCAGGTCAAAGCGGAACTGATTGAGGCTCAAGAAAGGAGGTCCGGTGACCCTTTCTACGCGCTGGGCGAGGTCACTCTGGAAGTTAGCTTTGCCGTTGATTTCGATGCAAACGCGAAAATGAAACTGTATGTCGTAGAACTGGGCACTGATGCCAAGGCTCAGCAGGTACACAAGGTGTCAATGAAATTCATGCCGCTTGAAGGTAGTAGCCGCATCATGATCACCTCTCCCAACCCAGACTGCCCTCAGTAATTCCGCGCAACGATTGTCAGGCTGAGGTGTACCTAGACCTGACTGTCAGATGCGTGCGCAAATGTGTCAGATCAGGGTTGAAAATAATCACTTGACACTACATCGTGTCAGGGTCTAGACTTCGTCCTGACACTTTAATAAACGGCAAGGGGCGGAAATGAGCAAGCATCAGCGCGTCGGATACAAGCGGGTTTCGACCGTCGACCAAAACACCGGCCGGCAACTCGACGGCATCGAGCTTGACCGCGTATTCGAGGACAAGGCGAGCGGCAAAGACACGCACCGCCCGGCGCTGCAAGAGGCAATCAAGTACGTGCGCGACGGTGACACGCTGGTCGTTCATTCGATGGATCGCCTTGCGCGCAATACCGAAGACTTGCTTCGCCTCGTCCGCGAGCTGAACGCCAAGCATGTGTCCGTCGAGTTCGTGAAAGAGCGCCTGACGTTCAGCGGCAGCGCCGCCGACCCGATGGCCGAGCTGATGATGACCATGCTTGCCGGGTTCGCGCAGTTCGAGCGCTCAATGATCCGTGAGCGTCAGCGCGAAGGAATCGCGGTAGCGAAAGAGAAAGGCGTCTACAAGGGCGGCAAGGCGAAGTTGACCGCCGAGCAGGTTGCCAGCATGAGGGCGCGCGTTGCTGCGGGCGATGCAAAGGCAGTCGTGGCGCGAGACTTCGGAATCAGCCGCGAAACGCTGTATCAATATTTGAAAGCGGCATTACAGAACGGATAAGGGCATTTGCTAACCGACGCCGCGCATACGAAGAAGCCCGCCGAGTGCGGGTTTTTGTGCGTTTCTGACTGTTTGTCGCTTGTCTGCTTGTCCGCTTATCGCTAAAAAAGGGCGGCGCGCTGCGGTCCCCTATAGGGGACAAAAATACCCTCACTCGATCGGCGAGAGTTGTGCGCTCGGCTCAGGGCAGTTCCATCTCGCCTTGGTCGGGCGGGTCGATTGGCTCGTTGCCGACCAGAAACCGCTCGTTCGGCTTCGGCTGCGGCACCTTCTTCAGCTTAAAATCTTCGAACAGTTCCGGCGATTGCTCCGACTCGACCGCGATAATGTCGGCGACAAAATGAGCATGGCGTTCGCCTCGATTGCCCTGCCAAGCAAGCCGTGTGTTGATGTTGTACACAGCCATATTGCCGACCTTGGCGACTTCGATAAACCGATGCTTCTCAAGCGTTTTGACCGCCGCGGCTACGGATCGAATGCTGATACCTACCTTCTGCGCGATAACGCTCTGAGAAACGGCGAGCGCGTTCGTGCGCGTCATGCTCCGCGTTAGGAACATCAGCGTCGCCATAGCCGACGGCGACTTGATGGCGAGCCGTTGGAGCTCGTGCAGAGCGCTCTTCTCGATCTGAAGCCAGCCGAACGTGCTCGGCTCGTCATCAAGCGTGATAACCACTGCTTTGGATTTCATAGGTATCTGTTCTAGTTGCAGCCGATATGCAGTATAACCTATGCAATTCATTGCACATTAACATGCAACTAAACCGCATCGCCGACCCGACAACATGCAATGGATTGCAGACCTACATGCAATGGGTTGCATGCTTTCAAATCGCCTAACGCCTTTACTGGCGGGCTTCACAGAGATTTTTGGCTCGACAAGCTCTTATATGTAGGTTTACACGAGCCCTCGCCAACTGAAACCGGCGCCGTAGCGATCGGTTGAAGGTTGCAGTTTTTCTCATCAGGGCAAGCGGAGCGCGTCAGGCCGAAGGCAAAGGTCGCGAAGGGCTCCTGTTGGCAAGTTGGGGTAACGCAGCGCGTTATCCCGGCTTGTCAATGGGAACGCGGGATCGACCAATACGCGCCGCCCTACGGTAAGATTCTGCTTACCACGCATACATACTTACCTCGGAGCGGACGGTGACGGCAAGAATCATCGGAGTTGTCCAGGTGAAAGGCGGCGCGGGCCGCTCGACGCTCGCGACCAACCTGGCCGGCGCAATCGCCGCGAGCGGTCGCAAAGTGGCGCTTATCGACGCCGACATGCCGCAGGGTACCGCCGCGTCATGGGCCGCAATGCGGGAACAGAACCGACCGACCGCAAACCTCACTGTTGAGACGTCCACCGACCACGAAACCCTAGTCAAAGCCGCGCGAACGCTTGCGGAGAAGTGCGACGTGATCGTTATCGATGGGCCGCCGCGCATCGCAGAGACGACCCGCGCCGCCCTGATCCTGAGCGACGTGTGTTTGATCCCGCTTGGCACCAGCGCCGCCGAAATATGGGCTACCTCGGATCTGATGCGCACCATTGAAGAGGCGCGCGAGGCCGGCAAGCGCGTCGGCAAGACCATCGACGCACGCATCGTCTGGAATCGCTATCGCGCGGGCACGACCGCCGCGAAGGAGTTGCCCGAAGCCGTTAAAGATCAGTTGCCCATCAAAGCTCTACAAACGCGCCTCGGCTTTCGCGTGGCATATAGCGATGCGCTCGCGGAAGGGCTGACCGTCGCGGAATGGTCCGACCGAGCGGCGCGTGACGAGCTGGGCGCCCTATGCGTCGAAATCGGAAAAATCCTGAGGATGAAAATCGCATGAGTACCAGAAAGCGCACCGCGCAAGTTTCCAAGCCGACACTCGGCACTCACGCCGACGCCGCACTAGCGTTCGCCAAAGGCGATCAGAAGGCCGCACAAACCGCTTCCAAAGGGAAACCCGTGCCGACCCATAGGAAGGCGCGAGGAAAGGCGCCAGCGCTCGCAAAATCGCTCTCAGGGCAGGTGCCAGAGGGGGACGTGAGACTCACGGCCAATATTCGCGCCGAACTGCACCTCAAACTGAAGATCGCCGCCGCAACCCAGCGCACGACAATCGGTGAGATGATCGAGCATTTGATCGAATCGAATCTGTAAGTACCTAAGCTGGTAAGCGTACAAGTAGGTACGCGGATAAGCAGGTAAGTACCGAAAAGTAGGCTTGCGTCTACGAAAGTGTTGACACGACCAATCGCGTTCGATTACAATTCTACCAATTCTCGAAAGAGAACGCGAAGCGCCCGCAAATCTGAACGCCAGATTGCGGGTTTTTTTGGTGCCTATGTACTTTTAGGGAATCTACCTAATCGGTATATGACCATAGTACAGAAGCTGTATCAGGTGGT
>NZ_FCOF02000049.1 GCF_001544755.2 Caballeronia catudaia | reverse complement strand
GCTGGTACGAAGTAGTTTTGTCGGGCATTGCAACACCTTATACGAGACAAGTGTTGCACCTCGCTTTTGAGGCCGCCGTGTTTTGCGAGACCACATCCTGATAAGAACGCTGGAGCTGGCAGCGGCGCTGGACCACGAGCTGCGTCGTGCTCGTACAAAGGAAGCGGCAATCGTCTCCATCAACGCCGGCCAATCTGTCGGGCGCCCATGCAGCCTAAGTGGTGCGGCGCGGGCCGAAGCCCTCAAGGCTTTGTCTTCCGGAAGTACGGTTACGCAAGTCGCTCGCGCGCTGAATACCTCGACACAGACAATTATGCGCATCCGCAACGCGGAAAATGCGCCCGCAATGACAGCTTTGAAAAACCGCTTTCTGAGAATTTGCCTGGAAATCGTCGCGCCGCACCAGAGCACCGCCTGGCGGGACGACCGGTCTGCCTAAGCTTAGTTATCCGTATGGATTGGTTCGCGGGTTGGAAGCAGTCTGACTTGTGCGGGACGGACGAATGTGTTTTGGGGCGGTTGGCAAAAAACCGCAATCCGGAATCCGTTCCGATTTCGCGTTTTACCCCCGGTGTCTGCTGGCGCCATTATGCCGCCCCATGAGAGACGGTTACTTAGCACGATCGCGCACGCGATGCGCTGCAAACTAAAATCCGCCAGACGTGATTAATTAAAACGCCCGTGTTTCGAGTAAATGGGGTGCTCGTGCATATCCACAAGAGTCGTTGGCCTCGTTCGCTGGCCCGTCTTTTGGTTTTCGCCGCGTTCGGTTTCACGTCGGCGGCGGCGCACGCTGACCGGTTCGGGGCACAACTGGGAGGTGGAATTGCCAACCACGACATCAAGAAAGCCGACCTCGGGGTCGCCTGGACCCGGACCTCACCTGGTGGGAGATCGGGGGTTTCCATTTCACGCCGCTCGGCGAAGGCCACGCGGCCTACTGGCATTCGACCGAGCCCGTCTGGTGAGCATCTAAGAGGATGGCGGCTTGAGGACGACAGGATTGCCCCGGTCTGCGTGCAAGTCCGGTTAAATCGACACCCAGACCCCGTTTATGGGGGCAGCCAGTCCAGGTTCGTGCACCTTCTCACCCTAGCCAACGTGTCGGTGCTGCATGAAGACGTGCACGCGGCCGGATTGGTGTCATTCTGGCAGGAGCTCATGCATTGAATTACATCCTGTGCCCCGCGTTGCAAGTCCTGCTTCCCTTGCTCCGCGGCTGCTAGCAATGCGGTTGCGTCGAGGTCTGCGATCCTCCGCTGCAGATAGCGCTTCAGGTGGTCGGCCCTCCCCTGGGCGTCTGCAGCCATGTTCTTGATCATCTGTTCTAGCTGCGCAGGCAATGGGTGTCCGGGGCTGGAGAGTGCATTCTGGTAGACAGCCACCTGTTGATTGACGATCGGTAGGCAGTATGCCGCTCGAAGGTCTACATCGGACGGAGCCTGCTGCGCGAAGGCCTGAGGCAGATACGCACTTGAAATCAGAAACGCCGCTGCTGTTGCCTCTTTCATGCTGCCCCTCGAAATGTGGCGAATAACGCGGGCCGGCTAGCTACGGAAAAGACGGTTGTACTCAAACAGGCGGACTGCTCGTGGCGTAATCTTCTGCGATAGCGAATGCTTCGGGTTAGTGAGGCAACTCGTTCCTCAGGGACGATTGCCGACGGTACAAGCAATATTAGCGAACGCATCGAGTCCAACCCTTCACAACCGATCTTAACGCTTGCCTGGCCGGCGGGAATTGCCGACCATGCCGGCGGCAAACGAGGCACATCGAGTTCTTCTCGCAAATTCCATACTTCATTGGGAAACTCGAGCTCGACTAGAA
Organism: Caballeronia catudaia; assembly: GCF_001544755.2. Taxonomy (GTDB): domain Bacteria; phylum Pseudomonadota; class Gammaproteobacteria; order Burkholderiales; family Burkholderiaceae; genus Caballeronia; species Caballeronia catudaia. Next base: position 41,321 of record NZ_FCOF02000049.1, on the reverse strand, counting down.
AGCGATTTTGCGGCAAACGACCGTCGTCCAGGCCGCCGCGGGGCCCCATGCCGGACCGCGTTGCCAACAACTACAACTAAACTGTCGTCGCTGCCAGCAGAAACAGGCGTGCGACGGACGATACAGTTCGTGACTGGCGGCCAGTCGTCACCGAATCATGGCTTGACTCTCATTTCAAATCGACGGACACAAAGTTGCGCGTACCGCCACGCCGAATTAGCAAGGCGGCCTTCTTGCCGGACTTGGACGTCAACGCGGCGAGTTCCTGTTGTGATTCGACGAGCGCGTCGTTCACGCCGAGGACGATGTCGCCGGCCCGTATGCCCGCCTTCGCCGCCGCCCCGGACGCGGCCTCGACCATCAGGCCTTGCGGCAGATCGTTCGTGCGGCGCTCGGCATCGGTCAGCGGATGCACGGTGAGACCGAGCCGGTCCGCTGCGCTCGCTTCGGTCTTCGGCGCTTGCGTGGCCTTCGCGGCTTTCACGGCCTTCACGGTCTCGTGCGGGTTGATCGTCACGGTCATCGGCCTGGCGTCGCGCACGATCCGCAGCGCAACCGTTGCGCCGGGCGCGAGCGCCGCATCCTGCGCGACGAAGTCCGCGGCATGGTCGATCGGCTTGTCGCCGACCTGCTCGACGACGTCGCCCGGCTTCAGGTCCGCGTCGAGCGCCGGCGAAGCGGGCGCGACCGAAATCACGAGCGCGCCCGCCGCCCGCGGCAAGCCGAAGGCGCCCGCGAGTCCCTGGTCCACGTCCTGCACCTGGATGCCGAGCTTGCCTTTCGCTACCTCGCGCGGTCCTTCGGGCTGGATGCGCGCTCTGGCCGCGTCAATCGGAATGGCGAAGGTCAGGTTCGGGACGTGCTCCGAGCCGCCATACACTTCCACGTCGATGCCGATGACCTCGCCGGCGCGATTCAAGACCGGGCCGCCGGAATTGTCCGGATTGCTTGCCACCTCGGTCTCAAAGAAGGCAGGGCGCTTGCCGTCCGATGCATCGCGCGGCGTCGCGCTGACGATGCCCGCCGTGACCGTCGTCTGATAGCGCGCGGGCGAGCCGAGCGTCAGCACCTGTTCGCCGGGCCGCACCTTGGTGGAGTCGCCGAGCCTGACGGCGGGAAGCCCGGTCGCGTCGATGCGCAGCAGCGCGACGTCGCTTGCGGCATCGATGGACAGGACCTTCGCCTTGAACTCGCGCCGGTCGGTCAGGGTCACCCTGACTTCGTCGGCCTGGTTCACGATATGGCGGTGGTGAGGATGAGACCGTCGGCACTCACGATGAACCCGGAGCCCGTGGCGAAGAGGACGCCCGGAGGATTGGCCGGTTCCTTGAATTGCGGCGCAACACTCTTGAAGAAGGCGAGGAGCGGATCGTCGGCATCGAGGGTGTCGGGGGTGGCCGTTTGCGGCTGAACGTCGGGCGTGGCCGCCCTGACATTCACGACGGCCGGCCCGTATCGCTCGGCGATGGCGGGAAAATCCGGCCCTCCGGCGGCGCTCACCGCAGGCGCTGGTTGTGCTTTGGGTGTGGCGCTTGCCGCGATTTCGGGTGCCCGCGCCGCTTTCGGTGCCGGCGCGGATTGCTCAACGCTTGGCGGCGGCGTGCCTGCCGGAGTCGTCGCAAACGCAGGGCACGCAATGCTCGCGAGTATCGCGACGGGCACCGCGACGCCCAAAAGAAAATGGGCAAGCCACTGGTGCCACACGACACACCGGTCGCAGCAACAGGTACAGACGGCGGCGACAGATGCTTCTAGGAAGCGGATCATCTCTTTCCCCGATGGACTGCCGGTAATGCGCGAAGTGTCTTTGTTGTGGGCTCGACGGCGCGCCTATGCCGCTCGCCAATCAGACTTAGAGTGAACTCGATCAGCCTCGAACACGGTTAGCTATCGCGCGCTCCAATAAAAGCTTCTTCGCGGATCGTGCCTTGTATACCTGATCGCGACTCCCTGCAATCGACTGCAGCCCAGCCGCGAACGAAGAAGCGTCCTCGGATGGCGGCGTGATCCACGTGTATCGGAATGTTGATTCCAGCGCAAAAGTGAAAAGGAATGCCGCGACAAACTGGACGCCGACACGACCGCCCCGCCTAAAGGCCGAGACCCCGAGACTCCGCCCTGACGGGCCTCCGCTCGCCGTGCCTGGATTGCACGCTGTCAGCCACCGCGCGATCAGCGATCACTGCAGCATGACGGCAGACAGCGTCAGTGGCCCGTCACGCGTTCCCAGCCTTGCCGCACGGCAGCCTTGAATCGTTCTCACCTGCTTTCCGGATAACGTGACCCCCAATCCTCGCGAGCGCTCGGTTCAATCCGTTCCCACCTCCTGCCCGCGATATCGCTCGTCCTGCCCGAGCGCGGCTCCGTGTGTGTAGGCCCGCCGATATTCATCGTATGGTGCGCCAGTATTTGCGTAACGAGCGTCATAGTCGCTGCGAAATGCATCATCGTAGGGATCGTCGTCAAGCGGGGTGCCTATGAGAGGATCGCCCACGAGACCGGTCTCCGAGGTCTGCTGCGCCTTTTCGGCGCTGCTGCTGGCATCGGGTCGGGACGCTGCTCGGGAGCTGAGATCCCCGTCCACACTTGCTGATGTGCGCGCGAGCCCCACGTCGGGTTCAGCCGATAACTGCGGCTTCCGTACCACCGACGGAGCCGAGCTGCGCCCCTCCGCGCGTGTTGTGACCTGCTGCATCCCGCCGACCATGTCCGGCCTGCCCGACGGGAAGGCAGTGCGCTGCGTTCCGGTTCCTGCGGCAGCATCGCCGGTGGGTTCCGGCGTCAATGCCGAAGCCTGCAAGGTGGCGCGCGGAATGGCTGGCTCTTCCGTTATCTCCAATGCCGGCGCCGTGCCCACAACCCGTCCGCTGCGTAGCGTCGTGTCGTCCTGCTGACCCATCCCCGGCTCATGCTGGCTGGAGGAATCGCGGGCCGTCGGATTACCGCCAAGTGGCAGGCGCTGCGACATGCCCGTGTCGACGGAACCATTCCGCAATACATTGCTGCGCTCCGCGATGTCGGCTGCGCCCGCCCGGCGCATCACTTCACGCACAGATCGACGTGCATTTCGGAAACGTCCGCACTGATCGGTAGCGGGCGCGTTCATGTCGAATTCGGGCATTGAGCTGACTTTACTGTCAATTGACCGGAGCAAAGGCGCGTCACGTTTTTGACGGGGACGGACGCAGCAGATTCGGGTTCGGGAATCCGGCCCCGTCGGGTATCTGTCTGAGCGTCACGGCGCGGGCACCTCTATCTCGAGCGCAGACGGCCGCAAGGGCACCACGGCAGTCGTGCTGACATTCATGAACGCCTTCAGATTTCTTGCCGCCCCGTTGGCAGGAAAGTGTGAGCGAGCGGATGAAATGAGTTCATCGCGCATCGGGGGACCCGGATGGACCAACTCCTCTCGGCCAGCTGAGTGAGCGTAAAGCCGTTGCAACTGGCCTGCGGACATGCGAGGGACACTGGTTATCCGGGACGCAACCATAACATTGAACTGAAGCAGCTCGCCGCCATGGTAGCACAGAAGATCAAGACCAAATCCCGGTGGGACCAATCGGGGCTCTCGATCATTCAGGTCAGTGGAGTTGACGCTTCAGGTCAGAAAGTTCCGAATGCATCGAAGTGACGAGCATCCTAGATCCTGGCGTCCAGACGCGCTGCCTGTTGGCAAGCGCGATCTGCGCGATCACCCATCCGCTCGAGATCATCAACGCACCGCGGGATCCGGTCCTCGTTGTTGGACGACATAACTTTCTTTGCCGATTGGCATTCCTTATCAAGCTTATCCCTCGAGTCCATCAGGTCTGCTGGAATCGACTTGTCGGCATGACAGGTCCGTGACGTGTCGCTGATCGTTTTGCTGAAGATGATTGAAGCGCTTCTGAATTTCGCTGGTTTGCAGCATAATGCCCCCTTCTTGAACATCAGTTCTAGTTGAATTCGGGCGACAACGTGTGTTGCCCGTGCCGCTCGCCCGTTTCGGCCGGGTGCCACCGACGTCGCATCGCGTCAAGGCGGCCTGCGGGCACGCGAACGGCGCGTTTCTAGCGAAGGCCTATAATCGCTCAACCGCTTTGGTGCGTCCCTGAGGCAGAGGTGCCGGCTATCGGCGATCAATTTCAAGCGCCCGTGGCTGGGTTCAGCTAGCACCCTGCCTCGCGATTTGCCTTTCGCGCAGACAAAAATCGGCGCCTCAAAATCCAACGGTCGCGTTATCTGAATCGCATCCAGCAGCCGGCTCACCGCTATCCTTGGCCGCGTCAAACCGAAGCCCGGTTGATAGCGTGCAGGCGTCCACCTAATGATTGCCGGCGACGGCAAAGCGCTTACCTCTGGCTTTTTTCGGGATTTTTTCTCCGGATTTCCGGGCCTGGTCCAACGCTATCGCCGCGGATTGTTTTTGAGACTTTCCATGCTTTTTCTCGGTCTTGATGTTGTGCGACACCGTTTCCTTTGATGTTCCTCGTTTGAGAGGCATGACATCTCCTAGGTTGGTAGTTTCCAACAGCCCCGCATACTGCGTCCCCGATCCGCTTGGGTTCCGGGGGAACGACCCTGAAGCGACGTCGTCCCTACGCGTCACAGACGTCCTGTGGGCAGGTGATTGATTTGCAGCGGAACAAATGTCGGGGCTACGGTAGCGGCGCACGGCGCAGCGAGGTCCATGAACGGCGCCACTGGCCTCGGGCTTGCGATGGAGAACAGTCAGTAGAGCGGTCGCGCACAATGACTGGCTGTAGAGCGGGCGCGCTAACGACCCGGCGCAAGAGCTCACGGTTAGGCCCAACACTATTCACTTACAACCACTTTGGGCGCGATCGGCTGATTCAGCGGTTCCGATCGTCGCCGGATCGGGAAAATTCGACATCTTTCGTTTCACGCCGCGGGGATTGGCACTTGCCGCGGCTTTGCACCGCGCGCCCCGGCGATCTCCCGCAGCAGCTTGAGCCTCCAACTTTGCCACTGATCAGGGGGAATAGCCGCCGCCTCAGACAGGCGTCGGTTCAGCACGCAGACGGCATGAACAAACGAAACGTCTTTGGGTTGCTGTCCTGGACCGCGCCTCGGCCGCCTCGTACATCATTCGACGGATCGCCGCGTGGGTAAGCATAAAGGCGAGTATTCCTGACGTACTGGATCAGGCGCCTGTGCGGCACCTTCTCGCCATCGCACAAGTGTGTCTTGATCTCGTCAAACATCTTTTTTCGGGTAGCCTCATGCGGCACGCGTTCCTGTGCGACGTTGCGAAACGATTTCCACATGTCCATCACGACAAGCCGGATGCCGCGGGCGGCGGTTGTCATACTCACGGCCAGTCAAGTGCAGTGCGCTTTAGACTGAGTGTGGTGTCCTGCGCGGCACGGAGGCCTATGGAATCCGTCAGTTGCGATGCAAGGAGTCGCAAACGGATCTGTTGCCCCAGATCAAAGATCGCGAACGACCGATGAGGCTCGGAAGCATATATCTCATTTCGATGAAAGAGACCGGAGGTGCCGCCTGCGAGCACTTTAAGCTAGGCGCGGTGCACATCAGGCCGTGCCGGCGCGTTGCCCGGCTTCACCTCCGTGCCGCTGCTGCCACCCGGCGGCGTGTCGCCGGACGGAGGCGGCATGTTCTTCGGCGGACGCGGCGGACGATCCGACATGATGTCGCTGATCTGGTCCGCATCGATGGTTTCCCATTCGAGCAGCGCCTTGGTCATCGCTTCGACCTTGTCGCGATTGTCCTCGAGTAGCTTCCGCGCAAGCGCGTATTGCTCGTCCAGGATGCGGCGGATTTCCGCGTCGACCTTCTGCTGCGTCGCTTCCGACACCGTCTTCCCGCCCAGCTTGCCGAACATGCCGTCCGGCTCCGTATCGACATAGACCATCGTGCCGAGCACATCCGACATGCCGTAACGCGTCACCATGTCGCGCGCCATCTTGGTCGCGCGCTCGAAGTCGTTCGAAGCGCCGGTCGACATCGAGCTCAGGAACACTTCCTCCGCTGCCCGGCCGCCGAACAGGATCGCGATTTCCTCGAGCATCTTGTCGCGATAGAGGTTCACGCGGTCATGCTCCGGTAACTGCCACGTCACGCCCAGCGCCCAGCCGCGCGGCATGATCGTGACCTTGTGCACCGGATCGGCATGCGGGAGCAGCTTCGCGACCACCGCGTGGCCCGACTCGTGGTATGCCGTATTGCGGCGTTCTTCCTCGCGCATCACAGCGGACTTGCGCTCCGGCCCCATGAAGATCTTGTCCTTCGCGTCCTCGAAGTCCTGCATTTCTACGATACGCTTGCCGCGACGCGCCGCGAACAGCGCGGCTTCGTTGACGAGGTTCGCGAGATCCGCGCCGGAGAAGCCCGGCGTGCCGCGCGCGATGACCGATGCGTCCACGTCGTTCGCGATCGGCACCTTGCGCAGATGCACCTTCATGATGTGCTCACGGCCCCGGATATCCGGCAGACCGACATACACCTGGCGGTCGAAACGGCCCGGACGCAGCAGCGCTTTATCGAGAACGTCGGAACGGTTGGTCGCTGCGATCACGATCACGCCCGAATTCGCCTCGAAGCCGTCCATCTCGACGAGCATCTGGTTCAGCGTCTGCTCGCGCTCGTCGTTGCCGCCGCCCAGGCCAGCGCCACGATGACGGCCGACCGCGTCGAGTTCGTCGATGAACACGATACACGGCGCACGCTTCTTCGCCTGCTCGAACATGTCGCGCACGCGGGCCGCGCCCACGCCGACGAACATTTCCACGAAGTCCGAACCTGAGATGCTGAAGAACGGCACCTTCGACTCACCGGCGATGGCGCGCGCCAGCAGCGTCTTACCGGTACCCGGAGGGCCGACCAGCAGCACGCCGCGCGGAATGCGGCCGCCCAGCTTCTGAAATTTCTGGGGGTCGCGCAGGAAGTCGACGAGCTCCGCGACTTCTTCCTTCGCTTCGTCGCAGCCCGCGACGTCGGTGAAATTGATTGCGTTGTTGTTCTCGTCGATCAGCCGCGCTCGCGACTTCCCGAACGAAAACGCCCCGCCTTTGCCGCCCCCCTGCATCTGCCTCATCATGTAGATCCAGAAGCCGATGATCAGAATGGTCGGCCCGAGATAGTACAGCGCGGAGACGAGCGCGCTCGGTTCATCGTCAGCCTTGCCGCTGACTTGAACGCCGTATTTCATCAGATCGCCGACCATCCAGATGTCGCCGGGCGACACGATCTGGTACGTCTGGCCGGCTGTCGGAGTGACCGTGAGATTGCGGCCCTGAACGGTGACGTTCTTGACTTTGCCGTTCTTCGCGTCGTCCATGAACTGCGAATAGGACACACCTTCCTGGACGCGAGGCTTATCGAACTGCTTGAACACCGTAATCAACACCAATGCGATCACGAACCACACTGCCGCTTTAGAGAACATATCGTTGTTCAAAGCACACCCCTCACTCATAGACGGGCGCCTAATGAGGCTGCGTCTTACATGCATTTTAATCCATCCGTTCGCGTAGCCGGCCCGTGTTCATAGTATGGTTCGTCTCGGGCGTCGAGCACTGCGCAGTTGATTCTGCAACATCGGGCCTCGAGAGCAGGAACCGCGTCTCGCGGACGAAAAGTCGTCGTTGCAGACAGTGGACCCCCTAACCGACCCGGGAACGCTAAGGCCCGGCGCGGCCCGCGTCAGGCTAGACGGCGTGGGGGACAAGATCACGAAAGACCCCGACGTCCTCCCCTGAAAGTGCGAAATCGATCCGGAAGAGACTTTAGGAATTCCCGGTATCAGCCATTCAAATGACCATTTGAGGCTGCGTCGGACATCTCAAAACCGAGGGGTGGATCAAATCTCTGGTTGGGCGCGTTTTTTTCTCCAGGACCAAAGAGCGCCGCACAAAAAGCGGCCGCCGATTAGTCAGGCTTCATTCGACTGGTTGCTCGCTCGTCCTGCTGGCCGCAGTGTCGGCGATCGGAAGTTCCTTCCGGCAATTGCGTCGGGGCACGATGCTTTTCATAGTGAGGTGCAAGGCCTAGCTCGTGGACGGCAGCCGGATAGGTCACGATCCGCGTCGATGGCAAGACCATCGACTACAACGCGACGGCCGGAAATCTGCTTCTGCGCGACAAGGCCGGACGCGCAACCGCAAGCGTCTTTTACGTCGCGGATAAGGCTAACGCGCGAGACAGCGCAAAACGTCCTGTCACGTTCCTGTTCAACGGCGGCCCAAGAACGGGCAGCATGTTCCTGCTCATGGGCCCGATCGGGCCGAAGCGCGTAAGAACAGCAAGCCCGGCGGCCACGCCACCCGCCCCTTACGTCCTGGCGGACAATCCCGACACTCTGCTCGACCGTTCCGATCTCGTCTTCATCGATGCCGTGGAAACGGGCTTGTCCCGGCCTGTAGGCCGCGCCACCGACAAGGACTTCTGGGCGTCGATAAGGATTTGGACGCATTCGACCGTTTCATCGAGCGCAATCTGACTGTTACAGGGCGCTGGAATTCTCCGAAGTACCTGTTCGGCGAGTCGTACGGCACCGCGCGAGCTGCGATGCTTGCGTACCGGCTCAATCAGGACAACATTGCCCTGAACGGCGTCATCCTGATGTCGTCCGTGCTCGACTCCGCGGCGTTTTCGTCCGGATCAGATTTCGAGAACATAAGCTACCTGCCGACGTTCGCCGCGATCACGTGGTATCACGACAGGATTGCGCCAAAGCGGCCCGATTTGGCCGCCTTCCTGGCCGAGGTGCGCGCTTTCGCACGCGGTCCCTATGCGCAGGCGCTCGCGCTCGGCGACGCGCTCCCAGACTCCACGCGCGACGCGATGGCCGCGCGGATCGCGGCCCACACCGGACTCGTTCCGCAATATGTGAAGGAGACGCATCTCCGTGTGTGGCCGACGCGCTTCCGTAAGCAGTTGCTAAGAAGCGAATCGCGCTGTGTGGGCCGCTTCGATGCCCGTTTCGCAGGCGTTCATTATGACGATTCAGGCGAGCGGCCGGAATATGATCCGTCGGCGAGCGGGATTTCCGGCGCGTTCGCCGCCGCACTCCATCGGCATCTCACGCAGGACCTGAAGTACAAGATCGAGGATCGTTATCTTGTCTTCAATAATAATGCGTTGAAACGGTGGGACTGGAAGCACCGGGAACCTGGGGGAGGTGCGTCAGTTGCCATACGCGGCCGGCGATCTCGCAGCGACCACGCGGCAGAATCCGGCGATGCGGGTGTTGTCGCTAAACGGCTATTTCGATCTGGCGACACCGTTCTTTGCAACCGAATTTGCGTTGTCGCATCTCGGCCTCGATAAGTCGCTGCGCAGAAACGTTCAGATCACCTACTATCCAACCGGCCACAGGTCGTTGGGCCGGTGCTGCCGGAACCGGTCTGTTATGCGCTTTCAATCTTGCCGCTTGCCGGTGCCATTTTCCTCGCCGTGGATATGGTGGCTGCCAACAAGGACGCCATTCTGACGCTCGCCCCCCGCTACCAGGAGTCCGTACTGACCCAGTTGCATAAGGGCGCTTTGCTTCTGCGGATTGATACGGAGCCTACTTGGGATTCCCTTCGGCGAAGCGTTGTCGCAGAACTAAACATTCAGTCGCTCATCGGCGCCATGGTCACGTCGCTTTCCGGATTTATGGTGAAGATATTCGTGGTTGCCCTTTATGCGTGCTTCCTGCTGATCGAAAGGAGGTTGTTTGCTGGCAAATTGGCGGCCATGGCACCCAATGGGCAAAGCGCGGCAAGAATCAGCAGCGTGATTGACGACATCAACGATCGAATCGGCGCTTATCTCGCTTTGAAAACGCTCCTCGGACTCGCCCAAGGCCTGCTTTGCTGGGGCGTAATGAAGCTCATGGGACTGGAGCTCGCCGGTCTGTGGGCTGTATTGATCGCGTTGCTCAATTACATCCCGTATATCGGGTCGGTGCTCGGCATTCTCCTACCTTTCCTGATGTCTCTTGTGCAGTTCGGACTGTCAGGCGAGACAGTTGCACTGCTGATATCGTTGACGCTGATTCATTTCGTCGTCGGCAACGTGCTGGATCCGTATCTGATGGGTAACTCGCTCAACCTGAGTCCCTTCGCAATACTCGCCGGAATGGCGATTTGGTCGGCGATATGGGGTGTCGCGGGAGCTTTCCTTGCGGTTCCAATCATGGTCAGCACAGCATCATCTGCTCGCAATTTCCGATGACGCGTCCGATCGCCGTGTTGCTTTCAAAAAATGGACGTCTATCAACGCGCGTCACCCCGCCCGGGCCGTAGTTGAGTTTGGCCAGCCCGTTTCTGCTTTAGCGACGGGCAAGCTCCGGACGCCATTTCGCGATGCTTGTTTGGGGGTGCGACATTTTCAATTTTTGCTTTGACAATGGTCGATGCCGTCAATCCCCGTGCGGGTGAAGTGCTGTTTCCCAGCGCAAGGGGAGAACGCCTCATTGTCCATGGCGTGCAGTATCTGCTAAACGTGACATTTCAAAAAAGCCGTGACAGCGTGTGTAAGAGCAGCATGAGAATGTCGTGTTCTAGCAATGTCGCGTTTTGCAACCACCAATTTGCGGCACTTCTTGGCCGCACCCAGCACCGACTCACATGTAACAATCTCGGTATCCTCGCAACGTCGACCGCTCGCCGGTTCTCTCATGACGCAATCCCGATGTGATCGCTGCAGTGCGACCGGACCTGCGCACGACTTCGTCAGTGCCGCGTCGGACGGCACTTGGCGTGTCCTCTGTAGCCGATGCTTCAACACCGAAATGGGCGCAGTTCGCTGACTTGCACGGATTCGAGCATCCGAGCTTTAGACCGCTTCGTCTGCGTGACGTGGACGACAACGATCACGAATTTCACTTCCGCAGCTTGTTGCTCGGCGATCAGCTTTCTTTGGAGGCATTCGAGCTTGTGGGCGACGATGAAACCGCTGGCTACCGCTTTCAGATACTGGGCGAAGCTGAATCGGAGCCATTCGCCCTCTTGGGTCGACTGGTTCAGAAGATGAAGCGGGCATTAAGCATGAAGCACCTTGAACCCGATGCCGGCCGTTTGCTGATTGCAAACACGACCGTTCGAGGCCGCATCGAGTGGAACGGCGAGGAACACGCCCCTCAGCCGTGCGTGATGATCGATGGACGTCGCATCGAATGGAACGACCTTGGCGCGATGCTTTTGGCGTTCGAAGGATGGCAGTTCCGGCTCGAGATGCTTGACCCGAGCGACGAAGCTTGACGCCGGGAGCGGGCGCGCGTTCGCGCGCCGAAGCTAGACTCCACTGGCTGGCGGCCCGCCCTGAAAAGAACGTTTCTATGTAAATGATCGCATCATTCTTAAATCAAAACCTAAAACGAACGGACCATTATTTGAATCGCTTGGTGTTTTCCAGCATTAACCTGCTCGCGCCTCGCATGTTTTAATCGCAGCCGACTTTGGACAAATGTTAGTCGAGGCACGTTTCGGCGCTGCGGCATACGCCAACAGCTCATGCGGCTTCCTTAAGTCATTCGAAACGGAACTTTCTTCGCTAACGGGATTACCGGACGTTACGCAATAACAAAAACATTAACATCAGCGCAAACTGAGGGAGAGACAGACATGCTAAGTCCCCACGAATTTGCCACGCTAATGTTGGTCAGCGCCGCGCCCGACCAAATTGACCTTGCCCGCGAAGAGCTCGATACGCTGCTGGAACGTCAGTTGGTCGAGCTCGAGCAGATCGCCCTTGGGCGCTCGCGCCCTCGCCTGACAGGTGATGGCCGTGCCGTACTGCAGGCCGTGACGCGCCAACGCTGAAACATCCGGCGGCTGAAGCCGCGCCTCCAGTCCACCGCTTCCTCGCGCCTGCGGGACCACAAGCGCGTCGCTTCGAGACGATTACCGTGGGGGCGAAATCGCTGCGGCTGAGTCGCCCTGCGGATCGCCTTCGCGCCTGCGGTGACACGGTTCCGGTGCCGCCTGCCACCTCTTGTCGCTGTGATTCCCGCTCAGCTCAGTGCCCTTTCTGGTCGTGATCCACGTGAACTGCGCGGGTGGAGCGTTGACCCATGGGACCCGCTGCAGGGGGTACTCGGTCAGCATTGGTCAAAGTACATAAATTACGTATAATGCGTACTATCTCGACCGGAGGCATTCATGGCTACTGTCACCGCCACCGATCTCGCCCGGCGCACGAATCAGGTGCTCGACGCCTTGGCTCGCGGCGAATCGGTCACGATCACGCGCAATAACACCGTGCTGGGTACGATTAGTCCGCCGGTGCGCGCGGTCATGCTTCGTGATGCCTTTGAGCGGCTTCCGAGGATCTCGCGTGAAGCGGCTGAGCGTTACAAGGCCGACATTCGCGACGCCGACTTCGACGATGAGGTGCGTGATCCGTGGCAGCGATAATGGTCGATACCTGCGTCTGGATCGATGCCGCGCATGGCGCCATCGATCTGGACTCGATCTGCAACATCGCCGGGTCGGAACAGATCTATGTCTCCGCGATCACGCTTGGTGAATTGGAATTTGGCGCCCAGATCCCAAATGACCCGCGCGAGCGTGCAGAACGCACGATGTTGCTTCGCGCGGTCGAACGGATGCCGGTGCTGGAAGTGACGCGCGGAACGGCTCAATCGTTTGGCTTGCTCGCCATCATGATGAAGCACGCCGGGCGCAGTCCTCGTCCGCGCTATAACGATCTCTGGATTGCTGCACAGGCGCATCAACATCGTCTGGCGCTGCTCACAAGCAACCCGGACGACTTCCGCGCGCTCGACGTGATCGACATCATCGAAACGCCCAAGAAGGCTCATTGAACGCAGGCGCCGTGCAGTTAGGCCCGCGCAGTCACCGACGAGGGCTTTGCTAAACTAATCGGGCTACCTGCTCTACCCCTCTGATCGTTCCTTCAAATGTCCACGCGCTACGCGAACCGGAAATCCGTCCGCACGTCTGTGCGGAAAGCCCGCGGCCCCCTCAGCAAAGCGATGCTCCTGCCGCTGCAAGAGAGCGCGGCATGCGAAGTCTCGTTGGCTCAACATCTGACGTGGGTGGCTTGCAAGAGAAAATCCGGTAGCGCTTATCCGATTAACGAGCTCGTGCGGCTCGTGCACCTAACGTATTACGTTCAGGATGGGGGCTACGGCGACACCGATCCCGTCGTGTATGCCCGCGCCGAAGACGCGCTCGAACGCTGCCTGAAACGGGCCGAGCGCGAACGCATTTGGCGGCTCGGACCCGACGACGCGCCGCTGTTCGAAGCCATCTTGTGCCAGGCAGACAGCCAGCTTGAACGGGCGCTGCGCTACATGCACGTGGATGCGCGCGAGCGCTTGGAGCGGTTCGCGGTCAGCGGTCGGCAGTCGCCGCTGGCAGGCGCGGCGCACCTCCAGTAATACCCCCCTTCTCGCCACACTGAACGCCGCTCGAAGAACCTGTTTCATCGTTTCATCGTCGCGCGCCGCGGTTGCTCACGTGCACGCCCCGGGCCATGGTTGCCAATCGTCGATCGTATTTAGGATCACTATGCAATTGCGGTAAATGACGTTATGTCAACACTCAACGGGCTAGCCCTACCGAGCTTTTCAGAAAAGCCCGCACATCGGCGGGCTGAATATCTCTGATTCCACCAGAGGGAAGGGATAAGCGCTTCCTAGAACGTATGCCGAACGCCGACCGCAAACGTGTTGCCGGTGGGATGGGCGCTCAGCTTGTCGTAAGAGTAGATCGCGTAAATGTCTGTCCGTTTGGACAGAAGGTGGTCGTAGCCGAGAGAGGCTGTGTTGCGAAGGCTGTTGGTCGTCGGCGTCGGCCCGGAACGTTGGGTACGCGCCCACTCCGCAAGCAGGAAGTCCGCAGGTGAGAAGGGGATCGACAAACCCGCCTCGTAGGTGTGACTGCCTGTCGGCGTGCTCACGTCACTTGTCATCGCCCACGCTCCGTAGAGCGTCACGACCTTGAAGTCGTACGCTGCGCCCGCGAGATAGGCGTACTGCGCGCCCACCGGTCCGGCTGCGGTGTACCGCACGCGCTGGCCCGACAGCACGGCCGTGAGGCCGTGATTCTGGTAGCTCAAGTGAAAGCCGAGGTTACCGATGCCAGGCGAACCCGCGACGCCGCCAAGGCCGTAGATTACCGTTGCGCCGAAGCCCTTGAAGTTCGGGGTGGTGTACTTGGCGGTGTTATTCCACACCGTATCTCCGATGATGGTACCGCCATAGGTGGTCACGAACGTCTGGAGGACGAGCGGAGAAAAGACGGTCGATGATCCGAACGGATTGACGAGGGATTCTGCCGTGTACGTCGGATTTCTTTGCCGTCCGAAGGTCAACTGGCCAAAGTCGCCCATAAAGCCCACGTACGCATTGCGTGACCAGAATGGATCCGTCGCATTGCGACCTTGCGCACCGTTTTGGGGTTGGAAGAAGCTCTCGAGGGCGAAGATGGCGCTGACGCCGCCGCCAAGGTCTTCGTTGCCGCGGATGCCCCAAAAGGAAGTGGTCAGTCCGCCGCTGCCCATCAGTACCGTAGATTGCGGCGTATCGCTACGTTTGACACTCCCGACATAGGTGCCGACGAGCCCATAAAGTTGGACCTGCGAGCCGCTATCTCCGCATGCGTCGACAGAAGTCATTGCCAGACCCGCGCAGAAAATCGCCATCACTCCAAGCGTACCAACAACTCTTCGCGCAGGAAGGCGGGCCATGACCCGTTGTGCCTTTTTCATTTACGGTGTCTCCATTCATATTTTTGTGAGCGACCATTTCTGTGGGCCATCCACTCAGTAGTACTGACGGGCAGCCTTGGAGCGGGGGCGCTTATTGCAAGCATGTCGCTGAAGCTAACGGCGTGACGCGCAAGAAGGCTCCTTCCCTTGAGTCATCTCAGGAAGGAGCCGTAAGGACGCGAGGGCTACGGGGAAATCTCTTCGAGCGCGCGATTAGTCGTCTCCACCATTCGCGCGGCGACGAAGAAGCCTACTGCACTGACCACGGCAAACATAATGAATACCGCAGCAATTCCCTTCCCTGTCAAGACGACACCGACGATTGCTGGCGCAGCGGCGGACGCCGCTCGCAACCAGGAAGTCGCGAGACCCGTGCCAATGGCGCGCATCCGGGTGGGGTAGATTTCAGGCGTGTACAGGTACAACAGAACCGTTGCAGTTGCCATCACAGCGTAGGCCGACGATCCGAGGAACATGACGGACCAGGCGCTGCCTGCACCATGAATGCCGAGTGCAGCAAGCAAAATTGCGCTGATGACGAAGCACGCCATCGCCCAGCGCCTGCGCCCCACTCGATCGATTAGCAACGCGCACGCAAGCACCCCGCACGTACTCAGGACGTTCGAGATGGACGCCATGTGAAGCGACTCTTGCAAAGGCAGATGGTAGACCGTCTTGTAGAGGCTCGGCAGCCAGTTGTTGATGCCATTGGCCACGAAATATGAGCTCGCCCAGAGCAACCATACGACAACGGTGCGTCCTCGGTAAAACGGGGAGAACAGTTCCTTCCAGCTTCCCTTCTGCTTTGACTGGACGCCGTTCAGAAGGCTCACCACCCGCTCGTCGACCTCGGCCTTCTGCGTCTGCGTATCGAGGTTGCGCTTCGCCGTGCTTGCCTCGAGCCGCTCGATGATCCGTTCAGCTTTATCGAAACGCCCCTTCGAAATAAGCCAGCGCGGCGATTCGGGAAGGCGGGCGATCAGGATCGCGACGGCGATGCCGGGAATGCCGCCGATCAGAAACATATATTCCCAACCGAAGCGAGGGACGATGAACGCACCGAGCTGCGCGGCCGCGAGGAGACCCAGCGGGAAAATGAGTTCGTACAGAATAAAGAAGCGTCCTCGGCCATGCGCTTGAGACAGCTCGTTGATGTACGTGGCCGCTACGGGCACCTCTCCGCCCACGCCGATGCCTTGCAGAAAGCGCATCAAAAACAGCATATGGAAGCTGCCGGTGAAGGCACATACGACACTCATCGCCGACATGACACCGACCGTTATGGTGGCGCTCGGCACCCGCCCCAGGCGCTCGGCAAGCCAACCGAAGACCAACGCGCCGACGACTTGCCCCAAATAACCGGCGGCGATCAGCACGCCGATCTGGCCGGGAGAAAGATGCCAAAGGCCTACCAATACAGGAAGGACGAAAGCAAGCGAGAGGGCGTCGAATGCATCAAACAGGGTCGCGCTGCCCATGATGATGCGCGCCTTGGTGTGCCACTTGCAGAATGGTACGTTCTCGATGCGAAACAACAGGTTCGCAGCACGCATCTGCTCGCTCACGGGGCGTGCTTCGCTCGGAGATTGTCCAAGGCCGACGCCGTAGGCGGTCGAAGGGGTGTTCATGCTGTCTCCTGATAAGCTGCATTTTATGGGCCCTTGGTTTTTCTTCTTGTTGTGAAGCACCGATCGCGTTGTTCTCTTGTATGTCGCGACGCCGGCGCTTTTTTGGTCGTTTCCCGATCCTGTTATGGGCGATGCGCGGAACGAGGTCGCGCGCGTCACCGTTGCTGCTCAGCGCTGATAGCGAAGCGGGGGCATCGCTTCGCTATCGTCATCCTGCGATGGGTGTGCCACTCCCGACTCAGTCGACGAGGCCCGCCGAACGAAGCGCGTCTGCAATTTCGGCGTCCGCGCCTTCTGCGAGCGGCAGCAACGGCGAGCGCACCGTGGCGTGCTCAAGGATGCCGCGGGCCACGAGACCGTGCTTGAGGGCCACGGTGCCTTCCATGTGCGAGCCACGGTGGTACACGTTGCGCGTCACCGGCAGCAGGCGATCATGGATCGCGCGCGCGGCCTGGTAGTCTTTCGCCTTGCCTGCTTTGATCAGTTCGATGAGCGGCTCGGGAGCGAGACCGCCGTAGCCGACGAGCGCACCGTCGACGTCAAACATCGTGTGCAGCAGATACTCGTCGTGGCAGGTCAGGATTTGCAGTTCCGGACGCTCGCGACGAATGATGGGAATCTCAACATCCCAGCGACGCATATTGCGCACGCCGTTTTTCATCGCAAAGACGCCCGGTTGTGCGGCGATTTCCAGCTGCGTTTCGAGGTTATAAGTCGCCTTGGTCGCGTCCGGGTACTGGAACAGGATGAGCGGCAAGCCGCTGCCTTCGTGGATGGCGCGGTAACGGTCTTGCGGTGCGCCCTTCTGGTAGCCAAAGCGCAGCCAGCCGTGCGACGGATACACCAGACCGGCCGACGCGCCGGCCTCGACCGCGCGCTTGGCCTCTTCCACTGCCACTTCGGTGCCTTCGAGCGTGATACCGGCGATGACCGGGATCTTGCCGTCGACGGACTTCACGAAGCTTTCGATGACTTGAGCCTGTTCTTTCTGCGTCATGAACGTGCCTTCGCCAGCGTGGCCGAGCACCGTCAGGCCTTTAACACCCTCAATGCTGCCGAGCCAGGAACCCAGTCGTTGAATTGCTGCGTGGTCCACCGCGCCATCGCGGGTAAAGGGGGTAACGGGTGCCGGGACCAAACCGCGCAGATCGATTGCTTTCATGACGTCTCCAAAATATGAACTTTTCGGCTCCTCTTTCCGAGAGGAGAGCCCGCTGCTCGCTTCGCATCAAGCGGGAACAGTGGTGCATGCGTTGCAGTGTAGGGATGGTCGATCCATGCGGGAACTGCCTAGCTGCACATTTCAGCTATACTGATTTGACATATCTATTGGGACGTGACGGTGGACTACGCGGCTTGGAAGCTATTCATTGACGCGGCGGAGCTCGGGAGCTTGAGCAAGGCGGCCGTGGCTTACGGAACCAGTCAGCCGCACATCAGCCGCCAGATTGTTGAGCTTGAGCAATACTGCGGCGGCCGTTTGTTTCAACGGACGGGGCGCGGCGTGGTGTTGACCGAGTTGGGGGCGCGGATTGCCCCGCGCGTCAGAGCCTGGCTTGCCAGCACGGAACAGTTGTCCAACGACATCCGCAGTACGGCGGGCGAGCCCATCGGGGTGGTCAGGCTCGGGATCTTGCCCTCCACCGCTCATCCGCTTGTCAGCACCCTTTACCATCGCCTACGAGAGCGTTATCCCCTGGTGCAGTTACAGGTGCGCGAGGGTCAAGGCGCGTTGCTGGAAACGTGGTTGGAAAACGGCAGCGTCGATCTCGCCATCCTTTTTCGAAATAGTCCGACGCCCAAAGACGGTGACGAGTATCTCGTTGAGGTGGCGACCTATCTGGTCGGCGCAAAAGGCGAGCCGTTGATCCAGCCGCCCACGATTGCCTTTTCCAAGCTCGACGGGATTCCCCTGGTGTTTTTCTGCCGGCCCAATAGCTGGCGCGACCGGCTCGAACAAATTGCGGGCGAACACCGGGTCTCCCTGAATTTCACAGCAGAAGCTGATTCCTTGAGTCTGCAGGGGCACATCGTGGCAGATGGCGGCATCTACGCGTTGCTCGGCCCTTACGCGATTGCCAATCTTGAAAAGGACTGTCGGCTGCAGGCGTCCATGGTGGTCGATCCGCCTGTGCCGCGCTTCATTGCGCTGGCCATGTCGCCCCACGGCGAACTGACGCTGGCGTGCCGCACGGTGATGCAGCTCACCAAGGAGATCGCGCGTTCGCGCACCCTCTCCTCGGACCTTCAGTTGGGCGTGTCCGCAGCGTTCCTGCGGTCCATTTAAAGGGCCGTATGAGGCGTGCAGAATTGTGCGTTTGGCAATGTACTTTTGTTCGAATAAGGGAAAATACCTAGATTCCGGCGCCTATACTTTGAAGCTTCTAGCGGTACTTCAGATGAACCGACGCCAAAAAGTAGGTATGTGATGAAACAGATTTTCTTGACGGCTGCACTCGCCGTGCTCGCCTCTTCTCCGATTGCTTCGTTCGCCCAAACTGACGCGCCGGTCACGCGCGCACAAGTACGCGCTGAACTCGCCGACCTCGAACGAGCCGGCTACAAACCTATCCCTGACGACGTGGAGTATCCGGTCAGGCTGCAAAAAGCTGAAGCCCGCCTGCAAGCTGAAAAAACGACATCGCAGCGCCAGGCGGCGATTCAATCCGGCACGCAGCAACACTAATTTTTGCCGTTGACGGGCGCCAAAAGCCAGCCTGCGTCGTTGCGCCGACCGACGGCTATACCCACTCGCTGTGTGGTTGGGTGATAAAACGCCCGCGCAAGGGCGGGCGTCTCACAGCATGATCGCGGGTCGCTACCGACGGGCTGACGCCTTCCTGTTACGGCTTCGATGCATCATCGGCTGCGTCTTTTAGGTCTTCCTTGGCGTCGCCCACATCCTTGCGCACTTCACCTTCAATCTGCTGAGCGTCGCCTTTTGCTTCCTGCGCGGGATCGTTCGTTATCTTCCCGACGCCTTCATTGATCTTGCCTTTGACCTTTTCCCCGACGCCCTTCACTTGATCTTCATTCATGATCGCTCTCCGGTTGTCCCTGCGGCATGCAGGACATCCGTACTAGCGCACGGAGGATGCCTATAACTGTGGCCGCCGGGTCTCACCTCACCCGCATTTTCACCAGTGAGAACGTCTCAAACCGCCTTCCCAAAAACCGCCCCTTTCAACGGGAGCATTACGGGTGCTGTTCTGCGGCTCGGCCGGGCGTCGAACCGGGCGCCGTTCCAACGGCCTGCCTCATAGCTCCTGGTGTTGAGGTTCGCTATTTCTGCTAATGACGCCCATCTATTTTGCTAATGGCTTTTTTGCACATGTCTTTGATTTTTCGCGAAAATTATATTTTTGATGCGGCACAACATGTTGCGCTGGCGCAACCGCGTCCTTCGAACACCGCGGGTCGATCGTGCTAATGCGGTTGGCCTGTGCGCTAATTCCGCTAATGTGGCGATGTTAGCGGGACGAAGACCATGTGCTATGAAACCCTTGCCACATAAGGCTTCTGGCCTGTTAGCAGCAGCACATCTTGGCTGAGCTCTGGACCGTCGACTCGCAGAGCCGGAATAAATCGCCGAAGTGACCCACATTAGCCGAATTAATGCACCCATTAGCAGAAGTAGCGAACCTCAACAGCGGCATTCTCGCGCCGGTGCAGGCGGATGCCGAGCGCTACCTCGCGATGGGAAGCACGCTCGTGGCGGTCTGCGCCGATATGGGCCTCCTTCGGAACGCCGCACAGGCCGTACAGAAGCATTTCGTGCAGGAGTAAGCACGCATGGTCAACGTGATATCACAACGTTTGGAGAATCGAATGCAAAAGGCGGGTTTTATCGGACTAGGGATCATGGGCACGCCGATGGCGGCTAATCTGCGAAAAGGTGGCGTCGAACTCGTCGCGTTCACTCAAGGCTTTCGGCAGCAGGTCTGCGGGAGAAGCGCCTACTCCAGACGCGCGAAGGGCTCCTTTCGAGGTGAACTGCCATTCAAACGTCCTTTGACGGCGCTGGCGAACGTCGCCTGATGGCCGAATTCGGTCTCGTCGCGCCCACAGGCTGACAATTCGATCCACCTATGAGCCGCCGCGAATCAGTGAATCTTGCCGCGCAGCGTCTGCCTTCTCTCGATCTGCACATGTTCGCTAACCATTCCGCAATCCTAACGATGCTACGACGGCGTTATGGCAAGCGCTAAACGAGCCCGGAGGCGAGCGTGTTTGCTGCGGTGCGGGGCAGGTGTATTAGCTCTCTTCTATCTCTACACGATCGGGGTACAGGCCGGTATCCGCGGCGGCCTGCTCGACCTCCTTTGTGGACTTAAAGGCCCCTAGCTCGCCAATGTCATCTTCCCCCGCCGAGAGCCGTCCGCCCCATAGGCCGCTCGGGAGGCGGTATATGCGCAGGATCACCGGCTGGTCTTTTTTCTTGTTCCATCGTTCCTCCTCGTGCTCGACCTGGACGGCCTAATCCACCTCCACACGGTCCGGGTACACGCCCGTTTCCCGCGCGGCTTCCTCAAGAGCCTCAGGGCTGTCGTATCCGTCGAAAGAGCCAATATCCTCCCCGCCGACAAGGAGACAGCCCGCCCATCGGCCTGAGGGCGCGCGGTAAATGCGTAGCGTAATGGGCTCGTGCTTGTCGTGTTCCATCATTCCTCCGGCCGGTGGTAGTCAATTTGGACCTGCTCGGGCGGATCATCGTTACTGAGACGCGTCTCGGTAACATCCCTGTGATGTGGTCATCGTCCGTGCTAATCGATCCGTCAAGGTTTGCCCTTGAAAGCGCCAAGACTTCGCGTTGATCTTGCCTTTGACCTGCCGCCCAATACCCCTTTGCCGGACCTTCATTTACGATCGCTCGCCCGGATCTGCCCCGCAGCATGCTGGCATAACAGAGACAGCGCAAGGAGGATGCCTCATCGCGGCGGCGACCGCTCGCCCTTTCCGATTCCATTTCGGCGCAGTCATTTCACCAGTCAAAATCGCCCCGCTTTGCGCCTCTACAGAAGCCGCACCGTTGGATCACGGGTAATCACGGATGCTGTTTCTCGATGGGCTGATTTCCCGACGACACCAGGCCTACGCCAAAATCACGTCACTTTCGACAGTTCGCCGGGACACGAAGCATCCGGAGCTCTATCGGTCGCGTACGCGGCACGCGAGAAATGGTATTGGCGCGGAATTACGTACGGGTCTATCGGATCTTGAAGCGAAAAGCCATCCATCAAAAATCATTCGTATCGTAGGCGCGCGGCAAAACTATCCTCGACGGACGAATGAACCGAAGCATCGATCCAGCACTTTTTTTAGCCCCTTCCCGCGTACTCGCGTACAGAAACGAAACCTAAAGGCGCAGAAATAGCCGCTGACTTTCGGAACGACTGCGCCACCAGGTCCCGCAGCGAACCGGCCTGTTCCTCCAGTGCGTGCGCCGCCGCCGAGGCCCGTTCGACAATCGCGGCGTTTTGCTGCGTGACTTCGTCCATCTGACTTACGGCCAGATTGAATTGTTCGATGCCGCGTGGGGCTAAACGCCCCAACGATTGTCCAAAACGTCCGCTAGCCGCCAGCCCACCGCTCGCCCAATAACGCAGGCTATTCGCTCGGCAGAACTCCGCAGACACAGCCCTCGCGGGCGTCGCTGCGTTAAAATTCCAGTGCCGGTAATTCTCCGCTTCTCTATCAGCTCTATCAGCTCTTTCATGCCTCGCAGCGCCAACCGAACAACACGCACACCGGGCAAGCCGGCCGGCTCCCGTCGTCCGATGACTCGCTCGATGTTGTTGCCCCTGCCTGCAGCAACCACAGAGAAGATGTCGCTGCAGTTCCATCTCGCGCTGGCCGCCTGCCGTAAAGAAGGTAATGGAAATTCATACCAGTTCAACGAACTGTTGCGCGCCTTGTACATTACGTACCACCTACAGGAGATGGGTTTTGGCTCCCTACCACTGCAGGTGTTCGCGTGCGCAGAACTCGGAATGAACGCCGCGTTGTCGAAGCGAAAGGAAGACCAAGCCTGGTTCGTCGACGCGCGGACGGCATCGCTGCTGGAACAAATCCTGGCGCTGCACGACTACCAGTTAGGCGCAATCAGACTGAAAGACCTGTCAGCGGCGACTGAGCGGCTCGAACGCTTCATTCGCAGCCAAAGGGCGTCCCCGCTGCCCAACGAACTTCGCGTCGAGGCACGAAAACTCGCAGCCGAGTGGCCAAGTGAGGCAGAGCCGACGGCGACTGAGGAGGCGGAACGATCTTAGCATTCCTAATAAATTACGCTAGAGGATGCTACGACGGCGTTATGTCAAGCACTGACTCGCTCCTGCGGCGGGTGGTTGTGCTACGGAGACCCTGGCAGTCAGCTATCGTTCCAGCCAGTTCTCAATCGTGAGTCCGCGGATACGGCTGAACTCTTTGGTGTTGTCGGTCACGAGTATGAGCCGCAACGCATAGGCGTGAGCGCCAATCAAGAGATCGTTACCGCCTATAGGTTGGCCTGCCGACTCCAACTCGGCCCGGATGCCGCCATATTCTGCGTCAGCGGGGGCGTCTAGCGGCAATACAGGAATCGTTGCGAGGACGGCCTCTACCTTGGCAAGCAACTTCGCGGAGCCTTTTTTAGCGCATCCATAGTGCAATTCCGCCGCAACGATGATGCTCGTGCATATCGTCTTTGGATCAATCTGTTCGATACGACTTGCAACTTGCCCGAAAGGATTTCGGATCATGTCGCTGATAATGTTCGTGTCCAGCAGATAGCCGCTCAAAATATATCCTCTGGGCGAGCAGGCATGTCGCCGATTTCCGGAAACTGATCTTCGGGCCCAAGCAGTGGCTCCTGTCTCCACTCGGCCAATAATTCAAGAATGTTCGCGGGCGTTTTCACCGGTTCGATGATGAGCTTGTCGCCCTCACGATGAATCAAAACACGATCACCCGGCAACTCGAACTCGACGGGAATACGCACCGCTTGGCTGCGATTATTGCGGAACAGCTTGGCCTCTTTGGGCCGCGTCGATGGCGTAGAAATCGGCACAGTCGCACCTCTTTATGTATATACAAAGTGTATATGCCACCGACTAAAAGGTCAAGGTCGCAACGGCGCGCTCGCCGCTCGGGGGGCTGCCGATCAGTTCAGTTTCCCTCGTTCCGCGAATTCAACCAAGGCGTCGACGACATGCCGCACTTTTGGTCGTAAATGAGCCACCTTCGGCCAGACCGCATGGACATCAATCAGATCGCTAGAGATGTCGTCCAGGACCGAGCGCAGTTCTCCCGATTCAAGATGCGGTCGTAGCAGTGACATGGGCATCTGGCAAAGTCCCATGCTCGCAATCGCCGCCGCCACGATCGAGTCGCCGTCGCTGATCTGATGAGTAGCAGGCGGAGAAATCCGGCTAGATTCGCCGTCGATATGAACTCGCCATGAAAGCGGCAAGCCACGGCGATAGCCGACGATGCACGCGTGGCGTCTCAAGTCCTCCAGATGGCGCGGCGTGCCGCAGCGTGCAAGATACTCAGGCGAGGCTGCAATTACCATGCGCTGGCTGGTTAAACGCCGTGCGACCAGTCCACTCGAACTCTCGAGTTCGCCGAAGCGGATGACGAGGTCGACGCCTTCTTCGATCGGATCAATCAGATGGTCCGAGAACGTCATCGTGAATTGAAGATCGGGATGTTTCCGGCCGATGTCCAGCAAGATCGGCACCAATATCCGTCGACCAAATGCTGCGGGCATATCGATTCGCAACCGACCTACCGGCCGTTGGTGGCCAGGGCCAATCGCCGTCTCCGCCGTCGAGATTTCATCGAGCGCAGAGGCGCACGCGGCGAAGTAAGCTTCGCCGTCAGCCGTGAGCGAAATGCTTCTGGTTGTGCGATGAAACAGCTGCGCGCCAAGCCGCTCCTCCAGCTTTGCGACCGCCTTGCCTACCGCAGATTTTGTAAGTCCAAGCTGCTCGGCCGCGTCGGTGAAGCTCCGTGATTTTGCGGCGGTGACGAAAATCACGATCCCACTAAACGTCTCAACCTGTGCCATCACCGCCCTCAATGAAGAGTTTTGTTCTCCATTAAGGGCGATTTTCCCGTCACCGTCAACTCTCGGGTCATCGGCGCGGAGCCTGATCGTCAGATCTTGACGGCGCAGCCTTGGGTCGCTGCCTCCAAAGCGCAATTCGCGATGTGCAGCGCGCGAATTCCGTCTCGGGGCGTAGCAGGCATCGGCGCGTCTGCTGCCAGCGCGGTCAGGAAGCGATCCAACTCGACCTTGTAGGAGTCGGCATGTCGCTCGAGGAAGAAGTTTAAGAGCGGTTCCCGCGCTTCGGTCCGATCGCTGGTCCACCGACGCAAGCTGGAAGGCCGATGGTTCTCGTTCAGCACCATCCCTTTTGATCCAAAGACCTCGACACGCTGATCGAATCCGTACACGGCTTGCCGCGAACCATTGATGTGACACTGCTTGCCGGACGCCGTACGGAGCAGCACCATCACGCTGTCGTAGTCAGGGAGCTCCTCCAAACCCGGATCGACCAGCCGACTACCCATCGCCATCACTTCCACAGGATCCTCGCCGAGCAACCAATGCGCGGTATCGAAATCGTGAATGGTCATGTCGCGGAAGATGCCGCCTGAGTGACGAAGATATTCGCGCGGCGCGAGTCCCGGATCGCGGCTCGTAATCACGACTTGTCGAACCTCGCCGACCTCCCCTCCTTCGATCGCTTGTTTAAGTCGCATCGCATCCGGATCGAACCGTCGGTTGAAGGCCAGCATCACGCGCCCGTTCAGGCGCTCGATTTCGTCCACCGCGGCTTGCGCACGCTCGATATCGAGGTCGATCGGCTTCTCGCATAAAACCGGCTTGCCCAACCGGACCGCCTGCAACGTCAAATCCACGTGCGTGTCAGTCGGGGTGCCGACAATGATCGCATCCACATCTTCGCGGTCGACCACCGCCTTGCAATCGAGCGACGAATCGCATCCCAGTTCGGCCGCGAGGGACTCGACCGCTTCTTTGTTTGGGTCGGCAACAGCAACGAGTTTCACTCGACGGTCGGTGGCAACATTGGCCGCATGAATTCTACCGATGCGCCCGGCACCGAGGACAGCAATACGCAACATTTTTATCTCCTTGATCGAGTCAGCTCATCGCATGGCAAGCCGACCTTTAGCTTCGTTTATGACGTGCTGATCGCTTTTCGACGGTCAACACACTCGCGCTGATTGCTTGAGTCAGGACACTGCCGCGCTGCGCTGGGTGGCTCGGCCGAGGACACGCCGGCTATCTCTCGGCTAAGCCGCAAAATGTCATCCAGACCGAAGTCATGCACGTCCGGAACGCGATCGCCACGCGCTCTTGCGACCGCCGTGGCAATGCGTAGCGCGTTCGACCGCTCGCGCATCAGCAGGTCAAGTGCTTCCACCAAATAGGCGCGTTCGCTCTGCGACACCATTACGTCATTTAACTGATCACGTGCAGGCATATCTCATCCTCTGGGCAGTCAAGGCAAGCCGGCCTCCTGCCTCTCAAATAAGACTTCGGATGCTGCCGCCGTCGACGCCCCAAACCGCGGATGTAACGAAAGACGCAAGATCGGAGGCGAGGAATACGATCACATTGGCCACTTCGTCAGGTTGACCAAGACGATTCAACGGCAACTGACGTAAAGACAGCACGTGCTCGACGGCGTCTTTCGGCCCCATGCCATGAAACTTGCCCATCGTGTCCGCGAAGCCCCCTTCCTTGGTCCAGAAAGGCGTCCAAACCGGACCCGGCGCAACCGCATTCACACGAATCTTCGGCGCTTCAGCCCGTGCGAGGCCCTTCGTGAGCGCGAGCACCGCAGCTTTGGATGCGGAATAGTCGATCGGCACCGGCTCAGGCTGGCGGGCGAGGTCAGACGCGTTGTTGATGATCACCGCCTTTTCACGCGTCCGCAGCACCGGCAGGAGTTGCCGGCACGTGCGCACGTAGCTCATGAAGTTGAGATTCATCGTGAACTCCCACTCTTCATCCGAAAGTTCCTCGAATGTGCGGACTTTCCCGGCTCCAACGTTGTTGACGAGGATGTCGACTTGGCCGTTGTATGACTTCAAAGCCGAATCGATGCCGCCTGCAACGCCGTCCGAGGTGGACAGATCAGCTCGGGCGATGGTGACGTTCGCTCCGAGCGCGCGAAGCTCCGACTGCGCTTCTTCGAGTCCGTTGGCGTCAATGTCGATGAGGCAAAGACGCGCCCCTTCACGCGCGAAGCCAAGGGCCGCCGCGCGTCCAATGCCTTGTGCCGCACCGGTGATAGGAACGATCTTCCCGTCCAGGCCAGTTTCCATCACGTCTCCGTTTGTATTGTGAAATGTTTGCGCTTTTCGTCGCTCTATTGAGGACAAGCGTGGGTCGTTCGTCCCGCTGGTGAGGACGACACGAACCCGCGGGACTTCGAAGGACTTAACGGTTATCGACTCGCTTGATGAACGGTCTGATATCGACCGTGTCCCAGATCCCTGCTTTGTTGAATGGGTCCGCCTGGACGAATGTCTCGATGTCTGCAATGCTGTCGGCTTCATAGAGGAAGAAGCTGCCGATCATCGTCTGACCATCCGGCATCGTTAGCGGCCCAGAGATCAGTGTCTTGACAGGTGCAGTCTGCAGATACGCCTTGTGTGCGTCATAGTTTTCAAGGCGACGCTCGACCATGCTCGGATGATCAAGGCAGTAGACGGTGAAATGCATGATTGTCTCCTTGCTTAAATGAGGACCGTCAGGTCGCGCTTAAGCATGCGCGGCTCAATTGGCTGTCGTGCGCGGCGCAGCGCCTTCAAAAGCATCCTGGAGTAGCACAAGAAGGGCTTCGCGTTCGATCGGACGCGGGTTCCAGTAGGGGTTCGAGCTTGCAATATCAGCGGCTTTAGATACGTCGGCGGCCGACATCCCGATGTCTTTGAGCGCAACGGGTGCGCCGCAGCGCTTAGCCAGTTCGTAGATCCCCAAGGCGGCGTCCTCCGAGCAGAGGGCGCGGGCGATCCGATGCATCGCCTCGGGCGCAGCCTGCCGGTTATAGGCGAGCGCGTGGGACAAGACGATCGTGTGCGTCTGTGCATGCGGGAGATTGAAACTTCCGCCGAGCGTGTGACAAAGCTTGTGGTGAAGCGCCATACCGACGCTGCCTAGCACCGTTCCACATACCCACGCCCCGTAAAGGGCATCGGAACGCGCCTCCACATTGTTAGCATCTTCAACGATCGCCGGCAGCGCGCGAGCGAGCGCCGCGATCCCGTCCTCCGCCAGCAGGCTTGTGATGGGATTGGCGTCACGCGAGTAGAGTGCTTCCGCCGCGTGCGCAATGGCGTTGATCCCGCTCGTCACAGAAAGCCCAACGGGAAGCGCCATCGTCAGGTCGGGATCGTAGATGACGGTCTTCGGCAATACGCGCAGATCCGTGCCGGTCTTCTTCAAGCCCGCATCGGTGATTCCGTAAATGGGCGTCATTTCGCTGCCCGCGTAGGTCGTCGGTACAGCCAGAATTGGAAGGTCGGATTCCAGTGCGATCGCCTTGCCGAGTCCGATCGTCGAGCCGCCCCCGACTGCAATCGCGCAGTCGGCGCGCAGTTCCCGCGCAAGCTCCCGCGCCTCCTTGGCGAGTTCGAGCGGTACATGCATGATCGCGCGGTCGAAAACCGCGGCTGCGCGCTTACCCAGACGCGCGGCGACGGCCTCGCCCGTTTCCTTCTGCTCCGGGCTACACAGAATGAGGGCTCTTTCAGAATTCAGCTCAAGCACTTCCCGTTCGAGGTGCTGCATACTGCCCGGACCAAACACGACCCTGCCCGCTCGTGCCTGATAGACAAACTCACGCTTTTGCATGAAGGTGCTCCGCTGGATGGTCTGAACTGGCGTTCGCGTCGGCTTGGTAGTCGACTTGAAATCTTGCTGTGCGCAGGTCACCCAGTTCGTTGCGCACGCGTAAGTGCTCCGGATGAGACGCATAGGCGTCCAGTGCGTCCTGCGAGTCAAATTCAGTGACGAGCACTGCGTCGCAGGCGTAGTCGATTCGGCTGTGATCAAGTCCAACTTCAAGGTGGCGCATTCCGGGAATGCGACCGCGCAAGCCTTCGAAGCTCTTTTTAACGACGTTGGAAGCCGCTAGACGTTCGGCAGGCGTATCGCCACGAACTCGCCACATCACGATATGTCGGATCATGCGTGAACCTCCGAAGGGTTAAGCACAAAGTCGTACTCAAGCGAGTACCACGGAACTGCGATTTCTCGGCCATCCGGAGCGACGCCCGGCTCGTGACGTTTCCATTCGGCGATCAATGACGATCGCACGCCGAACACCACGTCCGAGTCGAGATACTGGTCCCCGTCGCGAAACACATGCGTAATCAGCGTTTCGTATCCCGGCGCCTCGATCATGAAGTGCAGATGAGCGGGTCGCCACGGATGGCGACCGAGGGCCGCCAACATGCGGCCAACAGGACCATCGTGCGGAATCGGATACGCCTCGGCGAGAATTGAGCGGAAGTTAAAAAAGCCTTCCGCATCGGACCTCAATCGGCCTCGCCCGCGATGAACGGCTTCGCCCGCTTCATCGAGATTCTGGACGTCATAGAAGCCCTCCTCGTCGGACTGCCAAACGTCGATCAGCGCGTTCTGAATGCCTTCTCCGCCTGCGCCGCGCACTTGCCCCTTCACATAACATGGGGCACCTTTCGCGCCGTTTGAGATGTCGTCGCCGTTGCTGTAGGTCGGTGCTCCTTCGACATAGAACGGCCCAAACACTGTGGCCTCCGTGCAGTTGGAGGGTTTCCGGTTGTTCTGCGACATGACCAGCATCGAAAGGCCGAGCGTGTCAAACAACAGGATGAACTCCTGGCGCTTGTTATCCGTGATGTGTCCAACTTCCGTCAAAAACTTAATCGCTTTGAACCACTCGTCCTCGGTAAGTTGAATATCGCGGGCGAATGCATGAAGGTGTTGAACGAGGCTCGTCATCACGGTTCTCAGTCGCGCATCCTTGCAGTCTGCAACTGAGGCGATAACAGCTTGGGTAATGGTGTCTTCGTTGATGTTGCGCATCGTGCGTGTCTCCGTTGTGCGCCGGGCGTATGAGAACGAAAGTTAAAGCGTCCGACGGTTTAAAAAAATGCCGCCACGCGAAATGACATTTCCTCGTGCCGGAAGAATCCGTTGCGTCGCACTGCCGTGGGCCTTTTTGACGACTAATCCGCCGTCGATCCGCTGCATTTCAATTGTCGAAATCTGCTCTACATAGAAGCGAGTTTTAATGTGTTTATCTCTGCTCTGCCGCGCAGCATATTGGCCTCAACGACGTGGAAGAATCGACGTCGATTGTTCCGAGGGAAACGCGATGGACCGCTGGACGCAACTGCAGTTGTTTGTGCTTACCGCCGATCTAGGTAGCTTGTCGAAGGCCGCTGAGCAGCTCGATATGTCAAACGCGGCCGCCAGCCGCACCTTGAGTTCGCTGGAAGAACGCCTTGGCGCGCGCTTGATCGAGCGGACAACCCGGCGTATGTGGCTCACGGACGCTGGCCGCGAATATCATCGCCGCTGCTCGGCAGTCATGTCCGAAATGGCGGAAGCCGATGCGATCGCCTCAGAAGAAGTCGTCAGCCCAAGAGGCGTCCTGCGGGTAACCAGCTCCGTCTCGTTTGCACGGATGCATATTGCGCCTGCGCTTCCCGAGTTCCTGAGGCGGTATCCCAGCCTGTCGGTTCAGATTGTCGCGGCAAACCAGTACCAAAACTTCATCGAAGCCGGCATCGACGTCGCCATTCGCACAAAGGAATACGAAAGCGACTCCAGCATTACCGTTCGGCGCCTTGCGGAGACTCGTCGAGTGCTTGCAGCATCGCCGGCGTACCTTGCCGCGCACGGACGCCCGCAGAATCCCGAGGACTTGCAGGAGCATAAGATGCTGGTCTACAACCTCGCAGTCGACCCTTACCTGCTCCATCTGCGTCGCGGGACGGAGGAGCGCAACATCACGATTGCGAGTGCGCTGGACTCGAACGAAGGGCAAGTCATCGTCGCAGCCGGACGCGCAGGACTCGGCATCGTCGTTCAGCCGCTGTACATCATTCACGACGACATCGTGTCTGGACGTCTCATTCCGGTTCTCGAAGACTGGCAGCTGCCGCGTCTGACCATCAATCTCGCGTATCAAAGTAGACGCTTTCAGCCCGCCAAGATCCGCGTGTTCACTGACTTCCTCGTCGAACGCGTCAAGAGCCTCAACCTTGAGGAGCGTTGGATGACGTTCGCAATCTAATTGCGCCACGCTTCGAACGTCCGAAGGGGAAACAGCTCAACGCTCGTCCAACAGAAACGACTGACATGTTAGTGACGCGTTGGCCTCCGGCCAACGTGACCCAGGACGCTCCGTTGTGGTCATACGATGGATTGCCATGCCGGGCGTCGTGGGTTCAGACCTGAGGCAGGCCCAACAACGTCCGGGCCTGCGCGGCCGTCGCGACTGGGCGCCCATATTCGCCGCACAGCGACACGACGCGTTGTACCAGTTGTGCATTGCTTGCCGCGAGTGTGTCCTTGTCCCAGCGCACGTTATCCTCGAGGCCGGTGCGGGCATGGCCGCCCATTTCCAGCGTCCAGTGGTTGACTTCGAGCTGGTGTCGGCCAATGCCGGCAGCGGTCCACGTCGCATCCGGTAGCAATGCCTTGAGCTGCTTGACCTCGAACTCGAGAATTTCGCGGCGCGCGGGCAGCGCGTTCTTCACGCCTAGCACGAACTGCACGTGCGCCGGCGGCTTCAACAGCCCCTGCTGCACGAGATCAACGGTGCTGTACAGCATCGCCAGATCGAAAATCTCGATCTCGGGCTTGACGTCGTGCTGGAGCATCGCCGACGCAAGCGAGCGGACGAAGTCGGGCGGGTTTTCGTAAACGGTTGTCGGAAAATTGACCGAGCCCGTCGCGAGCGACGCCATGTCCGGACGCAGGTCGAGCATCGAGCCGCGTTGCTCGAACGACCGGCCGCGACCGCCCGTTGAGAACTGGATGATCATGCCCGCGCAGTGCTTGCGGATCCCTTCCTGAAGCCGAGCGAAGGCTGTGTGATCGGAGCTCGAATTCTCATTCTCGTCACGCACGTGCAGGTGGACCAGCGTCGCGCCAGCCTCGAACGCTTCATGGGTGCTTTCGATCTGCTCGACGATCGAGATGGGCACTGCCGGGTTATCTTTCTTGCGCGGCACCGAACCGGTGATGGCG
The DNA here is from genome assembly GCF_001544755.2 of Caballeronia catudaia. GTDB lineage: Bacteria > Pseudomonadota > Gammaproteobacteria > Burkholderiales > Burkholderiaceae > Caballeronia > Caballeronia catudaia. The sequence continues at coordinate 9,749 of NZ_FCOF02000049.1, read as the reverse complement.
ACCGTAATAATGCAGGGGGCATTCACTTTGATGACCTCGTAATGCGCAGTTTGGTTTTACATTCGCGGGCGGCTGGAAGACGGCGTGACACCGCCCCTTCCGGATCTGTCACGCGTTAAGCCGCCGTGGTTTTCCGACGCGCGAGGCGGTCGAGCGGCGCGGCCAGGACTGCGCCAAGACGTCCGTCAAGCAACACAACAATCAAAAGCAACAGGCCATTGACCAGCAGAATTTGCGTTGACGTTGCGTTCAACAGACCCAGCCCGTTGTTGAGCACCGTGAGAATCAGCACGCCCATCGCCACGCCGAGCGGTGAGCCGATGCCTCCGCCCAACGCCACGCCCCCGACGATCGCAGCCGAAGCCGCCTGCAACAGGATGTTGCTTCCCATCGTCGCTGAGGCCGTCGCGAGGCTCAGCGAGAGCAAGCCGCCGCCGAGTGCCGAGAGACCTCCGGAAATGATGAAGGCGACGGTCAATGCCTTGCCCACGCGCGCGCCGCTTTGCGTCGCCGCCTTTCGATGACCACCGGATGCGTAGAGATCGCGACCGAGCGTGGTGTAGCGCAGGAAAAGCGATACCGCAATGAAGCAGAAGATCGTAATGAGGCTACGCGGCGAAAAGATCGCGGCAACATTCTGGTCGAGAAAGTCGCTAACATCCAGGTTGCCCCAGCTCAAGACGCGCCCGCCCGCTAGCCAGAAGCCCACCCCGGTCAGGAGCATCATCGAACCCACGGTCGTGACCAGGGAGGAGACGCCCAGCCAGGGCAACAACGCTGCATTGGCCACGCCGATGACCACGCCGAAAATCACGGCGTACAGCATGCCCAGCAACGCACTATCGCCACCAAACTTTACGGTAATCAGCCCGGCGACGGTTGAGATCGCCGCAACGCTCAGATCGAACTCGCCTGCCACCATCGTCACCGAGAGGCCAAGTGCGATGATCCCGAGGTACGCGAACGCCTGAAAGATGGCGTAGAGGTTCGCCTGCGAAAAGTAGTGGTCGACACTGAGCCCGAATATCACCGGCATGCCCACCAGCAATACGAGGCGAATGGCGAGATTAAGAAGTCGTTGAGGCTGTTCCATTTTCATATCTCCTGTTACTTCCGACCCGGACCAATCCGGGCGAGCAATGCACCGAACACCACTGCCGCAAGAACCACGATGCCCTTGGCGACCAGCTGATACTCGTAACTGACTCCGCTGACCAGCAGAACGTTACTGATGACGGCCAGGAAAATGGCGCCGGTCACCGCATCCGAAATCTGCCCGCGTCCGCCGCGAATCGAGATGCCTCCGACGAGCACTGCGGCAATCGCGTTGAAATCGAGGTCGATGCCGTAGGTCAGATTGCCCTGCGCCGAAGAAGAGGCGATCAACGATCCCGCAAGCGCAGCGGCAGCCCCGGCAAAGCCATAACAAACGAGCGTCGCCAGCAACAGGCGAAGACCCGCGATGCGTGCGACTTCAGCGCGCATACCAATGAGTCGAATCTCGCGGCCGATGCGCGACTTCTGCAGAATAAAGCTCGCTATCGCCGCGAAAATGGCTAACACGATGATCTGATTCGGCAACCAGCCAAACAGCTTTCCTTGGCCGAGCCACGTCGCGTCGCCCTGCCCGATGATCGTCAGCCCTCCGGTGTAGATCACGCCCGTCCCGATGATGATCGATGAGGTCGCGATGGTCGTGATGATGGGATTGGCTTTTCCTAGGGCGATGATGCCGCCCTGCACCGCGCCCATAAGAAGTCCACTCAACACCACGAGCAACAACGTCGCGCCGAGACCTAAATGGATCAATGCGGCGAACATCACGGTCGACACTGCCGCGGTTGCGCCCATCGACAGCATGAACAGGTTGCCGCTGAGCGTGACAAGCGCCATGCCAATCGCACCGATGCCCACGGCAGCCACGGAGTACATCAGAGATTGAACGTTGCCGAACTCCGTAAAGTGTGGAACGACGCCTGCCGCGATCGCGATCAGAAGAACGGTTGCGATTCGAATTGACGCCGCATGAATACTGGTCGTGCCGAACAGCGCGGCTGCCCAACGTCGCAGCGTGGTTGAAGACACCTGCGTTGCGGGTTCCAAAGCGGTCTTATGCATTACCCACCTCAACAGAAGGGTTTCGGAACGAGACATGCGCATGAGATGCGTCACTGTCGCCAGCGACGATGTCATGCAGGAGCGTGTCGCCGTCGATCTCGAATCGGGGTTTGTGACGGACCATTCGGCCCCGGAAAACGGTCATTACCGTATCTGCAAGCTCGAGAATTTCTTCGAGATCGGTCGAGTAGAAGACGATCGCAAGGCCTTCGTCCGCCATCTTGCGCAGCGTCGCGTAAATTTCGCTTCGCGCTCCGATATCCACGCCGCGCGTCGGCTCATTGAGCAGCAAGAGGCGCGGCGACAGGGCGACGGCCTTGGCGAGCGAAACCTTTTGTTGATTTCCACCGCTAAGCGTCGATACCTCGTGCGGAAGGCGCTTCGGATCGATGGTGAACATCGACGCGAGACGGCGCGCCTCTTCCTGCTCGGCCGCTCGTCGCATGACGCCCGCCCGGGTGAACTTTCCCATGACCGAGGCCGTGATATTGATCGCGATCGGTGCGTCCAGAAAGACGCCTTTGTCGGCGCGGTCCTCGGCGACGTATGCAATGCCCGCACGCAGGGAACCGCGAATGCTATCGAGTTTGACCGCCTGACCGTCCAGCTTCACAGCGTGCGAGATATCGCCGCGAAGGCCGGCAAGCGCTTCAACAAGAACTTCCGCGCCGGAGCCCAACTGGCCAACCACAGCGACAATCTCTCCTGGCGCCACTTTGAGCGACAGGTCCTTGATCTTTCCGTCGACGCTCAGATTGTCGATCTCGAGACGAGGCGTGACATGAGCGCGACTTTCCGGCGGCTTGACCTGGTTATGTACCAGCTCGCGCCCGATCATCGCCTTGACGACCTCCGCGGTGGTCATATCAGCGGTGCGTTGCGTCAGAACGTGCTGACCGTTTCGGAAAACCGTCACGCGGTCGGTGAGCGCGAACACTTCGTCGAGTCGATGGCTCACGAAGATCATCGCAGTCCCTTGATCGCGCAATTTGCGCGCGACCTCAAAGACGCGAACGATCTCCGCATCCGATAGGGTGGCCGTGGGCTCGTCGAGCAGCAGCACCTTTGCATGACGCGACATGCCACGAGCGATTTCGATCAGCTGGCATTCGGCCAGGCTGAGTCTCGACGCGGGCGCATCGAGCTTGACATGTGACAACCCGACCGAATCCAGATGCTCGCGCACAGCATCGCGATAGTGGCTGCGGCGATAGATTTCTTTCTGATCAGCGCCACCGAGCAGGATGTTATCGAGCACCGACAGGGTCGGGACGATAGCCAGCTCCTGGTGAACTATGGAGATGAGTTTTGGGTCGGTGCGCTGACCCAGTTTGAGCTGATGGCCGTCGACCGTGATCTCACCGTCGTCCGGCTGAACCAGGCCACCCAGAATCTTGATAAAGGTGCTTTTGCCTGCCCCGTTCTCACCACACAACGCGTGAATTTCACCGGGTACCAGCTCAAGGCTGACGCCAGTGAGCGCCTTCACGCCACCATAATGTTTGGTCAAGTTGCGAGCGCACAGCAGACTTTGAGCGGCGAGCGTATCGCCGTCGGGTTTTGCGTCTTGCAGCATTGTCTTCCTCCATAGGCGGACACGGTCCTTCGTCCGCTGTCACGGGCTGATGCCTATCACGCTCAATGAGCTACTACGCGTGAATGCTCGCGCTTGGGTGACGGCATACTTTTGGAACAACGAAGCCTTGCAACGGCGCTGAGGCGGCATAGCTCCTCATGGCTAACACACAAAATCGTGGGTGCTGCCGCATCAGCGCCGCTGCGGTTGGATCTACAAGAGAGGAATTCGCAAAGATCGCTGCGAGCATAGAAATGCGTGTCGTCTCCAGCAGAAACTCGCTTTAGCGGCTTCGTTATTGTTGAGTCACAGATTATTCGTTCGGTCGAAAAAGAAAAATGCGCTGCAGCGAAATGATATTTCCGGTGACTGGAAATATCGGAACAGCCGGCGTGCTCGTAAAAAAGCGCGCGGGCCACAGGAGGTGACACCTGACAAACCGCGCGCAACCTTGGAGACCACCGGTCGTTGTTACAGGGCGATACGACGCTCTTCTGCCGACGACTGGATTGCTGCATCAACAATCCGTTGAATTTCCCATGCCTCGCGGAAGTCCGGGAAGGCGGGCGTGCCGTGTTCGATGGCGGAAAGGAACTCCGCCATTTCGATGGTCTTCAAATCGTTGAAACCAAGCTGGTGTCCCCCGGCGACCGTGAAATTCTCGTAGGGAGGGTGTGCCGGTCCCGCTTCGATTCGAGCAAACCCTGAAGTCCGCGGATCATTGCTCGCCTTGAAGTACTGCAGTTCGTTGAAGCGCTCTTGCGAGAAGAACAGCGAGCCCTTCGTTCCGAACACTTCAAATTCAAGCTGCATCTTCCGTCCGGTGGCAGCCCAGTTCGCCTCCATTGACCCCGAACAACCGCGCTCGAACGTGACCATTAGCCGCGCGATGTCATCGACTTTCACCTCTCGACGCTCCGAAGAACCCTGTGCGACAGGGCGAGTCTTGTTGACTGTTTCGAGCTGAGCATTGATCTGCGTGATCGGGCCGAGAAGGAAGCGTGACAGGCTAACGATATGGTTGCCAATTTCAGCCAGCGCACCCGCACCGTTCTGAGGATCCGTGCGCCAGCTATAGGGAATGTCGGGATCGGCCATGTAGTCTTCTGCATGGACGCCACGGAAGCTGGTGATGTCACCAAGCTCGCCCGACTGAATCATGCCCCGCGCCAGCTTAAGGATGGGGTTTTTGATGTAGTTGTATCCGACCTGAGTGACGACCCGCGCCGCCTCTGCCGCTTTCATCATGTCGTAAGCGTCGGAAGATGACGCTGCGATCGGCTTCTCGCAATGCACATGCTTGCCGGCTGCGATCGCAGCCAGCGCCATGTCCCGATGCAAGCTGCAAGGCGTGGTAATCGAGACGACCTGCACCTCGGGATCGTCGAGGAGCGTTCTCCAGTCGGTAGTTGCGCGTTCGAAGCCAAACTGCTCGGCGGCTTGGCGCGCACCTACTTCGCTAACGTCTGCAACCGCCACAAGTCGCGGCTTCCAAGAATCGGGGAACGCATTCGGCACAGCCTTGTAGGCGAGCGCGTGCGCTTTGCCCATGAACCCGGTGCCGATGACGGCTACACCGATTTCTCGTCTCATTCCTGATCTCCCTGTAAATACAGAAGCGACCCCGAAAGGTCGCGAATACGTCACGCCCGCGCGGTCAGGTGCGCAGAGTCAGACGCGCACCGTCAGCGCGCGACTTACTTCTTTTGGGAATAGCAGACGTTGAGGGTCGCCTTCGTTGCGATAGGGTTCGGCAGGTACTGAACGGCCTGGGGCGTCTTCCCGGAGGCAAGCTCGAGTGCCGCCTTCGCTGCGTACGCGCCATCATCGAACGGAGATTGCTCGACCGTCGCGTAGGCCTTTCCTGCCGAGATGGCCTCGACACCGCCGGAGTCGCACCCGTGTCCCACAATGACCAGCTTCGAAGGGTCGAGGCCGAGTCGTTGCGCGGCCGTGACCACGCCGCGCAGTTGTGAGTCGTTCTCGGTGTAGACGCCCTTGACGTCTTTGAACTGGGTGAAGAGCGCCGACGCTGCTGCTTCCGCTTTCACTGCATCCCAGTCAGCAGGCTGGGAGCCAACGACCTCGATGCCGGGTGCGTTCTTCTTGAGTCCATCAACAAAGCCCTGATAGCGCTGCACCTGTGGAGGCGTACCCATCGGACCGTTGATGACGATGACCTTCCCCTTGTCCCCGTAACCCTTCTCTTTGAAGCCCTGAATCATCGCCTTGGCTGCGGCTTCGCCATTGCTGATGTCGTTCGGGCCAGTGAAGGCCTTCCAGTAGCGCGAGTACTTCTGGTCGGGCATCGAGTTCGAGATGACAACCGGGATTTTGGCCTGGTCGATCTTACGAATCGACGGGACCATTGCGCTCGAGTCCACGGGCACGAGAACGATCACGTCAGGCTTCTGAGCGAGCGTCTGCTCGACCTGAGTGGCCTGTTCGTTCGCATCGTAGTTGGTGACCTTCACGTCCACCTTCAGACCATCCGCTGCCGCCTGCTTTTGGAAGCCCTTGATGTAGAGCGCCCAATATTCAACGCTCTGCGTGGGCATGAGCAGGGCAACGTGTGGCGGGTTGGCCGCGTTTGCGCCAGTACCGAAGGCTCCGGCAATGGTCGCGAGAGCAAGGCTAGAGATGACAGATTTACGGAATTTCATGAGGTGTCTCCTGAGGGCTCCTTGAGAGCGGGCTTGGTGTTCTGAGGAGGCACAGTAAGGCGAGAGGTTCGAAAGAGAAATGCGGCGGAGCGAAAACTTATTTCCTTCCACAGGAAAAATGCCGGCCTTCGGTCCAGACGCCCGGACAATGGCGCTTGGGCAGAGACGCGGATCGATTGTAGAAAGCTAATCTACTGTAAGTCGATTTTCGGTCTGTTTATCTCCCGCAAATCTTGCGAGATAGTGAGGGCCATCGTAAACCGCGACTTCCACGCCGGTGCGTCGCCCCCCTTTCCGAGAGGATTCAAATGTCCAAATCCAAAGTCGAACTTGTAGCCGCCTACTTCACGTTGTCGGGTGACGTCTATCCGTTCGGTCCGACCGAAATCAGTCCTTTCAGCTTTAAAGACCGCGTTGAGGCTGCGGCCAAAGCTGGCTGGGATGGCATCGGCCTGATTCACTCGGATATCTACGCAACAGTCGACAAGATCGGCTTTGCGGAGATGCGCCGAATCCTCGAAGCCAACGGCATCAAGCACGTTGAGTTTGAATTTTTGGTCGATTGGTATCAAACCGGCGAGCGTCGCCGCACGTCCGACAGCATGCGGTATTACTACCTCAAGGCGGCCGAAGAACTGCGCGCGCGCATCGTGAAGGTCGGCCCGGGTATCGGCGATGACACCGCGAACGTTCCGCTCATGGTCGAAGAGTTTGGCAAACTGGCCGAAGACGCTGAGAAGCGCGGTACGCAAGTCATGCTGGAGGTCATGCCTTTCAGCAACGTCCGCACGATTGAAACGGGCAAGGCGATTGTCGAAGGCGCAAACAAGGCCAACGCAGGTCTGCTGCTTGACATCTGGCACCTGAGCCGCGGCAACGTCGATTTCAAGGAAATCGCCACGATCAAGCCCGAGTTCATCAAAGGCATTGAACTGGACGATGCGGACCGCTACGCAATCGAGCCGCTGTGGATGGACACCTGCCACAAGCGTCGCCTGCCGGGCGAAGGCGTCCTCGACGTGAAGGGCTTCATCAAAGCGGTTCAGGCAACGGGCTTCGATGGTCCGTGGGGCGTCGAAATCCTCTCTGAAGTCGAACGCAAGCTTCCGTTGGAAGAAATGGCTACGCGCGCATACAACGCGACGATTCGTCAGTTCGAAGGGTAAGCAGTTGCGCGACGAGTAACCTGACGGCTGCAACCAGAGGTTAGCGGCCGGCTTCAACGATCCAGATCGTTGCATTCATGTCGGCGATCGCGAGAGCAACATCTACGAATTATTCTGTACCGCACGGGAGTTAGGAACTCACTTTCTTGTGAGAACTTGCCAGGACCGTTTGGCCGGCGACGGCGAGCACACCATGAGTGACGAAATGTCTGCGGTGCAGGTCAAAGGGCTACACCGCGTAGAGACACGAGACACGAAAGGCCATTCGTCGCACGCACTTCTCGAGATTAAATATTGTCAGGTCACGGTCTTGCCGCCGATCGGTAAGCGAAAACCGCTATCCAGCGCTGCAAGTGACCGTGATCCATGCGACGGAACGAGGTGAACCGACCGATAGGAAGCCGATCAAATGGAAGTTGATCACGGATCTGCCAGTGCGCTCCCGTCGCGACGCTATCGAAAAACTCGACTGGTACGCGATGCGCTGGAAAATCGAGATGTTTCACAAGATTCTCAAGTCTGGATGCAAAGCCGAAGAGTCTAGGCTGCGGTCGGTCGACCGACTGGCCAACCTGATTTCTGTGTTTTGTATCTTTAGCTGGCGGATATTCTGGTTGACCATGATCAATCGATACGCTCCCGATGCACCCGCTCAAGTTGCGCTGACACGAGCTGAGGTCGAACTGCTCGACCAGGTCGTCAAGGACACGCCCCGAACGGCCCAAGCGCCGCCTTGATCGCGCAGTCTTACCAAGCTCGCACAGCTCGGTGGTTACCTCGCCCGTGCCAGCGATCCGCCTCCGGGGCAATACAGTCATCTGGCGCGGTTTGCGCCGCCTAGTCGATATCCAACTCGGTTTCGAGCTCGCAAACTGTGGGTAATTGCAAGGCTGAGAAGGCCTGCGCAGTCACGCCGCGAGGCTGATGAGCGAACCGATTCCCTAGACCTAGACGGCCCGAATCGATCACGTGGACCGCTTCCGTTTCAATCGTCAATCTCTTGGAGTTTTGCTGCCGCGTGTCATGCATGGTGGCGCTCCCCAAAACTATGCAAGAGACCGTGCGCCTGTCGGGATCCGCACGCTGGCATTCGATAGCCCACCGGAACGCGGCGAGGAAACGCTCGTTGGCGTAAATCCGTGCGTCATCGGGGACGTCAGCGCCTGAGCGGTGCGCCCGCCGCTCATCGTCAGCAACCCTTTGTCGATCGAGCCGTCGATCGAGACGTCGATCTTTACCGGATCGAGTCCGGGTGCAAATGCGAGATCTGACCGCGTCGTCGGTGCTGCCGATTATCGACGGCTGAAAAGGTGCCGATGCGCGTGGCGCGCAGGCCGGTGGGAAACCCGTGAAGAGGCTCGCGATCCTCCGGTGGAAGCGGTCGAAGTCGTCCAGCAGGACCGTGAAAAGAAGATCGCTCATGACCGGCTCCTCGAGAGACCTTGAGAGGGATCCGCACGGAGCCCAAACAAAGGCTACGCGGTCCAATTCGCCCGTCCGTGAAGACCACTCACAACAAATCGAAACACGCAGCGCGCTTGTGAGATGGGTCGCGCGATTGCCTGAGCGAATCCTAAAATAGTGCCCGCAATCGGAATCTCAAGAGGCTGCGCAACATACATGGGACGGAAGCTTCATGGATTTTTTCGGTACGCTGCGCGAACAAGTGGATACCGTGCGCCTGCCGCTGGTGGCGGTCACGGTGACTGCCGTCGCACGGGTCCACACGCCGGTGCTGGCGATCCTGCACTGGCATAGCTTTCGGCGGTCGACGCGGCGCTAGTCGATGCGGCGTGGCAACTCGGGGCGTGGGAGGGCGAACGTAACGAGCGACGTGCCTGCAACTAATCGGTGCGCCGGCCGGCGAAGCGCTCGTCTGCCGTCAGGCATTCGGGGAGTATGCGGATGGCGGCCCACCGACCGCCATCTGCTCGACAATGCGCCGGACCGGCTCGAGCTGATGCAGCTCGGCGCCAGCAAGGGTTATCTGCGGTGGCAGTTCCGACCGGTGAAAGGCGGACTCTGGGGCGAGTTCGACGAGTCCGACGACACGCTTGACTCAGATCGGGGTCGTCGCCCGCCATGTCCGGTGTCGCCGCAACCGCGCCGGCCGGGCGCTGCGGGACGCACGATCTATCGACTTGGTGCCGTCCGGCGCGTCCTGACACGCTGAAGGGTTTAGTTACAGTCACATTTTTCGTGCCCTTTTGAAGGGCGCGTCGCACG
>NZ_FCOF02000153.1 GCF_001544755.2 Caballeronia catudaia | reverse complement strand
GAAGCGTCGTCCATCAGCGACACGAGATACGTCTTCGTTCGACGCCCACCGAACGACAGTGTGGGGCCGTGCATCACGTCGCCGTACCAGATCGAGCCGGCGTGCTCGGCCTCGAAGCTGCGCTTCTCCTCCGGTACGACTTCGGGAGAAGCAATGCGCGAGAGCCCGTGAGCCTTGAGCAGGCGGTGCACGGCGCAGCGCGAGAGCGTGTCGTGCGGCACGAGCCCGGCGGCTTCAAGCAGCAATCGGATCTGACGGATTGAACGGCGCGGGTTCTCCCGCTTGGCGGCCAGCACGGCGCTCTGTATCGCGGCGGGCAACTTCGACTGGCCGGCGGTGGTGCGGGGTCGGTCAGAAAGGCCGGCGAGTCCATGACGCCGCCAAGCGTAGTACCACGCCTGCAGCGTCTTCTCGCTGATATAGCGCCGTCGTGAACCGGGTATTGCGTACTCCTGATGGGCTAGCTGGCGTACGATCAACTGCAGTTCGCCGCGACCGAGACGCTCGCGGCTGACGAGCGGCCCCAGTACCGACAGGCGAAACAGGGCTTTGGGATCGATGTCGTTCACGAAATCTCC
>NZ_FCOF02000047.1 GCF_001544755.2 Caballeronia catudaia | reverse complement strand
AACTCCGGACGAACCATTCGTCCGAAGTGTTACCCATGTCCTGGAACAGGTGTTACCCATGTCTCCGGTCTATACACTGCTGCAAAGAAAGTAACCAAAGAAACAGCTATCCCCAGCCTAAGCACTCCATGCCGGCCGCGGCACAGAACTAATCTTGTGGTCCGGCAGTAGCGAGTGCCCCCAAAGGTCTTACCGGGCTTGGATCGCGCACGGTCTGCCACATCGCGCCGCACTACTGACTGGTTCAGCACCATTTAGCTCCAGCCCGCTTCGCGGCCGACCGGTCAATCGGGTTTGCGCGTGCTTTCGTGCTGACGGCTCCATCTCACTGCATGTGTGGCCAGTTGGTTTCCCTTGCATACCCGGCGGCAGCGCGTAGCGCTGTGCCGAAGCTATTTCGTGCTGAACCAGCACGCTCAACGTATTAGCTTGTCAGACCGTGCGCGGTCCACGCCCGGCTCAACAATGGGAACACTCGCTACTCTGGGGGCCATTAGGCCAATTGCCTGTGCCGCGGCCGGTGTGAAGTGCTTAGGCTGGGAAAAGCTGCTTTCTTTGGTGACTTTCTTTGCAGCAGCAAAGAAAGTTACCCCCGCCCCGGGGAGGGGCAACGCTAATAGACCGACATCAAAACAGGATTCAACGACAAACAAGCAAACAAACAAACGACTAACAAAATCAAGCCGCCACGCCGACGGCTTCCGTCAACACCTCTTCAAGAATCCCAAGCGCCTCATCGAAAACCGTCTCTTGAATGGTGAGCGGAAACAGAAACCGCACCACGTTCGAATCAACGCCGCAAACAAGCAAAAGCAATCCGCGCTCAAGCGCCCGCGTCTGCACGAGTTTGGCGAACGCGGCGTCGGCATCATGCGACCCAGGCTTGCAGAATTCGACCGCGATCATCGCGCCAGGCCCGCGCACGTCGGCGATTTGCGGCACATCGGCCTTGAGCGCCCGCAGCTTCGCCTTGAGCTTGTCACCGAGAACCACAGCACGCTCGCAGAGCTTCTCTTCGTCGATGATGTCGAGCACCGCGTGAGCCGCCGCCACCGAAAGCGGGTTGCCCGCATACGTGCCGCCGAGACCGCCCGGCGCGGCCGCATCCATGATGTCCGCGCGTCCGACGACACCCGACAGCGGCATGCCGCCCGCCAGCGACTTCGCGATCGCCATCAGATCCGGCACGACGTCGTAATGCTCCATCGCGAAAAGCTTGCCGGTGCGCGCGAAACCGGTCTGCACTTCATCGGCGATCAGCAGAATGCCGTGCTCGTCGCAGATCTTGCGCAGGCCGCGCACGAATTCGACAGGCGCGGGATTGAAACCGCCCTCGCCCTGCACGGGTTCGAAGATGATCGCCGCCACGCGCGCAGGTTCGATGTCCGCCCTGAACAGATGGCCGATCGCGCGCAGCGATTCGTCCACCGATACGCCACGCACAGGATTCGGAAACGGCGCGTGATACACGTCCGACGGGAACGGCCCGAAGCCGGTCTTGTAAGGCGCGACCTTGCCAGTCAGCGCCATGCCCATCAGCGTGCGGCCGTGAAAGCCGCCCGTGAAAGCGATCACGCCCGGACGGCCCGTCGCGACGCGCGCGATCTTCACCGCGTTCTCGACGGCCTCCGCGCCCGTCGTGAAGAACGCCGTCTTGTTCGGATACCGGGTCGGCGCGCGCGCGCCGATCCTTTCAGCGAGCGACACATACGACTCGTACGGCACGATCTGATACGCGGTGTGCGTGAAGCAGTCGAGCTGCGCGCGGATCGCCTCGACGATCTTCGGATGACGATGCCCCGTGTTGCACACCGCGATGCCCGCCGCGAAATCGATGAAGCGCCGTCCCTCGACGTCCCACAGTTCGGCGTTCTCGGCGCGTGCCGCGTAAAAATCGCACATCACGCCGACGCCGCGCGGGGTCGCGGCGTTCTTCCGGGCTTGCAGGGCGGCGTTCTTCAGGGTCGTGGTCACGGCGGGAATCTCCTTGGCGCTGTGTCGGATGAGGTCGGTAAGGCTGAATCGAACAGAGCCGACTATAGTAAGATTTGGCCCGTAAGATCAGATCCATTTGAATAAATAAATAGGAGCCAATCTGATGTCCACACGCGCAAGCGTGCTCTCCGACTGGCTCGCGCAGCGCATCGACCGCGGCAACGGCCAGCCGATCTACCGCCAGTTGCACAGGCTTTTGCAGCAGGCGATCCTCACGCGCGAGCTCGCGGCCGGCGCGAAAGTGCCGTCGTCGCGGCTGCTCGCGGCGGAGCTCGGCATCGGGCGCAACACGGTGACGCAGGTGTACGAGCAACTGGCGCTCGAAGGCTACGTATCGTCGGCGACGGGGCGCGGCACGTTCGTCGCGGACAGCGCGCCCGACGACATCCTCTTCGACGACGCACCTTCGGACGCCGGCACGCGCACCGCCGCGCAATCGACGCTTTCCGCGCGCGGGACGCGGCTGATCGGGGGCGCGGGCGTCTCGAAGCGCCAGGGCGGCGCGTTCATGCCGGGCGTGCCCGACGTGTCGCGGTTTCCGTCGCGCGCATGGAACCGCCTGCACGCGAAATACTGGCGCAAGCCGCGCCCCGATCTGCTGACCTATGCGCCCGGCGGCGGCCACGCGGGTCTGCGCCACGCGCTCGCCGACTATCTGCGCACGTCGCGTTCGGTGCGCTGCACGCCGGAACAGATCGTCGTGACGACCGGCATTCATCAATCGATCGATCTCGCCGCGCGCCTGCTCGCGGATTCCGGCGACACCATCTGGACCGAAGACCCGTGCTACTGGGGCGTGCGCAGCGTGCTGCAGGTTTCCGGACTTGATCTGAAGGCGATTCCAGTCGACGCCGAAGGCATCGCGCCGGCGCCCGCCGATCTCGCCGCGCCGCCGAAGCTGATGCTCGTCACGCCATCGCATCAATATCCGCTCGGCATGGTGATGAGCCTCGCGCGCCGCCGCATGCTGCTCGAATACGCGCGGCAGCATCGCTGCTGGATCATCGAGGACGACTACGACAGCGAATACCGTTACGGCAGCCGGCCGCTCGCCTCGCTGCAGGGCATGGACACGGCCGGGCAAGTGATCTATGTCGGCAGCTTCGGCAAGACGCTGTTTCCGGGGCTGCGCATCGGTTATGTCGTGGTGCCGGAGGCGCTCGCGGAGAGCTTCGCCACGGCGAGCGCCGAGTTGTATCGCGAAGGGCAACTGTTGCAGCAGGCGGTGCTCGCGGAGTTCATCGGCGAGGGGCATTTCACGTCGCATATCCGGCGCATGCGCGCGCTCTACAGCCAGCGGCGCGACACGATGCTCGCGACGATCGCCCAGCGCTACGGCGACACGTTCGCCATCGCCGGCGGCGATGCCGGGCTGCATCTCGTGCTGAAGCTGCCGAAACACGTCGATGATCGCGCGCTGGCCGCCGCCGCGCTCGCGGAGGACATCGTCGTGCGGGCGCTGTCGGGTTATTACGCGCATCGGCCGGACGCGGAATCCGGCTTGCTGATCGGTTACGCATGCGTGCCGGACGAGGACATCGCGCCGGCTTTCGCGAAACTGGCCGATGTGATCGACCGCTTTTTGCGCTGATTTCGCCCGAATAGTCGAAAAGTTTGCGCCAACACTGGAAAGCGGCGCGCATGTGGAGGATCATGTGCGCCGTTTTCCATGTACCGCATCGAGGGTTTTTCCATGACGACAGCTTCATCCGGCCGACACTTCACCGTCATCGCCGATCTCTCCGACGACGCGCCCGCGCTGCGCGAGATCCGCCACGACATCCACCGTCATCCGGAACTCTCGTACGAGGAGACGCGCACCGCGGCGCTCGTCGCCGGGCGGCTGGAGGAATGGGGCTGGACCGTGACGCGCGGCGTCGGCGGCACGGGCGTCGTCGGCACATTGAAAGCGGGCGACGGCGCGAAGAGCATCGGCCTGCGCGCCGACATGGACGCGCTGCCGATCATCGAGCAGAGCGGCAAGCCCTGGGCGAGCGAGACGCACGGCAAGATGCACGCGTGCGGCCACGACGGCCACACGGCGATGCTGCTCGGCGCCGCGCGCCAACTCGCGCGCACGCGCCGCTTCAACGGCACGGTACATCTGTACTTTCAGCCGGCGGAAGAGCACGGCGTGCCGAGCGGCGCGCAGAAGATGATCGAGGAGGGCCTGTTCGAGCGCTTTCATTGCGACGCCGTGTTCGGCGTGCACAATCATCCGGGTGCGCAGCCGGGCACGTTCCTGTTCCGCAAGGGGCCGTTCATGGCCGCGGGCGATCAGGTGTCGATCGTGATCGAAGGCGTCGGCGGGCATGCGGCGCGTCCGCACCTGTCGGTCGATCCGGTGGTCGTCACGGCGAGCATCGTGATGGCATTGCAGACGATCGTCGCGCGCAACGTCGATCCGGCGCAGCCGGCCGTCGTCACCGTCGGCTCGATGCATGCGGGCACGGTCAACAACGTCATTCCGAATCGCGCGACGCTCGAGCTTTCGGTGCGTTCGTTCAACCCGCAGGTGCGCGAGCTGCTCAAGCGCCGCATCACGGAACTGGTCGAAGCGCAGGCCGCGAGTTATGGCGCGAAGGCGACGGTCAAGTATCTGGAAGGCTATCCGGTCGTCGTTAATTCGGACGCGGAAACGGAATTTGCGATCCAGGTGGCGCGCGAACTGGTGGGCGAGGAAAACGTCGTCGCGCACGCGGATCTGCTGATGGGCAGCGAAGATTTCGCGTTCATGCTGCAGGAACGGCCGGGCTCGTTCCTGCGCATCGGCAACGGCGCGGGCGAGGACGGCTGCATGGTCCACAACCCGCATTACGATTTCAACGACAGGAATCTGCCGGTCGGGGCGGCTTACTGGGCGCGGCTGGTGGAGCGGTTCCTCGCGTGACCGGAAGCGTCACGCCGGCAACCTGAAACTCCCGATCGCCTCGCGCAGCACATCCACCTGATCCTTCAGCGAATGCGCGGCGGCGGCCGCTTCTTCGACGAGCGCGGCGTTCTGCTGCGTCACCTGATCCATCTCGACGACCGCGCGGTTCACCTGCTCGATGCCCGCGCTCTGCTCGCGCGACGCGTGGCTGATCTCGTCGAGAATCTCGTTCACGCGGCGCACCGACTGCACGATCTCGGTCATCGTCGAGCCCGCGTTCGACACGAGCGACGCGCCTTGCCCGACCGTCTGCGTCGACGTTTCGATGAGCGCCTTGATCTCCTTCGCCGCCGTCGCCGAGCGCTGCGCGAGGCTGCGCACTTCGGCCGCGACGACCGCGAAGCCGCGTCCCTGCTCGCCGGCACGCGCCGCTTCGACAGCGGCGTTCAAAGCAAGAATGTTCGTCTGGAACGCGATGCCGTCGATCACGCCGATGATGTCGCCGATCTGCTGCGAGCTTGCCGTGATGCGCGTCATCGTGTCGATCACGTCACCGACGACGCCGCTGCCGCGCGTCGCCACGTCCGCCGCCTGTTCCGCGAGACGCGCCGCCTGCGCCGCGCTTTCGGCGTTGTTCTTCACGTTCGCGGTCATCTGGTCCATGCTCGACGCGGTCTGCACGAGCGCCGCGGCCTGTTCCTCGGTGCGCTGCGACAGGTCCGTATTGCCCGCCGCGATCTCCGAAGCGCCGACGTTGATGTTCTCGGTGCCGTTGCGCACCCGCGAAACCGTTTCGACGAGACCGCGCTGCATCACGCTCAGTGCATGCAGAAGGCTGGTCGTATCGTCCGGATGGACGTCGACGGTGCCCGTCAGATCGCCGCGCGCGATGCGATGCGCCGCGCCGACCGCGAGTTCCAGCTCGCCGCCGAGATTGCGCCTGATGCTGCGCAGGACGATCAGCATCGCCGCCGTCGCGATGCCGCCGAGCAGCGCCGTGATCGCGAGCCAGCGCAGCGCGCTCGCGTAGAACGCGCTCTGCACGTCGTCCATGTACATGCCGGTGACGAGATACCAGTCCCACTGCGCGAAACGCTGCGAATACGACATCTTGCCGACCGGCTTGTCGCTGCCGGGCTTCGGCCACAGATAGTTGACGAAGCCGCCGCCGGGCTGATCGCCCGCCTTCACGATATCGACGAACAGGCGATTGCCCGCCGGGTCCGTGTAGCCCGACAGATCCTGCCCGTTCATGCCCGACTTGATCGGGTGCATCACCATCTTCGGATGCGAGTCGTTGATGGAGAGATAGCCGTCCGTCCCGTAACGGATTGCGCCGACCGCTTCGAGCGCGCGCTTCTTCGCTTCTTCTTCGGTGAGCGTTTTGTTCGCCGCGAGCGCCGCATAGTGCGCGGTGATCGCGTGCGCCTCGTTGACGAGGGTCTTCAACTGCTCCTTGCGGTCGTCGATCATCGACGTCCGGTTCTGCCACGCTCCGATGATTCCGATCGCGATCAAGCCGATCCACAGCACGGCGATCATCGAGCCGAGCTTCCTGTTCAACGTCATTCTGTTCATATTGCGCCCGTCGCCTCTTTGCGTTGTCTGTCCTCGTGCGACGGCGCATGCCGCCGCATGCCCGCTTTACGGCAGGCTGCGCGGCACATGTAGGGCGGGAACTCCCGTAGGAAGGCGCGGGTGGATCGCTACGTCAAATCATCAGATCAAAGGCGCCGGATCGGGTCCTTGTCGGGCGGTGCATCGGGATGCTGCGGCTCTTCCGGGCGATGCCCCGGCGAATTCGGCAGGAACGGATCGGATTCCGGATCGCGGTTGGGGTCCGCGATGGGGTCCGGAATGGGCGTGGTCTGCATATCGAATTTCATGATGTCCCCCGGAAGGTGGAACGGTGACGCGTTGGGCTCGCCGTTACGCTGATTCGTGCGCCGCCGGCATGTGCAGCGTGAACGGCTCGCCCGGATGCGCGTCGCCGGTTTTCGACAGCGCGGCGCGGGCGCGGGCGGCAATGGCGTCGCTGCCGGTGTCGCGCGGATGCTCGTCGAGCACGATGTGCGGCGTGCCGAGCGCGCGGGCCGTGGCGACGGGCGAGGACGCGGCGGCATCGTCGGACACGAGCAGGCGCGCGTTGGCGATCAACTGCGGCAAGGTGCGCGGTGCGACCGCGCCCGCAAGAAAGAGCGCGGCCGTCTGCATCGCGCCGAGGACGCCCGCGGTGCGCTCGGGATCGGGCGCGTCGCCGACGATCGCGATCTGCCAGCCGTCCGCGGCGAGCTGGTCGGCGACATCGGCGTAGCGCTCGGCGGGCCACGCGGGCGCGTCGTGATGGCTGCCCGGATGGATCAGCACCAGCCGTTCGCGCTCGATGCCGTGGAACGCGGCGAGCTCGTCGTAATCGGCATCGGACGGCGGGCCAGCGTTCGAGCACGGCATGACGCTCGGCTCGTCGGGGACGAGCGCGGGCGCGAGCTCGTCGCTCAGGGTGGAAAGGGGTGTGGCTCGCATCCTGGCTCCTGCAAGTGGCGTGGCCTCGTTTCGATGTCCGCGAAATCGCGGGGGCCGGACGCTTGGCAAGCACCCGTCGTGCCCGCGCCGCCGGCGGCGCGCTGCGCGGGGCGGCGCGTGCGCCGCGGAGACAGATTGCATCCCGCACCGTGACAGTTTGAACGTCGATGACGGCATCTGTCACGGCATTTGTCACGTATTGAAGGTGTCGCAGCGGCGCTCGTCAAGGCGCGGCGATTTTCAGTGCCGATGTAAAAAGCCGCCGCCTCGCGATGGCGAGGCGGCGGCTCGGGCGTGCGGATCGCGCCAGGCGCGCGGCGTTCAGGTTTCCGTGTTGCCGTCGTCGGCAGGCAGGGCTTTCGGCGTGAACGCTTCGGCGCGGCGGCGGATGCCGTCGACTTCGCCGGTCACGAAGGTGCGCTGATCGGCGGCGAGCGCTTCCTGATACGACACGCCTTCCGGCACGCGATGCAGCAGCGCGCGCAATTCGCCTTGCGTGGTCTGCTCGACCGGCTCGTAGTCGTAAAGGCCGAGTTCGAGTTCGGCGCGCTCATGCAGAATGAACAGGCACGACGCGAACACCGCGACGCCGAGCACTTCCTGCGCGCCGAAGCGGAATTCGTGCGGCACCGGCGAAAACGGCAGCCAGGCGATCAGCGCCGCACCCGCGAGCGCCAGCGCGATGGTCGCTTTGAGCAACAGTTGCAGGCGCGCGATGATGCGCTCGCGTTCGGTCTTCAGTTGCCCCGCCGATTTCGGCACGAGCGCAATGAGGGATTGTTGACGGCGTAGTTCTTCGAGCGGGAGAGCGGCCATGAGGTTGTTGTGGGGACCTTCGGTGAGCGCCGGGCGGCGCGACACCGGTATAACGCGCGGCTTACAGGAACGTTGACGGCGCTTTCGACTTGTTTCGTCCTGTTGCTTCCTGTTGCATTTGGACTTTTTTCGACGCTTTTAGCGCGTGCGGTCCTTGACCGGCGTGCGGATGGTCGCGATGCCGTCCGCGATCTGCTGCGCGAAAACGAGCGCCTCGACGATCGTGCCGAAGACTTCCGCGCGCACTTTGTCGTCGGTCAGGCGCATCAGATATGAAGGGTGATAGGTCGGCACGATGATGTGCCCCTTGTGCTCGATAGTCTTGCCGAGATACTCGGACAGCGCCGTGCGATGCCCCGTGAGCGCCTTCAACGCCGTTGCGCCGAGCGCGACGACGACCTTCGGCGCGATGCGCTTCAGTTCTTCCTCGAGCCAGAAGCGGCAGGCCTCGCGCTCGCGCTGCGCGGGCGCGAGATGCGCGCGCTCCTCGCCCTGCGCTTCCCATTTGAAGTGCTTCACCGCGTTGGTCAGATACAGCGATTCGCGCGACAGCGCGGCCTCGGCGAGCACTTCGTCGAGCAGCGCGCCCGCCGCGCCGACGAACGGCTTGCCCTCGCGGTCTTCCTGATCGCCCGGCTGCTCGCCGACCAGCATCACGCGCGCATCGGCGGGGCCGACGCCCGGCACGGCCTGTGTCGCGTTGCGCCAGAGCGCGCAGCGCTTGCACGCGTCGAGCGACGGCGGCTCCGTGAGCAGCGTGCCTTTGATCGGCTCCAGATCCGTGTTGATGGCCACTTCCATCTCGGGCGGCACGTTGCGCGGATGACGGTCGCGCCGCGCATATGGATCGGCGCGGGAGATCAGCGCGGGATCGGTGCGCGCGTTCTCCGGGCTTTTCCAGTAGCGCACCGGCATGTGCGACGCCATTTCGGCGGCATTCTCCTGCGCCGGCGCGAAGGTGCTCTCGTAGTAGGCGAGCCAGAGCGCCTCGATGGCGTCGCCGCTCACGGCCTCGCCGCTCATCGCGGTGTCGCCGAAATCCATCGGCTTTTCTTCCGGCTCGCTCGTGCGGTCCACGCGCAGGAGCGCGCCGTCCCAGAAGGCGGCGCCGTGCGGCGTGGCGATCATCCACGTGGCGTTGCCCATGCGCGTGGCGAAGTGCATCGCGGCGTGCTCCAGCAGGTCGTGCACCGGCTCGAACCAGCTGATGAACTCGGGCGGCCCGAGCGACGAGTCGCGATGCCGGAAGCGCAGCACCTTGCGCATCTCGCGCTCTTCGGCTTCGACCGTTTCGATCATCCGGTGCAGCCGCAGACCGTCCGCGTCCTGCGGCGACGCGATTGCCCGATCGCCCTGCGTCCAGCGCCACAGCGCCTTGTAGAGGAACGGCCAGCGGTCCGGCGCGCGATAGCACGCCGCCGTTTCGAGCATGGCGAGGAATTCGCGCGCGATCTTGACCGGCTTTTTCGCGTTCGGGTCCACCGAGCCGGGCGGGGGCGGAACGATGGAGCCGAACACCGTTGCCGATGCATCGGTTTCTCGCCAGAACACGTCTTCCGGCCGCACGCCTTCCGTGAGCAGGTTGCGCGCTTCGGTACGCCAGGCAGCAAACGACGGATCGAGGATGACGCTTTTCATCGGAGAGGGGAATCAGAAAAGTACTGTATATCCATACAGTAATTCTAGCGATGTCCGCTGCTTTCGGGCAATTATTTGGAGACGGTCGTGCCCTTTTATGTGGCATTCGAGACGGGGAACGATGGGAACGGTCATTGCTGAAATCGATCCATCGCGGCCGCCGATTGCCTTATCGGGCCGGCCGAACAACATCGAACACGGAGCCGACATGCTTGCCATCGTCATCCCTGCCCACAACGAAGCCGCGCATATCGGCGCGTGCGTGGCGGCTGCGCGCCGCGCCGCGGATCATCATCAATTGCTTGGAGAAGGGGCGCGCGTGATTGTCGTGCTCGATAGCTGCACCGACGAAACCGGCGCTATCGCGCGAACGCTCGACGCGGACGTGACGTGCGTCGACGCGCGCAATGTCGGCATGGCGCGCGCGCACGGGGCCGAGCGGGCGCTGGCGCTGGGCGCGCGCTGGCTCGCGTTCACCGACGCCGACACGACCGTCGCGGAAGACTGGCTCGTGCGCCAGCTCGACTGCTGCGCGGACGTGGTGTGCGGCGTGATCGGCGTGCATGACTGGACACCGCATGTCGGCGCGGTGCGCGAGCACTTCGGGCGGACGTATATCGATGCGGACGGGCATCGGCATATCCATGGCGCAAATCTGGGTGTGTCGGCGAAGGCGTATGTGCGCGCGGGCGGATTCCCGCCGCTGGAATCGAGCGAGGATGTGGCGCTCGTCGAGGCGCTCGCCGCGAGCGGTGCGCGCATCGAGTGGAGTGCGTCGCCGCGCGTGGTGACGAGCGCGCGAACGGATTTTCGGGCGAAGAAGGGATTCGGCGCGACGCTGCTGGAAGTCAGCAAGCGCTATCTGCCGATGGGCGCCGACGCCGCCGAATCGTCGAATATGGCGGTGATTGCGGCATGACGCCTCACTTGATCATTTCGACGAGCCGCGGGCAACGAGGAATGCGTTCAGTTGCTCGAACGAACGCCAAGGGCGCCGTGGCCTTGGGATGAGCGAACTCCAGGCGGTAGCGGCCGCCGGCACGCACATCTTGTTCGCAGGAAAGGAGCGTCGCGCCGCTCGACTGCGCAACGGCGTTCCCGGCGTCAGCGCCTCGTGCGCGCCCGCGTCGACTCGGCGACCGCATCGCGCACACACGCCGACATCCGTTCCGACGCGCGCATGCGCGCCGCACTCGCGGGTCTCGCGATGACCAGCGGCTGAATCACCGTCGATTCCTGAATCGGGCACTCGGCCACGAGCGGCGATTGCGTCGCCGCCGGGCTTTGCGTGATCAGCAGCGACACGCCCAGCCCGCTCGCGACCATCGCGCGAACGAGTTCGATCGACGCGGCCCGATAGCGGACCTTCGGCGACAACCCGCATTGCCAGAACGGCGTCATCAGGAAATCGCGGCTCTGCGGCAGGTCGATCAGAATGAACGGCTCCGCCGCGAGATCGCGCAGCGACACGGCGCGCTTGCGCTTCGCGAGGCGCGAGCCTGCCGGCACGAGCCCGTACGGCCGCAGTTCGGCGAGGCATTCCCGCTCGATGTCGCCGGGCAGCCCCACGTCGTACATCAGCGCGAAATCGATCTGTCTCTTGCGCAGCCACGTCTCGAGCTGCGCCAGATCGCCTTCGACGAAGCGCACCGACAGCCGCGGATGACGTTCCCGAGCAAGCTCCAGCGCGCGCGGCAGATAAACCGGCGCGATGGTGCGAAACACGCCGATCTGCACCTCGCCGCCGTCTTCCTCGCCGATGTCATCCGTCGCGAACGCCGATGCCGACGCCAGCAGTTGCCGCGCCTCCGCCAGCTTGCGTTCGCCGAAATGCGTGAGCGTCATGCGCGTGCCCGCGCCGCGCGTGAACAGCGGATCGTCGAACAGCGTTTCGAGTTCGCGGATCGCCACCGAGATCGACGGCTGCGACACGTTGAGCTGATTCGCCGCCGCGGTCGTGCTGCCCAGTTCGGCGGCCGCGACGAAATAGCGTAGCAGCCTCAGCGAGAGAGCCATACGAAAATCCTATAGCCGTTAATTTATTCCGATATTTTATCTAATTGCCCGGCGCGCACAGAATCGAGTCATCGGCCGATTTGGCCTGCTCTTCAGGAGACGATGCCGTGACTGTGTCCAGGCTGCCGCTCGACGGCATACGCGTGATCGATTTTTCCCGGGTGCTCGCGGGGCCGCTGTGTTCGGCGCTGCTCGGCGATCTCGGCGCCGACGTCATCAAGATCGAGCCGCCCGGCGGCGACGACTATCGTGCGATCGGTCCGTTCGCGCACGGCGAAAGCGGCCTCTTCGGGGCCATGAACCGCAACAAGCGCAGCGTCGTCATCGACCTGAAAACGGCGGACGGACAGACGCTCGCGCAATCGCTGTGCGCGCAGGCGGACGTGGTCGTCGAAAACTTTCGCCCGGGCGTCGCCGCGCGCCTGGGCATCGGCTACGAAACCTTGTCGGCGCGGCATCCGGCGCTCGTGTATGCGAGCGTGTCGGGCTTCGGACAGACCGGTCCCGAGTCGCGCCGCCCCGCCTACGACATCATCTTGCAGGCGCTGTGCGGACTGATGGACGCGACCGGCGCGCCCGATGGCGAGCCGACGCTGGTCGGCGATTCCGTGTCGGATGTCGTGAGCGGCATCTTCGCGTCGTGGGGCGTGCTGGCCGCGCTCGTCGCGCGCGATCGCACCGGACGCGGCACGCACGTCGACGTGTCGATGTTCGACGCCACGCTGAACCTGACCGCCGGCCTCGTCGCGCGCTATGCGGCGACGGGCGTCGCGCAGTCGCGTGTCGGCAATCGTCATGCGACCTCCGCGCCGTTCGGCGCGTACCGGGCCGCGGACGGGCACTTCGTCGTCGCGGTGCTCAACAACAAGCTGTTCGCCGGGCTCGCCGATGCGATCGGACAACCCGGACTCGCCGCCGATCCGCGTTTCGCGAGCGACGCGTCGCGCTGTGCGCACGAAGCCGAACTGCGCGCGTGCATCGAACGATGGGCGGCGACGCGCACGGTCGCCGGCGTCAATGCGGACCTCAGCGCAGCGGGCATTCCGGTCGCGCCGATCCAGAGCATCCGGCAGGCGCTCGACAGCGAGCACGCCCGAACGCGCGGCCTGCTCGCCGATGCCGCCGCCGCCGATGGCTCGACGGTGCGGCTGCCCACCCAGCCGCTCAAGTTTTCCGCCTATCCGGTCACGCGCACGACGCGCGCGCCGCGTCTCGGCGAACACACCTCGACGGTCCTCGAAGAGGTGCTCGGTCTCGACGCGGCAACCATCGCAAGCTTTGCGGCACAGGGCGTCATCGCCGAATCCATTCAGGAGAACGATCTTGTATAAGCGACTGGGCGTCAGCGACGCCGACCTCGAAATCGCGGACGCGATCGGCCGTTTCGCGCAGGCCGAACTCGCGCCGCATGCGGCGCAGATCGACCGCGAAGAAATCCCGGCCACGCGCTATGTGCGGGCGCTCGCCGAACTCGGCGTCATGGGCATGAACCTGCCCGAGCGCTGGCAGGGCGTCGGCGCGTCGCCGGCTGCGATCATCCTCGCGCTTTCCGAAATTGCTAAAGCGTGCGCGGCCACGTCGTCGATGATCGGCGCGCACTATCTCGCGACCGACTCCATTCTCATCGGCGGCTCGGATGCACTGCGCGACCGCTATCTGCCGGATGCCGCGACGGGCGTGAAGCTCGGCGCATTCGCGCTGACGGAACCGCAGGCCGGCTCCAATCCGGCGGGCATGACGACGCAAGCCCTGCGCGACGGCGACAGCTATCACATTCGCGGCGTCAAGCATTTCATCTCCAACGCGGACGCGGCGCAGTTCATCGTCGTCTATGCGAAGACATCGGCCGATAAAGGCACGCGCGGCATCAGCGCGTTCTTGGTCGATCGCGACACGCCGGGCGTGACTGTCTCGCCGCCGGAAAAGCTGATGGGCATTCACGGCGCGCCGGCGCACGAAGTCGCGCTCGACTGCGTCGTGCCCGCGGCGAACCGGCTCGGCGAGGAAGGCAGCGGCTTTCGCACCGCGATGAAAGTGCTCGACAACAGCCGCCTCGACGTCGCGGCGACGAGTCTCGGCATCGCCGAAGCGGCGATCGGCGACGCGGTCGAATGGGCGAAGCAGCGCCAAGTCGGCGGCGAGCCGCTCGCGCACAAGCAAGGCCTGCAATGGACCTTCGCCGACATGAAGACGCGCCTCGAAGCCGCGTGGCTGCTGACGCTTCAGGCCGCCGCACGGCGCGCCGCGGGCGAGCCGTTCACCGAGCTGGCGTCGATGGCCAAGCTCTACGCGTCGGAAATGGTGGCGTTCGTCACCGACGCCGCCTTGCAGGTTCACGGCGGCTACGGCTTCACGCGCGAGATGCGCATCGAGCGTCTGGTGCGCGACGCGCGGATTCTGCGGATCTACGAGGGATCGTCGGAGATCCAGCGCACGGTCATCGCGCGTGCGCTGTTCGCGTGACGCGCATCGGCATTCGAAAGGGGAGACGGAACGTGAAAATTCTGGTGGCAGTCAAGCGCGTCGCCGACGCGAATGTGAAAGTGGGCGTGAAGTCGGATCAGTCGGGCGTGGACCTCGCGAACGTGAAGATGTCGGTCAATCCGTTCGATGAGATCGCCGTGGAAGCCGCGGTGCGCCTGAAGGAAGCCGGTGTCGCGACTGAAGTGATCGCCGTGAGCTGCGGCGTCGGCGAGGCGCGGGACACGTTGCGCACCGCGCTCGCGATGGGCGCGGACCGCGCGATCCTCGTCGAATCGGACGCGGAGCTGCAACCGCTCGCCGTCGCGAAGCTGCTCGAGGCCGTCGCGGACAGGGAAGCGCCGCAACTCATCGTGCTCGGCAAGCAGGCCATCGACGACGATTCGAATCAGACCGGCCAGATGCTCGCCGCGCTCGCCGGCCTGCCGCAAGCGACGTTCGCTTCGAGCATCTCGATCGCGGATGGCCACGCGACGGTCTCACGCGAAATCGACGGCGGCGCCGAAACGCTGTCGCTGAAACTGCCCGCCGTCATCACAGCCGATCTGCGTCTGAACGAGCCGCGCTACGTCACATTGCCGAACCTCATGAAGGCGAAGAAAAAGCCGCTCGACACGATCCGGCCGGAAGAACTCGGCGTGGATGTAACGCCGCGTTTGCAGACGCTGAAAGTCAGCGAACCATCCAGGCGCGCCGCCGGCGTGAAGCTGCCCGACGTGCAGGCGCTGATCGGCAAGCTCAAGACCGAAGCCAGGGTTCTTTGAAGGAGACAGGGAAATGACGATTCTGATCATCGCGGAGCATGACTGCGAATCGGTCGATGCGGCGACGCTCAAAACCATCGGCGCCGCGCAGAAGATCGGCACCGACATTGATGTGCTGATCGCGGGTCACGGCGCGCAGCGCGCGGCGGATGCGGCGGCGAAGATCGCGGGCGTGTCGAAGGTGCTGCTGGCCGATGCGCCGCAACTCGAAGCCGGCCTCGCGGAGAACGTCGAGGCGACGGTGCTGCCCCTCGCGTCGCGCTACACGCACATCCTCGCGCCGGCGACGGCCTACGGCAAGAACGTGATGCCGCGCATCGCCGCGAAGCTCGATGTCGCGCAAATCAGCGACATCACCGCCGTCGTCGGCGACGACACGTTCGAGCGCCCGGTCTACGCGGGCAACGCGATCGCGACCGTGCGCTCGGCCGACCGCGTCAAGGTCGTCACCGTGCGCGCCACGAGCTTCGACGCGGTGGCAGCCGTTGGCGGCAGCGCGCCGGTGGAGCGCATCGAGGCCGCGCCCGATTCCGGCCTGTCGCGTTTCGTGAGCCGCGAGGCGACGAAGCTCGACCGCCCCGAGCTCACGAACGCGAGCATCGTCGTGTCGGGCGGGCGCGGTCTCGGCAGCGGCGAAAACTATGCGAAGGTGCTCGCGCCGCTCGCCGACAAGCTCGGCGCGGCGCTGGGCGCATCGCGCGCCGCCGTCGACGCGGGCTTCGTGCCGAACGACTATCAGGTCGGACAGACCGGCAAGATCGTCGCGCCCCGGTTGTATGTGGCCGTCGGGATTTCCGGGGCGATCCAGCATCTGGCCGGCATGAAGGACTCGAAGGTGATCGTCGCGATCAACAAGGACCCCGAAGCACCGATTTTCGGCGTCGCCGATTACGGCATCGTCGGCGATCTGCACGAGATCGTTCCGGCGTTCATCGACGCGATCTGAATTCCGCGGCACAGCGGGCGCGTCACATTCCCTCATGAAGTTCCTCACCGCTCAGGAGACGAGCATGGAACGTAACACCACGAATTCCGCCGGCAATGCAACGCTCATCGAGCGCCGCTCGATCGACTACATTCCCGACGCCGAGCGCCACGGCAATCTCTTCAGCCAGTTCACGCTGTGGTTCGGCGCGAATCTGCAGGTCACGGCGGTGGTCGTCGGCGCGCTCGCGGTCGTGCTCGGCGGCGATGTGTTCTGGTCGCTGATCGGGCTTCTCATCGGCCAGGTGCTCGGTGGCGCGGTGATGGCGCTGCACGGCGCGCAAGGACCGCAGCTCGGCCTGCCGCAGATGATCTCGAGCCGCGTGCAGTTCGGCGTGTACGGCGCGATCATCCCGCTCGTGCTCGTCTGCGTGATGTACATCGGCTTTTCCGCGGGCGGCACGGTGCTCGCGGGACAGGCGATCGGCGAGCTGCTGCACACGGACAACACGACATCGATCCTGATCTTCGCGGCGCTGGTCGTGGTGCTCACCGCGCTCGGCTATCGCATCATTCATGCGATGGGCCGCGTGTCGAGCATCGTCGGCACGCTCGCGTTCCTGTATCTGTTCGCGAGCCTGCTGCACGGCCACGCGCTCGACACGCTGCTCGCCAACCGGCACTTCACCGTCGCTTCGTTCCTGCTCGCGGTCTCGCTGTCGGCGTCGTGGCAGATCGCGTACGGGCCGTACGTCGCGGATTATTCGCGCTATCTGCCGAAGTCGACGTCCGCGCTCAAGACCTTCTTCGCGGTATTCAGCGGCACGGTGATCGGCGCGCAGGTGTCGATGACCTTCGGCGTGCTGGCCGCCGCGCTCGCCGGCGAGCGCTTTTCAGGGCACGAGGTCGGGTTCATCGTCGGGCTCGGCGCGAGCGGCGCGATCGCCGCCGTGCTCTATTTCACGATCGCGCTCGGCAAGCTGACGATCACCACGCTCAACGCATACGGCAGCGTGATGTCGGTCGCGGCCATCGTCACCGGCTTCGGCGGACAGCGCGAGATTCCGGCGCGCACGCGCCTCGTCTTCGTGCTGCTGAGCGTGGCGGCGTCGAGCGCGCTCGCGCTTCTCGGACAGCACTCGTTCCTCAAGGCCTTCTCTTCGTTCCTGCTGTTTCTGCTCGTGTTCTTCACGCCGTGGAGCGCGATCAATCTCGTCGACTACTACTGGGTCACGCGCGAACGCTACGACGTGCCGGCGCTGTTCGACGTCAACGGCCGCTACGGTCGATGGAACGTCGCCGGCATCACGGTCTATGCGCTCGGCGTGCTCGTGCAGATGCCGTTCGTCGCGACGGGCTTCTACACCGGCCCGTGGGTCGACGCGCTCGGCGGCGTCGATGTGTCGTGGATCGTGGGCATCGTCGTGCCGGGCCTGCTGTACTACGCCGTGTCGCGCTTCGCGAAATCGACCGCGCCGGAGAGGCTCATCGTGCCCACCGCGATGACCGACGCCGACTGAAGCATCGTCAGAGCGTCTCCGAGGAAAACCTCGTCTGGCTCGATTCGACCGCGAGCAGGTTCAGCACGAGCAGAATGGCGGCCTGATTCTCCGCGCTGATCGCGATGCCGAGCACGCCGCCGATCCATCGGCCGATCTTGGTCGCGGCGAAATCCGCGCTCTGCGCCGATTTCTTCAACGTGACGCCGAGCCGGACCGCGCGATAGTGGTACGAAGGAATGTGATGCCGCGTCGCGATCCCGAACAGGCCGCCTTTACCGCCCGAGCACCAGCCGAGGGTCCCCGCGAGCACGAGTTGCTCGTACTTGTCGAGATCGTCGATGAAGGCGCGCGCGAGAGCTCGCACGCGCGCTTCGTCGAGGCCGTATTGCATCAACACGGATTCGACCGGATCGTCGACGGCGTGCGCGTGTGCATCGACTTGCTGAACGATGCCGTCGAGCTCCATCGACACGTCGCGCTGATAGCTCGCGCTGCGCAGGCAATCGATCAGAAAGCGCCTGAAATACGTGCATACCGCATAGCCGCTCGATGGCGCGCTCTGTTCGCTCGCGTGCGATTCGCCGTGTCCCGGTTCGAGACGCAGCACTTTCGAATAAATGAATTGCGCGACGAGTTCCTCCTTGTCCTCCCTGAGCGATTGCAGCTCGGGCGGGTGATAGCTGCGCAATGCGCCTTTCACGAGCTTGTAGATGGACGCCATTTCGTCGTGCGACAGTTGCGTGCGCCTGCGCCACAGATCGGTGAGCATCGAAGGCGCGCCCGTCTCGCAGACGGGATTCATAGTTAAGGTCTCCACGTTGTCAATCCCCTCGAATAGGTGGCAACGTCATGAGTATGGTTTTCTCCTATGGAACGACCAATATGAAGTTAGTCATATCCGTTGACTAAACTTTCGGGTAAACCGGTCAAGCAGGCGACCACGAATTGCACAGCGAACGCGCCGTCCCGATTCACAACGTCCGCCCGATGCCTGACGTCACCCGAAGCAAGCAACGCAAAAAGGGGATGACAGATGCATGGCGATCGTGAGCGTGGCGAGATCGACGAGGATCTCGCAAGCGCGCTCTATGCGGCGGACCCCGTATCCTTCATCGCGCACACGTGTTCCATTGCGGTTCTCGGCGCATTCTGCCTTCCAGAGACGCATCCCGGGCGGCCCCTGCTCTGGTGCCTCGTTTTCTATGGGATTGCGAACTGTTTCGCAATTTGCCTATGGGGCTGGCGGCGGCGCGATCCGCTTCGTTTCGACACCCGGCGCTGGATCCGCCTGCACGCGCTGAGAAACGTGATGCTGCACGCAGCGCCCGGCATCGCGATCTGCTTCGCGTTCCGAAGCGAATCCGCCGCGTTCGTCGTTACGCAGGCGGTTCTGCTCGTGACGCTGGCCGCGCTCGCCTATGTATCGAACGGGCTCAATCTGCTCAATCTGTCGGGCGCGGTGCTGACGCTGCTGCTGCCCGTCACCGCGATCAGCCTGCTATGGCCCGATGACGGCCGCTTCGAACTGGGCCTCGTGCTGGCGGTGTTCGTCGCCGCCGTGCACGTGTTCGGATCGCAGTATCGCGGGCTGTTTCGCGGCATCGTCGAGGCGCGCATGCATCAGGAGCGCCAGGCGCAAACCATCGCAGTCCAGAAAAGCGTGATCGAGGAAGCGAGCCTCGCGAAGACGCGCTTTTTCGCGGCCGCGAGTCATGATCTGCGTCAACCGCTGCACGCTATCGGACTCCTCGCGCAGGCGTTGAGCGACAACCGCGCGAGCGCGCAGGAACGCGATGAGTCCGCGCAACACATCATCGCCAATGTCGAGGCGCTGAATCAGCTCTTCAATCAGGTGCTCGATCTCGCGCGCATCGAAAGCGGCGTGACACAGGTCATTCCGCAGCATTTCCGGCTGGCGGAGCTGCTCGCGCGCATCGAGCGGCAATTCCGGCCCGCCGCCGCGGCGAAAGGGCTGGCGCTGCGTATCGCGCCGACGGAAGTTATCGCGTTCACCGATCCGGTGCTGCTCGAACGCGTGATCGGCAATCTGGTGTCGAACGCCGTGCGCTACACCGAGCGCGGCTCGATCTGGATCGGCGTGCGGTACGGCGGCACCGCGCGCTGTCATGTGGAAGTGCGCGATTCGGGCATCGGCATCGAGCCGCACGAGCATGCGCTCGTTTTCGAGGACTTCTATCAGGCGCCGCTGCCGCAACATGCCGCGCGTCAGGGCCACGGGCTCGGACTCGCGACGGTGCGCCGTCTCACGCGCCTCCTCGGCGGAGAACCGATACTGCGTTCCGGGCCCGGCCGCGGCACGACCATCCGCGTGCCGGTCCGGCTCGGCGATGCGAGCCTAGCGACATCGAGTCTGTGCGCGCCGTTATCGATTGGCGGATGCATCGAAGGACGCCGCGTGCTGTGCGTCGACGACGATCCCGCGAACCTCGACGCACTCGGCGCGTTGCTCGCGCGCTGGGGCTGCATCGTGCGCGGCTGCCGCGACGAACTCGCCGCCGTGCGTGCGATTTCCGACGGCTTCGTCCCCGATGCGCTCCTGTGCGATTACCAGCTCGATCGCAACGGAACCGGCGCCGAGGTGCTTCAGGCGGTGCGCGAGGCGTTGCGGCGGCGCGGGCATGGCGAGCCGGCGAGCGTGGTGATCACGGGCGACATGGCGTCGCCCGGACTTGCGGCGCTCGCGGCCGAAGGCGTGCCGATCCTTCACAAGCCCGTCACGCCGACGCGCCTGCGCCGCACGCTCGATGCGCTGCTGCAGGCGCGCGGACAGGACGCGGCGGCGTGAATGGCGTGACCGGCGGCATCGGCGGCATCGGCGGCATCGGTCAAAGCGTGCGCCCGCTTTGCAGCCAGCCGTTGATGAGCGCGATCGCCGACGACCGGTTGTGCACGCCGAGCGCCCGGAAAATCACCGAAAGATGCACTTTCACCGTGCCCTCGGCCACGAGCAGCTCACGCGCGATCATCTTGTTCGTGCAGCCGCGATGCACGAGCCGCATGATTTCGCGCTGCCGCGGCGAGAGGTTTTCCATTAGATGCAGATGATGCGGCGCGAGCGCGGCGGCCGACGCATGCGTGACGGGGCGCGGGCGCTCGGCGGCTGTCTGACGGGCGAGCCGCGCGGGCGTCGGATCGATGAGGCTCAGCGCTTCGATCGGCACATACGCGCCGCCCGACAGCACCAGCTCGATCGCCTTGACCATCACGTTGGCGGGTTCGCGCTTCGGCACGAAACCGAGCGCGCCGGCGGCGAGCACGGCGCGCATTTCATCGACCGATTCTTCCGCGGACAGCACCACGAGCGGCAGCGCGGGGTTCGCTTTCAGCAGCGCCGTCAGCGACGCCGCGCTCGCCATGCCCGACATGTGCAGATCGACGATCGCTAGATCGTGATTCGCTTCCGGGCGCGCGGCGGCGGCGAGCGTCTCCCAGTTGTCGGCTTCGTCGAACTGCGCGTCGGGATCGATTCCACGCAACAGGGATTTGACGGCCTGGCGGATCAGTTCATGGTCATCGGCGACGAGAAACCTCATGTTTTCTCCCGCTAGGGCGCGTTCAGCGCTCGCATTTCATTGGGTATCGTCGACGCACAGGTCCGGATCGCTCACGACGCAATCGGCGCTCGGGATCATCGGACCGCCTCGCACGCGCACGCCGCTTTCTTTCGCGGAAATCCGGAGTCCTTTGGGCAGCAGCACCCACATCTGCGCGGGCTGCTTGATCCGGCTCGCCTGCTGTTGCGCATGCGGCCCGGTGCCGAGGAAGTAGTCGGCGCGCACGGCGCCGCGTATCGCGCCGCCCGCGTCCTGCGCCATCAAGAGACGCGTGACGGACGCCGCGCCCTCGCTCGCGTCGATGAAAACCGGCGCGCCGAGCGGCGTCGTGCGCGGATCGATGGCCGCCGAGCGTCCCGCGGAAAGCGGCACGCCGAGTGCGCCGATGGGGCCGGCGGGCGAATCGGGAATCATGCGGAAGAACACATAACTCGGGTCCGATGCAGCGTAGGTGTAGCTGATCGGCGGCGCGTTCGCGAGCGATGGCGCTGCGGTTTTCGCCGCGAGGACGGTTCCGACCGTCGTCGCAGACGGCGCCGATGGCGCACTCACGCGCGCCGGATGCGCGGCGGCGCTCTTCGCGAGATTGAAGCCGCGCAAAAGCGGCGATTCCGGCGCGGAGTCGGCATCGCCGTGCGCGCTCGCGGAAGGCGGGTCCTGCGCGCCGCGCAGCAATGAGGACTGGGGCGCATCGTCGGAAGCGTCGCCGCCGTCGTTGTTTTGAGTGATCCGAGTGCTCACGGTGCCTTCTTCAAGGTCGATCTCGACGCCCCGCACCAAAATTCTGCGACCCTTCGTTCCCGCGCTGGCGACGCGCGGGTTGAACGCAAAACCGTTCTGTTCCGCATAGGCGAGCCGGATGACGGTCTTGCCGTCCGGCAACACGATCTTTCCGGCACCCTGCAACTGCATAGAATAGAGCATCGCGGGGTCTTCCACATAGGCGAGCACGGGGGCCTTGCTCAAACCGCGCTCGATCTCCGCGCGCGAGTAGTAGGGCACGATATTCGCCCCTTCGCGGCGCAATCGCAGCTTCTTGTCGCGGATGTCCGGCACCGTATCGCCGACGCGAAGCGTGTACGTCTTGCCGCTCATCGAAACCGTCGACAGCGGCACGACGTTGCGGCCTTCGATGCGCGCCGGGACCGGCATGCCGCGTGCGCCGGGCGGCAGACGCCGCGCGTCGAGAAACAGCAGGTCGGTCGGCACGCCATAGACGGGGTAGACGAACGGCGGATGCCGCTCGCGGCTGCCTTTCAGAATCGGTTCGTAATAGCCGGTCAGCACGCCGCGCGCGGATTTATCGACATTGCGTATCTGGTAGACCGTGAAGTTGTCCTCAAAAAACCGGCGGATGGCGGCGCTGCTGGCCGCATCGACATTGCGCGACGCGGCGCACGGCGCGGCCCATCCCGGCTTGCCGCCGAGCACGCCACAACTGCGCCGGAACGCATCCCACGATTCGGCGACGTTATCCGCGCCCCATCCGGGCAGGCTCGAGAACGGCACGGGCGTGTAGAGCGCGTTCTTCGTCGCAAACGCCGTCGCGCTGCCGCCGATCGTGGCCGTTGGGCTCGCCGGCAACGGATTCGCGATGCCCTGTTCGGAGCCCGTCGCGCTGACCATGCGGGCGTCGTCATCGGTCGATCGGGATGTCGCCGAAGCGGATGCGTCGTCCTGCGCGACGGGCGTGTGCGGCGCGCCCGCGCATCCGGCGAGCGCCACGGCCACGAGCGCGGCGAGTGCATTGAGCGCGGCGCGTTCGCCGCAGGTGATCGACAGCGGCTTCGTTCGTGTTGCCATGATGCCCTCGTCTCGCGACCGCGTTGCATTGCGCTATCTAGACGAACGGACGACGTCGATTTTGAACGCCGCCGCGCCATACGCGACGGAGCACGAAGGCGCCCTGTCGCCGCACGACGGCACGCCCGCAAACGGCGACGCGGTCAACGTGCGCTGCGCCGCCGCCGCGTGCTGCGCGTCGGGCGAGAGACTGGCGAAGACGGCGTCGTGCGCGAGATCGAGCGCGGGAAAGTCGCGCGGCGCCGCCGATACGATCGCGATGAAATGGTTCTCGCCGACCGGCTCGCCCGCCTGCATCGGCCAGTTCGGGCGCGGCAGCACGAGACGCTTCTTTTTGCCGATGCGGTTATCGCGGTCGAGCGCATTCGGAAACAGTTGCAGGTACTGATTCGCCGGATCGACGACGAACACATAGACGAAGCCGTCGCGATTGCTCGTGAGCGCGAAACGCAGCAAATCCTTGTCGACGACGGCGCGCGCCACGGGCACTTCCACTTTCACATCGAACGAGGGATCGGCGAGCGCGACGATGCGCGCGAACTCGCCGTCGGGCGTGAACGGGGGCAATGCGGGCGGCAACGCGGGCGGCGGCGGAGTCACGACCGCCGAAGCAACCGACGCGGGTGTTTCAGCCACGGACGCCGGGACCGGCGCACTCGCGGCGCGCTCGCCCGCAGGCGCAGGCGCGTGCGAGGCGAAGCGCGGCGCGAACCATCCGAGCGTGGCCGCCGCCGCGAGCACGCACGCCGCGCCGAGCGTCCAGCCGATGCGCCTGCGCCCGGCCGACGCGCCAGCGCGAGCCTTGACGCGCGATTCCGGCACATCGTCGAGCGAGATGCCGAGTTCCGCCGCGAACTGCCGGTCCGTCTGCGGCCGATGCGCGGGCGACACCGCGAGCGCATGATCGATCGCCTTCAGAAAGCGATCCGAATAGCGGCCCGCCGCCAGTTTCGCGAGCGGCTGATAGCTGTCCTTCACCACGCGCCCGACCGACGGCGGCGGCGTCTTTCCGGTCACCGCGAAATACACGAGCGCGGCGAGCGCGTAGTGATCCGTCCACGGCCCTTGCCGCATCGACGGCACTTCGGCGTATTGCTCGATCGGCGCATAGCCCGGCTTGAGAATGACCGTGAGCGCCTGCGTCATGTCGCCAATCACGCGCCGCGCCGCGCCGAAATCGAGCAGCACCGGCCGATGGCTGCCTTCCAGCAGGATGATGTTGTCCGGCGCGATATCGCGATGGAAACAGTCGGACGCGTGCAGCACCGCGAGCGCATCGATGAGCGGCGTGAGCAGCGCGCGCAGCCAGGCTTCGTCGGGCGGCTTCTTCATCGCATGCAGCGCGTCCTTGAGCGTTACGCCCTTGTAGTAGGGCATCGCCATGTAGGCGGTGCCGTTGGCTTCCCAGAATCGATACACCTTCACGAGCGACTGATGATCGAAGCGCGCGAGCAGCCGCGCCTCGTCGTTGATGAAGCTCTTGAGGCCGGCGCGGAACATCGGCTCGTAGCGCTCGGACTTGACCTGAACCTGCGTCACGCCGACGCGCGACGCGAGCGCCGCCGGCATGTATTCCTTCACCGCGACATAACGATCGAGCGAAGTATCGAACGCCAGATAGACGATGCCGAAGCCGCCTTCGCCGATCAGCCGCACGATCTCGAATTCGCCGAGGCGCGTGCCGGGCGGCAGGACGCTGTGCAGCGGCGGGGCGTCGGGCGCGCTCATGCCCGCCATCGCCGCCATCGCCGATGAAGGCACGCGCGCGCCACCGCCGACGATCACCGTCTTGTCTTCGTCGCCGACATCGCCCGGATTGGTTTCGGTCTTGCCGCCGTTGCCGGCCGTGCCGCCGTCCCCGCCGGGTAGCCTGCCCGTCGCATTCATGATCCGCAGTCCCGCAGCAGGGTGGTGAAGAGCGCCGTGTCGGGCAGGCCATACGCGGGCCAGATGGTGAACGCGCGCGGCGTCGAGTCCTGCTCTTTCCTGGCATCGTCCGCACCGTTCGGGTCGGGCGATGTCTGCGCCGATGTCCACATGCTCATGCCATAGACCTCCGTCTGCCAGACCGGCGCAAGCGCGCGGGCGAGCGCGTCGGGCAGCGCCGCGGCCGACCGCACGATCCACGGTTCCTGCAGCACGGCGGCGCGCGTGCCGGCGCGCACGGGCTGCGGCACCGGCAGCGTCGCGAGCTGCGCGTCGAGCCGCTCGATGCTGTGATCGAAATCGAGCGCGGCGAGCGCCACGCCTTCGATCGCCGCAAGCCATCGCCAGAGCGCCGCGACTTCGCCGCCCGTCGATGGCGCCGCGGGCATCGACGCCGCGATCGTCAACGGAAAATGCCGCCCGACGCGATCCACCGACGCCATCACGACACCCGTCCAGCACGCGCCGAGCGTCGGCGCGATCGCGCCCGGCATCGCGAAAAAGCGCCACACCGGACACGTGAGATAGAGCGCGAGCCATTCGTCGCCGAGCGCGATCTGCGTTTCGGCGACGCGCTGCGCGAGCCACGCGTCCCATGGCGCGACGAACGCGTCGGAGAGCCGGCGCGCCGCGAAATCGCCGAGCGAGGGCAGCTTGCCGTACCAGCCCGCGATCGCCGCGCCGTCGTCCGCCAGGGCAACGCCTGCCGCATCGCTCATAGCCGCTCCGGACAGGAGAACGCGCGCAGATCGGCGAGCCGGAACGGATTCTCGACACTGTTCGCCGTCACTTCGAAGCGCGTCTTGCGCCCTTCGACATCGAACGTGACGATGAAGCGCTCCGGCTGCTCGGTCGGCTGCACGTCGAGCCGGTCGAACATGCGAAAGAGCGCCCACGGGCCTTCGAACACGAGATTGCGCGCGCCGCTCGTCGGCGGCGGCGTCAGTTGCAGGCTCACGCGTTGCGAGCCGCGCGTGCCGGGCCATTGAATGGCGGTGGCGATCTGCGGGCCGTGCGCGTAGGTGAGCACTTGCCCGTCCACATCGAGCGTGAAGGAGAGAATCGTCGGGTCCATGTCGAGCGGCCTGAACTGCAACGCGAGCGCGGGCGTCTTGCCGCCGCCGCGAAAGAACACGCCGCGGATCGTCGCCGCGTGCTCGAACTGCGCGAGCCCGGCCGGGCTGATCTGCGAGGCCGACGCATCCGATTTCTTGAACGCCCACGGTTTCGCGGAGACATCGACGTCGGGCGCCAGGTTCTTCTGGAAGAAATCGTCGAACTTGCCGCCCGGCGCGAACAGCGTGGCGAAATCTTCGGGCAGCACGTCGCGCCCGGAATTCGGATTGAACGGATAGCGCCCGCTCACCGCGCGATTGCAGAACGACGAGATCGACTCCTTCAGATCCGCCGAAAGATTCGCGCGCCGCGCCTGCTGCGCCTGCCCCGCGCCCTGGCTGCCGAGATCGAGCAGCGCGGTGCGGATCGGCTCGGGCATGCGCGGCGCGAGCGCGCGCAGCTTCGCCGGCGCGTCGGACGGCGGCGGCGCGGTCTTCTGCTGCAAGGCTTCGTCGGTGGCGCTGAGGTACGTGTAGACGTCGTTGATGACGGCGAGCGTCTGCGTGATCGGCGCAGGCTGCCCCGCGGCCGGACTCGTGACGAGCGCGCGCAGGCCGGTAAAGCGGTCATCGACGATGCTCTCGAGCCGCGCGCCCGGCGCGACCGTCGCGATTTGCGTCGGATCGGACCCGCGGATCACCTTCAGCAGCCGTTCGCGCGCCGCGCCGATCTTGTCGTTGGCGCGATCGACGACGGTCGTTTCGCCTTCTGGCTTCGCGCCGAGCGTCGTTTCGCGCGACGCCGCCTTCGACAGCGCGGCGAGCGGCGAATCGGGCGCGGAAAGAATGCGCGCGATCTGCGTCGATTGCGACAGCGAGTCCGCGTGCACGATGCGGATATCGTTGAGGAATTCCGTCCAGATGCGCGCGTAGTCCTGCAAGTAAAGCAGCCGCACGTCTTCGGTGAGGCGCTGCATCGCGGCCGGATCGCCGCGCGGCAGCCCGCTCTGATCGCGGATGCCGAGCACCCACGGCTCTTCGGCGGCGAGCTGCGCGGCGGTTTCATCGACGGCTCCGAGGAACGCCTTGTGATAGCCGTCGAACGAATACAGCCCCGGCACGCCGCGCGTGAGCGGTGCGCCGCTCGAACGCGTAAAGACGAGCGATGCGTTCGGCCCGCCCGCGTGCGCGACGGTGAACTCCGGATAATCCGCGCCGACGCCTTGCTGCTTCACGCGCCCGTACACGCGCTGCGCGAGCGTGCTCGCGGCGAGCATGCCGCGCAGATGCGCGACGAGCCGCTCATCGAACGGCAGATTCGGATGCACCACGCCGCGCGCGAACAGCGCATCGAGGTGCCGGCCAAGCGCGGCGCGTTCCTCGTTGCCGACCTCGCGCGGCAGCGACCGGTCCCAGTCGGTGAGAATCCACGCCTTGAGCGCATCGGCGTCCTGATGATCGGGCTGGTTCAGCATCAGATACGCCTTGAGCGCCTCATACGCGTAGCCGGCATTCGCGGGACTCGCGCTGCGCGCCTGTTCCTCGATGCGAGCCGCGAGCTTCGGCAGGAACAGATCGGTCAGCAGGCGCTCGTAAGCGCCGGTCGCGCCGGCGTCGAGCTTCGCGCCTTGCCACAGGCCGAACTGCATCGCGATCGGTGGATGCGCGGCATCGACCTGCGGCGTCGATGCGAGATGGCGCACCGCCGACAGGAGCGGCAGGAGCGCGACGAGCTGCGTGCCCGCCGCGGTCGTCCGCGCGACGGCCTGCTTCGCCGCGCGCGCGCTCTGGTCGACGTTCGCGACATACGCGCGATTGCGCAGATAGCTCGTGCTCCAGAGCGCGAGCACGCCGACCGTCACGGCCGCGATCGCCGCATACGCGCCCAGCCGCCAGAGATGACGCCTGCGCGCCCATTGCAGATTCGATCCGGCGAGCCCTTGTTCCGCGAACACGACCTGCGTCAACAGCCGCTCGATGAAGTAACTGCGCCCGCTCGACGGACGCGGCGGCTGCACCCCGCGCTCCATGCCCAACGCGCGCGCGAGCGACCCGAGCACGCGATCGATCGGCGTGCCTTCCTGCGTGCCGCTCGTGAAGTAGACGCCGCGCAGAAGCGGCATGTCCTCGTGCTTCGACTGCACGAAGGTCGCGCGCAACGCGTCGGCGAGCAAGGGCCGGATTGCCGCGAATTGCTGCGGAAAACTCATGATCGCCGCGCGCTGCGCAAGCCCGCTCTCGGCGTTCAGGCGATCCGGCAGACGCGCGACGAGGCGCGCTTCGAGCGCATCCAGCTCGGCGTCGACGCGCGCGCGGAATTCCGCATCGGTGAGCGGGTGCTTCGGATCGAACGGGAAGGTGAAGCCGAAGATCTGCGCGCGCTCTTCCTTCGGCATGTCGGCGAAAAACTCGGTGAATCCCGCGAGCAAGTCCGTTTTCGTGACGAGCACATAGACCGGAAAGCGCGTGCCGAACGCCTTCGTCAGCTCGCGCATGCGCGCGCGCAAGGTCGATGCCGTCTCGTCCGTGCTCGCGGGCGTCGCGGCGAGCAGATCGGGGACGGCGAGCGTCAGCAGCACGCCGTTGATCGGCTGGCGCGGGCGCGTCTTCTTCAGCAGCGTGAGAAAGCCATGCCACGCGGTCTGGTCGGTGTCGCGGTCGCTTTCGTGCGTCGTATAGCGCCCGGCGGTGTCGATGAGCACGGCTTCGTCGGTGAACCACCAGTCGCAATTGCGCGTGCCGCCGACGCCGCGAATCCGGTCGGTGCCGAAACGCTCGGCGAGCGGAAAGCGCAAGCCCGAATGCACGAGCGCGGTGGTTTTGCCCGCGCCCGGCGCGCCGATGAACATGTACCACGGCAACTGATACAGATATTGCCGGCCGGACATCGTGACCCAGTCGCGCCAGCCCGGTTTTCTGCCCGACGCCGTGAGGCGCGGATCGCGCAGCACGGCGAGCGCTTCGTCGAAACGCTTGCCGAGCGTCGCGACTTCGGCTGCGCCGGCGGTTTGCGGCGCGGCCTCGCGGCGCGGCGCGTCGATGGACGCGGCAAGTCCCGCCGACAGCGCCGCCTGCGTGCGCCGCGCGCGCCACGCGGCCCAGATTCGCCGCAGCACGAGCAGCAGCGCGACGCAGCCGATCGCGATGAAGCGCGCCGTCGCCGATTCGAGCGGATAAGTGTGCGCGAACGACACGAGCGGCCCGGCGATCCAGATCGCGCCCGACACCAGCAGCAAGCCGACGATCAACAGCAGCACCGGATGAAAGAGGATCGAGAAGAGCTTCTTCATGTCAGCTTCCCGGCTTCGCGAACAGCGTCACCTCGACGCGGCGGTTGCGCGCGCGGCCGGCGGGCGAATCGTTCGGCGCGACAGGATCGGCGTCGCCTTTGCCTTCGGCTTTCAGGCGTTCGGGCGCAACCGTCGCGGCGAGCAGGTCGCGCACGTTCGCCGCGCGTTCCTGCGACAACTCCCAGTTCGACGGAAAGCGCGCCGAGCGGATCGGGCGGTCGTCGGTGTGGCCGGTGACGAGCACGTTGCCCGGCACGGCTTTGAGCGCCGCCGCGATGCGCCCGATCAGCGGCTTGGTCTGTTCGGCGACATCGGCGCTGCCGGGACGAAAGACGTTGTCGCCATGCAGCGTGACGACGGAGCGGTCGACGCGGTCATCGACGGCGACGAGGCCATCGCGGATCTCCTGCGCGAGAAATTCCGCGAGACGCGGCCGCGCCGCCTGCGTGACCACGAGCGGCCGCTGCGCACCCGCGCGGATCGACGCGAGCGTATCGAACGCCGGGTCGGACGAGCGGCCGAGCTGGAAGCTCATCGCGAGCCACGCGGCGGCGAGCAGCAACAGCGCGAACGCGCCGACGACCCAGACCGGCAGCACG
Organism: Caballeronia catudaia; assembly: GCF_001544755.2. Lineage (GTDB taxonomy): Bacteria > Pseudomonadota > Gammaproteobacteria > Burkholderiales > Burkholderiaceae > Caballeronia > Caballeronia catudaia. The sequence continues at coordinate 18,332 of NZ_FCOF02000047.1, read as the reverse complement.
TCGGTCGTGCGCCGCCGCGCCGTCGGCACGCCTTGCCAGTGCGGCGACAGCGCGCGCTCGGGCTCGCCGCGCTCCTTGCGGATCAGCTGATACAGCCGCGCGCGGATCGCGTCGAGTGTCTGCCTGCCTTGCGCGGCCACGCGATAGCGTCCCTCGAAGCCGAGCGCGAGCACCATGTTCGCCAGTTCCAGAAGATGCAGATGCTGCGCGGGCTTCTGCGCGAGCCGCGCGAGCAACTGAAAGACTTTCTCGCCACCCCACGCTTCGTTGTGAAACGTGACGAGCAGGCTTTGGCGCGCCCAGACGCCCGCGCCCCACGGCGTGCCGGAAGCGGCTTCGTCGAGCATCGTGCAGACGATGTAGCGCGCCGCCGTCACCTGTTCCGACGCGATGCCGTGCGCGCGCGCCTCGTCCTCGAAGCGGCGCACGCCCGCCGCGAGCGAGTCGCGCAGCGCGGCGGGATCGGCGCAGGCGCTCATCGTGCGGATGCGCGGCGCGAGCTGGAGCAGCGGCGCGCACGCTGCGACGAGCGGATTGACGGCGCCGCCGCCCGCGAAGGCCGCGTCGAACGCCCGCTGACCGGAACCGGCCGCTCCAGCCGTTGCACCCGCCGCATACGCGCCTTCCGTGCTGCCGCTGCCCGCGCTGCGCCGCCGCGCGCCGGGATTGGGCTTGATCATCGTCTGATCGGATTCGAAGCCTGCGAAGGGATCGTCGTCGTTCGTCATGGTGTCCGATGACCTCGCTCTTCAATGACGGATCGCCCAGAATTCGAGTTCGAGCGCGGGAAAGTCGCCGGCGATATACATCGCCAGATTGCCGGTCTGCTCCAGCTCCTTCCACAGCTCGCCGCCGCGATCCAGTTCGAAGTACGAAAAGCCCGCGTGAAACGGAATCTGGCGCGGCGCGACCGGCATCGCGCGCAGCCCGATGCCCGGCAGCGCGAGATTGACGAGATCGCGCAGCTTTTCGGCGGGCGCGATCTTCACCTGTGTGGGAAAGCGCGTGCGCAGCGTTTCGCCGGGCATCTGCGCGTTCGCGGCGAGCACGAAGCCCGCGCTCTTCACGAGCGCCAGATCGTCGATGCGGGCGACGCGCACGCCGGGCTTGCGGCTCTGCAATTCGATGGCGACGGCATCCGGTTCGCGCACGATGCCGATGAGCTGCCGCACGTCGCGCATCAGCGGCTCGAACGACGTGGCGACGTCGTCGTGGCGATACGGCGGATACGCGAGCACGCGGCGGCGCTCGTCGAACGCGGCGAGATCGCCGGCGAGCGCGAGCGTCGTCTGATAGAGCCGTTCGGGATGCAGAAGCGGCACTTGCAGCAGATGCGCGTACTGCGGCTCGAAGCGGTTGAGCGTTTGCAGCAGCAGAAAATCCGCGATTTCCGCGACGCCGCCGCGCCCCGGATTCGCGAGCCGGCTCGCGAGCCGGTCCGCATGCTGATGCACGAGGCCGGCCAGCTCCTGCGCGTAACCGAAAAGGCGCGGATCGGCGTGCGCGTGCAGCATCGGCGGGATGTATCCGGGATCGAGCAGCACGCGATTGTCCGCGCGGCGTTCGAGCACGCGCGCGAGCCCGATGGTCGCGAAGGCGTCGGTGGCGTCGCGCGCGAGCATGAGGCGCAGGTTCGGCGCGCCGACGCGAATCTGCGCGACGCGATCGGTGCTCGTCGTCACATCGGCGACGGAAGTGTCGGTCGTGCGAAAACGCAGGCCGTCGATGCGGCTGTCCGTGTTGCCGTCGGCATCGAATTCTTTTGCGCCCGCGCGCGCGAGCGGCAGCGCCAGCAGCACGATTTCATCGCGCGTGCCGGCGGGAATGTCGAGCGGCGGCGGCGCGGGCGCGTCGTCGGGAAAGGAGAACGCGGTGCCGTCCGGCAGCACGCCGAACGCCGACGCGAGCGCGATCTTGCCGAGCCCGAGCGCGATCTCGTCGAGCATCACGGCAGCCCAGCCCCACGACCACGCCTCGGTCGCGCGCGCATGCGAGCGCACGAGATGCTCGATGAAGCGGTCGTGCTGCTGAAAATGCTGGGGTTCGAGGAACAGCCCCTCGGACCAGATCATGCGTTGATGCCAGGTCATGGTGCCTCGCGTGGCGCGTGCGCTCGATGCTCAGAGAACGATTCAGCGCGGCGGATTTGCAAACCGCCGTGCGCTTTCACTTCTTCTTTCCCGATGGCGGCGCGGGCTGCGCGGCGATGGACACATCGGCGGCATCGACGCGCACGTTCATCAGCGTCGTCTGATTGGGCGGCACGGGCGCGCTCGCGCGCCAGCGTGAGCGTTCGATATCGCGATACGCCGCCACGACCGCGACGAACTTCGTGCCCGGCTGCACGGTCTGCTCGACGCTGCGGCTGTCGCCCGGCTTCAGCATGAACTCGTTCTTCGCGTTGAGATCGCCGCCGAGGGTCGCCTGCTCCTTGCCGTAGAGCGTGAAGAAATCGGCGCTGTCGAAGGCGGCCGTCGCCTTCAGTTCGTACACGCGCACGACGACCGGCGACGGACGGCCCGCGTGATCGGGATTGACGCCATCGAGCGCATTCACGCTGATGCGCACGATGGTCGGCGCGGGCGGCGGTGGCGGCGACTTGCACGCGCCGATGGCGCATGCGCAGAAGAGCGACGTGAACAGCCGTGATGTGTCCATCATCGGAATCGTGGGTGACCTGGGACACAGCAACAGACGAACGAAGCCGCCGCGCTTTTCAAAAGCGCCGAGGTGTTTCGTCTAGTGAGGGCACCGCGCCGGGCGATGTCCGGTTGCGCCGGTGCGAGGCGACGGTCTTCGAGGAGCGCATTCGTGAAACCGATCGAGCGGATCGCGCCGGCCCGTATTGTGGCCGGTGCTCGCGTGCCGGCGGGCGACGCGGCAAGGCGGCTTTGCACGGCGCTCGCGCTGGCTGCGGCGCTCGGCGTTGCTGCACCCAATGCCCGTGGACAAAGCGCGCCGGGCGTGCGAACCGCGCCGAACGTGCAAAAGACGCCGGGCACGCAAAGCGACGAAGCCCCGACGCCCGCCGCGCGTCAGGCCGAAGCCCGCGTGCGCGACGCGGAAACCATCGCGACCTTGTCGCAGGAAGGCCGGCTTCTGCTTGCGCGCGATCAGGTCAAGCTCGACGGCTACGCGTACTGCAGCATGTCGGTGGCGGCGGCGGAGCGCGGCGATTTCCGGCAGAGCATCGAGGCGGCGTCGCGGGCGCTCGTCGTCGCGCGTCAGACGGACAACGCGAACCTCGCCGCGTTGTCGCGCCGCGATCTGGCGATCGCCTACAGCTACGCCGGCGATCTCGACGACGCCGAACGGTACGCGAAGGAAGCCATCGCCGCGGGCGAAAAGAATCCCGAACAGGTGCTCGCGCCCGCGCACAAGGTGCTCGGCGACATCGCGGCGCGGCGCGGCGACGCGGCGGGGGCGCTCGTCGAATATCGCGCGGCGCTGGCGTTCGCATCGGAAAGATATAAGCCGATGGTCCTGCTCTCGATCACCAACGCGCAGATCGCGACCGGCGACGCGGCCGGCGCGCGCGCCACGTTCGCGCAGACGAGCGGCGTGCAGGAAACTTTGCTCGCGCCGCTGTACAAGCGCATCGAAGGCAATCTGCTGCTCGCGGAGAACAAGCCGCAGGCGGCGCTCGAAGCCTTCACCGCGAGCGCGACGAAAGGCGGCACCGACGCGAGCTACGACAACCTGTGGGCGCACGAAGGCATGGGCCGCGCGTATCTCGCGCTCGGCGAGCGCAAGAAGGCGCGCGAAGCCTGGCTCGCCGCGCTCGACGATTCCGAGACCATCCGCGCGCGCTTTCGCAGCGACGAGTTCAAGACCGGCCTTTTCTCCGATACGCAGACGGTTTTCGAGGAAACGATCGCGCTCGTCGTCGAGGACGGCGACTATGCGCTCGCCTGGACGCTCTCCGAAAAAAGCCGCAGCCGCGCGCTGCTCGATGTCGTGCGCAACCGCCTCGCGACGAACGTCGACGAAACGCAACTGAACGGCCGCGCGCTCTCGCTCGACGATGTGAAGAGCGCGCTGAATCCCGGCGAAGCGATCGTCGAGTATCACGGTTTGCCCGACAGGATGATCGCGTGGGTCGTGCGCCGCGACGGCATCCAGGGCTTCACGCTGCCGATCCCGCGCAAGGAGATGACGCTCGCCGTCGGCGATTTCCGGACGTCGATCATCCGCGGCCGTCCGCAGGCGCTCACCTACGGCGCGAAGCTCGACGCGCTCTTGATCCAGCCGCTCGGATTGCGTGCGAACGAGCGGCTCGTCGTCGTGCCGAATGGTTCGCTGCACTACATGCCGTTCCAGGCGCTCAGGAATGCGCAGGGATTTCTGATTCAGCGGCACGCGCTCGCGCTCGCGCCATCGGCGAGCATCGCGGTGCAGCTCGTGCGGCGGCAGCAGCGCATCGCGAGCAGTCTCGTCGCGTTCGGCAATCCGCGCATTTCGCCCGAATTCGATCTGCCCGGCGCCGAAGCCGAAGTCCGCGCGATCGGGCCGCTGTTCGCGCAGCGCGAGACCTTCGTGCAGGGCGAGGTCACGCGCAAAGCCTTCAGCGACAACGCGCCGGAAGGCCGCATCGTCCATGTGGCGACGCACGCGCAGGCCGACACCATCGACCCCTTGCATTCGCGCGTGCTGCTCGCGCCCGCGAAGCAGCCCGCCGACGGCCCCGATCCGATGCTCGCGCAGGACATCTACAACCTGAAGTTCGATTCCGTCGCGCTCGTCACATTGTCGGCGTGCGAAACGGCGCTCGGGCGCATCGAGCGCGGCGACGAAATCATGGGCTTCACGCGCGCGTTCTTCTACGCGGGCGCGTCGGCGCTGCTCGTGTCGATGTGGCCCGTCGCCGACGAATCGACTGCGCTCACGATGCGTACGTTCTACGGATCGCTCACGAAGGGCGAGGAAGCCATCGACGCGATGCGCGACGCGCAGCTCGCCGTGCTCGCCAACAGCCGCTTCGCGCATCCGTTCTACTGGGCGCCGTTCGATCTGATGGGCAACTGGCGGCTCGCGGTCGCGCGCTGACCGCTAATTGATCACAGATGGGGATGGCAGAAGTGAATCACGCCATGAAATCCGAATCCTTCTCCTCGCGTTCGAAAGCGAAAGCGCGCCCGCGGCATCTGGCGCGCGCGGCGGGCGTGGGCCTCGTCTGCGGCAGCGCGCTGACCGCGTGGGCGCAGCAAGTGCCGCTGCCCGGCACGGCGCAGACGCCGAGCGCCGGCACGCTGCTCAACGAGCAGCCGCGCCCGTCGACCGCCGCGCCGCCGCCGGGCGGTTCGAATGCGCTGCCCGCGCCGCCCGCCGCGCCGACGGAAGCGCCCGAAGGCAAGAAATTCGTATTGCGAAGCATCCATCTCGCGGGCAACGAAACACTGCCCGCCGACATGCTCTTGCCGCTCGTCTCGGACAAGATCGGCCAGGAAGTGTCGATCAACGATCTGAACGCGATGAGCGCGCGCATCGCGCAGGCGTATCGCGAGCGCGGCTTTCCGCTCGCGCAGGTCGTGATTCCGCCGCAGGACGTCACCGGCGGCGATGTCACCTTCACCGTGCTCGAAGGCAAGATCGGCCGCGTGCGCCTGACGATGGCGCCCGGCGCGCCGATCAGGGAATCGATGGTGCGCGCGCGGCTCGCCGCCATCGAGCCGGGCAAGCCGCTCAGGCAGAGCGAGCTCGAGCGCACGATGCTGCTGCTGTCGGACTTGCCGGGCATTCGCGTCACGTCGGCGCTGGAAACCGGCGGCACGCCCGGCACCGTCGATCTGAGCGTGACCGTCGAGCCCGTGCGCCGCTGGAACTTCGCCGTGTCCGCCGACGACTATGGCGCCGCGCCCGCCGGACGCTGGCGGCTCGGCGCGGTCGGGCGGCTCGCGTCGCCGTTCGGCATCGGCGACAACCTCGACATCAATCTGCTCGCCGCCGAGCGCGCGGACACCGTGTACGGGCGCATCGGCTACGACGCGCCCGTGGACGCGAGCGGCACGCGCGTCGGCATCGCGTATTCGCATCTTTACTACTACCTCGGCCAGCAGTTTTCGGCGCTCGAAGCGCACGGCGACGCGGATGTCGTCACCGCGTCGGTGTCGCATCCGCTGATCCGCTCGCGCAGCCAGAACCTGCTCTTGCGCGGGGCGCTGGAATATCGCTCGCTGACCGACAAGATCGACGCCGTGAGCTTCGACAATCCGCAAAAGCTGTACGTGGCGAGCGTCGGGCTGTCGTACGAAAGCCGCGACAGTTTTCTCGGCGGCGGCTTCAACAGCGCGGATGTGCAACTGGCGTTCGCGCATCTGAACATCGATTCGGCTATCGCGGAAGCGATCGACCAGGGCCCGTTCGGACGTCACACGCAAGGCAACAGCGTGCGCCTGACGATGCAGGCGAACCGGCTGAACGCGATCACCCGCAACACGAGCTTTTTCATGGGCGTGTCGGGGCAATGGGCGAACCAGAACCTCGACAGTTCATCGCGCATCACGCTCGGCGGGCCGCGCGCGGTGCGCGCTTACTCGCCGTCCGAATCGGTCGTCGACGAAGGGCTGATCGCGACGGCCCAGCTCCGTTACACGGTGATTCCGTCGCTGACGCTGTCGACGTTCTTCGATTTCGGCGTCGGCCGCTACAACGCGCGCTCGATTCCGGGACAAGGCGCGAACACCGTCACGCGCAGCGGCGCGGGCATCGGCGCGTTCTGGACGGGGCCGTACGGCATCACCGTCGATGCGAGCGTCGCCTGGCGCACGACCGGCCCGGACACGACCGGCGACGACAAGGTTCCGCGCGTGTACGTCCAGGTTTCCAAATCGTTCTAGCGCAAGCGGATCGGCAATCAAAGGAGTTCGCCATGAGCGACAGCACCTGCCTTCGGACCCGCAAGCATCGCCGGGCGTGGGATCGCGCGATCCGCCGTTTCGCGAGGCGCGCGGCGCGTCACGCGGGCGCCGATCTCAAGGCGACCGCGCTTTTGCCGCTGCTCGTTTTCGTCGCGGCGCCGGGCGCGTTCGCGCTGCCCGTCGGCGAGCAGGTTCAGAGCGGCAACGTCACGATCAACCGGCCGAACACGAGTTCGATGACGATCAATCAGGGCTCGCAAAAAGGCATCGTCAACTGGAACGGGTTCTCGATCGCGGGCAACGAGCGCGTGGATATTTCGCAGCCGTCGGCGCAGGCGGTGCTGCTCAACCGCGTGGTCGGCAGCGACGCGAGCCGCATCGCGGGGCAGCTCAACGCCAACGGCCGAGTGTTTCTCGTGAATCCGGCGGGCGTGGTGTTCGCGCCCGGCGCGTCGGTGAATGTGGGATCGCTCGTCGCGTCGACGCTCGGCATCACGAACGACGAATTCCTCGCCGGGAAGTATCACTTCAATCAGAACGGGGCGCCGAACGCGAAGGTGTCGATCGAAAAAGGCGCGAACATCGCGGCGTCGCCGGGCGGCGCGGTCGCGCTGCTGGGCGCGCAGGTCGACAACAGCGGCTACGTAAGCGCGACGCTCGGCAAGATCGCGATCGGCGCGGGCAGCGACATCACACTCGATTTCGCCGGCGACGGCCTCACGATGCTGAAGGTGAACAAGGATGTCGCGAACGCGCTCATCAGCAACTCGGGCACGGTCCAGGCCGACGACGGGCAGATCGTGATGTCGGTGCGCGCCGCCGACGCAGCCACGGCGAGCGTGCTCAACCAGACCGGCACGGTGCGCGCGAGAAGTATCGAGACGCGCAACGGGCGCATCGTGCTCGATGGCGGCGCGACCGGCGTGACGGAAATCGGCGGCACGCTCGACGCGACCGCGCCCGGCTCCGGCACGGGCGGGCATATCGACGTGACGGGCTTTCACGTCGCGGTGAACGACGGCGCGCGCATCGACGCGAGCGGCGCGCAGGGCGGCGGGCGCGTGCGCGTGGGCGGCGGCGCGGCGGGCAAGGAAAGCGATATTCGTAATGCGGACGCCGTCTGGATGGGAGCGGGCGCGCAGGCGAGAGCCGATGCGCTCGTGCACGGCGATGGCGGCAACGTCGTGTTCTTCGGCACGCAGGCCGCGCGCGTCCACGGAAAGGTGACGGCGCGAGGCGGCGCGAACGGCGGCAATGGCGGGCTGATCGAGACATCGGCGCTTCATCTCGACGTGCCGGGCGACAACATCGACGCAAGCGCGCCACACGGCGCGGGCGGAACGTGGCTGCTGGACCCGTTCAACGTGATCATCAGCAACATCAGGGCCGACGGAAATCCCACCGTCGACTTCACCGCGACGGCCGACGATACGCGCATCTGGTCGCAGGCGATCAACGCCCAGTTGAACGGCGGCGTCAACGTGACCGTCAGCACGGGCACTTCGGGCGCGCAGCCGGGCAATATCACGCTGGAAGGGCCGATCGCGAAGACATCCGGCAGCAGCGCGACGCTCACGCTGAACGCCGCAGGATCGATCATCGCGCAGCGTGCCCCCGGCGCCACCGCCACGGCGGAGATCGTCGCGTTCTCGGACACCAGTGCGGCCGCGAAGACGGGGCCGCTCAACGTCGTGCTCAACGCCAATACGGCCGGGCTGACGGACGGCACCGCGATCATTTCCCTCGGCGGCACGCCGGCTTTGCCGATGAACATCTTCAGCAACGGCGGATTCATTACGATCGGTGTGCCGCAGCAGGCGAACGGCATCGCGCCGGCCGTCGTGCTCGCCAACGCAATCGTCGATTCGCGCGCGATGAGCTTCACGCCGCCGCCCCCGCCGCCCCCGGCCGTCATCGGAGTTCGCGCGGCGCTGCTGGATTTGAGCCCACGCACGGTGGTTGCGCCGCCAAACCTCGCGTTGCAGACGGTCGTGCCGGATGCCGCCGCCCAGAGCGGCGCAATCACGATCAACGGCAACGGACCGGCGACGAACCCGGCCGCGGGCCGCGCAGGCGTGGGTGTCGCGATCGGCGGCAACTCCGAGATCGCGGCGACCACGGGCGCGGTCACGCTGACGGGCATCGGCACGGCGGGCGGCGTGTCGCTCGGCGCAGTGACTGTCTCGACGGCGGGAAACATCGCGATCGACGGGACGGCGTCGGCGGGGCGGGGCGTCGATATCGGCGCGGCCACCGGCGCCGCGCTCGAATCGACGAACGGCGCGGTCACGCTCACCGGCCGCGGCACGAGCGGCGGCGTGGTCCTGAACGCGACCGACGTCACGGCGCTCAGCGGCGTGTCGGTCAGCGGCACGGCGTCGGCGGGCGTGGGCGTGAGCATGATCGGAGGCGCGGGGCCGAGCATCGTGAACGTGTCGGCCGGTCCGCTCGCGATCAGCGGCACGGGCACGGCGGGCGGCGTGTCGATGGACACGATCAGCCTGTCCTCGCTCGGCGACCTGACGATCAACGGGACGTCGGCGGCGGGCGTGGGCGTCGCGCTGACGAATACGGGCGCCGAATCGAACACCGGCTCGGTGACCGTGCACGGCAGCGGCGGCGCGGGCGGCGTACGGACGCGATTCGGCAGCTTCTCGTCGGACGAGGGCGGCGTGACCATCGACGGCACGTCGCTCGCCTCGGGCGCGAGCGCACGCGCCGACGGCGTCGCGATGAGCCAGACGCCGATCGACGCGTCCGGAGCCATCGCGATACGCGGCCTCGCCGCGCTGCAAGGGCCGCTCGGCGCGGGCGTGACGATTCTGTCGGCGGCGGAAGGCACGTTGACGCTGAGTTCCGGCACGCCGGGCATTCGGATCGAAGGCAGCGGCAACGGCTACTCGGGCGTGGCGATCGGCAACGACGTCCCGGCCGGAACCGCGCGAACGGTGTTTTTCAACGCGGACGTCGGCCCCGCGTTCACGCCGCCGCTGACCATTCTCGGCACGACCAACGGCGCGCCCGTGCCCGGCGGACCGGGCGCGGCGGGCGTGAGCATCGCCAATGCGCTCCTCAACGGCTCGGACGTGACGCTCGCCGGCTCGGTGTCCGGCACATCGGCGGCGCACGGGCTCGATATCGAGAATTCGAGCGTGACCGCGACGCGCACGCTCAGCTTGCGCGCATCGAACCTCAGTCCGGCGACGTCGTCGATTCAGGTCGGCGGCAATACGGCGCTCGGCGTCCCCGCCGGCACGCTCGTGCTCGCGCCGGGCGTGGTGACGCCGGGTGCGTCGTTCGCCGTCGCCGCCGCCGACGCCGCGCCGATCAACATCGGCGTTCCCGGCGTGTCGGGGCCGGGATATACCCTCGATGCCGCGTTCGGCGGGCGCTTCGCCGCGGGCGTCGCCAATACGTACATCGGCTCGGCGAGCCACACGGGGCGCATCGCGCTCGGCGCCGTTTGCGCCGCTGCGGGATGCGCGAGCGTGCTGCCAGGCATCAGCGGCGAACTGTCGATTGCGAACGCAGGCGCGGGCAGCCAGGGCATCGCGTTGTCGGGCGCTTCGGGCATGAACCGGCTGACGCTCGATTCCGCGGGCACGATCAGCGAAGGCGCGGCCGGCATCCAGACGAACCAGTTGCTGCTCGCCGGACCGGGCCGCTTCGCGCTGACGAGCCCGGCGAACGCGATCGGACAGGTCTCGTTCGCCGGCACCGGCGACACGTCCGTGACAGGTCTCGGGCGGCTCGTCGTCGCACCGCTCGCCGGCAACGTATTCAACGCGCGCGGCAACGCGCTCGCGCCGGTTACGACCGTAGGCGGGGCGTCGACGCTGACGGGCGATCTCACGCTGACGTCGAGCGCGAACGGCAACGCGGGCGCCGGCACGATCACGACCGCCATGCCGATGCAAAGCGTCGCCACGCGCGGGACCACGCTCACGATGCGCGCCGCCGATACAGTGTCGATCGGCTACGGCATCGCGTCGGTATCGGCGCCGCTGAATATCGTCGCGGACGCGGTGAAGCAGGTGATCGTGGGCGGTGCGGGCGGGTCGCGCATCGCGATCCAGACCAACGGCGGCAACGTGACGCTCGGCACGCAGGGCGGCGGCGCGACGGGCTTCGACGGCGCGTCGGTGACGCTGCGCCTCGCCGACATCGACACGCGCATCGGCGCGCCGGCCGGTGCGCCCGCCGCCACGGGCGGCGTCGTGACGATCCACGGCGTCGCGCAGCCGCCGATTCCCGGCAACGGGGACGGAGCCGGACCGCTCGCAATCGCACCGTTCGGCGTCGAGCTGGACGGCGCGTCGATTGCGAGCGGCAGCGGGCGCATCGAACTGATGGGGCAAAGCCTGAACCCGGCGGTCAATCCCGGCGATGGCGTCGTGCTGCGCAACGCGTCGCGGCTGGCGAACGGCGCGGGCGGCATCGACGTGTATGGCACGGGCAGCGGGGCGGGCTCGGCAGGCGTCGCGCTACTCGATGGATCGACGATCACGAGCGCGGGCGGCGCCATCGACATTCGCGGCGCGAACGTGGGCGCTGGTGCAGGCGCAGAGCCGTCCTCGCCTGCTTTCGGCGTGGCGCTGCTGCACGGCTCGATCGACGCGAGCGCGCCAGGCGGCGCGGTATCGATCGCAGGTTCGACCACCACGGCCGACGCGGGCATCGCGTATGGCGCGGTGCCGCTGCCGGTCAATGCGGGACGTGTGACCGGACCGTTTTCGATCACGACCGGCTCGCAAGGCAGGATCACGCTGCGCGCGTCGAACGACGCAACGGCCACGAGTCTCGTCGGACGCAGCGGGCCGGGATCGATTTCGACGCCCGGCGGCTCGGTGTTCGTGTCGCCGGCGACCGTCGATCCGGCGACGTTCGGCGTCGCGCAGGCCAACGCCGTGCCGATCACGCTGTTTGGCGCAGCCGCGACGCACGGCCTGTCCATCGACGCCGCCACGTATCGAACCTTCTCGACCGGCATTCAGACGCTCGTGCTCGGTTCGTCGACGCAATCCGGGCGCATCGTCGTCGAAGGACCGTGCGCGGGTGGCGCCGGTTGCGCCGCGCGGCCCGCCGTCGCGACGAGCCTCACGCTCCAGAGCACCGGCGCGGGCAGCGCGGGCATCGATCTGCCGTCGGGGCTCGCGTTGCCCGCCAAGACGCTCGCGCTGGCGTCGGCGGGGTCCGTGACCGATCCGGGCGGCGTTCAGGCGCAAACGCTCTTGCTCACGGGCGGCGGCGATTTCGATCTCGCCGACGCGGGCAACGACGTCAAAACGCTCGCGCTTTCCGGTGCGCGCGACGTGAAATTTTCGACGCCGGGCGGCTTCACGATCGACACGGCGAGCGCGAACGGCCTCGACGGGGCGACGGGCGCGCTCACGACCCTCGGCGGCACGCGGCCGTTCGTGACCGGCAATCTGACCGCGATTTCACAGAACGGCGCGATCGCGCTCGGCACGCCGGGAGCGCCGGCGCACTTGAGCGCGGGCGGCAGCATCGACCTCGTGATGCAGAACGCCGTTTTCGATAACGAATCGGGCGGCACGCTCGCCGCGGGCAACGCGTGGCGCGTATGGGCCTTGGCGCGCGACGGCCGCGAGAACCGCAACGGCATCGATCCGGGCGGCGCGCTGCCGAACTTCTACGGCTGTCTCTATGGCGGCGTGTGTGGCTGGAACGGGCAGCCGTCGCAGAACGTCGTGCCGGCGGACGGCAATCACTTCATCTACGCGGAGCGGCCGACGGCGACGATCACCATCGGCGATCAGACGCGCGGCGAAGGTTCGCCGAACGCGCCGTTCGGCTTCGATATCGGCGGGCTGCTCGGCGGCGACCAGGCGGGCTCGGCGATCCTCGTCACGCGTCCGCCCGGTTCGTCCGCGACGGCGACATCGCTGGCGGGCGCGTATTCGATCGACGGCACGTTCTCGTCGCAGGTCGGCTACAACATCGTCGTCGTGCCGGGGACGCTGACGGTCACGCCGCTCGAGCTTCAGGGCGCGGTCTTCAATCGAACGGGCTTGCAGCCGCTGTTCACGGCGCAGGAGCAGACTTTCGTCTACGAGAGCAATACCGGCGCGGTGAACATTTGCGTCGGCACGAACGAGCCGATACTCGCGCTGCAGCAGTCCGAAGGCGAAGCCGACACGCTCGCGGCGGAATGGAAGCGCGTGCGCTCGCGGCCGAATCTGAACAACTGCCTCGTCGTGAACGGGCAGCACGGCTGCGGCGAATTCTGAGCGGAGCCGCGATGATCGACGTCGAACCGCTGCTTGCGCCGACCGAAGCGATGCCGCCCGCGGGCATCGATCTGGAATACGACGGCGCGTATCTCGAATTCGAGGCGCTCGCGCGCGGCATGCCGCAGCGCCAGTTCGACACGCCCGCCGAGCCGCCGCCGTGGAGCGACGTGCTGGAGCAGGGGCAGGCGCTGCTCGCGCGTTCGAAGGACGTGCGCATCGCGATCGCGTGGACGCGCGCGGCGGCGCATGTGCACGGACTGGCGGGATTTCTCGCGGGCGTGCGCTTGCTGACGGGGCTCGTCGAACGATATTGGGATGGCCTCTATCCGCTGGCCGATCCCGACGATAACGATAACGATAACGAAGGCAGCGACGGCAGCGACGCCGCGTTGCGCATCAACGCGCTGGCGCCGCTCGCCGACGCCTACACGCCGTTCGCCGAAGCGGAAACGCTGCTGCACGATCTGCGCGAATGCGAAGTGTGCCGCGTGCATGGCGAGCGGCTGACGGTGCGCGACATGCTCGTCGCGCAAGGCCGGCTCGCGGCGCAGGAGGGCGCGGCGGCCGCGACGTTGCCGCGCGTCGAAGGCATGCTCGCGGACGCCATCGCGCAAGAGCCTGGCCTTCTCGCCGATGGCATCGACTTGCAGAGCGCCGTCCAGGCGCTCGCGGCTTGCGTGACGGACAAGCTCGGTGAACAGCGCGCGCCCTCGATGACCGCGCTGACGATGACCGCGCGCTATGTCGCCGCGCAGTTTCGCGCGCTTGCGCCGGCGTCGGGCGAGCAAACGGCCGAAGCCGCGAAACCGGCCGATGCGCCGCCGCCACATCGCGCGATTGCGCGTCCCGGCGAGATCGCGACGCGCGAAGATGCGCTCGCCGCGCTCGATGCCGTGTGCGCGTTTCTCGAGCGGACCGAGCCGACGAATCCCGCGCCGCTCCTGATCCGCCGCGCGCGCGGGCTGATGGGCAAGGATTTTCTTGCGGTGATGCAGGATCTCGCGCCCGACAGCCTCGCGCAGATTCATCTGATCGCGGGCACGCGGCCGGAGTGAATTCCAGACGCAACGCAGCGCTGCCCTTTAAATCCACGCGCGGCTGAATCGTCTTCAAAGCGTGGCTCACGCTCACGCGAAGGAGACGTCATGGCAACCAGCAGTCAGAAATTCATCGGCCGCAATCGCGCGCCGCGCGTGCAGATCGAATACGACGTCGAAACCTACGGCAGCGAAAAGAAAATTCAGCTTCCGTTCGTGATGGGCGTCATGGCCGATCTCTCCGGCAAGCCCGCCGAAGCGCTGCCGCCCGTCGATCAGCGCAAGTTCCAGGAAATCGACATCGACAATTTCGACAGCCGCATGAAGGCGATGCATCCGCGCGTCGCGTTTCAGGTGCCCAACAAGCTGACGGGCGACGGCAATCTCAGCGTCGATATCACGTTCGAGACGATGGACGATTTCTCGCCCGCGGCCGTCGCGCGCAAGGTCGATGCGCTCGCGAAACTGCTCGAAGCGCGCACGCAGCTCGCCAATCTCGTCATCTTCATGGACGGCAAGAACGGCGCCGAAGAATTGATCGCGCGCGTGCTCGACGATCCCGCGCTGCTCAAGACGCTCGCCACGGTCACGCCGCCCGCCGCCGACGGCGCCGCCGCGCCCGCCGCCGCCGAATGAGTGCCGAAAAGGAAACGACCATGTCCGATATTCCGCAATCCTCATCGCCCCAGTCGCAAGCCGACGCGCATTCCGCCATGCAAGGCGCGACGCTCGAAGGCGACGCGCTGTCCGCGCTTCTGAATCGCGAGTTCCGCCCGAAGAGCGACGAAGCCCGCACCGCCGTGCAGACGGCCGTGCAGACGCTTGCGCAGCAGGCGCTCTCGCAGACCCAGATCATTTCCGGCGACGCGATCCGCTCCATTCAGGCGATGATCGCCGAGATCGACGCGAAGCTCACCGAGCAGGTCAACGAAGTCATGCATCATCCGGACTTCCAGAAGCTCGAAGGCTCGTGGCGGGGCCTGCACTATCTCATCAACAACACCGAAACCGACGAGATGCTCAAGATTCGCGTGATGAACATCTCGAAGAAGGATCTCGGCAAGACGTTGAAGCGGTTCAAGGGCATCGCGTGGGACCAGAGCCCGCTCTTCAAGCAGATTTACGAGCACGAGTACGGCCAGTTGGGCGGCGAACCGTTCGGCGCGTTCGTCGGCGACTACTACTTCAATCAGACGCCGCCGGATGTCGAACTGCTCGGCGAGATGTCGAAGATTTCCGCCGCGGCGCACGCGCCGTTCATCGCGGCCGCCGATCCGAGCCTGTTGCAAATGGATTCGTGGCAGGAACTCGCGAATCCGCGCGATCTCACCAAAATATTCGGGACACCAGAATATGCGAGCTGGCGTTCGCTGCGCGCGTCGGAAGATTCGCGCTACGTCGGACTCGCGATGCCGCGTTTTCTCGCGCGCGTGCCGTACGGCGCGAAAACCGAGCCCGTCGATGAATTCGACTTCGAGGAAGACACCGGCTCCGCCGATCACACCAGGTACACGTGGGCGAACTCCGCGTATGCGATGGCCGTGAACATCAACCGTTCGTTCAAGCTCTATAGCTGGTGCTCGCGGATTCGCGGCGTGGAATCGGGCGGCGCGGTCGAAGGCTTGCCGGTGCACAGCTTTCCGACCGACGACGGCGGCGTCGACATGAAATGCCCCACCGAGATCGCCATTTCCGACCGGCGTGAAGCGGAGCTCGCGAAGAACGGCTTCATGCCGCTGATTCATCGCAAGAACTCGGATTTCGCGGCGTTCATCGGCGCGCAGTCGCTGCAAAAGCCGTTCGAGTACGAAGACCCGGACGCCACCGCCAACGCCGCGCTCGCCGCGCGCCTGCCGTATCTGTTCGCGTGCAACCGCTTCGCGCATTATCTGAAGTGCATCGTGCGCGACAAGATCGGCACGTTCAAGGAACGCTCCGACATGGAAATCTGGCTGAACAAGTGGATCACCCAGTATGTCGACGGCGATCCGGCCAACTCGTCCGAGCACACGAAGGCGCAGAAGCCGCTCGCCGCCGCCGAAGTCAAGGTGCAGGAAGTGCCGGGCGCGCCGGGCTACTACACGTCGCAATTCTTTCTGCGTCCGCACTATCAGCTCGAAGGGCTGACGGTGTCGCTGCGGCTCGTGTCGCGGCTGCCGTCGGCGAAGCAGGCGGCCTGAACATTCCTTTATCGACGGCGATGCCCGCGATGCTTCACGTTCGGGGCGTTAGGGTCTGTTCACGTATAAAAACGTGCATGCGAACGCCCGAAATCGGCTTTAGTGCAAGGGGCGCGGCGCGCCGTTTGGCCGCTCCAAACAAGCGACGCGCGACGCCACAATACGGCCGATTTCGGGCGTTCCCCAAGATTGAATTTTTTAGTCAAGGGTTGCCCCGTAAAGGGCCGCTCGCGGCGTCGTGCTCCTCGCGAATACCGACGTATTGGCTTCGTCGCATTCCTTGCGATCGGCCCTTTACGGGTCTAACGCTTCGCTCGCATTGCGCGAGCGTGCGGGTTAATACGTCTACAGGCTGCAAATCCTGCCCTAGCACAACCACGCGCTGGACTTCGCAGGATATGACAGACCTCCCGTACATTGGATTCTACGGTAGCGTGAAAATTTGTCGATTTCGATGCCTGTCTATTGGTATTCGGTTGCGTGTTTCCGCACCCTTCGTATGCTGACCTCTCACCGATCCGGTGAGCATTCCCATGAAGGAGCCGAGATAGATGCCAAAAATCAAGCATAACGAATCAGATGGCGGAGGCCGCCTATGATGCGTCGAATTGCCGTCGTCGGAGACAAGCTCGATAACGACGGAGAGGTTTGCTCTTACGAAGGACCGCAATTTCTCGTTCACGGGCATCAGGCCGCGCTTATAGGCGGTGCGGCTTACTGCCCCGTCTGTAAAACGATCGGATACATCGCCAAGGATGGCGGGCCGCGTCGTATGAATTTCTTCATTAGCGAGATTGCAGCGCATGACGACGTAGTCGTGTGCGGTTGCTCAGAGCATCCGCGCATCTTCGCCACGCTTGCTGGAGAAGCTTGGTACGACGACATGGCCGAGAGCCTTGGAGTCATCAAGTCCCGAAGTGCAGCCAATTCGGGCAACTCGGCGGCAACCACAGAGCCTGCCAAACAGGCGGGCAGTGAGGGCAAGCATACGAGTTGGTTCTATGTGCAGGACAGCGTGACTGGGGAGCCGCTGCGGAATCAAGATTATGTTGCGCGCGTAGTGAGTGTCGAACAAACCGGTAAAACGGACGCCAACGGCAATGCAAAAATCGAAACAGATAAGGTGAGCACCGTCGATATGCACGTCACTTTCTCAACACCCAAACGCCAACTTAATCCCGGAAGAGCAGCCTAAGCATATGGACATGGATTACAAGATCGAACATTGGACGTCGAGTTGTTCGGCGGTGGGAAGTCGTAAGGATGATGCGATAACCATCTCTGTGAATAATCGTGCCGCGATTCGGAAGGCGATTATTAATGCTCTGTCAAGAGAGGGCTACAAGCTGATTGAACGATCGGATTGGCATGCAAAGCCGCCGAGAGGAACCTTGCGGGAAAGTCAGTGGGATTACAGTGATATCGTCCTGCACCACGCCGGTCGCAGTTATTCCTGTGGCGCGCCTTCCATTGATGAAATGCAGCGCCTGCAAGCAGAGGATATGGGTAGAAGCCCGCCATTTGATGATGCGGGATACCACTATGCTGTTTCATGCCAAGGTGAGATTTATGAGGCTCGTGATATCAGATTTATCGGCGAGCACATAGATAAAGGCAACACGGGGAAAATCGGGGTCGTTTTCTTGTCGGATTTCGTTCAGGCGGGCGAGGCATACGAGCAAGAATATAAAGGGCTGTCCTTCGTCGATAAAGTAAAAAATCTGAAGGACATTGCAACTGATCAAGTTGTCACGCGTCACGACAAGCCAACTCCGCCTCAAATAAGAGCGGTAGAAATCCTCTGTGAAACCTTGAAGGAATTTTTTAATATCACCTACTTAGTCGGTCTTGCAGAATCGCGCGAAGCCAAGCACCGCGTGCGAATAGGTGCAGATAAAGGGTTGCGAAACTCCCAGTTTCAATATGAAATTGGCCTATCTTCTGGGAGTGAGAAGCGCCGATGAGCACACCGGATTTCTTCCGCAGCCGCCTGGAATGAAATGA
>NZ_FCOF02000042.1 GCF_001544755.2 Caballeronia catudaia | reverse complement strand
ATCACCGTGTGGCTGGTCGGTCATCCGCCGCTGGCCAGCATGCTCGAACGCACACCTTACGCCGCGCTCTACAGCCGCGTCCAGGCGCGCGTGCAATTGCAGCCTGTGATCGAGCGCGAACGCTTTGCACAACTCATCACACACGCGCTTAAGGCCGCCGGCTGTACCCATACGCTGCTGTCCGATTCCGGGCTCGAACTGCTGCGTCAGGCCTCGCGCGGACTACCCCGGCAGGCCGGGCGCATCTTGCGTATTGCCATGCAGCTCGCAGTCCCCCGCGGACTCAACCATCTCCCCGACGAGCTGTTGCAGCAGGCCATCGAGGAAATGCGTTAAACGCGATCTCTAATCCGTCATTCTTCAATCGCGAGATACACCATGTTCATCTTTACCCGAAACACGACGCCCTGCCGTCCCGAGCTCACCGATGAAGCGGCCTACCTCATCCGGCTCATGCTCGCCGACCTCTACCACTGGTTCGACTGGGAATACGGCAAGCAGGCACGCCGCTATCGTCCGCCCGACGGCGTTCCGCCGCTCGACGAGGATCCACTGGACGATCCGTTCTGACCTTCGGCCCCGGCGTTCATCGCGCCGGGGCCGTTTCACATGGGCGGCCGTATGCGCGACACTTCCCCGTCTGGCTGCCCGTTCCGTCGCGCACTGCTCAAGACACCATTCTTCCCGTCTGGCGCGCGACGAACTTCATCGTCTCACCTCGAATAGCACGCGACGCCGAACCTATTCCAGCGCGCGCCATAACACCTATGAGCGTCGACGACTGCGTCTATCTCAAGCAGATTCTCGACGAAACCTTTGACGACATTTGGGAATCGCCTGCTGACTACGAGTTCAAAGTCGTGCACGAGATTCCCCCATGGGCGCCGGAGGCGTGGCCTTGGCCGCGCCCATTGACCGGCGAGGATGATGAAGGCGAGGACCCGTCTTTCAATGAACCTGCGGGTATGGACGAGCACGGCTGCCGTTTCCCGCTGCCGCCCGACAAGTAACTGCGCGAACGCTGCTGAATCTAACCCTGCACGCGGACCGAGGCCACCATTCGGTCCAGCCGTTCGTTCGCAGCCACGATTGCGCCGAAGCGTACTTCTCGCAACTGTCGGTCGTGTTCGTTGACAACGGCGGTGAGCGACTCGACGAGCGAGTCGCCGAAGTCCCACCGGTCGCTCTCTTTTCTCCAGCATCGAGCATCGCAAGCACCGCCTCTTCCACCCGACGGGCAAACGGCAAGTCGAGCAGGCCATCCCCAGACTCGGTCAGGAAACTCGTGAGCAGGGCAGTCTGGGCGAGCACGATCGTTTCCTGTCGCGCGGCGCGTTGCCCGCGTGCGGCCTGGAGCGCGAGGCGCGACTGAAGACACAAGGCGTCCGCATCCTCCCGAGGCATCGGAAGGAGAAACTTCTTTGACTGCAAACGCCCCGGCTTCTTGGGCGACTTCCTCTTCTTGGAAACAGGCATGACGGCGATCTCTCTGTCGATGACAGCCCTGCCTATTAAGCGACGCGAGGGTTTCCTGGCTCCGATCCAAATAACGTGGCCGACTCTCCGGTGCGGACGGCCACGCTGGTGCGCTGCTTGACGCTCTCTAAGCGCTTTTCTTCGGCGCGAGCGATCAACGTCAACAGCTCACGGCTTAGATCGGCATGCTTCGCCCCCGGCCGCCAGGGCACACACCCGTGTTTCTTTCTCGTTTCGCGAGCCAGCGTCAGCGCATCTCTTGCCGCTTTCGCGCTCTCGAGACTTACTTCCTCGCAAAATGCGACAGGATCGCTAAACTCCCAGAACGACCTTAGGTCTTCGCGGCAGGCGTGGATCCTGGCTGGAAAGTCGCGCAAATCGGACACGACGCGGTGGCTGAGTCGCCGCCACTGGATCTGTTCGGGGTAGACAAACGCCGGCAGCATTGCACTTTGCGCAGCTTCGCGATTTCCGGAGCGGGTCGCTTCGTCGCCGGCCCACTCCGCACGGTGCATCATGGCTCTGCACACTCGCGCGTACCCTTCGAGCGATATAGCAACCTCCAGAGCCGCGTCGCGTCGTTCGCGTCGAGCGATGATGCGTTCCTTCAATCCTTGCATCGCCAGCACGACGATCGCGCTAATGGCACTCGATGTGCCGGCGATCGCGAGCCAGTTGGGCCATTGAAACTGCGTCAAAAGAGCCGACACCTGCTGCCATTGCGCCTGCCACATAGCGTGTCCTCAGAGCTTTGAAGCAGCAAGTATAGAAAATTCCGCTCGTTTTTCTAATATCGGGGAATGTCCGACTGCCCAATGTGATGAATACGCGACCGTGGGCGCCTGCCAGCGTCATGCCGTCGTTCGCGGATGAAATTAAGTGCCCATTCAAGAGAGGCGTCTTCACATTCAGTTAATTTTTTCGCGCTATTCTGGCTTTACTCGCTCGACATAAAGGGGACATGAACGATGATTTTTTATCATCACGGTGCGGCCATTCGGCCATCCGTCACACGCGTCGGTCGCGCGTTCGTTGCCCGCGCATCGATTCTCGAAGAGGACGGGGAAACAACCTCCCTGGGCGATCTTGGCGTGTTCGCGAGCAAAGACGGTGCATATCGATTTGCCATTCGCTGCGCGTTTGCTTTCGTCGATGGGCAAACCCTGCCACTCCCACCTTTCAAGGTCGAACAGCACTGACTGTGAAAGGCAGCGT
The DNA here is from genome assembly GCF_001544755.2 of Caballeronia catudaia. GTDB lineage: Bacteria > Pseudomonadota > Gammaproteobacteria > Burkholderiales > Burkholderiaceae > Caballeronia > Caballeronia catudaia. The sequence continues at coordinate 55,814 of NZ_FCOF02000042.1, read as the reverse complement.
GATTGAAACGATCAAAGTGAGAACGTCGTCATCTTTCGGCGCACTTTTTGTCGCAAATTTTCAATGGTTCGTCCGTTTCCGCTTTCAATCGACCGTGGGAGGGTTAGGTTTTGCTTGCTCCGATGATGCTGCACGCTCCCCTTTCATAAACCATCAATAAGCTGCCAATGTCATGCGGCAAGTCGGTGTTCGTAGTACGGACGGTCGCGGTCATCCAAAATCCTGCACAGTGCATCGAGATTCGACGGATCGGGATTCAACCATGCCTCGACGTTCTCGGGCTTGATTGGCACGATGCAACGGTCGTGCCCTGCTGCTTCCACTTCGGCAGGCGGCTCGTCGGTGATGGCGGCAAACGATAGGAGATCCGGCTGACCGGGAGCCGTCCACTTGGACCAGAGACACGCCACCATCAGCAGCTGACCGTTGTTGGGGCGAAACTCCAGGACGACGTTTTCGCCGGGTGCCTGCGGTCCCTCATGCGTTTCGAACAGCGTGTTCTCGCACTTTGCCCTCGCGACGTTCTCATAGAAGACATCGACCAACAATAGGCCATGCGTATAGCCAAAGCACGGTTTCCAGAATTTCTCGAGACTATCGCGCCGCGCGTTATATGTCCCGGGGTACTTGACATCGTAATTCGCAGGCTTCCCCGCGATGCGACACTGGTAGCGCATCGGCTTGATGACATATTGCCCATCTTCGACCACCAGCACGGGGGCGTAGTAACCCGGAAAGATGCGTGAGTCCCGCGGCTCTTGTTCAGTTCGACCGAAGTCGGCCAAGCGCCGTAGTGCTGCATCGATCTTGTCCGTTGCAATGCGCTTGCTTTCGGTCGCCGCTTTAGTCGTCTTCGTCTGCAGCGTCCGCTCGGCATCGGCCAGTCGCGTGCGCTGCTTGAAAAGATCCTGCTCGACCCTGGTCGCCTGTTCGGCGTTATACCGATCAATGAAAGTCTTGACCTGGCGCTCGTCATCGGTCTGAGGCTCTCGGAAGGCGTCTTCCATCGCCCTCGGGATCTTCGCCTTGCTGCCTTCGGCGCGCTCCCAGAACAGGCGCGCGAACTCACGAATGTCCATCTGCGCGCCGAACATCTTCACGTATCGCCGATAGTCAGCCTGAATCTGCGCCGAGTAGCACACTGCCGCCCCCCTTTCGATTTTCGATCGGTTTATGTTGCCGTGCCCGTGGCCTCGCGGCACAGCCTCATCATCTTTTGCACCACCGTGCTCGCATGGTTCAGGCCCATGTCGCCAGTGAAGAGCGCCTGCACATCCGACTGGCGCACGGCGATGCCCGCTCCTTTGAGGTCACGCCGAGCGATCTTGAGGGCAAGTTGGCCGATGCGTACGCGCTCGAGCCATTGCACGGTGACAAAATTGCGCTTGAGCCAGATGCGGCTGCTCTCGACCACATGGTCCACGCGCCATTCCTGCGTCAGCGCGTACGAAGCGGCAACGGTCGCCACCAAAAAGCAGAGCAAATCTGCTCGCGCGCCTTTCAGTTCATCAATATCAGGCATGTTCATCTCGTTCCCGGCTCCCCACGTACTCGCCACTTCATTGCCAACTTCATGCCAACTGCGCACCACCTCAGTGCCAACTACCTGCAGGTGCGGACGCGCTCCCGACTTTCAACGGCGGATCGACCGTGCTCGCTGCAGCACAGTCCCGTCCCGACGCACGAACCATCGCACCCCGCGCAGTCATGGCGGTCGCGCACGATTGCGTCGACCTGCCAGTAGTTGAAGTCTTCCAGCGGGTTCGTCCCGCCTGTCCGGCCGTTCTCCCGCGCGAAGAAGGTGGGCTCTGACGCCTTGCCGCGAGCGACCGCCTCGTCGAGCGTCGCGTCGCCGAACGCCTCGCGCAGTTGGACGACGAAGTCGGCGAACTCCGGCATCGGATGTCTCACAAGCATATCGTTCAGGCTTTTCTGCAGCCAGTTAAAAGGGAGCAATTCACTGCTTCACTTTTTGAGCTAAGATACCACTGTACATTTATACAGTATTCCCGCTAGCCCCTCTTGCCATGGCCGCTCTGCCTCAACACATCGAGTCGATTCACCCGGATCTTTGGAGGGGGAATCAGCTCGCGCGTGCGTACGGCAAGACCATCGACACCGGCTACGCCGCCCTGTCGGCGGAACTGCCCGGCGGCGGCTGGCCTGTCGGCGCCTTGGTCGAACTGCTGGTGCAGCAGCCGGGGATCGGCGAGATGCGACTGCTCAAGCCCGCGCTCGTGGCCGCTAGCAAGCGGCCGGTCGCGCTCTTGCAGGCGCCGCACGTGCCGAACAGTCTGGCCTTTTCGTATCTGGGCCTGCCGCTCGACAAGCTGATGATGCTGCGTGCGCCCAAAACGGCGGACGCACTCTGGTGCGCCGAGCGCGTGCTGAACGCCCGAAGTTGCGGTGCGCTGCTCTTCTGGCAACAGCACATTCGGTCCGAGGCCTTACGGCGGCTGCATTTGGCGGCGCAAGCGACGGAAACCCTGCTGATTCTGATCCGTCCGCTTGCCGCCGCCCAGGATTCGTCGCCTGCCGCTTTACGGCTGGGTGTGCGGCCCGCCGACGGCGGCATCGTCGTCGATGTGATCAAGCGACGAGGGCCCACCCGAACCGATCCACTGTCCATCCACCTTCAACCCTCACCGATTCTGCTCAGCGCCCATGGCCGTGTTCGTCGCCATCTTCCTGCCCCGGCTCTCGCTGGAGGTGTTCCGTCCGAGATGGTCATCTCCGACTGAACACGGCTGTGTGGTGCTGGAACGCGACAAGGTGATTGTGCTCGATCAGGCAGCAAGAGACGCAGGCGTGAGGGTGGGCATGAAGCGCGGTGGCGTCACGACACTCGCGGCCGACGCGCTGATGTACGACCGAAGCCCTGCACGCGAATTCGACGTGCAACGCGAAGTCGCCTTTGCGCTGCTGCGGTTTTCGCCTCAGGTCGCCGTGCGTGAGGAAGAGACCATCGTGGTCGACGTGACGGCGAGTCTCCGGCTTTTCGGGGGCATCGCGCATGTGTGTCGACAGTTCCGGAAGGTAGTGAACGCTATCGGCGTCACCGCACGCATGAGCGTGGCGCCCACGGGGCAAGGCGCGTGGTTGCTCGCAAAACGCGGTCGCCGGCGCGTGCTCAAGATGAGTTCGCTTGAACGCACGCTCGGCGAGTTGCCCTTCATGGTGGTGCCTGAAGTTCGGTCTTTCGCCGAGTGGTTTAACGGCCTTGGTTGCCGAGTGCTCAACGATATTCGACGCCTGCCGCGTGCAGGGCTTAAAAAGAGGTGTGGCGTGGACTTACTGGATTCTCTCGATCGCGCCTACGGCCTGTCGCCCGAACTCTACGAGTGGCTGGAGCTGCCGCCGTCTTTCAGCGCGCGCATCGAACTACCCGACCGCGTCGAGCACGCAGAAGCGGTGTTGTTTTCCGCGCGACGCCTGATCGTGCAACTGTGCGGCTGGTTGAGCGCGCAGCAGCTCGCGCTGACGCAGGCGACCATCACGCTGGAACACGAGCGCGGCCGTCAGGCGATCGAGCCGACGGTGATCGATATCGCATTGGCCGAGCCGACATGGCACGAAGAGCACCTCGTGCGACTACTCAAGGAACGGCTCGGGCGTATCGAGCTCGAGGCGGCCGTCATCGCAGTGCGCCTGACGGCATCGAAGGTGCAGCCGGCTGAGCCGCCCAGCGACTCGCTGTTCCCCGATCCGGGCGGCTCCGCCCAGGATCACAATCGCCTGCTCGAATTGCTGGTCGCTCGATTGGGCGCCGAGAATGTCTTGCGGCCCGCACCGACGTCGGACCATCGCCCCGAACAGGCGAATAGCTGGGTGCCGGTCCAGGACACGGTCAAGGCGTGTCCTCCCCCAGCCGAACTTCCGCGGCCGACGTGGTTGCTCCATACGCCCGTGCGGCTGATGATCAAGAATCACCGGCCGTTCTACGGCTCGCCGCTCAAGCTCGTCTCGACGGGCGAACGCATTGAAGCTGGCTGGCACGACGGCGAGTTGGTCACGCGCGACTACTACGTCGCGCAAGCCACCGATAAAAGCTGCTACTGGATCTACCGTGAACGACCGAGCGTGAAGACCGACGAAGTCCGCTGGTTTCTTCACGGGCTGTTCGGATAATCGGTGGTGTTGCCGTGGATCTCTTTTCGTCGGCCCTTCCCGACTACGCCGAGCTTTTCGCGTTCACGAACTTTTCGTTCCTGCACGGCGCATCCCACGGCGAAGAACTCGTGCTGCGCGCCTCGCAGCTCGGCTACTTCGGCCTGGCGATCACCGACGAATGCTCGCTTGCAGGCGTCGTGCGCGCGCACGTCCAGGCGAAAGAAGAAAAGCTGCCGCTGATCATCGGCTCCTACTTTCGGCTGGTTCACGCGGACAAGCGCCCGGCGTTCGGCCTGATCCTGCTCGCACAAAACCGAAATGGCTACGGCAACCTGTCCGAGCTGATCACGCTCGGTCGCATGCGGGCGGCGAAGGGTTCGTACCTGCTCACGCCGCACGACCTTTCCAAGCCCGAGAAAGAGCACGCGCATCTGCGCGGCATGCCTGACTGCCTGGCGATCCTCGTGCCGGACTTTCCCGCAAAGGAAGACGCCCTCTCCGCGCAGTTCGAATGGCTCAACGAGACGTTTCCCGCCCGCGCGTGGGGCGGCCTGATCCTCCACCAACGCGCGATGGATGACATTCATCGCGGCAGCGTCGAATACATCGCCGAACAGCACCGCGTACCGGTCGTCGCACTGGGCAACGTCGTGATGCACGTGCGCTCTCGCAAGCCGCTGCAGGACACGATGACGGCGATCCGCGTTGGCAAGCCCGTGGCGGAGTGCGGCTACGACCTCGCGCCCAACGCCGAGCAACACCTTCGTTCGCGGCTGCGCCTGGCCAATCTGTATCCTGCTCACGCACTCGCGCAAACGCTCGACATCCTCGAGCGTTGCACCTTCTCACTGGATGAACTGCGCTACGAGTACCCCGACGAACTCGTGCCGGACGGCTTTACGCACGAGGCGTATCTGCGGCAGGAGACGTATATCGGTGCGCATAGGCGCTTCCCGACCGGCATCCCACACGAGGTTCAGCAGCAGATCGAGCACGAGTTGCAGTTGATCCGCGAGATGCGCTATGAAGCGTACTTCCTCACAGTCTATGACATCGTGCGCTTCGCGCGCAGCCAGCACATCCTGTGTCAGGGCCGGGGGTCCGCTGCGAACAGCGCAGTTTGTTATTGCCTGGGCGTCACCGAAGTCGATCCGTCGCGCGGCAACATGCTGTTCGAGCGCTTCATCTCGAAAGAACGCGGCGAGCCACCCGATATCGATGTCGACTTCGAGCACCAGCGGCGCGAAGAGGTTATCCAGTACATCTATCGCAAGTACGGCCGCGATCGCGCCGCCATTGCCGCTGCGGTCTCGACCTATCGGCCGCGTGGCGCGTTACGCGAAACCGGCAAGGCACTCGGCATCGATCCGCAGATCGTCGACAAGGTCGCCAAAAGCCATCAGTGGTTTGATCATTCGCAGGATCTGTTGCGTCGCTTCGAGGAGTCGGGGCTCGATCCGACCAACCCGCTCATCACGATGTGGGCGAAACTGGCCGCTGAGATCCTGAATTTCCCCCGGCACCTGTCACAGCATTCCGGCGGCTTTGTCATCAGCCGAGGCAAGCTCACGCGGCTCGTGCCCGTCGAGAACGCCGCGATGGCCGATCGCAGCGCGATTCAGTGGGACAAGGATGACCTCGAAGCACTTGGCCTGCTGAAGATCGACGTGCTCGCGCTCGGTATGTTGTCGGCCATTCGCCGCACGCTCGATATCGTTTCCGAGCAGCGCGGCGAACGCTTCGAGATGCAGGACATCCCGTCGGAAGACGCTGAGACGTACGAGATGATTTCGCAAGCGGACACGGTTGGTGTTTTTCAGATCGAGTCGCGCGCCCAGATGAGCATGTTGCCGCGCATGCAGCCGCGGACTTTCTACGATTTGGTGATTGAGGTTGCGATCGTGCGTCCCGGGCCGATTCAGGGCGGTGCCGTGCACCCTTACCTTCGACGGCGTCAGAAGATCGAACCGGTGACTTATCCCAGTCCAGCACTGGAAGTCGCACTGGGTCGCACGCTCGGGGTGCCGATCTTTCAGGAGCAGGTGATGCAGGTCGCGATCCTGGCTGCGGGCTTTACGCCGGGCGAGGCGGATCAACTGCGTCGCGCGATGGCGGCCTGGAAACGCAAAGGCGGGCTGCAGCAGTATTACGATCGCATCGTCAACGGCATGCAGGCGCGCGGCTATGAGAAAGCGTTCGCGGAAGCCATCTTCGAGCAAATCAAAGGCTTCGGCGAGTACGGCTTTCCCGAGAGTCACGCAGCGAGTTTCGCCCTCCTCGTGTATGCCAGCAGCTGGCTCAAATGCCACGAGCCCGCTGCCTTCCTTGCCGCGATGCTCAATTCGCAGCCGATGGGCTTTTATTCCCCCTCGCAGCTCGTACAGGATGCGAAGCGTCACGGTGTCGAGGTCGTGCCGGTCGACGTCACCATCAGCGGCTGGAACTCGGTGCTCGAGCGTCGCATCGATCGCGCGAAGCCCGTCGTGCGTCTGGGCTTATCGTTACTCAAAGGCATGCGAGACGGTGCCGCCGAGCGCATCGAGAACGCGCGCGCCGTGAAGCCGTTTTCGAGCGTGAGTGACCTGGCGCGCCGCGCTCAGCTTGATCGACGGGACCTTCAGGTGCTCGCAGCGGCGAATGCCCTGCGGTCGCTTGCCGGCAATCGCCGCGAAGCGCTTTGGCAATCGGTCGCGGCCGTCCCCGACCGGGACATTCTGGCCGACAGCCGCATCGATGATGAAACGCCAGCGCTGGGCGCGCCGTCCGAAGCGGACGACATCGTCAGCGATTACAACGCGTCGGGACTCACGCTGGGCCGGCATCCGCTTTCGCTTCTGCGCCCCGTCCTGCTGGAGCACCGGCTCATGCCCGCCGCGACGCTGCGCACGTATCGCAACGGACGACTGGCGCGAGGCTGTGGACTTGTTACCGTAAGGCAGCGACCGGGCACCGCGAAGGGCGTCATGTTCGTGACCTTGGAAGACGAGACGGGCAATGTCAACGTGATCGTCTGGCCGTCGCTACTCGAGAAGCAGCGAAAAGAGGCCCTAGGCGCAGCACTCCTCGCCGTGTACGGCACCTGGCAGTGCGAAGGCGAGGTCCGGCACCTCGTTGCCCAGCGCCTCGTTGACATGTCCCATCTGGTCGGCGGGCTCACGACCGTAAGTCGCAACTTCTGCTGAGGTCCACGCGGCCGGGGCCGAGCTTCATTGCGCCGATTCAACCGTCGCCGCCGCTGCTCTCGCTGAGCTGTTTTTGCTTAGCTTGCCTGCTCTTGCCCGGCGTCTGCTTTGATTCGCTGCGACCGCTTCGGCGGTTTCGGCGCGGCCGCTGTCGCGTCCGCCCCCTGCGTCTTCGACTTCGCCCCCGCCTTCGCCTTGGCCTGCGCTTTCACCTTCGCGTCGGCTTTCGAGTCGGACTTGGCTTCAGACTTGGTGTCGGTCTTCGCCTGACGCTCTGCAGCCACCTTGGGAGTTTTCGCGGTTTTCTGTTTGCCGTTCGTTGCTGAGCCATTCTTTTTTCCGACCATGGCAGGCGCCTCTTGACCGACCTTCTTCGCCGCTACTTTCTTGCGCGCTTTGGGTTGGGAAGCATCTGGAGTAGCAACCGGGCCGATGCCCGTACTGCCCGGCGCCCCAGCACGTTCGCGCCTGAGTTGCGCAATCGCTTCATGCCAATAATGTTCGTCACGTCCGTCCTGGCAGCCTTCCGCTTCCCACAGCAGATACGCGCGGACACGAATTTCGTCTGCAGATAGCGTGGTATCCATCGAAGCGGTCTCGAAGAAGTTGAGGTGCTGCCAACATAGCAGCTTGCCTCGCGGTGCTCAACGCGTCGTTGCCTTCGCGAAACACTGCGCCGCGGTTTTCAATGGAATGGTCCTTGCTCGCCCCGACTGGCACCATCCTTGGAGGACACCATGGCTACCACGCCCAAAGAGCAGAACCCCACCAGCGAGAAGTCGGAGGACCAGGTCGACAAGTCGGTCGAGGATACCTTTCCTGCGAGCGACCCGCCCGCGACCGGCGGCACAACGCGTATCGAGACCGACGAGGACGGCACAACGGACGAGGACGCCGATAAGAAGCCGTCCTAGGCGTATGAAGTTGCGAACGGTGCCCGAGACTCGCCGGGCACCGCGCGCGCTGCGGTTGCTCAACCGTGCTGTGCGCGCATATTGTTGTGGACGATGATCATCGGTCGTGGACGACGATCATCGGTCGTGGACGATGATCATCGGGCACCGCCGCCCCTACCGACTATCACAGCATGGCCTCGCCCCGCGACACCACCGCGCCGCCCCTCGCCCGTTACCGGAAGAAGCGGGACTTAGACATTACGCCCGAGCCGTCTGCGTCTACCGCCGAGACGCCCGACAGCGCACGCCAGCTCGGCTTCGTCGTGCAGAAACACTGGGCGAGCCGTTTGCATTACGATTTCCGCCTCGAACTCAACGGCGTATTGCTCTCCTGGGCTGTGCCCAAAGGTCCTTGCTACGACCCAAGCAAAAAGCAGATGGCCGTGCACGTCGAGGACCATCCTGTTTCCTACGCATCCTTCGAAGGCACGATCCCGGCTAAGCAGTATGGCGCCGGCACGGTCATTGTGTGGGACCACGGAACGTGGGAGCCGGTCGGCGATGCAGTCAAAGGCATGGAGACCGGGAAGCTGATCTTTCGCTTGCACGGTCGGAAGCTTGCTGGCTTATGGGAATTGGTGCGCATCTCCAAACCGGACGACAAGCAAGACCAGTGGATGTTGTTCAAGAAGCGAGACGAGTGGGCCCGCCCGCTCGAGGAATACGACGTCATCAAGGCGCTGCCCGACAGCGTCATTGCACATCCCTTGGGACTGGTTGAGGAACGCGAGCCGAAAGCGGCGCGACGCGCTCGTGCCGGAAAGTCGGCGATCGAAACGATCGACATGATCGACATCTCCGCCGCGGTGCCAGCACCGCTCCCAAAGAAACTCGAGCCGCAACTGGCGACACTGGCGAGCACGCTTCCCCGCACAGGCGACTGGATTACGGAGACCAAGCTGGATGGTTACCGGCTGCTTGCCCGCATCGAAGAAGGGCGAGTCAAGCTCTTCACCCGAAACGGACACGACTGGACCGCGAAGTTTCCGGCGCTCGCCGTCGCGATCAAGGACCTTCCGCTTGTGAGCGCATGGCTCGACGGCGAGATTGTGGTGCTCCAAGACGGCATTCCGAGCTTCTCGGCACTTCAAAACGCGATCGACGGGCGAGACAACAAGGACATCGTTTTCTTCCTCTTCGACCTGATGTACCTGGATGGAAAGGATCTCAGGAAGGTCCCGTTGTGGGCGCGGCGAGCTCAACTGGCGAGCGTTCTTGAAGAGGCAGGCGAGCAGCTTCTGTTCAGTCAGGATTTTGACGCGCCGCCTGCTCAGGTGTTCGAAGCCGCTGCGGGGCTCGGGCTGGAAGGTCTGGTGCTGAAGCGGCGCGATGCGCCCTACGAGTCGGGACGCACGGAATCGTGGTTGAAGGCGAAGGCTCCCCTCAGGCAGGAACTGGTCGTCTGCGGCATGACCGGACGCGGCGGCAAATCGGGTGAGGTCGGCAGTCTGCTGCTTGGCTACTACGAGGGTAACAAGCTTCATGACGCCGGAAGCGTCGGCACCGGGTGGGACGCAAAGACCGCTCGGGAACTTTGGAATCGGCTCATCCCACTGGAGGTCGACACGGCGCCTTTCGATGTGCAGGTCACTAAGGCGCGCCGATGGTCCAGACGCGCAGCCGGCGGCGAACGGTGGCTCAAACCCACCACGGTCGCGGAAGTCGAGTTCGCCGAATGGACCGGCGACGGTGTGATCCGGCAGTCGTCGTTCAAAGGTCTGCGCCTCGATAAGCCCGCGCGCAGCGTCGTCCGCGAAGGAGGAAAGACACAGCTGCCAGAGCCGTCGCCGCAGCTCAAGATCACTCACCTGGAAAGAGTCATTGATCCGTCGGCGACGATTACGAAGGCTGATCTCGTTCGCTACTACGCGAGCGTGGCCGACTGGATTTTGCCGCATTTGAAAGACCGGCCCGTGGCCCTGGTTCGCGCGCCCGATGGCGTGGCTGGCAACCTGTTTTTTCAAAAGCACGCTGAGCGAACGGCGATGCCGGGCCTGACTGCGCACAACCGCGAACTCTGGCCAAACCACCCGCCGTTGTTGACGGTGGATACGGCAGACGCCTTGCTCTCCGCTGCACAGATGAACACGATCGAGTTTCATACGTGGAATTCGGTCGTCCCTCAGATCAACGAACCCGACCGGGTGGTCTTCGACCTCGATCCGGGCGAAGGCGTGAAATGGAATCACGTTCAGGAGGCCGCTCTGCTCGTTCGCACGCTGCTGTCCGAGCTCAATCTGAAGTCATGGCTCAAAACAAGCGGCGGCAAGGGCCTGCATGTCGTCGTGCCGCTCATTCCAGAGTTGAATTACGTGACGGTCAAGTCCTTCTCGCAGGCCTTCGTCCGGCATCTGGCGAAGACGATCCCTGAGCGCTTCTCCGCGATATCCGGGCCCGCAAATCGCCTGGGCAAGGTCTACGTCGACTACCTGCGCAATGGGAAAGGACAGACGACGGCAGCAGCTTTTTCAGCGCGCGCCCGACCGGGAATGGGCGTTTCGATGCCGGTGGCGTGGGAACAGCTCGGCGATCTCAAGAGCGGCGCGCAGTGGAACGTCCAGACGGCACGCGAATATTTGAGTTTCCAAACGTGCGACCCCTGGGTGGATTTCTGGTCGAGCGGACAATCTGTGGCTTCGGCGATCGAGCGTCTCCCCTAACGCCTGCGATCTCAGAAGCCGAGTCGCGTATTTGGCCGCTACAGGACAATCGCCATGTCCTCTGTCGATGGGTGCTGGGGAATTCGGAAAGCCCGCCTGCTTCGCCCCCCCACCGCGCCTCGCTTTTCCTAAAGTCTTCGACCACAGTCACGCCCTTTTTGCCTGTCGTTGGAAGTTTGGCATCTACACGCGCCGCCCCGGAAATCTGTTGAAGGCAGTAACGCCACGGCTGATCGGCTGCGTCAAGAGTTGGCATCGTCTATGCATAGCCGTGCCCACGCGGTCAAAAACCGCAGCGCCGCTGGGGAACACCATGCAGATCCTTGTTTTGGACGACGACCACGACTTTGCGGCGGGTCTGGCCGCGCTCATCGAACAGATGGGTCACGGGCCATCTATCGCACACGACTGTAAAACCGCGCGCGCACTGGCGAGCAGCCAGCTCTTCGACGTCATCCTCGCGGACGTCGAACTGCCCGATGGCGACGGCCGGCATATCTGCGACGGGCTTCGATTGAACGGCGCGTCGCAGACGGCTTACATGGTAGCGATGACGGGTAGGTCGGATTTGGGCGACAATGATTTTCCGTCGTTTGACGGATATCTGCGCAAGCCGGTCACCTACGATCTGCTCGAGCGCGTGCTCGAAGAATGGCGGGTGGCCGCCGGGCTAAGCCGGCATCGACGAATGGACGAGGCCCATGTCGCCAAGATAACCTGAGGTGCCTGGCCAGCAACGGGGCCGCTACGTATTGCTACGTGGCGGCTACGGGACCGCTACCCAAGGAGGGGAACGATGGCTGCTCGTTCGATCGCTTCAATGACTTTAAGCTTTGGTCTCGTCTCGGTGCCGGTCAGTCTACACCGCCACGGAGAGTAAGTCGGGCGTCGGCTTCAACCTCATGCACAAAGAGTGCGGCACTCGACTCAGACAACAGTACGTCTGCCCGCACGACGGCAAGGTTGTGGAGCGCGCTGATATGGTCAAAGGCTACGAGTTTGAGAAAGACCAGTATGTCATTTTCGAAAAGTCGGAGCTCGAGGCCCTGGAAGTCACCGCAAGCCACACGATCGACATCGTGTCGTTCATGCCTGGTGAAGCGATCGATCCGATCTGTCTCGATAAGTCCTACTTCCTCGCTCCCGACAAACGTGGCGGCAAGCCGTACCAACTTCTGTATCAGGCGATGAAGGATAGCGGAACCTGTGCGCTTGCGAAGTGGGTGTGGAAGGGTTCGCAGAAGATGGTGCAAGTGCGCGCCGGCAGCGACGGCATCATCCTGCAGACATTGCTCTATGCGGACGAAGTCCGCTCCCAGGCGGACATTGGCATCGAGCATCCGGAGGTCCAGCCAGCGGAACTGCAGCTTGCGGAGCAGCTTATCGAGCAGTACCGCGTCGATGGCTACGACGCGGCGGCGTACAAGGATGAAGAGAAGGAACGCATTCTCGCGGAGATTGATAAGAAGATCGCAGGCAACAAGATCACCGCAGCGCCGACGATCGCGCAGCCCGGCGCGCAGGTCATCGATCTTGTCGAGGCGTTGCGCGCCAGTCTGAAGAAGAGGCCTCCTGCAGAGCCGCCGGCAACTCGACCTACAGCGCGCAAGACTTCCCGTGGAGGGATACGGGCCCAAGCTTCCGCGGACGAAGCACCAGCACAGGAAGCACCAACCGAAGCGGCGCCCGTGTCCAAGCGTCGCTCAGTGCGCCGCGCGATGACTGACGAACAGCCCGCCCCCGCGCGTAAGACGGGTACGAAGCGGTGATATGGAGACGACGGATACAGCTTGCGCGACGTGCAACGCATGCTCGGCGTTTCACGCAGCGTCGTTGAGCGACTGATTGCGGCCGGCTTCGTGTCGCCCGCAACCGGAGGCCGGCGCGAGTTCCGCTTCACCTTCCAGGACATCGTGACGCTCAGGACCGCGCATGCGTTGCGCGTGGCGGGCGTTTCGCCGATGAAGATCGTTCGCGCCCTTGACCATCTCAGGAAAAGTTGGACGCGCGAGGGATCGCTTACAAGCGTGCGAATCGCAGCGGTTGGCAACCGCGTTGCCGTGCAAGACGAAACCAGCCGTCAGTGGGATGCAGAAACCGGACAACTACTGCTGGACTTCGAGCCCCGGCCGGCGTGTGGTGAGGTCGCTTCTTTTCCGGCAGCTCAACGGGCGATTGACGCCCGCGAGGCCGCCATCATCCTTTTTCGTCGCGCTCGAGCACTCGAGGAAGGTGACGTCGACGCGGCCGAGGCGGTGTACCGCGAGGCGCTTGAGCGCGCCCCTGATTACACCAACGCATCCTTGAATCTCGGATGCATTCTCGTCGAGTCAGAACGGTTCGCCGAAGCGATAGCAGTCTATGAAGGCGCGCTGCGGTACCAGCCTGACGATCCCATATTGCACTTCAATATCGGCGTCGCGCTGGAGGATTCGGGACGTCTGAGAGATGCGCTTCACTCATATCGAAACTGCATCGAGCTCGCGCCAGACTTCGCCGACGCTCATTTCAACGCGGCGCGAATCCACGAGGAGTTGGGCGATGCAACCAAAGCGATCCGCCACTTCAACGAATTCCGGAACCTTCAGAAGAAGGCTCGCTGACTGCCTTCATCGCACGGAACGCGCATTGCTGATGCCCGACTGAAACATCAATAGGGAGACGAACATGGCAGAGCAGCACAAACCTGGCGAGAAGGTCCAAACCTCCGGCATTTATAAGGTGGTGACGGAGAGCGACGGCAGAACAGGCTTTGAAGTCACGCGTTGAAGGCGAGCACTTTCCGCCCACCCGTAGCGGCAAAGGAGCCCACTATGAACTGGTCCACGGCGCAACACACTCGCACAAACATAGCGAACTTGGAAGTAGAGACAAGTAGGCAGAACGCGTCATGATTGCCTTGCTGAGAGTCCGGTCGACGCTACCGGTGATCGCGTTTGCGCTTGCCGGATGCGTTATTGGCAGCGGCCCGTATGTGCCGTATGCGGGGCCGCACCTCAGTCCGACTGAGTGCCCGCGACCTGGCCGCGCTCAGGAGTAACGCTTCTCCGACGATGGCGCAACACCAAAGCGAACTCGCTGCGCTGAGAAAAGCGGGCTACGACCCGTCGCCATGGTATGACGACCCATACTACCCGGACGACCTCCAGGCCGCACAACGCCTGGTCGATTATTGGTTCCAAACGGAATGCCCGCAGCACGAACCAGGTTGAAGCCAGGGACACTATACGGCGAGCGCAACGCGACATGTCTCACATGCGCCAATGAAACGCCGCCTGAGATCATTCGCTCAGGCGGTCGCCGCTCTTCGCCGGGATCGCGAGCGTCGCGCACGTGCGGTCGACTCGGCGCGCGTACACGCGTTAAAACGCTTCAACGAACCCTTCGGGACCGATCTCCTGCGAAGGCTCTCAGAATCCCACACCTACGCCGACGCCCACCCCGGAACCGTAGCTGCCGCCCCCAACGCCAACACCGATGCTGGGGCCCGGTGCGTAGTAGCCGGGGCCGTATGCGGGCGCGCCGTCACTGTACGGTGGAGCTGTAACGCATCCGGAGAACACCACCGCGAGCATCAAAATGCTGAACAATTTGAGCATGATCCCCTCCCATTTGAGCATGATCCCCTTCTATGTGGGGCACCCTCGCAAGCTTTAAGCCTGTTTCGGAAGCCTTCCCGGAATGCGACGGCCACCTGGGCCATCGTATGAGCGCGATCTAGAACCAATTACGGCCTCGGTGGCATGCTGGAACATCCGATGCCATCGCCACGGTTAAGTTGAATCGGAAAAGCTAGCTGCCGCAAGCCCGCTCTTGCCCTTGATGACCGCACGCGCGAGGGACTCGCTTGGCAGGGGAGATCAACTGCCACCCATGGGGCTATCCACATTCTCGTCAATCTCCCCGTTTTTTCGGACGAATCGAGAGGCCCCGGCGGGCGTTCGAAGTTTCGTCAGGTCGCAGCCATTGGAGAGGACGAGTCGACGAACTTCCGATCGTGGAATGCTTGCTGATGCCCTTCGCCCGAGCTTGTTTCGTCGCTCCTTTTACCGTTTTGAAGTTCGACACGCGCCAAGCGGGGCCTCCCTCAGCGACTGGGCGAGGCTTGTTGGTTTCCTTCCCGGCTTCTCTCGGTACAGCGCATGCTTGACAAAGCAACGGCCTGCGAAAGGGGAACAGCGATGAATCCGATTTTTGAGGAAAAAACACGTGACGGAGAGATTGCCCGCGCCCTGAACATGGCGCTCCATGCCTTCTGCGTCCATTCTGGCGCGCAGATCATCATGGAAGGCGAGTCCGTAACGCTTGATTTTTCGCGCGAGACGGCCGCGATCACCCGCGCCCTTCAACTCCTCGGCGTTCGGGCCGGCGAGGCGCTCCCCGCACCGAACTTCGACCAATTCGACTTGGGAGAAAAAAACGTCCCAGGTTTTTAGCCTGGGACGTGTTCAAAAGCTTGGTTGCAGCTACGCCGCTTCTGCAAAGAGACTCAACTGCGTCGTGTCATAGCCCAACAGTGCCTGATGCGCTTCGTCGCCGATGGCGTTCTCGATCAGATGTGCGTCGAGCTCGGCCGGCGTCAGGTTCAAGCGTTGCGCGAGTCGAGAGAAGTACTGCCCGCGCTTCGCCATCTCCTGATAGCGCTGGGCCATGCCGGTCGGCAACTTCACGATGCCCTCGTTCAGCCAGAAATGCGCTGAGTCAATCGCGTCGCGATGCTGCGTGTTAAGCATGAAAGCGGTGTCGTAGGTGCACGTGACGAACAGGCACGCCGCTTCCGCGTCGACGTCGAACTGCGACGTCTCCTCGAAATACACCGTCTGCTCACCGCCCGTCGTTCTCGCATATCGCCCGGGCCGACCCGGATGCCGGTACGGGTTCCACTGTTCAGCATCGAACGAGCGCAATCCCGTCGCAGGCGCCTCCTTGTCGTACTGACCGACTGGATACCAGCCGTGCAGCACGATATCCGGCTTCGGAAGCGGTTCGAGCGTTGGAGTCGGATAGCGACGTCTCAACACGTTGACGTCGTGCCAGACCGCCAGTGCCGGAAAGGCATGCGGCGCATAGTGATGCATCGACAGAAAGAAGTCGATCGCCACCAACTGCTGCGGCGTCACGAATTCGAACTGCGGCTCGCACAGCACCCGATTCTCTTCCGAATCCGGAATCGATCCGCTCGCCAGTGCGCCTGAGTGCGCTTCGGCACGGTCGCGCTCGGCCGCGTCGATACTGCAGAGCTTCTTGAGCAAGTCGACTCGCGTCAGGTAGCTGTAGGTGTCTGCCTGGATGCGCGTGTAGCCCGCATCGCTCAGCGAACGCCCCACCAGTTCGCGCCGCGACATATCCCACTGGATCGCGAGCAGATAATTGCGGAAGTCGTTGAGCGAACGAAGATGCCCGTATTGCTCATCCTCGATCATGGCCTCAAGCGACTTGTCACGATCGCCACTGACACAACAAAAAGCACACCCGAACCTGCTTCCGCACGCGGCCCGAGCACCCGATTCGCCCACCACAACACCGCACGTTCCTCCGTTTCCTGCCCGATAGATATCGGACAGGCGGTGGATCGTGGCCGGTGCCAATGACGACGGAAACGTCAGGTCGCGAGCATCGGCCAGCAGCGCGAGCATTGTCCACACGTCGTCTGAGATTGACCCGCTCCGACGGACGGATTTGCAGTTAAAGATTTGTCGTGGTCCGGCCTCCGTTAAGCGTTGAGTCGCGGGTTGTCCACGGACGGGCAGCGGGTCGCTTCTCACGACCACGACGCTGCCCGGCGGTGGACAACCCGCAGGGTGATGCGGTTGTTGTCTTCGCGCTCAGGTTTTCGAATTCAAGCGGCGAACAATAGCCGATGCTGCTATGCAGGCGGCGTATGTTGTACCAGCCTTCCAAGAAGGAGAAGATGCGCCTCCGTGCTTGTTCTTGGGTCGCGAAGTGTTCGCGCGACAGGAGCTCTGCTTCAAGCGTTCCAAAAAAGGATTCGCACATCGCATTGTCGTAGGCGTCGCCGGCTGTACCCATCGACGGCTGCACGCCTGCTTCGCGGCAGCGTCGCCCAAAGGCAATGGAGGTATATTGGGCCCCCTGGTCGGAATGCAAAATCACGCCCTCATGACGTCGCTGCTGGAGGGCCATGTCGAGCGCGCGCAACATCAGTTCGGTGTACAAGTGGTTCGACATCGCCCAGCCGATGATGCGCCGGCTGAAGACATCAAGCACCACGGCCAGATAGAGAAAGCCTTCTGTCGTCGGGATGTAGGTGGCATCTGCGACCCACAGTATGTTGGGCCCTTCAGCATTGAAGTGCCGGCGCACGAGGTCCGGCGCACGCCGTGCCCCCGCACGCTGGCGCGTTGTACGTGGCCAGCGCCGTCGGCTTGCTCCCCGTAGGTCCGCGATGCGCATCAAGCGCGCGACTCGCTTGCGTCCCACGTGCACTCCCTCGTGCGCAAGTTGCGCATGGATGCGCGGCGCCCCATACGTACCTCGCGAACTCGCATACAGCGTACGAATGCGCGTCAGTAGCTGAGCATCGCTACGTGACCGCCTTGATGGCTCCCGCACCAGCCACGCGTAGTAACCGCTGGTCGAGACTCCCAGCAGCCGCGCCATCGTAGCAATGGGCCAACGGGCCTGGTTTGCTCTCATGAATCCGTATCCTTCGAGGACACGGCTCCTGTCTCGCGGGCGAACCAGGCCGCGGCGTGAGAGAGAATGTCGCGCTCCGTCTTTAATTGCCGATTCTCGCGGCGCAAACGGGTTAGTTCCTGGCGCTCAGCCGTGGTCAACCCCTCCTGACGCACGCCGGCGTCAATATCCGCCTGCGCCACCCAGTTGATTATCGTCTGCACACTAGGCTCGAACTCTCGCGCGAGCTCCTCGGGTGTTCGCCCCGCCTTCACCAGCTCGACTATGTGAGCCCGGAACTCCGCCGGGTACGGTGCTCGATGCTTGCCCATTCTGGCACCCCCTTTTCCAAAGGATAGGTGTCCGTTTTGGCGGGTCAATCTCAGTCCGAAGTCCATTCGCTCAGCGGAGAGAGTGTAAGTGCCCCGGTTCTGCTTCTGACAGCAACTTCCGCGCTGTCTCGCCGTTCAGCCATTGCGACCGCGCGGGACGTACTCTCGTCCTTGCGCAACCCGAGCACCGTTATGACTTCGCGAGCACCGTCATCTGCCGCTCGTCGTTCAAGCAGTGTTCGAAGGCGACCTCCCGGCCGTACCTTCCACTCGTCCGCACACGCACGCGTCCTTCTACCGTCACGAACGCCATTCTCAGGTGTGCGTACCAACGTGCCACGTCCGATCGTCGAAACGACGAACTGGCTTGCCAAGGAAGGTGTCGTCACGTGGACTTGGACGGGCAACGCCGACGCTTCGATATACAACTGCAACTCATCCAGCACTGCGTGCAAGAAGTTTGCGATCGTAGGATTCTCAATCATCGTATCGCCCGACTGAACATGATGGGTGACCGTCGTGCCGCTGGTACGGCGAATCGCTTCAAGCGTCAACACCAGAGCACACGTGCTGTCCTTGCCACCCGAATAGGCGCAGCTCAGACCATGCCCAAGTTCGATGTACCGCTGCATGACGCTGATCGCAGCTTCCATCTTCGAGAGAATTTCTTGTTCCATCTTGTTCGCTCCAGAAAAATAGGAGCGACCCTTTCGGGATGCGCTCCCGAAAGGGTTCAAAGGGTCAATGGTTAAATCAAAAGGTCAGCCGTCGCACGTTGCGCCTCTTCAAGGCCGTCGTGCGCTGCGGCGAACATGTCGGCTTGACGCGTTACGCGATCCAGTCGCGGAAGCGACTTCGCATACCGGCTCACGCTAGTACCGTCGAAGCTATCCGCACCGGCGGCGGCACAGATGCGGATGCGCCGCGCCGAGTTCACGCGACCGACGTGCAAGTAGCAGTGACGCCGTCGCGCGAGGGACCCCCACACGTGCGCCGTCTGCTCTTTCCACTCCGTTGAACCGCCGATGAAGATGCCAACCGCAGGGGACAACAGCGACGCAAGGTCGTCGACCTGCATACCGTTCTGAACTGCGATCAGCATCCGGCAGGGCATGCCGCGAAGTCGTTCAAGCCACTTCAGCGAGTAGTCGAGCGAGGCCATGCCACCCATGACGATGTCCGGAAGGACAAGCCAATCGGCCCGCTCGCCGAGCCGTTCGACGGCGACCGCAAACGCGTGCTCATCGAAGTGCTGGCCCTGCTGGTAGGCGGTCCAAGCGCCGTTATCCAACGCATAGCGGGCAAAGCCCTCGGTACGCAACTCGCCCTTGGCTGAGACCAACAAGCGCCAGTCGGCTCCCTTCAATGCGGCCAGGTTGCGGCGGGTGCCCGTCCGACTCGCGTAACCCACGAGCGGCTGCCGGTGCATGGCGATCCGTTCTTCGATTTCCGGGTCATCGTCAGCAGATCCATCGACGCTGTAGTAGTCGGCGTACGCCATCAGGGCTTGTGCGTAGCCGGTCTTCTGGCCACTGGCGTATTGCTCCAGCCACGGCGGCGTCATTGCCGCACTCCGTTTTGGGGTTGCACTCTGCCGCCGATAATCAAGAACACTTTCGTATCGATGTTCCGGATCCACGGGCGAACTTCACCCGCGTGCGTCGCGGTGCCGGCGATATAGCCAATCGCCGCTTCGAGGGTGGGAAACTGCTCGGGATATGCGCCCAGCTTGGCTGCTTCAAACATAAAAACACTCCACACAAAGAATGCGGGGCGACCCTAGCGGGTCGCTTGCCCGCACGGGTTGAGGAAAGAAAATGGACGGCGATCTGTGCCACTTACTCGATCAGCGTGACGCTTTGCCACCAGCGACCGCCCGAAGGCAGGTCTCTAACAAAAGAGAAATTCTCCGCTTCGTCCCGCGTGAGTTCGATCACCCCGCCCTTCAAAATGGCCGTCTGGAGATAGATGACATTCGCGAGGGCGGACGCGCCGTACTGTTCGGCGACGGCGGTCAGGGTTTCGACGGAATCCAGCAGTTCCGCATGAAACTGCTTCGCGTCAGCGGCGAGGCGCAGCGACAAGTCAGCGTCGATAATCGCGCCCAGCACCGCATTGCATTGAGCTTGCGGGTCGTCGGCCCCGTACTGCCCGGGCTTGATCCAGCTTCGGATCACCATGTCGTTCAGTACGTCGTCGACAAAATCAGTGCAGGAATAGGCCATGGAACGTTCCAGTCAAAAAGTGAGAGAAAAAGAGCCGTTGTCAGATGCGACGCAAACGGCCGGTATCGAACGCAGCCGCGCGACGCAGGTATGGCGGACGCGGCGGCTGCGACTGAGCAGTAGCCGTTGCAGCTTGCTGCGCAGGCGGCTGGTGAGGCACCGCATTCGAGTGGGACGGACTGCCGGCTGCCGCGAGCAGCAGCATCAAAAGGTTTGCCATAGCGGGAATAGCGCCAAAGGGCGCGAGGATGAAGGGAAACGGGAGCGCCCCCGGGGGAGTCCCCTGAGGGGGCGACTCCCCACAAGGGTTAAAAAGAGATCAGGCGGCAAGCGCCTGTACGTCGATGACCGCGTCGGCCTCAGCGACAAGGTCGGGCGTCTGCGAGATGAAGAACTCCCGCTGATACTCACCTTGGCGCAGCACCTCACGCTTCATGCGCATGAACTGCACTTTGCGTTCGGGATCGAGCGGACCGTCTGACTCGTCGCTGAACAAGGTCTGGTACGGCTGACCGGTGTTCTGCGCGAGATAGAGCGCGATGCTCCGCGTGAGACACTCGTTGATCCAGACCTTCTGACCGCCGGACATAACGGAGACCGACTTGACGCTGTCGGACTCGGCGTCGTGAACGAGGATCTCGAAGCCCTCACGCAGTTCACCGCTTGCAAGCGTGCGCTGCGTGCGGATCTCCACCGTGAAGCGCATCCCGTAGCATGCGAGTAGTAGCTCGTTGACGGTGTGCGTCAGCGCCGGACCCGCGTCATCGATGGTCAACGCGATCACGCCGTCGTTGCCCAAGCCCTTAGCCAGCAGCTTCCATCGCGCGATTTCGTCGGAGAGGCGATCGGCACGCGACTGCGTGGCCGAGAACTTCTCCAACTCCAACGCCAAGGCTTCCGCTTCGGCCTGCAACACACTCTGCGAGCGGATCGATTGCTCGATCCGACCATCCAGTGCCGCGACGGTCTCCCGGTTCGCTGCGATGTCACGGTCCAGCTTCGCAATAGCGGCTGTCACATCGACGGCGGCCAGTCGCCCGACCTCCTCGGTCATGCGAGCAAGCTCTGCTTCGATACGCGTCTTCTCAGACTGGTACTTGGCGGTGCGTGCGGCACTTTCCTCAGTGATCGAGCGCAGTTCCGCTTGCGCGGCTTCGAGCCCTGACACGGCGGCATCGAGCAGTGGCTTCGTCGCAGCAAGCTCGGTCGCCGCCTGCAACGCACGGCGAAGCTGCGCGGCCGCATCGGTGATGGCCAGCATCTCGACGCGCTTTGCCGCCAACTCAGCCGGCACGCGAGACAAGGCTTCGGCCTGCGCTTTCTTCTCGCGATACTCCGCGCGAAGATTCGCCACCGAAACACGCTGTACTTCCGATTGCTCTTTCGCCTGAAAGGCTTGCGCGAGCAGCGGACATTGCGCATGCATCGAATGACCGACGCACGGCACTTGCTCCGCAACAGCCGCCTGCTTGCTCAGCGTGTCAAGGTGCGCGGCTCTCGTCGTGCCCTGGCTCATCAAGCTGGTAAGCGTTGCATCGAGCGTCGTCAACGTCGCGCGTTTGACCTCCAAATCGGCAATGTCGCGCTGCAGGGGAGCAAACCTCGCTTCCTCGCGCGCAATCGCCAACTCGGCTTCCTCGCGCTTAGCCGCCGCACCGAAGATCGCCTCACGGCGAGCCAGCGTTGCTTGATGCGTCGCGACGGTTCGACTCAGCACGGAAACGCGCTGCTGGCAACGAACCGCTGCTGCTTGCTCGTCGTCTGCCGCGCTTTTCAGGGCACGCCCCAACTCGTCTCGGCGCACGCCCAGCTCTCGCAGGCGCGCCTCGGTCGTTGCAGATTCAGTCTGCTTCGACGCAAGCGTCGCCCGCTCCTGAGCAAGCTTGCTCGCATGCTCAAGCGCGGCATCGCGTTGCTCCCGAGCGGCACGCAGGGTGTTGCCCTGCGCGACGATCGACTGCTCAGCGTCTGCTTTACGTTGCCGCTTCCCGGCTAGCGCGCCAAGCTCAGACTGGATGCCTTGGAGCGACTTGCCGAGCACCTTCGCGACATCAGCGGCTTTCGCCGACAATGCCTTCAGGTGGTCGATGCCAAGGAGTTCGGCCAGCAGCGTCTTGATCTCGCCCGCACCGTAGGACGCGAGCGGCCGCCGGTTCTGAGCCGAGAACACGCTCGTGAAGAACGTCTCCAACGAACCGTTGATCGCCTCGACACAGCAGTTATACGACTCCGCCTTGCCGTCCGACACCGTTCCGTCAGGCAGCGACACCGGGCGCCACGTACCGTCGACGCCACGATAGGCAAGGTAGTACTCCGCCTTGCCTGTCTTGCCGGGCTTGCGAAACGTGAAGGACGAGCGATAGCGAATGCCGTCGTGCTCCCATTCGAGTTCCTTCAGCGCACCGGTGCCACAGATGTGATCCCAGTACGAGAAGGCGTCGACCGACAGCTTCGACGCACGCGACGGCATGATCGGATACGGGTGCAAGTTGTCCATGATCGTCGTCTTTCCGGCCCCGTTCGGGCCGGTCAACGCAATCAGTCCATCCGGCAGCGATTCCAGATCGAGCGTGATGCTCTCCCGCTTCATTCCATCGCGGACGCCGACAAAGCCTTCGAGGGTAAGTTTCAGAGGCCGCATGACATGCCCTCCGAGTCAGACAACGAGGTCGAAACCGCAGCCATCTTCGCGTAAAACGCATCGTCATCTTCGTTGGGAAACGAGGCGTTCAGATCCATCGAGACGACCGCTCGTTGCGGTACCCGCAGTGTCCCATCCAGCGCGGATGACACGTAATCGCAGGCTCTGCTGAACTCGCGTCGCGCGTTCAGCAGAAGCTCCGACCATCCGCTGTAGCCCGTGAGGCTGCGGATTTCGGCCGGTGACCATTGGCTCGCATACCCCTCCTGATACGACCAGAGCAGATGCTGCATTTGCACGTTCGGCGTGATCGCGACTTCCGTCGCACCGGGTGTGGTCGCCAGCAACAGCAACGTCTGGCCGAACTGAGCCAGTACAGCGCCGCGATGTTCGCCGAACGGCTGATGCTGGATCGCCGTCGTGAAACCGGCGAAGTCCACCAACGACTTTTGAATATCGCGCGCCGTGTTGTCGGCGAGCGAGTATGAGCGAACCCATGAGGGACCAGCAGGATAAAGACCAAACATGACGCACTCCATGAAAAGGGCGGAGTGCGCCCCGGTAGGGGTCGCGCCCCGCCAGGGTGAAAGATTGATTGAACTGCTTGTGAAAGGTGCTGCAACTACTGTATCGATGCGCCAATGACGCGGCGAACCTCTGTTTCGATAGCGGCGGGAAACTTCCGAGCTATCGGAACACGGCTACGTGTTCAGTGGAAGGAGCCGTGCTGGCCTCCTTCACATATCGCGGCTGTACTACGCCGCGAACAAATCATCGTCGAGCCACGAAAGCTGCCCGGCCAATCCGGATGGAGTACCGGATGGGCCAATCGACGCCGAGTCCACGACTTCAACCGTCGCGTTGGGCATCGGCAACTCTGCCGGCGCTTCGATGTCCGCAACCGGTATTGCTGCAGGTCTGACCGCAGGCGAGCTTTCCAGGGCAGCTGCACTGTCTATCAGGTTCGACAGGACACGCGCAGCGATCGACTCAGCATCATCAGTTTCGAGAAGCTGCAGCCGATCCAACAGCGGGCCTGGCGTCACGTCCGTATGCTCACACCAGCGCTCGATTTTCCGATCGATCGTCGTCTCCAGACTGATCCCTTGCGCGCGCGAGCGGACCACGGGCAGGATGCGCGCTTCGACCTTCAACTCTGCTGCGTTCGCGAACAACGCTGCGATTGCCTCGCGGTCGACCGACTGGCGGTGCTCTTCGTCGACTTGCCAACGAATGCGGACGAACTTGTCCGTTGCATCCAGCGCGATCGCGGCAAGACGCTGGATGTCAGGCGGACCATCGAAGTCAATACAGAGGGTCTCGCGCGAAGGCGTCACGATGAAATCCGCTTGCGCGTGCCCCACCTGAACGTCCCACATGAGATAACCCTTGTCGCCGTCTTCGCCGTAGTGGAAGCGCCCGATCGATCCCGGATACGCCACCACTCGCCCGGCACGCTCCCACTGTTGCGCCTTGTGGATGTGTCCCAGCATGAACGCGTCGCACTCGGCCTCGAAGAGACTGCCGAGCGAAAACTCATGATCGAAGCCTGCCATCGTGACGCCGTGCTCGGTCGTGCAGCCGTTGACCGTGCCATGCGACACGCCGACCGTCCGAACACCCTCAGCGCGAAGCTGCTGGTTGATTCGTCCAGCGGCACTGAGGTAGTCGGACAGCACGCCCTCGAGTCCCGTCGCCGCGTCCTTTGCGCCGACGGCTGCCGCCAGTTGCCCCTTGTTGACGGTGGGCAAACAGGTGAATACGACTTCGGCGCCGATCGAGAGTACTTCGCGCAGCTCGTCTTCGGAGAAGACCGGTCCGCTCGATGCGTAGAACCGGCCTTCGTGAAGACTAACCTGCTGGACGCGCTCCGCCACATAGATCTGATGTGTTGCCGACATCAGTTCGAAGTTGCGAAGCGTTCCCGGCGGCTCATGCGAAAACGTTCCCTGCAACATGAGCACCGGCATACTTCCGCTGAGCCCATTGATGCGTCGGGCGAGCCGATGCAGGGACGGTGCATGCGCGTCGAGCCGATGATCGGTCGCGTCACCGGAGATGACAGCTACATCCGCGTGCATGAGTACTGCATGCTCGGTCGCGAATCCAAAACAGCGATCGGCCTCTTCGAGATTCCCGGGCGCGTAATGCAAGTCAGAGAAATGAGCGATTTTCACGTCGCCTCCATAATGAAAAAGAGCCGCCCCGTTTCCGGAAGGCAGCTCAATTGATCCAACGCCAGACCTCGACGTAGCGATTGACTCAAAACACGTAATGCATCCTTCCCCTTCGCCCCATTCAATCGTGAGTTTGGAGGGAACGGGTTCGATATAGGAGGTGCTCTTGCACCCCTGGCATTCAACGACGATGCGTACGGTGCGGTCCGCGGTGAACACCTTGAAAGTGTCGTGCCCGCAGCCGCCACATCGCATCTGCTTTTGATCAGTCAACATAGGCTCTTGCTGTCATTGTTGCGATTGAATAGACAGCGCGTCCCGGACCTTCATCAGCGCTTGGCCGAGAAGGTTCTGGCCACGCCACTTCGATTTGTCTGTGATGTCGGGATGACGCTCACCTAGCCCCACGCCCCAGATCACGTCGTAGGGACTCGCCTCGACAATCTCAGTCGGAACGGTGGAGAGCAGCAGCGATCGCAACCCGGGATGCTGCGCGAACTTCTCGCGGCAACCAACGTAGACGATCGACTCTCGTTTTTCCTTCCACGTTCCGAAGTCGAAGCCCTTAACCTGACGGCCAAGTGCTTTCTGCTCTTTGGGATGATGAGCGGAGAGGATGGCTTGTGCCGCCGCTTCATCACCAAAAAGCTTCGCCTTCGAGAACATCATCATCTGTTCCACCGACGTAAACGCCACGCCGTGATACACGAACTGGCACGGATGCCAGTTGCTAAAAGCATCGTCCGCGCCGAAGAACAGCGTGAAGTTGCCGACTCTACGCATTGGAAACTTCTTCGCGTGAACAAATAGATGGGCCGCCGAAGCGGACGAATTCGATGCGCTGAGGTCGCGCGGTCGAAAACATTTGAGCAAGCGTCTCTTGCTGAAATGCTCTCATGCGCAACAGAAAGGAAGCGCCAGCCTTTCCCGCGTCGAAATAACGCGGGAAAGGGACTGGCTAGAGTTATTCGTAGAGCACGCTTCCAACCGCGTCCTGGATCTCGACGTCAAGCGACGCGGGATCGTCGAGCGCGGCGGTCAGCCTCGAATTCATCGCATCAACGTCCGCGATTCGTTCGATCCAGCCACGACCGTACCGCTGGTGCGCGTACACGCGAAAGCCATGCTGTCGCTCGGATTGGTTCAGCCCAAGGCGTTGAAGCAGGTCAGACATCCGGTGGCGCTTCTCTTCGAGCGTCTCGTTGGATTCAAACCGCCCTTCGACTTCGGGCATTCCCGCCGATTCACCGCCGCTGCTCAGGCTGTCGTCAGGCTGAAGGGTCGCTTCATGCAACGTTTCGACCGAGCCATCCGCTTCGATCAGCGCAACCGCCCGACTGGCCGCGTCCAGGGCAAGCTGCCCTTCTTCCGCGCCATCGAGCAGCGCGCCGAGGTCGATGTCAGCATCGAGCACGGTCAACATTTGCTTCTGCCGAACGGCTTGCCCGTTATCGTCGATCCGGGTGATGTCGAACTCTTTCTTCGAGAGCCAGAAGCGCGTGCCGGTGAGCCTGCCGCGCGCGAGCGACACGGTTTGCATCGCCGAATACGCTTTCTGAAGCACGTAGATCGAATTGGTCGGCAGTTCGATCAGGCCGAGGCCTTTCACATCCGGAATCGCGAACACGAAATTCGCGGTCAGGTTGCACTTTCGGTCCTGATACTGCGGACAGACGTGCGGGTCGCAGATGCCATCGGGAATGTCATCGTCCTGCCGGTGCACCACGAGTCGACCACCGAAGGACCGGCGGGCACGTTGAGCACGGGCATTGCGCTCGACGGGCGCGTACATCTTGCAGTAGCGCTTGCCGTCCCGGTCATACTCGGAGAAGTACTGCCGCCCCGCTGTCGTGTAGGCCGCCATCTCGTTGGGCACATTTCGCAGCCAGTCGTCGAACGCGAACATGACGGGAAAGCGATACAGCTTCACCCCCTGCCCGCGATCCTCGCCATACAGCCGCAGGATTTCGTCGGCCGTATCCGGATTCGAGAAGTCGGAGCGTCTGCAGACGAAGTACGGCACGTTCTTCGGAACGAGGGCATTGCGCAACTTAAGCGTCGTCTCCAGCAGCTTGCCAATCGCTTCATACGACTCGCCCGCGGCCACCATGTCGTGATACAGCTTGATCGCCTTTTCGTTGGTCTGGTGGGTGCGTGTGAGCACTTTGATGCCCGGTCGGATCTTGCCGATCGTGGGCGGCCGGATGGCTCGCTCTTCGACAAGACTGCGCGGGGCGTGATCGAACATCTGAACAACGGCGTTCATGACGGTTTCCTTGCGAGAAAGAAAATGGCGTTGGTCCGCAACGCGTCGGCCTGAGATTGCATCTCCCGGGCCGCCGTACTGCCGCGACGAACGCTCACGTGGTGGATAAAGACAGAACGCTCCGTGTCGCTGTACATCGCGACCTGAGCAACTTCGCAGCGGGCACGCCAAACAGGGGACGCGGTGTCCGCTTGCTCGCGCTCGGTATCGATTTGATGCTTGATGGCCTCAGCAATGCGCTGGTTGAGGCGGTCGGGCAACAGCATGAACGGCACCTCCGTTGAGAAAGGTCCGTCGCGGGGAGCGACAGACGAAAAAAAAGCCCGCTCCGGTGAGGGAGCGAGCTTCTTGAAATCGATAGAGAGGGAGACCTACGCGCCACGTCCCTTTCGGGGACGTGGCGTGCAGGGAGCGCCCGGAAAATCCGGGCGCTCAGTCAGAGAACGTAAAGTCGTTCTCGCGCGGCATGGTCACGCCGCGCAACAGCCCTTTTCGGAATTGCTTCCGCCGCAGGTTTCACAGATCAGCCAACTTCGATCGTTCTACCGAGATCAGGCTCTGGAGAGAGAACACCCGAAGGGTTCGAACGATGTACCGGCGCAAAGAATGCAGGCCAGGGTACGAGTATCACGGCTGAAATTGGGGAGTGTGTAGCGAACACACTCAGCACAAGGAAGATTTCCACACCGGTAGCGATCCGGTCGGAGCATGCCAACGCACAAGGCGGGCACGGCTTGCAGAAAAAAGATGGACTCCGGGCTTGGAGTCGAGGTCGATGCGTCAGCGA
Organism: Caballeronia catudaia; assembly: GCF_001544755.2. Lineage (GTDB taxonomy): Bacteria > Pseudomonadota > Gammaproteobacteria > Burkholderiales > Burkholderiaceae > Caballeronia > Caballeronia catudaia. The sequence goes on along the minus strand of NZ_FCOF02000042.1, from coordinate 27,842 downwards.
CGCAGGGAATGGAGGTGAGTATCCGGGTTAAATGCGCTCGTGTGCAGTGGAAAGCTCACGAAATTCGTATAGCTTTCGCTGCCTTGACACTTGTCTAAACAATGAAAATCTTATGTGAGAGAGAACACAGACGAAACCGAAAACGAACATGGCTGTTATCGACATGGAAATGCCCGACGAGGAACCGACACGCGCCACACCTCCGAGCAACGAAAGCGCGGCCGAGAGCGGTCTTCCCCCCCTTTCAAGGCTCACCAGTGATAGCCGTCTCGCCCGAATTCACGCCGAAACACTCGCGCAGACAGAACTGCCCTACTACTCGAAGTTCGCGCGCGAATTTTTGCGCTCAGACTTCAACTTCGCGGCCGCAAAAATGACCGTCGCGCGTGGCGGTAAGCTCATCGCGATCGAAGCGGAATTTCGAGCCGCCGAGGCTTTCTTCAAGAAAGCGCTGGATTGGGCGAACAAGTTGCCGGGCAGACGCACACCCACTCAACCCGAGTTGGTGACGCTGGAGATCAAGCACGCCATGTCGGGCCGGCTCGTTCGCGTGCTTTCCATGTATGACCAGCTCTTCCTGAAAACAATGGAAGCGCTGATGTTCCGCTCTCTGACACCGCAAACGCGTCAGGCCGCGTTGGAGGCGGCTGAAATCCGTGTCAAGCAAATCCCTTTCTTGTGCATTCCGGATAACAACAGATTCGCTCCTGAAGGTGTGTTGCTTCCCGACCCCGACGAGACGCATTGAACTGGTTTTAATGACCTTATCCGTGCTCGACCTTGATTTCCGGCAGCGCTGTTTAAGCTCGATCCAACACGGCTCGACCAAACATACACAGGAGGATCCCGCATGGACTTGCGCGAAATTCAAAGACTGCATGCGCAGTTCGCACCTGACTCGATGACCATTGATCTACCACGTCAAATCGCGGCGCTGCCGGCACCGGCAGTGTTTGAAAGCGACAGCAAATCGTCGAAGCTGACATCGCGCATGTCCAAGTCCGGTCCGGTTTTGCGTCGCTGCACCAAGCCCCTTCTCATCGCACTGATCGTCGCGATGGCGGGTGTCGGCGCGGCGAGGATCTGGCATGCCGTCGGCGCGAGCACGATGCCGCAAAAGAGCAGCGTGGAAAAGGCTTCGTCGCAGAAAAGCGAAAACGCGACCGCGCCGGTCCTCGCCAGTGAACCCGCTCTTCGCCCGATCGACACCTCGCCTGCTCGGTCGGTCGCAGTTGCACCGATGCTGAGCGCGAGCGACCTCGGCAACGCGCCGACCGTCGGATTGACAGCCGATCAGTTTCGCAATTCGCTCGGCCCGACGTCGGCCACGAATACCGGCAACGCAGGCGCCGCCAAAGCCACGCCGACCGCGTCCAACGAAACGAATCTTGCAGCCGTCTCGCCGATCCGTCATTCGCATCGCGAGCCGCAAGCCGCACGTGCGGTCGCCGCGCCCCAGCCGCAAATCGTGCAGGCAGAATCGAAGCCGGTCGTGCCGGTCGTGCCGGTCGTGCTGCCGGCGCCGCCAGCACCGGCGACCACGTCATCCGCGAGTGCTGCCGTCGCGCCCGTACCGGCTCAAGCAGCCGAGCGCGGCACGTCGTCACCGCCAGCGACCCGGGCGCACAACTATCGGCATCACACCGTCCGTCCGCGCGACGAGCAGGCAAGCGACAGCGACACCGCCCCGGCGGCCCCGAATAAGAAGCCCGCACCGGCGAGCCGCGCCGGTTCCAACGAAGTGCAAATGTTCTGAGAACTCACATGAAAACCGAACTCAACATCACGCTTATCGCGCCGGGCTGCGCCATCACCGGCGAGATCGTGGTCGACCACGGCGTGTCCTGCTTTGGCCTGCTCAACGGCGGCATCATTTCGACACAGGGTCTCTTGCACATCGGCGAAGGCGGATTCGTCCAGGGCAGCGCACAGGGCGAGCACGTGCGCGTCGATGGCCGGGTGGATGGCGACGTACACGCGCGCGGCTCGCTCGAAATCAATGGTCAAGTTTCCGGCGACATCTACTACAGCGGCACGATCCGCCTTGGTCCGCGCGCCTCGCTCGATGGCACGCTCAAGCGCGTCGCACGCATGCTTACCATCGAAAGCGAACCGGTCGACGATCAGAGCCCGATCGCAGGCGTCCCGCTGACCGCGCCCAAGGCCGTCGAGCGTGAAGCCTCGAACGTGACCGACATCTCGCGAGCCATTGGCTGATTTTCCTCAACCGAAGGAACCGTTGATGACTGCAGCAGTTGATTTCTCACCGCTCGTATTCGTGGTGGTCACAGGTAGAATCAAGATCGTCGCCAGCTTGACGATGGCACTTGTCGCGTACCTCGTTGTTTTTCTGAAATTGAAGCGCCGTATCGACAGCCGATTAGCGAATCTTGCGGGTAGCGCGATTTCAGGTTTTGCAGGAATTGGCGCGCTGTACATGTTCTTTGTTGGCCACTAACTTGGAAACGGAGAGTGCTGATCTCTTATAGGTCGATCGCCGCGAGCGATTCAATCAGGCCATTTTCGATCCCCCTGCTTTTTTTCGCAGGCGCCTGAACGTGCACCCACTCGAACCGATCTTCGACTTTCACACCACAACATGGGAGGCGGCGTCTCAAGAGGCGGCGTTCGAAGGTCGGTGTTTCTGCATGTTGGATACGGGCCGGATCCTAAATCGGGACGCGATGCCTCCCGCAACGCCGCACTGGAACCCCAGACTTCGACATCAGAGGATGCACCATGGAAAACCGCTTGTCTAATTTTGATTAGGGTTTATACTTAACCGATCTCCTCCGTGTCTCCACTGATATGGATTTAGCCCGCCACCGCGCGGGCGTTTTGTTTTTTGGGAATCAAGACGGGTCCAGAGTTTGCTCAAATCTAAGCGTGGAATTCTCCACGGACACGACGGAGGCTGACCATGAACAAGGACCAGGTGAAGGGCACGCTCGAAAAAGCGAAGGGTAAGGTCAACGAAGGCGTTGGCAAGATGACCGGCGACACCACGCAACAGGTCAAAGGCCAGGTGCAACAAGGTGCAGGCGAAGCGCGCAAGCAGTATGGCGACGCCAAGGAACAAGTGAAGAAGAACCAGCCGTAAGCTCTTTGCTTGAGCTTTTCTTCAAGGGAGCGCCGAATCGCTCCACGCACGGCGCTCCCCGTGACCGTTCCACCCGACGAGGCTGATGATGTACCAACCTCACGTGCTCGAATTTAGTCACAGGCGCAGCCAAGGCCTGCAACGCACCTACAAAGTCACGCTCAATGTGACGCAGTTATCGTTCGGCGCGTTCGCCTATGAGCCCTGGGTGCATCACCAGGGTTCCTTCAAGGGAAACGGGATTGTCTTTCCCCTTGCGTCGGGCGACCTCGACAGCGCCATCTCAGAGGCGCGAGCTCGGATCGAGACGGACGTTGAGCAGCTTAACGGCGTGTCTGAATGAACGCGCCGCGACGTGTCTGCTGCTGTTTGGACGTGGCCTAACAGGTTAAGCGGCCTGAGCGACCGCGATTTTCGCTTCGCCGACGAATTTCGACTCGAAATTCTTGCTCGTGCCGGAGATCATTAACGACTCGCGCGCACGCGTCATCGCCACGTAGAACAAGCGCCGCTCTTCCGGCTCCGTCGATTTCGGATCAGGCACCACAGTCTCTTCGGAGCGTGCGATCCACACGTGATCCCATTCCAGCCCCTTTGAGCTATGCATTGTCGTGAGGATGAGCGCACCGGGCGTCGGCTCGTTATTGGTCTGCCGTAGTAAAAGAAGGCGTTCGGCGAATGTACCGGAAAGACGAGACAGCACGTCATCGGTGGCCTGAATTGCGCGAATCGCCGCCTCCCTCTTCGCATACTTCATCATCCATTCAGCGACGCCCGAAAGCGTCAACGAATGAAACTTGCGCTCGCACAGACTTTGCCACTCAGCGAGCCGCTTCATGAATTCGCGGTAGTTCGTGGCGACCTCCTCAGGCAGACCGAGGGCAACCAACTCGGCACGCCCCTTCTGGGTGAGCTCCGCCCCCATGTCTGCGTGTAGCGCCCGAAGCTGCTGCGCGGTCAAGCCCAGGTGAGCGAGCACCGCGTCGAGACCTGTATCCTTCACGCGCTCGACGATTTCGAGCAGATTGCACATGAGCGCGCCTTCCGGGCGGCTGAGCACCGAAGCGCCAGAGGCCCGGTAGTACTTGATGCCGTGCGAGCGGCACACGGCTTCCAGCGGGTCGAGGATGCGGTTTGTGCGGGCAAGAATCGCGCAGGACTGGCCCTTGGCGAGCAACGGACCGAGCACCTCGACGGCGGCGACTGCCTCCTCGTATTCGTCAGGATGACGCGAACTCAGCACGCTGCCGCCCGGACCTTTCTCCGCACGCAGCGTCTTTGCGATCCGATCGACGTTGTTACGAATGACCAGATCCGCCGCCGCCAGAATCTCTGAACGGCACCGATAGTTGCTGCCGAGCACGACCGGCTTCGCGGCAAACGCCTTGATGAACGACTCCATCCCGAGATAGCCGAGCGCTTCCCGAAACGCGTAGATACTCTGATCATCGTCGCCCACGACGGTGACGATCGACCCTGCCTTCGCATGAAGTTCGATCCAGCGGTATTGCAATGGATCCGTGTCCTGAAACTCGTCGACGAGCAGATAGGTGAACGGGTACGGCAGGATCGTGCCGTTTTCCATCCCTTCCACGGCCAGGCGCAACATGTCCTGGAAGTCGATCTTGCCGTTGCGCGCGAGCGCGTCCTGATAGGCGTGGTACAGCTCGCCGTCGCCAGTGTTGGGGTCGCACCGGCCGAAGTTCGTCTTGATCTTCTCGATGGTTGGGATGACGTCTTCGGCCTTCCCCTCGCGGCCCAACTCCTGCATCACACGGATGAGAAGACCAAGCCGATCGCCGTCGGACGCGATATCGAGGGGCCGCGCGCCGGGACGCTTAAGCTGCTTGAACGCAAGGGAATGGAAGGTGCCCGCGATCAGCCGCGTCTTCACGGCATCGCCGGCCGCCGTGAGAATACGCTCGCGCAGTTCGATGGCGGCGTTCTTGGAGAAGGTCACCGCGCCGACCATCGCGGCGCTGTCCTGCAGCAGCAAGGCTGCTTTGGTGGCGATCGTCTTGGTCTTGCCCGCGCCCGGGCAGGCGATCGCCACGCAATGCTGACGCAACTGGGCGACTTCCCGTTGCTGGGGATTGAGTTCGTCCAGCATCCTGCCTCCTTTCGTGTCCTTTAGCTGGCGCGTACCGTCGTCATCAGCTTCAGGTGCGTCATGTACCCGCGAATGCCCAGCGGATTGAAGCGCTTGAGGAAGTTGACCGCTTCATCATCGACGTCCGATTGGTCACGAATGCCGTTCCACACCATGAAGTCGAAGTGATCCATCGCCCGGTCGAATTTCATGATTGCGCTCAGCACGCGCATCGAGAAACGCGAGTAAGCCTCGACCTCGATATCCATTGCCGGCATCGGGATCGTCGGCTCGAACACGAATTCCTTGTTGGCACGAAGCTCAGTCTCTTTCTGCTGGCGGAATCCTTCGGCCACTCGAAGCTGCTCATCGACATAGCCCTCGATGCCTGCCAGGAGCTTTTCCAGCGCGCTATTGACGACTTCTTTGTCGCTCTCGCCGAAGGTCGAGCGGCCGAAACGCTGCATGTTGATGCTCATGCGGTTGATGTACGGCCACCATTGCTCGAACAGCGGCTTGAGCCGCGTATGGTTCAGGCGCACACGCGCGGTGACGACCGCCGCGCCCGGCAACTGGCGATCCAGCAACTGACGGCCGATCTCGCGACGGCGCTTGATGATCGCGATACGCTCGGCGGCCGGCAGGTCACGGAACAGCTTGCGAGTCTTCGCTACCTCGGCGCGCTTCATGTTCGCGTCGTCGGTGGAGATCACACCTTCCTTCTGCAGACGGTCCGCATCCACCTCCATCTGGGTGAGTTCGCGCTCCAACTCGCCGTCGTCGGCCCCGTCCGTCCTGAGCGGCGCTTCGGTCGTGCCTTGTTCCAGCGCGGCCAGCGCGACCTGATTGTCCTTTTCGGTTTCGACCACCGTGCTCATCTGCCTCTCCTGTCCAGACCCTTCGGGTCCGAGTTCGTCATTTGGAAATAGGCAAGCGAATCGCGCTGCCCATAGTGACAATTGTTGCGAGGACAGGCGGGCCCGGACGGTCAAAACAGGTGTTATTTGAAGCGGCTTTCGTGGGCCGAGCCACGAGTCGGAACTGTCACCTTGTAACAGTTGACAGGACGAGATTGATGCGTGGTGGGAGGGCGAAAAAAAGAGAGCTACCTGGGTAGCCCTCTCACCGGACAAAGACGCAGTTTTTTGCGAGCTTTTCAGCCGATAACTTACGATCTGCTTTCACCGTGACGACTGGAACGACTCTGCCGCCTTCCAGAGCAACACGCCTAGCAGCGCGGCCACGACGACCCAATAGCCCGCAAGTACCGGCAAGGGCACAACGAGCACGCCGAACAGCGTTCCGCTCACGAGCAACAGCCCGTGTCCCGCGAGATGGAACGACAAAGGACTGACGAAGCCGGCCGCTGACGCCTTGATCTTGCGACGCGCCGTGCCGTCGATGAACATGCCGAGCGAGAATAGCAGCGTACCCACGATCCACATCTTCATGACCATCGCGCGGAACAGCATCCGGTACACGAGCAGCCAGAAGTTCTCCGTCCACGTGTGGGCGAACGTCGAAAATCCGCCGTCGTTAATGCCGCCCACGTTACCGGACGCGTTGAGCGTGCGATGCAACAGGCCGCTGTCGACAAACGCATGGCGGAATGTCTCGTTGGCATGGCGCACGGCTTCATCAGCCCGCTCCTGCCCGACCGACGAGATCAAGGAACTCGTTTCGGCTTCCGGCACCTCGAACAGGCTTCGCTCAGGAATCGCGGGCATCACGGCGATCGAGAGCACCGGCACCAGCAGGAACCATACTTTCAGGTGCGACCCGAAGCGGCTAGCCATGCAGCACCTTCACGAGCATGAGCACCGGAACCGCAACGATTGCGACAAGGCCGCCCCAAAAGAGCGCGGGCCGCGTCTGCGCGATGGTCGCGAACGCGTAGCACCGTGCGCCCGCACCGTATGTGAATTCCTCGGGGATCGGCGCATTGACCTCGCCATCGAATGCGCCGGCGATGTCGCATGCGCGTTGCGCCGTGTGGGGATCAGCTCCCGACAGCTTCGCTATGATCGTAACGGTGAGCGACATCGTATTCCTCAAAGTAGCGGCGGAAGGCCTCGCCTTGCAACACACGGGAGGCCAACTGAAAAGCGGCAGTGCGCTCAGTAATGTGCTCCGGGCAGCGTTCGTCGACCATCTCGAATTCGTGATTGGCGTGGCGCTCCTCGAAAGCCGGGATCGCTTCGATCATGGGGCACCAGACAGCGACCTTTTCGCCACGCCGCGCGACGTAGCGGCGTGCATAGAGCAGCTTGGCCGGCTCGAACAACCCCTGCATGAAAGCGACGTGGGGGTGACCCACGCGTTTCGCGCGCCTGAAGCCGTCGAGCGCCGATTCGATCATCTCCGCAGCCAGCGGCCGCTTGTCTCCCATAAACCGCTCGCCGATGAAGTCGGCCACACGCGAACAGGCAAGCTCGAGTTCCGGTGCGACGTTGAAAACCGGAATCAACCTGTGCGACAGCTTGTGATCGCGAATGATGTTTTTGTATGCAGCGGACATAGTCTTGAGTGTTAGCCTTCGATGATGGGAATACGACCCTGATACACGGCGCCGCCTGAGATGCGCATGAAGTACTGCAGATTCGGTAGACTGTGAAGCAGCTTCACAGGAATGAGCGGCACCTTTTCGAGTTGGATCGAGCGCGACTGCGAGCCGCTGAATTCGAGCGCATGGGCCTCGGTCGTCGTGTTGGTGCTGTTCGAGATGTTGACTACCCGGATCGCCGTCTCGCCGACCTTGTCCGAGAACCATTTGGCCGTGTCGCTATCTTCTAATCTTAAGCACACCTGATTGTTCAAATTTCCTAATACCTGCAGCATTTTCGCTGCGTTTCCAAGTTTCGCTTCGAGGTCGGCCCGCGCCTGGAAGGCGACGAACGCCTTGAACCCAGCCCCGCGCCCCTTGTTGAGGATCTGAATCACCTGTTCGTTGATCGCTTCTGCAATTTCGTCGATGATCAGAACGACATCGGGCTTTTCCGCGTAGAAGTTGTAGATCGCGCCGCACACGGCCGCGACATCGGACAGCGCCATCGAGGCGATCGCCTTCTGCACGATGTTGTTCGACAGCGAATCAAGCCCCATGTACAGCACGGCCTTCTGCTTGATGATCTTGTCGATGTCCCAGATCTCGCGCTCGTCCTCAAAGTCATCGGCCTTTGGAGCCAGCATCAGACCGGTCTCACCGGTGGCCAACATCTGCAGCAGCGGCAGCGCCGACGCGATGATCCGCATGTAATGCTCGCGATCGTGCGTGTGCGTGGCGATCAGACCGTCGAGCGTCTCATGGCCCCTGTCGTACGCGGCGAACTTGTCCAGGTAAAGCTTCGCCATCCCGTCCGTGAGGGACACGTCGTTGCGCCGCTGGGCGTCCTTGACCGTGGCTGCGACGGTCAACTCTTCCCAGTTCGGCAGGCCGTTCTCAACGAAGAAGCGTCGCAGGCAGCGCTCCAGCAGATTACCGATGCCCGACTGCGCATACTTCAGGATCGAACGCAGGTTTGGCTTGTCGCCGACGTACAGTTCGCCCTTCACCGCGCGGTCGATGAACAGGAACGCGAAATCCCGAAAGGGTCCCTCGTCCATCAACTGCGCGATTCGCGAGGGGATTTCGGAAGGTTGCGACCAGTTTTCAAGCGGATTGAGGCGGATCGACTCGTTGGGCTTCGCCTGATTGAAGTACAGGAACTTCCGGCCGGCGCGCGCGCACTCTTTTTCGACACGCCTTTTCCACTCGTCGTCGTTCTTCGGGTCGACGATGATGAGCACGTCTCTCGGGTTGTGGATGACCTGGGTAGAGATGACTTCATAGGTCCGCGTCTTGCCCGCGCCCGTGGTGCCGCCAACCAGCGTATGGCCGCCCATCGCCTTGTAGTGAAACGGCACCCGTACCTTCTTCGGCTCCATGCCGTGGATCCACGACGAACCCTGCGGCATGCGATCGCGGACGCTGTCTCCCGGTCGAAACAGATTCTCGATACGCGTCTCGACGTCCCGGCCAACCTCTGTTTTGGACAGCCATTTGGGCAACGATGGAATGTCGGTCACGGGCATGCGGAGGATCTCGTGTGCAATCTGCGTGTGCTTCTGCGTCCATTCAAAGCCGGTGCCGAGGTACATGGAGTCCGCTTGCTGCTTCATGAGCTTTTGGGTCGCGAGCAGCTTGTCGATGTGGATCTTGCTGAGCCACTTGGTGGAAATCGCCATGCGAAAACTCAGCGCCTTCCACACCTGAAAGCCCCGAATCGCCAAGAGCACAGCGCCCACGAGCGCGAAGGCCCAGCCGTACGGCATGCCCGAAGCGGGAATGCCCACCATGAGGACCGGCCAGAGGAGAAACGGCCGGAACTCGTAGATCGGACGGAAGTGATTGACGTATTTCATGATGTCGGCCGCTCCGAGATGAGCCTTCCTGCACGCTCGACAATGCAGACGTCACTGCCGTGCGCGCGAACAAGCAGACTGCGTTTCCTGAGTTGCTCGACCAACGTATCGCTGGTCATGCCGTACGCACCCACCAGGCGCTTTTGCACCGCCAGTCCCTTCTCTTCCCACGCCACCTTCGCTTTCCCGGAGGCCACGTCGCCAGCCAACGCTTTGAAAAACTCCTTCAACATGGCGGAGCCCGGGCCCAACACCTCGTTCAACGCCTCATCTGTCAGCCCGGTCTTCGCCGACGTGGCGCGCGGGGGCGCACCTGCGGTTGTGGGATCGATGGGCGCGGGACGCGACGGCGCAGCACCGGCCGACGCGTCAGCTCCCACCGGGGCTTGAGGAGCGGGCTCAGTCGAGGCCGCTGCAACGGCCTGTGCGTCGCTGCGCTCCAACGCATCGAGCAACGACTGAGAAAACTGCGGCCCACCCGAAGGTGCAGCAGCGGGGGCGGGCGAAGATGCAACAGTTGACTCGTTCGGCGCCGTTTGATTAGTAGCAGCTGTCCCCGGCGCAGCGGAAGGCTGAGGTCCAGCGGCCGCGCTTTGCGGCGCGTTCGCGACGATCTGCGGCTCCAGTTCCAGTGCGACATGAACGGCGGACGGCACATCGAACTTCACGGGCGCAAACACCGCGCGCTGCGCCTTTTGCTCAAAATTCACCGAGACATCCATGGCCTGCCGCACAACCTTGTGCACCAGTGCCTCGAATCCCTGCGGACTCCGTTCGGGATTGATCGCGTTGAACAGGTCGGAGTGCACTGCGGTATCGAGCCCTTCGAGCAGCTCGGGCGTGATGACGGTCTGCGCGAACATCGCCGTGCGCATCCGTTCGTTTTTCAGGGGCGCCACGCGCCGCTCAACGGCGTACTGCGCAGCACCTATCCAAGCACCGAACGCCCCGTGCGCGGCGGGATTCCATTTCGCGCGGTCGGATTGGCGGATGAACTCAAAGTGGCGGAACGGCTCGTCGAGCATCGAACACGCTGCGGCAAGGAACACAGCGTAGTTATATTGCGGCTCGAGCTTCCTGCGCTTGTCCGAAGTCAGGTCTGCCGCGAACTTCTGGCCACCGGCCAGACGCATCGCGTAGAACGTCGATTCGATGGTCGCTCGAAACGCACCGCCCGGCTCGCAATGCAACTCAGGCGTGAGCGGCATCGAGGAGAACCAGTTCGCACATCGGCGAAGCACCGACACCCACTTCCTGCCAAATTCCGACTCAGTACTCTCGTTGGCACATTGCCGTACCAGTTCGATGCGCTTCTGGTGCGTCGTGAAGAGCGCTTCTACGGGAATCGGTTCATGCAGCCCGCCCATCACAGCATTCCCTTGAGAAGCCTGAGTGATCCGGTGCCGGTCGCAGTTGCACCGCCGCCGAAGATCGTCGCCAGTTTGGGAATCTCGAACGACAGCAGAAGGACGAAAATCGAGAGATCGAAAACATAGGCGCCGTTCACCGTCGTATTCCCGCCGACGTTCGTCGCGGCCGTCACAGCGTTCGTGATCGAGTTGCCGACCAGTTTGATCAGTATCGCCACGATGACGACATACATGCCGGCACTGATCATCCAGTCCAGCCATTTCACAAAATAGTTTCGCGTGTAAGACGAGAATCCGAGCGCGAGCGCGATCGGTCCGAGCACGATGCCAACAGCCGCTTGGATTTGACCCACCGCCGAGAAGTACACAAACACGATCGAGGCCACGCACATGAAGAAGGCGGCCAGCAAGAGAACGATAATGTCCGCCGCCGAGCCGCCAAGATCCAGCAAATCAGCCAGACTAAACTTGGCTTTCACCGCCTCAAAAATGGTGCCGGCTAGCTTCGCCATCGCCGCACCCGTGGTGCCGTTCTCACCCCCGCTGATATTGCCCGCCAGTTGCTCGAACCAGGTCCAGAAGCCATTAGCCGTGGTTGTATAGCCGAGATAGAGGGCTACGAAGATGCCCAGGATTGCGACTTCTTCAAAGAGATTGACCCAGGCTGACACTGGATGATGGGTTCCCGCGAAACGCACCCCGACGAGGACGAGCGAGATGATGCCCAAGCCCCACGCGAATTTGTTCGCCTCGGTCATCACCCCCGCGCTTGTCGCGATCGCGGTCGGCATGAGATCGCCCAGCAATGCGTGAATCTGCGCCGCGGCCCGCGTCGCACCACTCGCGAATTCCCCGGGTTTGCTTTGCAGCGCCGTCGCGGCCGCCGTTCCTGCTGCGGCAGCGGCCGCGTCCGAAGCCGTCGTCGGGCTTGCCGCTTGTGCTAACGCGACGGTGGACGAGCCGACGGCGCCCCAAGAGATCACGAGCATCAGGCAAAAGGCGCGAAGGATCGTCATGACGAGACCTTTCATCATTGCCCCAGGGTCCTCGACGAGCCGATTTGCGCATCGAATGCCGCCCGTTCACGATCCTGCTGCGCCTTCAAGGCGGCTTTCGCGTTGTTATTGGCTTCCTGCTGAACAACTGTGGCCGAGTCCTTGACCGCGTCACTGCGTTGCTTGGCCGCCATCATCGAGATGAGATCGCCGTTCTGGCTTGAGATGATGTCCAGCATGTGTGTGGTCAACTGCGCGGTCGCCTCCATCGTCGGCGACATATTCAGCTTGTCCTGAATTTCCTGTCGGCGCTTAGCGAGCGCCCCGACGTGCGAAATGACGTCGTTGCCCTGCTGGAAAAGTTGCTTGGCCGTCTTGTCGTTGTTCTGCAGCAGCGTGTTTTGGTCAGTGAACCACTGTTCGGGCGTCTTGCCCGATTGCGTGATAAGCGCCTGAACCTTGCTCGCATACTCCGCATTGCTCTGCAGGCCACCATACAGATCGTTGAGGGCACTGGTGTATTTCGACAGATCCGTGATATCGCTGGTGATGCTCTTGAACTGAGCCAGCATCGCGGCGGGGTCAAGATTGGTCGCCTGCTTAAGCTGGTTCAACATCATCTGGTACTGGTAAATCAGGTTGCTATCCTGATAAGCCTCACCTTTGACGGCGGCGGCCGCGGTCATCGTGTTCTGAATGAAGTTCGACGCATCGAACACAGGCATGTTTGCATCGGCGTGTTGCACGAATCCGATCGTCAGGACGCCGGTCGCGACGATGCAGCGAAGAATTTTTTTGATCATGGCCATTAACTCCGTTGAGCCTTCGATTGAGCGTTGGATTGAGCCTCGGATTGCGCGCTAAGCGTTGGCAAGCACGTCGCGCACGTAGTCCTGCTGCCACTGGGCACTTCCAGACTTCACGTGCTTGTCGAGTAGCGCTTGAGCGCGTCCGTCCGAGCGCAGGTAGGCCAGCGCTTCCTTCGGGAACTGGGCTTGCAGCATGCGTGTCTGCGTGGCCGTCACCCACAGATAGTCACGATTGGGCACCGCGTCCGAAATCATGCGGATCTGATGCGCCGTGAGGCCGAAAATGTCGTGATAGAGCGACTGGTTGTTGATCGCGTCGCTGTTGGGCAGGTAGATGATGTTCGGGATGTTCTCTTTGAGAATCTCGAAATTCGGCACCCGTGCGAGCTGTCCAAGCGACTGTGTCGCCATGAGCAAGGCAGCGTTAAGCTTTCGGATCGTGACGGCCCAGATTTCCAGACGCGCGTAGAACTTCGGGTACGTGAAGAAGAACCCCGCCTCCTCGATCTCGATCACGGTGTAGCGCTTGCCGTCCAGAATCTGCGCGATGCGATAGAACGCGTAGTCCATGAACAGCGCCGCGGCAACGGGATAGTTCTGAAACAGGTCGCCCATCTCGATCGAGAGGTTGTCCGAGATCGCGAAGCCGTCCTCGACATGGTCGAAGAAACGGCCGTTCTTCTGCCCTTCCGTCCACACGAACAGGCGATCGCGAAGGTCGGACGACAGCAGTGTGATCAGCCCCGACAACCGCCACGTCTCGGACGGGTAGCCCACCGCGAGCGTGCGGATGCGCTCGAAGATCTCCGTTTCTTGCTGCGGTGTACAGGTGTAATCCTCGCCCTCAATGACCAGTTGCACCCAGTCCGCCACGTACGGCCAGTGCTTCTCGTCGCCGATCAACGAGAGCGGATTCACCGACGTTGCCGCCTCGAAACGGCCCGTGGCGTCGATGAATCGTCCGCCGGCGAGCAGCGTTGGAATGCGCGTCGAACGATCCTTGTCAAAGCGGATGCGGCGCGCGCCGTGACGCTCCGTCTGCTCCATCAAGTAGTTCAGGAAAATCGACTTACCACCGCCGATCGGGCCCACGACGAGTAGATGGGCCTTGCCGCCCGGATGATGGAGGTCGAAATACTGGAGGGTCCGATGGCGGGTCGGCAGGCAAGTGAGCGGGCCGGTTTTTGCGCCGGATTGCTCGGTCAGCCAGTCGTTGACCTTCTTGCCTTCGCCGACACTGCACAGCGGCGCAATGTCCGAGATCGCGGGCGTCTCAACAAATTGCAGGCGCTTCTGCTGGTCCCAGCGGCCCGGCAAGGTCGCGCTCCACGACGCGAACAGGTTTGTCTTTTCCTGAATGACGCCGAAGCCCGCGTTGCCGATGACGCCGACAACCTGGCGGGTCGCGTCCTCGCACTCCTCGGGCGTGTTGCCGTACACCACCACAGAAATGTTTGCGAAGCCGTACTGCTGGCCTTCAGCATCGAGCTTGGCGAGCGCATCGCCCGCCTCTTTGGCGAGCAGCTCGCGCCCCTCGTCGTTTTTCTGCTCTTCCTTCGTTGCCCACTGCTTCAGGATGGCGACCGGATTGAACGCCGCCACCTTGTAGAAACCCCGAATCTTCTTGATGTAGCTGCTCGCGCGTGACGTGTCGAGAAATCGGAACATCACGCAGACGTCCAGCTCCGCGTCGACCTGCGCGAGCACGTCGAGCGCCGCTTCCTGAAAGCCCATCCACTCTTTCACGCCGATGATGCGCGCGTACACCTTGCCGTGCGCGGACTCGAACATCAGTTCGGTCGCGCCAATCGTCACTTCAGTCTCCGTCAGATGCGTGTCGAGCATCGTGACTGGATAGCGCACCCGGCGTTTCGGACTCGAGGGATTCGCTCTCTGATGCAGGAACGACAGGATGTTCTGCAGTTGCAGCCGCTTCATGTTCAGGCGCGTGACGCCACCCGTGAAGCCATCGATGACGGATTCAAAGCGCTTGATCTCGTTCTGGATCTTCGTCAGATCGAACGCGAACGCGCTGCGCGCGAAAATCGTGTCTCTCGCCGCCTCGAACATCGCGACGAACAGATTCTTCCCGCCCACGGTCATGTGGTAGCTGATCTTGTCGAACACCCGAGAAATGCCAGTCTCGGGCGTAAACGCGAGCGCGAGCGAATGCGAATTCTTGAAATACTTGCCACTGCCGATGTTCGCCTGATTGATGGCGTCGATCCGCGCGGCGGCGGCCGACGAGAACACCCCGTCGATCCCGCCCTTCACGCGCCGGTGTGACATGCGCCACCACGCGGTTACCCGGTGATCGAAGTTGCGGCAGGCGTGGTCCAGGTTGTCGCGCGCGGCCGTGATATTGCCCGGATTCGGGGAGTCGGCGTCGACGCCGTCGAATTCGAACACGGTCAGCAGCGACCCGTCCTTATTGAGTACCAGTTCGGGCGTAACCAACGTCGCCCACGGCGCGATTTCCTGCACCCCGCGCTTCGTGAACGTCATCTTCAGCATGGTAGATCCTGATCGAAACCGTACGGGCGCTTGAAACGCGCGCTGAATTTCTCGCTCGGCCCCGGCTCATAGACGTCCGGATAGCGGTTATAGACCAGCATCACGATTCGCCACCAAGGGTCGGTCGAGCTTTTCCATCGCAGGAAGACATGCATGATTACCCCAACGACGAGGAACGCCGGGCTCCAGCTCGTGTAGCAGAGCAGCGCTGTCAACGTGCCGTTGAAGATCGCCAGTCCACGATCCGCCCCGCCCATCTGGCGCGGCAGTGACAGCCCTCGACTCACCTTGTGTTGGCGCATATCAGCAGGCAACAGACATATGGAAGTGATCGCGCATGATCGGCACGGCCACCGAGGCGATGCCGAGGCCCACCAGCACCACCGAGAACGTCTTGGCGATGTTGCTTTCCGAGTTGGCCACCGCGACGCCGCCGATGGTGATGAGCACAATGCCGATCCCGTACAGGTACGGGCCGCTGATGAGGTTGCTGATCGTGCAGATGATGTCGGTCAGTCCCGTGAGCGACGAATAGTCGCCGGCGGCCATCGCCGCCATCGACACGACACTCAGCAGCGCGCCGACGAGCATCGGTTTGCCCGGGCGCAGGCGGCGGGCGACCGTTGTGGCGTGGATTAGAACTTTCATTCCCTTCATTTTGATGCTCCCGTTAAAAAACGCGTTGTAGGTCGTAATCGTTATCTTTGAAGCCCCGGATTTCGAGGATCTCGGAGACGTGCCGCATTTCGCCGGTGCGCTTGAAATGCACGACGTAGTTGAAGCAATCGGCGATGTTTTTACGCATGTCCTCGAGCTCCCAGCGCGAGCCGTTGGGGATGCCGAGCATGGCGAGCGATTCGAGGCGGCTGAGCGCGGTGCGCCCGTTGTTGGCGTGGATCGAGGCCAGTCCGCCGTCGTGGCCCGTGTTGAGCGCCTGCAGGAGGTCGTACGCCTCACCGCCGCGCACTTCGCCGACGATGATCCGGTCGGGACGGAAGCGCAGGCAGAGCGCGACGAGCAATTGGGTCGTCACGTTCGTGTCTGCGTTGGAGAGCAGCCGCACGCGGTTCGCGACGTGCAGCTTCAGTTCCATCGTGTCCTCGATCGAGATGACACGCTGGTCCGCAGGAATCTGTTCGATGAGCGCGTTGAGGAACGTCGTCTTGCCGGCCGACGTGCCGCCGGCGACCAGGACGTTTTTGCGCGACTGCACGAGCGCGACGACCGCGCGCATCAGCGCCTCGTTCTCGATGTCTTCCTCAAAGTGGATCGCTTCGGCGAATTCCGGTCGGGCGTTGGATGCGGCGAATGCGCCCATGCTCACGTAGTCGGTGAGCGCGAGCTTGGATTCGCGGTGCTTCCGGATACTGAGCGCGTGCCCGTCAATCGATGTCGGACTCATGACGGCCGCAATACGGAGATTCTGGTGACCCGCGTTGATGATCCCTTTGTCGCTCCCCGCCTTCGCCGATTTCTCGACCGACGAGGCGAGCGAATAGATCGCGCCTTCGAGGTGCTCAGGCCGCAGATCGATGTTCTCGCGCGTCATCACACCGCGCCGCTCGACCCATACGTTGCGGTAATCGTTGATCATGATTTCCGCGAGGTCGGGCGCGTCGAGCAACTCGCGCAGCGGCGCAAGCGCCCGGAAGAACATGCGCACCGCTTCCGCTTCGAGCGGGCGCAACTTCAACAGATGGTTGTCGGCGGTGTCTGACATGCGATGCTCTGTGGGCGATCTAACATGTCGAGTATTGTTCGCGTTGCAACGCTCCCGCGGGTGCTGAAAGAGGCGTCAAATTGTGCGGCTTTTGATGAGCGACGCCGATGCACTGGTCTACGAGACTGCGCGAGGGAAGCTTGCCACGCTATCGAGAGCAAGGAGAGCTACCTGGGTAGCGCTGTCAGCGGGGAAAGACGCTGAAAAAGATGTAGCTTTCTCGGCAAGCAGCGGGTCAATCTTTGCTAGACATAGAGTCTTTAGACTGATCCGACTAGCGGGCGTGTAGGGAAACCATGATTGAGATTGGGATACAACCTGTCTGCACAGTGTTGAACGCGAAAGATGGAGTAAAAACACTATGGTCGTGCCAGGGGCACTTGCATCGGTCAAACCCGTTCGTCATTTTCGAGTCGTCAGAGAAATTTGCACATCGTGTGCATCGGGCACTGGAAGCGGGATGCAAGTGGTGAGCTGCGGATTTGTTGGTGGTTGAAGGCGAACTTTCGCGACAGCGGTGTTCTTCAATGGTGGATCGAACCCCACGAACACATCTCACGATGGCGTTATCTCCCTGTCGTTCGTCGCGGGATCGACAAAGAGCTGCGGCGCCTCGCGACGTTACTCAATCCATTGACCGAATGACTGAATGCGAATACGAGGCCGAAAGAGGATTCGAGAAACAAAAAAACCCCGCAGACTCTGCGGGGTTTTTTCAGTAATGTCCAGATCGACTGCACTGGTTTAGCAAATCACCTCCACTGTTTCGCCGAACGGCGCCTTCCGAGCGCGCGCGAGCGGTGTGGTCGATGCCCACAGCACCGGGTAATGCGGTGCGACGGCCGGAAACCGCCCATCCATATCCGTCAGATAGACGAGAAACGCCGGATTCATGCCGTCTTGCACGATGCGATTGAACGGCTCGACGAACGCCGTTCCGCCACCACCGCGCACCGGCTTGATCTCCGGTGAGTCGCCGCGCTCGAAGACCTGCACCTGCGTCACGCGCGTATCGCAATCCATCACGATGAGCCGCGCCGGCTTCAACGAGTGGAAAACCAAGAGGATTTCCGCATCGAACTGCGCCTGCGTCTCGTCGAATACCGAGCCGCTGGAATCGCGCACGAAGACCGCGTCGCCGATCGTTGGCGTGTGCAACGCCGGCAGATAGAACCCGAGATGCAGATACCGGCGATTCGGCATGGCGAAGCTGTAGTCGGACGGCGAGCTCTGCTGCGCGAAGCGATGCAGCACCGCACGCCAGTCGACGAGCGGCCGCACTGCTTCACCGGCCATTGCCTGCAAATCCCCGGGCAGCTTGCCGCGCATCGCGGCCGCTTTCGCGGCTTGCGTGACGGCGACCTTCCACTCCGCTTCCTTCACCGGCTGGTCCGGACCCTTGTACGGCCGAACTTCGCCAAAGGACCCCGGATTCGAGGGCTGCTGATCCGGGCGAGTTTGCTGACCCGGCTGCGGAGCCTGTGGTCCGCCCTGCTTCCCGTTTGACTGCGACGGTTGATTGGGCGGACTCGGCTGCTGCTGGCCTTGTGGATCCGGCTGCGGTTGTGATTTAGGCTGAGATTGCGGCGGCTGAGGCTGTTGCTTCTGCTTGGCCTCCTGCGTGAGCAACCCGTAGATCTCCTCAGCCGACTTCCCCGTATAGCGCGGATCGATCAGCACACCCTTCGGCAAAACCATGCCCGCGGACAGCACGATCGGATTGATCGCGTAGTCACAGGCGTCGTTCCACCGATCCGGATCGCGCGCGCCCTGGCGCCAGCAATGACCATTGGCCACATGCAGGACCTCGTGGGCGACGATGCCGCGCACTTCCAGGTCGCTGAGCGAATCGAGAAAGTCAGGGTTGTAGCCCATCGTCTCGCCATCCACCCAGAACGTCTTGGCCGTGGGATCTTCGCGAACAGTCAGTAGCAGCGCGAGCGCCCCGAAGAACGGTTGCGACAGAACGAGCTCGGTGCGCTGCCGGGCAATGCGCGGATGAACCGCGCAACTGCCCGACATGGCCCCCAACACTATCGTATTGCGGTCCATGACGCCCCCTTACGCGACGAGGCGCAGTTGGCCCGCGTGCGCCGATTCGACTTCCATCGGCTCCGGCTGCATGCCCATGAACGCGGCCATCAACCCCTCGATCTCCTGTGCCTTGCTGGCCACCTGAGAGCGCAGTACGCTCGAATCCTTCAACTCCGCGCCCGTGTGCACGGCCAAATGCGACTTGGCCTGCTCGAGGATGTGCGTCAGTTGCGGGTCATTCGAGAAGTTGAGCTTCGGCAGCAGCGCGCAGAGTTCCCGCACGTTGTTGGCGACGTCCAGTCGGACGTTGCCCGTCGCGTACAGGCGGTTGGCCATCTGCGAAACGGCTTCGTAGAGACGGCGCACCAGATCGTCGTTCGCGGTCGCGATCGACGCCAGAACGTGCTGGTCGAGCTCGCTCTTGAGCGTCGTCAGCACGTTCGCCGGCAATTCGACACCGAACTGGCTGGCGTCAGGAAACGGCAGTACCGCCATCTTGACGCCGAACTTGGTCGACAGCTCAGCGAGAGTTGGATAGTCCGCCTCGTTGAATAGCCCGTTCAGTTCCTCGCGAGCGGCCTCCTTCAGGTCTAGATAGTCGGTCAGGAACACGGAGACCGCCAAGTCGAACTCGTCTTTCAACGAGCGCATTTTTTCGGCGAAATCCATGTAGACCATCGTCGGCAACAGACGCACGCCCAACTGGTCGTACTTCAGGGTGTGGTCATAGAAGTACGAGCGGATGCGACCGGCGAGCGTGACAACTTCAGCGAAACTCGGCGCGTGCTCGGGCAACAGGCGCTTGTTGAATCTGCCGATGCCCTTCGTGTGGTGCTTGTTCTCGACCTCCTCCGTGACCTTGCCATCGAAACGGCGGGCGACCCAGGCGGAAATCGTGACCGAGCAGAGCATGACCTTCGATTGGAGGGAAGTGATGTCCATGAGAAAACTCTGTATAGAAATGGGAATGGATGAAGCAAATGAAAAGGCCCTGCGCGTCCGAAGACACGACAGGGCCGAGAGGTGACGCTGAAAGACGTGAAGCTGAGATAGAGAGTGAAGCTGAGGAGCGTATTACTCGCCGCGGATGATCTTGCCGATCTCACCGCCTTGCGCCGCGATGAACGCGTACGAGTTCTGGATCTGCGGGGAGCGCTCGACTGCATCGAGCATTAGCAGCGCCACAAACTCGCGATGCCCGTCGGCTGCCAGTCGCTCGGCGTAGCGCACGACGCGATCGAAGTTCGCCTCGGTCGCGCGCGCCGCGAGTGCGGTTGCGGTCGCATACAGCGCCGCCGGCATCGTCGGGATCATGGCCGTGTCGGGTGCGAGGAGAATCGCGTCCGGTTGCGGCAGTTCGCGGAAGATTTGGAGGAAGCCGAGGAGTTCGGTCGCCGCGCCCTCGCCCACCGATCCGGCGTAGGAGATCAGCTCGAGGTGCTTGGGGACTACATCCATGGTTTTCGCCACGAACCCCCAGCTACGCGGACTCGGTGTGTTCTCGATATCGCGCGACGTTTTCTGCACGGACAGCAAGTCCGGACGGAAGCGGAGGAACGCGATGAGCGCGGGCGGGATGTTTTCGCGCACGGCCCACTGCGTCCAGCCTTCGATCGATGGTTCCAGTTCGACCACCGTGGCGAACCGGGAAATCACCGGATCGAGGATGCCCGACACACCGGCGTTGTCCGTCCGGCGGTTGGTGGCCGCGAGGAAGGTCACCTGCGGCGGGAGCACGTGCTCGCCCACACGCCGCGCGAGCAGCAGTTGCATCTTGGCGGCTTGCACGGCGGGCGAGGCCTGCCCGAGGTCATCCAGAAACCAGATGAGCGGGCGTCTGGCGGTCATCGCGCGTTCCAGATCCCCGAAGGGCAGGAACTTCGCGGTTGCGCCGTCGGCCGAGGGAAACGGCAACCCTTTCGAGTCGGTCGGATCCTCGACGACCGGATGGCTGATGAGCAGTTCGTGATCAGTCGCTTGCGCGGTCTGTTCAACGATGTCGCTCTTGCCGATACCGGGGCGCCCAGTGATCAGCACCGGCAGGCGCTTCGGCACGTACAGCGAGAGAAGTTCAGTGAGTTGAGCGGGCGTGACTTTCATGATGGCTTCCAGGGAAGCCCCATCAAGACTACGCCCGTAGGGACGTGGTCCCTGTGGGGCGATAAGCGAAATGCCGGCTGGTGCCGGCAAGGTCGATGCGTCAAAGACGCGGGTGATGAGAGCAGTGTAGGGAGCTGGCCGCGCTGGCAACGGCGAAATGATCGCTTTTTTGGGGTGCCTTATCCGACCGCGCCCGTCTTGATGGCGAAAAAAACCCGGAACGGATGCCGGGTTGGTTAAAGATTGTCTGATTAGCTCCTGCCGTGTCCGAGAGGAAGCGTCTCCAAATCGACGACACGCAAGATACGCGTCGTCCTGGGGCATGCGTTGTGCTCGAACGCAAATCGAACGCTGGCCTCGATATCGGCCCGCACTTCTGCGTCGGTCGGTTGATCCAGCCCCGAGCGGGCACGGCTGACGATGGCCGACAGGACGCCGACCAGCGCTTCCGAGCCATCTTTATGCACGTCCAGATTGCACATCTTGAGCCAGTCGTAGACCGCCTCGCTCACACGTTTGTCATCGGCGATTCTTTGTAGCCGCTTACGCGACCTGAGCACGACAGCCGCGTCGTCCTCTTGCGGCGGCATTTCCGGTTGTTTCATGATTTACCTTCGGTGGATTTGTCCACGTTGTGCGGAGGTTGATGAGATGAACCTACTGACCAGCCCCTGTCGGATCAAGCTCCGACAAGGGCTGATTGCGCCGGATGGCGCCATCACGACAGAGGTTGCCGGAAGGCGCCTCAGCTTGCGCGCTGCTCGAGCGACGCTCGCGCATAGGCTAGCGTGCCGTCAGTCGCACGAAGCGATACCTGCAGGCGACGCACAGGGTCGGCGAGCGCGTACCGCACGCTTGCGCCCTGGCGGACGCTCACGATCTGCGAAAAGCCTTCAGCGATCGTGCGATCGACCCAATCGGCTGCGGTCAAGACAGCACCCTCCTCTGTACGAACACGCGACATCAGCGCCATCTCGCGGGCACGTGCAACTTCACGCGCAACGCGCCGCGCCTCGCGCTGCGACACGGACAGCGCCTCCCACTCCGCCTGCTGCGCCGAATCCATGCCAGCCAACTCGAAGATCGCCCGACGCCGCGCCGCGGCGCGAACGCCGATGAGCTTCATTCCGAACACTTCCCGCACAGCCAGTTTCGTCCCGCGGTTCGCGTCGTCAGGTCGATCAAGCACACTCAGCAGATACGACATGTCGCCTTCCTGAATCGCTTTCGCGAGATCGTTGCCGAACGTGTGCGTGGACCTGCCGTGATCGAGAATTGCCAATTGCTTGCCCAGTTCGAGATCGCGCTTGCTCTTCGTGCCCGTTGCCCGCGCCTGCTCGAGCTCGCTCAACCGCTTGTCACGCGCTTGATCAGCCAATGTCCGCCTGAGCACTTCCGCGAACTTGCATGACGGCTGTCCGACGTCGACCGGCTTTAGATACGCCTCCGGCAACGGGTGCGGATCAAGCACGCCCTTTGCGTGCAACAGATCGTCGATCTCCACCGTGGTCGGCTCGTTTCGGGCCGGACCCATGAGCATGACCAGCAACGCGGCGTTCTGTGAGGTGATCGCCTGCTTCGAATGACGCATCACAGACGCGAGCGCCGCGAGCTTGGGAAGCGGCAGCGCACCACGCAGTTCAGGTACAACAAGCAGCGGCTTTGCCCATTGCAGGTCTGAGTCGAACTTCGACAACGAGGTGTAGTCATCGATGACCGCCTGCGGAACCGGCTTTCCTGCGGCGAGCGCATAGGCGACATGGACTTCATGCCGACCGTTGCGCTGACCGCCTCCGTCCTCGACGACCGGACCCGCGTAGCGAAATCCGAAACGGCGTTCGGATTCAAGCTGCAGGTGCTCGAAAAGATCCAGCCCGCGACGACGATACTTACCCGCCTCCTCGTTGGCTTGCGCCAGCTGATCAGATGAAAACAGATACAGCGGCTCCCGAGCCAAATCAAAGGCGAGATAAAGCAGCTGCCAGTGTTCGCGGCGGATTTGCCACGGCTCCAATGCGGCGAAGGCGGGTCTGAAGTACGCCCCATCGATTTCGTCGATCAGCGACAGGAAGACGCTGGTCGCAGTGCCCGGTCTGCGCACGGTCAATGTGCCGTTGAAACGAGCGACCGGAACGGGATGGCCGAAGAAAGCGAGCGATATGTCGGCCGCATCGAGGCCGGCGGTAAGCGTGTTGCTCCGGAAGAAGCTCAACACTTCGAGCATCGTGCGGAAGGACTGGGAAAATCCTGCGAAGGAAAGCTGATACATGATCGATTGCCTCAATGAAAAGCCGGGCGATCGATCCCCGTCGGGTCGATGCCCGGCAAGGGTGGGTGGCGCCTACCGGCGCGAGGAAAGAGAGAACGGCGTTACGCGGCGTCGAGCAATCGCGCAATCACGCGCGCGAGCGTCCACGCGTGGTCGCTCGAGAAGACCTTCGCGCGCAGCAACGGCATAACTGCGTAGGTCCGCTCAATCGCGTCAACGGGCGGTCGGCGGCTAATCCAGTCGACGTGGATGATCCACCCTTCCGAATTGCCCGTGCAGACGGACACGGAGATCCGGTCGTACGCGAACGATTCCGGCCACAATCTGCTGTGACGAGCGCCGTAAACGGCTTCATTGGCGTCGTCGAGCATGTTGGCCGGGCACAGCCACTCCGGCTCGAGCTCCGTTTTGTACAAGGCACGGCTCAGGTCTGAGAAAACCTGACTCACCGTTTTGCCTTCGGTGTCCAGTCGTGCGACCGCTTTGACATCGACCGCGCCGGTGGCGCTGACGCCCATCGGCAGTGCAGCGGTGATCGGTTGAGGCATCGTGGGGCTCCTGAAATGCAAAACGCGCCCGTAGGCGCGCGAAAACGATGGACGAAAAAAAACCGCACCCCGGAGGGTGCGGCTTACGTGTTGTGACTCAGCTTGCGCTGCGTTGAATCAATTGCCCCAATCGCGTTCGCGATCGCGCTTCTGTCCGTTATGGTTTGTCCACATGAAGAAGGCAGCGATGGAGAGCCCGAGCACCAGCGTGAAAATCGTTGCGCCCACGTCATTCTCCTTTCATATGTAAGAATCCTGCATACCACAATATTACTCCAAGACCGACGAGAGCAGCAGTCCCAACGGCAGTCGCCCAATCCCATGAGGACGAGGAGTGCGCGTAACCCACCGCACCGCCGATCGATGCTGCCGATAGCGTGTGAAGGTACCGGCCGTTCTGCTGCCGCTGATCCTTCGACGGATTAGCGATCGCATAAAGCCTATTTCGCAGCCCCGGCCTTAAATCGGGCGGCACCGAGACCACGTAGGCGCCATCAGTCTTGAGAGACACAGGCAAGACGTAACCCTTGTACTCCAGGCTGAACGCCGGCGAGCATTCGGACTCCTCCATCTTGCTCAACAGCCCGTGCATGCGCGGCGCCAGATGAACTTGCCCAGTCGCTGGATCGAGGGTGACTCGGTCGATGATCGTCGTGCCGGAGCTGTACTCGATTCTCACCTTCGCCAGTTTCATCGACGACCTCCGCACTTCAAGTCGATTCCGCCAGCGAGACGCAGCCCATCAAGCATTGCCTGATAGCCGCCTCTGGTTTCAAGCTGCAGCAGGGAGACGTGGTTCTCTCCGCCACCGGTGAGGTCGGAACGGCCACGCCGAGTTCTAAAACACAGCGCGACGCCCGAGCCACAGCGCCGCTCGACCACATCGACAAAAAGCGTTTCGGTACGAAGCGACACCCGAACCGCAGAACTTCCACGGCGTGAATCGTTGACGATTTCGTGCGAACTGCCGGCGAGCCGCAAGTCATGCGCGACACGTCGAAGAACGCGCGTTGCATGACGCTCAAGGGCCGCCTTCGCGCCTGAATTGGCGCTACAGCGGTCCGCGTAAAACACTCGGGGAAGTTTCATGATTGCCTCGGATAAGACGAGGCAGGTCCCTTGCGGGGAGCCTGCCCCGCAAGGGATTTGCGCGGTTCACACCGCGCACTGAAGGATGTTGGACGAAGAGATCAGTGGGTGATCCGGTAGCCGGACCCGCTGGAGACGAGAAAGACTTGCTGACCCGGCGCGTACTGCTGATCGTCGACCTGCGTCACGACCACGGTTTGCCCGTTAGCGCGGCGAAGGAAGACTTCGACACCGCTGTGCCTCGACATCACCGAACTGACACGCTGCGCGATCAGCCCGGAGGCCGAGCCGGACAGCGCGCCGGCGATATATCGGCCGCGACCATTACCGATGACCTGCGAGCCGAGAAACGCGCCCGCTGCCGCGCTCACGATCGAAGTGATGCCCGATGTATCGGACGGGTTCTCGATCGTGATCGGACGAACGCGCAGGATGGTTGCCTGCTCGTACTGACCGATGTGCTGCACGTCATAGCGCTGATACGTGTTCGGCGAACCGAAATCAGCAGTGGCGCAGCCGGTCAGAGCCGAAAGGAGGACGACGGCGAAGAGAAATTTGAACATGGATTGCCTCAACAAATGAAAGCGGGGCCATCCGTCCCCGAGGGGCTGGTTTGCCCCATAGGGAAGAAAGAGAACGAACAACGAGAAATGCGAAGCGGCGCGCGTCAGTGCGTAAGCGAGGCGATCGCAGCCGAGAGGAACACCACGCCGACGAGAAACGACAGCATCTTCCAAGCTTCAGCGTCCTGTTTGGCGTACCAGGCGAGACTGCTGAAAGCATGTTTGAGTATCGGGAACATGAGCGACTCCTGAATCAGGGAGGGAGCCGCCCGTGAAGGGAAGCTCCAAGCATCGGAAACAACGAACCGGCGTCCAGCAAACTGCACTGGACGCGTCATCTAAGGGGACCTACGAGGTGGTGCGGTTAAGGTGATGCAGTCTGACGTGACCGCTGCTCACGAGATGCCGCTCGGCTTGATGATTGAGCGGATAGTCCCAGGTCACGACCGCCGTACCGTCGCTCCACACCGAATTGATTCGACCGGTGTAGCGTTGCGGCGGACTAGCCTCGACGTCCGTAACGATCACACGCTGATTCGCCATGAAACCGCTGTTGCTGGAAACTTTGACGATAGGTGCGAGATTGCGAGACATAGACAGCTCCTAGAAAAAAAGGGAGCCGTCTCCCATTGGGATTGGCTCCCAACGGGACGAAAAAAGGCGACCAACAGGTGGTCGCCAGAAGATAGCCGTCAAAAACGGCTGGAGAGAAGAATGGACCTCCAGCACGCTGGAGGGGTAGGTCGATGCGCAAGAAGCGCGGGGAATGACGTTAGTCTACTGATCCAGCGTGGCGCCGAATGAAGGAAAGCTCGCGATTTCGCTATGCCTCTTCTCATTCATCGTCTTCGGTCGAGCGGCAATGACGCGATCAGGCTCCGCAACAGCAAAAAAAGCGCCGGATCCTTGCGGAAGCGGCGCTTAAAGTTCGTTTTGTATCCGAGGGCCGTGACGAACTTAAGCAAGATTTTATTCTAATGATCGGCGGCTCATCCCAACTGCCGAAAAGCGAGGGCAAACTCGCTCTCATTGGTCCTTTGCGCCCATCGGGTAATTCGAAATGATTCGTCGGAGTGAGTTAGGTGTGGTACCAAAACCCTTCGGAGCGATCCACAGGGGTCTTTCTTTTTTGTCTGTGCTCGCGCTTACCTGCCTGCCTTCGCCGCCTTGACTTCGCGCTGCAACTGCGAAGATGAATCATCCTCTTCGATTCCTCTTCGCCATGCTCCAAGCCATCGACCTGTCCTCGTTGCGCGCGCCGCGCATCAATCATCAACACATCGGTGCTCCCGCGCGAGATTTCGCCGTCACGCCCGAGATCGCCGCGCTGCTGGCAGCAGATGCGGTCGTCGCGATTGGGGTGAGTGGAGGCAAAGACAGCGTCGCTTGTGCGCTGGCCGTGGCGCGTCACCTCGATGCGATTGGCCACACTGGTCCGAGGATTCTCGTGCATTCCGATCTCGGTCGCGTCGAATGGTGTTATGGCGCGCGCTGGAATAGGTTCGGCGTCGCGTGCTATTCGAGGTGAGACGATGAAGTTCGTCGCGCGCCAGACGGGAAGAATGGTGTCTTGAGCAGTGCGCGACGGAACGGGCAGCCAGACGGGGAAGTGTCGCGCATACGGCCGCCCATGTGAAACGGCCCCGGCGCGATGAACGCCGGGGCCGAAGGTCAGAACGGATCGTCCAGTGGATCCTCGTCGAGCGGCGGAACGCCGTCGGGCGGACGATAGCGGCGTGCCTGCTTGCCGTATTCCCAGTCGAACCAGTGGTAGAGGTCGGCGAGCATGAGCCGGATGAGGTAGGCCGCTTCATCGGTGAGCTCGGGACGGCAGGGCGTCGTGTTTCGGGTAAAGATGAACATGGTGTATCTCGCGATTGAAGAATGACGGATTAGAGATCGCGTTTAACGCATTTCCTCGATGGCCTGCTGCAACAGCTCGTCGGGGAGATGGTTGAGTCCGCGGGGGACTGCGAGCTGCATGGCAATACGCAAGATGCGCCCGGCCTGCCGGGGTAGTCCGCGCGAGGCCTGACGCAGCAGTTCGAGCCCGGAATCGGACAGCAGCGTATGGGTACAGCCGGCGGCCTTAAGCGCGTGTGTGATGAGTTGTGCAAAGCGTTCGCGCTCGATCACAGGCTGCAATTGCACGCGCGCCTGGACGCGGCTGTAGAGCGCGGCGTAAGGTGTGCGTTCGAGCATGCTGGCCAGCGGCGGATGACCGACCAGCCACACGGTGAT
>NZ_FCOF02000018.1 GCF_001544755.2 Caballeronia catudaia | reverse complement strand
GAAACGTGGCAGTCAAAGGAGCTAAATGTGTTACCCATGTCCTGACACACCTGTTACCCATGTCTCCGGTCTATACACAGCAGCAAAGAAAGTGACTGCCGCCCCGCATAGGGGCGAAGCTAATAAACCAACACGAATACGGGACCAACCAAAAAGCAAAAACAAAAAAATCACCGACTGGCCCGAGGCGCATTCGAAGCTTTAACCCCTTGAGAATTCAAATTCTTTAGCGTCCCTCGATAAGCAATCGTCTCCTTCTGCAACGGATGCGCAAAATCATTCCCCTCCCCCGGCACTTCCGTGCGAATCATGAGCAGCCGCCCCGGCACGTCATCGGCCATGACGAACGTATAGCGCTTGCCCGTGTACTTCGCAAACCGCTCAGAATTGGGATCGTTCAAAAAAGGCTGAATGACGATCTGCTGAGCCTTCGCATGCTTCCCAAGCCCCAACGATTCGCTCGACACCGTCTTGATCTCCGGCCCGGCCGCCAGCGCCATCCGCACACGCTGCTGGAAATAGCGCCGCTGACCGCCCGTCAGCTGCTCCATCTCCGCAATGTCATGCTCCAGAAAATAAATGATCACCGGATTGCAAGGCAGTCCGCCAGGCACATTGACATTGCCCGTGCGATCCGTAACCCGCGCGTCGTTCTTGTTGTTGCCGGGACTCACGACGAGCACGCGCAAGGTATCGTTGACCTTCGACGGCGGCCCGGAATAGTCCACCGCATAATCCAGCTCGGTCTGCGGCTCGACGCCATCCATATGCGACTGCATGAAAAGCAGCCGCTCGGCTGGCTTGATATCGGCGCCCGGCGCAGAAGCGGAAGGCGCATCCGCGGCGCTGACGCCAACCGACGCCATCAGCATGGCGCACGCCAGAAAACATGCGCGAAGCGAACCCGCGTATGTTCGCTTCATTGCGCGGCTACCGGCTGCAGCGGCAGCAAGGGAACCTGATAGCTCGTCAGGATCTGGTCGATCTTCGGCTGATTCGACGCTATCCAGTTATCGACCTTGTCTCGCCAGGCCTTTTCGCCATAACGCACGCCCATTGATATCTCATAGTCGAAGCGAATCGGCTGCCCCGCGGGGAACGCCACGAGACGCACCTTGTTATCGGAACGATTGGCGAAATAGCCCGCGATCGGCCCCCATACGAACGCCGCATCGACATTGCCCTGCGCCAGATCACGCTCGATCATCTCGCCTGGAAAAGCGTCGGGGTCGCCCGTCTGCCCCTGATACGACACCGCCTGATCGATCAGGTTATGACTGAGCAGCCAGTCGACCGCGGGGCTCTTGACGAAGATGCCGAGCTTCATCTTCTTGAGCTGATCGGGCGGAAGACTCATGAGGTCCGATGGAGACTTGATGCTCGCGTACTCGGGCTTGTTCGGAAACACCATCGCGTAGGTGGAATGCAGATACGGACGCGTGGTCGCGGTCAGCTCATAGCCCTTCGGCACGCCGATGATCAGATCGCACTTGAAGCGCTCGCTCTGCGGCACCTTCTCGCGCAATGTATTGCGCACGAAACCCATGCGTTGCGGCCAATACGTGTATTCGAGCTTATAGCCGAAGTCGCTCGCCATCTGACTCGCGATCTTGTTCTCGTAACCCTCGCCCTTCTTGTTCGAGAGCGGCATGTTGTTCGGGTCGGCGCACACGCGCAGCACGCCGTCTGCGCCATCGTTGTTCGGCAGATTGGGCGGCGGTGCGCTCGCACTCTGTTGCGCGAAGACCGGTTGCGCCATGAACGCCGCGAATGCCGCGCAGAGTGCAGCTACGAATCGGAACGAAGCGCGGAACGAAGCGGCGCGGCTTGCATTACGATCAGACATCGACACCTCCGGGAATGAGAGCAATCATCAGACGTCGGTACGTCACGCGTCCTTATTTTGCATCGATTGCCTGCAGGTCGCCCGGATTGATCTTGCCGTCGGAGCGCCCCTTCAGATACGCATAGAGGTTCTCCCAGTTCTTCTGCATCATCTGGCTGGAACTGAAATCGGGCATGCCCTTGTCCACCCGTCCGCCGAATACCGTGCGATGAAACTCGTTCTTGTCCAGCGACTTGAAAGCATCGATCAGCGACGGGCCGACCATACCTTCCTGCTTCGCCCCGTGACAGCGTTCGCACGCCAGCGCGCGCCAGGTCTTCCAGCCCTGCAGTGTGTCGCTGTCGACCTTGTTGCCATCGACGACCTTGTACGCGACCGGCTTCATCTGTCCAGTGCTCGGCGGCGTCTGGGCAAACGAAGCGGACGACACAGCGAGCGTCATCGTCAGCAGCAAGAGTGATCGGCCTTTCATACGTCTGACTCCTTGAACATGTCTTGTATATGGGGTGTTTCGCGCGGCGGCCGTTGCAGCCGCCGCGCTTTACTTCGATCAGCCAAAGCACATCACATCGACTGGAGATCAACCGCCCGGAACTGCGAACACGAAGAGCGTGCCGCCGAGCGCCGTGTACTTCGCGAGGTCCTTGTAGCCGCCGACCGCGCCGAGGCCTTCCGTCGACTTTTCGAGGCCCGCCGCCATGCCGATGCCGGCCCAGCCGCCGATGCCCGAATACACGCCGACATACTGCTTGCCCTGGTACTGATACGTGAACACGTTGCCGATGATCCCGGACGGCGTCTTGAACTTCCACAGCTCCTTGCCGTCCTTGATGCGCACTGCCTTGATATAGCCTTCGAGCGTGCCGTAGAACACGATGCCGCCGGCCGTTGCGAGCGCGCCGGACCACACCGAGAACTTCTCCGGCTTGGACCACACGATCTTGCCCTTCGCGGCGTCCCACGCAATGAAGTTACCCATCGCGCCCTTCTCGTTCGGGCCCGGATACATCGAAAGCGTCGCGCCGACGAACGGCTGACCCGCCACGTAATCGACCTGGAACGGCTCGTAGTCCATGCAGACGTGATTCGTCGGCACGAGGAACAAGCTGGAGTTCGGATCGAATGCGGCCGGCTGCTGATCCTTCGAGCCGAGCGCCGCCGGGCAGATGTTCTTCACGTTGTGATCGGGACCGGCCTTTTGCGTCGAATAACTCGCGTTGCGAATCGGCAGGCCGCTCTTCAGATCGACGCTATCGGCCCAGTTCACTGCCGGGTCGAACTTCTGCGCGACGAGCAGTTCACCGGATTCGCGATTCAACGTATAGCCGAAGCCGTTGCGGTCGAAGTGAACGATCGCGGGCACCTTCTTGCCGCCGATGTTCAGGTCCGAGAGGATCATCTCGTTGACGCCGTCATAGTCCCACTCGTCGTGAGGCGTCATCTGATAGACCCACTTCGCCTTGCCCGTATTCAGATCGCGGGCGAAGATGGTCATCGACCATTTGTTATCGCCGGGGCGCTGAGTCGGGTTCCACGTGCCCGGATTGCCCGAGCCGTAGTACACAAGGTTGAGCTTTGGATCCCATGCGTACCAGCCCCATGTGGTGCCGCCGCCGTATTTCCACTGATCGCCCTGCCAGCTCTTCACCGACGAGTCCGCGCCGACCGGCACCATCTTGCCGTCTGCCCAGGTCATCGTCGTTTGCGGGTCGAACAGCATTTCGTTGTCGGGCCCGACGCTATAGGCCTTCCAGACTTCCTTGCCGTCCTTGATGTTGTATGCGACGAGACGCCCGCGCACGCCGAACTCACCGCCGGAGATGCCGGTCAGCACCTTGTCGCCGAAAACGTGCGGCGCATTGGTATTGGTTTCGCCTTTCTTCGGATCGCCGTTCTGCACGCTCCATACGACGTCACCGGTTTTCGCATCGAGTGCGACGAGCTTGGTATCGGCTTGCTGGAGGAAGATCTTGCCGTCGCCATAGGCGAGACCACGGTTGACCGTATCGCAGCACATCACCGAGATGACCTGATTGTCCTGCTTCGGCTGGTATTGCCAGATGAAGGTCTGATCCTTCAGGTTGATGGCGATAACCTTGTTGGGAAATGGCGAGTGGATGTACATCGTGTCGCCGAGGACGAGCGGCGATCCTTCATGGCCGCGCAGCACACCTGTCGACATGGTCCAGGCAACCTGTAGCTTGCCGACGTTGTTTTCATTGATTTGCTTGAGCGTGCTATAGCGGTGATTCGAATAATCGCCCGCTTGCGCCGCCCAGTTCGAGGGATTCTTGATCAGGCTGTCGAGCTGCGAGTCGGCCTGAGCGACATAAGAATTCAGGCCTGCCGTCGCTGCCACCGCCAGTCCAAGAACCAGGGTGCGTAAGTTCATGTCTCCTCCAGAATGGTGATGCCTCCGACCCAGGGATGACCACGCTACCGGATTGCATCGTGCGCGCCTTCAAATGCAGGTAACGAGTTGCGCTTCGTGCGGTACATAGCCGGACGCTTGCGTAGAGAGGCCAATTGCATATTCCATGCCGGTTTCATGTTTGCTGCTTTAGAACGTTAGTTCGACGCGCGAAGCTGTCGTTAGTGGACAGGTTTTCGTCGGGTGCGACACATACTGTGTCAAATACGCGAAGCGGCGCCCGTGACATGACGCGTCGCAGCATGTTCTTTGATGTTTTGCCCTTCGCAAAGCGGCGCATACTACTTTGGCTTATGGATTTTTTATTGGAGACCTCGTCATGGCTCAGACTGAGAAGGTTTATTCCGACGACGAAATCAAGCAACGTCTGACCGGCGCGCTCAAGCACTGGTATATCGAGGATGGATGGCTCAGGCGCAAGTTCAAGACAGAGAGCTGGAAAGGCACCCTTATGGTGGTCAATACGGTGGGGCATCTGGCCGAGGCGGCCTGGCATCATCCGGATTTGACGGTTTCTTATGCGTTCGTTGTGGTGAAACTCAAGACGCATTCTGCGAAGGGGATTACGGATAAGGATTTTGCTCTGGCTTCGAAGATCGAAGAGGTTATCCAGTGGCAGCCTGGGAAGGAAGATGGACCGCTCGATGGCACACCCTCGGATGATCAGCGGTTTCGGTATATCAAGTATGACGATGCTTGAAGTGGTGGGTGGCTAGCGCGGGGTTTTCGTTAAATCCCGTATTCGCGTCGGTCTATTAGCACTGCCCCTCCCCGGGGCGGGGGTAACTTTCTTTGCTGCTGCAAAGAAAGTCACCAAAGAAAGCAGCTTTCCCCATCCAAAGTGCTTCATGCCGGCCGCGGCACAGGCGATTGACCTAATGGCCCCCAGAGTAGCGAGTGCCCCCACAAAACTCACCGGGCTTGGATCGCGCACGGTCTGACTCGTCGCGCCGCATAACGAACTGGCGCAGCCCTTGCAAGCTCCGGCCCGCTTCGCGGCCGACCGGTCAAGCGGGTCGGCGCGCACCTGTCGGCCACGCCTCTTTCTCGATGCATGTGTCGTGCGTTGGTTTCCCTTGCAGACCCGCGGCAGCGCGTAGCGCTGTGCCGAAGCTATTTCGTGCTGAACCAGCGCGCTAAGAGCTATCGGGCGGCAGACCGTGCGCGGTCCACGCCCGATTAGACCTAAGAGAACACTCGCTACTCTGGGGGCCATTCAACCAATCGCCTGTGCCGCGGCCGGCATGAAGTGCTTAGGCTGGGGATAGCTGCTTTCTTTGCCTACTTTCTTTGCGTCGACCAGAGTTGGCGCTTTAGCGCTTACTCTGGTCCCGAGCAAAGAAAGTAGGTGCCGCCCCGCACAGGGGCAACGCTAATAGACCAACACGAAACCGGGATCCCGCGAAAAAAAAGCCGAATTGGTACAGGATTTGCCTAACCCCAAAAGCCCAAAAAATTCAGCCTTGAAAGGAAGCAACCCTCGATGCCATCCCCCGGACGCTTGACCCCGCCCACGGCGATCACCGTCGAATCTCCTGCGCGCTTGCATCTTGGCTTTATCGATCCGAACGGCTCGCTGGGCCGCATCTTCGGCAGCGTGGGACTCGCCATCGACGCGCACGCCACGCGGGTCACTGCGCGCCAGGCGCCCGCGGCACGCCAGAACCACGCCCGCATTGAAGGCGTATCGAGCGACGCCCAGCGCGAACGCATCGCACAATACCTGAAACAACTAGGCAACGAAGAAGGCCCGACGATCGACATCGAGGTACACGAAACGCCCCGCGCGCACACAGGCCTCGGCTCCGGCACACAACTCGCCCTGGCAATCGGCACAGCATTCGCCCGCGTCAAAGGCCACGAGGCAAGCACCGCCGACATCGCAAGAATCCTCGCACGCGGTGCGCGCTCCGGCATCGGCATACATGGCTTCGATCACGGCGGCCTGATCGTCGATGGCGGCCGCAGCGCCGCAAAGACGAACATTCCGCCGCTCATCGCACGTCAGCCGTTCCCGGAAGCATGGCGCGTCCTGCTCATCGACGACACCTCGCGCGAAGGCCTGCACGGCGACGAAGAAAAACGCGGCCTCGCATCGCTCGCGCCCTTTCCGGCCACGCTCGCCGCGCATCTGTCGCATCTCGTGCTGATGCGCATTCTGCCCGCCGTCGCGGAACACGACTTCGAGCCCTTCGCCGACGCCATCTGCGATCTCCAGCAAACCATCGGCGAATACTTCGCGCCCGTGCAAGGCGGCGTGTTCGCGAGCCCCGCCGTCGCGCGCGCGCTCGAAGCCGTCGCGGCCGAGCAGAAAGCGGGCATCGGGCAAACCTCGTGGGGGCCGGTCGGCTTCGCGTTCGTCGCGAGCGCGCAGGACGCCGAACGCGCGCGCGCCACCGCCGAGCGCGTATCGCAGGGCGCGCCGCTCACTTTCACCATCGCCTCGGGCCGCAATCGAGGCGCGACGTGGCGCGCAGCGGACCGGCGTCACCACGGCGCGAACGCCGCCTGAGCCACGCATTCGCAAACCGACACGACATCCACACGACAAGCGAGTCCAGCCCATGCCCGAAGCCACCGAACGACCCTACGTCCTGCACATGTTCACCGCGACGCCGCAAATGAGCCCGTTCGATGTGAACATGGCCGCCGATGCCGGCTATCAGATCCTCGTGCCGTATTGCAACGTCGACGAGAACAGCGTCGTGCAGCTCACGCAGGATGCGATCTTCTCGCGCGGGCCGAAAGGCGTGTCGCGCACGGGCATCTTCATCGGCGGACGCGACGTGATGCTCGCGGCCGACATGCTCGAAAAGGCGCGCAACGCGATGGTCCCGCCCTTCGAAGTCTCCGTGTTCGCCGATCCGAGCGGCGCCTACACGACCGCCGCCGCGCTTGTCGCGCTCGCGGAAAAGCACCTGAAAGCCGCGCATTCCGTCGATCTCGGCGGCAAGCGCGTGCTCATTCTCGGCGGCACGGGCGCGGTCGGGCGCGTCGCCGCGGCAATGGCCGCATCGCTCGGCGCGGATGTCGCCGTCGCGAGCCATTCGAGCCAGTCGCGGGCGACGCAGGTCAGCGACGAAATCAACCGGCGCTTCGATATCGCGACCTCGGGCGTCGCGACCGGCACGCCCGATCAGTTGCATCGCGAGCTCGCGCGCGCCGAAGTCGTGTTCGCGACGGCCGTGGCCGGCGTGCAGGTGATGACGACCGCCGATCTCGCGCACGCGAAAAACCTCCTGATCGCCGCCGACGTCAACGCCGTGCCGCCCGAAGGCATCGCCGGCGTCAACGTGATGGACGACGGCAAGCCGCTCGCGGGCGCGGCGCGGTCCGACGCGGTCGGCATCGGCGCGCTCGCGATCGGCAACGTGAAGTATCAGGCCGAGCACCGGCTTTTTCTGCGCATGCGCACCGGCGGCAAGCCCGTCTATCTCGGCTTTCCCGAAGCATTCGACGAAGCGCGCGCGATCGTCGCGGGACAAAGCTCATGATGACGCGGGCGCCGCGCGTGGCCGTCGCGGGACTGTCGGCGCGCCTCGTCGCGCAGTCGGCGGCGCGCGCTGGGTTGAACGTCGTCGCGCTGGATATCTTCGGCGACCGCGACACGCGCGAGCACGCGGGCATGTGGTTCGATATCGGCGCCGCAGGCGGACAAGGGCTTTCGATTGATCGCGCGCGTCTTTTCGATGCGCTCGAACATGCCGCGCGCCTGCCGCGCATGCTCGGCCTCATCGTGACAAGCGGGCTCGAACCGCTCGCGGACGAGCTCTCTCGCGCGCCGCGCATGCCGCGCTTCATCGGCAATGGCGCGCAGGCGGCGGCGGTGCGCGATCCGCGGCGTTTCTTCGCGCTGCTCGATCAGGCGAATATCGCGCGTCCCGAAGTGCGTCATGCCCCGCCCGCCGCGCGCGAAGGCTGGCTCGTGAAGCGCTCCGACGGCTGCGGCGGCACGCACATCCAATGGGCCGGCGATGTCGAGCGCATGCCCGAAGGCGCGTATTTTCAGCGGCTCGCGAAAGGCCGCTCGATGTCCGCGCTCTTCGTCGCCGCGCATCGCGAAGCGGCGGTGATCGGTTTCGCGGAGCAACTGACAGTCGAAGCCGGACGGCTGCCCTTCGTGCACGCGGGCTCGCTCGGGCCGGTGCAACTGCCGCAGCGGATCGCCGGGCGCATCGTCGAGGCCATTCAGCGGATCGTCTGGCAAACGGATCTCACGGGTCTCAATAGCATCGACTTTCTGCTCGACGGCGACACCTTCAGCGTGCTCGAAATCAACACGCGTCCCTCTTCGACGATGGCGCTCTACGAAGCCGCCTGGCCCGATGCGTGGCCGCGCGGACTGATCGGCGCGCATCTCGACGCGTGTCTGCACGGCGAGCTGCCGCATGCACCCGACACGGTCATGCACGCGCCGCCGCTTTACGCCGGGCAGCGCGTCGTGTTCGCGCCCGCTGGCTTCACCGCGTCGCGCGCGTTCAGCGATGCCTGCTTCGCCGATCCCGCGTGCCACGACGTGCCGCTCGTCGGCGCGCGCATCGAAGCGGGCCAGCCGGTCTGCACGATGACCACGACGGCATCTTCGTTTCCCGACTTGCGCGGCGCGCTCGATCGCGAGCACGCGCGTCTTCTGCAACGCATCAATACGGCCTGACTCATGACTTCTTCGCATATCAGCGTCAACGCATCGAGCGAGCGGCTCGTCACGCGTCTCATCGACGACGCCGCGCGGTTCAGCGTCGACATCACGCGCACCGATGGCGGCACCGTCATCGTCGATGCGGGCGTGAGCGCCAAAGGCAGCGTCGACACGGGCATTCTGATCGCGCGCATCTGCATGGGCGGGCTCGGGCGCGTCGCGCGGCGCGTCGCATTCGATCACGCACCGCTCTGGCCCAGCTTCATCGAAGTGCACACGAGCCATCCGGTCGTCGCATGTCTCGCGAGCCAGTACGCGGGCTGGAGTCTTTCCGCGACCAAAGAACAGACCGGCGGCAAGAAGTTCTTCTCGCTCGGCTCGGGCCCGGCGCGCGCGCTCGCATGCAAGGAACCGCTTTTCGACGAGCTCGGCTATCGCGACCGTCATGATCGCGGCGCGCTCGTGATGGAAGTGGATCGGCTGCCGCCGCAGGTCGTCATCGACAAGGTGCTCAAGGATTGCGGCCTCGCGCCGGAGCAGCTCGTGATCGCCGTGACGCCGACACATTCTGTCGCGGGCACGGTGCAGGTCGTTGCGCGTGTCGTGGAAGTCGCGCTTCACAAGACGCACGTGCTGGGCGTGAGCTTGAGCGAGATCGTCGAAGGCAGCGGCAGCGCGCCCTTGCCGCCGCCCGCGCCCGACGGCATCCAGGCGATGGGCCGCACCAACGACGCGATTCTCTACGGCGGCCGCGTGCATCTGACAGTCAGAAGCGATGCGGTCGCGAAGCGGCTTGCGGCGGAACTGCCTTCATCGAACGCGCGCGATTACGGACGGCCGTTCGCCGACATTTTCACGTCGTTCAACTACGACTTCTATCAGATCGATCCGGCGCTTTTCGCGCCCGCCGAGGTCTGGATATCGAGCCTGGAAAGCGGCGCGACCTATCACGGCGGCAAGGTCGATCGCGCGCTGCTCGAAGCGCAATGGAGCGCGACATGAATCCGCCGACGTTACGCGTGGCCATCATGACCGACGAAACCGGGTGGCACACCGGCCGCCTGAAAAAAGCGTTCCGCGCGCGGGGCGTGGAGGCGCGTTGCGTCGATCTCGCGGATTGCCGCATCGACACGACCTGGCCGCCTCATGGTCTCGCGATTCCCGGCTTCGGGCACACGCTGCCCGACGCGGTTTTCGTGCGCGGCATCGCGGGCGGCACGTTCGAGCAGGTCACGTTGCGGCTCGGCATCCTGCATGCGCTGCGCGAATGCGGCGTGCCCGTCTATAACGATGCGCGCGCGATCGAGCGCAGCGTCGACAAATCCATGACGAGCTTTCTGCTCAACCGCTACGGCGTGCCGACGCCCGCGACGTGGGCGGGCGAATCCGCCGCGTACGCGCAGCGCGTGCTGATGCGCGAGGCGGCGGCGGGCCGTCAGGTCGTGATGAAGCCGCTCTTCGGCTCGCAGGGCAAGGGCCTGAAGAAACCCGGCGTGAAGCTGCCTTCGCTCAAACCGTTCAGCCAGGTGGCGTACCTTCAGCGTTATGTCGATGCGGGCGAGCCCGGCTTCGACTGGCGCGTGCTCGTGATCGGCGGGAAGGCGCTCGCGGCGATGAAGCGCGTCGGCGGCGAGGACTGGATTCATAACTTCGCGCGCGGCGCACGCTGCGAGCCGTCGGACATCACGCCCGCGCTCGCCGATATCGCCGTCCGCGCGACCGAGGCGCTCGGGCTCGATTACGCGGGCGTCGATCTGATTCCGGCCGAAGGCGGTCGGCCCGTGGTGCTCGAAGTGAACGGCGTCGCGGCGTGGCGCGGCCTGCAATCGGTGACGCCGCTCGATATCGCCACGCTGCTCGTCGACGATCTGCTCGATCGCAAGCTGCCTCAAGCGAAAGGCGCGCTCGCGCTCGCCAGCGGCGATGGGCAACGCTAACGTCTCCCGTGGCGAGCACGCGCGCGCGGCGTTCCTGCGCGCGTGCCGCCTCGATGTCGAGACGATGAAGCCGGGCAACGTGAGCATCGGGAGCGCGGGGCACGGCATGACGTCGGCGCAATTCATCGCGAGCGCGGGCGCGGCGGCGGCGGGTCTGTTCACGCCGGGCGCGCGCGTGGGCGCGCGCATTCTGGACGCCGTGCGCCGCACGTTCGATGCGGTCGGCTGCAATACGAATCTCGGCATCGTGCTGCTGGCGGCGCCGTTGTGCGCGGCGCTAGAGAGCATGGAGCCGGACGATTCGGTCGATGCGTCGCGCTGGCATGCGCAGACGCAGCGCGTGCTCGCAGACCTCGATATCGACGATGCGCGCCTCGCCTATCGCGCGATCGCGCTCGCGAATCCGGGCGGACTCGGCGATGCGCCCGAGCAACCGGTCCATGCACCGCCGACGGTGACCTTGCGCGCGGCGATGTCGCTCGCGGCGGATCGCGACAGCATCGCGCGTCAATATGAGAACGGTTTCGCCGATATTTTCGGCGCGGGCCTCGACGCGGCCGGCGCGATTTCATCGGCGACGGAACATCGCGCGATGCTCGACGCGTTTCTCACGTTTCTCTGCGGCTGGCCTGACTCACACATTGTGCGGAAGCTTGGCGCGTCGGTGGCGCAAAGTGTCACGCGCGACGCGGCGATGCATCGCGCGGACTGGCGCGCGGCGGGCCGTCCCGCGCAGTTCGCGGCGCTCGATGCGTGGGACACCGGGCTGAAGGCGCGCG
The DNA here is from genome assembly GCF_001544755.2 of Caballeronia catudaia. Taxonomy (GTDB): domain Bacteria; phylum Pseudomonadota; class Gammaproteobacteria; order Burkholderiales; family Burkholderiaceae; genus Caballeronia; species Caballeronia catudaia. The sequence goes on along the minus strand of NZ_FCOF02000018.1, from coordinate 120,404 downwards.
GCATCAATCCGGGCACGAGCGCGGACCTTGCGGTGGCGACGCTCTTTGTCGCGCTGATGGCGAGGGCGGCATCGTCATCGAATGCATGAAGCGCGCCGTGCGCGAGCGAAAAAATTGGCACGGAACATGTTAGGAAGTTCGCGGTTGAGCGGTCGCATCGGAAACCGGGCGAACCGCGAGCCTTGCGCGGCTTTGAAGGTGACCGTCGCGAGTCGAGAGCAAGTCGCTAGTCCCTAGAACCAAATCCACTGGAGGAACAGCATGGCCAAGATCAACCGCGTCCTGGTAGGAGAGTCGCTCGTCGGCGATGGCAACGAGGTCGCACACATCGACTTGATCATCGGACCGCGAGGTTCCGCTGCAGAGACCGCGTTCTGCCACGCGCTCACGAACAACAAGGATGGCTTCACGTCGCTGCTCGCCGTGGTCGCACCGAATCTGATGACCAAGCCGAACACGATTCTCTTCAACAAGGTGACGATCAAGGGCGCGAAGCAGGCCGTGCAGATGTTCGGCCCGGCGCAGCGCGCGGTGGCGATGGCGGTGGCCGACAGCGTGGAAAACGGCACCATCCCCGCCGACGAAGCCGACGATCTCTTCATTTGCGTGGGCGTGTTCATCCACTGGGACGCCAGCGACGATCAGAAGATCCACGACTTCAACTATCAGGCGACGAAGGAATCGATCCAGCGCGCGGTGTCGGGCGAGCCGTCGGCGAAGGAGGTAGTATCGAAGAAGGGAACGATGACGCATCCGTTCTCGCCGAGCTGATTCTTTTGCTTGTGGCCGGTGCGGTTTTTTTGCGTGCCGGCCTGTTCAGGCTTTCATTAAAACTACGAGGCTCATCGCATGATCCCACGTTGCCGCGCGTTGACGGTGTTCGCCTGCCTTTCGCTGTTCTCATCGCTTTCGGTTGGCGCGACGGGTGGCGGTGCCGCGGCCGCGAAGACGCATGACTATCCGACCGCAGGGCGCGTGGAATATGTCCTCGGCTGCATGGACGATAACGGCCACGATTTCGCCAACGTGTACAAGTGCTCGTGTGCGATCGACAAGATCGCGAAAGTGCTTCCTTATGATGATTTTGTCGAGCAATCGACGTTTTCTAAATACGCTACGCTGGGTGGGGAAGGTGGCGCTGAGTTTCGGGTCGATCGGGCTAAGGCTCAAACCAGGAAGTTCAGGGATTTGCAGAAGGACGCGTTTAAGGCGTGTGGAGTGGTGAAGGGTGCTGCTGCCGCAGCGAAGTGATGGGGTTTTGGTTTTTGGTTTTTTTGCTTTCGCTTTCGTGAAATCCGACGAATCAGAAACAAATCACCCCGGCACAAACCCCCGCCCCATAGAAGCAAGGCTAAACGGGACCACTCCCCCTTGAACATCCCCGCGCCGTCGTCGCTCGATCACGACCCCCACCCCTTCGACATCATCGAACTTGGCAGGCTTGGCAAGCGAAACCCTAACCCAATGCGCGCCAAAATCCGCGATGACCATCTGCGCGATGCGCTCAGCAAGCGCCTCCAGCAACTGCAAACCGTGCGAAGCGAAAAGACCCAGAATCGCCTCCCGCACCGCCGCATAATTCACCGTATCCTCGATGCGATCCGTCACGCAGGCGCGTATCGACGGCACGCCGATAGCCAGATCCAATCGCACCGGCTGCGCATCATGCAGCTCTGAAGAATCAATGCCGATAACGGTCTGCCCCGTCAGCCCCTCGATATACACGATGTCCATCACACCGCCCCCATCGACGGAAGGTTGCGGCGCAACATGAACTGCATCGCGGATCGGTTCGGATCGGCCCATATGGTCATCGCCGCAATAAGCGGCCCCTGTCGAGGAAGAAGGAAACACCGGCGCGCGTCGCCGAATGTATCCGCAAGCAGCAAGCAAAAAACGGGCGCGTTCATGCTCCTATATGCGACTCCTTATTGAACCGATGCGTCATAGCATGTAAAGTTTTTGAGAACCGGGCCGGATCGGGTCCCTGACAGCAAACGGACAGCACATCACCCGACTAACCGGCCACGAGGCGCGCCTGCGAGCAGAACACGCGAACAGCAAATCCGGCAGACAAAGCCGCAGCGCCAACGTCAAACACAACAGATTCGGCGCCGGACGGCCGCGCATATCACCGCGCACCGGATTGCGGCGCAACGGAGACTTGCCCCCATGTCGTCGCTTGGTGACGTAGACACGCATGTCCGGGAAGTGCTGAACATCGTCAATAATCCGCTGGCCGCACGGCGCGCCAGCGATTCGGTCGCGCAATCGTGGCTGCGCTGCCTCACCGAGTTCCGGCTCGATCCCGCGCGCTTCGTGATGCCGCCCGTGTTGACGCAGTACGAATTGACCGAGCGCCGCGAAGCCGCGACCGATCTCATCGCGTGTTCGAAGCTCGAAATGACCACGCTGTATCAGCAGCTCGCCGATCCCGAACTCGCCGTCGTGCTCGTCGATGCGGACGGCGTCATCGTGCATCAGGTGTCGTCGGTGCCGTTCGGCGAAGCAGTCGCGGCAGATGGCCTGCGCGTCGGCGCAATGTGGAGCGAGCGCGAAGCCGGCACCAACGGTATGGGCACGTGCCTCATCGAACGCGAATGCATCGCCGTATGCCAGCACGAGCATTTCTATCCGCGCTATACGTCGCTCACCTGCTCGGCCGCGCCGATCTTCGATGAACGCGGCAGCGTCGTCGGCGTACTCGACGTGACGAGCCGCTCGAAGCTCCTGCAACAGCATTCGCTCGTGCTCGTGGGCATGTCGCGGCAGATGATCGAAAACCGGCTGATCGATGCGCGCTATCGTCACGCGAACATGATCCACTTTCACAGCCGGCCCGAATTCGTCGGCACGCTGCACGCGGGCAAGCTCGCGGTCAGCGACGAAGGCGTCGTGCTCGCCGCTAGCCGCAGCGCGCTCTTTCAGCTCGATCTGCGCTCGCCCGCCGAGCTCTGCGGCAAGCGCATCGAGGAAGCGTTCAATGCGACGCTCGAAGACATGATCGCGCGCAGCATCCGCGGCTCGTTTCATCCGGTGACCGTCTATAGCGCAAAGGCGAACAGCCGCTTCTTCCTCACCGCGCAGACGCCGCGCGAAGGCGCGAGCGGCACGACGCGCATCCTGATGAACGATCCCGCGAGCGCCCGCTCTAAGCCCGCGGCGCGCAAGGACACGCGCGAGCCGGCAAGCGCCGGACGGCTCGACAAACTCTCGCATCTGGAGTTCGGCGATCCGCGCATGGCCTCGCAGATTCAGCTCGCCGCGCGCGTGATCCAGCGCAAGATCCCGATCATCCTGCGCGGTCAGACGGGCACCGGCAAGGAAGTCTTCGCCAATGCGCTGCACAGCATCAGCCCGAATGGAGGCGGTGCGTTCGTCGCGGTGAACTGCGCATCGCTACCGGAGAATCTAATCGAAAGCGAATTGTTCGGCTATCGCGCGGGGGCGTTTACCGGCGCGCAGCGTGAAGGCCGGCGCGGAAAGATCGTGCAGGCCAATGGCGGCACGCTGTTTCTCGATGAAATCGGCGACATGCCGCTCGCGTTGCAAGCGCGTCTCTTGCGCGTGCTCGAAGAGCACGAAGTCACGCCGCTCGGCGCGGAAACCACTGTGAAGGTGGACTTTCAGCTGATCAGCGCGAGCCACCGGAATCTCGCCGAGTTCGTGCAGACCGGCATGTTCCGCGAGGATTTGTACTACCGGCTGAACGGCATCGAGATCAATCTGCCGCCGCTGCGTGAACGCGCCGATGCGCTCGCGCTCATCGGCCATATTCTCGAAACGGAATCCGACGAGCCACCCGCGCTTTCCGCCGAAGCGCGCCAGGCGCTGCTGTCGTATCCGTGGCCGGGCAACATCCGTCAGTTACGTCACGTCTTGCAGATGGCGATCGCGCTGTGCGATGGTCCCGAGATCCGCTGCGCACATCTACCGGCGGAGATCGTGAACGGCGTCACGCCGGCGACGCAGGCCGCGGTGCGCGCGCCCGCCGCGACGATGCAGCCGCCGCATCTCGCCGGCGATGCCGACACGTCCGCGCTGAATGCGATCCAGGTCAAAGAGCGTGAGACGGTCCTGCAATTGCTCGACGAGCATCGCTGGAACGTGAGCAATGTCGCGAAAGTGCTCGGCATCAGCCGCAATACGCTGTACCGGAAGATGCATCGTCTGCATATCCGGCTGTCGCACGACACGCCCGCAGCCGACAACGCACCCTCCGACGCATGACGCAACCCACGCCCGCCCGCCGGCTCGACGAGTTCAAGCCCGACGCGCGCTTCGCGTGGTGCGTGAGCGGCTCCGGTCATATGATCGAAGAGTCGATCGATCTCGCGTTGCGTCTGCCCGGCGTCGATCTGTTCCTGTCCGCCGCCGGCGAGGAAGTGCTGCCGCTCTATGGCTGGACGATCGCGAAGCTGCGCCAGCACTTCAAGGTGTTTCGCGACAACAGCGCGAGCAGCGTGCCCGTCGGCATGATTTATAACGGCGAGTATCACACCGTCGTGATCGCGCCCGCGACGAGCAATACCGTCGCCAAATGCGCGTTCGGCATCTCCGATACCCTGCCCACCAACCTCTATGCGCAAGCCGGCAAGCAATGCGTGCCGGGCATCGTGTTCGCATGCGATACCGCGCCCTCCGTCATCACGCAGGCCCCGCATGAATGGGTCGAAGTGAGGCCGCGCGCGATCGAGTTCGAGAACGTCGAGCGGCTCGCGCGCTTCGCGCATACCACGGTGGCCCGCTCGCTCGACGATCTCAAAGCCGCGCTCGATCAACGCCTGTCGGACCTGAAGCTCGCATGGAACACATCGTCTTCCTGACCGGACGGCTTGCTCAGTTGAGTCTTCAGCAAGTGCTCGAAAGCATCGCGCCCGCCGCAACGGGTACGCCCTTTACGTGGGAGGTCCGCGAGATCGGTCTTCAGGTCGCGGGGCTGATGACCGCCGACATGATCCGTCGACGCGTCGCGGCGCCATTGACCGAAGGCACGAGCCGCATGATCCTGCCCGGCCGATGCCGTGGCGATCTCGACGCCCTCACCGCGCACTACGGTGTGAAGGTCGAGCGCGGTCCGGAGGAAGTGAAGGACTTGCCGCAGTTTTTCGGGCGCGAGGCGCGTCATGTCGATTTGTCGCGCTACGAGACGGAAATTTTCGCGGAAATCGTCGATGCGCCGCGCCTCGATCTCGATGGCATCGCGGCGCGCGCGCGCGAATACAAGCGGCAGGGCGCGGATGTGATCGACATCGGCTGTCTGCCGGAAACCGCGTTTCCGCATCTGGAGGACGCGGTGGCGATGCTGAAAGAACAGGGCTATCGCGTGAGCGTCGATTCGATGCGCGATGAAGAGCTCGTGCGCGGCGGCCGCGCGGGTGCGGACTACGTGATGAGTCTCAACATCGACACGCTATGGATTGCTGATGAATTCGATTCGACGCCGATTCTCGTGCCACGCGAACCCGCCGACGCCGCCTCGCTCGATGCCGCCATCGACGCGATGATGAAACGCGGCCGTCCCTTTCTCGCCGATCCCATTCTCGATCCGATTCCGTTCGGTCTCGCGGTGTCCATCGCGCGCTACGTGTCCTTGCGCGAGCGCTATCCCGATGTGCCGATCATGATGGGTGTCGGCAACGTGACCGAGCTCACCGAGGCGGATACGAGCGGCATCAATGCGGTGCTCTTTGGCATGGCGGCCGAACTGCGCGTGGCGGCGGTGCTGACGACTTCGGTGAGTCTGCACGCGCGGCGCGCCGTGCGTGAAGCCGATGTCGCGCGGCGCGTGATGCATGCCGCGCGCGAGACACAGACGCTGCCCAAAGGCATTTCCGGCGATTTGTCCGCGCTGCATGCGAAGCGTCCGTTTCCTTACGATGCCGAGGAGATCGACGCGTTTGCGGCTGCGGTTCGTGATCCTAACTATCGTGTGCAGGTCTCCGCAGATGGAATCCATGTCTATAACCGCGACGGGCATCATGTTGCGATCGATCCGTTCGCGCTGTATCCCGAACTCAAGGTCGAGCATGATGGCGGCCATGCGTTTTACCTCGGCGTGCAACTTGCGCGCGCGGAAATCGCATGGCAACTGGGCAAGCGCTTCGATCAGGATCAGCCGCTCGATTGGGGCTGCGCGGTCGATCGGCCGGAAGAGGATCTGATGGCGTGGCATGCGCCCGGAAGCACGAAGAAGAAGAGCTAAGGCTTCCATTTGATCGGCGCAATCGTAAATCCCGGTCGAAGCCGAAGCATTCCGGCGTGCAGACCGCGCCGTAGGCTCGGGCGATTTCCTGGATTGCATCGTGCAGGTACGGGAACGGCAGTTCCCATTCTTCCGCGACTTGGCAGCGTGAAATCCGATGCTGCCGCGCCGAGCTCTGCGGTCGGGGATTCGGTGGGCATGAGATAGCTCCCAATTGTTTGGATTGGCCATTCGGCATATTGGCGGCGTGATTGGAGTCGGATAGCATCGGATTTCTTCTTAGTTATCCGGAGGGTTTATGTACATTTTCAGTGTTGAAGAGGCGCAGAGGGATTTGCCGAAGATTCTCGAAATGGTGGCGCAGGGGAAAGACGTTGCCATCGGTGGTGAGCGGCCGGTGCTGCTGCTGAAGGTAAGGTCAGTCGGGAACTTCGATAACGACAATCCAGAAGCTACCGGCTCGATTATCGTGATCGATCCGGAAGACGAAAGCGCGTTCGAAGACGAAGCCTTTAAACCCTTGCCCGATGACATCATCGATCAGATGGTCAACGGTCCGCTGTTTCCTGAAGAAGCCAACGCCATCCAAGAGAGCCGATGATGCGCGTGCTGCTCGATACTCACATCTACATCTGGCGCGTGTCGAAAGATCGTCGGCTCCCGACCCACTTTCGTGAAGCAATAGATGACGCGAAGCAGGTGTACATCAGCACCGCAAGCATCTGGGAACTGTCGATCAAGTCCGCTCGAGGTAAGCTTGAGCCGGACGGCGAGCGCGCGATAGACGAACTGCAAAGACAGCCGTTCATCGTGCTCCCGGTCGAACTCAAGCATGCCAAAGCGGTCCGCAGCATGCCGCACTTGCATCGCGACCCGTTCGATCGCGTGCTCGTCGCACAAGCGCTCACGGAAGATCTGAAATTCCTGACCGCCGATCGCCAGCTTAGAGAGTACGTGAGACAAGCCCTCCCCGCCTGACCCAGCGCCGCACGTTCATCGGAATGAAAACGAGCGGCGCTCCCTCACTGATACCTTCTCGCCATCGCCTCCAAACCCAACGGCCTGATGCGGTCCGCATGCCCCGCGCATCCGAACGCCTCGAACCGCTCGGCACACAAGTCCCGCGCCGCCGCCGTCGCCGCTTTCAGCGCATGCCGCGGGTCGAACTCCGATTTCGCCGACGCCATCGCCCTTCGCATCGCACCGGTCATCGCGAGCCGTATGTCCGTGTCGATATTCACCTTCCTCACGCCGTTCGCTATGCCGCGCCGGATCTCGTCGACCGGCACGCCGTAAGTCGCAGGAATCTCGCCGCCGTGCTCTCGAATGATCGCAAGCCATTCCTGCGGCACCGAAGACGACCCGTGCATCACGAGATGCGTATCCGGAATGCGCGCGTGAATCGCGGCGATACGGTCGATCGCGAGAATATCGCCCGTCGGCTGGCGGCTGAACTTGTACGCGCCATGCGATGTGCCGATGGCGATCGCAAGCGCATCGATGCCCGTCGCCTCGACGAACGCGCGCGCCTCGTCGGGGTCGGTCAGCAAGCGATCGTGGCTGAGCGCGCCTTCTGCGCCGACGCCGTCCTCCTGGCCTGCGAGCCCCGTCTCGAGCGAACCGAGACAGCCGAGCTCGCCTTCCACCGACACGCCGACCGAATGGGCCGCCTCCACGACGCGCCGGCTCACGTCGACGTTGTAGGCGTAATCGGCGGGCGTTTTCTGATCGGGCATGAGTGAGCCGTCCATCATCACCGACGTGAAGCCGGAACGAATCGCCTGCTGGCATACGGACGGGATCGCGCCGTGATCCTGATGCAGCACCACCGGAATATCCGGATGCGCCTCGACGGCCGCGAGCACCAGATGCCGCAGATACGGCTCGCCCGCATACTTGCGCGCGCCCGCCGACGCCTGCAGGATGACCGGGCTCTTCGTCGCCTCGGCCGCCTGCATGATCGCGTGGACCTGCTCCATGTTGTTGACGTTGAACGCGGGCACGCCGTACTGGTGCTCCGCCGCGTGATCCAGCAACTGCCTCAATGCGATGAAAGCCATCGTGATGTCTCCATGCCATTAGCGAAAGTTCAGGCGGCCACGCGGCGCGCTGCATCGACGAGCGCGTCGGTCGTCACGCCGAAGTGCGCGAACAAATCGCTCGCGGGCGCAGATTCCCCGAATCGGTCGATGCCGATCACGCCGCCATTCAGCCCGACGTATTGCCGCCAGAACGACGTCACGCCCGCTTCGATCGCGACGCGCGGCACGCCTTCGGGCAACACGCGATCGCGCCACGCGTTGCATTGACGATCGAACACGGTGGTCGACGGCATCGACACCACGCGGGCGAGAATGCCCTCTTCCTTGAGCGGCGCGACCGCCGCGAGCGCGAGCGCGACTTCCGAACCGGTCGCGATGAGCACGACGCGGCGCGCATCGCGCTCGCACGTCGACGGCCAATCGGCGAGCACGTAGCCGCCGCGCTCGATCGCGTCGATCTGCGCTTCGTCGCGCGGCACGAAGGGCAGGTTCTGACGCGACAGCAAGAGACACGAAGCCCGGTCGCGGTCGATGGCGCTCACCCACGCCTGCATCGTCTCGACGGTGTCGCACGGACGCCAGACATCGAGGCCCGGAATCATGCGCAGGCTCGCGGCATGCTCGACCGGCTGATGCGTCGGGCCATCCTCGCCGAGTCCGATCGAATCGTGCGTGAAAACGAAGACCGTGCGCGTCTTCATCTGCGCGGCCATGCGCAGCGCGTTGCGCGAATAATCGGAGAACGTGAGAAAGGTCCCGCCAAACGGCAGATAACCGCGATGCAGCGCGATACCGTTCAGCACCGCGCTCATGCCGAACTCGCGCACGCCGAAGTGGATGTAATTGCCCTTCTCCGCCGATGCCGACACGTCCACCGCATCTTTCCAGCGCGTGAGATTCGAGCCGGTCAGGTCGGCCGAACCGCCGAGCAGTTCGGGTAACGCGCGCGCGAGGCCTTCGATAGCGAGTTGCGACGCCTTGCGTGTCGCGACCGACTGCCGCGCGCGGTTCGCGTCGTGCACGAGCGCGTGCGCCATGTCGCGCCAGTTCGCGGGCAGCGCGCCACGCACGCGCCGCTCGAACTCCGCGGCCTCGTTCGGAAACACGCGCCGATACGCGTCCATGCGGCGACGCCAGATTTCCTGCACGGCAGCACCCGCCTCGCGTGCGTCCCACAGCGCGCGAACCGATGACGGAATCTCGAACGGCGCGTGCGTCCAGTCGAGCGCGCGGCGCGCGGCGTCGATCTCATTGGCGGGAAGCGGCGCGCCGTGGACGTCGTGCGTGCCGGCCATCGTGGGCGCGCCCTGGCCGATCACGGTCTTGCAGCAGATGAGCGTCGGGCGATCCGACTCGCGCGCTTCCTGCAATGCGCGCGACACGTCATCGACATCGTGGCCGTCCACCGCGCGCACCACGTGCCAGCCGTAGGCTTCGAAACGCTTCGGCGTGTCGTCGGTGAACCAGCCGTCGACGTGTCCATCGATCGAAATGCCGTTGTCGTCGTAGAGCACGGTGAGCTTGCCGAGCCGCAACGTGCCCGCAAGCGACGCTGCCTCGTGCGATACGCCTTCCATCAGACAGCCATCGCCCACAAAGACATACGTGCGATGATCGACGATCTCATGCCCCGGTCGATTGAACTCGCGCGCGAGCAACGCTTCAGCGAGCGCCATGCCGACCGCGTTCGTCAAGCCTTGCCCGAGCGGGCCGGTCGTCGTTTCGACGCCGGGCGTCACGCCGACTTCGGGATGCCCCGGCGTCTTGCTGCCCATTTGCCGGAAGCGTTTGATTTCATCGATCGAAAGGTCATAGCCGGTCAGATGCAACAGCGCATAGATCAGCATTGATCCATGACCGTTCGACATGACGAAGCGATCGCGGTCCGGCCAGTCGGGATCGGCGGGATTGTGCTTCAGATGACGGCCCCACAGCGCGACCGCGATCTCCGCCATGCCCATCGGCATGCCGGGATGACCGGAGTTCGCCCGACTGACCGCATCGACGGCGAGCATGCGCAACGCGTTCGCCATCTGTCGGGTATCGGGTGAGCGATGATGCCTGGGCAAGACTTCAGCGACGGCATTCATAAATGCCTCCTTTGATGCGATGTGAGAAACCTTTCTAAGCGCGTGCGCGGCGGTCGCGCAATTGCAGAATCATCGGCGTGAAGATGAGCTGCATCGCGAGACCCATCTTGCCGCCGGGCACGACGATCACGTTGGGCCGCGACATGAACGAGTCATGCAGCATCGTCAGCAGATACGGAAAGTCGATGCCCTTCGGCTTCGTGAAACGAATCACGACGAAGCTCTCGTCGGGCTGCGGAATCTCGCGCGCGGTGAATGGATTCGAGGTATCCACGGTCGGCACGCGCTGAAAATTCACATGCGTGCGCGAGAACTGCGGGCAGATGTAGTTCACGTAATCGGGCATGCGGCGCAGGATCGTATCGACGACCGCTTCGTGCGAATAACCGCGCATCGTCTGATCGCGATGCAGCTTCTGGATCCATTCGAGATTGATGATCGGCACGACGCCGACGAGCAGATCCGCATGACGCGCGATGTCGACTTTCTCCGTGACAGCCGCGCCGTGCAGGCCTTCATAGAACATCATGTCGGTGCCGGACGCGATGTCTTCCCACGGCGTGAACGTGCCCGCATCCTGCTTGTAGTGCGCGGCCTCGCCTTCGTCGTGCACGTAATGGCGGAACTGGCCGCCGCCCGTTTCGCCATAACTTGCGAACAGGCTTTCGAGCTCCGCGAGCAGGTTCGCTTCGGGCCCGAAGTGGCTGAAGTTGACGAGGCCATCGCGCTCGCTTTGCTTCATCGCCTCGCGCATGCCGAGCCGGTCGTAGCGATGAAACGCATCCCCTTCGACGATCTGCGCGTTGATCTTTTCACGCCGGAAGATATGCGTGAAGCTCTTCATGACGGTAGTGGTGCCCGCGCCGCTGGAGCCGGTCACCGCGACGATCGGATGTTTGACTGACATGCGCTTGCCTCCCATCTAGGTTTATGTAGTGAGCGCAGTTTTCAGACGTGAACCTATGCTTCCGTCTCCGGCAAAAACAGCGAACGTTCCTTGAACAAAGGCGACGAGAACGGCTTGTCCTCGCCGCGATCGTATTCGCCGTGATACCGCTGAATGCGCGCGACTTCATTGCGCGAGCCGAGAATCACCGGCACGCGTTGATGCAGTGCCTTGGGCTCGAGATCGAGAATGCGCTCGCGTCCCGTGATCGACATTCCGCCCGCCTGTTCGACGATGAAACTCATCGGACTTGCTTCGTAAAGCAGACGCAGACGCCCTTCCATCTCGGGTGTTTTGAAATCGCGCGGATACATGAACACGCCGCCGCGCATCAGGATGCGATGCACTTCCGCGACCATCGACGCGATCCAGCGCATGTTGAAGTCCTGCGCCCGGCAGCCGGTGCGGCCGTCCTTGCATTCCTGCACATAGCGGCGCACGGGCGGTTCCCAGAAGCGTTCGTTCGATGCATTGATCGCGAACTCGCACGAGTCCTCGGGGACGCGGATATCGGAATGCGTGAGCACGAAGTTGCCGACATCGCGTTCCAGCGTGAAGCCGTGCGTGCCGTTGCCGACGGAGAGCACGAGCATCGTCGATGGACCGTAGATCGCGTAACCCGCCGCGACCTGTTCGCGGCCCGGACGCAGAAACGATGCTTCGTCGGGTGCGTCGCTTTCATCGCTGGCGCGTCTCAGCACGGAGAAGATCGAACCGACGACGCCGTTGATATCGATGTTCGAAGAACCGTCGAGCGGATCGAACGCGAGCAGATAGTCGCCGCGCGGATACGGCTCGGGAATCGCATAGACATCGTCCATTTCCTCGGACACCATGCCCGCGAGCAGGCCGTCCCATTCGCAATGCTGCACGAAGATGTCGTTGGTCACGAGGTCGAGCTTCTTCTGTTGCTCGCCGTGCGTGTTGATCGACTGCGCCGAGCCGTGCTGTCCGCCGAGCGCGCCGCGCGTCAATGCGGCGGCGATCGTCTTGATCGACGCGGCTACGTCGATCAGCAGCGCGGAGAGGCCGCTCGCCGCTTCCGGGCCGGGCTTGCGGTCCAGCGTATCGATCAGGAACTTCGATAAGGTCGTGCGTCCATCCTGCATCGCGTTCTCCTTCGGGCGTTATGAATCGGTGAACACGCGGCTCGCGCGGATATCGCTGGCGTCGAGTTGCATGAGTGCGTTCGCATCGGCGACGCCGCTGCCACGTTCCGCCGCCGCGAAAAGACGATTCGCCTGACGCAGCCGTGCGCGGTCGAGCGCATTGCGCACCGAGCGCGCATTGGCGAAATTGGGCTGTCTGATGCGGCGCGCGAGATACTCTTCGAAGGCGCGGCGCGCGTCGTCATCGAAGCGGTAGTGCATATCGGTCAGCATGTGCTCGGCGATTTGCAGGAGTTCGCCGGGCGCATAGTCCGGAAACGCGAGGTGATGCGCGATGCGAGAGCGAAAGCCGGGATTGCTGTGAAAGAACGTTTCCATGCGCGCTTCGTAGCCTGCGAGGATCACGACGAGATCGTCGCGCTGGTTCTCCATCGTTTGCAGCAGGATTTCAATCGCTTCCTGCCCGTAGTCGCGTTCGTTCTCCGGTCGATACAGGTAATAAGCCTCGTCGATGAAGAGCACGCCGCCCATTGCACGCTTGAGCACTTCGCGCGTTTTGGGCGCGGTATGGCCGATGTATTGGCCGACGAGATCGTCGCGCGTCACCGAGACGAGATGATTGCGCCGGATATAGCCCAGCCGGTGCAGCACTTGCGCCATGCGCAGCGCGACAGTGGTCTTTCCGGTTCCGGGATTGCCCGAGAAGCACATGTGCAGCGTGGGCGCACCCGAGGCGATGCCGAGCGTCTCGCGAGCGCGTTCCACGAGCAGATGCGCGGCGATCTCGCGGATACGCGTTTTGACCGGCGCGAGCCCGATGAGATCGCGGTCCAGCTCCGCGAGCACTTCGCCGATGCGCGATTCGTGGTAGAGCGCCATCAGGTCGGCTTGGGTTGCTTCGACGGTTGCTTCGAGCATGGCTTCGGCGCTCATGGTCTTGGCTCCCCATCAATAGCGCTCGCCGCTCGGGCGATCGGTGGCGTAGGTGCGGATCGCGTAGCGCTGGATGCGGCTTTTGTCGTCTTGTCGTTCCAGGCGGAAGCCTTTTTCTTCTTCCGGCCTGTTCACGATGAACGAGAGACGCATGGTTTCGAAACCGCGCACCGAGTCGAAGGCGTTCACCTTGATGTAGTGGTTCGGGTATGTCTTGCGGCATTCGTTCACTTCCATCAGCACGCCGGCAGCATCGTGGAGGTCGAACATGGGGAGGCCCCACATTTCCCAATACGTATTCCTTGGATGGGGATCGTCGGTGTGTTCGACTGAGCAGGACCAGCCTTGGTCCAATGCATAGCTGATTTGTGATGAGATCTCTTCATCGGTGAGGGGGGGAAGGAATGAAAATGTGCCTTGGGTTATTTGCATTTCGATATCCTTAGGTTGTCCTGGGATTGCGTGAAATCCTGCTTTCATGTCGGTCGTTTTGCTCTGCCCCTGTGCGGGGCGGCAGTCACTTTCTTTGCTGCTGCAAAGAAAGTAACCAAAGAAACAGCTATCCCCATCCAAAGTACTTCACACCGGCCCCGGCACAGAACTACTCTCGTGGTCCGGCAGTAGCGAGTGCCCCCAAAGGTCTAATCGGGCTTGGATCGCGCACGGTCTGACTCGTCGCACCACATAACTTGCTGGTTCAGCATCTAATAGCTCCAGCCCGCTTCGCGGCCGACGGGTCACGCGGGTCTGCGCGTGCCTCTTTGCTTAAGTCTCTATCTCATTGCATCTGTGGCTAGTCGGTTTCCCTTGCAGACCGGGCGGCAGCGCGTAGCGCTGTGCCGGAGCTATTTCGTGCTGAACCGGCGTTCTTGAAGTTATGGTTTGTCAGACCGTGCGCGATCCACGCCGCGCGAGTTTTGCGGGAACACTCGCTACTCTGGGTTCCATTCAGCCAATCGCCTGTGCCGCGGCCGGTGTGAAGTGCTTAGGCTGGGGATAGCTGTTTCTTTGGTTACTTTCTTTGCAGCAGCAAAGAAAGTGACTGCTGCCCCGCATAGGGGCGAAGCTAATAGACCAACACCAATACGGGATCCGGCGAAAATCAAAACCAAAAACCTCAAACCGCCACACTAGGCGTAACAGCAAAATCCGGCGTATCCGTAGAAGCATAGTTAAACGTGACATCACGCCAGGTATCGAGCGCCAGCTTCAAAGGCGTACAACCCCGCGCTGCGGCATCCAAAATATCCAACCCTTCATTGACAATATCGCGCCCTTCATTCCGAGCCTTGACCATCGCTTCGAGCGCGACGCGATTGGCCGTCGCACCGGCCTGGATACCCTGTGGATGCCCGATCGTCCCACCGCCGAATTGCAGAATGCAGTCATCGCCGAAGAGATCGAGCAGCTGATGCATCTGCCCGGCATGAATGCCACCCGATGCCACCGGCATAACCTTGCGCAGTCCCGCCCAAGGCTGGTCGAAGAAAATCCCCCGCGACAGGTCGACTTCATTACGCGCCTCACGGCACACGTTGTAATACCCCTGCACCGACAAAGGATCGCCTTCGAGCTTGCCGACAGCCGTGCCCGCATGGGCATGATCCACACCCGCCATCCGCAGCCACTTCGCGATCACGCGAAACGAAATGCCATGATTACGCTGCCGCGTATAAGTCCCATGCCCCGCGCGATGCAAATGCAGAATCATGTCATTGCGCCGCGCCCACGTCGACATCGACTGAATCGCCGTCCAGCCGATCACGAGATCGATCATCACGATGCACGAGCCAAGCTCCTTCGCGAATTCCGCGCGCTCGTACATGTCTTCCATCGTGCCGGCCGTCACGTTCAGGTAATGGCCCTTCACTTCGCCCGTTTCGGCTTGCGCGCGGCTCACCGCTTCCATCGCGAAGAGATAGCGGTCGCGCCAGTGCATGAAAGCCTGCGAGTTGATGTTCTCATCGTCCTTCAGAAAGTCGAGACCGCCTTTCAGCCCTTCATACACGACACGTCCGTAGTTCTTGCCCGACAAGCCGAGCTTCGGCTTCACCGTCGCACCGAGCAGCGGGCGGCCGTATTTATCGAGCCGTTCACGTTCTACGATGATGCCCGTCGGCGGTCCCTGAAACGTCTTCAGATACGCGACGGGAATGCGCATGTCCTCGAGACGCAACGCCTTCAACGGCTTGAAGCCGAACACATTGCCGATGATCGACGCCGTGAGATTGGCAACGGAAGCTTCCTCGAAGAGATCGAGTTCGTAAGCGATGTAAGCGAAGTACTGCGGTTCGTCGGCGCGTTGATTCGGCACCGGCTCGACGCGATACGCCTTCGCGCGGTACATATCGCACGCGGTGAGACGGTCGGTCCA
Source organism: Caballeronia catudaia (assembly GCF_001544755.2). Classification (GTDB taxonomy): domain Bacteria; phylum Pseudomonadota; class Gammaproteobacteria; order Burkholderiales; family Burkholderiaceae; genus Caballeronia; species Caballeronia catudaia. Next base: position 104,705 of record NZ_FCOF02000018.1, on the reverse strand, counting down.
TACGACGGTCCAGGTCGCCGTCGACGATTCGCCGGCGACGGCCGCCGCCGCTTCCTCCGGCTCGACGCCTGCTTGCGGCGTGATGCGAAAGAGCGCGATGACGTCCGTATCCTTCGGCGTGTAATCGGGCTGCCAATAGCCCATCTCGCGGTACTTCATGACGCCGGCCGCATAGCGCGAGCGCGGATCGGACGGATTGCGCGCCGCGTCGATGGCGGCCTTGCTGAAATCGTTCATTCCGTTTCCTCGACAGTGAGATGAGTGAGACATTGCATGTGCTGCCCCTGCTGTCATTGCAGAGTAAGCACTGGTCGCAAGGAAAGGAATTCACGAATTTCTTGCCCGGCCTTAAGCGATGCCTTATTGGGTGTTAGCCCTGATGCGGTTATCGTCTATGGATGGGACACTTTGCTCTGATTCCGTCACAGTCGGTGCGCGTGGCGGGGCATCGGCGCTATTCGGCATCCGCTCCATGTCACTGGCATGACGCTTGCATCGTCGAAGAGCCGGCCCCCTCCCGGCCGCCTTGCGGATTCGTCCGCATCGGCAAATCATTGAAGCGGTTATCGAGGCTGCAACCCAACTCACATGGAGGAACGCGCATGCAATGGACCACGCCTAGCTTCACCGATATGCGTTTTGGTTTTGAAATCACGATGTATATCGCGACCCGCTAAACGCGGATCGAACCCGCACGAAGCCGCGATGCATCGTCTGTGCGGCTTTTTCGTGCGGCTCGAATTCATGCGCCGACCCTATGATTTACGAGACCATCGTGACGACTGCGGATCGCGAAGGCCGGGCGCATATCGCGCCGATGGGCGTGCGCTTCGAAGAAGGCTTCGCGATCCTCGCGCCGTTTCGCCCGTCGACGACGCTCGATAACGTCATCGAGACGAAGAGCGCCGTCCTCAACTTCACGACGGACGTGCGCGTGTTCGCCGGATGCGTGACGGGCTATGCGCGCGACTGGCCGACGGTCGTCGCGAGCACGGTGCCGAGCGTGCGGCTCGCAACGACGCTCGCGCATACCGAACTGCGTCTCTTCGAAATTCTCGATGACGAAACGCGTCCGACACTGCGCATGGAGTGTGTCCATCGCGAGACGCATGCGCCTTTCGCGGGCTTCAATCGCGCGCAGGCGGCGGTCGTCGAAGGTGCGATTCTGGTGAGCCGGCTTTTCATGTTGCCGCCCGAAAAGGTGGACAGCGAGATTGCCTATCTGCGCATTGCGATCGACAAGACCGCTGGCGATGCCGAGCGCGAAGCCTGGCAATGGCTGTTGCAGGCCATCGAAGCGCATCGCGCGAAAGCGCTTCATTCGTAGCATCCCTCTGGAGTTTCGACGATGACCGCATTGCTCGCGAGCGTCCGCTCGGCCGATGAAGCATTCGATGCCGCGAACGCGGGCGCCGATCTGATCGACCTGAAGGAACCGAGTGCGGGCGCGCTCGGGGGTGTCGCGATCGGGGACATCGCGCGGATCGTGCGCGAGTTGCGCGCGCGGTATGCGGTGCGGCCGATCAGCGCGACCATCGGCGATTTCCCTAACGATGCGCTCGATGAGATCACTTCTCGCGTGCTCGATGTTGCTGCCACGGGCGTCGATTATGTGAAGGTGGGTGTTTCGCCTGGCGTCGCGGCTTCGGTTTGTCTGCGGCATCTCGCTGGCTTGCCGGCTGCCGTGGTGCCGGTGTTGTTGTCGGACGATGGCATCGATCGGAAGCTTTTTGCGCTCGCCGCGCGGTTGGGGTTTGTGGGTATCGTGTTCGATACCGCGAACAAGAACGGGCGCACGTTGTTCGATTGTGTCGATGTGGGGGATTTGGTTTACTGCGTGGCCGATGCTCGTTCTCGGGGGATCATGACTGCCGTCGCCGGGTCTTTGGGTTGGGGCGATCTCGATTCCATTCGGATGGTGGCGCCGGATATTGCGGGGTTTCGGGGGGCGCTTTGTGATGGGCCTCATGGACGCATGGGCAGGCTCGATCCTGTGCGCGTCGAGAAATGGGTGCAAGCGTTGCGGGCTGCGGTCGTTGTTTGAGTTTTTTTATATCGCCGGATCCCGGTTTCGGGATCCAGCGAAAAAAAGCTTATACCGCCACATTAAGCAACCGATCCCTCATAACCAAGGCATCGCCCTTATTAAAAACCTCAACCAAATAATTCGCATCCCGCACATAAGCAGGAAACCGTCGATCCAGAACGCCCTTCGCGGCGAGCGATTCAACCGACGCATCGCCATCGACCTCACAAGACTTAACGATCATCAACCGCTCGGCATTGAGCGAAGATGAAAGCCACGCTGCAAGCGAATCCGAAGTGGTATCCCAGTTGGTCATCGAATCCGGCGTCGCACGCATCAAATCCGTCGGCACCCAAACCGCAACGCGCCCATCCCGCAACGCACGCCGAATGCGATTCTCATTCGACGCCAGCACGAGCTCGGGCACCACGCCCTGCATCAGAATCGCGTATTGCGCCATCGCGAGCAGACACATGTTGTGCGCGGCAAGGTCGTCGAATCGCCATTCACACTGATACTGCCGCACCGCGTCCGCAAAATCGCCACCGCCCGGCACGATCACGACGCGCCCTCCGCCCACTTCCCAAAGCCGCGTCAACCATTCGCGCAGCGCCGGGTCGTGACCGAGGCTACCCCCGATCTTCACCACCCACATGGTTCTTGTCCTCGTTCGATCATGCCGCCGGGCCACGCACCCGGTTCCATACCGCTGACTTTCTCGCACACGCCATCACGCCGCACGCGGCGATGCTTCGTCGCCCATCGCTCGATTCGTGCCCGCCGTCGCCGCCAGCAACGCCACCGCCACGCTCGGCGCACACGTCGATACCCATTCGGCACGCGTCGCGTCATCGCCCGGCACGCCCGCGAGCCGCGCAAAGTCGATATAGCCGCGCGCCTCCTGCCGCGCGAGCGCCGCCGCCAGAAACCGCCCGCATCCCGCGCCGATGATCGGCGCCGCCGCAAGCGCCGCGTCCTGCGCGCTCACGCGCGCCAGATTCGTCTCGAGCGCGCGCAACTGCTCGTGCCGCCAGGTCTGCGCGAAACGCCGCCATTCGCCATCGCTCGCATCGGCGGCGTCGCGGCCGATCATCCGCGCAATGCGCGCACGGCTCGCGGCTTCGGTCTTCGGCCCGTTGTCGGCGCTCGGATGCTGGTCGTGCTCCGGCCACAATTCGCCCGTCAGACGATAGACATCCGCGGTCGTCGCGAACCATTCGTTCATCACGCCCGCCGTCTCGCCACGAAACACGATGCGGTGCGCCACCCCGCACAACGGCGTGCGCACGACGCCCTGATAGACGAGCTCGCCGGTGATGAGCCGCTCGGCATCGTTCGAACCGCGCGCGATGACGCGTCCGCCGACGATCGGAATGATGTCGGTGGTCGTGCTGCCGATATCGACGAGCACCGCATCGGGCACGCACGTCGCGACCCACTGCGCAGTCGCGAGCCAGTTGGCCGATGCCACCTTGCGCCAGCCGTCCGCGCAGGCCGAGCGCGCGAGCCAGCCGCCTTGTTCGTTCCCGCCCGCGAAGAACATCGTGCGCGGCCCGAGCCGTTGCGCCAGCACGCGCGTGAGCGTGCGAACGCCTTGCGCACGATCGCCGAACAGATCGACCATCTCGCCCGTCATCGTGACGGCGTGACGCGCGGTTGCATCGGCGGCGCCGGGCCAGCGCTCGAACACGGCGTCGATCACGCGCTCCAGATGCGCGATGCCCTGCCACAACGGACACGCCCATTGCGCGACGTCGGCGAGCACGCCCGCGCGCGTCGTCACCGATACCTTGACGTGCGCGCCGCCCACGTCCCAGCCGAACACGGGCGCTTCGCCGGAAACCGGCGATGACGTCATGACGACGCTCCGCCAACCGCGCGCAGCAATCCGGCATCGCCGTCGAAGCCGGGCACGCGATGCGCGGCGAGCAGCTCCGCCGCGAGATTTTTCCCGCCGCGCCGGCTGAGTTCCGCATACGCGACCGTCAGGCGCGGATTCACCTCGATCACGACCGGACCGCGCTCGTGATGCCACACGACATCGATGCCGACGAAACCGCGCAAGCCCGGAAACGCCTCTGCGACGCGCAGCGCGAGCCGCTCGAGCGCGCGTCCTTGCGGACCATGCCGGTCGATGCGATCGACGTCGACGCCGTCGAACTGCACGATGCGCTCGCGCCGCCCGGAGCCCGCCGCATCCGACAGGCCGATGCGCTGCCGGTTGATGCTGACGAGCCGCGCGAGCCGTTCGCGGCAGATGAGCGACAGACTCAGCGGCTCGCCATCGATCCACTCCTGCAGCACGGGATTGCGGCCCGCCGCCGCGCGCGTTTCGTACTCCGCGCGCGCGGCGGCGAGATCGTCGTAGACGTAGGTGTCGAGGCCGCCCGCGCCGTCGTCGGGCTTGACGACCCAGCGGCGTCCGAGGCCGGCCGTCGCGTGGTCCGGTTCGAGCGCGGGCGTCGCGGGAATGCTGCGCGCGGCGAGGCACGCGGCCGTCGCGCTCTTGCTCGATGCCGCGCGGATTGCTTCCTTCGCGCAGCCGAGCCAGCGCGCCTGGCCGACGGCATCGTGGAGCTTGAGCAGCAGGCCGTCGCATTCGGGCGCGACGATGCAGGCATAGTCATGCTCGCGCGCCATGCGGGCGACGAAGGCCGTGACCGGCTCGCCCGGCTGCGCGCGCACGAACCCGGCATCGTCGCCGGTCTGTTCGAAGCGCGAGCTCGCGACGGTCACGCCGATGCCCGGCAGCGCGCGCAGATCGGCGGCGATGGCGTCGCGCATCACGCGGCCTTCGACGATCAGCGCGGAGAGGTCGGCGAGGCTGCCTTCGCCTGCCGCGTCCGGATCGATGCCGCCGCCGGTGAGATACTCGAATACGAAGATCTTGGTCAAAGGAAAGCCATCCATGCAGGTGATACCCGTTCTCGATCTGCTCGACGGTCACGCGGTGCGCGCGGTGCGCGGCGAGCGTTCGCGTTATCGGCCGATCCGGTCTTCGTTGTGCGCGACGAGCGATCCGGTTGCGATCGCCCGCGCGCTCGTCGATGCTACTGGCGCGCGCACGTTGTACGTCGCCGATCTGGGCGCGATTCTTTCGCGCGGCGCGCACGACCACGCGCTCGCCGCCCTCTGCGATGCCCTCGGCGACGGCTTTTGCATCTGGCTCGACGCGGGCTTCACCGCGTTCTCGCCGATGCACGCCCTGGTCGAACGCATCGTGCGCCTGACGCGATCGGCCACGCCTGCCGAGATCGTGCCCGTGTTCGGCACCGAGACGCTGCTCGACATGGGCGCGATCGCCGAAGCCGCGGCGAGCGGCTTCGAACCGATCCTGTCGCTCGACTATCGCGGAGGGCGCGCGCTTGGCTCGGCGCATGTCGAGAGCGCGTGGTGGCCGTCGCGGGTGATCGTGATGACGCTCGATCACGTGGGCGCGAATGCCGGGCCCGATCTCTCTACCTTTGCTTCCGTCCAGGCGCTCGCCGGTGCCCGCTCGTTGATCGGCGCAGGAGGCGTGCGCGATAACGCCGATCTCGTTCGTTGCGCCGGCAGCGGCGCGGCTGCGTGGCTCGTTGCTTCCGCCATTCACGATGGGACTTTGATTCGTCGCGATGTGGCCGGCGGGGGTTCTTCGGAGGCTTGAACTCAATATTTGTGCCAAGGGCTTTGGGGCTTGGGTTGGCGTGGTGTCCTTCGGCACCGGCCTGTTGCATCCCGTGGTGCACGGGTGACAGTGTGTTGCAATGCGGAGCAGTTTTTTTTCGCCGGATCCCGGAATCGTGTCGGTTTATTAGCGTTGCCCCTGTGCGGGGCGGCACCTACTTTCTTTGCTGCTGCAAAGAAAGTAGGCAAAGAAAGCAGCTATCCCCAGCCTAAGCACTTCACACCGGCCGCGGCACAGGCGATCGCCTAATGGCCCCCAGAGTAGCGAGTGCCCCCAAAGGTCTTACCGGGCTTGGATCGCGCACGGTCTGACTCGTCGCACCACATAACTCGCTGGTTCAGCATCTAATAGCTCCAGCCCGCTTCGCGGCCGACGGGAAGACCGGGTCTGCGTGTGCCTCTTTGCCGATGTCTCTATCTCACGGCAGGTTTCCTTTACAGACCCCGCGGCAGCGCGAAGCGCTGTGCCGAAGCTATTTCGTGCTGAACCAGCGTGCTTAACGTTATCGGGCGGCAGACCGTGCGCGGTCCACGCCCGATTAGACCTACGAGAACACTCGCTACTCTGGGGGCCATTAGGTCGATCGCCTGTGCCGCGGCCGGTGTGAAGTGCTTAGGCTGGGGAAAGCTGCTTTCTTTGCCTACTTTCTTTGCAGCAGCAAAGAAAGTAGGTGCCGCCCCGCACAGGGGCAACGCTAATAAACCGACGCGAATATGGGATCCGGCAAAAGAACCAAAAAATCGGCATAAACCTTGCTCCCAAGCATGGCCATGCACGATTCCCCCACAACAAAGAACCCACAGGCGTCAGCAGAACCAACCTGGACCTGTCCGTTCTGCCCCCTGCTATGCGACGACATCACGCTCGCGCGTACCGAAGACCAGCGCCTCGCAGCACCGCACACCGCCTGCCCGCGCCTGGCAGAATCACTTGCCCGCTTCGATCTGAAGCAAGCAAACACCCCAGCCGCAATCGACGGTCACGCCACCGATCTCGCGTCGGCGCTCTCGCAAGCCGGATCGATCCTGTCAGCCGCACGGCGGCCGCTCTTCGGCGGACTCGCGACCGACGTAGCCGGCGCGCGCGCGCTCTATGAACTGGCGGCGCATTGCGGCGCAATCCTCGATCATCTGCACGGCGACACACTCGCCGACACCAACCGCGCCCTGCAAGACCGCGGCGCGTTCTTCACCACGCTCTCCGAAATCCGCTCACGAGCCGATCTCATCGTCGTGTTCGCATGCGAGCCATCGCGGCGCTATCCGCGCTTCTACGAGCGCGTGATCGCGAAAGAGCGCGACGTAAGCATCGTATTCGTCGGATGTGATGCCGATTCAAACAGCCCTCACGCCGAATCGATCCTGCCCGGCACCGATCCCTTCGATACGCTCGCGCTCTGGTCCGCGCACATCGAAGGCGGCCGCCCGATCGCCATAACGGAACTCATCACGCTCACCGAACGCATCAACAAGGCGCACTACACCGCCTTCATCTACGAGCCCTCGACGCTGCCCACGCAACACGCCGCGCTCGCGATCGAAGCGCTGCAACGCATCGTCAAGGCGATCAACCGCACCGCGCGCGCAGGCGCGCTCGCGCTGACCGGCGACGACGGCGCGCTGTCCGTCAATCAGGCGATCACATGGCTGTCCGGCTTCCCGCTGCGCACGCGCGTCGCGTATGGATTGCCGCTCGATCACGATGCGCATCGCTATCGCACGGAAACGCTTTTGAAGCGCAATGAAATCGATGCGCTCGTGTGGATCTCGAGCTTCGCGCCCGAGCCACTGCCCGCATCGCTCGATGACACCGTGCCCGCCATCATCCTCGGCCATCCGTCGACGGCACTTCCCGCACGCCGAGCCCCGACCGTGTTCATTCCCGTCGCGACGCCGGGCATCGACAGCAGCGGACACCTCTTTCGCGTCGATACATCCGTGGTCGCGCCGCTCGCCGCCGCACTCGACAGAGCGTTGCCGACGGTCGCGTCGATCGCATCGCAGCTCGCGCAGGCAAGGAGGCCGCAATGAGCGTCACGCGCTTGCGAGGCGGCACGCTCTACGATCCGGCGAACGGCGTCGACGGCGTGAAGCGCGACGTCTATATCCGCGAAGGCCGCATCGTCGATGATGCTTCGAACGAAAGCATCGGACACGATTTCGACGCGAGCGGCATGATCGTGATGGCAGGCGGCATCGACCTGCATTCGCATATCGGCGGCGGCAAGACGAATCTGTCGCGGCTGCTCTTGCCCGAAGATCATCGCGACGATCCGCGCGCCGTGCCCGATCGCCCGAACGAAGGCCGCTACATGCGCCTGCCCTCGTGCGGCGTCTGCGCGCCGGGCACGCTCGCGGCCGGCTATCGCTACGCGGAAATGGGCTACACGGCCGCGTTCGAGCCGGCGATGATCGCGTCGAACGCGCGCCACGCGCATCTGGAAATGGGCGACACGCCGATCATCGATCACGGCGCCTACGTGATGATGGGCAACGACGAACTCTTCCTGCAAATGCTCGCGGCGAAAGAAGACTTCGAGCGCCTGCGCGATTACGTCGGCTGGACGGTCGATTCGAGCAAGGCGCTCGGCGTGAAAGTCGTGAATCCGGGCGGCATCTCGGCGTTCAAGTTCAATCAGCGTTCGCTCGATGTCGATGAAAAGCACGTGCACTACGGCATCACGCCGCGCGACGTGCTGAAGACGCTCACGCGCGCGCTCACCGATCTGCGCGTGCCGCATCCGCTGCATGTGCACGCGAGCAATCTGGGCGTGCCGGGCAACATCGATTCGACGATACGGACGATGGATACCGCCGAAGGTCTGCCCATTCATCTGACGCATATCCAGTTCCACAGCTACGGCACCGAAGGCCCGCGCAAGTTCTCGTCGGGCGCGCGTGCGATCGCCGAAGCCGTGAATGCGCGGCCCAACGTGACCATCGATGTCGGCCAGATCATCTTCGGCCAGACGGTCACCGCTTCCGGCGACACGATGATGCAGTTCAAGAACGCGCCGATGGCCCGGCCGCGCAAATGGGTGCTCGGCGATATCGAATGCGATGCGGGCTGCGGCATCGTGCCGTTCAAGTATCGCGAGCAAAGTCATGTGAATGCGCTGCAATGGATCATCGGGCTGGAGATCTTTCTGCTCGTCGACGACCCGTGGCGCGTGTCGATGACGACCGATCATCCGAACGGCGCGCCGTTCACGAGCTATCCACATCTGATCCGCCTATTGATGGACAAATCGTTTCGCGACGAACAGCTCGACAAGCTTCACGCCGATGCCAAAACCGCGAGCGCCTTGAGCGAAATCACGCGCGAGTTCTCGCTGTACGACATCGCGATCATCACGCGCGCCGGTCCCGCGAAACTGCTTGGTTTGAAGGATCGCGGTCATCTCGGCGCGGGCGCGGCGGCGGATATCGCCGTGTATCGCGATGACGCCGACCGCGAGCGCATGTTCACGTCACCCGCATTCGTGTTCAAAGATGGTGAATTGATCGCGCGCGACGGCACGCTGCTCGCAACGCCCACGGGCGGCATCCATTACGTGCGTCCCGACTACGACCGCGCAATCGAAAAGCGCGTGCGCGACTACGCGCAGGCGAATCTCGCGACGCGCTTCGAGAACATCGCGATCGGCGACGACGAAATCTGCGCGTGCTGCAACGGCGGGCGGCTCCTTCCCGTCGCGTGCTTCGCGGCGAGCGGGAGTTGAGGCATGGTCATCAACGGCACGCAGATCGACGGCACCTTCGCCGAAGCCTTCCCAATGAAGGCGACGCGCCTCGTCATCACCGCGCATTCGCCGACATGGGCTCGCCACGCCGCGAATTCGCTCACGGGCTTCGCCACGTCCGTCATCGATTGCGGCTGCGAAGCGGGCGTCGAACGCGACCTGTCCGGCGATGAAACGCCCGACGGAAGGCCGGGCGTATCCGTGCTGATCTTCGCGATATCGTCGAAGGAACTGGCGAAGCAGATCGCGCGGCGCGTCGGGCAATGCGTGCTGACGTGTCCGACCACGGCGGTGTACGGCGGCATCGATCCGGCGGACACGCGCGCGCCGCTCTCCGATAACGCACCGCTCGGCGCGGGCCTGCGCTTTTTCGGCGACGGCTATCAAATATCGAAAGTGCTGGACGGCACGCGTTACTGGCGCGTGCCCGTGATGGACGGCGAGTTTGTCTGCGAGGAATTCACCGCGACGGTGAAAGCGGTCGGCGGCGGCAATCTGCTCTTTCTCGCACGCGATATCGACAGCGCGCTGGACGCCGCCGAATCCGCCGTCGCCGCGATGCACCGCCTGCCGAACGTCATCACGCCCTTTCCGGGCGGCGTCGTGCGCTCGGGCTCGAAAATCGGCTCGAAATACGCGGGGGCGACGGCATCCACGAACGATGCGTTTTGCCCGACGCTCGTCGGTTTGTCGAAGAAAAGCGAACTGACGCCGGATATCGCGTGCGTGCTCGAAATCGTGATCGACGGCCTCACCGATTCCGACGTCGGCGGCGCGATGACGGCGGGCATCGCGGCCGCAACGAAGATCGGGCGCGCGGGCGGCGTGCTGCGCATTTCAGCCGGCAATTACGGCGGCAAGCTGGGGCCCTATCACTTCAGGCTGCACGAGTTGTCGAAGGATATCGACGGGAGCCGCGCATGAACGCTTTCGAATTGCGCGTAAAAAATGCGCCAGGCTTTCGCGTCGATGCGTCGAATTTACTGCCTGCGGTGCTCGCGTCGACTGCACCGCACGACATACCGCGCATCGTGCTGCAAGGCGCGGGCGAAACGTGCGCGCTGGGCGATTGTTTCGACATCGCGTGGACGCAAAGCGATGCGCCTTCGCTCACGATCGAAGGCGATGCGCGATGGCTCGATCGCATCGGCGCGAACATGACCGAAGGCACGCTAACGGTGCACGGCCACGCGGGCGATCATGCGGGCATAAAGATGCTCGGCGGCGAGTTGCGCATTCATGGCGATGCCGGAGCATACGCCGCGTGCGAGATGCAGGGCGGGCGGCTCACGATTCACGGCAATGCGGGCGATTTCGCGGCAGGCGCGCTGCCCGGCGACATGGAAGGCATGACGGGCGGCACGCTCACGATCCACGGTAACGCAGGCGCGCGGCTCGCGGACCGCATGCGGCGCGGCACGGTCCTCCTCGCGGGCGATGCGGGCGATTTCACCGCGTCGCGGCTCGTCGCGGGCACGGTCTGCATCGGCGGCAAAGTGGGCGCACACTTGGGATACGGTATGCGTCGCGGCACGGTGTTTCTGACGAGCCCGCCATCTCGCCTTCCGCCGACCTTCACCGAAGGCGGCCACGGCTTCGACACGTTCTGGCTGCTCTTCACGCGCATGCTTGCAAAGGAGATCGCGCCCTTTTCCCAACTCGCGGGCAAGATAGTGCCGCGACGCTACGCCGGCGACCTCGCCGTGGACGGACGCGGGGAATTGCTGATCGCCAATTCATAGCCCGGAGAGGAACAATGGACTGTTTGCTTCATACAGGAAAGATGCGATGAGCACCGCGCAGACACCCGCGACGTCGCGCGACGGCAGACCGAATGCCTCGAGCGAGCGCTATGCAGGCCCGATGATCGCGCTGCACTGGCTGATCGCGATTGCGATCATCGCGATGCTGTGCATCGGCTTCTATATGGTCGCACTGCCGCGCGGGCTGCCGTTCAAGTCGGACCTCATCAACTTCCATAAATCGCTTGGAATCACCGTTTTCCTGCTTGTGCTGATGCGCATCCTGGTACGCCTGGCTTATGGCCGTCCGCCTCTGCCGCCGATGCCGACGTGGCAACGCGCCGCCGCGAGCATTACGCAGGCTCTTTTATACGTAGGGATGGTGGGGATGCCGCTCACCGGTTATCTCGGCTCGTCGTTCAACAAGTTCGGCACGAAAGTCTGGGGCCTCACGCTGCCGCAATGGGGCTGGGACGACAAGCATTTGCGCGGCATCTTGTTCGGCATTCACGAGACGATCGCGTGGATCATGGCCGCGCTCGTCATCATTCACTTTCTCGGCGCGATGAAGCATCAACTGATCGATCGCGACGGTCTCTTGCGGAGGATGTGGCCTTGAAAATTCGCGTGCTCGGTTCATCGGCGGGCGGCGGCTTCCCGCAATGGAACTGCAACTGCCGCAATTGCGACGGCGTGCGGCGCGGCACGATCGCGGCGCGCCCGCGCACGCAATCGTCCATTGCTATTACCGATAACGGCGAGGACTGGCTGCTCGTCAACGCATCGCCGGACATTCTTGCGCAGATCGCCGCGAACCCGGGATTGCAGCCCGCGCGCAAGGTGCGCGACACGGGCATTGCCGCTGTCGTCACGATGGATGCGCAAATCGATCACGTCACCGGTCTTCTGATGCTGCGCGAGCGCGGCGCGCCCCTGCCGATCTATACGACCGAAGCCGTGTGGCAAGACCTCTCGACGGGCTTTCCGATCACGTCGATCCTGTCGCATTACTGCGGCGTGGAGCACAGACGCATCGCGCTCGATGGCGCCGCGTTCTCCGTGCCCGAGCTGCCGCGCGTGAAGATCGACGCATTGCCCTTGTCGAGCAAGGCGCCGCCTTATTCGCCGCATCGCGATGCGCCGGAAACGGGCGACAACATCGGTCTCATGTTCACGAATACCGCGACGGGCAAGCGCGCGTTCTATGCGCCGGGCCTCGGCGCGCTGGAGCCGCGCGTGCTCGATGCGATGCGCGAAGCGGACCTGTTGCTCGTCGATGGCACGGTGTGGACCGACGATGAAATGATCCGTCTCGGCCTCACGAAAAAGACCGGCAAGGACATGGGCCATCTCGCGCAAAGCGGCGCGGGCGGGATGATCGAAGTACTGGATTCGATTGATCGCGATGGCGTGCGCAAGGTGCTCATTCATATCAACAACACGAATCCGATCCTTATCGAAGATGGACCCGAAAGGCGCGCGTTGTCGGAGCACGGCATCGAAGTCGCGCACGACGGCATGACGTTCGAGCTATGACCTATACCTTGGAGATGCGTTCGATGTTCGCACCGATGCTGAACCCCACCACAGGCCCGATCTTCACGAAAGCGAGCGACGACGGCCCCGCGTGGACGCGCGATGAATTCGAGGCGCAATTGCGCGCGAAAGGCACGGCGTATCACATTCATCATCCGTTCAACGTGAAGATGAATGGCGGCGGCTGCACGAAGGAACAGATACGCGGCTGGGTCGCGAACCGCTTCTACTATCAGATCAACATTCCGCTGAAGGATGCGGCGGTGATGTCGAATTGCCCCGATCGTGAAACGCGCCGCCGCTGGGTGCTGCGCATTCTCGATCACGATGGTTATGACGATCAGCCTGGCGGCATCGAAGCATGGGCGCGTCTCGGCGATGCGGTCGGCCTCTCGCGCGACGATCTATGGTCGCTGAAACTCGTGACGCCGGGCGTGCGCTTCGCCGTCGATGCCTATGTGAACTTCGCGCGACGCGCGCCGTGGCAAGAATCCGTGTGCTCGTCGCTGACGGAAATGTTCGCGCCGCAGATTCACAAGGATCGTCTCGCGACGTGGCCCGAGCATTACAAGTGGATCGAGCCTGACGGACTCAACTACTTCCGCTCGCGCGTGTCGCTTGCACAGCGCGATGTCGAGCATGGCCTCGAAGTGACGCTCGCGCATTTCACGACGCGTCAGGAGCAACAGCGCGCGCTCGACATTCTGCAATTCAAGCTGGATATCCTCTGGACCATGCTCGATTCGATCGAAAAGGCGTTCCCGCAATGAGCGATAACCCTCCGACTCAACGAAAGCAGGAAGCCGTCGAGGCGCCCGACGATTCGTTGCATCCGAAACTCAAACGCCTCTTTCGCCTGCAATGGGAGCCGGCGCAGGACGCGCACGTGCTGCTGTATCCCGAAGGCATGGTGAAGCTCAATCAGAGCGCCGCGCAGATTCTTCTGCGATGCGACGGCACGCGCGATATCCCCGCGCTCGTCGCGGACCTGGAAGCGGCGTTCAATGCAAGCGGCCTCGGCGACGACGTGCGGGCGTTCATCGCCGGCGCGCGTGCGCGGGGCTGGCTGGAGTAGTGTCATGACCGACTTGTCCGAACCCATCGCGAAACCGGAGCAGGAAGACGCGCCGATCGCGCCGCCGCTGTGGCTGCTCGCGGAACTGACGTATCGCTGTCCGCTGCATTGCGTGTTCTGCTACAACCCGGTGAACTACACCGATCACACGCGCGAGCTCGATACCGATCAATGGCTCGATGTATTGCGTCAGGCTCGCGCGCTGGGCGCGGCGCAACTCGGCTTCTCCGGCGGCGAGCCGCTCTTGCGCGACGATCTCGAAACGCTCGTCGGCGAAGCGCGCAAGCTCGGCTTCTATACGAACCTCATCACGTCGGGCATCGGCTTGACGGAGAAGCGCATCGCCGCGTTGCAGGACGCGGGCCTCGATCACATTCAGCTCTCGTTTCAGGACTCGTCGCAAGAGCTCAACGATTTTCTGTCGAGCACGAAGACCTTCGACTACAAGAAGCGCGTCGCGAATCTCATCAAGGCGCACGACTTTCCGATGGTGCTCAACTGCGTGCTGCATCGTTATAACCTGCCGCATATCGGACGCATCATCGACATGGCGCTCGCGATGGGCGCGGAATATCTCGAGCTCGCGAACACGCAGTATTACGGCTGGGCGCACGCGAACCGCGCGCAGCTCATGCCGACGAAAGAACAACTCGACGAAGCCGAAGCCGTGGTCGAGCGGTATCGCAAGGAAATCGGCGACAGGTGCAAGATTTTCTTCGTCGTGCCCGATTACTACGAACGCAGGCCGAAGCGCTGCATGAACGGCTGGGGCTCGGTGTTTCTCGGCATCGCGCCCGATGGCGCCGCGTTGCCCTGTCATACCGCGCGCTCGCTGCCGGGCCTCACGTTTCCGAACGTCACCGACATGCCGCTGAGGGACATCTGGTACGAGAGCGATGCGTTCAATCGCTTTCGCGGCTTCGGCTGGATGAAGGAGCCGTGCCGCAGTTGCGATGAGAAAGCCATCGACATGGGCGGCTGCCGCTGTCAGGCGTATTTGCTGACGCAAGATCCAGCGAACGCGGACCCCGTGTGCGACAAGTCTGCGCATCACGAGCGCGTGATCGAAGTGGTGCGTGCGGCATCGGCGAGACAGGAGCCGCAGGAACAGCCCATCCTCTTCCGCAACGATGCGAACTCGAAACGCATCGCGGCGCTCGATCGCGATAATGGTTCAGAAGAAGGAGAAGACACGCCATGATTGCCGACATCTCCGTGCTGCTCGTGGACGATCACGCCGTCGTGCGTGAGGGCTACAAGCGTCTGCTCGAACTGAGCCCCGATGTGAACGTTGCGGGGGAAGCGGCGAATGCGGCCGAGGCTTACCAGAAGTTTTGCGCGTTGCAGCCGGATGTCGTCGTGATGGATCTCGCGTTGCCCGGCGCGAGCGGCATCGAGGCGATGCGGCGCATGCTCGCGCGCGAACCGCATGCACACGTGCTGATCTTCAGCGTGCACGAGGAAGCGATCTTCGTGCGACGCGCGCTCGATGCCGGCGCGCGCGGCTATGTCACGAAGGCGAGCGCGCCCGATGTGCTCGTCGAAGCGGTGCGCTCCGTCGCGCGGCGCATTTCGTATCTGAGTCCGGACGTATCGCAGGCGCTCGCGTTGCGCGCGAGCATTCAGGAAGGACGCCAGTTATCGGCGCGCGAGTTCGAAGTGCTGCGGCTGCTGGTGCAGGGGTATACGCTGCCGAGCATCGCGGAGAAGCTGGGCTTGAGTCAGAAGACCGTGGCGAATCATCAATCCGTAATCCGTCAGAAGTTCGGCGCGGACAACGGCGTGCAACTCGCGCAGATCGCGAATCGCTTAGGGCTTCATTTCGCCGATTTCGCTTCGTCGGCGGCGGCTTCGTTTGGGCCCGAAGTCGGCAACGGCAGCCCCGCCTGAGCCGGCACGCGCGCGCAAAACAGAAAGCCCGAACCCACTTCGCTCGCGATGTGAAACTCGCCGCCGAGCGCTTCGACGCGCTCGCGCATGCCGATCAATCCAAGCCCTTTGCGCGGCTTCGCGAGATCGACGCCAGGACCATCATCGGCCACCGTCACGACGATTTCTTCCGGCGCACGGGCCAGATAGATCTCGACACGCGATGTCCGCGCGAACTTCGACACGTTCGTCAACCCTTCCTGAACAAGCCGGTACAACGTGATGTTGAGCGTATCGCTGAGATTGTCGAAATCGCCGTCGACGGCCAGCGTGAACGTCGCATCCGGCAAGCGCTCGCGCCAGCCATCGACGCAGTGCTCCAGCGCGGTCGGCAGGCCGAATTCATCGAGCCCGATGGGACGCAGCTTGCGAATCATCCCGCCGATCTCTCGATACACATGCGTCGCGCTTTGCATCAGCGCAAGCGACAGCCGATGGATCTCCGCCTCGCGTCCCGCCGACAGATCGCGGATCCGGCCCGCATCGAGCGACATGGCGTTGAGGTATTGGCCGAGCTCGTCGTGCAGTTCGCGCGCGAGATGGCGGCGCTCGGTTTCCTGCGCGGCGAGCGCCTGATTCGCGAGACGCCGGTTCTCGGCCAGCAGATGCTCGGCTTCCTCTTCGAGCGCACGACGCCTCTGCACTTCCGATTGCGCCTCGCGATAACGCCGCCACGCGAACCACGCGAGACCGAGCGCGAGCACGACGAGCGTCGGCGGCAATTCGTCGAGCTGAAAGCGCTCGGCGCTGCGCGTCCAGCGATACGCCAGCTCGCTGAAATCGAATCGCGCGAAGAGCGCGCCGGCCACGATCGTCGCGCCGAGCACGCACGCGAGATCGCGCCACACAGGCGCGCGGCGCTCTGCGTCGTTCGACTCTTTCGCGAGAGAGGGCAAGGATTCGGTCGGCATCACGGAATGCATTCTACGCACGGCGTCATCGCGCGGAGCAGTAGCCGAAACGCGATTGGGAACGCTTCCCTGCGCGATCGGGAAAAGCTCCCGGTCCACGCGCCCGTTCTTATGCGACGCTTTCATTGAAAGAAATAGTCCTTTCGCGTGATCAAAAATAGAAGAGGAGACGATGATGAAGAGCATGCCGCGCACGCGCGCGCACGCGCATCCGTTCAAACCCCGAGCAGGGCTGCGGCTCGTGTTCGGCAGCGCGGTCGCGGGCATTACCGTGGCCGCCTGGGCGCAGACGCCGCCCGCCGACAGTGCTGATCCGCCGCCGAACACCGAGCTGCCTTCGATCATCGTCGTCGGGACCACGCCGCTCGTGGGCGTCGGCACGCCGCTCGAAAAAGTGCCCGCCAACGTGCAGACGATCAAGGGCGCGGATATCGAAGCGCAGCATACGCCGACCATTACGAACTATCTGGAGAAGAACGTCGTCAGCGTCGATACGAACGACGCGCAAGGCAACCCGTGGCAGACCGACATCAACTATCGCGGCTTCACGGCTTCGCCGCTGCTCGGCACGCCGCAAGGCTTGTCGGTGTTCATGGACGGCGTGCGCATCAACGAACCTTTCGGCGATGTCGTCAACTGGGATCTGATTCCGCAGGCCGCGATCCAGACGATGCAGATCATTCCCGGCTCGAATCCGACCTTCGGCCTCAACACACTCGGCGGCGCGGTCGTGGTGCAGACCAGGAACGGCCGCAGCAATCCCGGCGGCAACGTGGACCTGAGCTTCGGCTCGTGGGGACGCAAGTCCGCTCAGATCGAGCAAGGCGGCGTGATAGGCGATCACCTCGATTACTACTTCACCGCGAACATCCTGAACGACAACGGCTGGGCCGATCACAATTCGAGCAAGCTGCGACAGGCATTCGGCAAGATTCGCTACACCGACGCCGACACGACCCTCTCCGTCTCGATGGGCGGCGCCGACAACACGCTGAACGGATCGCAGACGATTCCGCGCTCGTTCATGGATAACTTCAGGCAGGCCTATACGTTCCCCGACACCAACGAAAACCAGGTCGGCTATATCACGATCAACGCGGAGCATTACATCACGCCGAATGTGCAGTTGAGCGGCAACGTGTATTACCGGCACTATCGCAACAAGAACGTGAGCTCGAACGTCAACGATCATTTCGATCCGGATGGCGACGATGCCGACGAACTCGCGCAGGCCTTCAACGATCAGTCGGTGATCGTGACCGACAGCTATGGCGCGAGCCTTCAGCTCACGCTGCTCAACAAGCTGTTCGGCAAGGACAATCAGCTGGTCATCGGCGCGTCGGGCGACTTCGCGAACTCGCACTTCACGCAGGCATCGCAGCCGGCGGAATTCGAAGAAAATCGTGCGACCGTCGGCACGGGCCCGTTCGCGCCGACGACGGACGCGAAGACACGCAACCAGAATCTGGGCGTCTACTTCGAGAACACGTTCTCCTTCAACGAACAATGGTCGATGACGCTCGCCGGCCGCTATAACTGGGCGAAGGCAGTTATCGGCGATGAAAGCGGCGCGCAGCCGCAGCTCGACGGCAATCACACGTTTTCGCGCTTCAATCCGGCGATCGGCTTCAACTGGAATCCGACGCCTTCCTTCACCGCTTACGCCACGTATAACGAAGGCATGCGCTCGCCGACCGCCATCGAGCTCGCGTGCGCGGACCCGGCCGCGCCCTGCTCGCTGCCCAACGATTTCATCGCCGATCCGGATCTGAAGCCTGTCATCTCGAAGACCTTCGAAATCGGCGCGCGCGGCCGCATCGGCAGCCATACGACGTGGAGTGCGGCGGCCTACAGCACGACGCTCACCGACGACATCCAGTTCGTCAGCGCCCAGGGAGCGGGAAGCAATCTCGGCTATTTCCAGAACGTCGGCAAGACGCGGCGGCAAGGCTTCGAGCTCGCGGGCCGCACGCAATGGGGACCGGTCGGCGTCGCGGCGAGTTATAGCTATGTGAACGCCACGTATCGCTCGACCTGGATCGAAAGCAGCGCGAGCAATTCGAGCGCTGACGACAACGGCAACATCACCGTGCATTCGGGCGATCGCATTCCGGGCATTCCGGCCAACACCGTGAAAGTGCGCCTCGACTACAACCCGATTTCGAGCTGGAACATCGGCACGAATGTCACGTACCGCAGCAATATCTTCGCGCGCGGCGACGAGAACAATCAGGACGTGAACGGGAGCGTGGCGGGCTATTTCATCATCGATCTCGACACGACCTACAACGTGACCAAGCAGTTGCAGGTCTATGCGACGGTGAAGAACCTGCTGAACAAGCGCTATGCGAACTTCGCGATTCTCGGCCAGAACTTCTTCGACGGGCCGAATCACACGTTCAACAACGGCGCGACGGTCAACGAGCAGTTTCTCGGCGTGGGCTCGCCGCGCGGCGTGTGGGTGGGGATGCGGTATGCGTGGAAGTAAGGCGGTCTACGTCTGATAAGACTTCCACGGGATGCCGCGGGCATTGATTCCCTCCCATATTGCAGCGTTGCAGTGATGCTTGTCCTCATCGCTGCGCGGTTGCACTTCATCGTGCCGCGTCATTGCCAGACTGAGCAAGCCGAGAAGTCCGCCTTCGAGCTGCGCCGGGTTCGCGCCATATCGCAGATCGATCTCCGATATGGCGACGCCCACGGAACGATGCAGCGCGATAACGTCGTTCACGTGCAGGTCGGTCGGGATTGGATGCGCGTAAAGCGTGCGCAAGTTGACGACGTCATGCCCCGTCAGGCGCGGGTAGAATGCCGGCAGGATGCGCGCATACAAGCGAATCTTGGCTTGGTTCAACGCGGTGCCATCAAGATTCCACGACGTCATGCCTTCATGAATCCGGTAGCGGGTGAGCGCTTCCGCCAGATTCGCGAATCGCGCGCCGCGCAACATGCAATCGAACCAGAAGCCGAGATCGTCGACGATATCGAGATTGGAATCGTAGCGAATGCCGTGCCGCTGGATGAACTCGCGGCGAAACATCGTGCTCGGATTGGCGATGTAAGCGCAAGCAACCACGAAGCGCGCCTTGATGGTCGCGTCGTCCAGCGGGAAATCGCTCAAGGTATCGTCTTCGTCGAAATGCCGGATCTGCGTGCCGACGACCGTGATATCCGGATGCGCATCGAGAAACGCGGCCTGCTTGCTCAGACGGCCCGGCTCCGCGATGTCGTCATGGTCGATACGCGCGATGTATTCACCGCGGCACAAGTCGAAGCCCCGGTTCGCGTTGGCCGGGCGCCCCTGATTGTGTTCGAGCGGAAAGATGCGGATGCGCGGATCGTTCAGGCTGCGCGCGAGATCGAGCGTCGAGTCGGTGCTGGCGTCGTCGAGAACGAGAATCTCGAAGTCCGCGTCTTGATGCAGCAGCGACTGCAAGGTTTCGACGAGGTGCTTTTGCGCGTTGAATGTCGGGACGACTACGGATATCTTCGGCATGTTTCGGTCGGGGCGTGAGCGAGTCGGGCCGCCGATTATGCGCGCGCCGTGGATGCGAGTTGTGAAACAAGGTGCGTCAGCGCCGATACTATCAGCCGGCGCACAACACGCCCCATCGCGCTTTGCGCAACAACGCGCCGCACAAAGCGAAATGGCCGCACGAGGCGGCCATCTTCATCCGCAACGCGGCAGCGCGCAATCAACGCCCCTCGATCGACCCCGCACTCGCCGGATACGTCACGATGCCCCACGCGAGCGGCAAGTCGCCGATCTGCTTGATCTCTTTATAGTCCGATCCGTCGAGCACATAGACCGCGTTCGAGCGTCCGCACGCGAGCAGCAGCTTCGAGCCGTCCGGCGTGAAGCTGAAGTGCCAGCAGCGCTGTCCGACGGGCACATCCTGCATGTGTTCGTACGTGGCGCCGTCGAACACCTGCAGCGTCTTGTCGCGCGATGCGGCCACGAGAAGCCGCTTGCCCGAAGGATCGAACGAGACGCCATACGGACCGGTCTTGGTATCGACCGTCTTCACGGTCTTCAGACTGCCGCCATCGAGCACGACGAACTTGTTCGCATTCTCCAGCGTCACCACGTATTGCTTGCCGTTCGGCGATACCTTGATGCCGCGCGGACGCGAGCCCTTCGCGAGCTTCACCGTGCGCACCGGCTTGCCCGTGCCGACGCGATACACCGACACCGTGTCGTCGCCTTCGTTGGTCACGAGCATGAGCTTGCCGTCCGGCGAAAACTCGACGCCCTCGGTCTCGTGCCCGCTCTTGACCGTGTGCGTGACCTTCAACGTCTTCAAGTCGACGATGGCGATCTCGGCGGGCGGCGAGCTCGCGCCGTCATCGTCCTTCCCGGGTTCGCCGGGCTTCGGCGGGCCGCCGCTTTCTCCCGGTTCGTATGTCACGTAGGCATAGTTGCCGAACACGCGCACGAACTCCGGATTCTTGCCGATCTTCACGCGCCGCACCGCCTTGCCCGTCGACGTGTCGATCTCCGACAGATCGCTCGTCCCCTTGTTGGCGACATAGAGCCGCGTGCCGTCCTTGTTCAGCGACAGGCCGCGCGGGCCGTCCTTGCCGACGTCCCAGGTCTTCGAGAGCGAGAGGTTCTCCAGATCGATGACGCCGACACCCGCATTCTCGGTCGTCACGTAGGCGGTCGGCGCGGCGGCGTGCGCGCCGCTCGCGGCGCATGCGGCGGCAAGTGCGAGCGATGGCGCGATGAACGAGGCGCAGGCGATGCGCGCCGCCTTGAATCTGACTTGCATGGTCGTCTCCAGCGGTTTCGTGTGGCTTATTCGAGTTGGTGTGGACGCACGCGCGCGGCGCATCGCACCGCGCGCGTGCCTGCAAGTCCAACTTAGCCCAATCGGCCGCGCGCTGGCAACGGCATCGCCCGGGAGAAATTCCCGAATTCATGCGATGGATGCGCCACGCATTCAGTGCGTCGCGTTCGGATCGCTCGCGAGCAGATCGACGAGCGCCTTCGCGCCGCGCCGCCACGACAGATCGGTATTGCCGCGAATATCGACCGAGCGCTGAAAGAGGGTCGCGCCCGTGGCCGCATCTTCGACGCGCAGGTTCATGTTGAGAATGAGATTGCTGATCTTCTGCACCCAGCACACGCCGACGCGCGACGCGTCGAGCTGCTTCGCCACGCGCAGCTCGCAGCCGTTGCACGTGCTCATGTCCTGCGTGCGTTGCAGCGACGCGATCAGGTCGCCCGCCTTCGCGTTGTCAGCGACGCGAAAGAGCGCGCGCTCGCGCACATCGTCGCGCAATGCGCCGCTCACCATCCTCAGGCGCTCCGACTGGATGCGATCGACCTCGGCGTCGTTGTAGGCGGCGTTGTCGTCGATGAGCGTGCAATCGAGCATTGCAATCGACTGCGATGCGCTCTGCGCCAGCGCGCCGCTCATGACGATGGCGAGCGTCATCGCGAGCATCGCGCGAAGAGTGTGGATCATGGTCATGGCCTCGATGGTGTGCGGCTGCGTGCGCCAACAGCAGACCGCATACCTGTTCGCGCGCAAGCATGCGCGGGCGCGCACATTCATCGCATGAAATGGCATGACGCTCGTCGGTGCGATGCGTGCTCACGACGCCGCGCGCAACGCTTCGTCGGCGACGGCGAGGCGCGAGGCCATCATCTTCACGACGAAGCGATGCCACTCCTGCGCGGTCAACGGGTCCTCGAGTTCGAGCTTGCGCAAGGCGGCGAGCGTAAGGCGGCGCAAGCGCGCGGGCTCGTCGGCGACGACATCCGCGCTGCGCGGCGCATGAGTGTAGACCGCCATCTCGCCGATGATCGTGCCAGGACCGAACGAGCGCAGCCGCACCGAGCGGCCGTCCGCGAGCGGCAGCGACACGGTCACGCGCCCTTCCTCGACGATATAGAGCGCATCGCCCGCATCGCCGCGCCGAAAGAGCGCCTCGCCCGCGCCGACATCGCAGACATCGAGCCAGTTGGCGAGGCCTTCGAGCGCGCGCGCCGTGAAATGCGGCGCGAGCATCGCGCGGAAATCGCCGGATGGCACGCACGGCTCGGACGCGCGCGCCAACGCGGCGAGCTGCCGCGCCTCGATCCATTCGAGTCCGGCGTCGAGCGTCTCGAACTCGTGGATGCCGAGCGCAAGCGCGCCCGTGCGCATGAGCCGCGCGCGCGAGTTGCGCGGCAGCGCGGTCAGCACGAGTTCGGCGCCGATCGCCGCGCACGCCTGACGCAGCTTCACGAACGCGAGCGACACGGACGCGTCCATACCGTTGGTCCACGCGAAATCGAGCACGACATAGCGCACCGGACGCGGGCCATGCGAGCGGATGCGCTCGCGGATGCGCTGCAGCATCGAGCTTGCCGAACCGAAAAAGAGGAACCCTTGCAGGCAGACGCCGCAGATCTCGTCGCCGCGATCAATCAGGAAGCGCGTCTCCTCGATGCTGCGCTCCACGTTCGACGTGCGCGTGCGGCCGTCGAACTCCATGCGCACGCAACCGGCGCGGCCATACAGCAGGGCGAACGTGACGCACGCCGCGACCACGCCCGCGACCACACCCGCGATCACGCCATAGAACGCGATGACCGCGAGAATCAGCGGCACGAGCACATACTCGTGCCACGCGAGCTTGCGACACGCGCCGACGAGCCAGTCCATCATGAGGCGCAGGCCCATGTAGATCTGCATGCCGACGAGCACGGGCACGGGAAACAGCGACACGAGATCGGGCGAGGCGATCAGCACGAACAGGCACGCGAGCGCCGCGAACACGCCCGCCGCGCGGCTCGTCGCGCCGGCGCGCGCGTTGAGCATCGAGCGGTTGTACGACTGATAGCCGACCATGCCGCCAAAGAGCCCGCTCGCGATATTCGCGAGGCCCGCGGCGCGCATCTCGCGATTCAGGTCGATGTCCTGGCCGGTCGCCGCGCCCAGCGCCGTCGAGTTCATGATGATCGTGATCGCCGACACCGACGTGACGATGAGCGTCTCGGGCATGTGCGCGACGATCGCGCGCCAGTCGATCTCGCCATGCGCGAGCGATGACGGCAGATGCAGCTCCGGAATGTGCAGCGCGTGCATCGGCACATGCTGAAGCAGGAGGCCCATGTCGCGCGCGTCGTCGGGCGAGATACCGGCGACGCGCAAGAGCGCATAGAAGAGCGCAATGCCGATGGCGAGCGTGATCGGCAACGCGGCCGAATGGCGCCACGTGCGCGCGAGGATCGTCGCGAGCGCGCCGACGAAGAGCGCGGGCGCCCACGCGAGCCAGTGCAGATGCACGAGCCGCGGCAGCGTATGCCAGTCGAGCGCGACGCCCGTCAGCACGCGAAACGCGCCCGCGATCAGCAGATAGCCGGTGCCAGCGAGAAAGCCGCCCATCACCGGATAGGGCAGAAATTGCAGCGAGCGGCTGCGTTTCGATGAACCGATCGCGAAGAGAATCAGCCCGGTCACGAGCGAGCACAAGGCGATGGCGACCAGCACCGTCAGCAGAATGACCGTGGGCGTGCCGCCGTTCGCGCGCACGCTGCTCGCGACGCCCGCCGCGACGCCGACGAGAAACGCCGTCGCGTTGCTGTCCGGCCCGCCGATGTTCATGCGCATCGAGCTCGTCAGCGCGATGACGAACGCCGTGACGATGCAGCTCACGAGCGCGGTCGGCACGCCGAGCTCCGCATAGCGCGCGAGATCGGCGCTGAAGATGAGCGTGCCGAGACTCATCGCGTAGCAGAGCATGACGAGCGTGGAGACGGTGCCCGCGGTGATGTCGCCGACGAGCGCGCTCGCGCGCGGCATGGCGCGCGCAATGACCGTGCGATGTGTCGTGGCTGGCTTCACGGCGCCTCCCGGAACGGGAAAACGGCTGACGGATGCGCTCGAAGTGCGCGGGAAAGTATCCGCCGCGCGCAAGAACGCTGTCAATTTTCGCGCGTCGCCGGCCTACACTGAAAGATGCCGCCGCGTCTTTCGTCAGACATGAACGATCATGCGCCCTCTCCTCTTTGCGATGTTGCTGCTGTTGGTCGCGTCGTCGGCGTGCGGGCAGGATCATGAACGCAGCGGCGATGTCGTCATCGGCGAATTTCGTGTCCAGGATGGCAGTGTGCTGCCGCAACTGAAGCTGCATTACGTGACGCTCGGCGAGCCCGCGCGCGATGCGAACGGCGGCATTGTCAACGCCGTCTTGCTGCTGCACGACACCATCGCGTCGAGCCGCGCGTATCTCACCGCCGACATGCGCCGCGAACTTTTCGCGCCGGGCGCGCCGCTCGATGCCGCGCGCTATTACATCGTGATTCCGGATGCCATCGGCCACGGCGCGTCGGGCAAACCGAGCGACGGCCTGCGCATGGACTTCCCGAATTACGGCTATCGCGACATGGTCGAGGCGCAATATCGGCTCGTCACCGAAGGCTTGCATATCGCGCATTTGCGGCTCGTGCTGGGCACGGCGATGGGCGGCATGCACGCGTGGCTCTGGGGCGAGCGCCATCCCACGATGATGGATGCGCTCATGCCCATTGCAAGCGTGCCCGTCGCCATCGCGGGACGCAATGCGTTCTGGCGCAGGATGATCGTCGCGGCGATCCGGCGCGATCCCGAATGGAACGATGGCCGCTACGGCGAGCCGCCTATCGCGTGGCTGCGCGCGATGCCCGTCTTTACGCTGATGACGGAAAACCCGGCGCGCATGAACGATGCGGCGCCGGACGGTGAGCGTGCAGCGTGGTATTACGACGCGTCGGTGTATCGCGCGCGCGGGCTCGATGCGAACGACACGCTCTACGCCTTCGAGGCATCGCGCGACTACGATCCCGAGCCGGACCTCGCGCGCATCGAGGCGCGCGTGCTGGCCGTGAACTTCGCCGACGATCTCACGACGCCGGGTGACACCGGCGCAATCCAGCGCGTGCTGCCGGGCATCGCGCGTGCTCGCTATGTCGAAGTGCCGGAAAGCGATCAGACCTACGGCACGCAGAGCATCGCGCATCCGGCGCTGTGGAAGCGCTACGTCGACGCGTTATTGAAGAGCGCGCCGCCGCGCATGGCGGTGGATTCATCGAGCCAACAAGAGTAACGTTGATTCGCGAGCGAACACTACAAAGGAGGCGATCATGCCCGACGATCCCGCTCAATGGCATGTCTTCGATTACGAAGGATTCCAGATCCACGTGCTGCCGCAATTGAAGCCGACGCCCGAGCATGCGCCGCCGAGCAAAGCCGAGCGCTACGTGTATATCGGTCATGTGTGCAGGCCCGGCGCGGACGCGAACGCGCCCGGTGAAGCGGTGCATTTCCACGCGGACGGCGACGACGCCTACAAGACCGCGGAGGACGCCGTGGACGATGCGCGGCATATCGGTAGAAGCATCGTCGATGGCACGCATCCGGATCTTTCGGTATTGCCGCTCGTATCGCATCAACATCATCCGGGATGAGCGGCGATCATCGGCAAGACGGCGGCGACGCGCACGTCGAAGCATTGAGCGCAATCACGCTCGCGACGCATGACATGCCGCGCGCGGTGCGCTTCTATGAAGCGCTCGGCTTTCGCATGCTGTATGGCGGCGCGAACGAGGCGTTCACTTCGTTCGCGCTCGGTGCTTCATATCTCAATCTCACCAGCGAGACGCACGGCCCGATCCAGTTCTGGGGCCGCGTCATCATCTACGTGTCCGATGTGGACGCGTTCTATCGGAAGGCGGTGGCGCACGGCATCGAGCCGCAATTCACGCCGCGCGATGCGCCCTGGAACGAGCGCTACTTCCATCTCACCGATCCCGACGGTCATGAACTGAGCTTCGCACGCCCGCTTTGATTCGCACGGCGCAGGCACGGCGTTCGCTTGGTATCGAGTGACGGGTAGCGTACGCATTGGCCCTTTCATATGACCGATCGCGCACATACCGTCGCATCGCGTTGCACGACGATAAGTCATAGCGTTATGCGTCCCGCATGAAGGAAGGCATGGCAAAGACGCGTGAAAGCTCGCTGTTGCTATTTTGCAAAAACGGGCACTGCGCATGGAATCCAGGCGTAGAGTTAAAGTGCTTTCTCAGGAATGTGGTGCGTCGCGGCGGGGGTTTGATGACGGGGCTTTAAACATTGGCGCGATCTGCCGATAACCCGATCATGAATGTCGCGGGCTGGAGACTGAAAAATGAAATGCGCGAATGAGCGGTCCCTTCGTTACCAGGTCGACAAATGGCTCGCGCCGGGCAGTGTTCCGGTGCATGTGAGGCAGTTCAGCCGCACGCGTTCCGATGGACGCCGTTATGTCTGCGTCGAGGCATTGCAAGGGGCGGCATCGAGGGCGCTGTTCTTCTTCCGTCACGATGATGGACACTGGTGTGTCTATCCGCCCGCGCCGAAGCGAAACAACATGCGCGGCGAACGGCTCGCGGCCTGATTCAACGCCTCTTCAGGATAGTTCGATTCGAATCCGTTTTTAGCCGCCCCGCTGAGAGACAGGGCGTTCCTCGCGAAAGCAGTCGACAACTACAAACGCATATTGTTGAGGAACTGAAACCACATTGCGCCGAGCGGATTCGCAACGCCGGCGGTGGCGGCTTCCTTCTTTTCCAGCTTCTCTTCCGGCTTTTCCTCTCGTTGCTCGACGCCGGGTTCTTTCTCGCGCGCTTCCCGTTTTTCCTTCGCCTGACGCGATTCATGCAGCGCGATCGCGCTATCGGCGATCTGCCGTGCCGTGGATTCGTCGCATTGCGCGCCGAGCAGCACGCCGAACACGACATCGCGGTTATGACCTTGCGATGCGAAACGCATCGCGAGCGATACGCGCTTCGCATAGAGCGCCTCGCGTGCTTCGCGCTCTTTCGCTTCACGCGCTTCGCGTGCCTTGCGCGCCTTCGCTTCGCGGGCCTCGCGCTCCGCTTCCTCCTTGCGCGTGCGCTCTTCCCAGCGGCGCATCTCTTCGGCATAGATACGGTCGTACACCTCGCGCTGCGCGGGGTCGGACAGTATGGCGTAGGCTTCTTTTATTTCCTGGAACTTCGCGCGGGCGGCGACCTCATTGCCCGCGTTGCGGTCGGGATGACAGCGCATCGCCGCTTTGCGATACGCGCGTTTGATTTCTTCTTCAGTGGCGTGCTCGTTCACGCCGAGCGTTTCATATAGCGTTGCCATCTTGCGTTCGGTGGATACGGGTGCCGATCATCGTAACACGCAAAAAACGGGGTCCTTTCGCGAGATGTGGCATTGCAACAGAGGCGCTTATCGGCCGATGACCGAGCGCGCCGCCGCGCTTCCGAGCGCATCGTGAATGGCCCGCGCGGGCTTTAGATAGCGCCCGATATGCAGCCGGATATTGACGACCGCGAGCACGAAAATGACGAGCGTGATCAGAAGATAGTCGCGCCCTTCGGGCACGACGTGATAGCGCGTATGCAGCAACACGAAAATGACCCACGCGAACGCCGGCGCGTGCAGGCTCCAGTGCCGTTGCGCGAAATGCCACGCGATGCGGCGCACGTCGCGGCGCGATGCGCGATCGAGTCCGGCAAGCGCCACGTGGCGGCTGAAGAAGAAAGGCATCGTGTTATCCGGCGCAACACAGCCATCGTCGCGTCATGAAAGCCTGCGAGAATCGCGCGTTTCGTGCTTTGAGCATACCCGCTCGACGGTTTCCTCACGATGGCGCTTTCACTCGACGATATCCGGCGTCTCTTCGGCAAGCACGGCTCGATCGCCTATAGCGGCGAGCCGGTCACGCAGTTGCAGCACGCGTTGCAGAGCGCCGCGCTCGCCGAAGAGGCGGGCGCGAGCCGCGAGCTCGTCGTCGCTGCTTTGCTGCACGATCTCGGGCATTTGCTGAACCTGCAGGGCGAAACGCCGAGCAAACGCGGCATCGACGATCTGCACCAGTATTACGCGCTGCCGTTCCTGCGCCCGCTTTTTTCCGATGCCGTGCTCGAACCGATCCGCCAGCACGTCGATGCGAAGCGCTGCCTGTGCGCGATCGATCCGTTGTATCACGCGCGTTTGTCGGCGGATTCGGTGCGCAGTCTGCAACTGCAAGGCGGCGTATTCGACGATGAAGCCGCGCAAGCCTTCCTCGCGAAGCCTTACGCGAACGATGCAATCGCATTGCGCCGCTGGGACGACGAAGCGAAGGACGCGCATCGCGTCACGCCCGGGCTGCCGCATTTCATGGAAATGGCGGCGGACGTCGCGCTTTCGCGAAGCTGACGCGCACCGGAGCGCCTGTTCATGATCGGCATCGAAAGCGCCGGTCGCGGCGTGCTGCCGGCGGGCGTGCCGTGGATCTGCGTCGCGGTCGGCCTGCTGCTGTTTCGCGCGACGGTGTTGCATTGCCGCCGCGCGCCGAATCCGGCCATCGACTTCTCTCTGCTTTCGATTCCCACGTTTCACGCCGCGACGGTCGCGGGCAGCCTGCTCCGCGCGGGGGCGGGCGCGCTGCCATTCTCTCCGGCGAGGGTATTTCGGCGCCCTCGGCGAAACGCGCCGAGCGCACGTAAAAACATGCCGGCTTGCGAAACGAAACATCGGATTTAAGACAAGTCCATGATCCACAAGGATTTTTTATATGGCTATAATGCGGTTCCGCTTTGATCTCCCCATCCGATGCGCCGTTTCCTCGTCATCTTTGCCGTTCTTGCCGCCTCGCTGAGTTCAGCGCAAACCTCGCTCGCGCAGGAAGCGCAGACGGGCATCGCCGCGAGCGACACCGTCGCGCAGGATCCGAAGACACAGGAAGCCGGTCACAAGATTTCGGAAATGCTGACCCGGAAATTCGGCGTGGCGCGCGAAAAGGCACAGACCATCGCGTCGGCGGTCATGTCGTCGGCTTCGAAATATTCGCTTCCGCCGGCGCTTCTGCTCGCCATCATTTCGATCGAATCGCGCTTCAAGGAAACGGCCATAGGGCCGAATAACGCAACGGGGCTGATGCAGGTGGTGCCGTCTGCGCACAAGAAGCTCGTGCGCAACGTGGATCTGACGGACCCGGAAGACAACATCGAAACCGGCTCGGCAATCCTGCACAGCTATATGAAGTCCGCCCAAGGCGATCTCGACGCCGCGCTGAAGAGCTACGGCGGATCGCGCGCCTATGCCCAAAAGGTCAGCTTGCGCGCGAAGACCTTCGAACCGGCCGCAGCGGTGGATGCGGCGTCGGCGAGCGGTCAGTAACTCTCGCGCCGATCGAGGCGCATCGAATCTGTTTCTCGTCTATTTGTAATTGCGCGCCGCCGCCGGGCGGATGCCGCTTTTCGCATCATCGCGACGCTGCGGCGATCGCACCCGCGTGCGCTGGCACCGTATCAATAAGCCTTGTGCGTGCCGGTCCCGTCCGACTTCATGCCGCCCGAATTCATGTTGCCGTTGTTCGGCGCGCTGCGTTGCACGGTGCCCTGATCCTGGCTCATGCCGTTGGTGGCGTCGTTGCCCATGCCGCTCTTCGCGCCGGTGCCCGCCGTGCCGTCCGCCGATCCGCCCATGCCGGTGCCGCTCATGCCGACGCCGCCGCCCTTGCCGCCCGCCGCCGATCCGGACCCCGACGACCCATTGCCGCCTGCGCCCATAGAACCGCCCGCTTGCGCATAAGCGCCGCCCGACAAGCCCAGCACCAGGGCCGAAATAACCAGCTTCTTCGTCATCGCGTTCATTGCATGCCTCCCGAGTTTGCATATCGGTCGTGGCAACGCATCGGACGCCACAACCGTGCCGGGATTAGCGCAAGGGGCGTGCCGCGCTTGAAATCGAATCAATAGCCGCAAGGCACGTAGGCGCGACGATAGTTGTCGTAGCAATAGCCGGGCGGCTGCGCAGGCTGGGCATAAGCCGGCTGCGCATAAGCGGGCTCTTCATAGACAGGCTGCGCATACGCCGGTTGCGCATACGCCGGCTGCGCGTACACCGGTTGTGCATTGGCGACCGATGTCACCAGCGCGCCAAGCACCGCGCCGCCGATCAGCGCGCCGACGATCGCACCGCCGTCGCCGTCGCCGCCGCCGCCGCCGTGACGCCCGCCGCCGCCATGTCCATGCGCCAATGCCTGGCCCGCTACCGTCAAACTACCGATCATCATCAAGACGATTGCTGCGCGTTTCATGAGCTTCTCCATTTCCCGACAGGCCGGGTTCATGGAAGTCATCTTAAGCAGTCGGCTAAGAAATAACTGCTGCAGTTGGTAACCGCGCATTTCAACGATTACAAATGCGGCGTCGGGAATTCGCCCAAAGAGAATTTAGTTCGGATACCCAATTACCTTGGGCACAGTTACAAATCGATGCGAATTCGCCGAATCGTAACAAGCTTTCGCGCGCATCCGGTAACACGAAGCGTATAGAGCGGTCGGCTCAGCCGCTTTTACTGCATGCCGTTTCATTTGCTCGCCACTGGTTACGCTTTGTCACCAGAAGAACGTCAACTATATCGACGGACAAGGCGTTTTCATCGTCAGCGCGGCGCACTGCGCCACGCGTCCTCATTAAAAAGATCCAAGGGAGTTAATCCATGAAGAAGATCGTCGCTGCTCTCGCATCCGCCATGCTCGTCTCCACCGCATTCGCGCAAACTGCCACGACCGATGCCGGCAAAGCGCAACTGAAGGCCAACAACGAAAAGGCCGAAGCCCAGGCGACCGCCAACAAGAAGAAGGCGGAAGCGCAGCACGATGCCGCGAAAGCACAGGCATCGGCGAACGAGGACAAGGCATCGGCGCAAGCCGACGCCAACAAGGAAGCCGCGAAAGTAGCGCAGGCGACCACGCCGGAACAAGCTTCCGACGCCCGCGGTGATGCCGCCAAGGCACAGGCGAAAGCCGACAAGAAAAAGCACGCTGCGCAGTCCAAGGCCGACAAGAAGAAGCAGGATGCAGCGAAGGATGCCAACGTGGCGCAAGCGAAGGCCGACAAGGAAAAAGTCGAAGCACAAAGCGACGCTAACAAGTCGGCCGCCGATGCGAAAGTAGACGCGGCGAAGAAGTAAGGGAGGCCGGCGTCATCGCATCGCGCACTGGGCATTGCATATCAACAATCCAGTGCGTTTGATTCAGGCGAGTCTTCGGACTCGCCTTTTTGCGTTCCATTAAAGGAAACGCTAGTTGCCGCTGTCGATGCGCGGCTTATCATGCGTGAAACAAGAAACAATGGAGACGCCCGCCATGCGCTCGCTGACCGATCAGCTATCGCAATACGCCGCTTATCATCGCGACAGGCGTAATGTCGCCACGCACTTCATCGGTATTCCTCTGATCGTGCTCGCGATCGCCGCATTGCTGAGCAAACCCGCATGGGCCGTGTTCTCAGGCGCGTTCATGCTCACGCCGGCCTGCGTGCTGTTCGCGCTCGCCACGCTCTATTATCTTTGGCTCGACGTGCCGCTCGGCATCGCGATGGGTTGCGTGTCCGCGTTGAGCGCGGCGTTCGGGCAGTGGGCGGCGTCGCACGACACGGCGGTATGGCTCGCCATCGGCATCGGCCTCTTCGTGACCGGCTGGGTGTTTCAATTCGTCGGACACGTGCGCTATGAGCATCGCAAACCCGCGTTCGTCGATGACATCATCGGGCTATTGATCGGACCGCTCTTCATTCTCGTCGAGCTTATGTTCGGGCTCGGTCTCATGCGCGATCTGCGCGAGGCCATCGAAGCGCGCACCGCGCGCTGATCATTCGACGCGCTCGATCTCCTCCGCCACCGTTTCATGCTCGACGCTCGCGTGATGCTCGCTCATCGGCAATGCCTGTTTGCGCGAACGCTCGCGCATCAGGAGCCGCGCGCTGTGCACGCCCGTCAGCACGACCGCGATCCAGATCGGCACATAAGTCCCGAGCTGCCGCGCTGAAAACGGCTCGCCCAGCAGCAGCACGGCTACGCCGACGAGCAGCACCGGTTCCACATAACCGAGAATGCCGAAAAGCGCGAGCGGCAGATGACGGCTCGCGCGCAGATACGACGCGAGCGCGATCGTGCTCAACGCGCCGAGCCCCGGCAACAGCAGCAGCCAGAGATGCGGCTCGCCCGCGACATCCGTGAACGAG
This sequence comes from Caballeronia catudaia, assembly GCF_001544755.2. Taxonomy (GTDB): domain Bacteria; phylum Pseudomonadota; class Gammaproteobacteria; order Burkholderiales; family Burkholderiaceae; genus Caballeronia; species Caballeronia catudaia. Next base: position 72,056 of record NZ_FCOF02000018.1, on the reverse strand, counting down.
CCGCGCACGAACAGCATGATTGCCGCGACGGGCGTCATCAACATGATCTCGACCGCGAACGACACGAGCGGATCGGCGTTGAGCCTGCGGCGCAATATGAAATACGGCGGATAGCCGAGCATCACGACGAGCGTGGGCCACGCGAACGCATGCGTGACGACGAGCTCATGCGCAACGCCGACGGCCGCCGCGGCGACGCCCGCCCACTGAAAGCCATCGAGCCGCTCGCCGTAATGGAAGCGTCCGAGCAGCACCATCGCGAGCGGCAGGAGGAAATAGCCGAGCGAAACTTCCAACGCGCGTCCGTGCAGCGGCGCCCAGAGAAAGATCCACAACTGCACGCCGAGCAGCGCGGCGGCGGCGGCGAAGCCGAGCAACAGATGCGGCGTTTTGGCGAGCTTCGCAACGAGCGCGCATAATTGCGGCCAGCGCTTTCGCAGCGCGACGAGCGCAAGCGCGCCGGGCAGCGTCCACACGATGCGCCAGGCAAAAATGTCGAGTCCGTCGAGCGGCGCGAGCCACGTCGTATAGCCGGACATCAGCGCGAAGAGCGTGGAAGCGGCGACGGACAGCGCGATGCCGCGCCCCAGGTCATGCTGATTCATCGAAGAGAAGCGCTTTCGCGCGCGAAGGTGAATGCAAGCCGATCGAAACGGCGAGAGCGCATTCTAAACGCAGCACGCGCGTCTTTTCAAAACCCGCTTCACATACGATGCACCGGTGTGCGCGCTTCTTGCTTGTCAGATGCTTCGCATTTCGGCATGAACTTCATCGCGTGGACGCCGTCTCACGCAACTGTCCGTCTTACGCAACTGTCTTTGGCCGGTCACCATGATCGGCGAGCCTTGTCGGTCCGGCGCACGCTTGCCGGTCCGGTCCCGAAGTCCGAGCGGCACCTTGCGTGTTTCCTTCACCGCTCACGTCATTGCATCCGCAGCAACACGCGCCGTGCCAAAGTTTTCCGAGGTTGGCACGCGAAGAAAACGCCGCATCGATGGAGACGTCATGACTCAACCCGCCTTGTCGCCCCGCTTCGCCAACGCCTTCGCGGAGGCCGTGCACGTAGGACTCAGCAAGCGTCCGCAAAAAGAATTGCCCTCGATGTATCTGTATGACGAAGTCGGCTCGGCCCTCTTCGAAGTCATCACCGCGCTGCCGGAATATGGCGTGACGCGCGCCGAAGAGCGCGTGTTGAAGGATCATGCGACGGACATCGTCGCGGCCATGCCGGGCGATATTCAGGTCGCGGAACTGGGCAGCGGCAGCGGCCGCAAGACGCGCCGCATTCTTGAGGCGCTGTGTAAAAAGCAGCCCACCGCTTACCATCCGATTGAAATTTCTCGTACCGCCTTGCAGTTGTGCCGGCGCGAACTGAGCGATATCGAACGCGTGTCGATCGTCGGGCACGAGCGCGATTACCTCGCGGGCTTGTCGGAAGTCAGCGCGAGGCGCAAGGACGGCGAAAGACTGCTCGTGCTGTTTCTCGGCAGCACCATCGGCAATTTTGCGCGGCTCGCTGCAACCAAGTTCCTGCGATCGATCCGCGGCATGCTCCAGCCCGGCGATGCGCTTTTGCTCGGCACCGATCTCATCAAGCCGCTGCCGGTGCTGATCGCCGCGTACGACGATCCCATCGGCGTGACGGCCGCGTTCAACCTGAACATGCTCGCGCGGATCAATCGCGAACTGGGCGGCGATTTCCCGCTCGACGCTTTCGAGCACGTCGCGCGCTTCAATCCGGACGCACGCAGCATCGAAATGCACTTGCGTGCAAAGCGCGCGTTGTCGGTCCGCGTTCGCGAGGCGGATTTGCGCGTGGACTTCCGCGAAGGCGAAACGATCTGGACGGAGAGCAGCCACAAATATGCCGCCGATGAAGTCGCGCCGATCGCCGCCGATGCGGGCTTCGAATGCACGCATCAGTGGTGCGACGAGGAATGGCAGTTCGCGGAGAGTCTGCTGGTGGCGCGTTAGTGTTGTTCGAAGCGCTCGTAGCGTTTCTCGACGTGGCGCTCTTCGCTGTGAAACTCGGTGACGCGGGCATGCGGCGGCCCGCGCCGCAGCCATTCGAGCATCAGATCGACCTGATTGGCCGCGCCCTGCACGACGGCTTCGACGGAGCCGTCTTCGAGATTGGCGACCCATCCGCGCACGCCGAGCGCGTGCGCCTTCCTGACCGTGTGATGGCGAAAGCCGACGCCCTGCACGACGCCGCGCACATGCACGTAATACGTTTCGATTCTCGTATCCAGATCCGGACCGGGCATTGCGGACTCCCTTCGTTCGTCGTTCATAGGCGGCATTGTAGACAGCTTCAACCCAGTCTGAACGGCTGCGCCCCGTCCGCGCGCTCGCCCGGCCCCGGATGAAATACGCGCGGCAACCTCACTTCGAAGGTCGTGCCGGCTTCGGCCGTCGAGCGCACGCTGACGTCGCCGCCGTGCATCTGCGCGATCTCGCGCGTGATGTAGAGCCCGAGACCGAGACCGCTCGATTCGTGCTGACGCCGGCCCGAGCGATACGGCGCGAAGATCGTCGGCAGCACATCGGCGGGAATCTCGCCCGCGTTGTGCACGCTGATGGTCACGTCGTCGGCGTCGCCGTCGAGCCGCACCTGGATCGCCGAGCCTTTGTGCCCATGCTGTAGCGCATTGCCGATGAGATTCGAAAACACTTGCGAAAGCAGGTCGCCGTCGCCTTGCAGGAGCGTGTCGCCCTGACGCAGCACGAACACGCGCCCCTTGCCGACGCGCGCCTCGTATTCATCGACGATATTTCTCGCGAGCGTCATCAGCTCCACCGCGCGCGGCTGCAACGCGACGCGCCCGCCGCGCAGACGCGCGAGGTTCAGCAACTGATCGACCATGCGCACCATGCGCATGCCGCTCGACTTGATGCGCTCGCCGATGTTCGCGACGTTCTCGTCCTTCACGAAGCGCGCCAGATATTCCGCCGACGCGATCACCGCCGAAAGCGGCGTGCGCAGATCGTGACCGAGCACGGCCATCAGCATTTCGTTCGCATCGAGCAGTTGCTGCACGGTCGCGAGCTGCGTCGCGAGTTGCTGCTTTTGCCGCTCCATCTGGATGAAGACATCGACCTTCGAGTTCAGGATGCGCGAATCGAACGGCTTGTAGAGAAAGTCCACCGCGCCCGCTTCGTAACCGCGGAAAGTGCGGTTCGTGTCCTGCGCCGTCGCCGTGAGAAAGATGATCGGCACGTGCGCCGTGCGCGGGCTGCCGCGCATCAGTTCGGCGAGCTCGAATCCGTCCATGCCGGGCATGTTGACGTCGAGTATCGCGAGCGCGACTTCGTGCTTGAGCAGCAGTTCGAGCGCGGCCGGCCCCGATTCGGCTTTCAGCACCGACAGATCCGGCCGCGCGAGCGACGCTTCGAGCGCGGTGATGTTGTTGCGGATGTCGTCGACGATCAGCACGTGGATGGGTTGCGTCATCTGGTGACTCCTTGCCTTCTTTTCATGGCTGGCGGCGGATGCATTGCGAAAGCCGCATCGCCATTTCGTCCAGCGTCAGTACGTCATGCACCGCGCCTTGCGCGATCGCCGCGAGCGGCATGGCGGGCGACGAGGCCGTCGACGGATTCTGCGCCCAGCACTCTCCGCCCGCGTCGCGGATCGCACGGGCGCCGCGCGCGCCGTCGTCGTTCGCGCCCGAGAGCACGATGCCGAGCAGCCGCTCACCGTATGCGTGCGCCGCCGATTCGAACAGCACGTCCACCGACGGCCGCGAGAAGCGCACCGGCGGATCGACCGAAAGCGCGATCGACGGCGCCACGCCGCCTTCCGCCTCCACGAGCATGTGATAGCCCGCCGGCGCGAAATACACCGTGCCGGGCATGATCTCGTCCTTGTCGAACGGTTCTTCGATCGCCAGCGCGCAGCGCGTCGCGAAGAGTCCCGGCAACAGGCTCGGCGGCCCCTGCCGCACATGCACGACGACGAGCACCGGCGGCGCGAACGCCTTCGGCAGCACCGGCAACAAGTGATTCAACGCCTCGACGCCGCCCGCCGATGCGCCGATCACGACTGCGCCGAATTGGTGCGTGCCGAAAGCGTCGATCATCGTCACACCTTCTGATAAAGCCGCTCGCGCGGATTGAAATCCGCGAAGCGGTCCGCGTACTTCGAAAAGCGCAGGCTCTCCTTGCTGCCCAGACCGAGAAACCCGCGCCGCACGAGCGAATCGCTGAACAGGCCGAGCGCGCGATCCTGCAGCGCGCGATCGAAATAGATCAGCACATTGCGGCACGACACCAGATGCGCTTCGAGAAACACGCTGTCGGTGGCGAGACTGTGATCGGCGAACACGACGCGCGACTTGAGCGTCTGCGAAAACTTCGCCGCGCCGTAGGCCGCGTGATAGTAGTCGGAGAGCGAGCGCTTGCCGCCCGCCGACAGATAGTTCTGGCTGAAGCCCGCCATGCGCTCCAGCGGATAAATGCCGCTTTCCGCCTGCCGCAAGGCTTCCGCGTTGATATCGGTCGCGTAGAACACGGTGCGCTCCGCGATCTTCTCCTCCGCGAACAGCACCGCGAGCGACCACAATTCCTCGCCGCTGCTGCATCCCGCCACCCACACCTTGATCGACGGATAAGTCTGCAGAATCGGCACGACCTGCTCGCGAATCGCGCGGAAATACTCCGGGTCGCGGAACATCTCGCTCACCTGCACCGTGAGGTACTGGAAGAGCCGCGCGAAGAGCGCCGGATCGCGCAGGATGCGCTCCTGCAAGTGCGACAGCGTCCGCGCGTTGAAATCGTGCACGGCCTGCGCGAGCCGCCTTCTCAGCGAGCTCACGGAATAGTGACGGAAGTCGTGCTGATAGCGCAGGTAGATCGCTTCCAGAATCAGCTTCAGTTCGATGTCGAACGTGTCTTCTTCGTCGTGCCGGCTGTCGTTCATCTGAAAGCTCGCTTCGTTCATCGCTGGCGCAGCCAAACCCGGCACAGCGACACGAGCTTATCCACGTCGATGGGCTTCGATATGTAGTCGTCCGCACCCGCCTCGAGACATTTCTCGCGATCGCTCGGCATGGCCTTCGCCGTCAGCGCGATGATCGGCAGGCGCGCATGCTGCGCTTGCTTGCGGATCTCGGTCATCGCGGTCAGGCCGTCCATCTCGGGCATCATCACGTCCATCAGCACGAGGTCGATGTCGCTGCGACGCGCCAGCGCTTCGAGCGCCTCGCGGCCGTTGCGCGCGATTTCGAGCGTCGCGCCCAGCGGCTCGATCACGCGCGACAACGCGAAGATATTGCGCACGTCGTCTTCGGCGAGAAGAATCGTGCGGCCCTCGAACACGTCGTCGCGCTGGCGCGCCGCGCGCAGCATGCGCTGCTGCTCGGGCGGCAACGCGCTCTCGACGCTGTGCAGGAAGAGCGTCACTTCGTCGAGCAGGCGCTCCGGCGATTTCGCTCCCTTGATGATGATCGATTTCGAGTAGCGGCGCAGGCGCTGCTCTTCTTCCTGCGACAGCAAACGCCCCGTGTAGACGATGACAGGCGGCGAAGCGTGGCCGGCGCTCGTCGACACCCGTTCGAGCAACTCGTAGCCGGAGCCGTCGGGCAGCGCGAGATCCATCACGACGCAATCGAACACGCCGCGCTGCATTTCCTCGATGGCTTCCGCGATCGATCCCGTGCCGGTGATCGCCACCGTCTCGCTCGCGAGCAGCGCGTGAATGCTCTGGCGCAGCGCCGGATCGTCCTCGACGACGAGCACGCGGCGCATGCCCTGCGCCGAACGCGCTTCGAGCTTGCGGATTGCAAGGGCGAGCTCGTCGCGCGCGCTCGGCTTCAGCGTATAGCCGATCGCGCCGAGATGCAGCGCGACATCGGCGTGATCGGTCGCCGAAACGATGTGAATCGGCACATGGCGCGTGAGCGGATCGTGCTTGAGCCATTCGAGCACCGTGAGGCCCGACTGGTCCGGCAAGCCGATATCGAGCAGGATGCCGTTCGGCTGCAGCGAACGCGCGAGTTCGACGCCCTGCGTCGCGGTGGCCGCGTGCACGCAGTCGAAGTCGAGCTCGTGCGCGAGATCGTAGAGGATGCGCGCGAACGGCTGATCGTCCTCGATGACGAGAATCACGCGATCGGGACGCTTCCGGTCGGCGCGGTCGTCGGCGATCGTCGGCACGTCGGGCAAGGCCATCGGCACGGCAAGCGGCACGGCAGGCGGCGCGGCAACTGGCACGGGAGGAAGCGGCGGCTTCACGGCCGCCGGCTCCGGCTCGCCGAGATGACCGATCGCGTCGAGCTTCGAGGTGACGGTGCCTTCGCGCGCGGCGATCGGCAGCGTCACGGAGAACACGCTGCCGTGCCCCAGCTCGCTCGACACGGCCACCGAGCCGCCGAGCAGACGCGAGAATTCGCGCGAGATCGACAGCCCGAGCCCGCTGCCGCCGTATTTGCGGCTCGTGGTGCCGTCGGCCTGCTGGAACGCCTGGAAAATCATGTCCTGCTTGTCACGCGCGATGCCGATGCCCGTGTCGCGCACCTCGAAGCGCACCGCGTTGTCGCCCGCGCGCTGCGCCGCGACGCTCACGCGGCCGCGCTCGGTGAACTTGAACGCGTTCGACAGCAGATTGCGCAGCACCTGCAAAAGCCGCTGACCGTCCGTGACGAAGTACTGCGGCACGTTCTCGCCATGCTCGGTGACGAATTCGAGTCCCTTGCTTTCCGCGACGGGCGCGAACGACTGCTTCAGCGCCTGCAGAATCGAATCGACGGACGTGGGCGCGAACTGCACGTCCATCTGCCCCGCCTCGACCTTCGACAAATCCAGAATGTCGTTGATGAGCGCGAGCAGGTCGCTGTTCGATGAATGGATCGTCGCGGCGTAGCGCACCTGCTCGTCGGTCAGATTCCCTTGCTTGTTGTCCTGCAGGAGCTTCGCGAGGATCAGCGAGCTATTGAGCGGCGTGCGCAGTTCGTGCGACATGTTCGCGAGGAACTCCGACTTGTACTGGCTCGCGCGCTCCATTTCCAGCGCGTTCGCGGTCAATTCCTGCTGCACTTGCAAAAGCTCGGCCTTTTGCCGTTCGAGATGTTGCGTGTGCTCTTCCAACTGCACGTTGGTCTGTTCGAGCTCGGCCTGCTGCTGTTCGAGACGCGCCTGCGAATCCTGCAACGCGCGGCCGCGCTCTTCCAGTTCCTCGTTCGACACGCGCAGCTCTTCCTGCTGCACCTGCAATTCCTCGCTCTGGCGCTGCGTCTCTTCGAGCAGTTCGACGAGACGCGCGCGATAACGCGCCGAACGCATCGCCATGCCGACCGGTTCCGCTGCCATTTCGAGCAGCGCGCGGGCGTCGTCGAATTGTCCTTCGTCGCCGACGAAACCCAGCTCGATCGCGCCGACGGCTTCGCCATCGGCATAAAGCGGCGCGATCACGACGCGCGACGCCGTCGCGGAGCCGAGCGCGGAACCGGTTCTCAGATAATGCGCGGAAGCATCGCGCAGCTCGAGCACGCGCTCATCGGCGAGCGCCTGGCCGACGAGCCCCTCGCCGCGCGCGAGCGTGCGCGGCGCGCTGTCCTCGTCCGGCAGCGCCCACGCCGCGACGCGCACGAGCGCATCGCCTTCGAGCGCGTAGACGACGCCCACTTTCGCCTGCACGTACGGCACGATCGAACGCAGGATGCTCACACCGATCGAAGCCGGAGACTGCTCGCCGCGCAGCTTCACGCCCAGTTGGACGATGCCCTGCTGCAGCCAGGCCGTGCGTTGTACGGCGAGCCGCGATTTGATATACAGATGCGCCACCGCCGCGAGCATGAACAGCACGACGATGCCCATCGCGCGGTTGACCTGGAGCACTTCGCGGCTCGTGCCCGGATCGATGGGCGACAATGCATAGCCTGCGATCATCAGCAGCGCCGAGGCGCCCGCGGTGACGATCGGCACGGCGGGACGGTCGACCCACACGCACAGCACGACCGGCAGCAGATAGAAGATCCAGATCGCGACGCGGATCGGCGTGAGCACATCGACGGCGAACACGACCGCGAGCGCCAACGCGATGGCGAGGTAGATCCAGGAGATGAGGTTTCGAGTGTCTTGAGGCATCGTCGACCGGTTGTGTTCATGTTTTGCGCGGCCGGAATGTGGCGAGGCGGCGGCAGGCACGGACCTTAGCATGAGCCGCAGACCCTTGTCACATCAGGCTTTCGCGCAATCTTTCCCGCGCGGCAGTTGTTACGAAAGACGGCCGCGCCAGCGTTTTCATCGAGGTAAGAATGACTGATTTTTCCGGCTCTCGCGTGCTCGTCACGGGCGCCTCGGGGTTCGTCGGGTCCGCGGTCGCGCGGCTCGCCATCGAACGCGGTTTCGACGTGCGCGTGCTCGTGCGCAAGACGAGTCCGCGCAAGAACGTCGAATCGCTGGACGCGGAGATCGTCGTCGGCGACATGCGCGACGAAGCGTCGATGCGCGCCGCGCTCAAGGGTGTGCGCTTCCTGTTCCACGTCGCCGCCGATTACCGCATCTGGGCGCCCGATCCGGGCGAGATCGAGCGCGCGAATCTCGAAGGCACCGAGGCGACGATGCGCGCGGCGTTGGCCGAAGGCGTCGAGCGCATCGTCTATACGAGCAGCGTCGCGACGCTCAAGGTGACGAGTTCCGGCGCGATCGTCGACGAGACGAAGCCGTCCGACCCGCAGAGCACGATCGGCGCGTACAAGCGCAGCAAGGTGCTGGCCGAGCGCGCCGTCGAGCGCATGGTCGCGCAGAACGCGCTGCCGGCGGTGATCGTGAATCCGTCGACGCCGATCGGCCCGCGCGACGTGCGTCCGACGCCAACCGGGCGCATCATCGTCGAGGCGGCGACGGGCAAGATTCCGGCGTTCGTCGATACGGGCCTGAACCTCGTGCATGTCGATGATGTCGCGAACGGGCATTTTCTCGCGCTGGAACGCGGCAAGCTTGGCGAGCGGTATATCCTCGGCGGCGAGAACCTGCCCTTGCAGCAAATGCTGGCGGACATCGCCGGATTGGTCGGGCGCAAGCCGCCGACCGTCAAATTGCCGCGCGGGCCGCTTTATCCCGTCGCGATCGGCGCGGAGCTGTTCGCGAAGTTCAGCGGCAAGGAACCGATGGTGACCGTCGACGCGCTGCGCATGTCGAAGAACAAGATGTGGTTCACGTCGGCGAAGGCGGAGCGGGAACTGGGGTACAGCGCCCGGCCGTACCGGGAAGGGTTGAGGGATGCGCTCGACTGGTTCCGGGCAAACGGCTATTTCGCGTAGTGAAGCGCGATATCGGTGCGTGAAATGTTCCGGTCCCGCAACGACGGCGAAATACCGCAACTCTTGTATAAGACTATAAAAAACTTAAGTCATTGAAATAGCAAGATAAACACCCGTTTTCGCCGTCCGCGCGAGCCGATATTCACACGCGCGTGACGCAAAAATCAGGCAGAATAGCGGTTTGTTGCCGGACGGGTGACGCAGCCGGCGGTTTTTTCCAACCTGTTTTCGGATGTCGAGACAAGCGATGAGCAATCAGCAACCCACCATCATCTACACCCTGACCGACGAAGCTCCGCTGCTCGCGACCAGCGCCTTTCTGCCGATCATCCGTACCTTCACCGCGCCGGCGGGCGTCAACGTCGTGACGAGCGACATCTCGGTGGCCGCGCGCATCCTGGGCGAATTCCCCGAATATCTGACCGACGCGCAAAAGGTCCCCGACAATCTCGCGAAGCTCGGCGAACTCACGCAGGACGCCGACACCAACATCATCAAGCTGCCGAACATCAGCGCGTCGCTGCATCAGCTGACCAGCGCGATCAAGGAGCTGCAAAGCAAGGGCTACAAGCTGCCCGACTATCCCGAAGAGCCGAAGAACGACGAAGAGAAAGCCATCCGCGCGCGCTACGGCAAGTGCCTCGGCTCGGCCGTGAACCCGGTGCTGCGCGAAGGCAACTCGGACCGCCGCGCGCCGCTGGCCGTCAAGAACTACGCGAAGAAGCATCCGCACAGCATGGGCGAGTGGAGCATGGCGTCGCGCACGCACGTCGCGCACATGAAGCACGGCGACTTCTATCACGGCGAAAAGTCCGTCACGAACGACAAAGCGCGCGAAGTGCGCATGGAACTCGTCACGAAGCGCGGCGAAACCATCGTGCTCAAGCCGAAGGTCAAGCTGCAGGACGGCGAGATCGTCGACAGCATGTTCATGAGCAAGAAGGCGCTCGTGGAATTCTACGAAGACCAGATGCAGGACGCGTTCGACACTGGCGTCATGCTGTCGCTGCACGTGAAGGCGACCATGATGAAGGTCTCGCACCCGATCGTCTTCGGTCACGCCGTGAAGGTCTTTTATAAAGACGCATTCGCGAAGCACGGGAAGCTCTTCGAAGAACTCGGCATCAACGTGAACAACGGCCTCGTCGATCTCTACACGAAGATCGAAGCGCTGCCGGAATCGCAGCGCGACGAAGTCATCCGCGACATGCACGCGTGCCACGAAAAGCGCCCGGCCATGGCAATGGTCGATTCGGCCAAGGGCATCTCGAACCTGCACGCGCCGAACGACGTGATCGTCGACGCCTCCATGCCCGCGATGATCCGCGCCGGCGGCAAGATGTGGGGCGCCGACGGCCGTCCGCAAGACACCAAGTGCCTGATTCCGGAAAGCACGTTCGCGCGCATCTATCAGGAAATCATCAACTTCTGCAAGACCAACGGCGCGTTCGATCCGAAGACCATGGGCACGGTGCCGAACGTCGGCCTGATGGCGCAGAAGGCCGAAGAGTACGGCTCGCACGACAAGACCTTCGAGATCGCTGAAGACGGCACGGCGCGCATTGTCGACAACGCGACGAACGAAGTCATCGAAGGGCTCACGCAGGAAGTCGAGAAGGGCGATATCTGGCGCATGTGCCTCGTGAAAGACGCCCCGATCCGCGACTGGGTCAAGCTCGCCGTGACGCGCGTGAAGAACTCGGGCACGCCGGCGGTGTTCTGGCTCGACCCGTATCGTCCGCACGAAGCCGAGCTCATCAAGAAGGTCGAAACGTATCTGAAGGATTACGACACCACCGGCCTGGATATTCAGATCATGTCGCAGGTGCGCGCGATGCGTTACACGCTCGAGCGCGTGATCCGCGGCATGGACACGATTTCGGTTACCGGCAATATCCTGCGCGATTACCTCACCGACCTGTTCCCGATCATGGAACTCGGCACCAGCGCGAAAATGCTGTCGATCGTTCCGCTGATGGCGGGCGGCGGCCTGTATGAAACGGGCGCGGGCGGCTCGGCGCCCAAGCACGTGCAACAGCTCGTGCAGGAAAACCACCTGCGCTGGGACTCGCTCGGCGAATTCCTCGCGCTGGCGGTGTCGCTGGAAGAGCTCGGCATCAAGAACGACAACGCGCGCGCGAAGCTCGTCGCGAAGGCGCTCGATTCGGCCACCGGCAAGCTGCTCGACAACAACAAGAGCCCGTCGCCGAAAACCGGCCAGCTCGACAATCGCGGCAGCCAGTTCTATCTCGCGATGTACTGGGCGCAGGAACTCGCTTCGCAGTCGGAAGACAAGGCGCTCGCCGAGCAGTTCGCGCCGCTCGCGAGGACGCTGGCCGCGAACGAGCAGAAGATCATCGACGAGCTCGCCGCGGTGCAGGGCAATGCGGCGGATATCGGCGGCTACTACAAGCCGGACGAGGCCAAGCTCGAAGCCGTGATGCGTCCGAGCAAGACGCTCAACGACGCGCTCGCGCAAGCGCAGGCGAAGTAAGCTTGCACGGGGGCGCGCATCATGCGCGTCCGACCGAACCGGCATCTCTTTCGAGATGCCGGTTTTGTTTTGAGCCGACGAAATTCTCTCGTGTAATCCGCGCCTTCAGTGCAATTGGTTACAACCTGTGCCGACCCCGACAAAGGCGAGCGGGTAGAATCGTTGCCTCACGGCACGCCTGCAAGACACGGACACAGACACATTCGCATGAATCTACAAGACCAGCTCGGCGCGCTGGAGTCGAGCCTCGACGCGCTCCTTCAGACCGCTGTTGAATCTGACCGGTCATCGGCTGAGACGATCGAACCCGTCGCTTCGTCGAAGGAAGCCTCGCCCGATGAACCGCCCGCGTTGCACGGCGCGCACAAACCCGGCGATTCCGCCGCGCCCGCCGAACCGCCGGCGTTGAACGAGCCGCCCACGCTCGTCGTGTCGCGCCCGGAGCGCGATGCCGTCGAAATGACGATCGCGGGCAAGACGGTGAAGCTGAGCGCGGAAGGCGTGTCTGAGCTGATCGAGGAATTGTCGAACGTGCGCGCGTCGATGTCGGTGGAGCAGCCGACGGGCATCGCGCCCGGATGGCGCTTCGCGGCCACGAAGAACCCGGTCATGGCGACGCAGAAGTACCCGAACGGCGACCGCTTGCTGATCATGCGTCACGGCGGACATGGCTGGGTGCCGTTCACGTTTTCGCCGAACATGGTCATCGAGCTGTATGCCATGTTGACGAAGAAATAAGGCGGCGTCCTTCGAAGCCGCCCAAGTATGTCACGAACCTTCCTGCGTCGGCGCCTGCACGCGCGCCTTCCATTGCCCGCCTTTCCCGCTCCAGTAACGCACGGCTGAGCCGATCGTCGCGCTGACATAGAACAAGCCGACGAGCGGCAAAAGCGGCGCCCACAACAGCGATCTGCGGTAGTAGCGCAGCATCGGCCCATACGCGATGCACATGAACGCCCAAGCCGCGCACGCGGGCCACGCGCGCGCGCCGAACGCCAGCGCGAAAACGGGCGGCACGAGATAAATCAGCACCATGCCGAGCACGGTGCCGGCGAGCAGCAAGGGCGAATAGCGCAACTGCGTGAACGCGGTGCGCGCGATCATGTTCCAGATTTCGCGCCAGTTGTCGTAAGGACGCAGCGATTCGCTGCGCTCGGCGAGATCGAGGCGGATCGGGCGCGCGTCGTTGCGGGCCGCCCGGTGCTTGATGCGCGCGGCGAGACTGCAATCGTCGATCAGTTCCTGGCGGATTGATTCGATTCCGCCCGCTTCGACCAGCGCCGAGCGGCGCACGAGCATGCATCCGCCCGCCGCGCCCGCGGTCGGCTTCTTCGCGTCGTTGACCCACGCGAACGGATACAGCTTCGCGAAGAAAAACACGAATGCGGGAATCAGCGCCTTTTCCCAAAGGGAATCGCAGCGCAGACGCACCATCAGCGAGACCAGATCGCGGTCTTCCAGAATCGTGCGCGCGACGAGCTGCGTGGCGGCGTCGGAGGGATGGTGGATGTCGGCGTCGGTCAGCAACAGGAATTCGGCGGGCAGGCCGAGCGTATCGATCGCGCCGACGCCCTGCGACTGCGCCCACACCTTGCCCGACCAGCCCGGCGGCAACGGCTGAGCGGTCAGCACGGTCAGCCGGTCTTCGAGCCCGAGCTCGCGGGCGGCGGCGAGCGCGACGGTGGCGGTGCCGTCGGTGCTGTGGTCATCGACGACGATCACATGGAACGCGCCCTCGTAGTCCTGCTTCAAGAGCGAGCCGACCGCGCGCCCGATGACATCGGCTTCGTTACGCGCGGGCACGACCGCGACGAGCGCGGGCCATGCGCCGCGCCGCGCGATCTCGGCGTTGCCGACGGCGTGGATCGTCGTATCGGACAATGCCGGCGCGGGCTGCGCGCGCCAGAAGCCGCCGCGTGCAAAAAGCAGCACGATCCAGATCAGGAAAGAGAGCCAGGCGATCAGTAACATGAAAAAAAACGGTTAGCGTGTAAACAGTTGTGTGACCGGAAAGCGCGATCCGGCCACTCGAATTTTGGGATGCGATGAAGCGGGCGCCGTGCATCGAGCGCTGTCGCCCGTAGCGCTGCGCGAAAAATACACCGCGCCGGAAAGGCACCGAAGTCCTGTCCGGCAGGCCGCTGGGCGGCCCCGGGCCGCGAAAATAGCGCAGCTTGCGGCCCGAAGCCGTCCGACAGTTTACTGGGTTCCGCGAATCGCCGTATTTGCACGCGTGACGCCGCGTTCCCAATTGAAACAGGCATTGAGCACCCAAAAAGGGAACGCGCTAGAATACGCGGTCAACTTCGGCGCGCAGACCGACACTACCGTGTCGTTTTTTCCGGTCTGCTTTCCCCAGCTTTCGAACGTCTCCCAGTGTCGTTCAGGGCGAATCATCGGGAAAGTGCGAGTTTCGCGCCGGCTAACCCGAGACCCGCGTCAGTCGGAGTTCGTTCGAATATGCGTATCATCCTTGCTCAACCCCGCGGCTTTTGTGCGGGTGTGGTCCGTGCGATCGAAATCGTCGATCGGGCCCTCGAACGGCATGGCGCACCCGTTTATGTGCGTCACGAGATCGTTCATAACCGTCATGTCGTCGACAATCTGCGCAGCAAGGGTGCACGGTTCGTCGAAGAGCTGGATGAAGTGCCGCACGGCGCGGTCGCGATCTTCAGCGCGCACGGCGTCGCGCAAAGCGTCGAGAAAGACGCAGAGGCGCGCGGTCTCGATGTGCTGGACGCCACCTGCCCGCTCGTCACGAAAGTTCACGTGCAAGGCCGTCAGTATGTATCGCAGGGGCGCACGCTGATTCTGATCGGCCACGCGGGCCATCCCGAAGTGGAAGGCACGATTGGGCAGATTCCGGGCGTCGTGGTGCTGGTGCAGAGCGAAGCCGAGGTCGCGAAGATGACGCTCGCGCCCGACACGCCCGTCGCTTACGTCACGCAGACCACGCTCTCGGTCGATGACACGCGCGGCATCATCGATGCCCTGCAGCGCCGCTTCACGAATATCGTCGGGCCGGACACGCGCGACATCTGCTACGCGACGCAAAACCGCCAGGCCGCGGTGCGCGAGCTGTCGAGTCAGGTGGACGTGCTGCTCGTGGTCGGCGCGACCAACAGTTCCAATTCGAACCGTCTGCGGGAGATCGGCGCCGAGAGCGGCGTGCCGAGCTACCTCGTCGCGGACGGCTCGGAAATCAAGCCGGAATGGTTTGCCGGTGTGCAGACCGTCGGCATCACCGCAGGCGCCTCGGCGCCCGAGGAAATGGTCAAACACGTGATCGATGCCCTGCGCGCGTTCGGAAACGTCGAAGTCACGACGATGAACGGCCGCGAGGAAAAGGTCGAATTCAAACTCCCCGCGAAGCTCACCCAGCCGGTCGCCGCCGTTGCGGCAACCGCGATTCGCGAAGAATAAGGAGAGGACGCAATTGTCTATCCCGATGCTCCAGAAGGCCCGCGTTGGCGCCTACATCTTCAAGCAGCACATCACGGGCACCAAGCGCTATCCGCTCGCGCTGATGCTGGAACCTCTGTTCCGCTGCAATCTCGCGTGTAACGGCTGCGGCAAGATCGACTATCCGGACCCGATCCTGAATCAGCGCCTGTCGCTGGAAGAATGTCTCGGCGCAGTCGACGAGTGCGGCGCGCCGGTCGTTTCCATCGCGGGCGGCGAGCCGCTTCTGCATAAGGAAATGCCGCAGATCGTGAAGGGCATCATGGCGCGCAAGAAGTTCGTGTATCTCTGCACGAACGCGCTGTTGATGGAAAAGAAGATGGACGATTACGAGCCGAGCCCGTACTTCGTCTGGTCGGTGCACCTCGACGGCGACCGCGAGGCGCACGATCACTCGGTTTCGCAGCCGGGCACCTACGACAAGGCCGTCGCGGCCATCAAGGAAGCGAAGCGCCGTGGCTTTCGCGTGAACATCAACTGCACGCTGTTCAACGACGCGGAGCCGGAACGTGTCGCGAAGTTCTTCGACACGCTCGGGCCGATTGGCGTCGATGGCATCACCGTGTCGCCGGGCTATGCCTACGAGCGCGCGCCGGATCAGCAGCACTTCCTGAATCGCGACAAGACCAAGAATCTGTTCCGCGAGATCTTCAAGCGCGGCAACAACGGCAAGAACTGGTCGTTCAGCCAGTCGACGCTGTTCCTCGACTTCCTTGCGGGCAATCAGACGTACCAGTGCACGCCGTGGGGCAACCCGGCGCGCACGGTGTTCGGCTGGCAGAAGCCGTGCTATCTGGTCGGCGAAGGCTACGTCAAGACCTTCAAGGAATTGATGGAAACGACCGATTGGGACAAGTACGGCACGGGCAAATACGAAAAGTGCGCGGACTGCATGGTCCACTGCGGCTTCGAGGCGACCGCCGTGATGGACACGGTCGCGCATCCGCTGAAGGCTGCGAAGATCGCGCTGTCGGGCCCGCGCACGACGGGCGCGTTCGCCAAGGAACTGCCGATCGACAAGCAACGCCCGGCCGAGTTCGTGTTCTCGAAGCATGTCGAGATCAAGCTGGAAGAGATCGGACGCGCGCAAAAGGGTAAAGGCGCGAAGGCGGCGGCGGCGGTGAGTTGAGCTTCGGCTGAGTGAATCGAAGAAAGGGCGGATGGCTTTGGGTCATTCGCCCTTTTTGTTTCGATCACCAGATCGTCTTGACGTGCTCGTACTTGCGGATCAACTTGTCTTTGGTCACCAACGGCGCAGATAGCGCGCGCGCCGTCGCGACGATTACACGATCTGCAGGGTCGTTGTGAAAATGCCCGGGTAGATCGATCGACCTGATGGCGATGCTGTTGTCGACCGGCAGAAAACGCACGGCGTCGATTTGACCGACCTTTTCCACCCAATCGCTGACGTCCATCGATAATCTTATCTTGCCTCGTCTCACCAGTAGCGCGATCTCCCACGCACTGATGGCGGAAACGACGATCTCCCCGTCTTCGCCCGATTCCGCTTTGATCGCGGCACTCGCTTGCTTGCTGAGCGTCCCTCCGCCGAGCCACCATAGAAGCGTGTGCGTGTCCAGCACGATCATTTATACGCCTCCCAATCGTCCTCTCCAATGGGCTCAAAAGCGTCTTCGCAAAACAACACACTGCCGCGCAATTCCTCCAGCGGCGTGAGCGTTGAATTCTCATATCGCCGTATTTCCAGCACGGGCTTTCCATGGTCTGTCACGATCATACGTTCTCCTGTCGATTCAACGAGTCGGAAGTATTCGAGCGCCTTCGCCTTGAAATCCGATTTTGAAACTCGCTTGACAGTCATGATATCGACCCTGGTCACGTGACGATAGTCATTTTACCCTCGTCCAGATGAAATAGGCAAAAGCGACATTTCGCACTTCAGAATTAAAAAAAAACGCGACGGCTCATCACCGTCGCGTCCTCGTCTGCAAGTCAGCAGCGCTGCGTCAACAACACTTCCCCGCCCCGCTTCCGTACCTCGCCTCCTGCCGCTCGCGGAAAAACTCCGCGTAGCTCATCATCGGTTTGTCCGGGTGCGTCGACTGCATGTGCGTGACGTACGCGTCGTAATCGGGCATGCCGACCATCAGCCGCATCGTCTGGCCGAGATACCGTCCTGCTTGTCGAAGGTCGCTGAACATCGTCATCGCTCCTCGATCAACGGCCCGAGCGCACCGCGGCCGAAGCGCCCGCGGGCATCGCTTCGAACGGCGTTTCGCGTACCGTCGGCTTGGATTCGCGACGCGCGCGCAGCACCGCAAGCACGCCATAGACCGCGATGCTCAGCACCACGAAGATGAACAGCCCGGAAAGCGCCGCATCGACATAATCGTTGAAGATGATGCGCTGCATCTCCGGCAGCGACTTCGCCGGCGCCAACACCTTGCCCGCATCGAACGCTTCCTTCAGCTTGCCCGCGTGCGCGAGGAAACCGACCTTCGGATTGGCGTCGAAAATCTTCTGCCAGCCGGCCGTCAACGTGCAGAGGAGCAGCCAGGCGGTCGGCACGAGCGTCACCCACGCATATTTCTCGCGCTTCATCTTGAACAGCACGACGGTGCCGAGCATCAGCGCAATGCCCGCGAGCATCTGGTTCGAAATGCCGAAGAGCGGCCACAGCGTGTTGATGCCGCCGAACGGATCGACGACGCCCTGATACAGGAAGTAGCCCCACGCGGCGACGCACAGCCCAGTCGCCGTCAAATTCGCAGGCAGCGATTCCGTGCGGCGCAGCGCCGGATGGAACGTGCCGAGCAAGTCCTGCAGCATGAAGCGGCCGGCGCGCGTGCCCGCATCGACGGCGGTCAGGATGAAGAGCGCCTCGAACAGAATCGCGAAGTGATACCAGAAGGCCATCATCGCGGGGCCGCCGATCACCTGGTGAAGAATCTGCGCCATGCCGACCGCGAGCGTCGGCGCGCCGCCGGCACGCGCGACGATGGTCGTCTCACCGACCGCCTTCGCCGTCGACGTCAGCATGTCCGGCGTCAGCGCGAAACCCCAGCTCGAAACCGTCTGCGCCACCGCTTCGGGCGTCGAGCCGAGCAGCGCGGCGGGGCTGTTCATCGCGAAGTACACGCCCGGCTCGATCACGCAGGCGGCGACGAGCGCCATGATCGCGACGAACGATTCCATCAGCATCGCGCCATAGCCGATGAAGCGCATGTTGACTTCGTTGTCGATCATCTTGGGCGTCGTGCCCGACGAGATCAGCGCATGGAAGCCCGATACCGCGCCGCACGCGATCGTGATGAACAGGAACGGGAACAGGTTGCCCGCCCAGACCGGACCGGAGCCATCGACGAACTTCGTGAAGGCCGGCATCTTCAGCTCGGGCGCGACGATCAGAATGCCGATCGCGAGGCCGAGAATCGTGCCGATCTTGAGGAACGTCGACAGATAATCGCGCGGCGCGAGCAGGAGCCACACCGGCAGCACCGACGCGACGAAGCCGTAACCGATCAGGATCCATACGAGCTGCACGCCGGTGAACGTGAAGTACGGCGCGAGCGTCGCGGATTCGGCGACCTGGCCGCCGTAGACGATCGCGAGCATCAGGCCGATGAAGCCGATGATCGACACTTCGCCGATTTTCCCCGGACGAATGTAGCGCGTATAGACGCCCATGAAGAGCGCAATCGGAATCGTCGCGGCGACGGTGAACGTGCCCCACGGCGAATTTGTCAACGCCTTCACGACGATCAGCGCGAGCACCGCGAGAATGATCACCATGATGAGGAACGCGCCGAAGAGTGCGATCACGCCCGGCACGGTGCCGAGCTCCATCTTGATGAGATCGCCGAGCGAGCGGCCGTCGCGGCGCGTCGAAATGAACAGCACGACGAAATCCTGCACCGCGCCCGCGAACACGACGCCCGCGAGAATCCACAGCATGCCGGGCGTGTAGCCCATCTGCGCCGCCAGCACCGGGCCGACGAGCGGGCCCGCGCCCGCGATCGCCGCGAAGTGGTGGCCGAAGAGCACGTACTTGTTGGTCGGCACGTAGTCGAGGCCGTCGTTGTGACGCACGGCGGGCGTCATGCGCAGGCCGTCGAGTTGCAGCACCTTGCCCGCGATGAAGCGCGAATAGAACCGGTAAGCGATGAGATACACGCAGACCGCCGCGATGACGATCCATAGCGCGCTGATACGCTCGCCGTGCGCGAGTGCGATGGTGCCGAATGCGAACGCGCCCAATAGCGCGAGCGCGATCCAGACCAGGAATCCGGAAGCCCGATTCATGGCGTCTCCTTAGTTATTGACCGTTCAGTCGATGGATGCGCCGTGATAGCGCATTGGGCGGTAGTATTCGCTTTCGCCCGAACGCTTACAAGCGCATAACTACGTATGCCCGCTACGTGGCTTCACGTAGCGGAAAACCCTGCCCTGTGTCGATGAATCTGAAAGCCAAGGTCTTTCTGCTGGCGATCGTGCCGTTCGCGCTGGCGATCGGCGGGATCACCTACGGCGTGCGCCAGCAGGCGGAATCGCTCGCAGAAGCGCAGCACGAGACCACGCAGGCCGCCTATATGTCGAGCAAGGAAATCGAGCTGCGGCATTACGTCGAAATCGCGATGAGCGCGATCGCGCCGTATTACGACGCGGCCGCGACCGATCCGCGCAGCGACGGCGAGCGCCGCCGCCTCGCGCTCGACGCGCTGCAACGGCTCGACTTCGGCCAGGACGGCTACTTTTTCGTCTATACGATGCGCGGCACGTCGCTGATGCATCCGCGCCAGCCCGATCTCGTCGGGCGCGATCTCTGGCTCATGCGCGATCCGAACGGCGCGCTGACGATCCAGCAGCTCATTCAGGAGGCGTCGAAGGGCGGCGGCTACGTGCGCTACGTGTGGCGGCGGCCGTCGACCGGACTGCTCGCGCCGAAGCTCGGCTATGTCGTGCCGTTGCCGCGCTGGGGCTGGATGATCGGCACGGGCATCTATCTGGAGGATGTCGAAACGACGCTCGCGCGCATCGATTCGCGGGCGGCCGCGAACATCGACCGCACGCTGATGTGGATCGGCGCGATCGCGCTGGCGGCGCTCGCGATCATCGCCGTGTGCGGCGCGGTGCTCAATATCAGCGAACATCGCAGCGCGGACGCGAAGCTGAAGCGCCTCGCGCGGCAGGTCGTGGACTCGCAGGAGCAGGAACGCGCGAGACTTTCGCGCGAGCTGCACGACGGCATCAGTCAGATGCTCGTCTCCGTGAAGCTGCTGCTCGAATCGGCGCTCGCGCGTTTCGAGCGTGGCGCGGCGCGCGAGCCGACGGCCGAAGCCGCGCTCGCGACGAGCCTCGGCCGTCTCTCCGGCACGCTGCGCGAAGTGCGCCGCATCTCGCACGCGCTGCGGCCCGCGATGCTCGACGATCTCGGCCTCGCCGCCGCGCTCGAACAACTCGCGCGCGAGCTCGACGGTCAGGACGGCATCGAAGTGCGTTTCGAAGCAACGGGAAACAGCGCGTCTGCCGCGACGCAACACACGCCGTTGCCCGATCCCGTCAACACCGTCTTTTTCCGCATCGCGCAGGAAGCGCTGACCAACATCGCGCGGCATGCGCAGGCATCGCGCGCGGCGATTACGCTCGATATCGCGACGCATGCCGTCACACTCGACATCACCGACAACGGTCGCGGCTTCGACGCCCATGACGCGCTCTCCGGCCCGGCGAGCGGCGTCGGCCTGCGCAACATGCGCGAACGGCTCGACACGCTCGGCGGCGCGCTCGCGATCAGTTCGCAGCTCGGCCGCACGTCGATTACCGCGACGGTGCCGCTGCCGCTCGCCGCACCGAACTTTCAGGGACACTCCGATGAGCGCTGAATCCGCCCGCATCATTCTCGTGGACGACCATCCGCTCGTGCGCGATGGCTTGCGCGCGCGACTCGACTCCGTGCCGCACCTGCGCGTGATCGGCGAGGCGGGCAACGCGAAAGAAGCGCTCGCGCTCGCCGCCGACGAGTCGAATCCACCCGATCTCGCGCTGATGGACGTCGGCATGGCGGGCATGACCGGCATAGAACTGGCGGCGCATTTTCACGAGCGCTTTCCGGGCATCCGCGTGCTGATGTTGTCGATGCACGACAACGTCGAATACGTGAAGCAGGCGGTGCGCGCGGGCGCGAGCGGCTATGTGCTGAAGGATTCGCCTTCCGCCGAGATCATCCAGGCGATCGACGCGGTGCTCGCCGGCAAGACCTTCTTCAGCGCGGGGCTCGCCGCGCGCATGATCCAGGCACAGTCGATGCAGACGCCGCACGAACGCCTGACGCCGCGCGAGCTCGACATTCTCGATGCGCTAGCCGAAGGCTTGTCCAGCAAGCAGATTGCGCAACAGCACGGGCTGTCGGTGCGCACGGTGGAGACGCATCGACTGAATTTGAAGCGCAAACTGGATATCGACGGGCAGGCCGAGCTGATCAAGTACGCGGTGGAGCACCGCCGAACCTGAAGCCCGGCCTTGTCGGAGGAAGGGAGAATTCAGCCCGCGGAACGGGCGTTGTGCTCCGAGAGAAACTTGATGAGGCCGTCCACGCCGCCCTTTTGCAACTGACCGGCGAATTGCTGCTGATAGACCTGGATGAGCCATGCGCCCATCATGTCGATGTCGTAGATCTTCCAGCCCTGCGGCGTCTTTTGCAGACGGTAGCGCACGGGATTGTCGCCACCCGTGGAAATGACGTGGGATTCGATGACCGTGTCCTTCGCGTTGGCGTCGATGGTGGGCGCATCGAACTTGAACCTCACGTCCTGATCGCGCAACTGCGAAAGCGATGCCGCGTAGGTGTGGACCAGCAAGGTCTGGAACTGGTCGTAAAGCTGCTTTTGCTGCTCGGGCGTGGCGCTCGCCCAGGCCTTGCCGACCGCGATGCGCGTGGTGCGCTGGAAGTCGGTGGCGGGCAGGAAGCGCGTTTCGACGAGCTGCGTGATCTTCGCCATGTCACCGCCGCGCGCCTGCGGGTCGGCCTTCATCGCGTTGACGGTGCCCTCGACGGCGTTCTTCACGACGGCATCGGGACTCGTTTGTGCAAGCGCCTCGCCCGTGAAGGACATGGAGGCGAGGAGGAAAGCGAAGCAAACAGACAGATAGTGTTTCATGGCACCCGTTCTCTGATCAGGTTTGGTGGCGCGGGTCGCGTGGCCTTCGGACGTCGCGGGAGCGGCCGGATGGCTGCGGGGTCAGTATATCGACACCGCAGCGCCGCAACAGTTCAAGCACGGAGTGTTCCGGCGCGCCCGCTATACTTGCGCGGCACACCGCGTGTCTTGCGGACATGGTTCGGAATCCGGCGGTCGGCATCATGCAATCCGCGCGTTCGCACGCGCAAAGATAACAGGACACACAGGTAGCGTCTTCATGCTGACGTCCAACATTACCCGCTTCGTCACACTCGCCATCCGCCGCCCGGCGTGGATTATCGCCGTTTCGCTTTTGCTCGGCGTGTTGTCCACGATTTATGTCGTCCAGCACTTTCGCATCAGCACCGACGTCAGTCAGCTGATCGAGACCGAGCCCGAATGGGCCGCGCGCAGCAAAGCCATCGACGAGGCGTTTCCGCAGCGCGGCGCAACGCTGCTGATCGTCGTGGAGGCGCCTGGCCAGGAATTCGCCGATGCCGCCGCGAACGAACTCGCCGCCGCGCTCGCAAAGGAGCCGGAGCGCTTCAAGTCGGTGTCGCAGCCGCAGGGCGGCGCGTTCTTCGAGCACGACGGCCTGCTCTATCTGCCGACCGAAAAGGTCGAAGAGACCACGAAGCAACTGGTGCAGGCGCGCCCGCTCATCAACGCGCTCGCGCACGACCCGACGCTCACCGGGCTTGCGCAGACGCTCAACACCACGCTCAATCTGCCGTTGACGCTCGGGCAGGTCAATCTCGGTCAGATGGCCAACCTGCTCGGCAAAAGCGCGACCGTGCTCGACCGTGTGCTTAGCCAAAAGCCCGCCGCGTTCTCGTGGCGCGATCTGGCGGATGGGTCGAAAAGCGATGCGACCGGGCGCGCGTTCGTCACCGTGCTGCCCGAGCTCGACTTCAATGCGCTGAAGGCGGCGGCGGGCACCTCGGATGAGATTCGCGCGAAAGCGGCGGCACTCGGCATCGACAAGAAATACGGCGCGACGCTCCATCTGACCGGTGCGCAGCCGCTTGCCGACGAAGAATTCGCGTCCGTGCAGGACGGCGCCGTACTCAACGGCGTGCTGACCTTCCTCGTCGTGCTGACCATTCTGTGGGTCGCGCTGCGCTCGAAGCGCATGATTCTCGCGGTGCTCATCACGCTCTTCGTGGGACTCGCGATCACCGCCGCGCTCGGCCTCATGATGGTCCACGCGCTCAACATGATCTCGGTCGCGTTCATGGTGCTGTTCGTCGGTTTGGGCGTGGACTTCGGCATTCAGTTCGGCGTGAAGTATCGCGAAGAGCGTTACCGGCACAAGCGGCTCGATGTGTCGCTCGCGGAAACCGCACGCCATGTCGCCGTGCCGCTCACGCTCGCCGCCGCCGCGACCGCCGCGAGCTTTTTCTCGTTTCTGCCGACCGCGTATCGCGGCGTGTCGGAATTGGGGCTGATCGCGGGCGTCGGCATGTTCGTGGCCTACGCGACCAACATGACGCTGCTGCCCGCGCTCATCAAGGTGTTCGCGCCGCCGGGCGAAGCGCATTCGCCGGGTTTTCCGGTGCTCGCGCCCGTCGACGAATTCCTCGACAAGCATCGCAAGCCCGTGTTGATCGGCACGCTCGTGGTCGTGATCGGCGCGTTGCCGCTGCTCTTCGATCTGCGCTTCGACTTCAATCCGCTGCATCTGAAAGACCCGCACACCGAATCGATGGCAACGCTCACCTCGCTCAAGGATTCGCCCCAAGGCGCGGTGAACGATGTCGCAGTACTGGCGCCGTCGCTGGCCGACGCCGACCGCATCGCCGCGAAGCTGGAAAAGCTCCCGGAAGTCGACCGCGCGACGACGCTCTCGTCGCTCATCCCCGCCGATCAGCCCAGGAAGCTCGCGCTCATCAAGGCGGCCGCCGATCAGCTTTTGCCGGCGCTCGATCAGCCGACCGCGTCGCCGGTGACGGACGAAGTGCGCGTCGCGGCGCTCAAGCGCCTGTCGAGCCAGTTGTCCCTCGCCGCCGACGAGCATCCCGGTCCCGGCGACCAGCAAGCGAAGCACCTGTCGCAGACGCTCGCGAAACTGGCTCAGGCCGACGCCGCGACCCGCGACCGCGCCGAGCACGCCATGGCCGAGCCGCTGCGCCTCGCGCTCGCGCAACTGCGCGCGCTGCTCACGCCGACGGAAATCACGCGCGCGACGCTGCCGCCGCAGATGGTGGCGTCGTTCGTGACGCCGGACGGCAAGGCGCTCGTCGATGTATCGCCGAAGGTTCCGGCGGGCGTCGATCCGAGCGACGATACGCTGCTCGCGCGCTTCGCCGACGCCGTGCAGAAGGCCGCGCCCGATGCGATCGGCGGGCCGATCTCCGTGCGCCATTCGGCGGAAACGATCATCAAGGCGTTCCAGCAGGCGGCGCTCTACTCGCTCATCGCGATCGCGGTGCTGCTGTGGATCGCCTTGCGCCGTTTTGGCGACGTTCTGCGAACTTTGGTACCGTTGCTCGTTTCCGCGATCGTCACGCTGGAGTTGTGCGTCGTCTTCCGGATGCCGCTCAACTTCGCGAACATCATCGCGTTGCCGCTGATGCTGGGCGTGGGCGTCGCGTTCAAGATCTATTTCGTGATGGCGTGGCGCTCCGGCCAGACGCGGCTGCTACAGTCCAGCCTCACGCATGCCGTTATGTTCAGTGCGGCCACGACCGCGACGGCATTCGGCAGCCTGTGGTTCTCCCATCATCCGGGGACGTCCAGCATGGGACGGCTGCTGGTGCTGTCGCTGCTTTGCACGCTGATCGGCGCCGTGGTTTTCCAGCCCGTATTGATGGGCAAGCCGCGCAAAGTGCGTGCCGCCGAGCGCGCGAAGCTGCGGGCGGCGCGACGACATGACAACCTAAGAGGAATTGAAGAATGAAGTGGGGATCGACGGCTTTGACCGCTCGTGCAGTGCGCAAGATTGGAGTAAGTCTGGCGATCGCGGGCGCGCTCGCGACCGCAGGTTGCGCGACCGGCCCGGACCGCAATCCGAAAGACCCGCTCGAGCCGATGAACCGCAAGATCTTCACGTTCAACGACACGCTCGATACCTACGTCGCGAAGCCCGTCGCGCAGTTCTATGTCGATTACACGCCGAGCCCGTTCCGCACGGCCGTCAGCAACTTCTTCTCGAATCTCGGCGATTTCTCCAACTTCGCGAACAATCTGCTGCAGTTGAAGATCACCGATGCGACACAGGACTTGATGCGTATCGCGATGAACTCGGTGTTCGGTATCGGCGGTCTGATTGATATCGCATCGCCCGCGGGGTTGCCGAAGCATCATCAGGACTTCGGCCTGACGCTCGGGCACTACGGCATGCCGTCGGGGCCATATCTGGTGCTGCCGCTGCTCGGACCGAGCTCGTTCCGCGATTCCACGACCTGGCTCGTCGACTGGCGCGTGAATCCGCTGAGCTACTCGGGGCCTGAGATTCTCTGGCCGCTTTTCGGTCTGAACTTCGTGAGCGCGCGCGCAGATCTGATCGGCGCGACCGATCTGCTCTCGGCGGCCGCGCTCGACAAGTACGCATTCGTGCGCGACGCCTACACGCAGCGTCGTCAGTATCTGCTGACGGGAGGCGGCGCCGACACACTGCCCGATTACGGCGACGAGGGCGCGTCGGCGCCCGAAGGCGCGAGCGCGCCAGAAGGGACCGGCGCGGCGGCATCGCCTGCGGGCGGAGTCGGCGGCAAGTCGCCCGCGCCGGCGGAGGGCGCGCCGAAAGCTAAGCCTTCGCCGAGTTCGAGCCAGGGGCAGGGGCTGCCGCAATATGACGATCCGGCGGCGCAGCCGGCGAAGTGAGGCTTCAAATAAGAAACGGGCGCTTCGGCGCCCGTTTTGTTTTTTTAGTGTGCCGCTGCTTCGGCCTCTTCCTCGATCAGATCGTCGCCCGACAACTTCGGCGCTTCCACCGTTCGCTGATCGCGGCGATACGCTTCGAACAGCTCATCGGCATATAGAATCTGCGTGCGGCCATGCGGGGCCGGCTCGCCCTGCTCGTTCAGGTTCACGAACACCATCTTCTCGACGGTCAAAATACTCTTGCGCGTGATTTTGTTGCGCACTTCCGCGCGCAGCGTGATCGACGTGCGGCCGAAATGCGTCGCGGTGATGCCCAGCTCGATGATGTCGCCCTGACGCGCGGAACTCACAAAATTGATCTCGGACATGAACTTGGTAACGACGCGCTGGTTGCCGAGTTGCGAGATCGCGTAAATGGCCGCTTCTTCGTCGATCCAGCGCAGGAGACTGCCGCCGAACAAAGTGCCGTTCGGGTTCAGATCTTCGGGCTTGACCCATTTTCGGGTGTGGAAATTCATTGCGGTACCTCACTTGCTTTGTGGCGCGGATCGGCGGATCGGGTGCCGCGACGCGCGATTAACTAGGGTTATCCCTTATTATAAGGAAATGAGGGTTAACCCGCAGAAAGCAAGATTTGTTGAAAGCGCCTAGCCCAACACCAACGCCCGCGCCGAATCCATCGCGTGCCGCGCCTGTACGAGCGTCGCACGGGCTTCTCGCGCATCGGACGCGAGCCGCAGCAGCGCGCCGAATTGCCTGGGCTCGCGCAGCAATTCCCGCAGAATCGGGCCGATCGCCGTGGTGCCATCGTCGCGCAAACCCGCGGTCGCGGCGGGCGGCAGCGTCCGCCAGGCGGGATCGACCACCGCGCGGCACACGGCGAAAGGCAGCCCGCGCGCCGTCGCGATCGCCCCGGCGATATGCGATTCCATATCCACGGCAAGCGCGCCCGTCGACGAATGCAGCGAGCGTTTTTCCGCCTCGCTCTTGACCGGCGCCGTCACGCCCGACATCTTGCCGCGCCGCATGACGCGCTCGACGGGCGTGCCCGCGAACGCATCGACGATACGCGCCGACCACGCCGCGTCCGTGCGCAACTCGCCGAACGGCCCGCACACGCTCTCGGCGACGATCAGCGCGCCCGGACCGAGGTCCGGCGCAAGCCCGCCCGCCGTGCCGAAGCTGATGATGCCCGAGCAGCCGCGCGCGATCGCGTCCGAAAGCGCGCGTTCGAGCCAGTCGGCGCGCGCCGCGAACACGACATCGACGCCGCGCCCGCGCACGATCTTCGCCTCGAACGCCATGCCGGTCACGGCGACGACGGGCGCGTTCACATCGCCGCCGTCACGCGCGTGAGACCTTCGCGCGTCAGATTGCGGTAGCGCGCGAGCGCCCACAGCGGGAAGAACTTGCGATAGCCGTGGTAGCGCAGATAGAACACGCGCGGGAAACCCGTCGCGGTGAAGCGCGTTTCGTCCCACAGGCCGTGCGTCTGCTGCGTCTTCAGCAGATAGTCGATGCCGCGCGCGACCGCCGGATGCCCGACCATGCCCGCCGCCATCAGCCCGAGCAGCGCCCACGCGGTCTGCGACGACGTGCTCGGCGCCTGTTCGTAGCCGCGATAGTCGAGCTTGTAGCTCTCGCCGTCCTCGCCCCAGCCGCCGTCCGCGTTCTGGATGCCGATGAGCCAGCCCGCCGCGCGGGTCATGCGCGGGTCCGTCGGCGCGACGCCGGCTGCGTTCAGCGCGGACATCGCCGACCAGGTGCCGTAGATGTAGTTCAGGCCCCAGCGGCCGTACCAGCTTCCGTCGCGTTCCTGATCGTTCACGATGTAGTCGAACGCGCGCCGCGCCGGTTCGCTGTTCAGCGATGTCTCGCCGAGCTGCGCCAGCATCGAAAGACACCGCGCGGAGACATCGACGGTCGGCGGGTCGAGCAACGCGCCGTGGTCCGAAAACGGGATGTTGTTCAGGTAGTACTGCGTGTTCTCCGGCTCGAACGCGCCCCAGCCGCCGTCGCTGCTCTGCATGCCGACGATCCACTCGCGCGCCCGCGCGATGGATTCGCCGTACATCGCGGTGCCGTTCTCGCGGTCGGCGCGCTCCATCGCCATCGCGACGACCGCGGTGTCGTCGACGTCCGGGTAATGCGGGTTCGCGAACTGGAACGCCCAGCCGCCCGGCCGCACGTTCGGGCGGCGCGAAACCCAGTCGCCGCGCACGTCGAGAACCTGCAGCGGCACCAGCCATTCGAGGCCGCGCGTGACCGCCGCGCGCGCCTTCGGTTCGCCCGTTTCGAGCAGCGCGTGCGCCGCGAGCGACGTATCCCACACCGGTGAAAGGCACGGCTGGCAATACGCTTCGCCGTCGTCGGCTTCGTCGATGACCAGCAGTTTGTCGATCGACTTGCGCGCGATCGCGCGGTTCGGATGCTCCGGCGGAAGCCCAAGCACGTCGTACATCATGACCGAGTTGGCCATCGCCGGGAAAATCGCGCCGAGGCCGTCCTCGCCGTTCAGGCGCTCATCCACGAAGCGCACGGCTTCATCGATCGCGCGCTCGCGGCCCGCTTTCGGCAGCAGCGGGTCGGCTGCGCGCAGGATCGAATCGACGACACGGAAGAACGCGAACCAGCCGCGGCTCTGATGCCCGGAGCGCGACGGCATGCCGGTGTTGACCGGCGGATTCGTGAACACTTCGTCGATGCGCACGCCGCGCGGATTGCGCGCGCGCGGGCGCTTCGCGTTGAGCACGAGCATCGGCACGATCACCGTGCGCGCCCAGTACGACACCTTCGACAGATGGAACGGGAACCACATCGGCAGACGCATGATCTCGACGGGCATCATCGGCACCGCGCGCCACGACACCACGCCGAACAGCGCGAGCAGGATGCGCGTGAACACGTTCACCTTTTCCGCGCCGCCCGCGGCGAGAATCGCGCGGCGGGCGCGCTGCATGTGCTCGGCGTCGGGCGAATCGCCGATCATCTTCAGCGCGAAATACGCCTTCACGGTCGCGGAGACGTCCATCGCGCCGTCGGTGAAAAGCGGCCAGCCGCCGTCCTCGCGCTGAATGCGCCGCAGATAGCGGCCGATCTTCGCTTCGAGCTTGTCGTCGGCGGTCTCGCCGAGATAGTGGACGAGCAGCACGTATTCAGCCGGAATGGTTGCGTCGGCTTCGAGTTCGTACAGCCAGTAGCCGTCGCGATGCTGCGCCGCGAGCAGCGCATCGGTGGCCTGGTGGATTGCGGTATCGAGCGGAGCGCCCGACACGCGCGCGTCCACGGCCGACAGGGATAAATCGTTCATCAGCGTTCCATCGATGGGTTCAACAGCGCGTCCGCGGCCTTCTGGCCGGAACGGATCGCGCCTTCGATCGTCGCGGGCAGGCCGGTCGCCGTCCAGTCGCCCGCGAGCGTGAAATTGTGCCAGCGCGTGCGCGTGGCGGGCCGCAAGCCTTCCTGCGCGGGCACGGCGGCAAACGTCGCGTGTTCCTCGACGACGACTTGCCACGGCGGCATCGGCACGGCGGGCATGCGCACCGCCTTCGCCGTCTCCAGCCACGTCAGCCGCGCGAGTTCTTCGTGCGGCGTCGAAAGCCAGGCGTCAGCGCACGCGAGCGTGACCGATAGCCGCCCGTCGGCCGCGAAAATCCAGTCCGACATGCCGTTGACGATGCACGTCAGCGGCGGAAATCCGGTGGGCGCATCGGCGGCGAAGTGCACCGTGATGATCGCCCGCGATGCTTGCGGCGCGCTCAGGCCCGGCACCACGCGGCGCGCCGCGCCGGGCGGCACGGCGAGCACCACGCCATCGTCCGGGCCGAGCGCGACCGGCTCCGCCGCGCCTTCGAAAGCGAGCGAGCTTACACGCTCTCTCGAATCCGTGCCCGATACCCCGATGCCCGCCACGCGCGAGCCGAGCCGGATGTCCGCGCCGCCATACTGCAAAAGGCGCAGCGCCGGCTCGACGAACGCATGCGACAGCCCGCTTCTCGCAACGAGCGGACGGCACGCCTGACCGCCCTGCGCGACCGTTTCGCGCAGCAGCCCGGCGGCGAGTTCCGCGCTCGCCTCGGACGGATCGGCGTTGAGCATCGGGCGCAAAAGCGGCCGCGCGAGCAGGTTCCACACGCGATCCGTCCGGCGCACGGATTCAGCGATCGTGCGGCCCGGCTTCGCAAAGAACAGCGGCAGGATCGGCAGATAGTCGGCGGGCTGCGTGCCGGGCACGCGCGCGTCGGCGTCGAGGATCCAGCGTGGCAAGCGTCCGGACGACATGCGGATGGTCCACGCGTCGCCGCTCGTCACGTCGAAGAACGGATACTCGGGCTGCGTCGGGCCGATGAGCGTCTCCGCAGCGCCGATCGCGCGCAGATAGGCCATCGTCGAATGATTGCCGGACAGCAGCAGATGATTGCCATTGTCGAGCGTGACGCCGAGTTTCGCATCGAAGAAAGAGCGGCAACGGCCCCCTGCGTGGGACGCCGCCTCGTGCAGCACGACGCGCGCGCCGCGCCGTTGCGCCTCGACCGCGGCGGCGAGGCCGGCGACGCCCGCTCCGACGACGAAAACCCGCCGGGACATCAGATCAGATTGCGCGCCACGATCCACAGCAGGCGCGAACGCGGCGTGCGCACGCGCGTGCGCGGCAGGTCGAAGCCGCGTTTCAGATTGGCGTCGAGCACGGTGCGATACGCCGCCGACATGATGCGCGGCGCGCGCACCTGCGAGCGCGGCGACGCGGCCATGATCGCGTCGGACTGGGCGTAATGGCCCTTCGCGCGCTCGGCGATGACGGCGCACACGCGCGGCAGACGCGCATCGCCGACGATGGTCGCCGGATCGCTCGTCGAAATGCCTTCGCGCGCGAGCAGTTCGCGCGGCAGGTAGACGCGGCCGATTTCCGCGTCTTCGTCGATGTCGCGCAGGATGTTGGTCAGTTGCAGCGCGCGCCCGAGATGGTGCGCGAGGCGCCGTCCGGCGTCCTCGTGCATCCCGAAAATTCTCACCGATAGCCGCCCGACCGCGCTCGCCACGCGATCGCAATAGAGGTCGAGCGTGGCTTCGTCGGGCGCGACGATATCGCCGGCGGCGTCCATCGCCATGCCGTCGATCACGGCCTGGAAGTCGTCGCGGGAAAGCTGGAAAGCCTGGATATGACGCGTGAGCGCTTCGAGCGACGGCTTCGGCGTGCCGGCGTAGCACGCGTCGATGTCCGCGCGCCACTGGTCGAGCGCGAGCGCGCGCTCGCGGCGCGGCAGCGTGCCTTCGTCGGCGATGTCGTCGACGGCACGGCAGAACGCGTAAATCTCGTACATCGCGTCTCGCTGCGCAGCCGGAAGGATGCGCATCGCGAGATAGAACGAGCTCCCCGACGACGTTTTCGCGGCGTCGGGAGCAGATTCGTCAGCGATGGTGTTGGAAACGGCCAAGACGAACTCCGCTGTGGCGCCCCCAAGGGCAAATTAAGTGATCAGGCGCGGTCTCGATTCGACCCGGCGCGCGCGGAACCACCTGGCGCTGTGAGGGAAGAATCGAAGAGGAAAGCCGGCGCGAGCCGGCTGCGACTGCGCCGGAAGCGGCAAAGAGTATATCAATACTTTGCCCGCTTGCGCCTGATCGCGCCGGGGTGCGCCAGGCGGGACGCGTCGCGCGCTTCAGGCGAAACCCACCGCCCGGTTGCGCCCTGCGCGCTTTGCCGTGTATAGCGCCGCATCGGCCTCGTTGATGAGCGCCTCGTACGACGACGTGACGCCGGTGCGCGCCCGCGCCGCGCCGACGCTCGCCGTCACCGGCACGCGCCCGCCCTGCACGTCGATGGGCGTTTCGCCGATCGCGCGTCGCACCTTCTCCGCGACGATCATCGCGTCGTCAAAATTCGTGCAGGGCAACAGCAACGCGAATTCCTCGCCGCCGAAACGCCCGAACACGTCCTGCACGCGCACGCTCTTCGCGACGCGCTCGGCCATCACGCGCAAAACCGTATCGCCGACGAGGTGGCCGAGGTCGTCGTTGATGCGCTTGAAGTGGTCGAGATCGAAGAGCAGCATCGAAAGCTCGCCGCCGTAGCGCTGCCAGCGCGAAAACTCGTCCGCGAGGCGCAATTCGAAATAGCGCCGGTTCGCGATGCCGGTCAGGCCGTCGCGGTCCGCGAATTCCTGCAGCTTCGCCACCGCTTCGTCGCGGGCGCGCTGCATCATGCTCGCGTGCGTCGCGTCGGATATCGTCACGCACACGGCGCGCACTTCGCGCTCGAGCGTGAGCGGCATGAACGTGCAGTCCTGCTGCATGAAATCGACCCCGCCCGTGATCGGACGGTCATGGTCGAACTTGAAGAGATACGGCCGCTGCTCCCACGAGCTGAACGCGAAGCTGCCGAGCTGGAACACGCTTTCGACCTTGCGCGTGAACCACACGCGCGGCAGCTCCGGAAAGCTCGCGAAGATCGACTTGCCAATGACCTGTTCCGCCGTCTTGCCGCTGTGGTCCTGCATGAACCGGTTCCACATCAGCACGTTAAGATCGCGGTCGAGCACGAAAATGCCGAAACCCACGCGCTCGATCACGAGTTCGGACAGCGCGTACCGCAGTTCATCCATGCTCACGATGCCGTCCCGTTCAGATGCTCGACAATAGCGTGTCGAGGGCGTCGCTCAAATGCGCGATGGCGTCTTCGGCCATCAGCATCACGAGGTGCGCGCGGAAACTGTGATCTTCGAGCGCGAAGTTCACTTCGAGCAGGAGCGCGGTCTTCCACGCGAGCATCGCGGGCTGGAAGACGTCGTCGAGGCCGATTTCCTGCCCGAGCATGCCCGGCGGCGAGAAGATCGGCGAGCGGCCGAGGCGGTCGAGGATGCACGACACGCACGCGCCCATCAGCACGGTGGCGACATCGAAAACGAGTTCGGTGCGCGTCGTCGCTTCGTAGGTGGATTTGGTGTACGGATCGTCGACGAGCGCGCACAGCTGATCGACGCTGCCGCTCTTGCACAGCACGATCGCCTCGCCCTTGATGTCGGAGCGGAAGCCCTGGCGCACGGCCGTGACGGTATCGGTGATGCCGGTCATCTCGGCGAGCGTGGAGGACGCCTCGGCCACGCTCACGACACGCACGCGCGGCACCGACAGCTCGATGAACGTGCCGAGCAGCGCCGACAGGCGCGTCGCGGCCTGGCCCATCGCCATGTTGGCGACTTCCTGCAGCGCGTCGCGCTGATCTTCGTTCAGGGCTTCAACCATGAAGGCCGTACTCCTTCAAAACGGGACGCAGCGCTTCGGGCGTCACCGGCTTCGGCAGGAAAGCGATCGCGCCGAGCGCGCGCACCCGCTCCTGGGCCATCGGCTGCACGTCGGCGGACACGACGATCACGAACGTGTTCAGGTCTTCGTGCTGCAACGCGTCCAGCACCTGATAGCCGGTCATGTCGGGCATCGTGAGGTCGAGGAACATCACCGAAGCGCGTCCCGCGCGGTAATGCGCCAGCGCCTCGCGCCCGTTGGTCGCGTAGGAGATCTCGACGTCCCAGTCCGGCGGCAGCGCGCGCGTCAGCACCTTGCGCGCGAGCAGGGAATCATCGGCAATGACAATCGGCAACGGCATGGTTGGCAGGATCTCTTGTGCGGTTTCGGGCTGAGGACGTCATGTCGGCGGACAGGGCGTGCTCTCGCATCGGATTACGGCATCTGCGCGGCGAACTTTATGGCGATCTTCACGGCGCGACCGGCGCGAGCCCTCTCGCCCGGCGGGAACGCGGGCGCTGCCGGAGATGCAGTTCGGCGGCGATGAGCCAGACGCGGCGCCCGTGGACGTAGGCGCGCCATGCGGCGGGCGTGCGCTGGGTGATCGGCGCGCGCAAGGCACGCGATGCGTGTTGGGTCCCGACCGGCGTCATCTTGCCTGCCCCGTGCATGATCCGGACGATTCCGGACAGTGGCCTTCTTCTCCTCGCCTGGTCGCGCGGCTGCCGGCTTCGTCGCCGAGTCAGCGGTACTGCTCCCCGGCACGCGCCGCGAGGCTGCTCACATATCTCCGGCGCGCGCTCTGTGGGCGCATACGTCGGAAGATTGCATTGTGTGCTCATGAGAATGTCAAAGCAACTCGACAATGCGCACCGCAAGAAATGTTCCGACAAAGAAGCGGGCCACGTCGGGCAATTTTCGCTCGATATATCTCGATGTGTTACCTTCCATACTTTTGTGTACGTTTGCGCTTCCGGGAATCTCGCTAAGTGCGCCGCCGGCCCGAGTCGAGCGCCGCGCGCGACGAAAGCAATCGTTCGGCATGTTTCGTGCATGCTCTGTGCGGTTCCACCGCTCACGTCCGACGGGCGGGGCTCGCGCGCTGGCCGCCACGTACGAAAGGCGCGGGGTTCGAGTAAGTTTTCCAATTCGCCGCCAAAAATGACGCTGCAACGTGAAGAGTCCGAGAGCCGGCCTGCTGCGCAATCCTGGCAGGACGAACCGCCTTTTCCGGTGGTGCCCGAGCGCAACTTCACCGCGCAGCGGATGACGCTGTACGCGCTGCTCGTCGCGGCAATCGGGCTGCCCTGTGTGTATGTCGCGGCGACCGCGTTCACCGACTACCACGCGCGCGTCGCCGACGCCTCCGAGCTCGTCGCGCGCAATGCCCACGTCGCCGAAGAGCACGCGCTCAAGGTCTTCGATCTCAACGTGACGCTCAACGAGCGCATCGTCGATCTGCTCGACGACCTCGACGCCAACGCGGTCCGCCGCGACGGCGCGACCATCCATCAGCGCCTCAGGGCGATCAGCAACAGCTACCAGCAGGTCGCGGCCGCATCGGTGTTCGGTCCGGACGGCAAGCTGCTCGCGACGAGCCGCACGTATCCGACGCCCGACATCTCGATCGCGGACCGCGAGGACTTCGGCGGCCTGCGCGCGGGACGGCAGCTCGAGCAGATTTCGCGCGTGACGACCGGCCGCGTCGCCGGGGAGCAGGTGTTCAACACGGCCGTCGCGCGCCTGACGCCCGCGGGCAAGTTCGACGGCGTCGTGTCGATCGCGCTGCGGCCCGCCTATTTCGCCGCGTTTTATCGCGAGCTGATCGGCGATAACCCGAGCGTGTCGCTTGGTCTGTCGCGCTCCGACGGCGAAGTGCTCGCGTGGTATCCGCCGCGCCCGCCGGGGCGCACGTCGCTCGCGGCCAGCTCGCCGCTGCGCGACGCGTATCGCGGCGGCGTCAGGAGCGGCGTCGTGAAGATGGTCTCGGGGCTCGACAACCAGTTGAAAATCGTCGCGTTTCGCCGCGTCGGCGCGTATCCGGTCTACGTATCGAGCGGCTATCCGATCGCGACGATCTGGTCCGCCTGGTGGAAGCATCTGAGCGTGCTCGCGCTGTCGGTCTTCGCGCCGTGCGTCGTGCTGTGGGGCGTGATCGGCCAGTCGCTGCGGCGGCTCGCGACGGAAGAGGAAGCGTGGGAGCGCTGGCAGGCGGAAGCGTCGATGCGCCGCTCGATCGAATCCGCGTACCGGCAGGCGCGCAAGATGGAAGCGCTCGGCAATCTCGTCGGCAGCGTCGCGCACGACTTCAACAATCTGCTGATGATCGTCTCGACCAACGTGCAGATCGCGCGGCGGCGCGGCGCGCCCGGCCTCGACCGCGAACTGACCGCGATGGAGCGCGCGCTGAAGAGCGGGCAGTCGCTCACGCGCCAGTTGCTCGGCGTCGCGCGCAAGCAGCCGCTGCGCAGCGAGATCATCGCGATCGGCAAATGGGTGCCGGCCGGGCGCGAGTTGCTGCGCGCATCGCTCGGAGCGAAGGTCGCGCTCAACGTCGAGGTCGCGCCCGACGTGTGGGCGATCCGCGTCGATCCGGCCGAGCTGGAGCTCGCGCTCATCAATCTCGCCGTGAACGCGCGCGACGCGATGCCCAGCGGCGGCACCTTCACCGTGCGCGCCGACAACGTGCGCTTTCGTCATCAGGACGGCTTTCCGATCACCGGCGAATTCGTGCAGATCACGCTGGAGGACACCGGCATCGGCATGAGCTCCGACGTGCTCGGCCGCGCGTTCGAGCCGCTTTTCACGACGAAGCCGAAAGGCATGGGCACGGGGCTCGGCCTGCCACAGGTGTTCGCGTTCTGCGAGCGAGCGGGCGGGCTCGCGACCATCGACAGCGCGGTCGGCGCGGGCACGGCCGTGCGCCTGTATCTGCCGCGCGCGGCGGCGGCGTCCGCGCCGGGCGCGGCGGCGGCCGACGAACACGCTGCGGCGACCGAAGCCGACGGCCTGCGCGTGCTGCTGGTCGAGGACAACGAGGAAGTCGCCGCCGGCACGGAGGCGCTGCTCACGATGATGGGCCACCACGTCACCTACGTTTTCAACGCCGATACCGCCGCGACCGTGCTCGAAGCCGCGCGCGCCGACGCATCAATCAGTCTTCCGTTCGATGTCGTGCTGTCCGATATTCACATGCCGGGGCAGATGAACGGCATCGATCTCGCCGAAATGTTGCAGCGCTCCGAGCCGCACCTTCCGGTGATTCTCGTCACCGGCTATGCCGAAGAGCTCGACCGCGCGCGGCAGGTCGGCGCGCGCGTGCTGTCGAAACCGTTCGACATCGCGTTGCTCGATTCGCTTTTGCGCGCGATCCGCGAGCGCATGCGCGGGCCCGGCGCGTCGTCGCCGGACGTGCGGACGGCGCGTTCCACCGAGCGTTGAATCGGCGCTATTTATACGCGTGGTTGTAAAAGCGCCCCTGCTTTCGTCCCCGTTTGTCCGCACGCGCCGCCCGCGCGCATCCGGCACGCGAGTTGCGTGAATGCCTCCATGCACGGCGACCCGACGTCGCCGATCCCAGGAATCACGCCCATCGCAGGAGGCTCATATGCGGCACACCGTCATCGGAGTTTTCGATACCTTCGCGCAAGCCGAGGACGCGCGCTCGGCCCTGATCGCCGCCGGCTTCCCGCGCGCGGATATCGAACTGCAGGCCAATCCCAAACGCGACGACGCCGCCGCGCCGTCCGACATGCCCGACGCCCAGACGCACTCGGAACCGGGCGTACTCGCGAACATCGAGCGCTTTTTCAGCATGCTCTTCGGCGGACGCGATCAACCGCCTGAAGTCGCGCATTATTCGGAGGCCGTGCGACGCGGCGCGGTGCTGGTAGCGGTCGATACCCCGAGCGTCGAGCAGGCGGACGTCGCCCGCGCGACCCTGAGCGACAAGGGCGCGATCGATATCGATGAACGCGCGGCGAGCTGGACGACGCTCGAGCACGGCACGCCGGCTTCCGCCGCAGCGGACGACCGCGATCATTCGATACTCGACGAACTCGGTCTCGGACGCGGCAGCGCGGTGCCAGGCCGCGAACCAGTGAACGAGCCGGAAGCCATCCCGCCGCGCGCGCGGGCTTATCCGCGGGCCGACGTCGGCGATCCGGCCGAGTTGACGCCGCGCGATTACGTCAGCGACCCGGCCGACGATCCGCTGATGCCGCGCCAGAGCATGCAGTCGCAATCACAGTCGATGCAGTCGCAGTCTCAATCGATGATGAGCGAAAGCGAACGCGCCGGCCGCGACCCGCTCGCCGGACGCGATCCGCTGACGGGCCGCGATCCGTATGCGAGCACAGGCATCGATCCGCTCGCCGGCACGCCCGCCGATCCGCTGGCGGCGCGCACGGAACTGTCGGGTGAATCGCTGTCGGAGCGTGACGCGCTCGCGGGCCGCGATCCGCTGCGCACGACGGGCGCCGTTCCGCCCGACCGCGCCGCGATGGACGATTCGCTGACGGCCCGCGATCCGCTTCCGGGCGTGCGCACCGACACGGCTTCGGAATGGCGCTCGGTCGAACCGCTCGGCCCGCTCGACGAGCCGGCGACGCCGTATCAGCCGGGCGCGGCACGCGCGGCGGGATCGTCGCCCGATCCGGTCTTGAGTTCGGCCGGCACGCAGGCGGGCGGCCCGGTGGGTCCGGCGCCCACGATGTATCCGCAAACCGTCCCCAACGAGTTCATGGAGTACGAAGAGGACTTCCGCGCCGACTACGATTCGAAATATTCGGCGACGGGCGAGCCTTACGAGGACTATCAGGGCGCGTATCGCTACGGCGCGACGCTCGGCAACGACGACCGCTTCCGCAGCCGCGCGTGGGACGATCAGATGGAGTACGAGACGCGTCGCGACTGGGAAAGCAAGCATCCCGAAGGCGATACGTGGGAGCGTTTCAAGGCGGCGATCCGCCACGGCTGGGATCGCGTGACGGGGCATCATCACGTGTGAGTTTTTTCTCACGTTGGAAAAGCAGCGGCCCGCGTTTGCGGGCCGTTTGCGTTCAGGCGAGGTGAGCGATCACGCCGCGCGGTCGCGCACCCATGCGGCGTACTTGTCCATGAACGTCTGCAGGTACTTGCGCGTGTCCTCGCTGACGATGTTGCCGTTCGCGTCGATCCGATTCTCGTCGTGCTTGATGTACATCTCCGGCTGATTCATCAGCACGATATCGAGATACGCGCACACGCCGCGCAGATGCGATTGCGCGATGGCCGTGCCGATCGCGCCGACCGACGTGCCGATGATCGCGCCCGGCTTGCCGCCCCATACGCTCTGCCCCCACGGACGCGACGCCCAGTCGAGCGCGTTCTTCAGCACGCCCGGCATCGAGCGGTTGTACTCGGGCGTGACGATCAGGAGGCCGTTGGCATCGGCGATCTTCTGCTTGAACGCGCGCGCGACTTCGGGAAAGTCGCTGTCGTAATCCTGGCTGTAGAGCGGCAGGCCGCCGATATCGACGAACTCGAAGGAAAAATCGCTCGGCGCAAGCGAAACGAGCGCATGCGCGAGCTGCTTGTTGAACGAATCCCGCCGCAGGCTTCCAACGACCACCGCGATCTTCAAGGCCATGACATGTCCTCCGTAAAGGATAAAACAGTGAAGGAGCCGGACGGTGGCCCGTCCGGTAACGCCGTCGGCAATGACGGCGCGCGTGCACATGATAGGCGCATCGCGGGAGACTCGTCTTCGATGCCCGCCAACGCATTTCGCCTATTTTTGCGATGAATACTGAAATGTACCTTGCGCCGCGACGCCATGCGGTTCGCGGCGAGCTATCCCCACGGTTATCCACAGAAACTGTGGATAAGTTCGGGGTAAGTGCAATGTCGTTTAGTTTTTGATACGAAAACGAAACACGCCGGATTTGAACGAGCCGATTGCCTGCTCAGGCAGCCAGATTTTTCGATGGATTGAGAGGCGAATC
The DNA here is from genome assembly GCF_001544755.2 of Caballeronia catudaia. Classification (GTDB taxonomy): domain Bacteria; phylum Pseudomonadota; class Gammaproteobacteria; order Burkholderiales; family Burkholderiaceae; genus Caballeronia; species Caballeronia catudaia. The sequence continues at coordinate 32,647 of NZ_FCOF02000018.1, read as the reverse complement.
GCGCGCCAGGATTCAACCACTCTCGACAACAATGTGTTGGCTCAATCGGTATTTTTGTCCAATAGATTTCCTCCTAGACTGCCTCTCAAGCGTCACCCTGACGCAACGCCATCGAAGAGGTTTCCCATGAAAAAGATGCTGATCAGCGGTCTGGTCATGTCCGCGCTGCTGGCCACCGTGCCCGCTTTCGCTCAATCGACTTCCGTGGGCAAGACCCGCGCCCAAGTCAAGGCGGAACTCGCCAGCGCCCGGAGCACGGGCGATCTCGATGCCATCAATTCGCTGAGCTATCCGCAATTGCGTCCGTATCAGGAGCGGCACGCGCAGCTTCGCGCCGACACGCGCGACGGCGGCAGCTCGCGGTAATCCGCAACCGATTCGCAAATCAGAGGCAGCAGTCTGAACTGACCTCCTCCACCGTCGAACAGAAGGTGGTTTCGCCCGGTGCGCTCGCGCCCGGGCTTTTTTTTGCTGTGCTCAGAGCATGACGGTCAGCCGGCAGGATGATCGTGAGGAGCGGATTGGGCAGCGAAGGCATGAGGCCGCGCTTCGGATGCGGGATAGAAAGAGCGTGAGGATACGCTTCGCCATGAAGGGTGAGGCGTTTCGGGAGCCTGTCGATGGTGAGCCGCACGGCGCGTGCACGGCTCACTCTTCGACGGATCGTCTGGATCGCGAAGCAAATCTGCAGCTCAGTCACATTGTTAGCTGCATGGCGCAAGCCATTGTTCCTTAACGTATTAAGTTTGCAGGTTGATTACGCGGTCTCGGTAAGCAAGTGGCTTGCGCCATCGGATTCTCGAACGGAGCCCGACGAGTCGAATCGCCATGCGTGGCTTTAGGTGAGGTGATACGGGAGCCGAGCACCCGGCGCGATGTTTGCATGTCCCCGCCTTACCGGTACGAGGCAAAATCCCCGCGCACACAAGCACTTATGGGCTTCAGCCCTGATGCCGCCCACGAGCGTGAACGCCTTCGCCGATGCCTGAAGGTGAGGAAATTCGGGACCTGAAGCGGACGGAACGGAGCTTGCTGCTCCGTCCTCCCTAGACTTCTCACTCACCGGGAAACATGAATATCCGAAGACCTTGGGCATACGGCGCCGCGGCGCTGGCTTTGATCGGCGGCGTCGCGGCGCTTATCGCGTCGGCAACGAACGGGGCGCGTAAGAGCGGCAACGACCACGTGCCGGAACCGTCGAAAGCGGTCGATCTCGATCGCTATATCGGTCAGTGGCATGAGTTTGCGCGCTATGAAAACCGCTTCGAACGCGACAGCGAAGCTGTCACGGCGAATTACGCGCGCCGTGAGGACGGGCTCGTGTCCATCGTGAATGCATGCAGGCAAGGCGGGCTGACCGGGCCGTATCGCTCGGCGGAAGGACGCGCTAAGGTCGTGCCGGGATCGAACGGAACCAAGCTCAAGGTATCGTTCTTCGGTCCGTTCTATGTCGGCGACTACTGGATTCTCGATCACGCCGACGATTACACGTGGTCCATCGTCGGCGAGCCGACCGGGCGTTATCTATGGATATTGACGCGCGAGGCGAAGCCCTCGGCGGAGTTGCGCCGCACGCTGATCGAGCGCACGCGCGCGCTGGGTTACGACGTCACGATGCTGCGCGAGACGCAGCATGTTTGAGCGGCGCGCCTAACTTCCCTTGCACGCGACGAGCAGCGAGTTCTGATTGTTCCCCGTCGACTGGTCGAGCACGTCGTAACCGCTCGGGCAGAGCACTTTCGCGTTGTCGGTGCAATTGCGCCAGCCGCCGTATGCGGGGCACTGGACCTGCTGCGTCGGACGTCCATCGGCGGAAAACAGCGGCGGCGCGCTGCTGCATCCGGCGAGCGCCCACGCGCTGCCCGCAAGCATGATCGAAAGGCCGATTGCACGGCCGGGTTTCATCCCGCGTTTCATCACATACCCCTTTGATTTTTGGTCGTTATTTTCGATTTCGGGAGTATGCCACGCGAAGCTTGCGCGCCGATTCCGCCGTTCGCACAAGCCCTTCAGACGGTGATTCCCAGCGCCGTGATCTTCTTGTACAACGTCGCCCGCCCGATGCCGATTTTCTCCGCCGCGTCCGCGACGCGCCCGCCGCTCGCGCGCAAGGCATCGGAGAGAAAACGGCGTTCGAAGTCGGCCATCGCGTCCGCGTAAGACACGGTCGGTGCATCGTCGCCCTCTTGCGCCGCCGCGTCCGCGGGCGGCGCGAGCGCGAGCCGTCCCGCGTCGATGAACGCACTCAGCATGCGGGCGTCGATATGCTCCGTCTCCGACAGCATCAGCGCGCGTTCGAGCGTGTTGCGCAGCTCGCGCACGTTGCCCGGCCACGCGTACGCCTCGAGCAGCCGCAACGCGTCCTGGTGCAGCACGAAATGGCCGACCTGGCCGGGCCGCGTATCCGCCGACAGATCTTCGAGCGTCGCGTAGGCCAGCGCCTCGATATCGCCGGGACGATCGCGCAGCGGCGGTGCGTGAATCGTCAGCACGTTCAGCCGATAGAACAGGTCCGCGCGAAAGCGTCCCGTCGCGACGAGCGCGGGCAAATCCGCCGATGTCGCCGCGATGATCCGCACGTCCGCGCGCACGATGCGATTCGAGCCGAGCGGCTCGAACTCCTTGTCCTGGAGCACGCGCAGGAGCTTGCCCTGAAGCGGCAGCGGCATGTCGCCGATTTCGTCGAGAAAGAGCGTGCCGCCGTCCGCAAGCTCGAACTTGCCGACGCGGCCCTTTCGCTCCGCGCCCGTGTACGCGCCCGCCGCCGCGCCGAAGAACTCGACTTCGAGCAGCGTGTCGGGAATCGCGGCGACGTTCACGGTGACGAGCGGCTTGCCCGCCCGCGTCGATGCGCCGTGGATCGCATGCGCGAGCAGTTCCTTGCCCGTGCCGGTTTCGCCGAGCAGCAGGACGGGCGAATCGACGAGCGCCGCGCGCCGCGCCTGACGCTTCACTTCGAGACTCGCCGGACTCGTGCCGACGAAGCTCGAAAACGTGTACTTCGCGCGCCGCGCCTGGGCCAGCGACTGACGCGTCGCGATCAGTTCCTGCTGCACGCGCGAGTAATGCGCGAAGAGCGGCGTGAGCGCCTTCATCTCGTCGAACAGCGCGAACCCGATTCCGCCGATGGTCACGCCGGCTTCGTCCTTCAGCGGCAGCCGCGTGACGACGAGCGGCTCGCGGTCCGTCTCCAGCACGTCGAGCAAAATCGGCTTGCCGGTCGCGACGACTTCGCGCATGAGGCTGTTCGGGATCACCGTTTCGCAATCCAGCCCGATCGCGTCGAGCGGATCGGAAAAGCCGAAACGCGCCGCGTAGCGCTTGTTGATCCACACGACGCGCGCGTCCGCGTCGACGATGAAAGTGCCTTCGCTCAAATTCTCGAAGGTCTTGAAAAGCGACTCCATCGCGCGGCGCATCACGTCGCTGTAGTCCGCGGGGACATTGATCCAGTCGTTGCGCATGACGCCCAAAGTCTCCGATTTCTCTTAGTAGAGACGCAATATCTCAATATTGAGACGAGCCGCCAATCCGCATCTGTACTAATCTTCTGGCGGCGATGGCTGTCGTGCGGCGTTTTCCGGGCGTCTCGATTTAGAGACATCTGGCTGAAACGATGCATGTCATCCTCACCGGATGCCCGTTGCGTATGGGTTTCGACGCCTTGGCACGAAAGCTGCGTTTCGCCCGCGCGCCTCGGCGCTTTCACAAGAAGCGCGCGAGGCACGTTTCAAAGAACAAACCACTCAGGAGACTCAATGTCGTTCATCATCGTGCTCGCCGCTCTGGCGTTCCTGATGCTTGCCGCGTATCGCGGCTACAGCGTCATTCTTTTCGCGCCGATCGCGGCCCTCGCGGCGGTCCTGCTCACCGATCCCGCCGCCGTCGCGCCGGTGTTCTCCGGCATCTTCATGGAGAAGATGGTCGGCTTCGTGAAGCTGTACTTCCCGGTGTTCCTGCTCGGCGCGGTGTTCGGCAAGGTCATCGAGCTGTCCGGCTTTTCCGAGTCGATCGTTGCCGCGGCCATTCGATACATCGGCAGGTCGCGCGTGAATGCGGTGATCGTCGCAGTGTGCGCGCTGCTCACCTATGGCGGCGTGTCGCTGTTCGTCGTCGTGTTCGCGGTGTATCCGTTCGCGGCGGAGATGTATCGGCAGAGCAATATTCCGAAGCGCCTGATGCCGGGCGCGATCGCGCTGGGCGCGTTCTCCTTCACGATGGATTCGCTGCCGGGCACGCCGCAGATCCAGAACATCATCCCGACGACGTTCTTCAAGACGACCGGCTGGGCCGCGCCGTGGCTGGGCGTGATCGGCTCGCTGTTCATCATCGTGGTGGGCCTGAGCTTCCTCGAATGGCGCCGCCGCTCGGCGATGGCGAAGGGCGAAGGCTACGGCACGTCGCTCGTGAACGAGCCGGAGCGTGTGGAATCGACGTCGCTGCCGAATCCGGCGCTGGCGATTGCGCCGCTGATTCTCGTGGGCGTCGCGAACTTCGTGCTGACCAAGTGGATTCCGACGTGGTACGGCGCGAATTACACGGTTCCGCCGGAAGTGCTGCCTGGCGTGCATGCGCCGGTGTCGACGGCGATCAAGACTGTCGTCGCGATCTGGGCCGTCGAAGGCGCGTTGCTGCTCGGCATCGTGCTCGTGCTTCTGACCGCCTTTTCGCGAGTGAAGGCGCGTTTTGCGGTGGGCACGCGTGTCGCCGTGGCGGGCGCGTTGCTCGCCGCGATGAATACGGCGTCGGAATATGGCTTCGGCGGCGTGATTGCGGCGTTGCCGGGCTTTCTCGTCGTGTCCGATGCGCTGAAGAGCATTCCGAATCCGCTCGTCAATGCGGCGATTTCCGTTTCGGCGCTCGCGGGGATTACGGGTTCGGCTTCCGGCGGGATGAGTATCGCGCTGGCGGCGATGTCGGATACGTTTATCGCGGGGGCGCAGGCGGCGCATATTCCTTTGGAGGTTCTGCATCGGGTTGTCGCGATGGCTTCGGGCGGCATGGATACGTTGCCGCATAACGGCGCGGTTATTACTTTGCTTGCCGTGACGGGGCTGACGCATCGGGAGTCTTATCGCGATATTTTCGCGGTCACTATCATCAAGACGCTTGCGGTGTTCTTTGTGATCACCGTGTATTACTTGACTGGGCTCGTTTGATTGCTTTCTTCTCGTGAAGTCCTGATTTCGCGGGGTTTATTGGCGTTGCCTATGCGGGGCAATGCTAATAAACCACCACGAATACGGGATCCGGCGAAAACGAAAGCGAAAGCAAAGCAAAACCCCAATTCCCACACTCTCCACGGCACTCCAAACTCTAGCAGTAACGCCTCCAACCCGAAGGAAAAAACACCTCCATGACACAACCCGCATCGAACAAACTGCTCGCAGGCAAGACCGCACTCGTCACCGGCTCGACGAGCGGCATCGGCCTCGCCATCGCCACGGCCCTCGCGCAGGCCGGCGCGAACCTGGTCCTGAACGGCTTCGGCGATATCGACAGCGCGCTGAAACAGATCGAAGCGACCGGCGCGAAAGCCGTGCACCACCCCGCCGACATGACGAAGCCGCAAGAAATCGAAGCGATGATCGCCTTCGCGAACGAGCAGTTCGACGCCGTCGACATCCTCGTCAACAACGCGGGCATCCAGCACGTCGCGACCATCGAGGAGTTTCCCGTCGATCGCTGGGACGCTATCATCGCCATCAATCTGAGCTCCGCGTTCCACACGATGCGCGTCGCGTTGCCGCAAATGCGCGCGCGCAACTGGGGCCGTGTCATCAATATCGCATCGGTGCACGGGCTTGTCGGCTCGGCGGGCAAGTCGGCCTACGTCGCCGCCAAGCACGGCATTCTCGGCCTCACCAAAGTCGCCGCGCTCGAGAACGCGCGCACCGGCGTCACGGTCAACGCAATCTGCCCGGGCTTCGTGCTCACGCCGCTCGTGCAGAAGCAAATCGACGATCTCGCCGCACGCGACTCGCTCTCGCCCGACGCAGCGCGCGCGAAGCTTCTCGGCGACAAGCAGCCGTCCGCGCAGTTCGTGACCGCGCAGCAGATCGGCGACATGGCCGTGTTTCTCTGCTCCGACGCCGCAAGCGAGATGCGCGGCTCGGCGCTGCAAATCGACGGCGGCTGGAGCGCGCAGTAAGCGACACGCGCCGCCCTCCCCGGGCGGCGCGCCATTCGGCTCAATCGCAGCTACGTAAATAATCTGGCGCATTTTTTACTGTTCGGCTATTCGGAGGGTTGCGACTACGTGATCGTCGTTGCGGGTGATCACACGATCGAATTGCCGCAGCGAAACAATATCCGCTACTTGGTCGTCGAAAATCTCAATCATGATTTCGGCGGGTATTGGGCGGCGATTCAAGCGCTCGGGGAGAGCGTGCTGTCGTATGAAGTGGTCTACTTCATCAATTCGTCCGTGCGCGGTCCTTTCCTGCCGTCCTACGTCGCTCAGGACTGGAAAAGCATCTTTCGCGCAAAACTGACCGGCGACGTCGGACTAGTCGGATCGACCATCAATATTCTTGCCCCGGAATCCCCATTCTCGCCGTTCTACAGGGCGAAATACGGTGGACCAGAGCCTTTCTCGCATGTGCAAACCGTGGCCTATGCCATGCCCGGCCGAACATTGGCGTATTTGCGGGAAGCCGGCTTTTATGCGATCCGTGAGAGGCTCGAGAAGCACGAAGTGACCGTCGAATATGAGTTGCGTCTCTCGCAACTGGTCGTGAAGAAGGGCTGGAATATCGCCGCCCTTTTACCGGAATATAGTGCGATCGATTATCGGCAACCGCATGTCGACATCAATCCGGTCGCCCGCCGCTATTCATCCGGAGATCCGTGCGTCAGCGCGTGCTAAATCGGGATCTCTTTAGCGAAGCGGAACTCGACCGGATCGCCTACAAGCGCTTTGTGCGCGCGCAAGAATCTTCCCGACTGGTCCGACTGCGCAATCGTCACGGCGTATATCGGACGGATCAAGGCAGTTGCCAACTCGCTCGATGCAATCGAGCACAAAGCTCAGGCAATGAGTGCAGACGACATCCTCGCCTGGACCGCGACGTTGCTGCAGCAGCATCCCGCCGCGCACGAGCAGGTCGCCGCACTTCTCGAGCGGCATCGACCGAAATAGACGTGCCCAGAAAAAGGCGAGCGGCGAGCAGACCGAGGGCATCGCGCAGGTGAATCAGGCGGTCGCCCATCTGGACGACTCAATCCAGCAGAACGCCGCGCTCGTCGAGCAGGCGGCGGCCACCGCCAAGGGGCTCGCGGAACGCGCCGAAGTGCTCGACGAAGCCGTGCGGCTCTTTACTGTTGCGCAGGCTTAAGCAAGCGCGCGGCGCTTGGTACTATCGGTGCATTCACAACGAGGAGTGTCTCCGATGACCGCTGAGAACAATCGCACGGAAGAAGCGCGAGCGATGGAACGTATCGTCAACGCGACGCGCCAGGTTCAGTCCGCGTTTCTCGCGCTGCAAAAGCACTTTCCGCCCGAAGGCGACGCCCGGCCATCGCAAATGGCGCTGCAAACCTTCGACGCCGCGCTTCAGGAACTCGAAGATGCGCAAGCCGCCTTCGACACCATGCTCAACGATCTGTTCGACGGCAACCGCTGAGCGTCAGTCAAGTCCGCGTCACTCGTTCCGCAGCTCGGCGACATTCTCGCTCGGGCCGCTCAGCGCAGCCTCACCGTCCGTGTCGTCGAGGCCCGCCCACGGCACGCCGTCGGTGGACTGACGGCGCGCGGCGGCCACGCACGCGGCCACCAGTTCCCGGAACGACACCGCCGCCGAGCTGGTGCGCACAAGCACTTCGCCTTGCAACGGGCTTTCTGGAAACACCAGTCCGACGATCAGTTCCGCCAGCGGCGCGCGCTGATGCAGCCGCCGCAGCAGATTGCGCAGATACGGCGGCGACTCGGCCGCATCGAACGACACGACGCAGATGATCGACACGCCCGCGAGGTCCACTTCGCCGAAGCGTCCGCGCGAGAAGCGCTCGTAGCCCGCGAGATCCGCATGCAGGCCGTGTTTGCGGAACAACTGCACGGCGATGGACGCGGCGAGATCGTCGAGTTCGCTGCGCCCCGCGATGCACAGCACCGACGCCGTGTGCCCTTCCTTTTCGGCGTCGAAGCGCGCGGGTGGTAGCTCGTGCGGCAGTTGCCCATCGTCCGGCAAGTCGAAGCTCGCGGGCAGTTCTTCCTTCGGCACGGCGGTGACCGCCGTGTCTTCCGCGTCCTCGAGTCCTTCGATGATGTCCAGCGCCGACTCCTTGATGCGCCGCAGCTGATCCGCCGTCACGACGCCGCGCAGCACGTCGTTATGGGCATAGCGCAGGCCTTCGAGCGCGACTTCGTCGTAATAGGCGATGAGCGAGCGCTCCTTCAGCAGCGACTCCGCCTGCACGAGCGCTTCGTCGGGATCGTTCGCGAGCAGGCGCTGATAGAAGTTTTCGGCGGGCGTGAGCGCGGGCCGGTCGCCGAACAGCACATCGAGAAATTCGAGGCGATCGACGTGACGGCCGAGAATCACGAGACACAGCGTGAGCGGCGTCGAGAGCACGAGGCCGATCGGCCCCCAGATCCAGCTCCAGAAGATCGCCGCGACGATCACCGCGAACGGCGACAGCCCCGTGCTGTGCCCGTACAGGAGCGGCTCGACGACCTGCCCCGCGATGATGTCCGTGGCGGCGAAGATCACGATGGTCCACACGAGCATCGCCCAGCCGGGACCGACCGCCGCCGCGAACACGACCGCGACGATCGCCGCGATCCACGTCCCGACATACGGCACGAAGCGCAGCAGCGCGGTCATCACGCCGAACAGCAGCGCGCCCGGCACGCCGATGATCGCAAGCCCGATCGCGATGACAATGCCCGCGCCCACGTTGATGCCGAGCTGCGCGAGGAAGTAGCGCGACAGGCGCCGCGCGGCCTCGTCCATCGCGGTCGTCGCGCGATGCAGGTCGCGCGAGCCGAAGAGGCGTATCAGGCGGTCGCGCAAATCCTCGCGCTGAAGCAGGATGAACACCGCGACGACCAGCACGATGCCGGTGGTTTCCAGCGGACTGATGACGGGCGACAGGAAGCGTTGCGCGAGTTCCAGCGGCGTCGGCGTCGGTTCGTGGACTTCGACGGGCATCGGCTGATCGATCGGCGACGCGGCCGGGTTGTCCTCGTTCTTCGGCTCCTGCTCGCGCGCCGGCGACAGGCGCTTGAGCGCGCGCGACGCGCGGCCGAGAAACTCGTCGGCGCGGCCGACTGTCATCTTCTGCACGGCGTCGACCTTGCGCTCGACCGCGACCTGATATTTCGGCAGATCGCCGGCGAGTTGCGCGACCTGTGCGCCGATCAGCGCGCCGACCGCGGTCAGCACGGACAGCGCAATCACCACCGCGACGATCACCGATGGCACCTGGCCGAAGCGCAGCCGCCGCAAAAAGTCGACGAACGGCGCGAGCAGGAAGCTCAGCAGAATCGCGAGGATGATCGGAATCATCACCGCGCGCCCAAAATACAGCGCGCAAATAACGACGACGCCCGTCACCAGCGACGCCAGCGCACGCACGCCGGACGCATCGGGCGGCAGGATTTTCGCGGGTGGCCGGCGCGGACCGGGTGCTTGCGGCATGGGTAACGGCTCGCTGTTGGAGTGATGGCAGGCGGCGCCCGGCGGGTACGGGAAGCAACTTCGATAAAGCAAGGCACGTGCCGTCGGGCGCGTGCCCGCCCCGCAAAGGTGAGCCGGTCCGGGAGCCGAATTCTACTGCAAGCGGTGCAACGGTGAGGAAATACGGGAGCGGCGCGGGTGGCGCGGCAGTTGCGGCGTGCTCTATCGAAATGATCGAAACAATCATTTGGATGCGCGCACGGAGCGCGTGCGACATTCACGCAACTGGAACGTACAGGACCCGTCATGGCAGTCGATTCACCGTGCATCAGCATCTGCAAGTTCGACGATAAAACCGGCTTCTGCATCGGCTGCATGCGCACGAAAGACGAATGCAAACAGTGGAAGAAGATGAAGGACAAGCATCGCGTGCGGATCATCAATGACGGGGCGGCGCGCAAGGCGAAGCTCAAGAAGCACAAGAAGTGAGGACAAACGCTGGACTGGTCGGGCGTAGGGTGATCGCGATTTGCTCGCGGCTTGCGGACTACACTGGAAACGCCTTCGGCTCTCCGTGGAGTTCGCCATGAAACTGACGACAGCCGCATTCGTCCTCGCCTCTTCCTTCGCTGCATCAACCGCTTTCGCGCAACTGCATCCCAGCGCCGAAACCGACATGTATGCGCCGCAGAACAGTACGAAGCTCATGCCGAATGCACCGCTCGGCAGCCAATATCCGACGCACGGCAACGCGCAGGCCGGCGAGCTCAATCTCAATCCGAGCGATCCGCGCGCTCAACTGGTCAACGGTCTGCCGAATAACGCGAACAGCGGCGGCTACGGCTCGCCGCTCGCGGGCAATAAAGCGAACGTGCCGCGCGGCGAATAAAGCGGTTCGTAAGCCAAGCCGCAAAGCACCCTCACCGTTCTCGTTTCGAGAATAGTGATTTGAATTCCACTGGTATTCAGCTTCATCGAGCAAGAACGCATACTTGGTTTCACGGCGGACCTTCCCCGCCCGAGACGATCAACCAAGGAAACTTGCCATGAAGCTTTACTGCCATCCGCTGTCCGGGCATGCGCACCGCGCGCGGCTTTTCCTGAGTCTGCTTTCGATCGAGCACGAAGAAGCCTTCGTCGATCTCGCCGCCGCCGCGCACAAGACGCCTGAATACCTGAAGCTGAACAGCTTCGGCCAGATTCCGGTTCTCGTCGATGGCGACATCGTGATCGCCGATTCGAACGCGATCCTCGTCTATCTCGCGAAAAAAGCGGGCGCCGCGCAATGGCTTCCCGAAGCGCCCGCGCAAGCCGCCGCCGTGCAGCGCTGGCTCTCCGTCGCGGCGGGGCAGATCGCATTCGGCCCGGGCGCCGCGCGGCTCATCACCGTGTTCGGCGCGAAATTCAACGCGGATGAAGTCATCGCCCGCGCGCATGCCGTGCTCAAGGTGATCGACGCGGAACTGGCGAATCGCGAATGGATCGCCGATACCGGCAGCGCGCATCCGACCATCGCCGACATCGCGCTCTACAGCTATATCTCGAGCGCGCCCGAAGGCAACGTCGATCTCACCGCTTACGCGAACGTGAACGCCTGGCTCGCGCGTGTCGAAGCGCTGTCCGGCTTCGTTCCGTTTCAAAAGACGGCCGCGGGTCTCGCGGCGTAAAGTGAGCGCGGCGGCAAGGCGATTCCCACCCCCGCCGCGCACGAATCGAAGAGGCATACCATCATGTCCGCTTCTGTCCCCGCTCTTGTGACACCGTCGCCGTGGCATCGCGGTGAAATCGCCATTCAGAAGGCTTTCGGCGCGTTCGAGCGCATGGACGGCGTCGGACGGCGCGTCGTGCGCGATCACATGCCGGATCAGCATCGCCAGTTCTTCGCGCAGTTGCCGTTCATCGTGGCCGGTTCGGTCGATGAGCACGGCGATCCGTGGGCGACGCTCTTCGCCGGACACCCCGGCTTCATGCGCACGCCCGATGCCAAAACACTGTCGGTGACCCGCGCGCGCGATCCGCTCGATCCCGCCGACGCCGGCATGGACGACGGCGCGTCGGTCGGCCTGCTCGGCATCGAATTGCACACGCGCCGCCGTAACCGCATGAACGGCGTGATCCGTCGCGATGGCGCGAACGCCGCGTTCGATGTGGCCGTCGAGCAGAGTTACGGCAATTGCCCGCAGTACATCCAGTTGCGCGATTTCGAATTCGTGCGCGATGCCGCCGCGCCCTCGCCCGTGCAGCCGCTCTCACTCGATGCGTTGTCGCCGCGCGCGAAATCGATGATCGAAAGCGCGGATACGTTCTTCGTCGCGTCGTATTTCGATCGCGAGGACGGGCATCGGCAAGTGGATGTGTCGCATCGCGGCGGCAAGCCAGGATTCGTGCGCCTTGCCGGCGACGGCTCTCTCACCATTCCCGATTTCGCGGGCAATCTCTTCTTCAACACGCTCGGCAACATTCTCGTGAACGGCCGCGCGGGACTCGTGTTCGCGGACTTCGAAACGGGCGATCTGCTGCAACTCGCGGGCGACGCCGAAGTGCTGCTCGATTCGCCCGAAATCGCCGCGTTCCAGGGCGCGGAGCGGCTGTGGCGTTTCACGCCGCGGCGCATCGTGTATCGCGCTCAGGCGTTGCCGCTGCGCTGGAAGGCGCGTGCGGAAGGCGCGTCGCCGAATTCGCTGATGACCGGCGACTGGCGGCAGGTCGACGAGCGCATGAAGGCCGCCGCGCTGGCGAACGCGTGGCGCACGTTCCGCGTGAGCAAGATCGTCGACGAAAGCGCTGCGATCCGCTCGTTCCATCTCGAACCGGCGGACGGCGCGGGCATCGTGCCGCACAAGGCCGGCCAGCATTTGCCCATCCGCGTCACGCTGCCGGGCGAGACCAGGCCGATGATCCGCACGTACACGCTGTCGGTGGCGCCGTCGGACGGCGTGTACCGGATCAGCGTGAAGCGCGATGGACGCGTTTCCGCGCATCTGCACGACACGCTGAAAGCCGGCGACGTCATCGAAGCGCGCGCACCGGCGGGCGACTTCACGATCGATCCGTTCGAGCGGCGTCCGGCCGTGCTGATGGCGGCGGGCGTCGGCATCACGCCGATGCTCGCGATGCTGCGGCATGTCGTCTACGAAGGCCTGAGAAAGCGGCGCGTGCGGCCGGTGTGGATGATCGTGTCGGCGCATTCGCTCGCGAGCCGCGCGTTCGCACGGGAAATCGACGCGCTCGCGCAAAGCGCGGGCGGCGCCGTGAACGTGATCCGCGTGCTGAGCGACACGAACGGCGCGCAGATCGAACGCGATTACGACGTGTCGGGGCGCATCGATATTGATCTGCTGACGAGCCGCCTGCCGTTCAACGACTACGACTTCTATCTGTGCGGGCCGGGCGCGTTCATGCAGACGATCTACGACGGCCTGCGCGCGCTCAACGTCTCCGACACGCGCATTCATGCGGAGGCGTTCGGTCCCTCGGCGCTGAAGCGCGCGGCGGATCGCGGCGCGGACGTGAAGCCGATGCGTCCTGCCGCCGCCGAACCCGTGAAGATCGAATTTCTGAAGTCGGCCACGAGCGCGCAGTGGAAGCCGGGCGGCGGCACGCTGCTCGAACTGGCCGAGGCAAGCGGCCTGTCGCCGGAGTTCAACTGCCGCGGCGGGACGTGCGGAACGTGCAGGACGCGCATCGTGAAGGGCGCGGTGTCGTATGAAAGCGAGCCGGCGTTCCATGTCGACGAAAACGAAGCGCTGATCTGCTGCGCGCTGCCCGCAGCCGACTCGGACGGGGCACTGCAACTGGATCTCTAGATTGTGTCGGGCGCGCCGATCCTCGACAATGCACGGCATCTTTTCAGCGGATGCCCGGCGCGCTCACATGGACCGATTACAGGCAATGACGACATTCGTCACGGTGGTCGAGACGGGCGGCTTCGCATCGGCGGCGCGCAAGCTGGATGTGTCGCCGTCGGTCGTGAGCCGTGTCGTGACGGAGCTGGAAGAGCATCTCGGCGTGCGGCTGCTCACGCGCACGACGCGCGTCGTGCGCCTCACCGACGCCGGCAGCGGCTATTTCGAGGACTGCCGCCGCATTCTCGGTGAAATCGACATCGCCGAGCTTTCCGCGACGGGCACGCATTCGTCGCCGCGCGGCCTGCTCTCGATCACCGCACCGGTCATGTTCGGCCGGCTGCACGTCACGCCGGTCGTGCTCGACTATCTCCGGCGGTATCCCGAAACCGATGCGAACTGCTGGTTCGTCGACCGTGTGGTGAATCTCGTCGATGAAGGCATCGATGTCGCGGTGCGCATCGCGCAATTGCCGGACTCATCGTTGCAGGCGATCAATGTCGGACGCGTCCGGCGCGTGCTGTGCGCATCGCCCGCGTATCTGGATCAGCACGGCACGCCGCGTCATCCGGATGAACTCGCGGAGCATGTCGTGATCGCGTCGACGGGTTCGTCGACGCCGCCGGAATGGCGTCTTCACGACGGCGAGCGGCAGATCGCCGTGCGCACGCATGCGCGCTTCACGACGACGACCAACGATTCGGCCATTGCCGCCGCGCTCGCCGATTTCGGCATCGCGCGGCTGATGTCGTATCAGGTCGCGCAGCATGTGAGCGAAGGGCGGCTCGTCATCGTGCTGCCCGAATTCGGGCCGCCGCCCTTGCCGATTCATCTCGTGCATCGCGAGGGACGCCATGTCGCGCAGAAGGTGCGCGCGTTCCTCGATCTCGCTGTGGCCGCGCTGCGCGCCGATGTAACGCTGCGTTGATTCCTGCGCACCGCGCGTGACAATTCGTCCATCGCCGGTAAATCGAACGCCCGTTAGCACGCCCGCCGTGCAAAATGCCGGCAAAACATGCAACATAGCTGTCTCGAACGATTGCACCGATCGGCGCGCTTTCGCCTTATCTGAACCCTTACCGGCTCACGCACCATGACGAAACCAACCCCTCCCTCGAACGAACGCCCGCTCGACATGATCATCTTCGGCGGCGGCGGAGACCTGGCCGCGCGCAAGCTGCTGCCGGCGCTCTACATGGCGCACACGCACTGCAACCTGCCCGCCGACACGCGCATTCTCGCAATCGGCCGCAAGGACTGGTCGCGCGAGGATTACCTGAAGAACTTCATGGAAGAACAGGCTCGCCCGTTCATCGAAGAGAAAGTCTTCGATGCGCAGTCGTGGGACAAATTCCTCGCGCTGTTCGACTACGTGCGCATCGATGTCGAGAACCCGTCGGACTTCCGGCGGCTCGGCGAGGCCGTGCGTCCGGGCTCGCAGCGCGTGCTCTATCTGTCGACGTCGCCGGAACTGTTCGTGACCATCTGCGAGAACCTCGACAGTGCCGGTATCCTCGACGAGAACGCGCGCGTCGTGCTGGAGAAGCCGCTCGGTCACGATCTCGCCTCCGCGGTCGCGATCAACGATGCGGTCGGCAAGCACTTCAAGGAAGAGCAGATTTATCGCATCGACCATTATCTCGGCAAGGAAACCGTGCAGAACCTGATGGTCCTGCGCTTCGGCAACGCGATCTTCGGGCCGCTGTGGCAGTCGCCGTATATCAAGAGCGTGCAGATCACGGTGTCGGAGACGGTCGGCGTGGGCAGCCGCGCGGGGTTCTACGATCACACCGGCGCATTGCGCGACATGGTGCAGAACCACTTGCTGCAACTGCTGTGCATCGTCGCGATGGAGCCGCCCGTATCGCTCGATCCGGACGCCGTGCGCGACGAAAAGCTCAAGGTGCTGAAGTCGCTGCGTCCGATGACCGTCGCCGATATCGCGCGCGACACGGTGCGCGGCCAGTACACGGCGGGCGCGGTGGGCGGCGAGGCGGTGAAGGGTTATCTCGAGGAACAGAACGTCCCGGCCGACAGCCGCGCGGAAACCTTTGTCGCGGTGCGCGCGCATATCAACAACTGGCGCTGGGCCAACGTGCCGTTCTTCCTGCGCACCGGCAAGCGCATGCAGAATCGCCGCTCGGAGATCGTCATCGACTTCGCGGATCTGCCGTTTTCGATCATTCCGGAAGGTCCGCGTCACTACGGCAACCGGCTCACCATCACGTTGCAGCCGGAAGAGTCCATTCAGTTGCAGATGATGGCGAAGGAACCGGGGAGCGGCATGCACATGCAGCCCGTGACGCTCAATCTCGACCTCCAGCAAGCGATGACCCAGCGCCGCGCCGAGGCGTACGAGCGTTTGCTGATCGACGTGATTCGCGGCCGCCTCACGCACTTCATGCGACGCGACGAACTGGAAGCGGCGTGGACGTGGGTCGAGCCGATTCTCGACGGCTGGAAGGAACTGGGCGATCGGCCGCGCGGTTATACGGCGGGAACGTTCGGGCCGGCGGCATCGAGTGCGTTGATGGCGCGGGAGAATCTGGCCTGGGCGGAAGAGGCGTGATGCGGGCCTGACTTACCTCATCGCGGCGTGTGGCGCTTTTTTCGCTGCCCACGCCGCGCCCGCCGCCATCACCGCCGACAGCACCACGATCCCGCCGAGAATCCCGCCGAGCCTCATCAACGCCGGCATCGGATCAGACGACCAGTGATGGTCCTGCACGAACACCATGATGAACGCGATGCTGAACTGCCGCCCGACATAGCTCGCGCCTTGCGTGCCTGTCTGCACGTGGCAGCCGATCCATACGCCGGCGCACAGCGCGATCATGCAGGCGAACGCGCTGTCGCCGAGCACGGGCAGCAGCGCGAGACTCACCGCCCCCGCGAGCAGGCAGCCGACGAAGCGCTGAATCATGCGCTCCGCGATCGGCTTGTGCGTCGGCTTGCCGAGCGCCGACGCGGGCAGGATCAGCACGGCGATCGCCGTCACCATCGCCTGCGCGAAGCCGGGCAGATCCCACACGTAGGCGAGCGATGCCAGAATCATCACCGACCAGGCGCTTTGCCAGCCTAGCCGCTTGCGCATCGCGAGCGCGCTTTGCTCGGCGCGCGCCGCGTGGGTCGCGTCGAGCGCCTGCACGGCCAGGGCCGCATCGGACGGCATGACGGTGACGAACTGCGCATTGGCGCCGTCGACGCGATCGATCGTCGATGCAGCCTGCGCGCGCGGCACCGGCGCCGCGCCGCGCGACTTGCGATAGTGCTGCACGCCCGCATGAAATACCGCCGACACCGCCACGCACGCCACCGTCCCGACGACCACTTCCGCGACGCGTAATAGCGCGAAGGACGCCGTCGCCGCCGCGGACGCGAGCCGATGCGCCTCGAAGATCACCATCAGCGACGTCACCGCGCCGAGCACCCACGCGTAGCCCGCATCGGAGACGAGCGCGCGGTACACCGCTACGCCCGTGATCACGCCGAGCAGCGGCACGAAGATCCACGGCACATCGCCGATGACGGGTCCGGCCGCCGCGCCGATCAGCGCGCCCGCGACCGTGCCGACCACGCGCTGCACGCCGCGCTGCGCGCATGCGGAGAATTTCGACTGCATCACCGCGAAGCCGCTGATCGCCGCCCACCAGATGTTGCTCAGGTGAAACGCATAGGCGAGCGCCACGGCGAGCCCGACGGAGAGCATCGCCTGCGTGGCGAAGAGCGCGCGCGCGGGCGTCGGTCTGATCGCGATCAGTTCGCGCCCGAGCGACGCGAACGCATCGCCGACGATGCGGACGAGCGCGCCCAGTACCGCGGCGCTTTCATGGAGGATCGGCTGGGCGCTTCGGGGAGAATCGTCGGTTGGCATCGTTCTGGCGATTGATCGGGCGTTTGACTTGAGCGTAGCCGCCCGTCGCCCGGATGCAAAGCCGAACTGCGCGAGGTGCGGCAAATCCGCTACACGCGCGAGGTCAAAAGCCGGATGCCCGCCGCGCCGAACACGAGCGCGAGACATGCATCGAGGCCCCGCTGGATGCGCTTGTAAATGCGCCTGGCGGATGCCATCGAAAAGAGCGCGGCGTAGCCGCCGAACACGCATGCGCCGATGCACAGACATCCCGCGACGACGACGAGCATATGCCCCGGCCCCTCGCCCGACGACGATCCGAGCGCCGCCACCGACATCCACACGAGAATCGCCTTCGGGTTGGTGAGATGCAGGAGCGCGCCGCGCGCGTAGAGCTTGCGGCCGCTTTGCTCGTGTGCATCCGCCGGCGCTGAACGCACCGGCGGCTTCAACGCCACGCGCCCGGATTTGAACGCGAGCCACAGCAGATACAGCCCGCCGCAGATCTTCACGCCGATTAGAAAGCCCGAATAAGCCGTCAACGCCGCTGAAAGGCCGAGCGCTGCGAGCATCGCCCAGAAGAACGAGCCGGACATCACGCCCGCCGCGAACGCGAACGCCGCACGCCGGCCCGACGTGCTCGCGATCGACATGATCGCGAGATTGCTCGGTCCGGGGCTCGCGGTGCCGACGAAGTAGGCCGAATAAGCGATGAGCAGATTCGCGCTGAGCAAGGCGTGGCCGTTCATGGCGGTGGCGTCCATTCGGATTGGAATGTCCGGCATTGTCGGCGAGGCACGCTGTGCGCGTCCATGAACGCTTTGCGTTTGCGCGGGCGGGCCAGTTCCATGTGCGTGGCTGCGTTGAACCCGCGCAAGGCGACGGGCCATTTTTCATCCCGAACGCTTAGGCCTCCACATCGAGCTTCACTTCATAAAGCGACTTGCCGTTCAGATCATGCAATGAAACGGTCATCGCGCGGCTCACCGGATCGATCTTCGCGCGACCATAGAACTGTTGCAGCGCCGCGGGCGAGCGGTTCTGCGGATTGTCCTTCGGCACGCTCACATAGCGCAGTTCCGGACCGAAGGTCATGTCGAGATCGTTCGGGCCGAACGTGCCCGCGTTGATCGGCCCGCCGACGAACTCCCAGAACGGCTTGAACTCCGTGAACTGCGCGCGCGACGGATCGTAGTGCGTCGCCTGCGCGTAGTGAACGTCCGCCGTGATCCACACGACGTTCCTGATATCTTCCTGCTTGATGAAGCGGAGAATCTCCCTCAACTCCAGCTCGCGTCCGAGCGGCGCACCGTTGTCCGCGTTGGCCCAGGCTTCGAATGTGCCCTTCGGCACGTCGGGATTGGCATCGGGCACGACGAGCGAGATCGGCATGTCGCTCGCGATCACCTTCCACGTCGCGCGCGAAGCCTTCAGCGACGCCTTCAGCCATGCGGTCTGCTGCGAGCCGAGAAAGGCCGAATCCGCATCGAGGCGCGTCTGCCTGTTCGGCGAATTCGCGCCGCGATACGAACGCTCGTCGAGCATGAACACATCGAGCAGCGGGCCGAACTGAAAGCCGCGATAGACCTGCTCCGGATCGAGCTGATTGATGCGATAC
This sequence comes from Caballeronia catudaia, assembly GCF_001544755.2. Taxonomy (GTDB): domain Bacteria; phylum Pseudomonadota; class Gammaproteobacteria; order Burkholderiales; family Burkholderiaceae; genus Caballeronia; species Caballeronia catudaia. Next base: position 13,711 of record NZ_FCOF02000018.1, on the reverse strand, counting down.
GGGTTGTATTCGAACATCGCCTGCTTCGCACGCGCTGCGAGCAGGTTGATCGAGCGCGTCTGATAGCGCTTCTCCGCCTCGCCGATTTGCTGACCCGGATACCAGTTGTTGCGCACTTCATGATCGTCCCATTGCACGAGGAACGGCACTTCGGCGGCGAAGCGGCGCTTGTTCTTGTCGAGCTGGTTATAGGCGAAAGCCGCGCGGTAATCGTCGAGCGTCTGCGCGACATGCGACTTGCCTTCGGTGACGATGTTGGTCCACATCGTGCCGTCGGGCAGCTTCACTTCCGCTTCGATCACGCTGTCCGCATAGATCTGGTCGCCCTGATGGATGAAGAAGTCCGGCGACTCGCGGCGCATCGCCTCATAGATGCGATAACCGCCGAAGCGCTCGTTGATGCCCCAGCCCTGCCCCGCTTCATCGCCGGAGAAGACGAACGTGATCGGCTTGTTCGCATCGAGCGACGCGGTGCGCAGGTGTCCCGTCACGGGTTCGCTGTACGCCTTGCCATCTACGAGATCGGCGAAACGCACGCGATAGAACATGTCGGCGCCGGGCGGCAGATCGGTGAGATCGACGCGCGCCGTGAAGCCGCTGCTTTCGAGCGCCGCCGGCCCGATGCGCCGCTGAAACTTCTCGAAGCGCTCGCTCGTCGAGTATTCGACGATCATGCGCGCGGGCCGGTCCGTGCGGCTCCAGACGATGCCGCTCGTCGCGGTGACATCGCCGCTCATCACGCCGCCGGGCAGTTGCGGGCGCAGCCTGTCCGACGTGACGACGGCGGGCGCGACACCTTGCGCGAGCGCATCGGCGAGACCCGCGCCCGTGAGCGCGAGTCCCGTGCCGGAAACGAGACCCTTCAGCAAGGTGCGTCGGGACGGTTTGACGATGCGATCCGGCATGGCAGGCTTCCTCTGGAACTGTACGCTGGGGCAGCGGTGCGCTGCGTCGAGTCGACGATGATAAGACGTAACGGTGTCGCTTTTGTTGCAGCGGGCGCTTCAACAACATCGCCCGCGGGGTCCGAAGCAATCAGCACGCGGCGGTTGCTATGACGGCTCACCGCGTCGGACACGCGCTCCTGCCAGAAGCGCCAGTGCGTGCCCTGCGCGCGGCCGATCACGATGAGGTCCGCATCGAACTCGCGCGCCGCCTGAGCGATCATGCGCGCGAGCGTTACGCCCATCGGCAGATCCATCGTGACGCAAATGCCGTCCACGTCCGATGCGCGCATGGTCTGCAAGGTGCGCCGCTCGACTTCGCGCGCCAGCTCGTCGACATGCGCGAGCGCCGCGCCGAAGTCGTGCTGCGCCGACGATACCGCCCAGAACGGCATGCGGTCCACGATATGCAGCGCGGTGAGACGTGCGTTGAATTCGCGGGCCCGCGCGATGCCGAGCGTGAGCGCGGCATGGCTGAGGCCCGGTCCCACCGCGACGAGAATGTGTTTTTGCATGATGTCGTCTCCAGTCGATCGCGCGTTCACTGCATGCGCCACGTGCGCTTCACGGCATCGATCACGTCGGCTTCGGAGGACGTCATGAAGCCGTCCGCGACGACCGCCGATTCGCATAGCGTCAGCACCTCGCGTCTCATGCGCTCGTCGCGCACTTCTTCCGCAAGCTGCTGCACGATGTGCGTGTCGACGCGGCACACCTCGTCCCACGTGAGATGCGAATGACGCATGAGGTCCTCACACACCTCGCGCACGATGTCGTGCAGGTCGCCGGGCGCGAGTCCGAGCCGCGCATAGTATCCGCGCCGCTCCAGCTCCTCGATTTCCGCACAACCGATATGCCCGTCCGCGATCAGCGACATCACGACGATGCGCGCCGCCGCGCGGGGACTGTCCGATGGATAGTGACGCATGGCTTCTCTCCTCGATGAAACGTCGTCAACGAAAGGCAGTGCGTCCTGCTTCATCCATATCGCGCCGCCTGATGCCTTGCATCGTAGGGACGGAGAATGAGCCTCGAATGAGCATCGATTTTGTTCGTACCGCGCGAACAGGCGCGTTGAAAATAGTTGGCTAAAGCACGACAGTTCGCTTTCGCTGCCACCGTCTTCAATGCCGGCGAGCCTTGCAATACAAGGCTTCCGCACAACTGGCACAGGCGATGCATAGGGCATAGCCGTCGCGTCATGACTGCCTGCCACTGTTTGACGCGACCGGGCCGGCCGCCTCGTGCGCCGGCCCGTTTCATCCGGCGCCGCGCTCGTTCAGGTTCCGGCGGCACGCGCAGGCGCCAGGGAGAATCACCATGAACAACTTCGACGACGCCTTCGAAGCGCTCATCGGCAGCGAAGGCGGTTACTCGTTCCATCCGGCGGACCCGGGCGGCGAAACGATGTGGGGCGTGACGGCGCGTGTCGCGCGCGGCTACGGCTATGCGGGCGCGATGAAGGACTTGCCGCTCGAGCTTGCGAAGCGCATCGCCAAGCAGAAGTATTGGGACCCGCTGCATCTCGATGAATTCGATCCGCGCGTCGCGTTCCAGATTTTCGATGCGAACTACAACGGCGGCCTCGTCGTGCTGTGGATGCAGAAGGCAGCGGGCGCGAAGGAAGACGGCAAGTTCGGTCCCGATACGGTCGATGCCGTGAAGGCCGCCGATCCAATGCGCTTCGTACTCCGATTCATCGCGTATCGATTGCGTTATCTGAAGGGCCTGCACGCATGGCCGACGTTCAGCCGCGGCTGGACCGAGCGCATGGCGGTGAATCTTCTTTTGGGAGCAGCATGATGGACTGGTCGAAAGTGGCGGCAACGATCGGCGCGAAGGCGCCTCTTCTGGCGGGTCTCATCGGCGGGCCGGTGGGCCTCGGCGTGACGACCGCGGCCGCGATCATCTCGCATGCGCTCGGCACGCCGAGCGATCCGGATGTCGTCGAGACCGCGCTCAACGATCCCGACGCGCTCGACAAGATCGGCAAGGCGGAAAGCGCGAACTCGCTTCAGTTGCAGCAGCTCGTGGTGGCGGCGGCGCAGGCGCGCCTGACGTTCGAAGCGGACATGGCGCGCATCGCGGCGGGCGACCGTGCCGATGCGCGCGCAATGGGCATCGCCAACAAAGACTGGGTGCCGAAGGTGCTCGCGATGTGCGTGACCCTCGGCTTCTTCGGCATTCTGTTGCTGATGGCGTTGCGCGCGTTGCCCGAGCCGAATCGCGATCTCGTGAACGTCGTGGTCGGCGCGCTCGGGACAGCGTGGATCAGCATCATCGGCTATTACTTCGGGACGTCCGCGGGCTCGATGCGCAAGACCGAGCTGCTCGCGCAACCCAGCGTGCCGATCACGTCGGAGACCGCGGTGACCTTGCGCGATCCGGCGCCGGCGTCCACGGCTCGCGACGCGTCCGGCGCTCACGCCGATCATGCGCCGCGCGCGTTCGTGCCAGGTGGACAGGGTCCGATCTTTACGGGCGGGTCGTGAGTTGCAGCGTTGTTGTCATCGCATCACAGCCCCGTTCCATGATCACCTCGCTGTATTGCAATTGCGATACATGGTAGCAACGATCGGCGTCCCGAAAACCCTCACCGTTACCGCCTCCGGGTTCGCGCGAGGCCCTTGCTACAAGGGCCTCGAACGCTCTCAGCAATCCCGCTCCCGAAAACCCTCACCTCAGATCACGTTCAACATCGACAACGCCGTTTCCTGCAATGGCTGCAGCACCCGGAGAAGCGCGGCCTCACCCGTCTCCTTCCCGATCGGCATGTTCGCCGACAAAGCCGCCACCACTTCGCCATGCCGGTTCTTCATCGGCACCGCGACGCCGCGCACGCCCATCTGCAATTGCTGCTCGATCGCGACATAACCATCCACGCGCGCCTGCCGAATCTTCTCGTAGAGCTTTTCCTTGTTGGTGATCGTGAGCGGCGTGAAAGGCTTGAACTCGGTCGCGTCGAGCCACTGCCGCACGGAGGCTTCGTCCTTGTACGCGAGCATCGCGATGCCGCCCGACATCAGCGCCGCCGGCACGCGCGCGCCGAGCACGAAGCCCGTCGTCATCACGCGCGTGGAACCGTTGCGCGCGATGATCACGAGATCCCAGTCGTCCAGCACGCTCACATACACGGACTCGTGTATCGACGCGCTCAATTGCTGCAGATAAGGCTGCACGATGCGCGGCAGCCGCGCCGACTCGAAATACGACCAGCCCATGCGCAACACGCGCGGCGTCAGATTGAAGAGCTTGCCGTCGGTCTGCACATAGCCGAGATGCGCGAGCGTCAGCAGATAGCGGCGCGCGGCCGTGCGCGTGAGGCCCGTGCGCATCGCGGCCTGGGTCGGCGTCATGCGCGCGTGCTGATCGTCGAAGGCTTCGAGAATAGCCAGACCCTTTTCCAGACCCGCGATCCAGTCGCGTTTGTCGAGTGCCGGTTTAGTCATGCTGACATGCTTGTTTAGTTATGGATCCCCGGATGTTTCGGTGCCCCACGAAAGCCAATTGCTAGTGCTAACCCCCAAAGTGAACGATTATCGGACACTCGCGTGCGATAATCGCGCAAAATTTATCATAAAACGTTGATCCAAAGGGGTTGCGCTCTTATTCTCCAATCACTTTCAGAGCGACGCGATTCCCGGCGAACAAAATGCCCCGCCGCTCGACCAGGTTCCCAGGCTCAACTCCATAAACCCATTGTTCGGAGACATCTCTATGGCTAGCCCTAAGGAAGACGCGCACGGCGGCCGCCAGGCGAAAAAAGCGACGGCGAGCGGCTGGATCGGCTCGGCGCTCGAGTATTACGACTTCTTCATTTACGCCCAGGCAGCAGCGCTCATTTTCCCGCAGTTGTTCTTCCCCTCGGGCAATCCGAAGGTGGCGATCATCGCGTCGCTCGCGACCTACGGCGTGGGTTACGTGGCCCGTCCGATCGGCGCATTCGTGCTCGGCCATCTGGGCGATACGCACGGCCGCAAGAACGTGCTGCTCATCTGCATGTTCCTGATGGGTTTCTCGACGATGGCAGTCGGTCTCCTGCCGACGTATCACAGCGTCGGCATGCTGGCTCCGGCGTTGCTCGTCGTGTTGCGACTGGTGCAGGGCTTCGCGGTGGCAGGTGAAATCTCCGGCGCGAGCTCGATGATTCTGGAACATGCGCCGTTCGGACGCCGCGGTTACTACGCGAGCTTCACGCTGCAGGGCGTGCAGGCCGGCCAGATTCTCGCCGCCGCCGTGTTCCTGCCGCTCGCCACGTTCATGCCGGAAGACATGTTCAACTCCTGGGGCTGGCGCGTGCCGTTCCTGCTGTCGGCCTTCGTGCTGGTCGCGGGCTACATCATCCGGAAGGAAGTGCATGAAACGCCGGCGTTCACGTCCGAAGAATCGCACGGCGATCTGCCGAAGTCGCCGATCAAGGAAGCGTTCGCCAACAGCACGCCCGACATGATCCGCGTCGTCTGCATGGCGCTGATGAACGTGATTCCCGTCGTCGCGACGATCTTCGGTGCGGCGTATGCGGTGCAGTCTTCGTATGGCATCGGCTTCCACAAGAGCGTGTATCTGTGGATTCCGGTGGTCGGCAATATCGTTGCGGTGCTGGTGATTCCGTTCGTCGGCAACCTGTCGGACAAGATCGGCCGTCGACCGATGATGATCGGCGGCTCGCTGATTTCCGGCATGCTGGCGTTCGCCTATCTCTATGCGATCAGCATCCACAGCGTGCCGCTCGCATTCCTGATGTCGCTGTTGATGTGGGGCGTCGTGTATCAGGGCTATAACGCGATTTTCCCGAGCTTCTATCCGGAACTCTTCCCGACCCGCTCGCGTGTTTCGGCGATGGCGATTGCGCAGAACATCGGCACGACCATCACCGCGCTCTTGCCCGCGCTGTTCGCAGCGGTTGCGCCTCCGGGATCGAACAACATCCCGCTGACGGTCGGCGCCATCGCGTTCGGCGTGACGATCATCGCGGCGATCGCGGCTTACTCGGCGCGCGAGACGTATCGCATCCGCCTGAGCGATCTGGGCAAGAAGGACGCCGTGCCGATGAGCGAGCAGGAATACGAGCGCCTGCGCGCCGACTCGATGAACGTGGACAAGGTCGCTAAGGCGCACCACGCGTAAGCAGACCGTGTTGGAGTGATTTTCGGGCCCTTCGGGGCCCGTTTTTTTTGTGCGCGGCGTCCGATCTCGCGTTAGCCGATAACATGGATGCCATTTCATCGCGATGACACGGAGTCGTGAATGGCGGGCTTCAACGAACGCATCCTCAACGGCATCAGCGTGTTCGCGGCGATCGTCGATGCGGGCACGTTCGCGGCCGCGGGCGATCGTCTCGGCATGTCGCAGCCCGGCGTGAGCCGCGCGATCGCACGTCTCGAAGCGCGCCTGAAGATTCGTCTTTTCGATCGCACGACACGCAGCGTCGCGCTCACCGACGACGGCCGGCGTTTCTTCGCGCAAGTCATGCCGCATCTCGCGGGCCTCGAAGAAGCGGCGGCCACCGCATCGGGCAGTTCCACGGCCGTGCGCGGGCGCTTGCGCGTGAATGTCGATCCGATTTTTTCGCGTCTCTTGCTCGGCCCGAAGCTCGATGCGTTTCTGAAGGCGCACGCCGATCTGCAACTGGAGCTCATTACGAGCGACCGCCTGGGCGACATGATCGCCGACGGCTTCGATCTCGCCGTGCGCTTCGGCGAGCCGCGCGAATCGAGTCTCGTCGCGCGCAAGCTGCTCGACACGCCGGTGCGCACCGTCGCGGCGCCGTCCTATATCAAGCGATGCGGCAAGCCCGCGACGCCACAAGCGCTCGCCGATGACGCGCATACCTGCATCGAGTTTCGCGATCCCGAAACGGGGCGGCCGTTCGTCTGGGAGTTCCATCGGAAGAAGAAGCGCATGACGGTTCAGACGCGCGGCCGTCTGACGCTGAACGATCCGGGCACGATGTTGAGCACGCTGCTTTCGGGCTATGGCATCGCACAGATTCTCGCGCTCGGTCACGAGCATCTGCTCGCGGATGGCAAGCTGATCGATCTCTTTCCGGACTGGCCCGACGAGCGTTTTCCGCTGTATGCGTTTTATCCGTCGCGGCACCATCCGCCGGCGAAGACGCGTGCGTTTCTCGATCTCGTCATCGCATTGACGGGCAAGGGCTGACGACGCGCATCAACGCAAGATTTTTTCGAACCAGTGATCCGCGTAAGGTTCGTCGCTGAATGGAGCGACTTCGACATAGCCCGCCTGCCGATACAGCTTGACCGCCTCTGGCAGCGCCTTGTTCGTCTCCAGACGCACGGCTTTCGCGCCGCTTTGCCGTGCGTGCTGCTCGGCCTCCGCCAGCAAGCGCCGCCCGACGCCCAGGCCGCGCGCGGACGCGCTCACCCACATGCGTTTCAACTCCGCCGCGGACCTGCCATGAAACTTGAGCGCCACGCAGCCCAGCGCCGCGCCACGCAACCTCGCCACGATCAGCGCGCCTTGCGGGGCGACGAGCTCGCGCGCATCGGCGGAGAGGCTGAGCGAAGGATCGAAACCCGCATCGAAGCGCGCGTTCAACTCGGCGAAATATTGATCGATGCACCATCGCGCGTCGTCGCTCGTTGGATCTTCGAGCGCGAAGCGCATCAGCGAGGGCTGCAGCAAGCGTTCGACTTCCGCCATCGCCGCGACGAGCCGCTCGCGCTGAGACTCGCTCAATGGCTCCAGCATGCTGCCCGCGACCGCGTCCGATAGCCGTTCGAGTTCGTCGCGTTCGCCGCGGCCCGCTTCGGTCAGCACGGCGCGACGCGCCCGGCGATCGTCGGGACGGGATTCGATCGTGACGAGCCCTTGCCGTTCCAGCGATGCCAGCGTGCGGCTCAGATAGCCCGAATCGAGACCGAGGCGCTCCCGCAACACGCGAAGATCGACACCTTGCGCACCGATCTCCCAGAGCAGCCGCGACTCGCCCATCGGCCGGCCGCGCCCGAGAAAGTGATCATTGAGCGCGCCGATGCCTTCTGCAACGGTGCGATTGAAACTGCGAATCTGGCTGATGACGGTCGGATTCATGGCGATGACTCGGGCGATTCGATATCTCTGACCTTAGTCAGAGAATCAGCGGGCGTCAAGCCCGTGAAAATCAGAGCGTCACGGGCTTTTCGCTGCGCGCGCTCTTGATGATCGCGGCGAGCGTCGCGGCGTTGTCGAGGCTCACTTGCGCGTAGTACTCGATCGCGGCGGCATCGTTTGCCCTGATCATGCGCGCGAAGCTTTCCGCCGCAAAAAAGAAGCCGCTGCCCGCGTCCGATGCGACCGGCTCGAACGGCACCGAATTCGGAATGCCGCGCCGCACGCGCAACTGGCTCGGCAAATAGCCGTACTGGTCGCCGGCAGTCTGCGCGCTCGTGTGATTCAGGTACTCGGTGTCGATCGTGCCCTGCGTGCCGATGATCGTCGCATGACGATGATTCGCCGCGTCCATCGAGCACGAGACTTGCGCGCGGCGGCCATCGGCGTAGATGAGCGTCGCCATGAGGCTGATGTCGACGTTGCTATCGGCCCAGGTCGCGACCGCATCGACGCGTTGCGGCGCGCGTCCCATCACGAGGCGGATGAGGCTCAGCGGATAGCTGCCCGCATCGAGCAGCGCGCCGCCGCCGAGCTCCGGCTTCATGCGGATATTCGCGCCGGGATTGCCCACCGTGAAACCGAAGTTGGCCTGTATCGCACGCACATCGCCAATCGCGCCTTCGCCGATCAGCGACATCATCGCGGCCGTCTGTGGCTGGAAGTAATACGGGAACGCTTCGAGCAGCATCACGTCGTTGCGGTCGGCGGCTTCGAACATGCGCACGGCTTCGTCGAGATCGAGCGCAAGCGGCTTCTCGCACAGGATGTGCTTGCCGTGATTCGCGGCCTTGATCGCCCATTCCGCATGCAGGCTGTTCGGCAGCGGAATGTACACGGCATCGATATCGGGAGAAGCGAGCAGCGCGTCATAGCTGCCGAACCAGGTTTCGATGCCGTTCGCTTCGGCGAATGCTTTCGCGCTTTCGTCGCTGCGGCTCGCGACCGCGACGACGCGCACGGTTTCGCTCGGCCTGACGTCGCGCGTGAATTGTCTTGCGATGTTCGCGCCGCCGAGAATGCCGAGGCGCAGAACGGAAGAGGCTTGAGTGGAAGACAAGGCGGCTCCTTGAATTTGTACCAAACGGTTCACTCACGAAAGGTACCACAGTCGCGCGCCTTCCGGCTTTCAATGCGCACACGAATTGGGACGAACCTTCGTGCCGCGCCGGTCGACGGGCACGTTGCAATTGTCCACCCGTTGTTCGTCGCTGGCCTTGTCGCCGAGGCGCTCTTTCAACGTCTTCGGCTCCGATGCGGCAGGTGAAGCCGCATCAGGCGCGGCTGCATCCACGGCATGCGCGGCGCCGGTCCACGCGATGCAAGCACAGATCAGAACGAGCTTCTTCATGAAAGGCCCGGCAGCAAGGATCGAAACAGCAAGCATCGCCGCGCGCGAACGGCGCGACGCCCCGCTTCTTGCGCTTTCATTTGCGCTTTCATTCACGCATGCATTCCGCTGACAATATCGCTCGCGCGCGCCGATGACGTCACCGCGCGCAGGCCGCGCACCGATACGCTGAGCCCGCTCGCGCCTTCGCGGTTCTTCACGGCGAGCGTCGCATGATGCCGTTGCGCGACGCGATGCGCGATGGCGAGTCCGAGCCCGCTTCCGTGCCCCGACGTGCCGCTGCAACGATAAAACCGGTCGCACACGCGGTCGATCTCGCTTTCCGGAATGCCTGCTCCGGAATCGAGCACCGTCAGCGCGATGCCCTGCGCTTCGCGCCGCAAGGTCACGTCGACGCGGCCGCCGACCGGCGTATGGCGAACCGCGTTGTCGAGCAGATTGTTCACGAGCGCGGTGAGCGCGTGCGTGTCGCCCATGATGACGAACGCGTCGTCGTCGCTCAGTGCGTTCTCGAGTTCGAGACCGAGATCGATCGTTCTGGCCTCCGCCAGCAGTGAGAAATCGCCGACGCGCATTTCGCAGAGCGCGCGCAGGCTCATCGGCGCGATGGCCGCCTCGGGCGCGGCGTCTTCGCGCGCCATGCTGAGCAGTTGTTGCGCGAGATGGATGAGCCGGTTCAGGCGGCCATCGATCTTCGCGATCGTCGCATGCTCGACCTGCAGCGAACCGTCGCTGATCGCGCTCTGGATCTGCAGCTTCAGCGCGGTGAGCGGCGTGCGCAGTTCATGCGCCGCATCCGCGACGAAGGTTCGTTGCGCCTGCGAGGCCTCGTTCAGGCGCGCGAGCAGGCCGTTCAGCGCGTCGACGAGCGGGCGCAGCTCGTCCGGCATCGGCTTCGCCAGTGCAATGGGTTCGAGCGATTCCGGCGAGCGCGTGGCGAGCGATTGCGACAGCCCGCGCACCGGCGACAGCCCGCGCGCGACGACGACGAGCACGATCACGACGATCACCGGAATGAGCAGCGCGAACGGCCAGATCGTGCGCAGCGCGAGCGTGACGACGAGCTCGTCGCGAATGAAATACGGTTGCGACACCTGCACGAAGCGGTCCGGCTGCTGCACGCCGAACGCGCGCCAGCGATAGCCTTCGCGGTCGGCCGATTGAAAACCTTCGCCGAAGCGCGGCAACGCCGGTTCGTGCGGCGAGTGATAGATGAGGCGGCCCGAGCGGTCCCATATGTCGATGACGAGCCGGTCGTCCGCGATGCCGTGCAGCTCGGGACTGCGTCCCTGGGCGACGTCGTCGGCGCCGATGTTGTGCGGCAGCGAGAGCGCGACGGTGCGCAGTTCGTAGTCGAAGAGCTCGCCCGCCTCGACCCGCACGGTGTTGAAAATGCCGATGCCCGCGATCAGACATGCGATGCCAAGCCCGCAGATGAGCCAGCCGAGCAGCCATCGGCGGATCGATGTCATCCGATCCTCTTCAGGCGATAGCCGACGCCGCGCACCGTCACGATCTCCTCCGCGCCGATCTTGCGCCGCAGGCTGTGCACGTGGACTTCGATCGCGTTACTGCCCACTTCCTCACCCCAGCCGTACAGCTTTTCCTCGAGCTCGTTGCGGCGAAACACGCGCGACGGCTCTTCGATCAGCGCCTGCAACAGCGAGAATTCGCGCGGCACGAGATTGAGCGCCACACCGCCCTTGCTGGCTTCGTGCGCGGCGGGATCGAGCGACAATTCGCCATGCGTGTACACCGGATGCTTGTGCCCCGTGCGCCGTCGCAGGAGCGCGCGCACTCGGGCGGCGAGCTCGTCGAGATCGAAGGGCTTCATCAGATAGTCGTCCGCGCCGGTATCGAGGCCGCGAATGCGGTCGTCGATGCCATCGCGCGCGGTCAGGATCATCACGGGCGCGTCGCCGCCCTGCTTGCGGTAGCTCGCGAGCACGTCGATGCCGTCGCGTTTCGGCAGCGTCAGGTCCAGCAGCACGAGGTCGTACACGTCGTTGCCGAGCGAAAGCTCCGCGGCCCGGCCGTCCTGCGCCCAGTCCACGGTGTAACCGGCGCGGCGCAGCGCGGCCAGCACGCTCTCCGCGATCATCTCGTCGTCCTCCACCAGTAACAGGCGCATGCACTTTCTCCGCTCGAAAACCTCGCCGCCGATTCTCCGTCTCGCATGCTTAAGCGCCACTTAAGCAATGCGTGCGGCCGCACACTGTGTCCCCGTAATCAGGGCGCGCGCTCGTGGCTTAAGGATCGCATAAGGTGGGCCCACGCACTATACGACGACGCGCCCGTTCGTGGCGGTGCAGTAACGGAGATGCCAATGCGACCCTCGACGCTCGTTTGCCTGCGCGCGAATGCAGTGCTGATTGCATTGTGCGTCGCCGCGTCGGATGCGGCATGGCTCACCGTCTGCGGCTGCGCGGGCCACGTGCAGGCGCTCCAAAGCACCGCGATACGGCTCGCGACGCTGACGAGCGCGGCGGGGATCGTGCTCGTCGTACGTCATTTCGCGAAGCTCGCATTCGACGCGGCCCACACGGCGCGACGCATCGCCTGGGCATCGGACAGGCTGGTAATCGACGGAACAGGTCCGGGCGACTGGCTCGTGCAGCTCCATGCGGAGCTGCATCCCGCCGGCTCCCGGCAAAGCGCCGCGCATGCGTGTTCCCGCAGCGCGGCGTGCAGCAGAGTGCCACGCGATCGGGCCTGACTCGGAACTCGCCCGATCTCTTTTAGCCCGGCATCGAGCCGGGCTTCTTTTTTGTGCACCGCCTTACATTTCGCTGTGCCGACTCCTCCGGCGATAAGCATTTCTTAAGCGTCACGGCCTCAGGCTGCGGGTTCACCCTGCCTACGCGACTTGCACATGACCGCACAATCGCTTCCGCTCGTACTGTGGCTGCTGATCGCGCTGTGCTGCGCGGCGACGTGTCACGCGGCGCTTGCCGCGCTCGTGTATCCGGGCCCGCGCGCCGCATCGGGCGCGCGGCGTCACGTCGACGTGTGCGGCTCTGTCAGCGTCCTCAAACCGCTGTGCGGCGACGAGCCGCGCCTTTACTCGAATCTCGAGACGTTCTGCACGCAGACGCATCCGTCGTATCAACTGCTGTTCGGCGTGGCGAGCCCATCCGATCCCGCCGTCAACGTCGTGCGGCGTCTCGCGCGCGCGTGGCCTCAGCGCGATATCGAACTCGTGGTCGATGGCAGCGTGCATGGCAGCAACCGGAAGGTATGCAATCTGATCAGTCTCGCCGCGCGCGCGAAGCACGACCTCATCGTGATTGCGGACAGCGATATCGCCGTCGAGCCGGACTATCTGGTGCGCGTGACGGCCCCGCTCGCCGATGCCGACGTCGGCATCGTCACGTGCCCGTATCGCGCGCGGCGCGTGGGCGGCTTCTGGTCGCGCATCGGCGCGCTGTTCATCGACGAATGGTTCGCGCCTTGCGTGCATGTGGCGCATGCGCTCGGTCGCGCGCGCTTTGGCTTCGGCGCAACGCTCGCGCTCAGGCGCGGCACGCTCGCGAAAAGCGGCGGCTTCGAGGCGCTGCGCGATTGCCTCGCCGACGACTACTGGCTCGCCGAACGCGTGCACGCGCTCGGCTTGCGCACGGTGCTGTCCGATGTCGTCGTCGCAACCGATGTGACCGAAAGCGATCTCGCGTCGCTCTGGCATCGCGAGACACGCTGGCTGCGCACGATCCGCTCGATCGAGCCGATCGGATTCGCGTTCCTCTGCCTCGGCTTCACCACGCCGTGGCTGCTGACGAGCGCATTGCTCGGACTCGGCTTCGAGCACGTCATGGACCCGTCGCAATCCATCGCCGATACCATCGTCGATCTGAGCACGTCGCTCGGCCTTTCCGCGCGGCTCGTGCTGCACTGGCGCAGCGCGCGCTCGTGGCGCGCTTTCTGGCGCGACCTGCCGCTCATTCCATTGCGCGACATGCTGATGTGGCTGCAATGGCTCGCCGCTTCGTTCGGTTCGAGCGTCGTGTGGCGCGGCGAGCGCATCCCGCTCGACGATGCCCGCGACCGCTACGACGCCAACGCCTCCGACAGTCAATAACGCACTCACCGGACTACGCATCATGAAGCACACGCTTTTGCTGCAGGCACCGTCCTTCGACGGCTTCGACGGCGGCGCCGGTTCACGTTATCAGGCGAAGCGGGAGATCCGCTCGTTCTGGTATCCGACGTGGCTCGCGCAACCCGCCGCATTGATTCCCGATAGCCGCGTGCTCGACGCCCCCGCCGATGGCCTGTCCGTCGAAGCGACGCTCGATATCGCCGCGCA
>NZ_FCOF02000020.1 GCF_001544755.2 Caballeronia catudaia | reverse complement strand
GCGCTGCTCAAGCAAGTCGGTTCGGTGATAGGCCGCTTCGACCTTGTTCGCCACGGTATGCGCGAGCGCGCGCTCTGGAAGATCGCGAGCGTAGCCATGTTCGCTAGCACAATCGCGTAAGCTGCTGCGAAATCCGTGAGTTGTCGCGATGCGTCCGGGTGTATCACTCTTCGCTTCAACGCGGCGCAAAAAGGACGTTAGGACCATATCGCTGAGTACCTTTCCGTGTGGTGACGGGAAGACAAGCGTTTCATGTAGCGTTTGCTCCTTCAGCCGCTTGACGAGTGCGAGAGCGGGCGCGGGTAGCGCCACGCGATGCGGTTCTTTCGCTCTCATTCTGTGCGGCGGGACGGTCCAAATACCTGTCTTCAGGTCAAATTCATCCCAAATCGCGCCGCGCACTTCGCCGCTTCGCGCCGCCGTCAGAATCGAAAAGAGCAAGGCGGCGCGTGTGGCTTCGCCTTTTGAATTCCACGACGTGCGTTTTGATGAACGCGGGAAGGTCGCGCGAAGGCGTCGCAGGTTGGTGCTTTTTCCTGCCCGTCTGTTTCGGCAAGATATGATCGACCACGCCAACCGGGTTCGCCGCGATATGGCCATGCGCCCACGCCCATTGCATGACGGCGTGCATCCGTTGACGGACGCGGCTGGCGGTTTCCCGCTTTTCAAGCCAGATCGGTTGCAGCACGTCAACACAAGTCTTCCGACCCGCGAGGCGTTTTTCCATTCCGCCACCGATCGCGCACATTAAGACATTACGCATATCCACCACGCTACAAGCCACGTATCTTTCCCCTGCCTCCATCCCGAGTTTCCCCCATTCTCGTGTGAAGGAGGCCTTCAATGGGTAAGGTTGGACTTGGGCCTCGCAGCAAGCGAGGCCATTTTTTTTGGTCGATCGCATCGCACCGGGCACGCGTCGAAATAATTCGACGTGAACACGACGGCCCCAACGCCATCTAACCGCCTCATCGATAACAACGCGGAGAACCGCCCATGAAGCCAGGCCGCATCATGCCCATCCTCTTTGGCTGCATCGCCGCCGTCAGCCTGCCGGCGCATGCCCAGCCTCAGCACACCGCACAATGGCGCGCGACCGAAGCCACATTCTTCGATCTGATTCAGAATGGATATGGCATCGTCGCGGTGACGAGCGTCCCCGCGCGCAGTTCGGGCCTGCCCGAAGACACCTACGTGCTTCAGAAAACCAACAGCGTTTATCGCTGCGTCGAAACACGCGCGGCGGAAACCAACACGGTCCGATCGACCGCGCCATTACACTGCGCGGAACTCGTCAAGCCCTACACCGACTGATCCTGAAACGCCACGCGGCGCGTCCCGCGCGCCGTCGTGCGTTCAATTGTCGTCGGATCTGACGGGCGGACGCACATGCGGAACCGGCTCCGCTTTGGCCGCATCCGTCTTCGGCGCGGCGCGTTTCGATTCGCTCTTCGAATGCGCCGCGGATGCCGGTTGCTGCTGACGCGCTGGCGCGCCCGATGGCGCAGGATGGTTCTTGCGTGACATGGCCTTCTCCCGAAAAAGCCGGGGATATCCCCTTCCTACCTTAGCACCGCCGCGCGCCCACCGCACACACGGCGCGCTTCAGCCGACCGGCGCTTCGCCCTCGCCCGACTGCTTGCCCGGCCTGTCGTTCGGGGCCTGCTTGCGGTTTTCGTCGTCCCGCTCGGGCAGCTTGCTTTTCTCGTTGTCGCTGTGCTCGGCGGGCTTCCCACCTTCCGGCTGGTTCGTCTCGGTGCTCATGGCGTCCTCCTCGGTTGCTTTCGAATGAAAAATGCGCAGCAAATCCTGCGCCCGAACGCGCGCCAACGCACGCTTCCGTCTCACTCTCCGCCTGTACAGCGACTACCATTGAAGTAACGCGATCTTTTCGATTTCCGGAGATGCCCGCGTCACGTTTCCGCTCCGTCGTCATTGCGCTCATCGGTGCGCTAACGATGAGCGCCTGCACGATCACGCCGCCGCCCAGCGTCGTGGCTGCGCGCGCCGCCGCCGCCGCGCCGCCGGTCTCCGTTCAGACACTCGACGACTACAAGGCGCGAATTGCGCAGCGCATCTTCGAGCGCAATCCGTCGCTCGTGCTGAAGGGCACGCCGCAAGCGATGCTGCGCTCATTCGTGCTCGTGTCCTTCACGGTGGACCGTGGCGGGCGCCTTATCACGTCGTCGGTGTATCGCACCAATGGCGACGACGAAGCCGAAGCCACCGCGCTCGCGTCGCTGCGCCGCGCGGCACCGTTGCCCGCACCGCCCGCGCAGCTTCTGAACGGCAAGGGTCAACTGGAGCTTTTCGAGGGCTGGATGTTCAACGACAACGGCAAATTCCAACTGCAAACGTCGCACTCGCCGCAGGCGATGACTCTCGAATGATTGGCGCGCACCGCGCACGCTCGCTATAATTTTTCACCCCTGCCGGACCCGCTTCCGGCGCGGCCCTCGCCTCGCGCCCATCCCGCGCATCGGGCGGAGCGCCGGGCGCAGTCCGATTGCGCCGTCATCACACGCGCTACTCGCGTCGTGAGTCCATTGCATCGCAACCCCTACAAAAAGCCGACGCGCGCCCGGCGACCCAATCGCCCGACATTTCCATCGCCCTTTCCCGGCGATGCGCGCGACAATGCTTCGCACCAAGGCAACACGACAACGGAGACACCATGGCTGCACCCTCGCTTTCCGACGCAAAGCCCGGCGACGGATCTCAAAGCGCGTCGCGCGTGATTTTCGCGAGCTTCATCGGCACCGCGATCGAGTTCTACGATTTCTATGTCTACGCGACCGCCGCCGCACTCGTCATCGGACCGGTGTTCTTTCCGCACGATTCGCCCGCCGCGCAAGCGCTCTCCGCGTTCGTCACGTTCGGCATCGCGTTCTTCGCGCGGCCGATCGGCTCGTTTCTCTTCGGCCATTTCGGCGACCGCATCGGCCGCAAATCGACGCTCGTCGCCTCGCTGCTGGTAATGGGCGTATCGACGACGCTCATCGGCTTCGTGCCCGGCTATGACTCCATCGGGAGTGCGGCGCCGATCCTGCTGTGCATCCTGCGCTTCGGGCAAGGCATCGGGCTCGGCGGCGAATGGGGCGGCGCGGCGCTGCTCGCCACCGAATACGCCCCGCAAGGCAAGCGCGGGCTCTTCGGCATGTTCCCGCAGCTCGGGCCGTCGATCGGCTTTCTCGCGTCGAACGGACTGTTCTTCGGACTTGCGCTTTCGCTCTCCGATGAGCAGTTCCGCAGTTGGGGCTGGCGCGTGCCGTTCATCGTGAGCGCGGTGCTGGTCGCGCTCGGCCTCTATGTGCGCCTGAAGATCGCGGAAACGCCGGCGTTCCGCACGGCCGTCGAGCGTCACGAGCGCGTGAAGGTGCCGGTCGCGACGCTCTTGTCCAGCCATCTCGCGCCGACGCTGCTCGGCGCGTTCGCGATGGTCGTCTGCTACACGCTCTTCTATATCTCGACGGTGTTCTCGCTGTCTTACGGCGTCGCCAAGCTGCATTTCGCGCGCGAGACGTTCCTCGGCCTCTTGTGCTTCGCCGTGCTGTTCATGGCAATCGCGACGCCGATCTCCGCCATCGCGAGCGACCGTTTCGGGCGCAAGCCGGTGCTCGTCGTCGGCTGCGTCGCCGCGATTCTGTCCGGCTTCGCGATGGCTCCGCTGCTCGGCAGCGGCGACACGATCCAGGTCGCGCTCTTTCTTACGATCGAGCTTTTCCTGATGGGCGTCACCTTCGCCCCGATGGGTGCGCTCCTGCCCGAGCTCTTCCCGACCAACGTCCGTTACACGGGTGCGGGCGTCGCGTATAACCTCGGCGGGATTCTGGGTGCGTCGGTGGCGCCGTATATCGCGCAACTGCTCGCGAATCGCGGCGGGCTCGCGTGGGTCGGCGGCTATGTGTCGGCGGCGGCGGCGGTGAGCCTCATCGCCGTGCTGTGCATGCGCGAGACGCGCCATATCGCGCTGGAATGAAGCAGGGACGAAACCGGCGCGCTCAGCGATCGCGCCGGTTGGTCGCATGAGCGGGCAGCGGCCCTTTCATGACGGGAAGGCGCGGCGCCGGCAGCCCGACGCCTTTCACGCGCGCCGCCTTCGCCGCCTTGCGGTCCGCCCAGAAGCGCGCGAGCGCGAGCAGGCTCACTATGGCGATGCCGTCGGCGATGAGCCCGAGAATCCAGTGCGACGGATAGCGCCCGAGTCCGAGCACGCCCATCGCGCGCAACGCCGAATCGAGCACGAGCGATACGCACGTGCCCGCGATGAAGCACACGAGCCCTTGCTGCCCGATCGTCACGATGCCCGGCAGCTTGCGCGCGAGCCTGGCGATCCAGCCCGCATAGACCGCGCGCGCGACCACCCACGCGATGGCCGCGAAGCTCACGATGCGCAGCGTCGCAAGGTTTTGCTTCATGTATCCCGGCGGCGCCTGCGTTTCGAGGAAGAGCTTGGAGAACGCGAACGCCAGCGCAAGCGCAATCGCGCCCGCCGTCAGCCAGCGCGCGACTTTGCCGGCGTGGAAATCGTCGCTGATCGGCTGCACGCGCGCCAGCACGCCGGTCATGAACATCAACTGCCAAGCGAACGGATTGAACGACCACGCTTCGCCATACGTGCCGGGCAGGAAACGCAGCAGCGGCATCGCCGCGAGCCATACGAGCAGGCTGCCGAACAGCGCGACGACCGGCCGTTTCTGCGCGAGCGGCACGATCGCCGGCACGGCGAGCGCGAACACGGAGTACATGGGCAGCACCGCCGAGAGATACGGCTGCTGGCGCAGCAGTGCGATGTCGGCGACGAGGCCGAAAGGACGCGCGAGAAAGTTGGGCCACTCGGTGTACAGGACCATCGGCGTATCGACCTTGAGCGCCATCAGCAGGCCGCCCCCGATCAGCATGAGAAATGCCGTGAACAGGTACGCGCGATAGATTTCCCAACTGCGTTTTAAAAAGCGTCGGCGGGCGGCTGAAACGTTACGGCGAGTCGCAAGCGCCGTGTACGCCGCCGCCGACGCATAACCTCCGAGAAACACGAATACTTCGGCGGAATCACAAAATGCGTATTGATGCAGCGTAAAGCGCGATAGCACGCTTCCCGTTATATGGTCCACCGCGATAATGAGCAGCACGATTCCACGAAAGAAATCGACTTCGAGAGAACGTGTCGGGGAAGTCATCTGGCGAATGCTCCACGAACCTGCGGTTTCGGCGCGCCTGAATGGTCTGCGCACATGCGGGGTTTGTACCTAGGCCGAAAAGAAAATTCCCTGAATCAGCGGCCATTTAAATTAACACTCGATGCCAGTCGACAAGCTGGCGGGAAAATGACTTTCCTGTCCGCTTTGCATTAGATGAGCTTCAGCGCGATCCTGGCGGTACTCGCCTTCGAAGTCCTGACCGCATGACATCACCCATTTCGGCTTCGCACGTCGGTCCTGCAAGAAAATTCAAATCGGTTGAACTTTCCCCGGAGCGCGCACTCTGAGCATGTGTTGCCGTTCGTGTGGCTCGTCTTACGGGCCTGACCTACGGCTCACTTCTCCTCTCCGCTCCTGCTTATTGTGGGAGCGTTTCTTGGGCGCCCGGCGAAAGCCTCGCGCCTGTTCTTTTTTCTGGCCCGGCGTTCGTCATCGCCGTTGAGCGACGACGACGAATCGAACTTGCCGCGCGAATCAGATCCAGTGGCCCGGAACGTAGCGGTACTGCCCGCGGAAGGGCGCCCACACGCCCGGCGCCCAGCGCGCACCCGCCCGTGCCTCGATCCAGTGGCCGGGCACCCACACATAGCGGCCTTCCCAGTTCCAGTGACCGGCATCCCAGACGAAGCCCACACGCGGCGGCGGAACGGGCTCATAGCGCGCCGCAGGCGGAGCGCTCGGCGCGACGATCACCACATCGGCGAAAGCGCTGGACATGGTCACGACGCCGGCGACGACCAGCGCGGACTGGGCGAGCAGATGGCGAAAAGACAGTTTCATGATCGACCTCGTATCTCTGAATACATTGAACGCGCGTGACACGCGGATGAAGGCTTCGCGGGCCCGAAAAGCCCGCGTCTCTTTCCAATGCGCAGAGGCATGCGAGCGATGACACACACGACCGATCAATGAGGCCGAATCTGGAACGGTTTGTGGAGGAACGTCAGAGGAGTGTCACAACGGGATCGCGGTCACAATTCAAGCGCAGAAAGCGCCGCGCAAACGATAGCGCACCAGGCAAAAGAGCCAGAATCGCGTGATTCTGGCTCTCTCTAAAAACCCGGCGCGCGTGCCACGCGCCGTTCGGCATCAGGCCTGCGGAATCTCGATCTTCACTTCCAGCACTTCGAGGTCGTCCTGACGTTCGAGGCTCACTCGAATATCGTCATCGGAGATCTTCACGTACTTCGAAATCACGGCAACGAGTTCCCGTTGCAACGCCGGCAGATAATCGGCGGCGGCTCTGCCACCCGCGCGCTCGTGCGCAATGATCAACTGCAAGCGTTCCTTCGCGACCGAAGCGGACTTTCTTTTCTCGCCCAGCAAAAACGAAAGAATCGACATTGCGTCCCCTTACTTGGTGCCGAAGATGCGTTGCAACAGACCTGGCTTCTGATAATCCGTGAAGCGCAGCGTCTTCTCTTCGCCGAGGAAACGCGACACCACGTCCTTGTACGATTCGGCGACATCCGTGCCGTCCAGATGCACTGCCGGCAAGCCCTGGTTCGATGCATGCAGCACCGCTTCCGATTCCGGAACCACGCCGATCAGATCGATGCGCAGAATCTCCTGAATGTCCGACAGCGACAGCATCTCGCCTTCGGAAACGCGCTTCGGGTTGTAGCGCGTGATCAGCAGATGTTCCTTGACGGGCTCCTTGCCTTCGATCGCGCGCTTCGTCTTCGACGACAGAATGCCGAGAATGCGGTCCGAATCGCGCACCGACGACACTTCCGGATTGGTCACGATGAGCGCTTCGTCGGCGAAGTGCATCGCCATCAGCGCACCGGATTCGATACCCGCCGGCGAATCGCAGACGATGTACTCGAAGTCCATCTTGACCAGCTCGTTGATGACCTTCTCGACGCCTTCGAGCGTGAGCGCTTCCTTATCGCGCGTCTGCGACGCCGGCAGGATGTAGAGGTTCTCGCACTTCTTGTCCTTGATGAGCGCCTGATGCAGATTCGCTTCGCCCTGAATGACGTTGATCAGGTCGTACACCACGCGGCGTTCGCAACCCATGATGAGGTCGAGATTGCGAAGACCGACGTCGAAGTCGATCACGGCCGTCTTGTGGCCGCGCAATGCGAGCGCCGATGCGAAGCTCGCGCTGGTGGTCGTCTTGCCGACGCCGCCCTTCCCCGAAGTCACCACAATGATTTTTGCCATACAAGTACCTTGTGTTCGTCAATAGGTCCGCTCGCGTTGCCTTCAAGCGCGCGCCAGGGCATCGGGCGCGCGAGCCGATACAACTCGTCAGGTCAGACGCAGCGGTTCGATCATGAGTTTTTCGTCGCTCAGCCAGATCTGCACCGCTTTGCTCAGCACATCGGCCGGCAGCGGGTTCTCGGTCGTCCGATAGATGCCCGCGATGGAGATCAGTTCCGGCTCGAGACAGGTGCAGAAGATGCGCGCGTCGAGATTGCCGTGCACGCCCGCGAGCGCGCGGCCACGCAACGGCGCATAGATATGGATATTGCCTTCGGCGATGACCTCGGCGCCGTGCGACACGAGCCCGAGCACGATGAGATCGCCCTTCGCGTAGACCTGCTGGCCCGAACGCAGCGGACGATCGATGATGGTCGCCGGTTGCGGCAGCGTCGCGGGCGGCGGCTCCTTGGCGACCGCCGCCTCGATCACGGCGGCGGCTTCGGTGTTCGGCTTCGCTTCGTCGGCCGAGGGTTTCGGCGCGCCGCGCCTGTCGCGCGCTTCGAGAATCGGCAGGCCGCCTTCGTTCGCCCACTGAATCGCCCACGTCTGCGCCGGCAGCGCGACGACGCCGATCGGACGCATGCGCACGCTCTTCAGCAACGCTTCGAGGTCGGCGAGCGAGAGACGCTCCTGTTCGGCGAGACGGCGCACGTCGATGGCGACGACATCGCCTGCGAAGAATTCGGGAGTCGCCTCGAAGCGCCGCGTGAGTTCAGCGCGCAGGGCATCGAGGTCGGGAGTCTTGACGACGAAGAGAAGCGTGTCGACGGAGCCGCTGCGCAGTTCGAAGAAGGGCGTTTTGTTGAGCGACATAGGAACGGCCAAAAATTTTGCGTATTTTACAGGCGTTGTCGCACACGGCCATAATTTTTAGGACCGATTTCAGCTATCGAAAGCGGGAAGTGTGTGCGCGAAGTTCGCCCCGATGGGCACGCGGGAAGCGGACGCACCGCATGCACGGACGCGTATCAGGCGTCGTCCTCGGCATGCATGTGACGCACGAAGAGCGACTCGGCTTCCTGCTCGTGAGACGGCATCGCGCGGCGGTCGCCCGTGGGCCCGAAACCGAGACGCTCGTAGAAGCGCATCGCGGTGCGATTTTCCTCGGAGATCCACGCATGCACCTCGGCGGCGCCCTGCCCGGCGAGCCATTGGGAAGCGACGTTCACAAGCAGCTCGCCGCCGCGCAGATGCCGCACGGCGGGCGCCACCCACAGCGCGCTCACGAACGCGCGCTCGTCCGGCGTCTCTTCGATGTACGCATGCACGAGGCCGCAGGGATGACCTTCCGTGTAGAGCAGGAACGTCGCGAGCCGCGGTGAGTTCGCGTGCAGCGCGGCGGTCTGGTCGAACGACGACGGGTCGACGAGCAGCGCATCTTCGAGGGTTTCGCCGAAAGCGTACGGCGCTTCGCGCAGTGACGCGGTGCGAAGCTCGCGCAAAACCGAACCGTGTTGCGCGGCGATGCGGCTGACGGTCAATGAGGGACTCATGCGTGCGCTCATGCAGACTATTTCTCTCTGGCTTTCGGGCTCTCATGCGCGTGCGGCTCTGTCGGCCGGTCCGGCGCGCGGGCCATTGGCATAGCTTCAACCGAACGGGCGAACCCGTCAATTCCTAAATCCCGGAAAGTGCTTTACAACGCACACGGGTCTTGCCTGCGGTGCTCATTGTGCTTCTCAAGGTGCTGCATAGGCGCCGGTGCCGTCCGGCCACGGCGTGAGCAGTTCGAAGCCATCGTCGGTCACGGCCACCATGTGCTCCCATTGCGCCGAAAGCGAGCGGTCCTTGGTCGTCACGGTCCAGCCGTCGCGTGATTGCTGCGTGGCCGCGCGGCCCGCGTTGATCATCGGCTCGATGGTGAAGACGAGACCCGGCTTCAGACGCAGGCCCGCGCCGCGCTGGCCGTAGTGCAGTACTTGCGGATCTTCGTGATAGACGCGGCCGATGCCGTGGCCGCAATACTCGCGCACCACGGAAAAGCCTTCGCGATGCGCGACGCTCTGGATCGCTGCGCCGACGTCGCCGAGCGTCGCGCCAGGACGCACTTCGCGCATGCCGGCGACCATCGCTTCGTAGGTGGTCTCGGTGAGGCGGCGGGCGTCTGCGCCCGGCGTGCCGGCGTAGTACATGCGGCTCGTGTCGCCGTAGTAGCCGTCCTTGATGATCGCGACATCGATGTTGATGATGTCGCCGTCCTTCAACTCTTTCGGTCCGGGAATGCCGTGGCACACGACGTGATTCACCGACGTGCAGATCGTCTTCGGAAAGCCCAT
This sequence comes from Caballeronia catudaia, assembly GCF_001544755.2. GTDB lineage: Bacteria > Pseudomonadota > Gammaproteobacteria > Burkholderiales > Burkholderiaceae > Caballeronia > Caballeronia catudaia. The sequence goes on along the minus strand of NZ_FCOF02000020.1, from coordinate 104,601 downwards.
GTATCCGACGTTGGCGGGAATCGCCTTCAGGTCGTCGACGATGAAGCGGTTGCAGACGGCGTCGAGTTCATCGGTGGTGACGCCCGGGCGGACGTGTTCGGCGATCATCGCGAGGACTTCGGCGGCCATGCGGCCGGAGATGCGCAACTTTTCGATGTCTGCGGGTGTCTTGAGCGTGATGGCCATTGAGCAGTGCGATGGGTTTGCTGCCTCATGCGCGCGTTTTCGCGGCTGTTTGCGGCTGTTTTCGGCAGGCCGCGCATGAGGACAATGGGGCCGATGATAGCACTCCCGCGAAGCGCCGCCCCCTGTAGAGCCGCTTGTGCGCTGCATTTCGCGGCCTTTCTTGCGTTGGTTATTGGTCAGCGCGAGGGCCGTTCGCCCTTGTGATGTGTGGCTGTTTGTGTTTTAGTGGCGCGAATTCGAATTCGCCGGAACGTTATGACCTTGCATCGATTTGCTCTCCTTTGCGCGATGTCGTCGGGCCTCGCCGCCCTCGGCGCTTGCAGTTCGACGAGCGAGCCGGAACTGCGCGCTTCGAAGCCCGTGATTCATGTGTCGTCGGCACGGGCGGCATCGGATATATCGAGTTGTTTGCAGCGGATGATTCCTTCTGCTCAAGCAAGACGCGACCAAGGTTCGGCGGAGTTGATCGTCGGATCGAATGCGTGGCTCGTGACGCTGACGCCTTCGGTTTATGGGTCGGTGGTGAAGGTGCAGCAGTCGTCGAGTGATGATGGGGGTGTGCCGGAGCCGGAGCTCAGGTTTGATATTGCGAGGTGTACGACTTGAGGCATGTCGTCGCGGATGGGTTTGGCGATTTGGCCTTTTGGATCATGCGGTTATGATCTAGGGGTTCCTCCGCGTGCGCGGAGATAGACCCGCCAGCGTATTGACGAACGTCATAAGACCGCCGGTTCCTCCGCGTGCGCGGAGATAGACCCGTGGCGCGCGCCGCACAACATGGACAGCCAGTGGTTCCTCCGCGTGCGCGGAGATAGACCCTGCGGGCGTGATCCTCGGCGTGTATGCCGCGAGGGTTCCTCCGCGTGCGCGGAGATAGACTCGCGTAGGCGGCGGGAATCTGCCCGCTCAAACCGTTTCTCCGCGTGCGCGGAGATAGACCGATTTGTTACTCGATTCCGAAATAGCGCGTCGGCCATTCCCCCTCCGCCCCGCCGGAGCCCGCAAAAACAAAACCCCGCAAGCCTTAACGACTTGCGGGGTTTTTAGATTTTGGCGGAGAGGGTGGGATTCGAACCCACGGTACGGGAAAACCGTACGCCTGATTTCGAGTCAGGTACATTCGACCACTCTGCCACCTCTCCGACTACCAGCTAGCTGGCCTTCGTCAAGCCGGTCGTTGCTCAACGAAGAACGAAAGTATATCGAACTCTTCCGACCTTTCCAAGCCCATTTTTGCAAATAGATGTCAAACAGATGTGGACACTTCGATGCGTTCCGCGCCGCGCATATAAGGCCGCAAAACGGCCGGAATCGTCACCGATCCATCGGCGTTCTGAAAATTCTCCAGCACCGCGACGAGCGTACGCCCGACCGCCAGCCCCGAGCCGTTCAGCGTATGCACGAACTCAGGCTTGCCCTGCGCATTGCGAAAGCGCGCCTGCATCCGGCGCGCCTGGAACGCCTCGGTATTCGAGCAGCTTGAAATCTCACGGTACGTGTTCTGCGCCGGCAGCCACACTTCCAGATCGAACGTCTTCGCCGCCGAAAAGCCCATGTCGCCCGTGCACAGCGTGATCACGCGATACGGCAATTCCAGCTTCTGCAGAATCGTCTCCGCCTGGCCGACCATCTCGTCGAGCGCGGCATAGGAATGTTCCGGCGACACGACCTGCACCATCTCGACCTTGTCGAACTGATGCTGGCGGATCAGGCCGCGCGTATCACGCCCGTACGAGCCCGCCTCCGAGCGGAAGCACGGCGAATGCGCGGTGAGCTTCACCGGCAGCGCGTCCGCTTCGAGGATGCTGTCGCGCACCGTGTTCGTCAGCGAAATTTCCGACGTCGAAATGAGGTACTGCGTGACCGTGTTCTCGTCGCCGCCCTTCTCGACGCGGAACATGTCGTCGGCGAATTTGGGCAACTGGCCCGTGCCGTACAGAATCTCCGGATTCACGATGTACGGCGTGTACGCCTCGGTATAGCCGTGCTGCTCCGTGTGCGTGTCGATCATGAACTGCGCGAGCGCGCGATGCAGCCGCGCAATCTGCCCGCGCAGCAGCGTGAAACGCGCGCCCGACAGCTTCGCGCCCGTCTCGAAGTCGAGCCCGAGCGGCGCGCCGACATCGACGTGATCGCGGACCTCGAAGTCGAACGCGCGCGGCGTGCCCCAGCGCCGCACTTCGACGTTCTGCGTCTCGTCGTTGCCGACCGGCACGCTTTCGTGCGGCAGGTTCGGCACGGTCAGCATCAGGTCCGACAAACGCGTCTGAACATCATCCAGCTTCGCGGCCGATTCCTTCATGGTGTCGCCGATGCCGCCCACTTCCGCCATTACCGCCGACGTGTCCTCGCCGCGGCCCTTCATCGCGCCGATCTGCTTCGACAGGCTGTTGCGCCGCGCCTGCAGTTCTTCGGTGCGAGTCTGGATCTCGCGGCGCTCGGCTTCGAGCGCGGCGAACGCGGCGACGTCGAGCGTGTAGCCTCGATCGGCGAGGCGCTTCGCGACGCCGTCCAGGTCTTTGCGGAGGTGTTGTATGTCGAGCATGGGGGCTGCTTTGTTAAGTATTCGGAAAGACCGATTTTAGCGCACGGTCATCGGGCGACGTGCGCAATCGGCGCACCGCTCAGCGAAACGCCGGATGCGCCCGCGCGAAACGAACGGCGCGGATTTCACCGCTTCTTGTCGTCGCGATGGTCGCGCCGCCAGGCGTCGTCGAGTTCGGCGAGGCGGCTGAGCTTTTCGCCGATCTTGCCCTCGAGCCCGCGCGGCGTCGGCTGATACCAGTGCGGATCGCGCATGCCGTCGGGAAGATAGGTTTCGCCCGCGGCGTACGCGTCGGGCTCGTCGTGCGCGTAGCGATATTCGTGGCCGTAGCCGAGCTCCTTCATCAGCTTCGTCGGCGCGTTGCGCAGATGCACGGGCACGCCGCGCGACTGATCCTTGCCGACGAAGCGCCGCGCCTCGTTGTACGCGTTGTATCCCGCGTTCGATTTCGGCGCGACAGCCAGATAAATGAGCGCCTGCGCGAGCGCGAGTTCGCCTTCCGGCGAGCCGAGCCGCTCGTAGGTCTCGGCGGCATCGAGCGCGATGCGCGCGGCGCGCGGATCGGCGAGCCCGATATCCTCCCACGCCATGCGTACGATGCGCCGCGCCATGTAGCGCGCGTCCGCGCCGCCGTCGAGCATGCGACAGAACCAGTACAGCGCGGCGTCCGGATTGCTGCCGCGCACCGATTTGTGCAGCGCGCTGATCTGATCGTAAAACGCGTCGCCGCCCTTGTCGAAACGGCGCAGATTTTCCGCGAGGGCGGTGCCGAGCAGCGCGCCGTCGACGTCCGTCTGCTTTTGCTGCGCCGCCGCGCGCGCGACGATCTCCAGGTTGTTCAGCAGCTTGCGGCCGTCGCCGTCCGCGGAGCCGATGAGCGCGTCGCGCGCTTCGTCGGTGAACGTGAGGCCGCCGAGGTCCTTCGTCGCGCGTTCGAGCAGTTCCTTCAGTTCGTCGGCATCGAGACTTTTCAGGACGTACACCGCTGCGCGCGACAGCAACGCGCTGTTCACTTCGAACGACGGATTTTCCGTCGTCGCGCCGACGAACACGAACAGGCCCGACTCCACGTGCGGCAAGAACGCGTCCTGCTGGCTCTTGTTGAAGCGGTGCACTTCGTCGACGAACACGAGCGTCTGATGCCCGTTCGCGCGATGAATCTGCGCCATCTCCACCGCCTCGCGAATGTCCTTCACGCCCGACAGCACCGCCGAGAGCGAGATGAATTGCGCGTGAAACGCATCGGCCATCAGGCGCGCGAGCGTGGTCTTGCCGACGCCGGGCGGGCCCCAGAGAATCATCGAGTGCGCCTCGCCCGATTCGAACGCGACGCGCAGCGGCTTGCTCGAGCCGAGCAGATGCTTCTGGCCGATCACGTCGTCGATGGTGCGGGGGCGCAAGCGCTCCGCGAGCGGAACGGTGCCACGGTTTTCTTCGAACATGTGCTTGGTCGGCGCAACGAATGCGCAAAGGTGCGCCATCATTCGATGAGCGCAGTTGAGTCGAACGCGGCGATAATCTTGCCCTTTTCCGGCGCGCGTGGGCATCGGCCATTCGGCCAGCTTGTCGCGCGGCGCGATCAGACCGCAGAATCGGACAATTATGACAGCCGGGCGTGCGGACACGTTCAGCCGGCACGACAATATAGGGACGCAAACCCATGCAGCAAGAGACTATCGGCCAACACGACGACCGCGCCACTTACGCGCCGCTCACGCCGGTGCCGCCCGAGCGGCGCGCGTTCGGCACGAGCGACGCCTTCGCGCTGTGGTTTTCGCTCGGCATCGGGCTGCTCGTCGCGCAGGCGGGCGCGCTGCTGGTGCCGGGATTGTCGCTGCCGCACGCGCTCGTGGCGATCGTCATCGGCTCGGTGCTCGGCGTCGTGCTGCTCGCGCTGGCGGGCGTCATCGGCACGGATACGGGGCTCGCGGCGATGTCGTCGCTGCGGCCGACGCTCGGCGTGCGCGGCGCATCGGTGCCGGCCGTGCTGAACGCGATTCAGCTCGTCGGCTGGGGCTCGTTCGAAATCATCGTGATGCGAGATTCCGCCGATGCGCTCGCGAAACAGTCCTTCAATCTTTCGATGCCGCTCGTCTGGACGCTCATCTTCGGCGCGCTCGCGACGCTGCTCGCGGTGAGCGGCCCGCTCTCCTTCGTGCGGCGCTTTCTGCGGACCTGGGGCATCTGGCTCCTGCTCGGCGGCGCGGGCTGGCTCACGTGGAATCTGCTCGCGAAGCACGATATCGCCGCGCTCATGTCGCGGCCAGGCACGGGCGAGATGGCGTTCGGCGCGGGCATTGATCTCGTCGTCGCGATGCCGCTTTCGTGGCTGCCGCTGATCGCCGATTACACGCGTTTCGGCAAGAGCGCGGGCGGCGCGTTTCGCGGCACGCTGCTCGGCTACGGCATCGCGAACCTGTGGTTCTATGCGCTCGGCGCGATCTACGGACTCGCGGCGGGCGGCGGCGATGCGCTCCTGACGACCGCGTTCGCGCAGGCGGGCGGCGGCCTCGCGCTGTTCCTCATCCTGATCGATGAAATCGACAACGCCTTCGCCGATATCCACTCCGCCGCCGTATCGACGGGCACGTTCTGGGCGCGCGCCAGCGTGCCGATGCTGTCGTGCGCGTTCGGCGCGCTATGCACGCTCGTCGCGCTCGTCGTCGCGATGGGCAAGTATCAGAACTTCCTTTTGCTCATCGGCTCGGTTTTCGCGCCGCTCTTCGGCGTCGTGCTCGCGGATCACTTCATCGTGCGAAAGCGTCGCATCGACGCCGCCGTGCTCGCCGATGTCAACGGCCGATACGGTTATTCAGGCGGCTGGCACGTGAGCGCGTTCATCGCGTGGGGCATCGGAATTGCCGCATATCACGCGATCAACCAATGGCTGCCCAATCTGGGCGCGACGCTGCCCGCACTCGCGCTCGGCGCGGTGTGCTATTTGCTGCTCGTGTCGGGAAGGCGTCGCGCGTACGCGTAACCCCTATTTCGCCGCGCCCGCCGCACGATAGGGCCGATATTCCACGCCCGGCAGCACGCACAGCAGTTCGAACGCGAGGTTCGCGCCGAGCAGCGCGGTCGTGCCGAACGGGTCATACGGCGGCGCGACTTCCACCAGATCCGCGCCCACGATATTCAGTCCGCGCGCGCCGCGCACGATCTCCAGCGCCTGCGGCACCGTCAGGCCGGCGATTTCCGGCGTGCCCGTGCCCGGCGCGAACGCGGGATCGATGCCGTCGATATCGAACGTGATGTAGACCGGGCCGTCGCCCATCTGCGCGCGCACTTCTTCCATCAGCGGCGCGAGCGACTTGTTCCAGCACTCCTCTGTCTGCACGACGCGAAAGCCCTGTTCGCGGCACCAGTCGAAATCGCCAGCTTCGTAGCCCGTGCCGCGCAGGCCGATCTGCACGACGCGCGAGCAATCGAGCAGGCCCTCTTCCACCGCGCGGCGAAACGGCGTGCCGTGCGCGATCTTCTCGCCGAACATGGTGTCGTTGACGTCCGCGTGTGCGTCGATATGAATCAGCCCGACCTTGCCATGCTTTGCGTGAATCGCGCGCAGGATCGGCAGCGCGATGGTGTGGTCGCCGCCAAGCGTGAGCGGCTTGCAACCGTGCTTCAGGATCTCGCGATAAGCGCGCTCGATGCGGTCGATCGAATCGAGCAGGTTGTACGGATTGATCGCGACATCGCCGATATCGGCCACGCGCAGCGAGTCGAAGGGCGCGGCGCGCGTCGCCATGTTGTACGGGCGCAGCAGCACGGATTCGCTGCGCACCTGACGCGGCCCGAAGCGCGCGCCCGTGCGGTTGGACGTGCCGAGATCGAACGGCACGCCGACGAAGCACGCATCGAGCCCTTCGGCCGACTGGACGTGCGGCAGGCGCATCATGGTGGTAATGCCGCCGCAGCGCGGCATCTGATTGCCCGAGAGCGGCTGCGGGCGCTCGGCACGCTGTTCGAGAAAGTGCGAATCGAAGTGCTCGGCGGGTGCAAAAAGCGAAGTCGTATTCATGGCGTCGAATGAATGTTTTGTTGCGACCCGACCATTAATAGCCGCCTTGCGACGAAGATGAAATGGCGAAGAAAATAACTTAACATCGATATTTATCGATGTATCGCCGCCACGCATGTTCACTCACCTTTCCGATCTCGACCTGCGCCTGATCCGCGTGTTTCTCGCCATCGTCGATGCGGGCGGCGTCTCGTCCGCGCAGGCGACGCTCAACGTCGGGCAATCGACCATCAGCACGCAGCTCGCGACGCTCGAAACGCGGCTCGGCTACCGGCTCTGCGAGCGCGGGCGCGGCGGCTTCGCGCTGACTTCGCGCGGCGAGCAGTTCGTCGATGCGTGCAGGACGCTGCTCGCGGCCATCGACACCTTCGATTCGACCGCGCGCAATGTCGGCAAGAAGCTCGTCGGCACGCTCACGCTGGGGATGATCGGCAACACGCCCGTCAGCGCGAACGCGCGCGTCAGTCAGGCCATCGCGCGTTTCCGGCAACGCGATGAATCGGTGCGCATCGCCGTGCTGGTGCGCTCGCCGGGCGAGCTCGAAGAAATGCTGCTGGCGGAGCGGATTCAAATGGCGATCGGCTATTTCTGGCATCGCGTGCCGTCGCTCGACTACACGGAAATTTTCGCGGAGGACCAGCTCGCGTACTGCGCACGCGAGCATCCGCTGTTCGCGCGCGCCGGGCGTGTGAGCGTGGCGCAGGCGTTCGAGCACGACTGGGCCTGGCGCAGCTATCCGCTACCCGAAGCCGGCGAGCTCATGCCGCGCCATATCGGCGCGGTGGCGGACAACATGGAGGCCGTCGCGATGCTCGTGCTATCCGGCCGGCATCTAGGTTATCTGCCCGAGCATTTCGCCGCGCCGTATGTGAAGGAAGGACTGCTCGCGCCGTTGCATCCGAAGACGATGCGCTATCGCGTCGCGTTTCAGATGGTCACGCGCGGCGCGCGCAGCACGAAACGGGAAATCGTCGATGCGTTTCTGGAAGACATGGCCGCGGCGCACGCGGCCGTCGATTGAAACGGGGCGCTGTTTCGTATCAGCGCCCCGCGAGAATCAGCCGTTGATCACGTCCGCGCCCTTCGGCACGGTGAACTTGAAGGTATCGCTCTTGATCGGCGGGTTCTTCTGGATGTTCGAGAACGTCAGCAGCGTGACGTTGCCGAAGACATCGTGCAGTTCCATCGCCTGCAGATTGCCGTCCTTGAAGCCGATGCCGACCGTCTCGAACTGCGTGTCCTTCGACTTCGGCGTGAGCTCCAGCCAGTCGATGCCGCCCTTCTCGCCCGCGTCGCGGAGCGTGAAGTTCTTGTCCAGATCGTTGCTGCCGAAGAGAATCGCCGCCGGGCTCGCGCCGAGCACGCCGCCGAGCGTGCGCACGGTGACCTGGTTCAGATCCTTGTCGTAGACGTAGAGCTTGTCGCCGTCGGCCTGAAGGACTTGCGAATACGGCTTCTGATACGACCAAATGAACTTGCCCGGCCGCGCGAACATGAACGTGCCGCTGGACGTCGCGCCCTTGGTCGGCACCGCGTTCGACGTCGCGCCGCTGTTCGTCTTGCCCGGCGCCTTGATTTCCTGCTGCGTGAAGTCGCCGCGCGCCGCGCGAACCTGCGACACGAACGCTTTCAACTGCTCCGTGCCGCTCGCGAAAGCATGCGATGCGAAAAGCATCGACGCCGACACGATCGCCGCGCCGAACGCCTTCGTAAAGGGATTCCCCGTATATTGCTTCATCGTTGTGTTCTCCGTTTGGACGCGCGCGTCATTCCCCGTCGCGCGCCGGCGCGAGGATCTCGCGATTCCCGTTCGACGACATCGCCGACACGAGTCCCGAGTTTTCCATCTGTTCGAGCAGGCGCGCCGCGCGGTTGTAGCCGATGCGCAAATGCCGCTGCACCAGCGAGATGGACGCGCGCTTGTTCTTGATGACGACCTCGACCGCCTGGTCGTACAGGGGATCCGACTCGCCGTCGGCGCCGCCGGTTCCGCCCGCGCCCGCCGAGCCTTCGTCGCCATCGCCTGCGAGACCGCCTTCTAGAATGCCTTCGATATAGTTCGGCTCGCCGTGCTCCTTCAACTTGTCGACGACGCGATGCACTTCCTCGTCCGACACGAACGCGCCGTGCACGCGCACGGGCAAGCCGGAGCCCGGCGGCAGATAGAGCATGTCGCCCATTCCGAGCAGCGATTCCGCGCCCTGCTGATCGAGAATCGTGCGCGAATCGATCTTCGACGACACCTGGAACGCCATGCGCGTCGGCACGTTCGCCTTGATGAGCCCGGTGATCACGTCGACCGAAGGACGCTGCGTCGCGAGAATCAAATGGATGCCCGCCGCGCGCGCCTTCTGCGCGATCCGCGCGATCAGCTCTTCGACCTTCTTGCCGACGACCATCATCAGGTCGGCCAATTCATCGATCACGACGACGATGTTCGGCAGGCGCGTGAGCGGCTCGGGATCATCCGGCGTGAGGCTGAACGGGTTCGGAATCTTTTCGTCGCGCTTCTTCGCTTCGTCGATCTTCGTGTTGAAGCTCGCGAGATTGCGCACGCCCATCTTGCTCATCAGCTTGTAGCGGCGTTCCATCTCCGCGACCGCCCAGTTGAGCGCGTGGCCGGCCTGCCGCATGTCGGTGACGACCGGACACAGCAGATGCGGAATGCCTTCGTAGACGCTCATTTCGAGCATCTTCGGATCGATGAGGATGAGGCGCACCTGATCCGCGCTCGCCTTATACAAGAGCGAGAGAATCATCGCGTTGATGCCGACCGACTTGCCCGAGCCCGTCGTGCCGGCGACCAGCAAGTGCGGCATCTTCGCGAGATCGGCGCAGACCGGATTGCCGCCGATGTCCTTGCCGAGGCCCATCGTCAGCGGTGATGCGCCGTTCGCGTAGACCTCCGAGCCGAGAATTTCGGAGAGCTTGACCGTCTGACGCCGCTGATTCGGCAATTCGAGCGCCATGAAATTCTTGCCCGGAATCGTCTCGACGACGCGAATAGACACGAGCGACAGCGAGCGCGCCAGATCCTTCGCGAGCCCGACGATCTGACTGCCCTTCACGCCCGTCGCCGGCTCGATTTCATAGCGCGTGACGACCGGCCCCGGATACGCGGCCACGACGCTCACATCGACGCCGAAATCCTTCAGCTTCTTCTCGATGAGGCGCGACGTGTATTCGAGCGTATCGGCGGCGATGGTTTCCTGCGTCTTCGGCGGCGGATCGAGCAACGCGAGCGGCGGCAAGGTGGAATCGCCCGGCAGATCCTTGAAGAGCGGCACCTGCTTTTCCTTCTCGGCGCGCTCGGAGCGCGCGGGCGCGGGCGCCGCGGGCACGATCATCACCGGCTCGTGCTCCTCGCTCTTTTCACGCGAACGCACCACTTTGACTTCGCGTGTCGAAGCGGCCGCTTCGCCGAGCTTGCGGTCGCGTCCGGCTTCGCGGCGCAGTTGCGCGCCGGTGATCGCGTTCAGAATGCCGTCGCCGATCTTTTCGCACACGGACAGCCACGAGAAGCGGAAATAGAGCGAGAGGCCGATCGCGAGCGCGATCAAAAGAAACAGCGTCGCGCCGGTGAAGCCGAGCGCATGCGAGACGTGGCGCGCGACGACGTCGCCAACCACGCCGCCCGGCGCGCGCGGCAACTGGACCTTGAGCGACCACATGCGCAGCGCCTCGATGCCGTCGCTCGCGAGCAGCACGAGCACGAACGCGAAGGCTTCGGCGAGCCAGGTGCGGTCTCTGGGCGCGTCTTCATCCACGGCGGGCGGCTGTGTGATTCTTCGATAATTCGCGACGATGCGCCGCGCGAGCAGCACGATCAGCCAGTACGAAGACAGCCCGAAGACGAGCAGCAGAATATCCGACGTGTACGCGCCGACGCGCCCCGCCCAGTTCGAAAAGTGATCGACGCTCACGGCGTGCGTCCAGCTCGGGTCCTTGCGGCTGTACGAGAGGAGCGCCATCACGAGGAACAGTCCGAGGGCGACCTGGAGAATCCATCGAATCTCGGTGAAGAGCCGCGACATGCGGTGCGGCAATGCCTGCGGGCTCGCGGAATAAGTAGCTTTGGCCATTGATTCGGTGTCGCTTTCTTGCGGCCACCCGCGTCTCGCGCAGGGCCGCATGGAACGGTGGCCTATTGTAAACGCTGCATTGCAGTGAAAGGCGCAAAAACGGACGGCTTCTTGCAACCTGTAACACTCGTCACGCCTGCGTCATGTGCCCGAATCTTTGCGCTTCACCTATCAATCCGATTGAAAGGTTCACTCGGAAGGCTTTTCCATCGGCCTTTATAATCCCCCTTTTGCACCTAAATACGGTTCAGCGGAAGCCTTGGCGCGTCTTTGCCGTCACTGTTTTGCGTCGATATTGCTGCATCGCAGACACAACGCGTGCTTCCGAGCTGACCATCAATAACGGACCATCATCATGTCTTCGCCCAAACACGCCAAAGTGCTGATTCTCGGTTCCGGCCCCGCCGGCTACTCCGCCGCCGTCTACGCCGCGCGCGCGAACCTGTCGCCGCTGCTCATCACGGGCCTTGCACAAGGCGGCCAGCTGATGACCACCACGGACGTCGAGAACTGGCCGGGCGATCCCTCGGGCGTCCAGGGCCCCGAACTGATGCAGCGTCTCGAAGAACACGCGCGCGCGTTCAACACCGACATCGTCTTCGATCACATCCACACGGCGAAGCTCAACGAGCGTCCGATGCGCCTCATCGGCGACTCGGGCGAGTACACGTGCGATTCGCTCATCATCGCGACGGGCGCATCGGCGCAATATCTCGGCGTACCGTCCGAAGAAGCGTTCATGGGCAAGGGCGTGTCCGCCTGCGCGACCTGCGACGGCTTCTTCTATCGCAACGGCGAAGTCGCCGTGATCGGCGGCGGCAACACGGCCGTCGAGGAAGCGATCTATCTCGCGGGCATCGCGAAGAAAGTGACGGTCGTGCACCGCCGCGACAAGTTCCGCGCCGAGCCGATCCTCATCGACCGCCTGCTCGCGAAGGAAAAGGAAGGCGTCGTCGAAATCAAATGGAACCACGTGCTCGACGAAGTCCTCGGCGACAACACAGGCGTCACCGGGCTGCGCGTCAAGGACACGCAAACCGGCACGACCACGGACATCGCGCTGCAAGGTGTGTTCGTCGCGATCGGCCACAAGCCGAACACCGATCTTTTCGCGGGCCAGCTCGAAATGAAGGGCGGCTACATCATCACGAAGGGCGGCACGAGCGGCGACGCCACGGCGACGAGCATCGCGGGCGTGTTCGCGGCGGGCGACGTGCAGGATCATGTCTATCGCCAGGCGATCACGAGCGCGGGCACCGGCTGCATGGCCGCGCTCGACGCGCAGCGCTATCTCGAGACCATCAACGAGACGCCGACGCCGCACTCGATGAGCCACGAAGCGGATCGCTGATCGATCTTTCGAGGCCGGCGACACGCGACGAGCCGGTAAAATGGACATCGGCCATCTCGCGTAAAACGCGCTGTCGACAACGGGCCACGGTTCGCGCCGCTGGCCCGTTTTTGTTCCGGCGCGCCGCGCTTGAAACCCGCGTGAACCCGATTCCGACGATTTCCGCTGGCCGAACGATGCCGAAGAATCTTCCTCACCCCAACGACCCGAAAGCCCGGCAAAAACCTGTGCCGCGCCCTGTCGCCCCCGCCGCAAGCAAACCGGCCGACGCGCGCGAGCTCGCCGCGGCAGTGAAGCGCGATGGCCTCTCGGGGCTGTCATCGCTGAAAAGCGCGCTGAAGGCCGATGCCGAAAAACGCGAAGTGCAGCGCGTGGCGGCGGCGCGCGCGCAACGCGAAGCCGTCGCGGATGCCGACGAGTTCCGCCGCGCGATCGGCGAAGTCGAGCCCCTCAAGACGCCGCCGCGCACGACCCTCACGCGCGTGCCGCCGCCGCCCGAGCCGCTGCAAAGCCGCCGCGACGAGGAAGCCGTGTTGCAGGAAGCGCTGTCCGACGAATACGACCCGGAAAGCCTGCTCGATGTCGATGAAACACTGTCCTACTGCCGTCCCGGCATCAGTCAGGAAGTCGTGAGGAAGCTGCGGCGCGGCGCGTGGATCGTGCAGGCGCAGCTCGATCTGCACGGCATGCGTCGCGAGGAAGCGCGCGAGGCGCTCGCGGAGTTCATCCGCGAAGCCGTGAAGCGCGGTTTGCGTTGCCTGCGCGTGATTCATGGCAAGGGGCTCGGGTCCATCGGCAAGGCGCCGGTGCTGAAGGGCAAGGTGCGCGCGTGGCTCGTGCAGAAGTCGGAGGTGATCGCGTTCTGCCAGGCCCGGCCGCACGACGGCGGCGCGGGCGCGGTGCTCGTGCTGCTGCAGCCGGGCGGCGCGCCGCGGCATCACAATCATCCGCAGGACAAGACGCCGCACAAAGGCCCCGCGACGAACTCAGATCCGGGGCCGGACAGTGCATCCTAGACTCAACCTCGCCATAGCCATCATGGAGGCGCTCGCGATTTTCGCGTACGCCTTCTCCGGACTCCTCGAAGCCCGCAAACGCCGGCTCGACGCGGTCGGCGCGTTTCTCGTCGCGCTCGTCACCGCGTTCGGCGGCGGCACGGTGCGCGACGTGCTGCTCTCGCGCCGCCCGTTCTACTGGGTCGAGCATCAGGATTACGTGCTCTTCATCTTCGCGATGGCGATCTTCGCGCCGCTCTTCCTGCGCGTGACCTCGCGTCTCTTCGATCAGCGCGCGCTGCTCGTCACCGATGCGATCGGGCTCGGCCTCTTCAGCGTCTCGGGCACGTCGATCGCGCTCGACGCGCAGATGCCCGCCTTCACCGCGACGATGATGGGCGTCGTGACCGGCGTGTTCGGCGGCGTCCTGCGCGACGTGCTCTGCAACGAAATCCCGCTGATCCTGCGCGACTCGCGCCCCTACGCGGTCTGCGCGTTCGCCGGCTGCTGGATCTATCTCGGGCTCGAGCGGCTCGACGTCGACACGATCTACAACGTGCTCGCGTCGACGGCGTTCATCCTGCTCGCGCGCCTCGTCACCTACAAGTTCGATATCCGGCTGCCGCATTAGGCGCATCGGGCGCGGCGCGCGAAACGGGCGGCAAAACCCGTCCTTTTGCTACAATCGCGGAGTTTTCCTGCCCCGCATCCGGCCGCGATGCCGTCCGCTCCGGTCGCCCTCCGGCCGTCATTACGCACACAGAACATGAACATCGAGCAAGCGCGTTTCAACATGATCGAGCAACAGATTCGTCCGTGGGAAGTGCTGGACCAGGACGTGCTGAACCTGCTCGCGATGGTCAAGCGCGAGAACTTCGTTCCCGCCGCGTACCGCAACATCGCTTTCGCGGACCTCGAAATTCCGCTGCCCGGCGGCGAGCGCATGCTCGCGCCCAAGGTCGAAGCGCGCGTCCTGCAAGAGCTCGCGGTGCACAAGGGCGAAACCGTGCTGGAAATCGGCACGGGTTCCGGCTACATGGCGGCGCTGCTCGCGCATCTCGGCCGCAGCGTGAGGACGGTCGAAATCGCGCCGGAACTCGCCGATTTCGCGAAGCAGAATCTCGCGGCGAACGGCGTGACGAACGTGGACGTGATCACCGGCGACGGCGCGCGTGGCTGGAATCAGGGCGCGCCCTATGACGTGATCTGCGTGTCGGGCGGGCTGCCGGTCATTCCGCAGGAATTTCTGGAACAACTGAAGATCGGCGGGCGCATCGCGGCGTTCGTCGGCGCGGCGCCGGTCATGAAGGCGCAGATCATCACGCGCGTGGATGAAAAACAGTTCCGCGTGTCGGATGTGTTCGAAACGCTCGTCGCGCCGCTGAAAAACGCGGTGCATCCTTCGCTTTTCAAGTTCTAAGCCGAAAGCGCGGTGCCGGCTGGCCGGTCATCGCGCGTCTTGCCGGAATCCCCATGCAAAACCTCACCGCACCCGAACTCGCCGCGTGGCTCGCGGATGCTTCGCGCCCCGCTCCCGTTCTGCTCGACGTGCGCGAGCCCTGGGAGATCCAGACGGCGCAGATGGCGAACATCGTGTCGATTCCGATGCGCGATATCCCCGCGCGCAGCGAGGAGCTCGACGACGAAGCGCAGATCGTCTGCATCTGTCATCACGGCGCGCGTAGCGCTCAGGTGGCGATGTTCCTGGAATCGCGCGGCTTCACGCAGATGTTCAACCTGTACGGCGGCATCGATGCATGGTCGCGTCAGGTCGATCCCGCGGTTCCCACGTACTGATCCGCGTCAGGTCGTGCCGCGGCCCGTGCCGGTCAACCCGCGCTCGACCACAGCGCCGTGCCCTGCGGCGAATAGATGACGAGATGCCCGTCCTTCTGAATCAACGCGTACGAGCCGGGAACGTTGGTGCGCGTCTGCCAGACCATCGCGCCATTGCTGTCGTACATGGCCAGATTGCCGTCCTCCTGCATGCGCAACTCGACGCCCGGCGTGCCGCTCACCTTCGATGACCAGATCGCCGTGCCGTTCAGCACCGCGACGAGATAGCCGTCTCCCTGCACGTTCAACTGCACGTTGCCGCTGCACGCCGGAAGCGATCCGCCCATCGCCATGCCCTCACCCATCGAGAGGCGGCCGCACGCGCTCGCCGAACTGATTCGCGGCAGCGCGGAGAACCACGACAGGTCGGCTGCATTGGCGATCGCCTGCATGCCCGCGTCGTTCGGATGCAGATCGTCGCCGCTGTTGTAGAGCCGCACGAAGGCGGAGGAATTGCCGCTGCCCGGCGGATCGCCCAGCGCCGCGGCCTGATCGAGCACGGCGTCGCAACCGCTGCTTTTCTGATCGCGCAGGAAGGCGTTTACCGTCTGGCGCGTGTTCTCGATGTCAGGCGTCCATGCATCCAGGCCTTCGATGGGCGTGAGCGTCGAGCAGACCGCCATCACGTGCGCCTGATTCGCCTGCCACACGAGTTGCTGATAGGCGTCCATGATCCGCTGCGCGGCCGGTGGATCGCCGCTGATGAGATTGTTCACCGCGTCGTCGGAAATGATCACCCACTTCACGTTGGTCTGTCCGAGCACGTCGCGGGCAAAGCGCGTCAAGCCGGCCTGGCCGTTGCTGTCCGTGAAGAGATTGTTTCCGCTGATGCCCTGATTCAGCACGCCGACCGTCATGCCCGCACGGTTCAGCCGCTCCGCGAGCCGGTTCGGCCAGCGGCGGTTCGTGTTGGGCGTGGACGCGAAGCCATCCGTGAGCGACGCGCCGAACGTCACGATCGCGCCCGTCGCAGCGGCGTTCATCACGTCGACGGCAGTCAGAAAGTAGTACGACTGCTCGCCCGCCGCGTTCACGACGCCGGCCTTGAACTCGGTGTCGGCGCTGACGTCGCCGGGCGCGATGTAGTTGTCCTGCAAGCCCTGCATGTGGCCGGTCGAGCGCGGCGGCGTCTTCGACGGAACATGGAAGCTGATGGCGAGGTCCGCGAGGGCCGGCACCTCGAACGCGACGGCATCGCTTTGCACCGTGCCGCCCGCGGCAATCGTCACATACGGCTGCCCATTGAACCTCACCGGCTTATCGGTGCCGGCGATCGTGCGCGCGCCGCTCGCACGGCGAGCAATATGCACGTCGCCCAGCGTGACCGGCTGCGCGCCGAAAAGGTTGGAAAATGTCAACCGCGCCGCCGTGCCGCCGATGCTCGTATGCACGATGTGGCGGATCGTCTGGTTGTTGAAGCCGGGATCGCCCGTGACGTCGGGCGAGGCCGCCCAGGTGCCGGTCCACGGCGCGCTGGTGATGACGCCCTGCGCGAAATAGTGCGATGTATCGGGCCACGACAGAAAGACAGCGAGCGCGAGTCCGATGAACGTATGAAGCCGTCGTTTCACTGCGCCTCCGTGTCCGATGGCAGCGACCAGCGAATGCGCGCGCCATCATTCAAATTGTTAGAGACGAACTAGATCATGTAATCCGATCAATAGCCGTGCGCTGGCGTACAGACAGCGCAAAACCCGCGCCGAAAAAGAAAGAGCCGCATGAACGTTCGTCATGCGGCTCTTTCGTCGAAACGCCCGAAGCGTTGCGTATCAGACGATGTTCATCGCCAGCGCGCTCGCGCGGTAATGCTCCGCCGCCTTCTCCGGGTCACCCAGTTGCTCGTGCAGACGGGCAAGCGCGCGATGCGTGCGGATCTTGAGCGGCTCGTTGTTTTCGGTATCGGCGAGCTTGAGCGCCGATTCGAGGAACGCTTGCGCCTTGCCCCACAGCTGTTGATGCAGGCACAGCCGCCCGAGCGTGAAGAGCAGATCGGCGTCTTCGGTGCGCTCCTTCTGCCACGCTTCGGCGCGCTGGATCAGCGGGAAGGCATCGCCGCCGACGACGCAATCCGGATAGCGCCGCAAGAGGCGCGCGTCCCAGTTGTGCGCGAGCGCATCCTCGACGATCTTCTTCGCCTCCGCGCGGCGATCGAGCGCGATCAGCAATTCGGCGGCGAGGTCGGCGAGACGCGGCGACTGGCGCTCCGCCACCGAGAGCGACTGCCACAGTTCGAGCAGCGCATCCGGATTGTGACGCCGGTCGCGCAGCAGGTTTTCCGCCGCCACCTGACGCAGCCGCACCGCGACCGCCGGATGCAGCGCCTCGCGCTTTTCCAGCATGCGCACGAGCTTCAGCACCTCGCCCCAGTTCTTCAACTGCTGCTGCGCGCGCAGCGCGATCTGCTGCGCGTGGATGCGCCGGCCGCCCTGCGCCTGCATCTCGGTGAGCGCGACGAGTGCGCCGTCGGCGTCGCGGCCATCGGCGCGCATGTCGGCGGTCGCCATCAGGCGCGCGTCCTGCCAGTCCGCGCCGGCAACCTGCCCGAGCCATTCGTCGCGGCGCGCGTACTCGTGCAGACGATGCGCCGCGTTCGCGCCGATGAGCCCCGCCGCGCCCTTGTTGGCGTCGGCGGAAAGCGCATCGCGCGCCGCTTTCTCGGCCTTCGAGAAACGCCCGGCGTACAGATGCCCGATCGCATCGCGCAACGAAGCATTCGCCTTCGCGAGCTTGCTACGCGCGCGGTATGCGGCGACGCGCGAAGGCATTTTCCACACGCCGCGCACCGCGCGAATGATGCCGTAGAGCACGATGAACAGCACGACGAGCGCCACCACGAACAGGTTGAGCGACACGTCCACGCGGTACGGCGGCATCACGAGCAGAATCTGTCCGCCGTTGAAACCGCCGACGGTCGCGACGATCACCGCGACGGCGAACAGCAGCGCGAGCCAGATGAGTCCACGAATCGTCATCATCCGCCTCGCTTGAACTGATGGACGGCGGCAAGGCTCGCGTTCAGATTCGGCACGGCGACGGCGAGCGACGCCTGATCGACCTGCTTCACGAGATCGCGCACGGCCTGCACTTTTTTGGACGATGCGTCGAAGTAGCGCGCGAGCGCGGCGTCGGCGGCGTGCAGGTCCGACTTGAGCGTCGGCTCGCTGCGCGAGAGCAGCGACAGGCGCGCGGACAAAAGGCGCAGCTTCACGTTCTCGCGCACGAAGTAACCCTGATCGGGCGATGTGAGCATGGCGTCCGCGCTGTCGATGCGCCGCACCGATACGAGGCTCGACAACTGCTGGCCGATGCCGCTCGTGATCTGACGCCACAGCACCTTCCAGCGCGGCTCGCCGGTCGCCGCCGCAATCGATGCGCTATCGGCGGGCTTGGCGGCCTGCGCGCGGGCGGGCGCGATCGGCGCTTCGCCGGCAAGCGGCAACTGGCCGATCTGGTCGATGGCCGTGTCGAGCTTGATCGCGAGACCGGTGAGATCGGTGGTGGGCGCGGACTTGAGCTTGTCGATGTCCGCCGCGATCGCCTTGCGGATCGCCACCACTTGCGGGCCGGTGGTCGAAGCAAGGCGCTCGTCGGCGCTTTGCAGCGCGAAAAGCGCAAGCTGCACATTGCCGGTCAGTTGCAACTGCTGGCTCGCGCTCGACAGAATCTGCTCGACTTCGGCGACGGTCCAGTCGTCGCGATTGCTCGCGAGATCCTGATACTGCTGCTGCAGCGCCTGGCTGTGCGCTTCGGCGTCGGCGAGCTTGCCTTGGAGCTGGATGATCTGCGTGTTGAGCGCGGTGGTCGCGCTCGCGGCCTGATCGGCCTTCGCGCGCAGATCGGCGTTCTGCTCGTCGGCTTGGGCGACACGTTGCGACAGTTGCGCGCCGGCGCGGTCGAACTTGCGGTTCAGCACGAACGCGCCAGCGCCCGCGGCCACCGCCAGAATGACGACGACGAGCCACAACAACACGATGCCCACGCCGCCGCGACGCTTCTGCTGCTCGAAAGGCGTGAACGGCGTGTTCGGCGGCAAAGGCGGTGTCACGTTCGGCTGAGGTGAAGCTTTCTTGGAATCGTTCGAATCAGTCATGCGTGATTGAGCCGTTTCATAGGCCGTTTGGTGAGCCGGCGCGGTGGCCGGATTGGCGTCCGTCGGCGCGGATGTCGAATGGATCGAACCCTGGATCGAACTCGATGCGCTCGCTCGTGCGTGAGCCTCCGAATCGCGTTGCGTTTCTACTACGGCCGGGAACAGCGCTGCCAGCGAATGTGCGATGCGTTCGTCGCCCGCGCCGGACACCGTAATCCTATCAAAACCCGCTCCCCGCGCGGCTTCGGCGATGCGCGGATGCGGGCACACGAGCGGCGCGCGCTTCAGGCGCGCGATTTCGTCGGCGGTGAGATGTTCGTGCGCGAGCTCGGCGAGATTGCGCACGCCTTCCGAGCTGGTCAAAAGCCACGCCTGGGGCTCGCCCGCCAGCAGCGCGTGGATGCGCTCCCATTTCTGCATCGACGGTTCGGGCAGCACGCGGCGATACGCCGTCGCCTTCTCGACCTTCGCGCCCGCTTCGGCGAGCCGCTCCGCGAGCCATTCGCGGCCGCCGTCGCCACGCACGATCAGTACGCGCTTGCCTTTCAGACCGGTCGTGCCGAAATGCGCTTCGATGGCCGCATAGAGCGCTTCGGAATCGAAGCGCGGATCGGCATCTTCCGTCGACGGGCTGATCACGCGATGCGAAGGCCCGTGCACGCCCTGGCGCGCGAGCGCCGCGACCGAGCCGGGACCGACGACCGCGACGGGCAGATCTACGGGCCACGGCGCGCCGAGCCGGCTGAACGCATGATCGATCGCATTCGGCGACACGAACACGACGAGCGCGTAGCGTTCGGGGCCAGCCGCGTTCGGCGGCAGATAAAGCTCGTCGAGCGCGGCGCGCAGCGGCGCGTCGTCGTCGACGGGCGCGATGTCGATGAGCGGAAATTCCAGCGTACCGAATCCGGCGTTCGTCAGCAGCGCGAGCAACGCGGACGACTGTCCGCCCGGACGCGTGACGACGACGATGGCGCGGCGCTCGCCCGCCATCAGGACTTCGGCCCCGAGGGCGAGGTGTTCGGGCCGTCCGTGCGGCTCATCGTCGTGAGCGCATTGACGATGTCGATCGCGCCCTGCGCTTCGAGATCCGCCGATACGCGCTTGCCGAGCGCGAGCGCGCCGGCGAGATCGGGCGAACGGACGGTCTCTTCGGCACGCAACACGCGACGGCCATCGGGCATCGACACCGCGCCGCGCAGATGCAGCGCGCCGTCGCGCCAGACAGCGTGCGCGGCGAGCGGCACTTCGCAACTGCCGCCGAGCGCGCGCGACACCGCGCGTTCCGCTTCGACCGCGAGCGCGGTGGCTTCATCGTGCAACGGCGCGAGCCATGCGGCCATGTCCGCGCGATCGGCGCGAATCTCGATGCCGAGCGCGCCCTGCCCCGCCGCCGGCAGACTGTCCGCCGGATCGAGCAGCGCCCGGATGCGCGCTTCGAGACCGAGGCGCTTCAAACCAGCCGCCGCGAGAATGATCGCCGCGTACTCGCCGCGATCGAGCTTGCCGAGCCGCGTGTCGAGATTGCCGCGCAGCGGACGCACGTCGAGATGCGGAAAGCGCGAGCGGATCATCGCCTCGCGGCGCAAGCTGGACGTGCCGACGACGCTTCCCGCCGGCAACGCTTCCAGCGATGCGTATTCTGGCGACACGAACGCATCGCGCGGATCTTCACGCTCCAGAATGGCGCCGAGCGCGAAGCCTTCGGGCAGCTCCATCGGTACGTCTTTGAGCGAATGCACGGCGAGATCGGCGCGGCCATCCGCGAGCGCGGCTTCGAGCTCCTTCACGAAGAGACCCTTGCCGCCGACCTTCGACAACGTGCGATCGAGAATCTGATCGCCGCGCGTCGTCATTCCGAGGATTTTCACGTCGCAAGATGGATATAATTTGTGCAGCGCACACCGCACATGCTCGGCCTGCCACATTGCAAGCCGGCTTTCCCGCGAAGCGATCGTGATGCTTGCGGGCGGTGTCGTGGAATGCGTCTCGGAATTCATTGATGCTCGATCGAATGACGGGATGGATGAATACACATTAGCGAACAATGGTAGCACGCACGCCAAGCTCCACCGACACACGGGCAGCGCGCGAGAGCCTTGTCCGGTGCGCCTTTCAGGGCGTCCACGGTGCGTTTCCACCGGCGTGAACGGCAGCGGTTGCCGGCTCGCGCGCGATGAGCGCGCCAGGGCGCCCGGAATGCCGCGGCATGCTGTCGCCGGTTTGACGCACGGCCGTTCGCGCGGCCCGCGGTTTCCTGTCCGATGCAGCGCCTCCAAAGGTCGCGGCATCCCTGTCGATGTGCCTGGCTTCGCAGCTTCTGAGAGGAACCCAACGTGACGTCTTCTGGATCGGCTCGCCCGACGCGCCGCAACGCCGCATTGCCCCAGTCTTCCTCCTCCGACGCGCCCCGTCCGGCGTCGTCGCCCATCGTCACGAAAGCCGCGACGGCCACGAAAGCATCGAAAGCGGTGAAAGCGGCAATGCCGCTGAAGGTCGCGAAGAAAGCCATCGCCGCCAGGACGAAAGCGCCGCGTGCGAACGGCGCGCCCGTGCCGAAGACCGCGAGCCGCACGCGCGACGACAAGGACCGCCCGCTCTTCGAAGACATTCGCTATCTCGGCCGCCTGCTTGGCGAAGTGCTGCGCGAACAGGAAGGCGACGCCGTGTTCGATGTCGTCGAGGCCATCCGTCAGACGGCCGTGAAATTCCGCCGCGAGGACGACAGCGAAGCCGCGCAGACGCTGGAGAAGAAGCTGCGCGCGCTGTCGCCGGAACAGACGGTGTCGGTCGTGCGCGCATTCAGCTATTTCTCGCATCTCGCGAACATCGCGGAAGACCGTCATCACAACCGCCGCCGCCGCATCCACGCGCTCGCCGGATCGGGCTCGCAGCCGGGGACCATCGCCTATGCGATCGAGCGCATGCGCGAGCACAAGAACATCAGCGCGACGCGCAAGATGCTGGAAAAATTTTTCGGCGATGCGCTGATCGTGCCCGTGCTCACCGCGCATCCGACCGAGGTGTCGCGCAAGAGCATTCTCGATGCGCAGCACGACATCGCGCGTCTGCTCGCCGAGCGCGACCAGGAACTGACCGCGCGCGAGCGCGCCCGCAACGAAGCCGTGCTGCGCGCGCGCGTGACGTCGCTGTGGCAGACACGCATGCTCCGCGACACGCGCCTTAGCGTGACCGATGAAATCGACAACGCGCTGTCCTACTATCGCGCGACCTTTCTCGCTGAGATTCCCGGACTCTACGCCGACATCGAAGCCGCGCTGGCCGAGCACGGCCTGCCCGTGCGCCTGCCGCCGTTCTTTCAGATGGGAAGCTGGATCGGCGGCGACCGCGACGGCAATCCGTTCGTCACCGGCGAAACGCTCGAAACCGCGATCACGCGTCAGGCGATCGTGATCTTCGAGCACTATCTCGAAGAGGTGCACAAGCTCGGCGCGGAACTGTCCGTGTCGAACCTGCTCGCCGGTTCGAGCGATGCATTGAAAGCGCTCGCCGATGCCTCGCCCGACCAGTCGCCGCATCGCACGGACGAGCCGTACCGGCGCGCGCTCATCGGCATCTATACGCGGCTCGCGGCGAGCGCGCGCGTGCGGCTCGGCGAAGGCGTCGTTTCGGTGCGCAGCGCCGGACCGGGCGCGCCGCAGATCCGCGCGACGCCGTATGCCGATTCCTCCGAGTTCGTGCGCGATCTGCACGTGCTGGTCGATTCGCTCGCCGAGCATCACGGCGAGTCGATGTCGATCCTGCGCCTGTCGCCGCTCGTGCGCGCGGCCGAAGTGTTCGGCTTTCATCTCGCGAGCATCGACTTGCGGCAAAGCTCGGATATCCACGAAGCCGTGATCGCGGAACTGCTCGCGCGCGCGGGCGTAGTCGCGGATTACGCGTCGCTGTCCGAAGAGCAGAAGCGCGAGGTGCTGCAGAAGGAACTCGCGCAGCCGCGTCCGCTGCGTCTGCCCTATGCGCAATATTCCGATCTCGCGAAAAGCGAGCTCGGCGTGCTCGAAGCGGCCCGCGAGACGCGCGAGAAATTTGGCGCGCGCGCGGTGCGCAACTACATCATTTCGCATACGGAGACCGTCAGCGATCTGCTGGAAGTGATGCTGCTGCAGAAGGAAACGGGCGTGCTGCAAGGCTGCCTCGGCGCGAAGGACGACTCGCCGCGCGACGGCCTCATGGTCATTCCGCTCTTCGAAACCATCGCCGACTTGCGCAACGCGCCCGTCATCATGGGCGAGTTCTTCGCGTTGCCGGGCATCGGCAAGCTCATCGAGAATCAGGGCAACGAGCAGGAAGTGATGCTCGGATATTCGGACAGCAACAAGGACGGCGGCTTTCTCACGTCGAACTGGGAGCTGTATCGCGCGGAGCTGGCGCTCGTCACGCTCTTCAACGAACGCGGCACGACCCTGCGCCTGTTCCACGGCCGCGGCGGCACGGTCGGACGCGGCGGCGGCCCGACGTATCAGGCGATCCTGTCGCAGCCGCCCGGCACCGTCGACGGACAAATCCGCCTCACCGAGCAGGGC
The DNA here is from genome assembly GCF_001544755.2 of Caballeronia catudaia. GTDB lineage: Bacteria > Pseudomonadota > Gammaproteobacteria > Burkholderiales > Burkholderiaceae > Caballeronia > Caballeronia catudaia. The sequence continues at coordinate 80,954 of NZ_FCOF02000020.1, read as the reverse complement.
GAAGTGATCGCGAGCAAGTTCGCCAATGCGGAAATCGGGCGGCGCAATCTGGAGACGGTGGTCGCGGCGACGCTCGAAGCCTCCGTGCTGCCGCATGAAAACGCGCCCGCGCAACTGCCGCAATTCGAAGCGGCGATGCAGACGCTCTCCGATTCCGCGATGGCCGCGTACCGCGCGCTCGTCTACGAGACGCCCGGCTTCACCGACTACTTCTTCCTGTCGACGCCGATCTCGGAGATCGCGGAACTGAACATCGGCAGCCGGCCGGCGTCGCGCAAGCTGCAAGATCCGAAGCAACGCAAGATCGAGGATCTGCGCGCGATTCCGTGGGGCTTCTCGTGGGGACAATGCCGTTTGCTGCTCACGGGCTGGTACGGCTTCGGCAGCGCGGTGACCGCGTATCTCGACAAGACGGATTCGGACGACGAGCGCGCGAAGCGCCTCGCGATGCTGCGCAAGATGCACAAGACCTGGCCGTTTTTTAAGAACCTGCTGTCGAACATGGACATGGTGCTCGCGAAGACCGATCTCGCGGTCGCGTCGCGCTATGCGCAGCTCGTCGGCGACAAGAAGCTGCGCAAGCTCGTCTTCGACAAGATCGTCGCGGAGCACCAGCGCACGTGCGATGTGCTCGGCGAAATCACCGGCAAAAGCGATCGTCTCGCAGACAATCCCTTGCTCGCGCGCTCGATCAAGAACCGCTTCCCGTATCTCGATCCGCTCAATCACCTGCAAGTGGAACTGCTCAAGCGCCACCGCGCGGGCGATCAGAACGTGCGGCTGCGGCGCGGGATTCACCTCACGATCAACGGTATTGCGGCGGGGCTTCGCAATACCGGCTGATTCTTCGGCCGATCGAAGCGGCGTCTAATCGCGCCGCTTCGCCTCGATCATCATCGCGTCGAGCTCGAACGAGCCATCTTCCTTCACGCCGAAATACTGGCGCACTTCGTCGGGCGCGCTCGTCCACATCGACCTGATCGCCGTGATGCGCTCCGGCGGCGTGCGCATGCGCGCGACCCACGATTCGAATTCGAGCGGAATGCGCCAGCGTTCGGTCACGCGCGCGTCGAAGCCGGCGGCATCAAGCATCGCGATCCATTCGTCGGCGCGATAGTCGCGGATATGCGACGCATCGCGCAGAAGTTCGATGGCCTGGATATGCGTGTCGTAAAGCGGATCGTCGATGCCGGCGATATCGATGAACTTCAGCCGCCCGCCGGCTTTCAGCACGCGATGCGCTTCTTTCAATGCGGCCGGGACGTCTCGCCAGTGATGCGCGCTCATGCGGCTGATCGCCCAGTCGAACGACGCGCCAGCGAATGGCAGCGTCTCGGCCGCGCCCTGCTGCGTGCGGATCGTCGTGAGGCCGCGCTCTTTCGCGGCGGCATCGACGGTCGCGAGCATTTGCGGCGCGATGTCGTAGGCGACGACTTCGCGCACGTGCGGCGCGACCGCAAAGCTCGCGTGACCCGCGCCGCAGCCCATGTCCAGCACGCTCGCGTGGCCGCCTGTGGCCGCGAAGGTCGCGGCGAGATTCTGCAAATCCGCGCCGCTCGCGTGGACCTGGCTCGTGAGATAGGCCGCGGCGGTCGAGCCGAAGGCGTCGGCGACCTGGTCGTGATGTTTCATCGTGGGCTCCGGGTTCGTTATGGGCTTATGTCGCTACCCGCTACAATAGAGCGCGCTTGGTACCAGTACAAGTTGAGCAGATATCCTGGTATCAGAAACACCAGCCGATGCAGTCCGTATGAGCCACCCTGACACTCAAGCACCCCACATCGAAACGGCCGCGCACGCGCTGGGCGAGTTCATCCGCGCGCATCGCGAACGGCTTTCGCCGCAGGCCGTCGGACTCGCGCCCGGCCCGCGCCGCCGCACGCCGGGATTGCGCCGCGAGGAAGTCGCGCAACTGTGCGGCGTGAGCCCGACCTGGTACACGTGGATCGAGCAAGGGCGCCCGGTGTCGGCATCCGCCGATGCGCTGGCGCGCATCGCGGTCGCGTTGCAGCTTTCGCGCGCCGAACGCGCGTATCTGTTCGAGCTCGCCGCCCAGCGCGATCCCGCCGAGCCCGATCCCGCGTCGCAGGACGCGCCCGCCGCGCTGTTGCAGACGGTCGGTCTGATCGGCGCGCCGGCCTACGTGCTCGATCGTCAATGGAACGCGCTGCGCTGGAACGAGCACGCGGCCGATCTTTTCGTCGGCTGGCTCGACGACGCGAACGACCGCAATCTCCTCACCTACACCTTCACGTCGCCCGCGGCGCGCGCTTTGATCGTCGACTGGGACACGCGCGCGCGGCGGCTCGCGGCCGAGTTCCGCGCCGATTCGATCCGCCATCTGAACGACGCGCCGACACGCGCGCTCATCGATTCGCTTTCCGCCGCAAGCGATGCGTTCGCGCGCTACTGGGCGTCGCAAGACGTGTTCGAGCGCGAAGGCGGAGAACGCGCGTTCAGCCATCCGTCGCGCGGGCGTGTCGTGTTCAATCAGATCACTTTCAGACCGGCGCATCGCGAGGATTTGAAACTCGTGATTCTCGTCGGGTCCGAATCCGAATAGCGTCAAATGTTAAAATTTTGGCCTTCCCGAAGCTCAAACCGCTGAGAAAATCACCATGACGTCCCAACTTCACAAAAAAGGCGAAGCCTGGTCGGCTCGCTTCTCCGAACCGATGTCGGAGCTCGTCAAGCGTTATACGTCGTCGGTGTTCTTCGATAACCGTCTTGCACTCGTCGATATTCAAGGCTCGCTCGCGCATGCATCGATGCTCGCGGCGCAGAAGATCATCAGCGCGGACGACCTCGCCGCCATCGAGCGCGGCATGGCGCAGATCAAGGGCGAAATCGAGCGCGGCGAGTTCGAGTGGAAGCTGGATCTGGAAGACGTGCATCTGAATATCGAAGCGCGTTTGACCGCGCTGATCGGCGATGCCGGCAAGCGCCTGCACACCGGCCGCTCGCGCAACGATCAGGTCGCGACCGATATTCGTCTGTGGCTGCGCGGCGAAATCGATCGCATCGGCGAGTTGCTGAAGGATCTGCGTCTCGCTCTGATCGATATGGCCGAGAAAAACGCCGACACCATCATGCCGGGCTTCACGCATTTGCAAGTCGCGCAGCCGGTGACGTTCGGGCATCACCTTCTGGCGTACGTCGAAATGTTCTCGCGCGACGCCGAGCGCATGCAGGACGCGCGCAAACGCGTGAACCGCCTGCCGCTGGGCGCCGCGGCGCTCGCGGGCACGAGCTATCCGATCGATCGTCACGCGGTCGCGAAGACGCTCGGCTTCGACGACATCTGCGCGAATTCGCTCGATGCGGTGTCCGACCGCGACTTCGCGATCGAATTCACGGCGGCGGCCGCGCTCGTCATGACGCACGTTTCGCGCTTCTCGGAAGAACTCGTGCTGTGGATGAGCCCGCGCGTGGGCTTCATCGATCTGGCGGACCGTTTCTGCACGGGTTCGTCGATCATGCCGCAGAAGAAGAACCCCGACGTGCCCGAACTCGCGCGCGGCAAGACGGGCCGCGTGAACGGTCATCTGATGGCGCTGCTCACGCTGATGAAAGGCCAGCCGCTCGCGTACAACAAGGACAATCAGGAAGACAAGGAACCGCTGTTCGATACCGTCGATACGGTCGCGGACACGCTGCGCATCTTCGCGGAAATGGCGGCGGGCATCACCGTCAAGCCGCAGGCAATGCGCGCGGCGGCGCTGCAAGGGTTTTCGACGGCGACCGATCTCGCGGATTATCTCGTGAAGCGCGGCCTGCCTTTCCGCGACGCGCACGAAGCGGTCGCGCACGCGGTGCGTATCTGCGATGATCGCGGCTGCGATCTCGCGGATCTGTCGCTGGACGCGATGCGCATCGAACTGCCGAACGTCGCGCATCTCATCGGCGAGGACGTGTTCGGGCATCTGACGCTCGAAGGCTCGGTTGCGAGCCGCAATCATCCGGGCGGCACCGCGCCGGATCAGGTGCGCGCGGCGGCGCGGGCGGCGCGCGCGGCATTGAACTGAAGCGCTGCGCTTTTGCTGAAAACGGACTCTTTCGGGAGTCCGTTTTCTTATTCGACGACGGTATATGGCTCGAATGGATAATCCGTCATCGAAGCGATGATTGTTCCGCGGATCAGTTTCTGCGTCGCGGGACGAGGTTCATCGAATGTTCATTTCAGCCTCCGCAATATTTCTGAATGCGCGATAAACGGGGCATTAAGATATCGCGCGGGTTTCGGCCATTGAAATTCAATAAATCAATTTGATAGGAAACCTAATATTGAATATGGCTTGCCTAGCGGCATTGGTTGGATTATCAATATATCCCACACCCAACTATAAGCCGCTCGTTAAAAGACGCATCCGGCGCGGAAAAATACCAAGAACTGAAATCATCAGAAAACCACACCAGTGAGGCCGCGACCATGAAGCGTCTTGGCAAGCAGTCCAAATCAACCGCACTCGTGCTCACCGCACTCGTCGCATATTCGGTCACCGCATGGAGCGCCGAATGGGCGGAAGGCACGACGTACCCGGCTGGCGCGACAGTCACCTATAACGGCCACTCATACCAGGCGCTTCAGGCGCACACGGCGTATCCCGGCGCCGGTTGGACTCCTGCCTCGACACCGACGCTGTGGAAGGATCTTGGCGCTTCGGGCGGAACGCCGTCGCCGACGCCCACACCTGCGCCGACACCGACGCCGACACCGACGCCGACACCGACGCCGACACCGACACCAACTCCCGCACCAACGCCTACCGCATGCTTCGCGGCATGGTCTGCTTCGCAGGTCTATGCTCAGGCGGGGTCGAAGGTCACGTACAACGGGCGCAACTATCAAAACAAGTGGTGGACGCAAGGAGAGAATCCGGCGCAATCCGGAGCGTACGGCGTGTGGCAGGACATCGGCGCATGCTCCGGTTCGCCGACGCCCGCTCCCACGCCGACACCGACACCGACGCCGACGCCCACACCCACGCCGACTCCTACGCCAACGCCAACGCCAACGCCAACACCAACGCCAACGCCAACGCCAACGCCAACACCAACGCCAACGCCAACGCCAACACCAACGCCAACACCAACACCAACACCAACACCAACACCAACACCAACACCAACACCAACACCGACGCCAACACCAACACCGACTCCAACGCCCGCGCCGGTGCCAACGCCAGCCCCCACACCCGCCCCCAGCCCCGCGGGCGCGCGCGAAGTCGGCGGTTACTTCGCGCAATGGGGCATCTACGATCGCAATTACAAGCTCAAGGATGTCGACACGACGGGATCGGCCAAGCTGCTCACTTTCATCAACTACGCGTTCGGCAATCTCTACCAGAAGAACGGCGGCTACGAGTGCGGCATCGTCAACAAGGCCGAACCGGGCGCGAGCAATCCGAACGCCCCGGATGCTGGCACTGGCGGCGATCAATGGGCCGACTATGGAAAGAACTTCGGTGCGAACGAGTCCGTCAACGGCAAGGCCGACGCCTGGGATGCGCCTCTCAAGGGCAACTTCAATCAGCTCAAGTTGCTCAAGGCCAAGTATCCGAATCTGAAGATCATCATTTCACTCGGCGGATGGACCTGGTCCAGATGGTTCGCCAAGGCGGCGGCGACCGACCCGTTGCGCAAGCAGCTCGTTTCGTCTTGCATCGATCTCTATCTCAAAGGCAATCTGCCCGTCGACACGGGTTCCAACACCGGAGGCAACGGCGTGGCGGCCGGCATCTTCGATGGCATCGACATCGACTGGGAATTCCCTGGCGGCGCGGGTCAGCCGTACAACGCCGTCGATCCGAACGACAAGCAGAACTACACCCTGCTTCTCGCCGAGTTCCGCAAGCAGCTCGACGCGTACGGAGCCCAATCGGGCAAGCGCTATCTGCTGACCGTCGCGATCGGCTCGGGCACCGACAAGATCGAGCACACCGCGCCGGGCGAATACAGCAAGTCGCTCGACTGGATCAACATCATGTCGTACGACTTCCACGGCGGCTGGGAATCGACCGGGCCGACGGACTTCCAGGGGGCGCTCTATGCCGACCCCGAGAGCCCGAACTACAAGGCGGGCGGCTATGCCCCGACCTACAACGTCGACAGCTCGGTGAAGGCGCTGCTCAACGCAGGCGTGCCGCCGTCCAAGCTCGTCGTCGGCATTCCGTTCTACGGGCGCGGATGGACGGGCGTTGCAGCGGGCGCGAAAGGCGACGGCCTCTATCAGAAAGCCACCAAGCCCGCGCCGGGCAAGTATGAGGAAGGCATCCAGGACTATCGCCTCCTGAAGGGCGCGGCCGGCACCTTGCGCGAGCACCCGGTGACGAAAGAGTCGTACAAGTACGACGGCTCGACGTGGTGGTCCTACGACTCGCCCACCGCCGTGCAGATCAAGATGGACTACGTGAAGGCCAACAACCTGCGCGGCGCGTTCGCCTGGGAACTCGACGGCGACGGCCCGAACTCGGAACTACTGAAAATCATGGGCGACGGACTCAAGTGAAATCCAGGGCAAGCGCGCGATCGCCCGCGCAATGAGGCGATCGCGCGCGTGGCGAAGTAATCGAACCGACGGGGGCAGCCATGCACGAACGATTGTCCGTATCGAAGGCACGGCTCGGGCGGCGCGGCATCGGGCTGCGCCGGCGCGCTTTCACCTTGCTCGAATTGCTGGTCGTTCTGCTCATCATCGCGCTGCTGGCGGGCTACGTCGGGCCGAAGCTCTTCGGCGAAGTGGGCAAGGCGCGCAGCAAGACGGCGGCCTCGCAGATGAAGGGCATCGAAAGCGCGCTCGATCGATACCGGCTCGACACGGGCCGCTATCCCGGCACCGACGCCGGACTCGCCGCGCTGATGACCAACGTCGGCAACACGGCCGGCTGGGACGGCCCCTACATGAGCAGCCAGATCCCGAACGATCCGTGGGGCAAGCCTTATATCTATCGCTCGCCTGGCGAAGGCGGCAAAGACTATGACCTGATGACCTACGGCGCCGACGGCAAACCGGGCGGAAGCGGCGAGGACGCGGACATCGTCGCCAAATGACGTGCGCGGCGGCCGTCATGCGATATCGCGTTCGTGTCGACACCGACAGCGGCCCGCAGGAACTGGATCTCGACGCCGCCGACGAAGCGCAGTTGCGCCAGAGCGTGGCCGCGATGGGACTTTCGCTGATCGAGGCGACGCCCGTCGGCAAGAAGACATTGGCGCTGTCGTTCAGGAAGCCGGTGTTCGAGCGCGCGCTCTTCACCCAGGAGCTGATCGCGTTGCTCGAAGCGGGCCTGAGCCTCGTCGAAACCGTCGAGACGCTGCGCGACAAGAGCAAGGAAGGCCTCAACCGGACGGTGCTGCAGAAGATCGTCGACGCGCTTTATGAAGGCGAGCCGCTGTCGCGCGCGCTCGAGCGTCAGACCGAGCACTTTCCGCCGCTCTATGTCGCGACGGTCGCCTCGGCCGAGCAGACCGGTCACCTCGCCGAGGCGCTCAAGCGCTATCACCAGTACGACGCGCGGCTCGCGGCGGTGCGCAAGAAGGTCATTTCGTCGATGGTGTATCCGTCGATCGTCATCGCGGTGGGCGCGTTGATCATCCTGTTCATGGCGTTCTACGTCGTGCCGAAGTTCAGCCAGGTCTTCGCGACCATGAAGGACATGCCCTTCACCGTGCGCATGATGCTCGCGTGGGGAAATCTCGTGGAAGCGCACGGCGGCGTGCTGCTCGCCGGGCTGTTCGCCGTGATCGCGGGCGGGCTCTGGTCGCTGAAAAATCCGAACGTGCGCGGCAGGCTTTTCGCGGCATTTCTGAGCCTGCCGAAACTCGCCGATTATCAGCGCCTCTTCGCGTTGACGCGCTTCTACCGCACGCTCGGGCTTTTGCTCGCGGGCGGCATGTCGATGGTCGCGTCGATGGAACTGTCCGCGCAACTGCTGCCAGCACAGATGCAGGCCGCGCTCGCCCAGGCGCTCGACGAAATCCGCGCGGGCAAGCCGCTGTCCGGCGCGCTGCCCGCCGCGAATCTGACGACGCCCGTCGCGGAGCGGCTGATCCGCGTCGGCGAGCAGAGCGGCGAGCTCGCGGGCATGGTCACGCGCTCGGCCGAATTCTGCGACGAGGAGCTGGATCGCGCGATCGACACGCTGATGCGCGTCGTCGAGCCGGTGCTGATGCTGGTCGTGGGCGGCATCGTCGGGACGATCATCTTTCTGCTCTACATGCCGATTTTTCAGCTTGCCGGAAGCGTGGGTTGAAATCATGGAACAGCCGACCGAAACACCCGTCCGCGCGCAGCGCCCGAAACAGCAGCAGTTCTGGGACGACGCCGCGCACGATCCCGCCGACTATCTGAAGAGCGTCACGCAGGCGATCGGCCTCACCGGATTCGACGCCGATGCGCTCGAAACGCTCGAGCCGCGTTTCGATCTCCTGCCCTTCGGCGAAGCGATGTCGCGCCGCTGCCTGCTCGCCGCGGGAAGCGATGCGCGCCTGTGGCTCGTCCTCGCCGATCCCTTCGATCCGAACCTGCGCGCCTGGACGATGCAGCGCGTGAAGAAGCCCTTCGCGTTCGCGTTCTGCGTGCCGGCCGAACTGATGGCGTATCTCGCGCTGCACGAGTCGGCGCATCAGGCGCTCACGCACATCAGCGTCGATACGAAATCGGCGGCGACGAGCGAAGCGGGCGTCGAGATCACGCTTGCGACGCTCGCAGCCGACGTGCATCCCGTGATCCGGCTCGTGAACTCGTCGCTGTACGACGCGCTGAAGGCGCGCGCGTCGGACATTCATATCGAGAGCACGGCGGCGGGGCTCGTCATCAAGTACCGCATCGACGGCGTGTTGCAGGAGACCGCGTCCGCGCCGGGCGTCGATACGGCCGAGCAGGTCCTGTCGCGGCTGAAGGTGATGGCCGATCTCGACATCGGCGAGCGGCGCATTCCGCAGGACGGGCGCTTCAAGGCGGTCATCAGTCAGCGCGAAATCGATTTTCGCGTGTCGATCATGCCGTCGATACACGGCGAGGACGCGGTGCTGCGCGTGCTCGACAAGCAGCGCGGCGAGGCCGGCGCCACCACGCTCCGGCTCGACGCGATCGGCCACGAGCCGGAGATCGTCGATGCGATCCGCGCGATCGCGCACGAGCCGTACGGCCTTCTGCTCGTGACCGGGCCGACCGGCTCGGGCAAATCGACGACGCTCTACGCGACGCTCACCGAGATCAACACCGGCGACGAAAAAATCATCACGATCGAAGACCCGGTCGAATACGAGCTGCCGGGCGTGCTGCAAATCCCGATCAACGACAAGAAGGGCCTGACCTTCGCGCGCGGCTTGCGCTCGATCCTGCGCCACGATCCGGACAAGATTCTCGTCGGCGAAATCCGCGATGGCGAGACCGCGGGCATCGCCGTGCAGGCCGCGTTGACCGGCCACCTCGTGCTGACTTCCGTGCACGCGAACAACGTGTTTTCCGTGCTCGACCGTTTCCTGCACATGGGCGTCGACATGCACAGCTTCGTCGATGCGCTGCTCGGCGCGGTCGCGCAGCGCCTCATGCGCAAGAACTGCCCGCGTTGCGTGCGCGACGACACGCCGCCCGACGAAGCGACGTTGCGCGCTTCGGGACTCACGCCGGAACAGGTCGCCGACTGGCGTTTTCGCAAAGGCGCGGGCTGCGATGCCTGCCGGCGCACGGGCTATCTCGGGCGTCAGCCGATCGCGGAAGTGCTGCGCCTCAACGATGCGATCAAGCAATGCTTCGTCGAGCGGCGGCCGATCATGGAACTGAAGGCGCTCGCGTATGCGAGCGGTTTCGTACCGATCAGGCAGATTGCGCTGCGCGCCGTCGCCGATGGCCGCACGACGCTCGCGGAAGTCAATCGCGTGACGATGGTCGAGGCCTGAGCGATGTCGCGCCTATCGGACCGGCTCGGCGCGTTGAAAACGGCAAGGCTGCCGTCGATGAGCACGGCATCGACGATGATGAGCCGCGCGACGATCTGGCTCGACGGCGAACGCGCGCGCACGCTAAATTCGTCGCCGGGTTTGCCGATAGCCACGCCGCTCTCCCCTTCAGGCGATGTCGCCGCCGCGCTGAAAGCGATCGAGGCGCTCGCGCCCAGGCCCGCGCGTCCCGGCTTGCACACCTTGCGCGTGATCGTCGGCGCGCCGTTCGCGCGCTATCACGCGCTGCCGTGGCAGCCGCTGCCGAAGCCGGAAGACTGGGTGTCGGTCGCGCGCATGCAGGCGGTTCAGTGGGGCGCGGGCGCGGAGCCGTGGCGCTACGCCGTCGCCGACGGCGCGTGGGGACGGGGCCGCCTCGCCGCCGCGATGCCCGAAGCGCTCTGCGCGGGCATCGAGCGCCTGTGCAAAACACGCAAGCTGCAGCTCGGCGGCATCGTGCCGGGCTACACGTTCGCGCTCGGCCAACACGCGCGGCGCATCCGCGATGGCGCGATCGCGATTGCCGAGCTCGAGGAAACCGCGGGCGCGGCGGCGCTCGCGCATATCGGCTTCCGGCGCGGCGGCGGCTGGACCGGCTTCGTCGCGCTGCCCGTGCCCGGCACGCTCGACGATCTCTGGCGCGACGCGCTCGCGCTGTGCGCCATCGATGCGCCCGAGCGCCACTACGTGATCGGGCCGGGCGCGGCGGACCGATGGATCGCGGACCGCTCTCGGACGCAGTGGCTTGCCGCCCCCTGGGACGCATCGTCATGAAAGCGCCCGCCCTGAACCTGCACCGCGCGAACCGGCCAGACGCCGCGCCGGGCTTGATCGCGCTCGCGGCCGGCATCGTCGCGCTCATACTGACGATGCAGTATCTCGACACGCTCACGGAACAGGGCGAAGCGCTCGACCAGCGCGAGAGCGCGATCGCGAAGCAGGAGCAGAAGTTCAGGACCATCAGCAATGCGCATCGTCATTCGGGCGATGCGCAAGCCGCGCAGCTGATGGCGCAGCAGCGCTACGCGGCCGAGCCGGCGCGCGCGCTCGTCGAAGGCGGATGGAATCCGGGCATCGCCCTGCTTTCGCTCGATATCGCGCCGGCGTCGCGAACGATCAACATGCAGTTCGAGACGCGCTCGGCGCAGGAAGCGCTCTCCTACGCCGACTGGCTTCAGGCTCAGCCGGGCACCGAAAGCGTCGCCGTGAAGCGGCAGACCGAAAAGCCGGGGCCGCCTGTGAAGTCGGTGGAGACGAGTCTCCAGGTGACGTGGCGGCCGTTCTTCGGGCAGCCGGTCGCGGGCGCGTCCGCAGCCGCCTCCGAAGGCGCACCCACCGCGCCGCCCGGTGGAGCGCCGAAATGAGCCGCCTCCTGTGGGAACTGCGCCGCGCGCAATGGCGGCTCGGCATCTTCGGCGTGCTGGCGGTGCTGCTGTTCGGCGCGTCGGCGGTGATCGCGCTCGTGCAGATGCTTCCTCTGCGCGCGGACATCGCCGCGCGCGAAGCCGATCTCGATGCGCGCGCCGCCACGTTGAAACAGCCGCCGCCGCCCTCGCCCGACGAAGCGGTCGCGCCCGTGAGCGCCGAGCAGCGCTATTTCATCTTCCTGCACAGCCTGCATGCGATCGCCGCGAAGAACGACATCGCGCTGCCGCAGATCACGTATCAGAGCGCGGCGCAGGACAAGGACTCGCCGTTGAAGCGCTATGTCGTCGAGACGAACTTCACGAGCACGTACATGCAGTTTCGCGTTTTCATCTCCGAATTGCGCACGATGCCAGGACTGCGCTGCGAGCGCCTCGCGATATCGCGTCCGAACATCGGCACGACACAGCTCGAAGTGCGCCTGCAGTGCTCCTTTCTCGTCGAGGCGTCGAAATGAGCGGGCTCGACGTGCGCAGCCTGAAAGTGTCGCGGCCGGTTCTCGGGCTGCTCGTGGTCGCGCTCGGTCTGATCCTGTACACATACTTCCGCGGCGAGCCGGCCGAAGCGCCCGAAGCGCCCGCGCCGGCGCGGGCCGTGCCGAAAGCGCCGGCGGCGGCCAGCGCGCCGGCCGCGAGCGCCGTCGAGACGGCAGACGCGCAGCGCCCCGCCGCCGTCGATATCTTCCCGAGCCAGAACTGGCAGCCGCCTCCTCCGCCACCGCCGCCGGCGCCGCTCACGCCGCCCAAACCGCCGCCGCCGCCCGAGCCGCCGCCGCTGCCGTTCGCGGTCCGCTCGCTCTGGCTGGATCAGGACGGCGTGTTCTACGTGCTGCTCTCCGGGACCGGGCGCGAGTTCACGCTGTGCGCCAACTGCCAGAAGAAGAATTTCCTGAAAAAGGGCGATGTGATTCTCAACGCATACAGGATCGAGGACATCAACCGGAAGGAAGTGCGGTTCATTTACCTGCCGTTGAAGCGCCGGCAAACGCTCGCGCTCGGAGAACTGAAATGAGGCGGCTCAAGAACTTGACGGTCCTGACCGTGCTTTTGCTCATGACGGCGTGCGCGAGCGAAATGCACCGCAAGGGACTGGAAAACACGCTGTCGAACATGCCGCCCGACGCGCAGCTCGAACTGCTCGCGCAACAGACCGTGCAATATCCCGACGACCTCGAAATACGAAGCTGGTATCTGAGCTTGCGGCGGCGCCTGGAGGTCGAATATCTGAACCGCGCGACGGTCGCGTACCGCGCGGGCGATTCCGCGCAGGCGCTCGCGTGGGCGCGCAAGGCGCAGGAGGCCGCGCCCGGCGACGACACCGCCAGCGGCATGATCGACTGGATCGAGAAGCAGGCGCCGATCGACGCGGCCGTGCAGTATGCGGGCACAATTTATCTCGACCAGCCGCAGGAAGCGCTCGGCATCGTCAACGACGTGCTCGCGAAGCAGCCCGACAACGCCCGCGCCGCACGTCTGCGCGACATGCTCGTCACGCCGAAGGGACAGGATCTCGCGCCGAAACTCGACAAGAATCTGGATCAGCCGATCACGGTGCAGTTCCGCGACCAGCCGCTCATCAGCATCTTCGAGCTGGTGTCGAACATCACGGGGCTCAACTTCACGTTCGACCGCGACGTGCAGGCCGCCGCGCCGACGACCATCTTCGCGAGCAATACGCCGGTGAAGCAGGTGCTCTCGATGGTGCTGCAAGCCAATCAGCTCGCGAGCAAGGTCGTGAGCGGCAACTCGGTGCTGATCTATCCGAAGCGCCCGGACAAGGAAACCGAATACAAGGACCTCGTCGTGCGCACGTTCTATCTGGACAACGCGCAGGCGGCGCAGGTGCTCGCCGTGCTCAAGCAGATGGTCAAGACGCGCGACGCCGTGCTCGACGAGCGCACCAACGGCATCATCATGCGCGACTCGGCGGACACCGTGAAAGTCGCCGAACGCATCATCAAGGCGCTCGATGTGGCGCCTGCCGAAGTCGTCATCGATGCGCAGATTCTCGAAGTGACGTCGTCGGATCTGCTCAACATGGGCATCAACTGGCCGAACGGCGCCACCTTCGCGCTGCAGCCGGCGCCGCAAAATCCGAACGACACCCCGCGCGAAACCGGCACGCTGACGCTCGAACAACTCGGCCACCTCAACAGCGGCGACGTGCTGGTGCGCATCGGGCCGGTCGGCGTCAACTTCCTGCAAAGCCAGGGCAAGACCAAGACGCTCGCGAATCCGAGCATCCGCGTGAGGAATCGCGAGAAGGCGAAGGTGCTGATCGGCGACCGGCTGCCGGTCGTGACGACGACGCTCTCCAGCAACTTCAGCACGGAAAGCATCAACTACCAGGATGTCGGGCTGACGCTCGAAGTCGCGCCCGTGATCGCCGGCAGCGACGAAGTGCAGGTGAAGCTGCACATGGAAGTGTCGAACGTGACGGACACGATCACGACATCGACCGGCCTCGTCGCGTATCAGATCGGCACGCGCTCGGCGGATACCGTGATGAGCGTGCGCAACAACGAAACCCAGATGCTCGCGGGCCTGCTCCAGCGCAACGAGCGCGCGACGGGCTCGGGATGGCCGGGCCTGAGCCGCATTCCGGTGTTCGACCGCATCTTCGGCACGCGCGCGAACGACCAGCATCAGACCGAGCTGGTGCTGTTGCTGACGCCGCGCATCGTGCGCAACCAGGCGACGCCGGCGGGCAACGTCATGCTCTTCGATTCCGGGACGGAAACCCGCATCACGACCGAACGCGATGTCGTGTCGACCAGCGAGCGCGCGCGCATGGCGCCCGCGGGCGCCGGCGCACCGCCCGCGCGTTCGCTGCCGCCCCCGCCCCCGCCCCCGCCGATGCCCGCGCCCGCGCCGCTGCCGCCGCCCGTCGCGGTGATGCCGCCCGTCGCGCCGCAGCAGCCGCCCGGCGGCGAGACGCCGCCGAACACACAACCCTGACGCACATCATGCGGGCCGCACGCCATGCAACGAGGCTTCACGATCATCGAGATGCTGGTCACGCTCGCGATCCTCGCGGTTCTGGCGACCGTGGCCGCGCCGCTCGTGCAGGTCGCCGCGCAACGCCAGAAGGAAGACGAGCTGCGGCGCGCGCTCTGGAGTATCCGCGATGCCATCGATGCCTATAAAGCGGCCGGCGACGCCGGCAAGTTCAATCGTTCAGCGGGCGATACGGGATATCCGCCCCGCCTGGACACGCTGGTGGAAGGCGTCGTCGACAAAACCAATCCGAGCGGCGCGCGAATCTATTTCCTGCGGCGTGTTCCGCGCGATCCGCTGTGCGATTGCCCGAGCCGCTCGGACGAGCAGACCTGGGGCAAGCGCAGCTATGCGAGCCCGCCGGATTCGCCGAGCGAAGGCAACGATGTCTATGACATCCATTCGTTATCCGAAGGAACGGGGCTCAACGGCATTCCTTATCGTAAATGGTGAATGCGATGTGGAAGAAAGCGCGGCGTGCGTTCACGCTGATTGAACTGCTGGTGGTGCTGGCGATCATCGCGACGCTGCTCACGCTCGTGGTGCCGCGCTATTTCGGCCAGGCGGACAAGGCGAAGGAAACCGTGCTGCATCAGAACCTGGCGGCGATGCGCGATTCCATCGACCACTTCCGGGCGGATCAGGGGCGCTATCCGCAAACGCTCGACGAGCTCGTGCAGAAGCGCTATCTGCGCGAAATACCGATGGACCCCGTCGCGCAAAGCCGCACGGCATGGACGACCGAGCAGCCCGGCGACGGCACGCCCGGCGTCTACAACGTGCGCAGCGGCGCGAAAGGCAAGGGAAAAGATGGCACGGACTACAGCAGTTGGTAGACGACTTGCGCGCGCTTCGAGGCAGCGCGGCTTCGGCATGTTGTGGGCGCTGGTGTGCGTGGCGCTCATCGGCATCTATCTGATGGAAGTCGGCACCGTGTGGTCGACGCAGGTGCAGCGCGCGAGGGAAGAAGAGCTGCTGCGCCGAGGCGACGCCATTCGGCGCGCGATCGTCGCGTATGTGCAGGCGGATCAGAGCGGCGCGTATCCGAAGAGCTTCGACGATCTGCTGCACGATCCGCGCGTGTCGTTCGTGCGGCGCTTCTTGCGCGAAGCGTATTCCGATCCGATGACGCATGGCGACTGGCTCACGGAGCGCGGCCCGGGCGGCGAGCTGTACGGCGTGTACAGCTCGTCCACGCAGGAGCCGCTCAAGAAGGACGGCTTTCCCGATGACTACGCCAGCTTCGCGTTGAAGCCGACGTATCAGGACTGGAAGTTCACCAACTTTCCGGAGCGAAGTATGAACCGGCGATAGCGCGAGTCGATCTTGCGCGGAGGATCTGAAATGTTATCGATTCGCAGAAGACTGGCGCTGCTTCCGGCCGTGCTGGTGCTGCACGCCAGCGTGACGCTCGCGCAGGAAGCGTGGAGCGAAGGCAGGACCTATTCGTCCGGCGCGAAGGTGACGTACAACGGGCGCGTTTATCAGGCGTTGCAGACGCACACGGCGTATCCGGGCGCGGGATGGACGCCGTCGAATACGCCGACGCTGTGGAAGGATGTCGGCGCGGCGGGTGGAACGCCTGCGCCTGCGCCTGCGCCGACGCCGACGCCAACACCGACGCCAGCACCGACGCCAACACCAGCACCAACACCGACGCCCACACCGACACCATCGAGCTGTTACGCAGCATGGTCAGCGACGCAAGCCTATGCCGCCGCAGGAACGCGCGTGACATACAACGGGCGCAACTATCGAAACAAGTGGTGGACGCAAGGCGATAACCCCGCGCAATCCGGTGCTTACGGTGTGTGGGAGGATCTCGGGGCGTGCTCGGGCGGAGCGCCTACACCCGCGCCTACGCCTGTGCCTGTGCCGACGCCTGCCCCGGCACCAACACCGACGCCCACGCCAACACCGACCCCGACGCCGACACCAACTCCCGCGCCAACACCGACGCCAACGCCCGCACCAACCCCAACGCCCTCGCCCGCATCCTACAAACCGAAGATCACGTACATCCCCGAACCCGCGGGCTATCCCACCGCCGCGCAGTTCGCCGCATCCGAGAAGGCGCTCGTCGATCAGGCGAACGGTCCGCTCATCGCGCTCCTGCGTGACGCGCAGCGCGTACTCCCCGATACCGACGTCAACGCGGTCGTGCCCGGCCGCGCGGCGAACCCGTCGAATGTGAGGCGGGTCGAAACGATCGTGTCGGAAGCGCAGTTCGACAAGTTCTTCCCCGTGCGGCACGTCAAGTATTCGTACGTGAACTTCCTGCGCGGCATCGCCAAGTTCCCGGCCTATTGCGGCGATTACACCGACGGACGCGACGCCGTCGCGATTTGCCGCAAGCTGCTCGCCACGTCCTTCGCGCATTTCACGCAGGAAACGGGCGCCAACTGGCCGTCGCTGACGCCCGCGCAGGCGCGCATCAATGCGGATCACAACAACGCCGTGCTCGCCACGATGCCGCAGAACACCGCGGTTCCCTTCTGGCAACAGGCATTGTGGTTCCTGCGCGAATCGGGCTACGAGGAAGGCTCCGCCGTCGGCGCATATCAGCAGTGCGTGCCTGGCTCGCATGCGACCAACTGGATCTTCTATCCGTGCGCGAAGAATGCCCAGGGCAAGTATCTCGACTACTTCGGACGAGGCTCCAAGCAACTCTCCTGGAACTACAACTTCGGCCCGTTCTCGCAGGCGCTCTACGGCGATGTGAACGTGCTGCTCGACAACCCGGGCAACGTCGCGGATACCTGGCTGAACTTCGCGTCGGCGGTGTGGTTCGCGGTGACGCCGCAAACGCCGAAGCCGCCGATGACCTGGGCCATCGACGGCACCTGGAAGCCCAACAGCGTCGATCTCGGCAACAACATGAAGCCGGGCTTCGGCGCGACGGTGTACATCATCAACGGCGGGATCGAATGCGGCGGCGGCGGCGCCGAAAAACCGCAGGTGACGAACCGCATCAACGCCTACAAGGAGTTCGCGAGGGAGCTCAACGTGCCGGTTCCCGGCGACGAGCCGCTTGGCTGCGCCAACATGCGCGGCTTCCAGGAAGGATCGGCGGCGGCGATCAAGGCGTATCTCGACAAGGACTATTCGTGGGTCAACGGCAAGCCCGCGACCGGCTGCAAGATCGTCGATTATCAGATGCCCTTCTCGCTGCTCTTGCCGGGCGATTACAAGGCCTGCACCGATTACTTCTTCCGCGGCAAGGTGGAACTCAACGGCAAGGTCGAAGTCGACAACACGAAGTGAGCGCGGCGCGGACGACGATCGCGCGCCGGCCGCTCAGCGGTCGGCGCGATAGCGTTCCGTCAGCGCCTTGACGCGCGCGACGTAGGTTTTGGTTTCGGCATAGGGCGGCACGCCGTCGTAACGGTCGACGGCCGCCTCGCCGCTGTTGTAGGCGGCGAGCGCGCGATCGAGATCGTTGCCGAAGCGCCTGAGCAGCCACGACAGATATTGCACCCCGCCGCGGATGTTCTGCGCGGCATCGAAGGGATCGCCGACGCCAAAGCGCAGCGCCGTCGATGGCATCAGTTGCATGAGTCCCTGCGCGCCCGCGCGCGAGAGCGCATTCGCCCGATACGCCGACTCCGCGTGAATCACGGCCCGCACGAGCGCGCTGTCGACGCCGAACGCGGCCGCATTCGCATCGATCTCCTGTCGATACGCGCGCCTGTCGAGCAGCAACGCCGCGACGTTCACGGGCGTATCGGGCGCGCACAGATTGCACGTCTCGATGAATTGCAACTGGATCACCGTCACGTCGCGCGGCGCGCCCTCCGGCATTCGCGTGAGGTAGTGCCGCACGCCGTCTTCGATGTAGCTGTAGATGCGCGTCGCCGCTTCACGTCGCGTCAGGCTGGCGCGGCGCGGCGCGGCGCGCCGAGCGGCAGCGCCGTGTTGGCGCCGTCGAGCGGTCCGATGGCGGCGGGCTGGACCGCGACGGCGCGGCGGCTCTCCGGCGTCGTCCCGCCCGTTTGCGCGCCGGATGCCGAAGCGGGCGGCCTCCATTGCCAGAGCATGCTCAGGCGGCTGCAGTGGGCGTTGCCGTTGCCCGCGCTGACATAGCTCACCGAGTCGTCGTCGCCTTCGCACCTGAGCATCGACGCCGCGCGCGCGGGATTCGCGAGCGTGAGCCATGCGCACGCGAGCGCCAGGCCGATGCAACGGCGCGCAGCGGGCAGAACGATCAACGCTTGGTTTCGCATGGCTCGAACCTTCGGGAAACGGCAGCATTCTGTGAAGAGGCCGCGCGTCTCATCGAAGCATAGTTCGCTTCCCGCGCGGCGCCATGAAGAATGCGCGCCGGTGCGCACAACAGTGCGCGCGTTTGTTTCAACCGTGCCGTTGTCTTTCGCGCTGCGCTGTGCTTCCATGAAGGCGGACTCTTTGCGCGCCGTCATATGAAGCGCCACGACGACGCATTCCGGCAAACCGATTTCCGACCACTTGCGAAGCCGCCATGAGCACGAATCCCCGCTTCGACGCCGCATGGAAGACCTGGCTCGACGACAACATCCGCCGCGGATGCACGCATCAATCGCTGATCGACGCGATGATCGCCAACGCGTTCCATCCCAATACCGCGCGCTCGATCCTTGCCCGCCATATCGCGGGCGACGATATCGGACAGGACGAAGAGGCAGCGGGCGACTATCTGTACGGCAAGCCGATGCTTCCGCCCGGCCGCGTGCTCGCCGCGAGCGACCGCGCCGCGCAGAAACTCTTCAGTTGCGAGGAGCCGGTCGTCGCGCTGCTCTGCGACGTGTTGAGCGACGAGGAATGCGACAGGCTGATCGAAGTCGGCCGCGAATGCGTGCAGCGCTCGTCCGTGGTCGATCCCGATTCGGGCAGCGAAGTGCTGATCGAGGCGCGCAAGAGCGAAGGCGCGTTCGTCAACGGATCGACCGATGCGCTCGTCGCGACCATCGATCGCCGGCTCGCCGAGCTCGTGCAGCAGCCGGTCGAAAACGGCGAGGATCTGCATATCCTGCGATACGGCGTCGGCGGTGAGTATCGCCCGCATTTCGACTACTTTCCCGAAGAGCAGGCGGGCAGCAAACACCACATGCAGCGTGGCGGACAGCGCGTTGCAACGCTGATTCTTTACCTGAACGAAGTGGAGCAAGGCGGCGACACGACGTTCCCGGACATCGGCCTGACCATCCATCCGCGGCGCGGCGCGGCGTTGTACTTCGAGTACGTGAACGAACTCGGCCAGACCGATCCCAGGACCTTGCATGCCGGCACCCCCGTCGAGCGCGGCGAAAAATGGATCGCGACGAAGTGGATACGCCGCGGGCGCTTTCGGGCGCAAGCGTGACGGCGCTCTTCGTTGCCGAAAGTCCGCCGCGCGCCATGTCGCGATCGGATTCATGGGCGAAGCGCTGCACCGAAGCGCGGCCGGCGCAGCGCGTGCGCTCTTTCATTTGCAGGGCCCTGTTTTTTCCCAGGCGCCGTCCGAGTTGCTGGCCGGATTGACGCCCGCGCTCCACCACTTGTTGCGATAGTTGGCGCCGCTGTAGCTGACGCTCGTGCCGGCGGTGGCGTAGGTCTTGCCGCTCGACCACGCCGGTGCGCACGCCATTGTCGTCTCGCCTGAACACGCGCCGAGGTCCTGCCAGGATTTGCCGCTGCCCGAGTTGCGCGACGGATCATCGGTGTTTTCCCAACGCGCGCTGTAGTTGCGGCCGTTGACCGATGCCGTTTCCTTCGTCTTGTAGACCGTGCCCGCTTGCCAGGCGACCGCGCAGGTCCCGCCCGCGCTCGGTGTTGGCGCGGGTGTGGGCGTTGGAGTTGGGGTCGGCGCGGGTGTTGGAGCTGGCGTGGGCACCGGCGTGGGTGTGGGCGTGGGCGTGGGTGTCGGCGCTGGCGTCGGCGTGGGTGTCGGCGTGGGCGTGGGCGTGGGCGTTGGGGTCGGCGCGGGTGTCGGCGTGGGCGCAGGCGTCGGGGCCGGTGCGGGGGTCGGTGCGCCGGTGTAGTCCATCGCGAAGTTGTAGTCCTGCGCCCCGTCGACGTAAATCCGATTCGCCGCCATATCCTTTTGCGCGACGATGTTCGAGTTGTTGTCGATGAGCCCGACGCGCACGTGCTTCCCTTCGGTATTGATTTTCTGCGCGAGTGCATACACCCATGCGGCTGCTTCCGTCGTCTGCGACGTCACCGTGTAAGTGATCGATTCGACATCGTGCCCGTCCTTGTCGAACACACGCAGCGTGATCTTCATGCCGGCCGGCTGATTCGTCGCCGTCGTCGGAATCGGACGTACCTCGCGCCACGTCGTCTTCGACGCGTTGATGATCACATCGCTGCACGAATAGAACGCCTCGGCGCTGTCGTTGCGCTGCCAGATCGCATAAAGCACGCGCCTGCCCGTCTTGCCGGCCGGCAGCTTGCAGTTGATCTTGTAGCGCTGGTTCTCGAGCGTGACGCTCGTGACTTCGCAAAACGGCTTGCTATCGAGATCCGACCATTTCAACGGTTGATTGAAGTCGTAACCGTCCGACGTCATGTAGATCTGGAAATACCGCGTCACGTGCGGCGCGGTGGCATACCAGACAAACTGATAGTTGCCGCTGAGATCGGGAGAAATCGGCGTGGCGGTCCAGTCGCCGCGCGGAAGATCGAGCCCGCGATAATTGCTCTTGTTGCCGCCGCAGAGCGTTCCATCGGGCACGAACGCCTTGTGATCGCCGTTGGGAAGTTGGTTCACGCCGGACCAGTCGTAAAGAAACTGCGGCCCCGTGAGGTCCACCGCGGCCTTGCACGCAGCGGACTTGGGCGTTTCCGCTCCTTCGAGAAAACACGAATAGATCCGGCTGATCGGTGTTTCCATCGAGCCATGCGCCCATACGGCGGGCGGCATCGTCAAGGGAACCAGCGCTGCAATTAACTTCTTCTTTGCGGCAAACATGCGAGCCTCCTTCGCGAAAACGCAATCGCCCATTGTTTTGTTCGATTTTCGAAACGGCTTCTTTTCGATTCCACGGACGGATCAATCGAACCGACTGATCGCGCGAATGAAATTTTGATTTGGTTTCCTAATTTTATGGAGGATCATAGGAATCGAATGACTTTCATTCTAGGTGCTCATTCCCATACAGGGTAGTTCCACACGACTTTTCGGGTTTGAAAATCGGATTGCCGCCGGCAGGATTTTCTCTGTTTCAATCGCGCAATCGTGCGCGCGAATCGCGACCCGATCGAAACTCAAATACGCGCATTCGCAAAACCGCTCCAATAAGACGTGTCTCATTCATTCTTATAAACACTTGCGATAAGGTGGGTTCAGGATCGGACTATTCCATTGGAGGCCCCGCCATGAAGAGCATGCTGCGTGTAACGTCGATCGTCGTTGCATTCGTCTTGTCGACGACCATCGGTATGTCGGGCGCCTCGGCCGCCGGACACGCCGCATCGTTCAGAGTGGCGCTGACCGTTTCGGACACGTGCACGATGGTCGCCGCAACGCCCGTTGCGGATTCGACCTCGAGCGATCTCACGGTGCGCTGCAGCGGCCGCACCGCGCCGTACGTGTTGCAGGGCGGCGATTTCGAACCGCAATTCGGCAAGGCCGTGCGCCTCCTCGCCGGCGAAGGCGATATCCCGGTGGCGCGCTACACCTTGCGCCACGGCACGACGCGAGCCGAATCGCAAGCCAGGACGAAGCGCGCGGAACCGGGCGCCGGAAAAAGCGCAAACGACGATGGCGCCGCCGCGGACGCGCCAGGCGACCCGCTTTCGGAGATCGTGCCGACGACCATCGTGTTCTGAAGGCCGAAGCATCTGATCGCGCGTCGCCGTTGCACTCGCCATTGCACTCGCCATTGATTCGATTCCATCAACGACGCATTGTCGTTCGACGCACGCGACTTAAGAGTCGTCCCGTTCCGTCTCAAGTTTCATCTCATTAATCTGTTCACATGTCGACGGGCGCCGGAAGTCAAGCCCGCTACCGCAAACCTTCTGCAGTTATACGGAGAGAATCAGCATGAAGAGCACGTTCGCCAAAGCCACCCTGGTCGCAGTCATGAGCGCAGCCGCGTTGTCCGTCGCGCCGGGCGCGTTTGCCGGCAGCAAGACCGCCACCTTCCAGGTGTCGCTTACCGTGGAGGCCGACTGCTCCATTTCGGCGAACCCGCTGAACTTCGGCTCGACCGGCGTGATCGACAGCAATCTCGACCAGACGACGAGCGTCTCGGTCACCTGCACGAAAAATACGCCGTACACCGTCGCGCTCGACGCGGGCTCGGCCACCGGTTCGACGATCGCCGATCGCGAACTGGCCAACGCGGGCGGCACGGCGCAGGTCAAATACAACCTCTATCGCGATGCCGGCCATACCCAGGTCTGGGGTCAAACGACGGGCACCGACGTCGTAGCGGGCACCGGCAATGGCAGCGCGCAGCCGATCACCGTCTACGGCCGGGTGCCGGTGCAATCGATGCCTGCCGCCGATACCTACACGTCGACCGTCACCGCGACCGTCGCGTTCTGAGCGACGCGCACGAAGCAGGAAAGAAGCGCCGCGCGCAACGCCCGGCGCTTGCCATTACCTGCGATTCGCACTATCAATGACTGACGGTCGGCCACGACCCGGAGGTCAGCGATGCGACATGTGTTCCTCTGTGCGCTAGCGCTTTTATTGGCGCTTCACGTCGGCTCGTCGCACGCGGCGTCGCTGCAGATTTCCCCCGTCTCCATTCATCTCGACGCAACCGAAACCGGTAAAGCAATCGAATTGCGCAACGATGGCGATCAGCCCATCAACGCGCAAGTGCGCGTTTTCAACTGGGATCAGGCCGACGAGAAGGACTCGATGGTTCCGACACGCGATCTGATCGCAAGCCCGCCGATCGCGCCGATCGCGCCCGGCGCGAAGCAGATCGTGCGCGTGATTCGAGCCGATCGCGCGCCGCCGCCCGCGGAACGGACCTATAGGCTGCTGATCGACGAGTTGCCCGCAGCGGGCGCCGAAGCCGCGAACGCCGTTCAGTTTCGCTTTCGTTACTCAGTACCCCTCTTTGTCTCGGCTGGCGGCGAACAGGGTGAACCGGTGCTGCACTGGTCCATCGTCCCGAAGAACGGACAACCCTTCCTGCGCGTGAGCAACACCGGCAAGCTTCATGCGCAACTGAGCGTCGTCACCATCAAAACAGGCGGCGGCGACGTGCCCCTCTCCACCGGGCTGCTCGGCTACGTGCTCGCGGGTCGCGTGCGCTCGTGGTCTCTGGCCGACATCGCGTCGAAGCTGAAAGGCACGCCGAGCGGCGTGAGCGCGAGCATCAACGGCAAGACTCAGGACGCGCGGATCGAAACCGCGCAGTGACCGGTTCAGGTGCGCCATGCCTGAGCTGCGTGAGCCGCCTCGCTCACAGCGCGTCGATTTTCGAGATAATCGGCGAAGTCGAATACACTCACGGCTTCGTCCGCTGCCCGCCCATGATCATTCGCCCCAAGCTGCACTGGTTCCGGCTGCTTTTCGTCTGGCGCGGCTCCGTGCTGCCGCAGCTTTTGCCCAGGCTCGGGATGATTTTCGCGCTCTCAGTCGCGGCGATCTTCATGCATGACCACGTCCGCCACTATCCGATCGGTCTCGGCACGCCGCCTTTCGCGCTCGTCGGCATTGCACTCGCGGTGTTCCTCGGCTTTCGCAACAGCGCAAGCTACGAGCGCTGGTGGGAAGGCCGGAAGCTGTGGGGCTCGCTCTTCATCACCGCGCGCTCGCTCGCGCGCCAGGCGCTGACTCTGCCGCATCCGGGCGATGCCGCTCAAACGCGCCGCTTTCTGGCCGTCCTGGGCGGCTTCGCGCATGCGCTGCGCCATCAACTGCGCGGCACCGATGCTCTCGCCGATCTCGCGCCGCGCCTGCCGCCGGAGCTGCACACGCGCGCCGCGCACTCGCAGTATCGTCCCGCGCTGCTCTTGCTCTGGCTCGGCGAATGGGTCGCTCAAAGAAAGCGCGAAGGCGCGCTCGACGGCTACGCGGTGCTCGCCATCGAGCACAATCTGAACGCGCTGTCGGCCGTGCTCGGCGGCTGCGAGCGGATCGCGGGCACGCCGCTGCCCTTCTCGTACTCGGTGATGATCCATCGCACGATCTATCTCTTCTGTGCGCTGCTGCCGTTCGGTCTCGTCGACGGCGCGGGCCTGCTCACGCCGCTTTTCGCGTTGCTGGTCGCGTATGCGTTCATGGCTCTCGAAGCGATCGCCGCGCAAATCGAAGATCCGTTCGGCATGGAAGAGAACGATCTCGCGCTCAACGCGATCTGCGATTCGATCGAAACGGCCCTGCACGACATGGCCGCCGATCCCGCGTTCGAACGCGCGCCAAAGCCGCCGACGTCTTCGCCCGAACACATCCTCGACTGACACGGTCAATTTCAGGATTGCATCTGCCGCGCGCGATCGAACTGATTCATAATCCTCCGCGGTTGTTGTCACGGAGATTAGATTTGAAATTGTTCTACAAAGCCGGGGCATGTTCGCTTGCCTCGCATATCGTTCTCGAAGAAGCCGGACTGCCCTACGAAATCGAAGCAGTCGATCTGAAAACCAAGCGGACCGCGAGCGGCGCCGACTTCACGGCGATCAATGCCAAAGGCTACGTGCCGGCCTTGCTGCTGGATGGCGGCGAACTGCTGACCGAAGGCCCCGCGATCATGCAATTCGTCGCGGATCAGGCGCCGGCGAAGCATCTCGCTCCGCTCGCCGACGCGATGTCGCGCTATCGCCTGCAAGGCTGGCTGACGTTCATCGGAACGGAATTGCACAAGAACTTCTCGCCGTTCTTCAATCCCGCGGCGAGCAGCGACTGGAAAGCCGCCGCGATGTCCAATCTGGAGCGCCGTCTCACCTACACGGCACAGCAACTCACCGACAAGCCGTATCTGCTCGGCGATGAATTCAGCATCGGCGATGCGTACCTCTTCACCGTGCTCGGCTGGGCGAAGCATATCGACCTCGATCTCGGCAAGTGGCCGGTGCTCGTCGCGTATCAGGCGCGCGTCGGTGCGCGTCCCGCCGTGCAGCGCGCGATGAAGGCCGAAGGTCTCGTCTGAATCACGAGCGCTGGAACGCGATGAACGAACGGTCTCTTCGGAGACCGTTTTTTATTGCATCGACGTCATCGTGCGGGATACGCCGCGGCGCAAGTAACTGCTTGTCAGCAACTAAAAGACGCGTTATCAAATCGTGGGTCGGAGCGGACTTGGGAGAGCGGCGATGCCACGCTATTCGAAACTCATCCATGCGGTCTTGCCGATCCCGCAACGGTCCGCCGTTCGCGCTCCCGTCATGATTCATGTTTTTTTCGAACAAATAATTTCGCATCACTATTTATTATTTTGCGCATCCAAACCGTGCAGTCGCCGATAAGCGCAACAAACCCCTCCCTCTGCTGCCATGCGCGCGCGGCCCGTCTTTCGCGGAAGCACCTGCGGATGCCGCGTGCGTTTCGCACGCGGGTTCATTGTGCTTTGCGCTATCGCATCGACGGCGGTTGCGCAGGACGATATCACGGGCGGCCCGCCCGGCGAGCTTCCGAACCTCGCCGGCGCGCCGCGTGCAGCGCCCTGGCCAGGCGCGGCGCAGACGCTCGTGCTCGAAATCGTGCTGAACGGCGCGAGCCTGGGTGAGCCCGCCACCTTCCGTTTGCGCGACGGCCAGTTGTACGCCGAGCCATCGACGCTGGAAGATGCAGGCGTGCGCGTCAACGATCTCAAACCAGACGCGGAAGGCTGGATCGCGCTGGCATCGATCCCCGGGCTGCACGCCGAGTATTCCGTCGCGAAACAGCAGGCGATCCTGCAAGTCGACGAGGCGCGCCGCGTCACGCAGCGCATCGGCTATCACACGCCGGCCACGCCGAAAGCGACGCCCGGCACCGGCTTCGTGCTCAATTACGACATCACGTATCTGCGCAATATCGGCGATGTGCACGATGACCAGTTCGGCGTCTGGAGCGAACAGCGCTTCTTCACGCACTACGGCGTATTCGACAACACGGGCACCTATCTGAACGGAATGGGCCTGAATCGCTACACGCGGCTCGATACCAACTGGACATATTCCCGTCCTTCGACGCTCTTCACGATGACCGTCGGCGACACCATCTCGGGCTCGCTCGCATGGTCGCGCTCGGTCCGCTATGGCGGCATTCAGTTGCAGCGCGATTTCAGCCTGCGTCCGGATCTGATCACGTTTCCGTTGCCGGTGTTCGCCGGTTCGGCGGCGGTGCCTTCGGCCGTCGATCTCTATATCAACGGCCTGCGCCAGTACAGCGGCAACGCGGCGCCCGGCCCGTTCCAGATTTCGCAGCCGCCGAGTCTCACCGGGGCGGGCGTCGCGCAGGTCGTCGTGACGGACGCGCTCGGGCGCCGCGTGACGACGAGCATTCCGCTCTACATCGACACCAGGCTGCTCGCGAAGGACCTGTCGAACTATTCGATCGATATCGGTTTTCTGCGCGACAACTACACGATCAGCTCGAACGATTACGAGTCGTCGCCGATCTTCAGCGGACTCTACGGCTACGGCGTCACCGACTGGCTCACGCTACAGGCCCACGCGGAAGGCGGACAGGGTCTTTCCAACGGCGGCGCGGGCGCGATCATCGGCATCGGCGATGCGGGCGTCCTGAGCACCGCGGCGGCGGCGAGCAAGCTGCACGGCATGACGGGCGCGCTGTTCAGCATCGGCTATCAGTACATCGGGCCGAAGTTCTCGTTCACGGTGCAGGCGACGCGCGCAACGGACGGCTATCGCGATATCGCCGCGCTGTCGAATACGTCGATCTTCCAGCATATCTATCAGACGACCGCTTCCGTCGCGCTCGGGCGCGGGCAATCGGCGAGCCTGAGCTACATAGATTCGCTCGACAGCTTCTCGGGGCACGCGCGCGTCGCGACGCTCGCCTACAACGCGCAGGTCGGCAAGCGCTGGTCGCTGTTCGCGACGACCTACCGCGATTTCCTGCAGCGCGGCGTGTGGGGCGGCTCCATCGGCGTGACGTTCGCGCTCGGCGGGGACGTCACCGCGTCGCGCCCCGCCGATTTCAGCGGCGGCTGGGGCTGGTCCGTGCAGGGCGGCGCGGGCGCGGACTATCGGCATGCGTTCGCGGGCGCGAACTATCGCGCGAGCTTCGGCGACTTCCAGGCGACCGCGCAGCGCTTCAACGGCGTGACGACGGCCACCGTCGAAGCCGCGGGCGCGCTCGTCGTGATGGACGGCACGGTGCTGCCGTCGCGCACGCTCACCGACGGCTTTGCGCTCGTCTCGACCGACGGCCTCGCCAAGGTTCCGGTGACGCAGGAAAACCGTCTGGTCGGCGCGACGGACACGCGCGGCTATCTGCTCGTGCCCGACCTCACGTCTTACCAGCGCAACCAGTTGGCGATCGATCCGCTCGCGCTGCCGCCCGACGTGCAGATCGATCGCACGCGACTGGACATCGCGCCGGAGCGTCGCTCGGGCGCGCTCGCGCATTTCGGCATGGCGCGCTACCAGGGCGCGTCGGTGAGTTTCGTCGATGCGAACGGCCAGGCCCTTCCCGCCGGCGCGATGGCGACGCTCGCGCCGAGCGGCGCGACGGCGACGGTGGGCTACGACGGCCTCGCGTTCTTCGACAAGCTCGACGCGAACAACGAGGTGACGATCCACGGCAGGAATCTCGACTGCACGGCCGACGTGAAGTACGCGGCCCCGGCGGCCGGCACGCTCGCGCAGATCGGACCGGTGCCGTGCACCGCGAACAGGAACGATGGGAGGTGACATCATGCGATGCCTATTTCGCATCTGCCGATACGTGGCCGTGCTGCTCGCGTTGATGACGCTGCACGAAGCGGCGCACGCGCAGAACTGCACGTTTTCGGTGGGATATACGGACTTCGGCACGATCAGCGCGCTTCAGACCGAGCCGCAGGATATCGTCGGCGGCATTCACATTTTGTGCACCGGCTACTCGACGCCGATGGTCCGCATGTGCCTGAACATCAGCGCGACCGCGCCGCGTCAGTTGATCGGCCCGAACGGCGCGGTGCTGAACTACAACCTGTACGTCGATCCGGATCACAACAGCGTGTGGGGATCGGTGACCGCGCCCAACACTGCGCCGCTGATTCTCGATCTGCCGGTTTATCCCAGCGGCAATGTCTGGGCGAACGAGCCGTTCTACGGGCGCATTCCGCCGAAGCAGAACGTGGCTGTGGGCACCTACACGCAACCGTTCACCGCCACCGATACGTACTTCGTGTACGTCGGCTACAGCGGCACGCCGCCGAACTGCGCGACATCGACGGCGCCGTTCAAGACCGCTCCGTTCACGGTGACGGCGAACGTGGGCGTCGATTGCGACATCAGCGCGACGCCGATGCGCTTTGGGAGCACCAGCCTGCTCAACGAATCGCTGCAGGCGACGAGCCGGGTGACGGTCACCTGTGTCACCGGCGTGGACTTCTTCGTGGATCTCGACGGCGGCACCACGCCGGGCGGCAGCATCACGCAGCGCAAGCTCCTGCTCGAAGGCGGCGCGGACACGATCGACTACCAACTCTACCTGGGCTCATCCCGCGCCGAGATTTGGGGCGACGGCTCGAATGGCACGGTGAGGTGGGGCGCCATCGGCACGGGTACGGCGCACAGTATGACGGTGTATGGCCTAGTGCCGCCGCAGCCCTCGAAAACGCCGGGGCGGTACACGGACACGATCACGGCGACGGTAAGCTTTTGAGGTCTGGCGACCCGATGTGCCGCCCAAACGAAAACAGCCCAATCCGCCTGCGCCGATTGGGCTGTCCCTTCATAACCGCATCATCGGGCGATGATCAACCCCGCACGCAATCCACGAAATATTCGATGCGCCCGTTGATCGTCTCGCCGACGAGCCCGTGAATGTCCGTGTGGAAGCCCGGGAAGCGCTCGTTGAACTCGCGCGCGAAACGCAGGTAATCGACGATCGTGCGATTGAAACGCTCGCCCGGAATCAGCAACGGAATGCCCGGCGGATACGGCGTCAGCAGGATCGACGTCACGCGCCCTTCGAGTTCGTCGATAGGCACGCGATCGATCTCGCGATGCGCGAGCTTGGCGAACGCTTCGGAAGGCTTCATCGCCGGCTCCATGCTCGACAGATACATCTCGGTCGTGAGACGCGCGATGTTGTTCGCGCGATAG
This sequence comes from Caballeronia catudaia, assembly GCF_001544755.2. Taxonomy (GTDB): domain Bacteria; phylum Pseudomonadota; class Gammaproteobacteria; order Burkholderiales; family Burkholderiaceae; genus Caballeronia; species Caballeronia catudaia. The sequence goes on along the minus strand of NZ_FCOF02000020.1, from coordinate 51,402 downwards.
ACGCTGTGAATCTGCTCGCACAGATCCCGCAAGCCGATGCGCTCGTAAGACGGATGCTGCGCGACGAATTCCGGCAGCACGCGCCACAGCGGCTGATTGTTGTCGTAGTCGTCCTTGAACTGCTGAAGCTCGGTGACCATCGAGTTCCATCGGCCCTTCGTGATGCCGATCGTGAACATGATGAAGAACGAGTAAAGCCCGGTCTTCTCCACGATGATGCCGTGCTCCGCCAGATACTTCGTCACGATCGCGGCCGGAATGCCGGTTTCGCCGAATTCGCCGTCCACGTCGAGCCCCGGCGTGATGATCGTCGCCTTGATGGGATCGAGCATGTTGAAGCCGTCCGCAAGCGCGCCGAAGCCGTGCCAGCGGTCATTGGGCTTGAGCATCCAGTCCTCGCGGTCGCCGATGCCCTCTTCCGCCAGCGCGTCCGGGCCCCAGACCTTGAAGAACCAGTCGTCGCCGTATTCGGCATCGACCTTGCGCATCGCGCGGCGGAAATCCAGCGCTTCCGCGATCGATTCCTCGACGAGCGCCTCGCCGCCCGGCGCTTCCATCATCGCCGCCGCCACGTCGCACGACGCGATGATCGCGTATTGCGGCGACGTCGACGTGTGCATCAGATACGCCTCGTTGAAACGATGGCGGTCGAACGCGCTGTTCTCGCTGTCCTGCACGAGAATCTGCGACGCCTGCGAAATGCCGGCGAGCAGCTTGTGCGTGGAGTGCGTCGCGAACACGAGCGCGCCCGTGCGCGGACGGCCCGCGCCGATCGCGTGCATGTCCTGATAGAACGAATGGAACTCGGCGTGCGGCAGCCAGGCTTCGTCGAAGTGCAGCGTGTCGAGCATGTCGCCAAGCAGATCCTTGATCATTTCGACGTTGTAGATCACGCCGTCGTAGGTGCTTTGCGTGATCGTCAGGATGCGCGGCTTCACCTTCGGATTCTTCGCGAGCACCTCGCGCGCGAACGGATTCGCCTCGATCTTCTTCCTGATGTTCTCCGGCTTGAACTCGTCGCGCGGAATCGGCCCGATGATGCCGAAGTTGTTGCGCGTCGGCGTGAGGAACACGGGAATCGCGCCGGTCATCGTGATCGCGTGCAGGATCGACTTGTGGCAATTGCGGTCCACCAGCACGATATCGCCCGGCGCAACGGTCGCGTGCCATACGATCTTGTTCGACGTGGACGTGCCGTTGGTCACGAAAAAGAGATGATCCGCGCCGAAGATGCGCGCCGCGTTGCGCTCCGACGCCGCGACCGGGCCGGTGTGATCGAGCAGTTGGCCGAGTTCCTCGACAGCATTGCAGACGTCCGCGCGCAGCATGTTTTCGCCGAAGAACTGATGGAACATCTGCCCCAACGGATTCTTCAGGAACGCGACGCCGCCCGAATGTCCCGGACAGTGCCACGAATACGAGCCTTCGTCCGCGTACTGCACGAGCTCCTTGAAGAACGGCGGCGCGAGCGCATCGAGATACACCTTCGCCTCGCGGATCACATGGCGCGCAACGAACTCCGGCGTGTCCTCGAACATGTGGATGAAGCCGTGCAGCTCGCGCAGGATGTCGTTCGGCAAGTGGCGCGAGGTGCGCGTTTCGCCGTACAGGAAGATGGGGATATCGGCGTTGCGGCGGCGCACGGCGTTGATGAACGCACGCAGCGCGACGATCGCCGACGCCAGCTCCGGCGTGTCGCCCTCGACGACGACATTGTCCGCATACGGCAGCAATTCGTCGTCATCAATCGAAAGGATGAAACACGAGGCGCGGCTCGACTGCTGCGCGAACGCGGCGAGATCGCCGTAGCTCGTCAGGCCGAGGACTTCGGCGCCTTCCTTTTCGATCGCCTCGGCGAGCGCCCGGATGCCGGAACCCGAGATGTTCTCGGAACGAAAGTCTTCGTCGATGATGACGACGGGGAAGCGGAACTTCATGAGGCGAATCTCCAGAATGGAAACGACCGCCGCCCTGAACGCAATTCAAGGGCCAGCGGTCTTTTCGACAAGCTTTAGTGCGTGCGCGTTCTGATGAGCGCGATGATCAGGTTTTCGGCAAGGTCACGCCGTGCTGCCCCTGATACTTCCCGCCGCGATCCGCGTACGACGTCTCGCAGATCTCGTCGCTTTCAAAGAACAGAACCTGGGCGACGCCCTCGTTCGCGTAGATTTTGGCAGGCAAAGGTGTCGTATTCGAGAATTCGAGCGTCACGTAGCCTTCCCATTCCGGCTCGAACGGCGTCACGTTGACGATGATCCCGCAGCGCGCGTACGTCGACTTGCCGAGACACACGGTCAGGCATGAGCGCGGAATGCGGAAGTATTCGACCGTGCGTGCAAGTGCGAAAGAATTCGGCGGAATGATGCAGACATCGCCCTTGAAGTCGACGAACGATTTCTCGTCGAAGTTTTTCGGATCGACGATCGTGGAATTGATGTTCGTGAAGATCTTGAATTCGTCGGCGACGCGGATGTCGTAGCCGTAGCTCGACGTGCCGTAGCTCACGATCTTGCGGCCGTCCTCGGCCACACGCACCTGATCGCGCACGAACGGCTCGATCATCTTGTGCTCTTCCGCCATGCGGCGAATCCACTTGTCGGATTTGATGCTCATAGGGGACGCTACTCAAGGGTGTTCGGCTCGGGTCTCGCGACCGCCGCCTGCGGTGAAACGGAGCATGGCAGGCGGCGGGTCGCGCCCGCGCGTGCCAAACGAAAAATGAAAGCGCGTATTTTACGCGATGGGTCGGGCGACCGAGACGCCGCGCCCGTCTTCACCGCCTAGCGGCGGATCACGCCGCAGGCGAGCGCCGGTCCCACGTTGTGCGGCGCGCTCGCGTACGGGTCCACCGCTTCACGATGCAGCATGATGGCGCGCGAAATGACCGAGCGCACGCCGTCGAGCGAGACATCCGTCGCGACGATGAAGCCCGTCGCCGCGCCGGTTGCATCCGCGTGGATATTGCCGAGCTCGCCTTCGAGCCTGAACCCCGGCTTTCTGCGCTCGGCGGGCAGCGCGAACACCGGGCTCGAATCCTGACCGTTCACGGCGATGCAATCGCCACGCTCGTGCACGGTCAGCGCGTGATCGCTGTTCGGCGGCATGTCGGTGACACTGTACGAGACCTGCACGCCGTCCGCGCGCTCGATCAGCGTGACGGTGCCGCGCGCCGCGTAGCCGGGCGTCGGCTGAAGCACCGCGTCCGCGCGTTTCTCGTGATTCTGGAAGATGAGGCCGCAACCGCTCAGCATCACGCTGCAAGCGGCCAGTGCGATCAAGACGCCAGGCGTCCTTGCTGCCCTCCCGTCGAATCCGTGTCTCATGCGATCCTCTCGGCGGCCCGCGAACGCCCACTGCGTCCGCGCTGCCGCGCATCGAAGGCGACATGATACCGCGAGCCGCATTGCACAAGGCTCGCGAAGATTCGTCGGGATGCTCGAAATCAGGTGTTCTGCACGACGATGCTCGGAAACTTCGAAGTCATGTCGCGCTGACGCTCGGCGACCGAAATCGCGACGCGCCGAGCAATCGCGCGATACGTTTCCGCGATGCGGCTCTCGGGCTGCGATACGACCGTCGGCTGGCCCGCATCGGTCCGTTCGCGGATGCTGATATCGAGCGGCAAAGACCCGAGAATCTCGACGCCGTATTCCTTCGCCATGCGCTCGCCGCCGCCCGCGCCGAAGATGTGCTCCTCGTGGCCGCAGTTCGAGCAGACGTGCGTGCTCATGTTCTCGACGATGCCGAGAATCGGGATGCCGACCTTTTCGAACATCTTCAAGCCCTTCTTCGCGTCGAGCAGCGCGATGTCCTGCGGCGTCGTGACGATCACCGCGCCCGTCACCGGCACCTTCTGCGACAGCGTGAGCTGAATGTCGCCCGTGCCCGGCGGCATGTCGACGATGAGGTAATCGAGATCCTTCCAGTTCGTCTGACGCAGCAGTTGCTCGAGCGCGGAGGTGACCATCGGGCCGCGCCAGACCATCGGGTTGTCCTGCTCGATCAGAAAGCCGATCGAGTTCGCCTGGATGCCGTGGCCTTCGAGCGGGTTCATCGTCTGGTTGTCGGGCGATTCGGGACGGCCGGTGATGCCGAGCATCATCGGCAGCGAGGGGCCGTAGATGTCGGCGTCGAGCATGCCGACCGATGCGCCTTCCGCGGCGAGCGCGAGCGCCAGGTTCGCGGCCGTCGTGCTCTTGCCGACGCCGCCCTTGCCCGACGCCACCGCGATGATGTTCTTGACGTTCGGCAGCAACTTCACGCCGCGCTGCACCGCATGCGCGACGACCTGCGAGGACACGTCCACGGTGACGTTCGCTACGCCGGGCACTTGCCGCAGCGCGTCTTCCACCTGCGCGCGGATCGCGCCGAACTGCGTTTTCGCCGGATAGCCGAGGACGACGCTCACCGCGACCTTCGCGCCATCGACGGCGACATGGCGAATGCTTTTCGTATCTGCAAACTTGCGGTTGGTGTTCGGATCGGTCAGTGTGGCGAGTGCGTTGTCGATCTTCGCGCGGTCAATACTCATCTGGACTCCATTGGAACGGTTGTTGCTTACCGCCCTTCGGCGCGCGCAACAGACTGAAGAATTTGCAAGTAATTGTTAGCGCCATTGCGCCCGGCGGCTCGCGCACTGCACTATGCCGCTGCAAATCTTTCCGGGGACGCATCGCATCGGGCAAACGGACGCCTTCTCTCATTATTGTAGAGGCTCGTCCGGAGGCTCGTCCGAAGACCCTTTCGCACTGTCGGCGCTCATCGCCGAACCGCTTGTCGATTCACAAGGAGAATGAAGATGAACAGGAAATTCCTGACCCGCTTGTCCGTGTTTGCCATCGCGGGCGCGCTGCTCGCGGGCTGCCAGACGCAACAGGGCACCAACACGGCGGTCGGCACCGGCGCGGGCGCGGCAACCGGCGCTGCGATCGGCGCGATTTTCGGCGGCGGCAAGGGCGCGGCGATCGGCGCGGCAGCGGGCGCGGCGACGGGCGGCATCGTCGGCTACAACTGGCAGGGGATCAAGAACAAGATTTCCGGCGACTCGAAGGGCACCGGCACGCAGGTGACCGAGCAGCAAGACGGCTCGCTCAAGGTGAACATCCCGAATTCGATTTCGTTCGACACGAACAGCTACGCGATCAAGCCGTCGTTCGATCCGGTGCTCAATTCCGTCACGCAGACGATGCAGCAGCATCCGGAGCTGATCGCGAACGTCGTCGGCCATACGGATAACACCGGCCAGGCGGCTTACAACCAGACGCTGTCGCAGAATCGCGCGCAGAGCGTCGCGTCGTACATTTCGACGCACGGTGTCCCGGCGCAGCGTCTGTCGTCGCAGGGCATGGGCCAGAACCAGCCGATCGCGGACAACTCGACGGAAGCCGGCCGTGCACAGAACCGTCGCGTGGAAATCTATCTGCGCGCGACCGCGCAGCCGGGTCAGGTTCAGTAAAGCAGTTGATTTGAAAGAGGAAATCGCCGCTTTCTTCGCTGCGGCGAGAGTGGCGCGGCAGGCGCGCGCATCGGTCTGAAAAAATTTTGAAACTTGGACGTGCGGCGCTTGTCTGTCTTTACGGTGGGTGGATGGCGAGGCCATCACCCGCCATTCTCCTCTTGTCGTTGTTGCTCCGGGGCCCGATTGGACCCCGGTTTTTTTGTGCGTCTGGTTTTGCTCGATGGCTCAGGCAATCGAAATGTTCAGGCGCTTGCCGAGCGAACGGAAAGCAGCCTCGATCGCTTCAATCTTCGACGAGTGGCGCGGATCGAGCAGCCGGTCCACCTGTGGCATATGCGCGTTCAGGCGGCGCGCGAGTTCAGACTTGCGCACGCCCTGGCGGATCATCTCGTAGTAGTGAATTTCCATCCCGCCCTACCACATCCGGCCCGCGTCCCCTCCCTGCTAAAATCAAAATCCGCTTTTTCGCAACCCAAGCACTTCTACCCCAGGCCGCGCCTTTATGTCAGCACCGATTTCAGCCACTGCCGCCGCCGCGCCTGCCGCCAACGAAAGCGGCCGCCGCCAGATCCTCGTCACGTCCGCGTTGCCGTACGCGAACGGTCAGATTCATATCGGCCACATGGTCGAGTACATTCAGACGGACATCTGGGTTCGGACGCTGCGAATGCATGGCCATGAGGTCTATTACGTAGGCGCCGACGACACCCACGGCACGCCGGTCATGCTGCGCGCCGAGAAGGAAGGCATCACGCCGAAACAGCTGATCGAGCGCGTGTGGAAAGAGCACAAGCGCGACTTCGACAGCTTTGGCATCTCGTTCGACAACTACTACTCGACCGATGCCGAGGAAAACCGCGTCCTGTGCAATTCGATCTACACCGCGCTCCAGGAGGCGGGTCTGATCGAGGCGCGCGACATCGAGCAGGCTTACGATCCGGTCAAGGAAATGTTCCTGCCGGACCGCTTCATCAAGGGCCAGTGCCCGAAATGCGGCGCGAAGGACCAGTACGGCGATAACTGCGAAGTCTGCGGCTCGACCTATCTGCCGACCGAGCTCATCAATCCGTACTCGGTCGTGTCGGGCGCAACGCCGATCCGCAAGACCTCGACGCACTACTTCTTCAAGCTGTCCGATCCGCGCTGCGAGACGTTCCTGCGCGGCTGGGTCAGCGGGCTCGCGCAGCCGGAAGCGACCAACAAGATGCGCGAGTGGCTCGGCGACCAGGGCGAAGCCAAACTCGCCGACTGGGACATTTCGCGCGACGCGCCCTACTTCGGCTTCGAGATTCCCGGCGCGCCGGGCAAGTATTTCTACGTCTGGGTCGATGCGCCGGTCGGCTATTACGCGAGCTTCAAGAATCTCGCGGATCGCGTGGGGATCGATTTCGATGCCTGGATCGCACGCGGCGCCAAGGCCGAGCAATACCACTTCATCGGCAAGGACATCCTGTATTTCCATACGCTATTCTGGCCGGCGATGCTCGAATTCTCCGGCCATCGCACGCCGACGAACGTGTTCGCGCACGGCTTTCTCACCGTCGACGGCGCGAAGATGTCGAAGTCGCGCGGCACCTTCATCACCGCGCAGAGCGTGATAGACACGGGCCTCAACCCGGAGTGGCTGCGCTATTACTTCGCGGCGAAGCTCAACAGCACGATGGAAGACATCGACCTGAATCTCGACGACTTCCAGGCGCGCGTGAACAGCGATCTCGTCGGCAAGTACGTGAACATCGCGAGCCGCGCGGCGGGCTTTCTGATCAAGCGTTTCGACGGCCGCGTGCAGGACAGCGCGATGCATCATGCGCTGCTCGGGCAACTGCGCGACGCGATCGGCCAGATCGCCGGTTTCTACGAATCACGCGAGTACGGCCGCGCACTGCGCACGACGATGGAACTCGCCGATGCGGTCAACGCCTACGTCGATACCGCGAAGCCGTGGGAGCAGGCGAAGGATCCGGCGAACGCCGTCGCGCTGCACGAGACCTGCAGCGTGAGCCTCGAAGCGTTCCGCCTGCTGTCACTCGCGCTGAAGCCGGTGCTGCCGAAGCTCGTCGAATCGGTGGAGTCGTTCCTCGGCATCGCGCCGCTCGTCTGGGCCGATGCCGCGAAGCCGCTGTCGTCGGCGAATGCGATCAACGCGTACAAGCATCTGACGACGCGTGTCGATCCGAAGCAGATCGAGGCGCTGCTGGCGGCCAATCGCGAATCGCTCGCGCCGTCTGCGGAAACGGCTGCGGCTGCGGCTGCGGCTGCTCCGGCGAAGACCGTCGCAAAGAAGGAAGAAGCGTCGGGCGTCATCTCCATCGACGACTTCGCGAAGGTCGATCTGCGCATCGCGAAGATCGTCGATTGCAAAGCGGTCGAAGGCTCCGACAAGCTGCTGCAACTGACGCTCGATATCGGCGAGGACAAGACGCGCAACGTGTTCTCGGGCATCAAGTCGGCGTATCAGCCGCAGGATCTGATCGGCAAGCTCACCGTGATGGTCGTCAATCTCGCGCCGCGCAAGATGAAGTTCGGCCTGTCCGAAGGGATGGTGCTGGCGGCGTCGGCGGCGGATGAGAAAGCCGAGCCGGGGCTTTATATTCTCGAACCACACGGCGGCGCTAAGCCGGGGATGCGCGTGAAGTAAGGCGCACGGCTCCTTCGCGATGAATGGCCACGCACAGCTTGCGTGGCCTTTTTCATGCCGATCGGCAAGCGTTGATTCTTCCGTCCGTCTGCGTTTTACTCTGCTTTCCTGATCAAACGAAAGCACACGCAATGAAAGATGGACAGCCCAAAGATTCATCACGCGCGACGGCGCCAAACGGTTCATTCGTTGACATTCCCGGCGGGAAACACACTGATTTTCCTGACGGCAGTCAGTTGATCGAAGGTCCGGATGGAGACAAGTACGTTCTGTCCGAGGACGGAAGAATCAACGGGACGATACCCGAGATTCGTCAGGTTCAGATCGGCGATCTCGCGCAGGTTTTACGGCATGAAGTCGTGACCACGACTGACACGACATCTCATACGCTGCATTTCATCGGCGGCGGCGTGTTCTCTTTTCTGCATCACCGCGATGGCCGCGGCATGTCGTTCGAGGCCAACCGGATCACGTTGCGCACGCTGCCAAACGGCGTATTCGTTGTCTGTGGCAGTTATTTTTGATCCGACGATCAATCCGATTCCACCGCCGTCGCCGATGCCCCGAACGGCGCACTCACCCCCGACGCGCCCGAAGCAGCCGAAGGCTGCACAGCCTGCGTTCCCGGCGATCCCGCCCACAACCGCGCCCACGAATTGAACCTGCGCGTGTACGACAGATCGACGCCCTGATACGTCCCGCCATACGCCGTCACGGACCAGAATCGCGAGAGGTTCAGCGTCGCCTTGATCGCGTTGTTCGCCGATTGCAACCCCTGTTCGTAGCCGATCACGAGCCGCTCGTTGATCGCTTTCGAGAGCAGCACGACTTGCGGGTCCGTCAGCCCGACTTCGCTGGACCCGACGGTGAACTCGTCGAGTCCGACCGTCTGCGCGATCTTCGCGCCACCCCTGCTGCCGAGCAGCGCGAGCGCGCTCGTCATCGCGCTCTGCTGGCCGACGTTGTTGCCCTGATCCGTGCCGTGGCCGAACAGCAGCCACGAGAGCTTTTCGTTGTCGGGCACGCTCGGCTCGGAGATCAGTTTCGCGACCGGCGCCTGCACCGTGCCCGTCACCTGCACGCCCGCCTCCACTTCCTGATTGCGCCGCATCGCGAGGATATTGATGCCCGGATTCGCCACCGGCCCGTTGAACGTGAAAAAGCCGTTCTCGATCGCGAGCTTGCGACCGAACGCCGTGTAGGTCGAGCCCGGCGTCACGCGCACGTTGCCGACCGCGCGCAGCGGCATGTTCGGCGCGCTCGTCGCGGTGATGGTGCCCGCGAGCCCGAGATCCGCGCCCGCGCCCTTGAAGCGGAATTTCTGCCCCAGATTGATGTCGATGTTCGCGCGCGGCGTGAACGGCCCGACCGGCTTCTCGGTCGCCGCCGCGATCTGCCGATTCGTGTTTTCGCCCTTGATGGTGCCATCGGGGCGCTCGATCACGACATCGTCGCCGAGTGAAGGCGCGGACGATTCGGGCAGATCGATCAGCGCGTGATCGACGGTGAACTTGCCGTCGATCGCCATGCCGCCCTGCAGCCCCGCGTTGGCGATCTTCGCCTCGCCTGAGAGCGTCAGCTCGCGGTCCGGCGACGCGAACAATTCCAGCTTGTCCGCGATGATGCTCGCCGTGAGATCGGGCTGCTGCTGGTCGAGCCGCACCTTGCCGGTCGCGCGCAGCGTGCCGCTCGCGCCGTGAAACTCGACGCGCTGAAGATCGACGAGATTCTCCGACAGCGCGATGCGGATGATGCCGTCCTTCAGTTGCACGCCCTGATCGACGACGGTCGCGGACACGTTGTCGCCGGTGAGCGACCCCGACAGATTGGGCTTCGCGACGATGCCCGCGATCACCAGCTTGAGCGCGATCTTGCCGCCGAGCAGATAGTTCGCGCCGAGCAGCCCGCCCGTCGTGCGCAGTTCGGGAATATTCGCGTCGATGCCGCCGGTGAGCGGCGCATTGTCGTCGAGGGTGAGCATGCCGTCGCGGTTGACGAGCGGCGTGTGCACGTTCGCGTCGATCACGCCGATACGGCTCGCCTGCGCATGCAGCGACGCGTTCAGGCGATTGCCGTCGGTGAAATCCGCGCGCGCCGCAATATCCGTGATGCCGAGCGCGGCGAGCCCGCGCGCGCCGTCGATCGTCACGTCGCCGCCGCGGCGCTTGATTTGCGCGTGGCCCGTCGCGGTCGCGCCGAGCGAGAAATCCCAGTCGCCGTCGAACACGAGATCGGTGCGGATCGGCGGTTCGGCGCCCGTCAACTGCCGGCGCACTTCGAGCAGATGCGGCACCGACAGGTTCGTGAGCGTGCCCGCCGATTGCACGCGGCCATTTTCCATCGCGAACGATTTCAGGTTCAGCACCGCGCCTTCCGCCGCGAGCCGCGTCGCGCCGAGCACGAGACGATTCGGGCCGTAGCTCACCGACAGCGGCGCTTCGAGATTGAGCGACGGCGTGCCATTGTTCGACAGCTTCGTGATCGCGCCGTCCCAGTGCGGTCCGTCGGGCGCGTCGGTGAACTTGCCGGCAGCGGCGGCCGCGAGATTCACCGGCTGGCCGCGCACTTTGCCCGTCGCGGTCAGGTCGAGGGTGTGATGCACGCGCGTGCCGTTCAGATTCGCGTCGAGGTTCGCGACTTCGATGCCTTCCGTGCTGAAATCGCGCGCCTTCAGCGTGAAGACGAGCGCGCCGTTCGCACCGTCGCGGATATCCGCGCGGCCTTCCGCGTGCCCCAGGCGATTCGCGCCGAAGACGACGCCATCGGCCTGATAGTTCGCCACGACGTTCGGATGCGCGATCGAGCCGGTCAGATCGCCGTCCGCCTTCACCGTGCCCGCGATGCCGAAGCCGAGCCGCTCGAGCGCGGGCGCGTCGACCTTGAAGCGCAGGCGGTCGCCGGGCCCGCCGAAGCTGCCGTTCACGTCGACGTCGTTGCCGGCGACCGAGAGCGACGCCTTGCTCGGCAAGAGACGCGTGCCCGCGACCTGCACCGTGCCCTCGCCCGTGAGCGGCAGGTTGTCGTACATGCTGTCGTTGAGCTTGAATGTCGCTTTCGTCGTGAGCGTCGGCGCGAGCTGGCCGGATGCCGCGAGCGTGCCGTTCACGCGCGCCTCGATCACGCGCGGCGGCGCGGCCGCCTTTTTCGGCGCGCCCTTCTTCGCCGGCGCGGGTTTCGGCGCGATCAACTGCTGTTGCAGCAGAAGCGGATTGAAGTCGACGATTTTCGCCTTCAGGTCGTAGCTCGAATTGGCGTCCTTCTTCAGCGCGCCGTTCGCTTCGACGCGCCCTTTTCCGACCGTCAGCTTCACGTCGTCGAGCGAGGTCTGTTTTGGATCGAGCTTGACCTTGGCCTGCGCGCGAAGCGCCGCTTTCGGGTCGCTGAGATCGGCGGTGATCGTCTGCGTGTCGCCCGCGAGCACCACGCTGATCGGCCCGGCGAAATCGGTCGGGCGCAGCGTCGGTTCGATCGCGCTCAGATTGAGCTTCGCCACCTTCAAGTCGAATTTGCCCTTGCCGTCCACGAGCGATCCGCCACCCGTCACGGTCGCGCTTTTCAAGAGCCGCACGTTCAGGTCGGTGATGCTTTGCTCGGAGGCATCGAGCCGCACGTTCGCGCGCGCGTCGATGAGCGGCAGCAGTTTCTTGTCGATGGAACCGGGCTTCGCGTTCACGATCGACACCGGCCCGGCGACAATGAACGCCTTCGGGTCCGCGCCCTCGACCGGCTTCACTTCGGCGCGCACCGCGAGATCAGCCTCGGGCGCGCCCGGCGCGAACGCCTGCGGATTGACGTGATCGAAGGTGACGAGCGCCGACTTGAGCGGCACGTCGGCGAACGGCAGCGCTTCGACGTGCGCCTGTCCCTTCAGCTTCATGCCGCTTGCATCGACGTCGGCGATCAGGTCTTCGAGCGAGCCGGCGAGCCGCGCGCTCACGTTCACCGCTTCGCCGTTGATCTTGCCGGCGTAGCCCGCATCGCCGGAAAGCGGGAACGGCCGCGCGCCGCCGTCGAGCTTCGCCGCCGCCGTCACCGCGCCGAACGGCGTGTCGAGGCGCTGGACCGTCGCTTCGTGATGCTGGCCGTCGCTGCGCCCATTGAAAAGCAGGCGGGAGAATTCGGTCGTCGTCGTGCCCTGATGCAGGCGCAGTTTTTGGACGGACAGATCGCGGATCGCGAGCTGGATCGGAATGCGCAAGTCCTTCGGCAGCTCGGTCTTCTTGCTCGGCTCGTTCGATGGCGCGACGCGCGCATCGATCGTCCCGACGTGCAGATAGTCGATCGTGAAGCGCAGCGGCTCGCGCGTGAGCGCCCAGCGGCCCGACACGCTGTCGACCGCGATGTCCGTGCCCTTGCCGTCTTTCCAGCGCACGTCGCGCAACTGCAGGCCGGTCGCGATCGCGCCGCCGTCGAGCTTGCCGGTCAGTTGCCCTTTGAGCAGCGACGTCGCCGCGTCCCACGCGTAGCGCGTGCCGCGCTCCGTCGTCAGCACGAACAGCACGCCGCCTGCCGCGAGCGCCACGATCAGCACGACGACGAGCACGAGCGCGCCGATCCAGCGCGCGAGGCGCCGCCAGCCGCTCTTTTTCGGGGGCGGCGCGTGCTTGCCGTTGCCATTGTCGTGGTCGCCGGCGCTGCCGCCAGATGCGGGGGTGTCGGCCGGGTTGGTCGGTTCCGTCATGCTTTTTCCATCAGAACGCGATGCCGAGCGTCAGATACGGTTTGACGCTCTTGCTCTTGAATCCATACGCCACGTCGACGTTCACCGGGCCGACCGGGCTGCGCCAGCGCACGCCGACGCCCACGCCCGGCTGGAACACGCGCTCGCCCCACGTATCCGTCGCCGTGCCGATGTCGAAGAACGTCGCGCCGCCCCAGTCGTGCGTGAACCAGTGCTGATATTCGCTGCTGCCGGTCACCATGTACTTCGTCGGCAGAACCGAGCCCGCCACATTGTTGCCGATGCTCAGATAGCTATAGCCGCGCACCGAGTTCGCACCGCCCGCGCGGAACAGCAGCGATGCCGGCACGCCGCTCGACGGCCCGCTCGTGAACACGCCGCCGAACTCCGCGCGAAACAGCAGCAGATCGTTCTTGCCGAGCGGAAAGTACTGCACCGCGTTGGTGTAGAGGCGCGCGAAGGTCTGATCGGTCAGCGCGCCTTTCACGGCGAAGCCCGCCTCGGCGCGGATGATGTTGCCGCGGCGCGGGAACAGCGGATCGTCGACGTCACGCCGCACCCACGTCCACGCGGGCACGAGCGCGCGCGCCGTCGACGGATTCGGCTCGTTCTGCGTCAGGCGGTCGTCGTAGAACGTCAGCGAAAAAGTCGTGTCGATGTTCTGACGCGAACGTGAGCGCTGCACCCCGGCGCGCGCGCTATAGATCATCGTGCTCGATACATCGGTGATCGTGTACGAGCCGAACACGGCGTTCACCCAGCCGTGTGCATCCGGCGGCATCGCGAGCTGCACGCGGCCGTACTGCTGCGTCTGGTCGAGCCGCCCGGAGATGGTGAACGGATACGCCGCGCCGAACGTGTTCAGATAGCTGTAGCCGCCCTGGATGTGAAAGCCCGTGTCCGTCGCATAGCCCACGCCGTAGCGGATGCTGTGGTACGGATATTCGCTGACCTTCACATGCAGCGGCGTGTCGACCGGCTTGCTGACGTCGGCGTCCGCGTCGATCGCGACGCTCGCGTAATACGGCGTGTTCTGGATCTGCCGCTGCAGCTCGTTCACGCGCGCCGCATCGTAGATCTCGCCTTCCCGGATCGGATTCACGTGGTCGATGATCCACGCCGGATAGCGCTTCGGGCCGCTCACGTCGAGCTTGCCGAGCGTGAAGGTCGGGCCGCTGTCGAAAGTCACCGAAAGATCGGCGATATGCGCGCGCGGATTGATGCGCGCCTGCGAGCGCACGATTTTCGCGCCCAGATAGCGCCTGGATTGCAGCGCCCTGAGCGCCGCGGTCTTCGCGTCGCTCCAGCCGTTTTGCGTGAAGGGATCGCCTTCGTTGACGGAGAACGCGAAACGCGCCGCATTTTCCTGCGCGCGATCCTCGGTCGTCACCGCGCCGGTGAAATTCAGTTGCACGGAAGCGATGGTCGTGCGCGGGCCGGGGTCGACGCTCACCTTGACGGTGCGCTTGTCGTCGACGGTCGTCACGTCCGTGCGCACGACCGGCGAAAAATAGCCTTCGGTGGCGACGAGATCGCGGACGTCCTTCGGCACCGCGGTGACGAGGAACTGGAACTGGTCGTCGCTCACGTCGTCGCGCTTGGCGAAACGGGCGATGTCGAGATTCTCCTTGAGCAGCTTCTTCACGCTGCGCGGCGCATCGATGTCGATGTCGTACTTGGCGAAAGCCGGCGCGGCGAGGCCGAACGCGGCGAGCGCGACGAACACCATCGACAAGACGGACATGCGCCTCGGGCCATGCGGCTTCACGCGCGTTGCGCGCAGCAGATCAAACGAACGGCCCGCCAAACGTGACCTCCGGCATCGGGATGAGTGGGATTGAAAGGTAAAACTTGCTGCGCCGCGAATTTGACGCAGGCGCTATTTCACCACATTGCCGTGCGCCGACGCCGCAAAGCAGGCCGGCTCGCGCGAGACGTGCGCCGTTGGACGGCTTTGCACCGGCCGGGTTCCGCGAAACCGGCACGCTCGTACACCTTGCGGCGCGCGAAACACGCGCGCCGCAAGATACGTTGCCGCTGCACGCTTGCGGTAAAATTGCGACGCACAGGCGAAATCAGGGCAAGGCGGGTTGCCGCCCACGCCGACTTCGTCACACGAACACGTCTCGACCCAACGGAAGCCGCATCATGTATCAGTCGGATATCACCCAGTTCATCAATCAGTTGAAAGTGCAAAAGCCCTCGCTGGAAGAAGAACAGCGCTGCGGCCGCGCGCTTTTGTGGGACAAGCAGCCGATCGACCTCGACGAGCGCAGCAAGCAGCAGCAATCGCGCGTGAACCAGACGCCCTACGTCTACTACCAGAACTTCTGAACGTGAGCGCAGCCGGCCGCGAACCGCAAACGTCCGCGCATTCATCGCCTCATTCGCGCAATGAGGCGAAGCGCGACGACGCACGGGACGACCGGGCCGTGGCGCTCGCCGCGCCCGCGACCGATTCGACGCCCGACACCATCGACGGTGTCGCGTTCGCGCATCTGTACGGCGAGCCGCTGTGGAAGCTGCCCACGGACCTGTACATCCCGCCCGACGCGCTCGAAATCTTTCTCGAAGCGTTCGAAGGCCCGCTCGACCTGCTGCTCTATCTCATCCGCAAACAGAATTTCAACGTGCTCGACATCCCGATGGCGGATGTCACCGCGCAATATCTCGGCTATGTCGACCAGATTCGCGAATCGAATCTGGAGCTCGCATCGGAATATCTGCTGATGGCGGCCATGCTGATCGAGATCAAGTCGCGCATGCTGCTGCCGGTGAAGAAGGCGGACACCGGCGAAGACGCCGAAGATCCGCGCGCCGAGCTCGTGCGCCGCTTGCTCGAATACGAGCAGATGAAGCTCGCCGCGCAGAAGATCGACCAGTTGCCGCAACTCGGCCGCGACTTCCTGCGCGCGGATATCTACATCGAGCAGGCCGCCGAGCAGCGTTTCCCCGACGTCGACATGAACGACCTGCGCGCCGCCTGGGCCGACGTCATCAAACGTGCGAAGCTCGTCCAGCATCACAAGATCACGCGCGAGGAGCTCTCGGTGCGCGAGCACATGAGCGTCATCTTGCGGCGTCTGCAGAGCGCGCGCTTCATGGAGTTCACGGAGCTTTTCGACACCTCGCGCGGCGTGCCGGTGGTGGTGGTGAATTTCATCGCCATGCTGGAGTTGTCGCGCGAATCGCTGATCGAGATCACGCAGCCCGAGCCCTACGCGCCCATTTACGTGAGACTCGCGTACTCGCCCGCCTGAGAATTTCCTTTACCCTTGTTTCGCTGCGCCGCCTCCGGCCGCGCCGACAGGAGACACCCGCTCGATGAAAGTCATCAGCTCCATCCATGAACTGCGCGACCAGTTGCGCGGCCAGAACCGAACCGCCTTCGTTCCGACGATGGGCAATCTCCACGAAGGCCATCTCTCGCTAATGCGCCTCGCACGCCAGCACGGCGATCCGGTCGTGGCGAGCATCTTCGTGAACCGTCTGCAATTCGGCCCGAACGAGGACTTCGACAAATACCCGCGCACGCTGCAGGACGACATCGAAAAGCTGCAGAGAGAGAACGTCTATGTGCTCTTCGCGCCGACCGAGAAGGACATGTATCCGGAGCCGCAGGAGTATCGCGTGCATCCGCCGCACAATCTCGGCGACATTCTCGAAGGCGAATTCCGCCCCGGTTTTTTCACGGGCGTGTGCACGGTCGTGATGAAGCTGATGTCGTGCGTGCAGCCGCGCGTCGCGGTGTTCGGCAAGAAGGACTATCAACAGTTGATGATCGTGCGCGCCATGTGCAATCAGTTCGCGCTGCCCACGGAAATCATCGCGGCGGAAACCGTGCGCGATGATGACGGGCTCGCGCTGTCGTCGCGCAATCGCTTTTTGTCGGCGGAAGAGCGCGCCGAAGCGCCCAAGCTCGCCGAGCAGCTTCAGCGCGTGCGCGACGCGGTGTTGTCGGGCAATCGCGATATCGCCGCGCTCGAACGCGACGCGATGAATGCGCTTGCCGAGCGCGGCTGGAAGCCCGATTACATCAGCGTGCGCAAGCGCTCGAACCTGCTGCCGCCCAGCGAAGCGGACACGGATGCGGCGCTCGTGGTGGTCGCGGCGGCGAAGCTGGGCGCGACGCGTCTCATAGATAATCTGGAAATCTGAAGTAGAGAGGAAAGACCATGCAGCGCACCATGCTGAAATCGAAGATCCACCGCGCGACGGTCACGCACTGCGAGTTGCATTACGAAGGCTCGTGCGCGATCGACGAAAACCTGCTCGAAGCCGCGAACCTGATGGAGAACGAGCAGATCGACATCTGGAACGTGAACAACGGCGAGCGTCTGACCACCTACGCGATCAAGGGCGAGCGCGGCAGCGGCATGATTTCGCTGAACGGCTCGGCCGCGCGCCGCGCGCAACTGGGCGATCTCGTGATCATCGCGGCGTTCGCGCAGGTGGACGAGGAAGAGATCAAGGCGGGATGGAAGCCGAACCTCGTGTTCTGCGATGAAGAGAACCGCATCAAGGGCAGCCGCGATCACGTGCCGACGCAGACCTGGACGTAACCGCCTAGCCTCAGGCAAAAGCCGGCGATCCTCGACGGGCGCCGGCTTTTCTATTTCTTGCCGACCCACTCGATGATCGGCTCCCACTGCTCCAGATCCTTTTCGACGCGGCTTTTCGCCACGTCCCAGATCGTGAGGCCGTGCGCGGCGAGCTGCACATAGTTCTGCGTATCGCGCAAAAAGCCGAGCACCGGCAGATCCAGACCTTCGACGAAGCGATGCAGCTGGTCCGCCGAACGCGTCCGCGCGTCCACGCGCATGCCGACCACGCCGACCTGGATCGCGCCTTTGCGCACCGCCTTTTCCTTCGCGAGCTTGGCCAGGAAGTCCTGCGTCGCGAGGATGTCGAACATCGACGGCTGCAGCGGCACGATCACCTTGTCCGCGAGTTCCAACGCGAGCGCGAGGCGGTTGCCGTGGACGCCGGCGGGCGTATCGACGACGGCTTTCTCCAGACCTTTGGGCGGCTTGGCCGGAGAATCGACGTCGATGTTCCATTCCTCGATCTTCGGCAGCGTGTCGACGCGCAGCGACATCCACGCGTGCGACGAGCGCTGCTTGTCGAGATCGGCGAGCGCGACCCATTCGCCTTGCGCCGCGAAATACCCGGCCAGATTGGTTGCGAGCGTGCTTTTGCCGACGCCGCCCTTCGGATTTGCCACCACGATCACGGTCATGAAGTGTCCTGGATTTTGTTGGGCGCGCCGGCGTCGCCGCGCGCACGATTTCGTCTTTAGAAGAACAGGTGCATGATTCGAGCGTTGATATTATCGGCAAAACGGGGGCATCCGGCATACTGGCCGAACGGCCGTGCCGCATTTGCCGCCCTCCTCATCCATTCGCCCAGAAAATCCCCATGACTCAACTCCGTCCCGACGTCACGCTCGACTACCTGCGCAACCGCCAGAAAGGCCGCCTGCCCGACCTGCTCGGCGTGCAAGTGCTTTCGCTCGATCAGGGCCAACTGAGCGGCGAACTCACGATCCGTCCGGAATTGCTCGCACCGAACGGCTTTCTGCACGCGGCGACGGTCATCGGTCTCGCCGATACGTGCTGCGGCTACGCGTGCATCGCGCATCTGCCGGAAAAGGCGCAGAACTTCACGACGCTCGAACTGAAGAGCAATCACGTTTCGACGGCGCGCGAGGGAAAGATCGTCGCGAAGGCGACGGCCGTGCATCTCGGGCGAAGCACGCAAGTGTGGGACGCGACGGTCACGAGCGGCGAGGGGAAACTCATCGCCATGTTCCGGTGTACGCAGATGATTCTTTATTGAGTGAAGGCGGCCTGTAGCGCCTCCAAATCCAGCGCTTCCCCAAACGAATCCGCCAGCCGATCGAGCGACGCCTCGCGCAGCGCCGGATAATCCAGCGGCTCGGCGTCCTTCACCCCGGCCCACGCGAGCAGCGCGGCACACGCTTCGGGCGTATCGAACACGCCGTGCAGATAAGTCGCGGCAATCTGGCCGTCGTCGGACAGCGCGCCGTCGACACGTCCCGCATCCAGTTCGACGAAAGGCCGTGAAAGCGCCGCGCCGCGCGTCCGTCCCATGTGAATTTCGTAGCCGCGCACGAGCGCTCGCGTGCCGCCGATCATCAATTGCCCGCTCGCGTTCTCAAGCTGCTTGTGCGGCGTGAGTTCGGTGAAGAGTTCGAGCAGCGCTAAACCCTGCACACGCCCCGCCGCGCCTTCGACGCCATCCGGATCATCGATCTCGCGCCCGAGCATCTGCATGCCGCCGCAAATGCCGAGCACCTTGCCGCCATAGCGCAGATGCCGAACGATCGCACGATCCCAGCCGTTTTCGCGCAGCCACGCAAGGTCGCGCTGCACGCTTTTCGAGCCGGGCAGCACGATCAGATCGGCCGCAGGCGGCGCCATGCCCGCGCGGACATACGAGAAATCGACTTGCGGATGCGCCCGTAACGCATCGAAATCCGTGTGATTGCTGATGCGCGGCAGCGCCGGCACGATCACCTTCAGTGCGCTAGTCACGTCACACGCAGCGCGCGCGTGCGGCTGGCTGGGCAGCATGTCTTCCGCATCGAGCGTCAGCCCGTGCAGATACGGCAGCACGCCGAACACCGGCTTGCCGGTCTGCGCTTCCAGCCAGTCGAGCCCCGGCTGCAACAGCGAAATGTCCCCGCGAAACCGGTTGATGACGAAGCCGCGAACGCGCGCGCGCTCGCTCTCCGACAAACACGCGAGCGTGCCGACCAGATGCGCGAACACGCCGCCGCGATCAATATCGGCGACGAGCACGACCGGGCAATCGACGCGCTCCGCGAAGCCCATGTTGGCGATATCGCCGTCGCGCAGATTGATTTCGGCGGGACTGCCCGCGCCTTCGACGATCACCGCATCGAACTCGTGGCGCAATCGTTCATACGACGCGAGCACGGCATCGAACGCGATGCGCTTGTAATCGTGATACGCGCGCGCATCGAGATTCGCGTGCGCATGACCGTGGATGATGACCTGCGCGCCGCGATCGCTCGTCGGCTTGAGCAGCACCGGATTGAAGTCGACGCGCGCATCGACGCCCGCCGCGATCGCCTGCAGCGCCTGCGCGCGGCCGATCTCGCCGCCATCGACGGTCACTGCGCTGTTCAGCGCCATGTTCTGCGGCTTGAAGGGCGCAACGCGCACGCCGCCGCGCCGCGCGAGACGCGCCAGGCCCGCGACGAGCGTGCTCTTGCCGGCATCGGACGTCGTGCCCTGGATCATCAGCGTGCCGCGTGGCGTGAATGGCATCATCGGAATCCTCTTATGCGAGAACGCGCTATCTTAGCCCGCCGGTACAATGGCGCGATGAATCCACGCGATATCACCTTCGTGCTCGGCGGCGCGCGCTCGGGCAAGAGCGCTCACGCCGAACGGCTCGCCATCGAAAGCGGCGTGCCGGTGACGTATATCGCGACGGCGCGCATTCACGACGATGAATTCGCACAACGCGTGCGCCATCACGTCGAGCGCAGGCCCGCGCACTGGCCGCTCGTCGAAGCGCCGCTCGATCTCGCGGGCGCGCTGCGCGATGTGGATCGCGCGGGGCATTGCGTGCTGATCGATTGCCTGACGCTCTGGCTCGCCAACCTTCTCTTCGCGCAAGACGCGATGAGCGACGACATCGCCGTGTTGCCGCCATCCGCGCAGCAAGCGTTCGACGCATTCGATGCCGCTCTCGCCGACACGCAAGGCAAGGTCATCGTCGTGAGCAATGAAATCGGCCTGGGCGTGGTGCCGCTCGGCTCGGTCACGCGTCTTTACGTCGACGAGCTCGGGCGTCTCAATCAGCGCGTCGCCGCCGCGAGCACGCGCGCGGTCATGATGGTCGCCGGCCTTCCGCTCGCGCTCAAAGGCTGAACCGCGATGCTCCTCCTCTCCGCCTACGCGATGGCCCTGCTTGCGGTGCTCGGCGTGATCGTCGACCGCATCTTCGGCGAGCCGCGCGCGCGGCATCCGCTCGTCGGCTTCGGCAATCTGGCGACGAAGCTCGAAGCGCGCATGAACACCGGCTTTCGCGCGCGGCCCGCGGGCATTCTCGCGTGGTTCATCGCGGTCGCGCCGCCGGTCGGCGTCGCGTGGTTGCTCGTCGGCGCGCTGCCGTTCGGCTATGCGTGTCTCGTGCACGTGCTGCTGCTCTGGTTCGCGCTCGGTGCGAAGAGCCTGCGCCAGCACATCGCGCCGATCGCGCGGGCGTTGAGCTTCGGCGATATCGAAAACGCCCGCAAGCTGACCTCGCGCATCGTGTCGCGCGATACCTCGCAAGCCGATGAAAACGCCCTGTCGCGCGCCGCCGTCGAATCGGCGCTGGAGAACGGCAACGATGCGATCTTCGGCGCGCTCTTCTGGTTCGCCGTCGCGGGCGGTCCGGGCGCGCTGATGTTCCGCCTGGCCAATACGCTCGACGCGATGTGGGGCTATCGCACGCAGCGCTATCTGCGCTTCGGCTGGGCCGCCGCGCGCTTCGACGACGTGCTCAACTTCATCCCCGCGCGCCTCACGGCGGCGACCTACGCGCTCGCGGGCGACACACACATGGCCTGGCACTGCTGGCGCACGCAGGCGCGCTCGTGGGACAGTCCGAACGCAGGCCCGGTGATGGCCGCGGGCGCGGGCAGCCTGAACGTGCTGATCGGCGGCGCGGCGGTGTATGACGGCGTGCTAGAAACGCGGCCGACGCTCGGCGCGGGTCACAGCGCGAGCCCGAAGCATGTCGTCGCGGCGTTGCGGCTCGTCGAGCGCGCGACTTTGATGTGGCTCGCGTTGTATCTGGTTCTGGCCGCGCTGAGCGCGACGGCGGGCGGCTGACATGAGCGATACGATCAAACACGGTGGCAATCTGCGCGAAGCTGCGCGCCGCTACGCGATTCCTCTCGACGACTGGCTCGATCTGTCGACGGGCATCAATCCGCGCGGCTATCCGGTGCCGCCCGTGCCGCCCGATGCATGGCGCCGCCTGCCCGAAGACGACGATGGTCTCGCCGATGCCGCCGCGCGCCATTACGGTGCGCCTCACGCGTTGCCGGTGGCGGGTTCGCAGGCGGCGATCCGTGCGCTGCCCGCGCTTTTGCGTCGCGGCACAGCGGGCGTCGCGCCGCTGACTTACGGCGAATATGCGCCGGCGTTCATGCGCGCGGGCCACGCCATCGCGACGCTCGACGTCACTTCGCACGACCTGCCCGATACGCTCGATCACGTGATCGTCGCTAATCCGAACAACCCGACGGCGGAGCGCCTCACGCGCGACACGCTTCTGCGCTGGCATGCTCAGCTCGCGGCGCGCGGCGGCACGCTGATCGTCGATGAAGCGTTCGCCGATGTCGACCCGGCCGCGTCGCTTTCAAGCGAGACCGCGCGCGACGGGTTGATCGTGCTGCGCTCCGTCGGCAAGTTCTTCGGGCTCGCAGGCCTGCGCGCGGGTTTCGTGCTGGCGGCGCCGTCGATCATCGATCCTTTGCGCGATGCGCTTGGCGCGTGGACCGTCAGCGGTCCGGCGCGTCACGCGGTCGTTGCCGCTTTCGCCGATACCGAATGGCAGCGCGACACGCGCGAACGCCTGCAACGCGATGGCGCGCGCCTCGCCGGGCTGATCGCGCACCACGGCTTCAATGTGCGCGCGACGCCGCTGTTCGCGTGGATGCCGACGCACGACGCGTCCGGGCTTCAGCACGCGCTCGCGTTGCGGGGCATCTGGACGCGCCTCTTCGATCTGCCCGGCATGACGCCGAGCTTGCGTATCGGATTGCCCGGCGCGGAAGGCGACTGGGCGCGCCTGTCGCTCGCGTTGCAGGAGATTTGCGCGTGATGCTGCGCTGCGCGATGGGTTTGCTGATCGGCGTCTTCATGACGCAAGCGCATGCGATCACCGTCACCGATGACAGCGGCGCATCGGTCACGCTCGCGAAGCCCGCCGAGCGCGTCGTCAGTCTTGCGCCGCATGTCACCGAATTGCTGTTCGCGGCGGGCGGCGGCGCGCGCATCGTCGGCGCGGTGACGTACAGCGATTATCCGAAGGAAGCGCAGGCGATTCCCCGCGTCGGCGACAACAAGGCGCTCGATCTGGAGCGCATCGTCGCGTTGCATCCGGATCTGATCGTCGTGTGGCGGCATGGCAATGCAGCGCGTCAGATGGATCGGCTCGAAGCGCTCGGCGTGCCGATCTACTTCAGCGAGCCGAAGCATCTCGACGATATCGCCGCGAGCATCAACAAGCTCGGCGCGCTGCTCGGCACGCAGACGAGCGCGCGCACGAACGCCGATGCCTTCACGCGCGACATCGCCCGATTGCGCGCGCGCTATTCGCAGAAGCCGCCCGTGACCGTGTTCTATCAGGTCTGGGACGATCCGCTGATGACGCTCAATCGCGACAATGTCTTCGATGAAGTAATCGGGCTATGCGGCGGCGTCAACGTGTTCGCGGCGGAAAAGCCGCGCGTGCCCACGATATCGCCCGAAGCCGTGCTCGCGGCAAATCCCGAGGCGATCGTCACCGCGACGCCCGGCGCGACGAAGCCCGACCGCGCCCTGCCCGCGCTCGATCGCTGGAAGCGCTGGCCATCGCTCACGGCGGTGTCGCGCGGCAATCTGTTCGGCATCGACGGCGATCTGATCAACCGGCCGACGCCGCGCCTCGCCGCGGGTGCCGCTGAGTTATGCCGCGATCTCGATGCGGCGCGCGAGCGGCGTCCGAAATAGTCAGGCGTTCCAACGCATCAAGAGCCACGTTCCGCGCACGCGCCTGAACCAAGCGATCGCGCCGAAATCGAGCGGCCATTGCAACGCGTTATCGCGCGCGATGCCGAGAAGATGCGCTGCGAGCACGCGAACGACGCCCGCATGCGCGATCACATGCACGGCTTCATCGCGATCGGCGCATGTGTCTTCGAACCACTTCACAACGCGATCGGCGAACTGCGCGAGACTCTCGCCGCCGTGCGGACGCGCATGGTCGATATCCGTGGCCCATGCGTCGATCAGCGCGCGATCGATCGTGTCCCACGCGCGGCCTTCCCACGCGCCGAAGTGCATTTCGGAGAGGCGCGCATCGATATGTGCATTGGCCGAAAGTGCATGCGCGAGAGAAGCGCATCGCTGCAAGGGACTCGTGTGCCATCCATCGGCGCAAGCGGGCACGTTCAGCGCGTTCATGCGCGCCTTCAACGCATCGGCGGATTCATGTGCGTGGCGCTTCAAAGGCACATCGGTTTGCCCGTAGCAAACACCGGCTTCGATGGCGACCTCCGGATGCCGGATCAGAACGAGATCCATGCGAGCCCGATGAGATAGATGGCGATTTCGAACACCTGTTGCGCGAAGCCGAGGCAATCGCCCGTATAACCGCCGATGCGCCGCACGAAATAACGTCCGATGACGAAGCGCAATACGGCAAGCACGACGATCGTCGCGCAAGCGAGCCTCACGTCGATCATGACGAGCCAAGGCAAACCGAACACGAGCGCGAGCGCGAAAGACGCAAGACTCATGCGCTGCGCCACCGGTTTCGCCTTGCCTTCCGCGCGCACGTATTCGAGCGTGACGAGATAGCTGATGGCGAAGACGCGGCTCGCGGCGTGCGCGGCGATCATCGTCCACGCGACACGTTGCGGCGGCAGCGA
Organism: Caballeronia catudaia; assembly: GCF_001544755.2. Classification (GTDB taxonomy): domain Bacteria; phylum Pseudomonadota; class Gammaproteobacteria; order Burkholderiales; family Burkholderiaceae; genus Caballeronia; species Caballeronia catudaia. The sequence continues at coordinate 26,945 of NZ_FCOF02000020.1, read as the reverse complement.
CGCGAGCGTCTGCCACTTCAACGCAAGCGCAACGACGAGCGCGATCGCGCCGAACGCACCGATGCGCGAGTCGTGCATGATCCGCAACGCATCGTCGCGGGTGTACGCGCCGCCGAAGGCATCGACGCAATCGGCGAGGCCGTCTTCGTGGAACGCGCCGGTGAGCGCGAGCGTCGCGGCCATCGAAAGCAGCACCGCGACGCCTGCGGGAAACACGCGCAACGCCGCGAGATAGACGAGCGCCGCGACGCCGCCGACCATCGCGCCGACGAGCGGAAAATAGCGCGCCGCCGCGTTCAGATACTCACGCTCGAAGCCGACCCAGCGCGGCACCGGCACACGCGTGAAATAGCCGAGCGCGGCGAAGAAGTAGCGCAGTTCGTCGAGCGGACGGTTCATCTCGTTGCGCTCATGCGGATTTGTTCGACACGCCCGCCGACTCGAAGCTCGCCATTTCATCGACGAACGCGACGGCCGCGCGCAGGATCGGCAACGCGAGCGCCGCGCCCGTGCCTTCGCCGAGCCGCAAGTCGAGTTGCAGGAGCGGCGCGGCATTGAAATGCGCGAGCATGCGCCGATGCCCCGCCTCGTCCGACGCATGCGCGAACACGCAATAGTCGAGCACGTGAGGCGCGATCTTCGATGCGACGACGAGCGCGGATGTGGCGATGAAGCCATCGACGAGGATCGTCATGCCTTCGCAGGCGGCGGCGAGATAGGCACCCGTCATCATCGCGATTTCGAAGCCGCCGAAGGTCGCGAGCGTGTCGATGGCGTCGCCTTCGTCGCGATGCAGCGCGAGAGCTTTCGAGAGCACATCGCGCTTATGCGCGAGACCTTTGTCATCGAGGCCGGTGCCGCGTCCGACGCATTCATCGACCGGCACATCGCACAGCCGGCTCATCAGGCACGCCGCCGCCGACGTATTCGCGATGCCCATCTCGCCGAAGCCGATCACGTTCGTGCCGAGCGACGCATGATGCCGCACGCGCGCCGCGCCCCGCGCGATGCCTTCGAGCGCGGTGTCGCGTGACATCGCGAGTTCGTGCGCGAAGTTGCGCGTGCCGAGCCCGAGCGACAACCGCTCATAACCATGATCGATGGGAATCGGCGTCGCGACGCCCGCATCGACCACTTCGAGCGTCATGCCGACCGAACGCGACAGCGCGTTGATCGCAGCGCCGCCCGCCAGAAAATTCGCGACCATCTGCGCGGTCACTTCCTGCGGATACGAGCTGACGCCCTCTTGCGCGATGCCGTGATCGCCGGCGAACACGATCATCGCCGGACGCTCGATGCGCGGCTTGGTCGTGCGCTGGATCAGGCCCATTTGCAGCGCGATGGATTCGAGCCGTCCCAGGCTGCCGGGCGGCTTCGTCTTCATGTCGATGACGCGGCGCAGTTCAGTTTCGATGGTGCGATCGAGCGCGCGGGGCATGGGAATGTCGTTGAGCATTGGAAGTCCTTCAGAGTCGATGAATGGAAGGCACGAGCGCTTCGTGCCCGCCGTCGCGGATCAGCGCGAGCGGATAGCCGAATGCGGCGCTCGCGCGCTCGGGCGTCAGCACATCGGCGACGAGGCCCGCATGTGCGCAGCCTTTGCCGTCGAGCAACAGCGCGTGAGTCGCGAAACTGCGCGCGAGGTTCAGATCGTGGCACGAGAAGACGATGGTGCGCTTTTGCGCGCTCGCCGCATCGCGCAATGCGTGCAGGCAGTCGATCTGATGATGCAGATCCAGATGCGCGAGCGGTTCGTCGAGCAGCACGAGCGGCGCGTTCTGGCACAACGTGGCGGCCAGTGCGACGCGTTGACGCTCACCGCCCGACAGCGTCAGCACATCGCGCAATGCGAACGACGCGAGGCCGAGCATGTCGAGCGCCGAACGCGCCGCGCTGCGGTCGTCTTCGTTCTCCCAGCCCCAGCCGGTGAGATACGGAAAGCGGTTGAGCAGCACGGTATCGAGCACGGTCGCGCTGAATGCGTCGTGCGTCGCCTGCGGCATCAACGCGCGTGCGCGTGCGAAATCCGCGGCGCGCCATGATGCGAGCGCGCGGCCATCGAGCGACACGCTGCCCGACGCTGGTTTCGCGAGTCCCGCGAGCACGTTGATGAGCGTCGTCTTGCCCGCGCCGTTCGGCCCGGCGATGCACCACATCTCGCCGCTTTCGATGCTTTGCGTGAGACCTTCGATGAGCGTGCGCGTGCCTGCGCGAAGCACGACGTGGTCGAGATGCAGCGTCATCGCGGTCTCCGCAGCAGCATCCACAGGAACATCGGCACGCCGATCAGCGCGGTCACGACGCCCACCGGCAATTGCGCGGGCGCGATGATCGTGCGCGCGGCGAGATCGGCGGCCATCACGGCGAGCCCGCCCGCGAGCGCGGCGGCGGGCACCAGCATGCGCTGATCGTTGCCGAACGCGAGGCGCAAGAGATGCGGCACGACGAGCCCGACGAAGCCGATGGTCCCCGCCGTCGTCACCGCGGCGGCCGCCGCGAGCGACGCGACGAGGTACACGCGCAAACGCAGGCGCGCGACCGGCACGCCGAGCGATTGCGCCGCGGCATCGCCACGCAGCAGCACGTTCAGTTGCGGCGCGACGGGCACGATCGCGACGAGCACGACCGCCAGCGCGATCAACGCGGGCCACGGCGGCGCCGCGCCGTTCAGATCGCCCGTCAGCCAGAAAATCATGCCGCGCAGCCGGTTCTCCGGCGCAACGCTCAGCATCAGCGTGATCAACGCGCCCCATCCCGATGCGATCACAACGCCCGTCAGCAAAAGCCGTGGCGATGCGTCCTGTCCGCTGCGCCACAAATCTCTGCGCGCGAGCCCGAGCACGAGAACGATCGATGCGAACGCACCCGCGCACGACGCGATATCGACGCCCCACCACGGCATCGACGCGAGCATCGCGGCCAGCGCGAACGCCGCCGCGCCGCCGGACACGCCGAGCACATACGGCTCCGCGAGGGGATTGCGCAACAGCACTTGCAGCAGCGCACCCGCCGTCGCGAGCAGCGCGCCCGATGCGAAGCCCGCGAGCGCGCGCGGCAAACGTAGCGTGAGCACGATGTCATCGGCGAGATCGAACGTTGCGGGCGTCGCGGCATGCAGGTGAAAGAGCGCGCCGAGCGCACGCGACACCGGCAACGCGACGCTGCCCATCACGAGCGACGCGACGAGCACGCACACGCACGCGATGCCGAGTGCGATCCAGATGGTCGTGGCGCGAGCGGCGTTCATCGCATGGACGCGCCGCACGGCATCACTCACGACGGATGCCAGCCCAACGTGACGTAGGCGCCGCGCCGTGGCGTGTTGTACGAGTACGCGAGTTCATAGTCCTTGTCGAAGAGATTGTCGATGCGCGCCGTGACGTACCACGACTTCGATATGTCGTAACGCGCCGACAGGTTCACGATGCCGTAACCCGAGAGCGTCGAATCGTAATCGCTGCGCTCTCCGCTCATGATCCATTCGCCGCCGACGCGCCAGCGACCGATCGTCCGATGCGCGGTGAGCGTCGCGAAACGCCGCGCGCGCCGCGTCAGATCTTCGTTGTTCGTTTCGTCGACGGGATTCTGGAACGTGACGCCCGCGCGCACGTCCGTCGCGCCGACATGTCCCGCCCACGATCCCTCGATGCCCTGCACCTTCGCGCGCCCGACATTCTGCGCGACATAGTAGAAGCCGCCATCGGAGACATAGTCGATCAGATTCGAATAGCGCGTCTGGAACAACGTGACGCGCGCGACGCCCAGCGCATTCGATGCGTACTGCAACGCGGCCTCGACCGAATGGCTGCGCTCCGGCTGAATCGACGGATTGCCGCTGATCGGATAGTAGAGGTCATCGAAGCTCGGCGCGCGAAACGACGCCGCGTAGCTCGCGCTCGCGCGCCAGTGCGCGTCGAAGTTGTACGCGTAGCCCAGATAGTAGCTGTTCGCGCCGCCGAAATCGGAATACTGGTCGTGCCGCAGATTCGCCTGCAATTCGCTCGGCCCGATGCGGCCCACGTAGCCCGCGAACACCGAGTTCACGTGCCGGTCGGGTGCGTCGAACTGATCGGAATCGAGCGTCTGATCGAGATGCTCGTAGCCGAAGAGCAGCTTGTGCGCATCGGTGATCCTGAAATCGTTCTGCCAGATGTATTGACGGTTCTCCGAGTCGAAGCGGCTCGTATAAACGCCGTTCTGCTCGATGTTCGAACGGTCTTGCCCTTGCGCGATCGTGAAGTGCGTCGTCCAGTCATCGGTGATCCTGCCGTTCGCGAACACGGACGCCGAGCGCACGCGATCGTGCGTGTCGTTGATGTCGGTCGGCAGGCCATAGGCATCGTCGAAACTGTTGACGCCGTTCGACTGCAGAAAGCGCACGCCCGCGTCCCACTTGTCGCTGAGCTTATGGCGCAGCGTCGCCGCGACGCTTTCGTTGAGATACCCGTTCGCGTTCGGATTCGCATTGGGCGCAATGTTCGGATCGATCGATGTGAAGCCGTCGGTCTTTTCGCGCGAGATGTTGACGCTGAAAGTCGTGCGGCCATCCTTGTCGAGCGCGCCGTTCACGCCCGCCGATTGCCGCTGCGTGTGATAGCTGCCGTACTCGGCCTCGAAGTTGAAGCGCGGAGGATGCGCCCCGCCTTCCTTCGTGAAGATCTGCACCACGCCGCCGATCGCGTTCGAGCCGTATAGCGCCGACACGTTGCCGTTCACGACTTCGACGCGTCCGATCTCGTCGAGCATCAGTTGCGACAACTGCGCCGCGCCGAGCGATGCCGATTCCACGCGCACGCCGTCGATCAGCACCAGCGATTGCGACGAGGCCGCGCCGCGTATATATAAACCCGAATTCGCGCCCGGCCCGCCGTTGCGCGTGATCTGCACGCCGGGCGCCAGCGCGACGAGGCCGAGCGCGTCGTCGGCGTTGGCGTCGGCGATGTCCTGTTCGTCGAAGACGGAAGTTTGCGCGATGGAGTCCGCCAGCGGCTGCGGCGCGCGTGTCGCTGTGACGACGACGGGCGCAAGCGTTTGCGATGCGTCATCCGCGGCATGTGCGGCAGGTACGGCATGTACGAAAAGGGGAAAACTTATGACGGCGGCGGCGAGCGCGCCATGACGATAGCGGCCGTCCCTGAGCGCGGCCAATGGCGAAACCATGCGTGAAGTGTCCGTATTCGCGTGAGCGCGGCCCCGCTCCCCGCGAGGACGATGCGCGACGAAACGCATAGGCGCGTTGGTGCGCGCATGCGTCGAACTCTGGCCGGTATCCGGGCTGGCGACGCATCGTCTCGCCTTCCCGCGCATCGTGCGCAGTGGCGTCGTCACGTTTCTTGCAGTGAGGCGGCGCGATGTCGAAAGCAATATCGGATGCGATATGGAATCGGCACGCTCGGGCTGCAAAAACGCGCATGAGACGACTTGCAACTTGCGTTGCGGTCGCTTACCGTTGCGGGGGCAGCACAGGTTGGCTCGTCCGCGGCTGAGGACTTCGCTTCCTGTTTCCCGTTTGACTGCATCCGCGAGATCCGCGGATGCGAGCACCAAAAGTGCCGCAAGTGTAGGAGCGCGAGTTGGGGCCGTCAAGAAAACGGCGCGGACGAAATGGCGCGGCGCACGACGAATCGAACAAGAACCGGACGAGCAGCCGACCCGACCTGTCCTCGCGAGCGGCGACCCGCGCTCGCGTTTTCTGCACACGAATGCACGGCGATCGATCGTTTAAACGCGAGATCGCGTGCTGTTACGTCTCGAAACGAGACATTTATCGGAAGCGCCGTTTAACCGCGCTAAAATGCGAGGTCTTTAGAGGACGCAGCACATGCTCAACGAACTCGAATCACTGTCAGGAAATATCGGCCGGCTGATCCAGATCAGCGAGCGCCACAAGCAGGCGCATCAGGCGCTGCAGGACCAGCTCGAACAGCTGCGCGCCGACTATGCGAACGTGCAGGCCGAACTGGCACAAGTGCGCGAAGAACGCGATACGCTGCAGTCCGAACGCGACTCGCTCTCCGCGAAAATCGACGACGCGCAAGTGCGCCTCAACGCCATTCTCGAAAAGCTGCCGCGCGCGAAGTCCGAGCAGCATGCCGAAGCCGACAATCAACTCGATCTCCTCGAAACCGATTCGCAGGAAGCACATGAAGCGGCATTGCACGGCGAGCATCATCAAGGAGAGAAGGCATGACGACCACGCAGATCGAAGTATCCATTCTCGGGCAGCCGTATCGCCTCGCGTGCTCGCCTGAAACGGAAGCCGCGCTGCGTGAAGCCGTCGCGCGCGTCGACGCCGAAATGAACAAGGTGCGTAATGCCAGCAGCGTGCGCGGCACGGATCGCATCGCGGTGATGGCGGCACTTTCGCTGGCGTCGGAATTGCTTAAGTTGCAGGACAGCGTGCGCCACGGCGAAGCCTTCCCCGCCGAGGAAATCCGCCGCACCATGCACTCGATGAACGAGCAACTGGGCGCCGTCATTGCGCAATATGAAGTGCAATAATCACGAGCAATAAGGCGTCCGTGCGTCGAGTCAATCAGCGCGCAATGTCAATCGAAAAAAGATACCGCGCGAACGCTGCCAAGAAGCTGCATCAGGCAAACGATTGGTGTAAAGTGACGGTTCCCTGCCTGGTTCGCCAAGGTCATATATTCCTTGAACCAATGCTATATTGGCACGGTTGCGGAACCTTGCAACATGGGCGCGCGCGTCGCTAGTCCGATGTACCCGAAGTGTTGCTTACCGCGACCAATCTTGAACCCAGGTTCAGGATGCCGGCCTAGCGGCCGTGGCGGGGACCCCATTCAAATGACGGCATCGGTTTTTCCGATGCCGTTTTCATTTGTATCGTCGATCCTGCACAGCGAACAATCATGCGCTACTGGCTGATGAAGTCCGAACCGGACGAAGCGAGCATCGATCATCTCGCGCACGCGCCGAAGAAAACCTTGCCGTGGACGGGCGTGCGCAACTATCAGGCGCGCAACTTCATGCGCGATCAGATGCAGGTCGGCGACGGCGTGCTCTTCTATCATTCGAGCTGTCCGGAGCCGGGCATCGCGGGCATCGCGACAGTGTGCTCGACGGCGTATCCCGATCCCACGCAGTTCGATCCGCAAAGCGATTACTTCGATCCCAAATCGACGCAGGAAACGCCGCGCTGGATGCTCGTCGACGTGAAGTTCGTGAAGAAGACGACGCTCATTCCGCTCGCGGCGCTGCGCGAGCATGAAGAGCTCGCCGACATGCAAGTGCTCGCGCGCGGTAACCGGCTGTCGATCACGCCAGTGACGGACGCGCAGTGGCGCTTTATTACCGAGCGACTCGTCTAACGCGGAACTTACGACACGAAGGCCACGCCTAAAACGCGTCGTACTTACGCGATATTCGGAGTCCTTCGATGATCAACAAGAAAACCGCTGCCGCGCTCGCCCTCCTCGCGTTGTCGGGCGCAGCGCTCAGCTTCTCTCAATCCGCCGGCGCGCAAACGGTGATCACCCAGCCGCAACCGTCGGGCGTGCTCTCGCTTTCGGCGCAATCGAGCGCGCAGGTGCCGCAGGATGTCGTCAACATCACGCTCTTCTACGAGCAGGAAGCGGCCGATCCCTCCTCGCTCACGAACACGCTCAATCAGCGCGCCGAGGCCGCATTGCGCGAAGCGAAGGGCGTCGACGGCGTGACCGCGAAGAGCGGCTCGTTCACCGTGTATCCGTCCACTGACCGCGACGGCAAGATTTCCGCGTGGCGCGGCCGCACGGAAGTCGTGCTCGAATCGCACGACTTCGCCGCGGCGTCCAAGCTCGCGGGCAAGATGAGCTCGTCGATGCAAGTTGGCAGCGTCGCGTTCTCGCTATCGCCCGAAGCGCAGCGCGCGGCCGAGCAGAAGCTCGTGTCGCAGGCCATCGATTCGTTCCGCAAGCAGGCGCAGACGGCCGCGCAAGCGTTCGGCTACAGCAATTTCACGATTCGGGAAGTGAACGTCGGACGCAGCGGAAATCAGCCGCGCCCGGTGATGATGATGCAGTCGCGCGCGATGAGCGCCGACGCGAAGATGGCTGCGCCCATCGCGATGGAAGCCGGCACGACGACCGTGACCGTCGACGTGTCGGGTTCGGTGCAGATGGGGCGTTGATTACGTCCTGACAGGCTCGGGCGGCAGACGCAGATTGCGCTTGTACGCCCAGATCATCATGATGACGCCCGCGATGATCATTGGCAGCGAAAGCCATTGGCCCATCGAGAGGCCGAGCGCGAGCAGGCCGAGATAATCGTCCGGCTCGCGCGCGAATTCCACCGTGAAGCGCGCCAGTCCATAACCGATCAGAAACAGCGCGGAAATCGCGCCCACAGGCCGCTGCTTGCGCGAAAACGTCCAGATCACGACGAACAGCACGAGCCCTTCCAGCGCGATCTCGTACAACTGCGACGGATGGCGCGGCAGCATGTGATAGCGCTGAAAAATCTCGGTGAGATGGTATTGCGCATCGAGCTGCGGATTCTTCGAAAGCCAGATCGCGTCGTCGTTCGTCGAGTTCTGGAAGAGCATTGCCCACGGCGCGCTCGGGTCCGTCACGCGGCCCCACAGCTCGCCGTTGATGAAGTTGCCGAGGCGCCCCGCCGCGAGACCGAGCGGCACCATCGGCGCGACGAAATCCGTCACTTGCAGCCACGTGCGCTTGCGCTGAAACGCGAACAGCGCCATCGCGAGCGTCACGCCGAGAAAGCCGCCGTGAAACGACATGCCGCCTTCCCAGACCTTGAAGATATCGAGCGGATGCGACGCGTAAAAGCTCGCCTTGTAGAACATCACGTAGCCCAGGCGTCCGCCGAGAATCGTGCCGAGCACGCCGTAGAACAGCATGTCGTCGATGTCCTTGACGGTCCAGCCCTGGGCCGAGACATACGGCAGCCGCAGACGCAGCCGCCCAATCACGATGGCCGACACGAACGCCACCAGATACATGAGGCCGTACCAGCGCACGGCGAGCGGACCGAGATGAATCGCGACGGGATCGAAATTGGGATGTATGAGCATTTCTGATGTGGGGAACTGAGCGACTTTCAAAGGCGAATCATACCGAACCGGCGCTTTCAGCCCGCAAACGGACGATTTCGATAAACCCGGCGAGCACCGGACTCACTTCCGCGGTGCGCCATACCAGGCCCGTTTCCACGATCGGACCGGGACGCTGCAACGGACGATACACGACGCCCGTGCGCCGCAGATGACGCAGCGACTGCGGCACGAGCGCGACGCCCATGCCGGCGGACACGAGGCTCACGATTGTCTGCATCTGGATCGCCTCCTGCCCGATGCGTGGCGCGAGACCGGCCGCGCCGTAGCAGCCCATGATGATGTCATGCAAACCCGGCGCGAGACGCCTTGGAAAGACCACGAGCGGAGCCGCGGCGAGATCGCGCAGATCGACGGGCATGTCCTCGCCCGAATCCAGCGCTTCCGCCTGTTTCGCGGACATCGCGATCATCAGCGGCTCGCGCGCGATCGGCACATACTCGAGCAAGCTGGCGTAGCGCGGCGGCAGCGGCGGAATCACGAGGCCGGCGTCGATGCGCCCGGCGACGAGTTCTTCGATCTGTACGTCGCTCGTCGCTTCGGTGAGTTGCAGACGCACGCCGGGATAGCGCGCGCCGAAATCGCGCAACAGCGCGGGCAAAAGGCCGTAATCGGCGATGGAAACGAACGCGAGCGACAGCACGCCCGCCTCGCCGCGCGCGAGCGATTGCGCGAGCGGGCGCAGCGCGTCGGCGCTGGCGAGCAGGCGCCGCACTTCCGGCAGCAGATCCTTGCCGACCGGCGTGAGCTCCACGGTCCGTTTCGTGCGCACGAAAAGCTGGACGCCGAGCGCGTCTTCCAGCGCGCGGATCGCCTGAGAGAGCGGCGGCTGCGTCATGGCGAGACGGGCGGCGGCGCGGCCGAAGTGCAACTCTTCGGCGACCGTTACGAAGTAGCGCAAAAGGCGTAGATCCATTTAATACTTTTTGCGACCTGATAAGCCTTGAATAATATATTGGACAGACGCATCGACGAAGCTGCATTCTCTTTCGGACCAGACCAAAAAGTCCCCTCAGGAGCACATCATGGCCTTCAATCGCCGCTCGAAGAACATCACCCAAGGCGTCGCGCGCTCGCCCAACCGTTCGATGTATTACGCCCTCGGCTATCAGGAAGCGGACTTCGACAAACCGATGATTGGCGTCGCCAACGGACATTCCACGATCACGCCGTGCAACGCGGGCTTGCAGCGCCTGGCCGACGCCGCCGTCGAGTCGATCAGGAAGTCCGACGCCAATCCGCAGATCTTCGGCACGCCGACGATTTCCGACGGCATGTCGATGGGCACGGAAGGCATGAAATACTCGCTCGTGTCGCGCGAAGTGATCGCGGATTGCATCGAGACCGCCGTGCAGGGCCAGTGGATGGACGGCGTCGTCGTGATCGGCGGCTGCGACAAGAACATGCCCGGCGGCATGATCGGCATGGCGCGCATGAACGTGCCGTCGATCTACGTGTATGGCGGCACCATCCGCCCCGGCAACTGGAAGGGCAAGGACCTGACGATCGTGTCGTCGTTCGAGGCGGTCGGCGAGTTCACGGCGGGCCGCATGTCGGAGGAAGATTTCAAGGGCGTCGAGAAGAACGCGTGCCCGTCGACCGGCTCCTGCGGCGGCATGTACACGGCGAACACAATGAGCTCGTCGTTCGAGGCGCTCGGCATGTCGCTGATGTATTCGTCGACGATGGCGAATCCGGATCAGGAAAAGGTCGATTCCGCCGCCGAATCCGCGCGCGTGCTTGTCGAAGCAGTGAAGCAGGATCTGAAGCCGCGCGACATCATCACGAAGAAATCGATCGAGAACGCGGTCGCCCTGATCATGGCGACGGGCGGCTCGACCAATGCGGTGCTGCACTATCTGGCGATCGCGCACGCGGCGGAAGTGGAATGGAGCATCGACGACTTCGAGCGCATGCGCAAGAAAGTGCCCGTCATTTGCGATCTGAAGCCGTCGGGTCAATACGTCGCGACGGATCTGCACAAGGCCGGCGGCATCCCGCAAGTGCTGAAGATTCTGCTCGACGCTGGTCTGCTGCACGGCGATTGCATGACGATCACCGGGCGCACCATCGCCGAAGAGCTGAAAGACGTGCCGGCCAAGCCGCGCGCCGATCAGAAGGTCATCTTCCCGATCGCGCAGGCGCTGTACAAGCAAGGGCATCTGGCGATTCTGCGCGGCAATCTCGCGGAAGACGGCGCGGTCGCGAAGATCACGGGCCTCAAGAATCCGGTCATCAGCGGCCCGGCGCGCGTGTTCGACGACGAACAAAGTGCGATGGACGCGATTCTTTCCGACAAGATCAAGGCCGGCGACATTCTCGTGCTGCGTTATCTCGGCCCGCAAGGCGGACCGGGCATGCCGGAGATGCTCGCGCCGACATCGGCGATCATCGGCAAGGGGCTGGGCGAATCGGTCGGGTTCATCACGGACGGGCGCTTCTCGGGCGGCACGTGGGGCATGGTGGTCGGCCACGTCGCGCCGGAAGCGTTCGCGGGCGGCACGATCGCGCTCGTGCAGGAAGGCGATTCGATCACCATCGACGCGCACAAGCTGCTGCTGCAATTGAATGTCGACGACGCCGAACTGGCGCGCCGACGCGCTGCGTGGAAGAAGCCCGCCCCGAAGTACACGCGCGGCGTGCTGGCGAAGTTCGCAGCGCTCGCGCTGCCGGCTAACAAGGGTGCGGTGACGGGGTGAATCGAACAGGTTTCGATGTGAAAAAAGGGGCGCACGCTGCGCCCCTTTCTTCTTTCCGCGTGCGGCTTACTCGCCGCGCTGACGCCGCAACTCCTTCTCCACCGCCTCGCGCACCCACTCGCTCATGCGGCCTTCGAGCGCCATCGCGACTTCACGCGTGATTGCGGAGACGAGCTGCGTCGAATGATCGCGCAGCACTTCGCGGCAACGCTCTTCGATCAGCGCGCGTGCGTCGCCCGTCAGAAAGTTCGTGAAGCGGCCGCGCAGCCCTTCGGCAATCTGCTCCGAGTCGTATTCGATCGCTGCATTGATCGACGGCGCGCGCGCGTATTCAGGCTTGCCGGGCACGACGACATCAGTCAGAACGGGAATGGACGGATCGAAGGATTCGGGCTTGTCGGTCATGTGGGTGGTCTCCTCTGTGTAAGCGGAGCATAGTGCAGCGGGAATGCGTGCTCTGTACGCTCAACCGCCCTGCTTGTGGGTTTCGATCGCGTAGCCGCGATCCCGGTAGAAGCGATAGCGTTCGCGGCCCGCGGCAAGCTCGTCGCCCTCGCTGCCGACGATCTCCACCAGACGCTCGAAACGCGCGAACTGCGCGGACACCGGCGCGCCCAGATTCACGAGCACGTGATGATGCGGCGCTTCGTCGAGATTCGACGTGAGCACGACCGGCGTCTCCCCCGCGAGCGGACTCTTCGCCGTGCAATGCGGGATGAATTCGAGCGGCTCGAAGGTCCACAACTGCTCGTCGAACGCGGCGAGCCGTTTCGGATCCGCGAGCACGACGACCGGCTTGCCGCTCGCGTACGCCTTGCGCGCGAGGCGGCAGGCGTAGGCGAGCGGATCGCCGACGTTCGTATGAAAGTCGATGCGCGTCATGCTGCCGTCACGCGCCGGCGCGATCGATCAGGAACTGCGACAGCAACGGCACGGGACGGCCCGTCGCGCCCTTCACCGCGCCGCTCTTCCACGCGGTCCCGGCGATGTCCAGATGCGCCCACGGATAGTCCGTCGCGAAGCGCGACAGGAAGCACGCCGCCGTCACGCTGCCCGCCGGACGTCCGCCGATGTTCGCGACATCCGCGAAATTCGACTTGAGCTGATCCTGATACTCGTCGTCGAGCGGCAGGCGCCAGGCCGGGTCGACCGCTTCGCGCGAGGCGTCGAGCAGCTCGCCCGCGAGCGCATCGTCCTTCGAGAAGAGACCGGTGTTGTGATGGCCGAGCGCGATGATGCACGCGCCGGTCAGCGTGGCGATATCCACCACGGCAGCGGGCTTGAAGCGCTCGGCGTAGGTCAGGGCGTCGCACAGGATGAGGCGCCCTTCCGCGTCCGTGTTCAGCACTTCGATGGTCGTGCCGTTCATCGACGTGATGATGTCGCCCGGCTTCACCGCGTTGCCCGCGGGCATGTTCTCGCAGGTCGGAATCACGCCGATGACGTTGAGCTTGAGGCCCATTTCAGCGACCGCGCGCATCGTGCCGAAGACCGAGCCCGCGCCACACATGTCATATTTCATCTCATCCATCGCCTCGCCCGGCTTGATCGAAATGCCGCCCGAGTCGAACGTGATGCCCTTGCCCACCAGCACGATCGGCGCGTTCTTGCCCTTGCTCTTGCTCGATTCGGCGCCCGCGCCCTGATACTGCATGACGATGAATTGCGGCGGCTCGACCGAGCCCCTCGCGACCGCCAGGAACGAGCCCATGCCGAGCGCCTCGATCTGCTTCTGGCCGAGCACTTCGACCTTGAGCTTGAAGTCACGGGCGAGCTTCTTCGCGGTCTGACCCAGATAGGTCGGCGTGCAGACGTTCGGCGGCAGATTGCCGAGATCGCGCGTGAGATCCATGCCGTTCGCGATCGCGACGCCCTGCTTCAAGGCGACCTTCGCGGCTTTCTCATCGGCGGAATCGATGCTGAACACGACCTTCTTCAACGAGCGCGCGCCGTTGTCGGGCTTGCTCTTCATCTGCGTGAACTTGTAGGTGAGTTCGCGCAGCGCGAGGATCGCGGCGCGCACGCCCCAGTCGCCCGTGCGTTCCTGGATCGGCAATTGCGCGAGCGTGAAAGTGGCCTGGCCGATCTTCGAGCCGAGCACCACGCGCCACGCGGCGCGCACGGCTTCGCCATAGGCTTTCTGATTGAAGGCGTCCTGCTTGCCCAGGCCGACGAGCAGAACGCGCGATGCGCCGATGCCCGTGACTTCGGGCACCAAGAGCGTCGTGCCTGCGCGCCCGCTCATGTCGCCGGCTTTCACGACGCGCGAGATCAGGCCTTTGGTGGCAACATCCATGTCGCGCGCGGCGCCGGTGAGCGTCTGCGCTTCGAAGATGCCGAGCACGATGACATCCGACTTTCCGGTAAGGAAACCATTTGCCTCGCCTTTGCTCCAATCACAGGCTTTTATGCTAAAGTCCATCGCGCTTATCCTCGGATAAAATCTTGGCTGAAGGATGAAAGCCGCAATTATCCGCTATTTTTTCCGCGGCGGTCACAGGCGCAAAACGAGGACGAGCTAAAGCCTTCCCGTTTGCCAGAGGTGCGTGCATGATCCGCCTCCCCCGCCGGCTCTAAGCTAACCAAATGATCTTCGAACGCTCCCTGCAGCGCGAACTCGCGTATACGGCCGGCGCCGTATTCATGGTGCTGCTCACGATCATGCTCACGACGATGATGATTCGCATCGTCGGCTTCGCGGCGCAAGGTCAGATCGACCCGAAAGACGTCGTCGTGCTGATCGGACTCACTGTTATCGGCTATCTCGCGGTCATGCTGATCGTGACGCTGTTCGTCTCCATTCTCTTCGTGCTCACGCGCTGGTATCGCGACTCGGAGATGGTCGTCTGGCTCGCGTCGGGCGTGAGTCAGACGCAGCTCATCAAGCCGGTCGCCGTGTTCGCCACGCCGATCATCATTCTCATCATCTTCTTTGCGTTTGTGGGCTGGCCGTGGTCGAACCAGCAAAGCAAACTCATCAAGGCGCGCTTTCAGCAACGCGATGAAGTGTCGCTGCTGGCTCCCGGGCAATTTCGCGAATCGCCGTCGAGCCATCGCGTGTTCTTCATCGAAAAGATGTCGCCGGACCAGGCCAAGGTGCAGAACGTGTTCGTGACGAGCACCGAAGGCGGCAAGGTCAGCGTAATCGTCTCGCAGACCGGGCACACCGAAGCGCGCGAGGACGGCGACCGCTTCATCGTGCTCGACAACGGCCGCCGCTATGACGGCGAGCCCGGCCAGCCGAACTTCCGCATCATGGAGTTCGAACGTTATGGTGTGAAGATCTTGAATCATCAGGTCATCAACACGCCCACCACGACGGGCATTTCCACACCTGACCTGCTGGCCAGTCCGACCAGCGTGAATCTCGCGGAATTCGCCTGGCGCGCGGGGCTGCCGCTCATCGCAATCAATCTGATGCTGCTCGCCATTCCGCTTTCGTATCAGAACCCGCGCCGCAGCCGCACCATCAATCTCGTGATGGCCGTGCTGATCTATTTGACCTACTCGAATCTGCTGAACGTCGTGCAATCGTGGATCGAGCAGGGCAAGCTGTCGTTCGGCGTGGGGCTCGTCGGGCTGCACGTGGTCGTGAGCGCGCTCGTCGCGTTCATCTTCTGGCTGCGGGTGCGCAACCGGCCGCTTTTCCGGCTCTCGTCGCTGACGGGTTCGAAGGGGGCCTGACGCAATGCGCATTTTCGAACGATATTTCGCGCGCCAGATCTATCTCGCGTTCATCTTCATCCTGTTCGCGTTTGCGGGCCTGTTCTTCTTCTTCGATCTAATCAACGAGCTGAACACGGTCGGTCACGGCAACTACAAGTTCACGCTCGCGATACTGCGTGTCGGATTGCAGACGCCCTCGCGCTTCTACGAAATCATTCCGGTCGCCGCGCTCATTTCGGCCATCTATGTGTTCGCGCAGATGGCCGCGGCCTCGGAATTCACGATCTTCCGCGTGTCCGGGCTGTCAACCGGCGCCGCGCTGCGCTCGCTGCTGAAGATCGGCGTTCCAATTGTGCTTATCACGTACATCATCGGCGAGGTTGTCGGGCCCTATACGGATCAACTGTCCGAGCGCGTGCGGCTGGAGGCGCTGGGGTCGTCGGTGTCGTCGAATTTTCAGTCGGGCGTGTGGGTGAAGGACACGCTGACCGCGAAGGAGAACGGTGAGCAGGTCACGCGCTTCGTCAACGTGGGTACGCTCAATCCCGACACGACGATCGCCAACGTGCGCATCTACGAGTTCGATTCGAAGTTCCGTCTGACCAACGTGCGCATCGCGAATAGCGGCGTGTACCAACCGCCGGGACACTGGAAGCTCACGGGCGTGACCGACACGCAACTGAACGACGCGCCGCCGCAGGCCGTGAATCCCGGCGATACGCTGAACCCGCTGTATCGCGCGACGCAGACGACGCTGCCTGAATATTCGTTGCGCTCGGAGCTGACGCCGCAGATTCTGTCGGTGCTGCTGGTGTCGCCGGATCGCATGTCGATGTTCAATCTGTTCCGCTATATCCAGCATTTGACGGAAAATCATCAGGACACGCAGCGTTATCAGATCGCGTTCTGGCGCAAGATTCTTTATCCGTTCGCGGTGTTCGTGATGCTGATTCTGTCGCTGCCATTCGCCTATCTGCATACGCGCGCCGGCGTGGTCGGCGTGAAGGTGTTCGGCGGCATCATGATCGGCATGAGCTTCCAGTTGTTCAATACGCTGTTCTCGCACATCGGCAACCTGAACACGTGGCCCGCGCCGATCACCGCGGCGGCGCCCGCCCTCGCCTATCTGGCGGTCGGGCTGATCGGGCTGAAGTGGGTGGAGCGGCACTGACGTTTCCTCGAAGGAGCGTGCGATGAGCAAGCACGGCATCATCCTGTTCGGCCACGGCGCACGCGATCCGCGCTGGGCCGAGCCGTTCGAGCGGCTTGCGTCGAAGCTGCGTGCTCTGCGCGGCGATCCGGTTTCTCTGGCGTTTCTCGAATTGATGTCGCCGGATCTGCCTTCGGCGGTGGCTTCTCAGGTTGGTGACGGCTGCGATGCGATCACCATTGTGCCCGTGTTCTTCGGGCAAGGCGGGCATGTAAGGAAGGATTTGCCCGAAATCGTCGAGAAATGCCGGGCGGCGCATCCGCGTGTGCGTATAGACTGCGCGACGGCGGTTGGCGAGGATGATGCGGTGCTGGAGGCGGTGGCGGGGTATTGTCTGAGGCAGACGACCCTTTGACGCCTAGGCCTTTCGGCCGATATCGCCACTTGAATTCGCGCCCTATAATGGCT
Source organism: Caballeronia catudaia (assembly GCF_001544755.2). Taxonomy (GTDB): domain Bacteria; phylum Pseudomonadota; class Gammaproteobacteria; order Burkholderiales; family Burkholderiaceae; genus Caballeronia; species Caballeronia catudaia. The sequence goes on along the minus strand of NZ_FCOF02000020.1, from coordinate 9,889 downwards.
ATACAACTCTGTATAGCCATAAGGTCCGCGATGAATCTACTTATTTCGAAATGGGGCAACAGCCTCGCCGTACGTATCCCGGCGGACTTGCTTCGACACACAGGTCTTTCCGAAGGCGATCAGGTTCAAGTGAGTCTGACTGTCGACGGCGGGATTTCGCTTCGCCCGGCAAAGTGGGACCGCCGCGCATTCGCAAAGGAACTTGGCAGGACGCGCGATGCCATGCCGATGACCGAATCCGTCATCGATGATCTACGAGGCGGAGCGCGCTATTGATGGTGTATGTGGACACGAGCGTCCTTGTCGCGCTTTGCGTGCGAGAACCGAAGAGTGAGGCCGCAGCGAACTGGTACGAGTGCTGTGAAGACGAACTCATCTCGGGCGTCTGGTGCGTGACGGAGTTCGCGAGCGCTTTGAGCCTCAAGCGGCGCACCGGACAGATATCCGAGGCGCAATCCGCGTCTGCCTGGCAAAACTTCGAGCGCCTGTGCGCGACCGACCTCCAACTCACCCCGATCGAACCGCCCGTGTTCCATCAAGCTGCGGTTTTGTCGCTCGACGCGTCCATCGGCTTGCGCGCGGGACACGCACTGCATCTGGCAATTGCCCTCGACTGCAAAGCTCACGCAATGGTGACGCTGGACGCCGCCCTGGCGCGTGCGGCAGGAATGAAAGGCATCGACTCTATAGACATCTGAGCCACGACGGCCCCAAACAAAAACGCACCGTCTCCGGTGCGCTTCGTTTCCCTCTCCAGGCGCGACCTCAAGCCGCCGCCTGCATCCCCTTCAGATGCACCTTCAGCTTCGCGGCCGACGCCCGCTCGCGAAACGCTTCCCCGATCATCAGCAAACTCGGCTGCGACGGATCCAGCCATTCCTGCGCCTCGCCCAACGCCATGCGCGCAAGCGTCAACGTCAGCGTGCGCTCGCGCGGCGTACTGCATGCTTCGACGATCGCCACGGGCGTCGACCCCGGACGTCCCGCATCGATCAACTGCTGCGCGATATCCGGCGCGCTGTCCCGCCCCATGTAGAACACGAGCGAATCCGCCTTCGCCTGCTCGCGGATCTCGTCGCTCTGGGCGGCGCGGGAATGCGTCGCCAGCGCGACGCTGCGCGACACGCCGCGCAGGGTCAGCGAGCGCTTCAACGTCGCCGCACTGGCCAAAGCCGCCGTGATGCCCGGAACCACTTCATACTCGATGCCCGCCGCTTCCAGCGCACGCATCTCCTCGTCCGCGCGGCCGAAGAGCATCGGATCGCCGCCCTTCAGACGCACGACGACGCCATGTTCCAGCGCCGCATCGACGATCTGCTTGTTGATGAAGTGCTGGGCCGTCGAGCGCTGCCCACAGCGCTTGCCGACGGCGATCTTCTTCGCGTTCGGCGCGTACTCCAGCATGGCCGGTTCGATCAGCGCATCGTGCAGCACGACGTCGGCCTGTTCGAGCAAGCGCATGCCGCGCACGGTGATGAGATCCGCCGCGCCTGGCCCCGCTCCGATCAAATAGACCTTGCCCATATCGTTCATCCGTCAATTAGCCAGAAATCGCACGAATCATGCCGGCCGCGACCGTGTGATGCGTCGCTTCGTCGATCAGCACGAACGCGCCGGTGCCCTGATGCGTATCGTACTCGTCCGCGACGATCGGCTTCTGCAGCGTGAGCGCCACGCGGCCGATATCGTTCATCGCGAGCGTGCTGCGATCGACCGAGTGCGACAGCGTGTGCACGTCCAGCACCTGCTTCACCGCGCCGACGCGGGCGAACACCGTGTTCGTCGTCTGCTTCAGCAGATATTTGCGCTGCGGCGAGAGCGGCTCTTCATCGAACCAGCAGATGTCGGCTTCGAGCTTCTTCGTCGGCTCGACCTTTTGCGTCGCCGGAACGAACGTGTCGCCGCGCGAGACGTCGACGTCTTCGGTCAGGCGAATCGTCACCGTCTGGCCCGCGAACGCGCGATCCACCGGCGCCACGCCGCCCGGCACGGGCGCGATGATCTCGGCGACCGTCGCTTCACGGCCCGCCGGCTGCACGAGGAGCGCATCGCCGACGCGCACTTCGCCCGCTTCGACACGGCCCATATAGCCGCGGAAATCGTCGGCCTGCGAGCCGTCCTGACGCGCGACCCATTGCACCGGGAAACGCAGCGCCTGATCGTTCGGCTGCGCGACCGGCAGCGACTCGAGCAGATCGAGCAGCGGCTCGCCCGCGTACCAAGGCATGCGCTCGCTCGCCGTGACGATGTTGTCGCCTTTCAGCGCCGACACCGGCACGAAACGCACGTTCGACAAACCGAGCTGACGCGCGAGCGTGACATACGAATCGCGAATCTCGTTGAAGCGCGCTTCGCTGTACTCGGCCAGATCCATCTTGTTGATCGCGACGATCACGTGCTGCAGGCCGAGCAGCTTGACGATCGCGCTGTGGCGCTTGGTCTGCGGCAGCAGTTGCGCGACGCCGCCATCGTCATCCGCGAACGTGACGCGCGTTGCGTCGACGAGAATGATCGCCGCATGCGCCGTCGATGCGCCCGTCACCATGTTGCGCGTGTACTGCTCGTGGCCCGGCGTGTCGGCGATAATGAACTTGCGCTTCGCCGTCGCGAAGTAGCGATAGGCGACGTCGATCGTGATGCCCTGCTCGCGCTCGGCTTCGAGGCCGTCCGTCAGCAGCGAAAGGTCGATTTCATCGCCGACGGTGCGCTTGTTCTTCGCGCGCGAGATCGCCGACAACTGGTCCGACAGCACAGCCTTGCTGTCGTACAGCAGACGGCCGATCAGCGTGCTCTTGCCGTCATCGACGGAGCCCGCGGTGATGAAGCGCAGCACGCCCAGGTCTTCAGCTTGATAGATGCTCATGTTCGTTGATTCCTTTGGGCGTTGCTTAGAAATAGCCTTGCTTCTTGCGCTGTTCCATCGCGGCTTCGGAAGCCTGATCGTCCATGCGCGTGGCGCCGCGTTCCGTGATTTCCGTCACGGCCGTTTCCGCGATGATCTTCTCGACATCATCGGCATCGCTTGCGACGGGGCACGTGCAGCTGATATCGCCGACCGTGCGGAAGCGCACCTGTGCGATCTCGGCGGTCTCGCCTTCGCGCACCGGCGTGAGCGGCGTCACGGGCACGAGCAGGCCGTTGCGGCGCACGATTTCGCGATCGTGCGCGTAGTAGATATTCGGCAGCTCGAGCTTCTCGCGCGCGATGTACTGCCACACGTCGAGCTCGGTCCAGTTCGAGATCGGGAACACACGCAGATGCTCGCCTGCGTGCAGACGCGCGTTGTAGATGCTCCACAGTTCCGGGCGCTGCGCCTTCGGGTCCCACTGGCCGAATTCATCGCGGAACGAGAAGATGCGCTCTTTCGCGCGGGCCTTCTCTTCGTCACGGCGCGCGCCGCCGATCATCGCCGTGTAGCCATATTCCTCGATGGTTTCGAGCAGCGTCACCGCTTGCGCGGCGTTGCGCGAATCGGTCTCGCGGCGCAAGCGCACGGTGCCCTTTTTGATCGAATCCTCGACATGACCGACGACCAGTTCCGCGCCGATTTCCGCCGCGCGGCGGTCGCGGAAATCGATCACTTCCTGGAAATTGTGGCCGGTGTCGATATGCACGAGCGGAAACGGCAGCGTCGTCTTGCGGTTGCCGCCGAGGCCGAACGCCTTGAGCGCGAGCGCCAGCACGACCACCGAATCCTTGCCGCCCGAGAACAGGAGCGCGGGCTTGCTGCATTCCGCGACGAGTTCGCGAATGATGTGGATCGACTCGGCTTCGAGCCAATCCAGGTGATCCATGCGCGTCGCCTTGTTGACGACGGGTGCGGTGACGGTAGAGTCGAGCGTCGTGCTCATGTTCGTCGATCCTTTTTTATGCAGCGTCATGCATGTTCCGTGTGACGATGCGTTCAATGACAGGGTTTTGATGCAGCGGCGTCTTGTGCGCCTCAGATCGCCGAGCTCGGAGCTTCTTCGACGATCTTGATGTTCGTGATGTGCAGGCCGCATTCCTTCGTGTCGCGCGATTCCCACCACCAGCGGCCGGCCCGGCTGTCTTCGCCAGGGCGCGCCGCCCGCGTACACGGCTCGCAGCCGATGCTCGGATAGCCGCGCGCATGCAGCGGATTCACCGGTACCTCGAAGGCCTTCAGATAATCCCAGACATCGGTCTCGGTCCAGTCCGCGAGCGGATTGAACTTGGCGATGCCGCGCGGCTCGTCGTGCTCTTCCTCGTGCAGTTCGGCGCGCGTCACCGACTGCTCGCGGCGCTGGCCCGTGACCCACGCGGACACGTCCGACAGCGCGCGGTTGAGCGGCTCGACCTTGCGAATATGGCAGCAGCTCTTGCGCAAGTCGATGCTCTCATAAAACGCGTTCAGGCCGTGATCGCGCACATAGGCATCGACCGCGTCCTGCTGCGGCAGGAACTGCTCGATGTCGTAGCCGTAACGCGCTTTCACGGCGTCGAGCATGCCCAGCGTTTCCGCATGCAGGCGGCCCGTGTTCAACGAGAAGATGCCGATCCTCACACCGCGCGAGAGAATGGCGTGCGTCAAGACCATGTCTTCGGCGGCGAGACTGCTGGCTAGCTTGACGCTCTGATGGCGCGACGCGATCGAATCGAGCAGCGCGTCCAGGCGATCAACCTTGGCTTGCAATTCAGGCGTCATACATCAGGCTCCGATCTCGGCGATCAATGCAGCGCGACGGCGGAACAGCGGCTCCGGATTGTCGGTCGCGCCCTGATACAGATTGGTGAACTCGGTGAAGGCGTTCAGCGCGTCGTTGATGTCCTTGTCGGCGCGCACCGCGAACGCATCGAAGCCGCAACGCGCATGGAACGCGACCTGATCGCGCAGCACGTCGCCGATCGCGCGCAGCTCGCCCGTCCACTGGTAACGCTCGCGCAAGAGACGGCCAATGGAGAAGCCGCGGCCATCGCGGAACACGGGGAAATCGACCGCGATCACGGAAAGCGAGCCGAAGTCCGGTACGAGATCGGCGGGTTCGTCGTCCGGCGCGAGCCACACGCCGATGTCGTCCTTCGGACGCGATGCAATGATCGCCGCCTTGTGCTCCTTCCACAGCGCGAACGGCACGATGATCTTGCCGGCGGGCAACGCATCGACGGCCGCCAGTGTACCGTCTTCGGCTGCACGCACCACGTTGAAACTGTCAACGACCACCGCGCGGTTCTTGATAATCAACGTCATCTGAATTCCTTTAAGCGTGTGCCTGGCGCGATGCGTACACGCGCTCCTTGAACGGCGCGATGCCGATGCGGCCGAACGTCTCGATGAAGCGTTCGTCTTCGATGCGGTTATCGACGAAGGTATCGATCACTTGCGAGATCACGTCCGGCATTTCTTCCGCCGAGAACGACGGGCCGATCACCTTGCCGAGATGCGCGCCGGTTTCGCCCGAGCTTTGCTCGCCGCCGAGCGTCACCTGATACCACTCGGAGCCGTCCTTATCGACGCCCAGAATGCCAATGTTGCCGACGTGGTGATGACCGCACGCGTTGATGCAGCCCGAGATATTTAGCGACAGGTCGCCCAGGTCATGCACGTAATCGAGATCGTTGAAGCGGTCCTGAATGGCCAGCGCGATCGGGATCGACTTCGCATTCGCGAGCGAGCAGAAGTCGCCGCCCGGGCACGCGATGATGTCCGTCAGCAGGCCGATGTTCGCCGTCGCGAAACCCAGCGCCTTCGCGCGTTCCCAAACGGTGTACAGGTCGTGCTTCTTCACGTTCGCGAGAATCAGGTTCTGCTCGTGCGAAACGCGGATCTCGCCGAAGGAGAACTCGTCGGCCAGCGTGGCGACGTCGTCCATCTGCTTGTCGGTGGCGTCGCCCGGCGCGATTTCGCGCGGCTTGAGCGACAGCGTCACCGAAGCGTAGCCCGGCACCTTGTGCGGACGCACGTTGCGCTCGACCCAGCGCGCGAACGGCTTGCTGTCGATCAGATGCTTTTCATAGGACGCGTCCGTGTCCGCGAGCGTTTCGTAAGCGGGCGGCGCGAAGAACTTCGACACGCGATCGACTTCGTCCTGCGTGATCGTCGACGGGCCGTCCTTCAGATGCTGCCACTCTTCCTCGACCTGCTTCGAAAACTTCTCAGCCGACAGCGCCTTCACCAGAATCTTGATGCGCGCCTTGTACATGTTGTCGCGACGGCCGTAGCGGTTGTACACGCGCAGCACGGCTTCGCAATAGGTGAGCAGGTGCTGCCACGGCAGATCGCGCTTGATGATCGCGCCGACGATCGGCGTACGGCCGAGACCGCCGCCCGCGAGAATGTCCATCACGACTTCGCCCTGCGCATTCTTGCGGAGGTACACGCCGAGATCGTGGATCTGCACGGCCGCGCGGTCTTCCGCGGAGCCGTTCACCGCGATCTTGAACTTGCGCGGCAGCCATGCGAACTCGGGGTGGAACGTCGACCACTGACGCAGGATTTCCGCCCACGGACGCGGATCGACGACTTCATCGGGCGCGACGCCCGCGAACTGATCGGCCGTGATGTTGCGAATGCAGTTGCCCGACGTCTGGATCGCATGCATCTGCACCGAAGCCAGCTTGCGCAGGATTTCCGGCGTCTCTTCGAGCTCGACCCAGTTGAACTGGATGTTGGTGCGCGTCGAGAAGTGGCCGTAGCCGCGGTCGTGCTCGCGCGCGATGGTCGCAAGCATGCGCAACTGGTCGCTGCGCAGGTGGCCGTAAGGAATCGCGATGCGGTGCATGTACGCGTGGCGCTGATAGTACAGGCCGTTTTGCAGACGCAGCGGACGGAATTCTTCTTCGCTCAATTCGCCCGACAGACGGCGGCGGACCTGGTCGGCGTACTGCGCGACACGTTCGTCGACGATGCGTTGGTCGATCTGATCGTATTGGTACATTCGGGGGCCCCAAGTTCTTGTAAAAGCGCTACGTCCTAGCTCGTTGCTCCAGACCCGTGGCGCGTCTCATCCATCGAATATCCATTGAGTGCCTGCGCCGTCAGCCGTTCAGACGGAACCGTCATTTGCTTATGACGGATAGAGCTATGGATATTGGAAAAGTTGGACTGATAGTAAATAACCTGCTATATATTGCAAACGACTGAAAAATTACTTTGATATGCGGCTGAGTTATATATGAACCTGCATCAGTTCCGCTTCGTGCGCGAGGCCGTCCGGCAGAACTTCAACCTCACGGAAGCCGCGAAGGCACTGTATACATCGCAGCCAGGCGTCTCCAAGGCGATCATCGAGCTGGAGGACGAACTGGGCGTCGAAATCTTCACGCGACACGGCAAGCGCGTGCGATCGCTCACGGAGCCGGGGCGCATCATTCTGGCGTCCGTCGAGAAAATATTGCAGGAAGTGGAGAGTCTGAAGCGCGTCGGAAAGGATTACGCGGCGCAGGATCAGGGCAATCTCGTCATCGCCGCGACGCATACTCAGGCGCGCTACTCGCTGCCGTCCGCCATCGCGGAGTTCAAGAAGCGCTTCCCGAAAGTCCATCTTGCGATCTTGCAAGGCAGCCCGACGCAGGTCGCCGAGATGGTGATTCACGATCAGGCGGACATCGCCATCGCGACGGAAGCGATCGCGAACTATAAGGAACTGGTGTCGCTGCCCTGCTTCCAGTGGCAGCACCTCGCCGTGATGCTGCCGGATCATCCGCTGCTGGAGCGCAAGATCCTCACGCTCGACGATCTCGCGCAATACCCGATCATCACGTACGAGGCGTCGTTTGCCGGCCGCACGAAGATCAACCAGGCGTTCGCGCTGCGCAATCTGACGCCGGACATCGTGCTCGAAGCCATCGACGCCGACGTCATCAAGACTTACGTCGAGCTCGGACTGGGCATCGGCATCATGGCGGACATCGCGTTCAATCCTGAACGCGACAAACATCTTCGCGCGATGCCGGTCGGGCATCTGTTCGGCACAAACGTGACGCGGCTCGCGCTAAAACAGGGCGCGTATCTGCGCAGCTATGTGTATACGCTCGTCGAACTGCTTTCGCCGTCGCTGAACCGCAAGCTGATCGAGCAGGCGCTTTCGGGCAGGCACGAGAGCTACGAGCTTTGAAGATGGGCGGCGCCTGCCGCCTCAATAAAAGAAAACCCCTCCTGGAGACCTTTTCGATGACGTTGTCGAAGTTCACGCGCCGGCTCGTGGCCGGCGTCGCCCTGTCTGTCTTTGCGGCCGCCGCGCACGCGCAACTGAAAGTCGGCATCGATCTGTCGAGCACCGGGCCCGCCGCGGCAATCGGCATCACCAGCAAGAACGCGATGCTCATGTGGCCGAAGACCATCGCCGGGCAGAACGCGGAGTACATCATCCTCGACGACGGCTCGGACCCGGGCGCGGCCGTGCGCAATATCCGCAAGCTCATCAGCGAGGATCATGTCGACGTCATCGTCGGGCCGAACATCACGCCGGCGGCGCTCGCCGCGCTCGATCCCGTCGCAGAATCCGAAACACCGATGATCACGCTGATCGGCTCTGCATCGGTCGTGGAGCCGCAGGAAGGCAAGAAGGTCTGGGCGTTCAAGATGGCGCAGACCGACCGCGCGATGGCCGACGTGATGACGCGCTACATGGCCAATCACGGCGTGAAGACGGTGGGCTTCATCGGCTTCGCGGACAGCTACGGCGACAGCTGGCTCAACGAATTCACCAAGTTCGCCGATCTGCGGCATATCAGGATTGTCGCGAGCGAGCGCTTCAACCGGACCGATGCGAGCGTCACCGGCCAGATTCTCAAACTGATGGCGGCGAAGCCGGATGCGGTGCTGATAGCGGGCGCAGGCACGCCGACGGTGCTGCCGCAGCGCACGCTGGTCGAGCGCGGCTACAAGGGCGCGATCTATCAGACGCACGGTATCGCGACGCCGGAATTCATCAAGCTGGGCGGCAAGGACGTGGAAGGTACGCTCTTCCCGACGCAGCCAGTGGTCGTCGCGCGCACGCTGCCGGCGGATCATCCGTCGAAGAAGGCAGCGCTCGCGTTCGTGAATGCTTACGAAGAAAAGTACGGCAAGGGCACGGTGACGCAGTTCGCCGGCGATGCGGCCGGCGTGTATCCGCGCCTGCAAGATGCCGTGGCGCGCGCGCTGAAGGCCGGCCAGCCCGGCACGAAGGCGTTCCGCGTGGCGCTGCGCACGGAGTTGGAGCATGCGCATGAACTCGTGGTGCCGAACGGCGTGGTGAATACGAGCGCGACCGACCACGTGGGCCTGGATCAGCGCGCGAGCGTGATGGGCGTGATCAAAAACGGGCAGTTCACGTATCTTCCCCAGTAATTTCCGAGCTTTTTGAATCGACAGCGCCGCTGCTTGCCGGCGACGGGGTTTTCGGTCATAATCGCCGACTCGATTGGTGCGTTGCTGAAGTTTCTGTGCGAACCAATCCAGGCCCAGGTGGTGAAATTGGTAGACGCAGGGGACTCAAAATCCCCCGCCGCAAGGCGTGCCGGTTCGATTCCGGCCCTGGGCACCAACAAGTTTCCAAGCAACACCCAAGTATGACCAGAAACCCCGACAGCGAAAGGCTCTCGGGGTTTTTTATTGCCTGCTTACGCCAACGTCTCACCATTGACAGCGGGGGCACACCGGGGGCATTTTTGGGGGCATCAGGGCATTTCGCGAGATGCCCCCGGATTTATGCCCCCACAGGTGCCCCATGCCACTCACCGATACCGCCGCGCGCAATGCAGCGCCGCGCGAAAAGTCCTACCGCCTCGCCGACAGCGGCGGCATGTACCTCGAAGTCACGCCGGCGGGCGGCAAGTATTGGCGAATGAAGTACCGTTTTGCGGGCAAGGAGAAGCGCCTCGCGCTCGGCGTGTATCCCGACGTATCACTGGCGGCGGCGCGCAAGAAGCGCGACGACGCGCGCGA
>NZ_FCOF02000048.1 GCF_001544755.2 Caballeronia catudaia | reverse complement strand
GGTATTGCTGCGATTATGGCGGTCCGCTCTGCTACCAACATTTCGATCCCTGCAATCCTGTGGTCGGGGGACACCTCATCAGCAGTGCTCAAAAAAGTAGCCGTCAGTGGCATGAAGCTTTTGTCAAAACCGGTTTCTGAGCGAACCTTATTAACCGCACTTGCAAAATATAAGCCAAAAACGTTGACCGAAGGCGCTTAAAAGTGATGGCAGCGAAACATGAAGAGCGGTGCAGAAGAGATCGTCACGACAGTCGCGTATCTGTTGCTCCCCTTCCATGGGTCAGCTCGGCATTGACTCGCAGTGCAGCTTCTACGCGGTTTCTGACTTGAAGTTTGTCGTAAGTAACGCAGGAAACCTGTCTGACGTGTCCTTCGGAGACGCCAAGCTCTCTTGCGATCTGTTTCCCTGAGAGACCACGTGCAATGCAACGCGCCACGTCCCACTCTCGAGGAGAAAGCCCAAGATGACGTTGATTTTGGTTACCTAAGGGAGCTTGAGTCGAGCAGGCAAAGCGGAGCAAGACTTCTTCTGGGATCCAGAGTTCACCTCCCAAGATCCTGCTCAGTCCAACGAACATTTTTTTGTGCGCGCCTCCTTTCAACAAAATTCCTCGAGCGGCGTAGTCACGCATGCAAATTCGCAAAATTTCAATTTCATCATCGTTTCTAGGAGCAAGTCCAGTGCAGATGACCACGGGAACATTGGCTAGATTTCTGGCCTGGAAATGCTCGAGTGTCGCGGCGCCGCGGTTCTCACCATCCAGATTAAGATCCAGGAATACCAAGTCTGGCGGCGGTGTCTTGTTGACTTCTTCAAGCCCGCTGACGAGCGTAAAGACGGGCGTAATGTCGATTGCGGTTGCGCTCAGCTCGGACGCGTGTGTTTGAACATATTCGCAAAGAGCAACGCAAAGAATTTCGTGGTCATCGACCCACAGGATTTTCATGGTCGCTTATCCTCTTCGTACATCCGAGAAAGGCAATCGATCGTACGCTACATTTGCGCGAAACATTCCTTAGCAGCATAGCATGTCGGGCGAAGCCACAGACCCTTGAAAGACGATAGCGAGCCTCCCTTTTTGCGACTCTTGCGAGGGGTTGCTGCCTCACCGCCTTAAAATATTGCGCAGCGGAGTTATTTATTCGTCGAAACAGGAGATGCGTTTGAGTACTGTGCGTTGTAGAAAAATAGGACACTTGGTGGTGGATTCACTTGCAGGGCGTTGCACGAGCGAATCGGGCCTCCGCGGCAGCCGCGGACGTGACTGCGATCCGGGAAGTGTCTGGCGCGCCGACAGCCTCGTCGTTGGATGTCTTGCTGCGTACCGACAGTCGCCTCGCCGATTCTTTGCCAGCAAGCCAACGCCGCATTAGCAACATTCGGCGGTCGCGAAAGATCCCAACACGCATCCCGACCGTTTTGCAGAGTCTTGTCGCCGCCTTGTTCTCCGACGTCTCCGCAAGAATTCGCTGAACTGCGAATTCATGTGCAGTGCTCCCGCGGCTACTCCTCAATCCACTCCAAATGTTGTCGAACGTTCGCTTACTGAGCGATACAGTCGCCCGAATGTCTGAGTACGGCTACCGACGAATGACGGCTCATGGCCGAGAGCGCCAGATCGATCAAAGTTCGATAGAGCCGACCTTGCGATTCGCGACGTCGGCCCTCTGATGAGCGGCTCGAACGCGAGCTGACGGCCATCTGCCGCCATTGCCGCGTGCTTTCTCAAGGACATTCAAATGTCGACTCCCCGCCGGATAACGGCCCTTCGTGCTCGAATCGATTTGATGGCTGTCCGTAGAGCCATTCCGACCCACAGCGAGACCACCACCGATCTTGATATATGACCGTCTTTTAATGCACTGGAGTTGCCTTCATGCAAGTGCTGGTCGACGCTGACGGTTGCATCAAAGCCATGTTGTCGCGACGCTGGTTGCGAACCAATATTTGTGCAGCCCGCCATCTTCCTTGGCCAGGTCGATTCAGGTGGCGGTGGGTTTTAACGCGGCCGACGCTCGGATCGTCGAACTGGTCGCGTCAGGCGACCTGATGAATTCAGGTGACATACCGCTCGCCGCCGGTGGCCATCGCATCGCTGCCTACGCTGGCAGCGATTCGCCGGACTGCTCGCGCGCGAGGTACTGGGCGTACCACTCCGGCCAGTTGTCGTCGTGCTTGCCGCCAGCGCACTTCTCATGTTCGCCGTGTGCAGCGGCGGCACGCCGCAGCGCGGCCGCGAGGTCGTTCGGCGACGTGAACTTCGTATCGAGGCTCACACGACCGGGCAGGCGCGTGGTGACTTCCTGCAGCAGCCAACTGTTGCCGTCCGGGTCGATGAACCTGGCGTATGAGGAGTAGGTGTTGCGCTGCGGATGCGGACCGCTCTGGGCGGGTTCGCCGGGGGTCAGGTGGAACACTTCGCTCACGTCCACGCCCAGGTCGATGAGCTCGGCGCGAGCCGCCTCGATGTCGGACACGACGAGATAGAGCTGGGCCGAGCCCGGTGTGGCCGTCGTGACCCCTTTGCCGAAGTGGATCGATCCGGGCGAGCCCGGCGGCGTGTACTGCAGGATCCGGAAGGCGTCTCCCTTGTTGATCTCGGCGTCAAGCTTCCAGCCGAGGCTGCTATAGAAACGCTTGGCGCGATCGACGTCCGAAACGGGGATGACGACCACTTCGAGCTTCAGGTCGTTCGTGGCAGTGACTTTCATAATCAAACTCCATTCAGGGAGATTTGCTTTGCAGAATGTGAAGGCATCTCCGTCCATACCGCGGCGTCGGCACGCGCTAGCAACCGAGCTACCTGATTGCGGCCGTCAGGTTCGACCGGGCGCCTTCGAGGGTTCGGCGCCAGCAAGGGTCCGATTTGCGTGCCGTCCGGCAGGCGGCCGAAGGCATTCACTTGGAATCATGCGTGGAGAAACATCGATGAGCGCTACTTGCGCAGCGATCTGAGGCCCGCGCGAACCTCCTCTGCAAATAATTGCGGCTGCTCCCACGCCGCAAAGTGCCCGCCCTTGTCGAGCCGGTTGTAATAGATGAGGTTGTGATACGCCCGCTTTGTCCAGCTCAGCGGGGCCTGATAGTTTTCGCGAGGAAACACGCTCACGGCCGCCGGGACGGACACATTGGCGGCGCCTATGAGATTGAAGTGGGACTCCCAATAGAATCGAGCCGCGGAAACCCCGGTGTTCGTGAACCAGTAGAGTGTGATGTCGTCGAGGACGTCGTCCCGTGTCAGGTTGCCTGCGGATTCTCCATTGACGGGGCGCCCGAACACGGCCGAAGTCAGTGCCGCAGCCGGCTGAACGTAGCCGTCACCGTGATCGAGAAGCCAGCTTGCCAGTCCGACAGGTGAGTCTGCGAGTCCGTAGAGCGTTTGCGGGCGTGTGCCCATCTGCAATGCATAGGCGCGTCGCTTCTTTGCCGCGCTGCTCAATTGCTCGTAAGCGTGCCTTTCTTCGTCCACGAGGCCGGCTGGCGGCGGATCACCGGCTTGAAGCGCCTTTGCAATATCCAGCGGAACCGTCGCGGGGAAGTTGACGTGAATGCCCAACAATTCCGGCGGCGCCTGCTTGCCCATCACGTTGCTGACGACACCGCCCAGATCGCCGCCTTGCGCCGCAAACTGCATGTATCCAAGGCGCTTCATGAGTACGACCCAGGCACGCGCGGTACGCTCCGGACCCCAGCCGGTCGTGGCCGGTTTGCCTGAAAATCCGTAGCCGGGCAAAGACGGAATAACCAGGTGAAAAGCGTCCGACGCGCTCGCGCCATATGCGGTGGGATTGATCAGCGGATCGATGATCTTGAGCTGCTCGATGACCGAACCGGGCCACCCATGCGTGACGATGAGCGGCATCGCGTTTTCATGCTTCGAGCGAACGTGGATGAAATGAATGTCCAGCCCATCGACTTGGGTCACGAAATTCGGCAGCGCGTTCAGTTTCGCCTCGACCTTACGCCAGTCGTAATCGGTCGACCAATGACGCGCGAGTTCCTGAATCATCGCGAGCGGCACACCTTGCGAGTCATCGGTGACGGTCTCGCGTTCGGGCCATCTCGTCGCGTTGACGCGTCTTCGCAAGTCGACGAGTTGGGGTTCCGGCACATGCACATGAAGCGGACGAATAGCAGTCTTGGCACTGCCCGTCGCCTGAGAAACTTCGGTAATCGCTTGATCCGTATCCGCAAATGCGAGCCGACTCAGCGAGCCCGCAGCAACGGTCGCCGCAGCCACGCTAATAAAACGGCGACGCGACGGGGTTTGAGGTGGGATATTGTTTGACATACGAGTTCCAGGTGGGGCTAAGGCCCGGTTGTCGAAAACTTCTACTGCTGGTTCAGGGACGCGATGAGTTCGTCGGTCGTCACAATGGCGTGGGCGTACGTGGGGCCGTTGAGCTCATGCGCGGCATGCATCATCTCCGGCCTGAAGGCGGCGGTCGCATCTCGCACGAGCGTGACGTGGTAGCCGAGCTCCGTCGCGTAGCGGGCAGTCGCTTCGATGCAGGTATTCGCCAGCAGGCCGACGACGATCACATGCGTGATGCCCTTCTGCCTGAGCTGATAATCAAGATCAGTATTGGCGAACCCGCTCGAGCCCCAATGCTCCTTGGCGATGATGTCGCCGCTCTTGGGGGCGAAGTCGGGATGCCATTCGCCGCCCCATTCCCCGCGCGCAAAGTGATGGCCGTGCATGACCTTGAGCTGATTGGGATTGGGATGGTCCCAGTCTTCATAGTCGCCCGGCTCCCAACGACGGTGCGGTACGATGACCACCGGAATGCCACGGGCACGGATGGCGCGGTCCAGCGCGCGCAGGTTCTCGAGCAGGCCGACCGTCTGGGCAATCGGTTCGACAAAGGGATAGACCTTTCCGCCTTCCGACAGAAAATCATTGTAGGGATCGACCAGCAGGTAAGCGGTGCGATCAATGGGATATTTCACTTCGCTCATGAGATTTCTCCAAGGATTGTTGGGGTAGGGATTTCAGCTTATTGGCTGAGAGTGGAAGGGATGGCGCCGGAGCGACGCCGTCCGTTTCGAGCGATTTCTAACGCAGAGGCCTGAATGCCGTCCTGACTTCCTGGACGAAGAGCTGCGGCTGCTCCCAGGCCGCAAAGTGCCCGCCTTTGGGGAGACGGTTGTAGTGAATGAGCTTCGGATATGCCTTCTCCGTCCAACTCCGCGGTGCCGCATAGATCTCATCGGGAAAGACGCTCACGGCAACCGGAATGGTGATGTGCTTCGGTGCAAAAAAGTCGAGCGTGTTTTCCCAATAGAGACGAGCCGAAGAGACGGCCGTGTTCGTCAGCCAGTAAAGCGTGATGTTGTCGAGGATGTCGTCTCGCGTGAGGCCCTCGGATTGACCGTCAAAAACGCGTGCAATGAGCGCATAGCTGCGCGCGTCGTGGTCGAGCATCCAGCTCGCGAGGCCGACAGGCGAATCCTCGATCCCATAGAGCGTCTGCGGGCGATTCGCCATCTCCTGGGCGTAGCCCAAGCCATGCTTGTAGAAGACATCAAGCTGGTCGTAGGCATGCTTCCCGTCGGCTGAGAGGCCCGCGGGCGCCGGGCCACCTGACTGAAGCGCCTTTGCAACATTGTCCGGCACAGTGGCCGGCATATTCGTGTGAATGCCGAGCAATTCCGGTGGCGCCTGCAGTGCCATCTGCTCCGATACCGCATCCCCCCAATCGCCGCCCTGCGCCACAAAGTGCTGATATCCGAGGCGCCTCGTCAGCACGGTCCAGACGCGTGCGATGTGAGCAGGATCCCAGCCGGGTGTGGTGGGCTGCCCTGAAAACCCGTAGCCCGGCAGCGACGGAATCACTACATCGAAAGCGTCCGATGCACTGCCGCCATGGGCCGTTGGATTTGTCAGCGGATCGATGACCTTCAACTGCTCGATGATCGAGCCCGGCCATCCGTGCGTGATGATCACCGGCAACGCGTTCCTGTTCTTCAAACGAACTTGGATGAAATGGATGTCCACCCCGTCGATGTTGGTCACGAATTGCGGCAAGGCATTCAGCGTCGCTTCGACCTTGCGCCAGTCGTAATCGGACTGCCAATAGCTCGCGAGTTCGCGCATCGTTGCGAGCTGCACGCCTTGCGATGCATCCGTTACCGTTTCCTGCGTGGGCCACTTTGTCGAGGCGATCCGCCGACGCAAGTCCGCGAGAGCCTCATCAGACACATGGACTTTTGGGAACGGACGGATCGACGTGTTGTCTGCGCTCGACGCCGCTGCGGCGGCCCGGATCCCGGAAGCCTGCGCAGTCGCCGCGCCGGAGTTCGAGGTGATGGGCGACTGCACAGCGACCTCTACGCCACCGGACGTCGAAAGTGTCGTTTCGGCGTGTGCCGCGAGCGCGGGAAGAACAATGCCGATGGCCGCTGCGGCCAATGCGGAAGCGGCAAGATGACGCCGTCTGCCAATCAGCGAATAAAGTCCGAACATGATCAAGCTCCTAATCGGCGGAAGGCGCCCGACGGCTACCGGCACACCCTTGAAATTCGTGGGGTGAAGACGCGGACGGCGGGGAGGAAGACCGTCGGCGTCCCCTGGCTCAACGCAGCGGCCTGAAGGCCGCCCTAAGTTCCTGGGCGAAGATCATCGGCTGCTCCCATGCTGCGAAGTGGCCGCCTTTCTCAGCCCGGTGGTAATAGACGAGGTGGAGGTAGGCCTTCTCGGTCCAGCTCCGCGGCGCCTGATATTGCTCGCCGGGGAACACGCTCACGGCCACGGGGATCTTGACGCCTTTGGCGTTAAAGAAGCCGCCCTTGTATTCCCAGTACAGACGAGACGCAGATACCCCGGTATTCGTCAGCCAGTACAACGTAATGTTGTCGAGTATCTCGTCACGCGTCAGGTCGCCCGTGGCGCTCGTGGTCCGGTTCAGGGCCGAGACGACTGCCGCGGCCGGCTGGCCATCGGCATCGTTGTGATCGAGGAGCCACGCGGCGAGGCCAACAGGTGAATCGGCAATGCCGTAGAGCGTCTGCGGACGCGAGCCCATCAACCGGGCGTAGTCCACTTCCTTGAACGTCAGGGCGAGCTGCCCGTAGGCGCGTTTCTCCTCCGCTGACAAACCGGCTGGCGCCGGGGCGCCGATCTGGAGCGCCTTGTCGACGTCGGCTGGAACCGTCGCGGGCATGTTGGTGTGGATGCCGAGCAGTCCCTGAGGCGCCTGCAAACCCATCTGATCGACGACGAACGCCCCCCAGTCGCCGCCCTGAGCGACGTAGTGCGTGTATCCGAGACGGCGCATCAGTTCCGCCCAGGCGCGCGCCATATGCTCGGGCCCCCAGCCGGTGGTCGTCGGCTTCCCAGAGAAACCGTAGCCCGGCATCGACGGGATGACCACATCGAACGAATCTTCGGCTTTCCCGCCATACGCGACAGGGTCGGTTAACGGTCCGATCAGCTTGATCTGCTCGAGCACGGAGCCGGGCCAGCCGTGGTTGATGATCAACGGAAGCGCATTGGGGTTCTTCGAACGAACATGGATGAAGTGAATGTCCACCCCGTCGATGGTCGTTACGAACTGCGGAAGTGCATTCAGCTTCGCTTCAGCCTTGCGCCAGTCATAGTCCGTCGCCCAATAGCGTGCGAGTTCCTGCATGGTCGCGAGCGGCACGCCCTGCGAAGCATCTGTGACGGTCTCCTTGTCGGGCCATTGCGTGGCGGCGATCCGCCGACGCAGGTCCGCGAGAGCCTCGTCGGACACATGGATCTTCGGGAACGGACGGATCGAGTCGTCCTCAGCCGTTGCGCGCTGTGTCGCGGAAGGCTGGTCCGCAACCGGAGCCGCATGGACGTAGCTAAAGGTAGCGGTCAGGACAAGGCCGAGGGCAGCCGCCGTCGATGCAAGAAAGCTGCGCCTGATTGGCGCTGGCGATATGATAAACACGGTCATTCTCCGAAAAGAGCGCACGGCCTGCGGCGCGCGCCGGGTTATGCGCTCGGTTAGCGTTATCGAAGGCAGATGTTGCGAGGAGCACGCGACTTTGCGACACGGCCAGATCACGAGATGCCGCACGGGTGGACCGAGCGCTCTGGGCTCTGCCGAAGGATGGAATGCGATCGGCGCTCTGTTGTCGCTCGGGCAACTGCCGGTCAGTGATGGTTGTACAGCGCGTTCCGGTCAGCCTTCGAGATGGCCGGGCGACCCGCGTCCGACGAACCGCCGGCGACGCCGCCGATGCCTGTCGCGGCATTCTGTGCAGCTACCTTTGCTTCGGCTGCCTGAATGTCGGCCGGGTAATAGGGGTCCTGGCCATGGGCCGGGTTATAGCCGGCCTTTTCGAGCTGTATCAGCTCAGCGCGCACCTGCGCACGGGTGACGGGCTGGTTCGCCTGGGCGAACACCGCGACAGGCGCAGCGAGGGCAGTGGCAACGGCAATGGCTTGAATCAGAGATTTCATGGTAACTACCTCCAGCGGGTTTCAAATTCGGTAGGCGGGCGAGAAATCACCCGTTTTTTTGGGAGCTCAACAAACTGCGGGTGGCTTGCGTGTAACTGAGGGCCATCAGGAAGACATGATCGGCATACGCGGCGCCGATGCCGGTGGACGTGCCCGTTATGAGCACCGCGGCTTTTGCGGACATATCACTTCTCCTTTCGAGACCGTTGAGCGTAAGTGCATATGCACATGTCAACCCGAATGGTTGCCGTTCACGCGGCAAAGTTACTGGCCACGATAGATGTCGTTGAACCCGATCGGCGCAGTGGCGAACGAACGGGCACGCGTCGCGCGGAAACCCGAATCGGCGCTGCCGTTCGCCGACGGGCCATACGACGTTGCGGCGACATCATGCGAGCGATGGAACACATGCGGCACAGCGACCGGGTAGTTCGCCGGTTCCGGATAGCGCGTGTCGCTCTGCGGAAACTGACCGGCCTGTTCCGCAGCGACGAGTTCGGCGCGAACCTGGGCGCGCGTCACCGTCGATTGGGGTTGAGCTTGGGTGGCAAGCGGCAAACAAAGTGCAGCCGCGATAAGTAGAGCGTGATAAGCGCGATTCATGTTAAACACCTTTTCCAGACGTTGCGTCAGCAACGGGTTAGTGAGTTACGGATTTCCACCCGCGCGCAGCTATGGCGCCGGCGGATGCCTGCCGGAATCAGGCCTTCGACAGTTCGCCGTCCACCAGCCGCCAGAGGCCGCGCGGGTTGTCGTGCCGGAGCGCCTCCGGCAACAGCTCGTCGGGGAAGCCCTGGTAGCAGACCGGCCGGAGGAAGCGTTCGATCGCGCTCATGCCAACCGACGTGAAACGGCTATCGGAAGACGCCGGGAACGGGCCGCCGTGAATCGATGCGTAGGACACTTCCTGCGGATGCGCAAACGCATTGATGACGATGCGGCCAGTGCGGCGTTGCAGGACAGGCAAGAGCCTTGCAGCCAGCGCATGATCAGCGTGTTCGATATGCATCGTCGCCGAGAGCTGGCCGCGGAACTGCCTCGCGAGGGCAACCAGTTGCCCGTCATCCCTTACGCGCACCAGCAGTGCCGCAGGGCCGAAGACCTCTTCCGACAATGCCGGCTCTTCAAGCAGGCGCGAGCCATCAATCTCGAAGAGGAATGACTGGCCATCCCACTCGCTTTCGGGACGGCCACCCGCCGCGATCTGCTCCGCCCCCGCGGCGA
Source organism: Caballeronia catudaia (assembly GCF_001544755.2). Taxonomy (GTDB): domain Bacteria; phylum Pseudomonadota; class Gammaproteobacteria; order Burkholderiales; family Burkholderiaceae; genus Caballeronia; species Caballeronia catudaia. The sequence goes on along the minus strand of NZ_FCOF02000048.1, from coordinate 34,088 downwards.
GCTGACGGGTCACATTCTTGTGGTACGCCATGTTGATGCCTGGCGTCAGCATCGTGCGAGATGGCATCGCGTTGATACGGGCAATCATCGCCTGCTTCAGTTCGCTGTAGCCCGGGCCGCCGACGGCGAGCAGGATCGCCGGCTTCAGGCAAGCCTGGCCCACGTTCACCAGCATGCGTTCGGCGAAGCCGTCGCCAATCTCGCTGCCACGCGAGAGGAGCGCGATGGGCAGCACGAAGGTGGGGTTGACGCTGGTCATCTCCGTGAAGACCGGGATCGGATCCGGACGCTGCTGAGCGCGCCGGAATAGTGCCATGCCGCCCGCCTCGGAACCTGTGAAGGTCACGCCCTTGACCAGCGGATGGTCCACCAGCGCTTCGCCGATCGCATTGCCGTCGCCGCGCACCAGGGAAAAGACACCTTCATGCAGCCCCGAGTCCGTTATGGCCTGCTGGATGATGCGGCCCATGATTTTCGATGCGCCGGGATGGGCGTTGTGAGCCTTCAGGATGACCGGACAACCGGCCGCCAGCGCGGACGCCGTGTCGCCGCCCGCGACTGAATACGAGATGGGGAAATTGCTTGCCCCGAAGATTGCAATCGGACCAAGGCCGATCTTCTGCATCCGGTGATCCATGCGTGGCCGGGGCTGACGCTCGGGCTGCGCGGGATCGATCGTTGCCTGTCGAAAGCGTCCCTGACGCACGACCGTGGCGAACTGACGGAACTGCGCGGCCGCCTTGGCGGCTTCCGCTTCGAGCTGCGCGGCCGGCAAGCCGGTTTCTAGCGCGGCACGTTGGGCCAGGGCCGGGGCATTGGCATCGAGCCCATCGGCAATGCGCTCCAGGAAAGCGGCACGCACATCCAGGCTGGTGTCGTTGTAGCTGTCGAAGGCGTCGTCGGCCAGTTGCGCCGCGCGGTCGACTTCCTCGATGCCACCAAAGGCGAAGTCCGGTGCGAAATAGAGATTGGTTGCGGGATTGAGCGCCTGCATTGTGCCCGCCGTAGCACGCATTTCCTGCGCGCCGATCAGGAGATTGCCGGTCAGATTCATGCTGCGTTCCCCTGCGATGAAATGGGCAGGGCGGCAACCAGCTCAGCCGTCGTCAGGATTTCGTGGGCATATGTCGGCCCGTTCAGGTGGTGCGCGGCGTGCATCATCTCCTTAAAGAATGCAGCGGTAGCATCGCGGACGAGCGTCACGTGATAGCCAAGCTCCATGGCGTAGCGCGCGGTCGATTCAATACAGGTATTCGCCAGCAGGCCCACGACGATTACGTGCGTAATACCTTGCTGCTTGAGCTGGAAGTCGAGGTCGGTATTGGCGAAGCCGCTTTGCCCCCAGTGCTCCTGGATGACGATGTCGCCGTCCTGCGGCACGAAGTCCGGATGCCATTCACCGCCCCACGTCCCCTTCGCGAACGTGTGTCGCTGCTGAATCAGGCGTTGCGTCGGATTCGGGTGTTCCCAGTTGTCGTAGTCGCCAGGCTGCCAGCGCCGATGCGGTACATAGAACACCTGGATGCCCGACGAGCGTGCGGCCGCGACCGATGTGCGCAGGTTGTCGAGCAGGCGAACGTCGTCGGCGATGTCCTTGAGCATCGGGAACACCTTGCCGCCATCGGACAGGAAATCGTTATACGGATCCACCAGCAGCAGGCCGGTTCGCTCCTTGCGATAAACAGGGTTAGCCATTTTAGTACTCCTTCAAAAAGGGTGTGCGACCGGGGTCGGGTGTCCCCGTGCCGCCGGACTGCCTTGTTCGGAATGCGCGACGTCTCGCGCATCGGTATGGCCTAGTATAACTATGAAAAGCATAGTGAAGACGCAAGAATAACTATGATTGTCATAGTGAAACTAAACGCAGGCCTTCCCGAGCGAAGCGGCGCGACAGGCGCAAATGCGCCGAGCATGCTACTATGAAAATAATAGTTACTATTGGAGAGTCGTCGTGGCTTCTGTATCGGATGACAAGGCAGATACGGTGTGCCCAGTGGCACGCTCGGTAGATGTGGTGGGCGATCGCTGGACCATCCTTGTACTGCGGGAGCTGTACATGGGTGCAACGCGGTTCGAGGACATACAGATCCAGACCGAAGCTACGCCACAGATGACGACCACGCGGTTGAAGGCGCTCGAAGCGGACGGCATGGTCGAACGCCAGCCGTACAGCGAAAAGCCGTTGCGCTACGAATACCGCCTGACGAAGAAGGGCTTGGCGTTCTATCCCGTGATCTACGCGCTACGGGCATGGGGCGAAACCTGGCGCAAGGAGAAGAATGAGGAAGTGGCGATGCATTTCGTGCATCGCGAATGCGGTCACGATGTCGGGCTCGCCAACGTATGCCCGCACTGCGGGAAACCAGTGGAGCGTAAGGATCTGGACGCCTCAATGAGCGATAGTTTCGCGACGGAACGCGCCGCGCGACGCACTTCCTTCAAACGGAAATGACGAGAAGTCAGAAAGGCGGCACCGGACTCCCATGTGGCCACTGGGAGCATGCCTCAATCTAACGGGAAAGGAAGTTCAGTAACGAACCGGCTTGCTACCAGCTGATTTTGATATCCGGGACTTGGCACACTCTGCCGCCCGGTCAAGAGAGGTTGCAAGGTCGCCATTCGACCGAGGTGGTCTTCGACTGATCGCGCCGCCGTCACTCCTCCCGATCCGCCGCCAACACGAGCAGGGCCGGGGTGCATCCGCGCAAGACGCACCGGCTAACCTTTGGCGGCACGGCAGAAGGCCGTCGCGTCATCGTGACCGATCGGCCTTCCCCGGCGACGTGTCGCGCCGAGCAAGGAGTCGTGTGTCAGCGGCGGCGCAAATGCTTCCGCCGTCGCCGCGCCAACGATGTGTCTTCCAGCGAGTTGAACAAATGGTTGGACGTACATCGATCAGAAGCAGGATGCGCACCCGGCGATACCGGTGCCAACCTGCGTCACCTAGCGTCTTCGCTGTTGTTTCATGCGATGGGGCTACCACCACATCAGATACGCCAGCAGGACTCGGGTGCTCATCTGCGCCGTCTCGCTGCACTCGCTTGACCGTAAGCGCCAGCTTTAGCACACCGTATCGAGAATTGTTTGCAAGTGACGATCGAGCGGTGCCGCACCGCGGCGGTTGATATCGACTCGTGAGTCTGCATCGGGGTGATGGAAGCGCGCAGTCACGATGACCGGCGCGCGGCCTGTAAGTCAGCCGGTCTCCGCCTTGGCCTGCTGTTGCCGTGCATAATTGAACGGCAGCAGGTCAGTCACGTCCGCATCCGGCGCACGCTGCGGCAGCTCCGTGAGGACATGCAGCAGGTAGTCGTACGGCTCGACGCCGCAAGCCCGGCATGTCAGCACCAGGCTGTAGATCGTGGCGCTGGCCTTTGCGCCATCAACCGTGTCACTGAACAGCCACGATCTTCTCGAAGTGGCAAACGGCCTTACGTCGCGCTCGATCACATTGTTATCGAGCGCGGCGCGACCATCAGTGACGTAGCGACTGAGATATTCCCACTGGTTGCGCGTATAGGCAATCGCCTTGCCGAGCAGGCTCTGCGGCGTCACCTTCGGTGCCAGTTCATCGAGCCACGCCTTGAAGGCCTCAAGCAGCGGCACACTGTGTTTTTGCCGCAAGTCGTACGTATAGTCCACACGTGTCTGGCCGGCGGGCAGATCGCCTTTGGCCAGTGCCTCAACGCGGTATAGGGCCTGGAAGTACTCAAGCGCCTTCGCCACGCGAGCGTTCGGCATCTTCTGCTTGCCAGAATCCGTCTTTTTTGTAGCCGCCTTATCCGCCTTGACGAATAGCCTGCGCGCGTGCGCCATGCATCCGAAGTGCGTTGCCTTTTTAAGCGTGCGCCAGGCACTGTAGCCGTCGCTCATCAGCATGCCGCTGTAGTCGCCCAGAAACTTCTTCGGATGCTCCTGGCCGCGTCCCGACTGATACTCGAACAGCACCACGGGCTCGGCGCAGTCCTGGGCGCTGCGGTAGCACCACTACAAGGGCTTCCCCATTAAGCGCAAGCTCGACAAATTTTCAGATCCTCTTGTTTAACTGTCTGCAAAGTGTGAAGGTGAAGGACTGCGATACTACAAACGGTCATGTTGGGCTAGTGCCCGGACCCTGATGAAAGACGCGCGCGAGGGCCTCATTCATGTATCGGGAACGAACTCCCCGTGGTGCTAACAGGCACTCCCCGCGCGGGTCCAACCCACTTCACATCACTGCTGGCAGCGCAAAGTGATCTTCTATCTGCTCCGATATTGCTTCTCGTTGCGAGATTCCTAATTTAACGGGTGTTCGGTTGCCTCGTTCAGGCGTTCACTGGCTCGTACTTGAAGTCGTCGCCGTATCGAAGAACCGCCCATGCCATTCGCGCGTTCTTGGCCGCAATCGCGATCGCCGCACGCCAATAACCACGGCGTTCCACGAGACATCTGACCCAGCGGCTGAAACGGTCCTGCTTGTCTCGTAGATTTGACATCACGGCGCGAGCGCCACTTACGAGAAGAGTACGCACGTAGGAATCACCTGCCTTCGTGATTCCCCCGAGTCGCGCCTTGCCGCCACTGCTGTACTGTGACGGCGTTAGCCCGAACCACGCAGCGACCTGACGGCCGTTCTTGAAGTCGCGTGCTGCACCAAGGGTCGCGAGCAATGCGCTGGCCGTTGTTGGTCCGACGCCTCGCAATTGCATAAGCCGACGACTACGTTCGTCTTCTCGCGCCAGCGTGCCGATGGCGCGATCATATTCTTCGAGACGTTCATCGAGGCGATCGACGTGCTCGAGCATATCGCGAATGCAGCGATTCGCCCAACCTGGCAGCGCATCCAGACGGGCCGCGATATTGCTTCGCAATTTTTCCGGACTTTGTGGCAAGACGATCCCGAATTCCGACAGCAGGCCGCGCAGTCGATTATAGGTAGCTGTGCGTTCCTGAACGAAGCCCTGCCTTGTGCGATGCAGACAAAGGGTCGCCTGCTGATGTTCATCCTTGACAGGCACAAATCGCATGCTGGGTCGAGTCACGGCCTCACAGATGGCGGCTGCATCGGCCGCATCGTTCTTGCCTTGTTTGCCGGACATCCGGTATGGCGCAACAAGCTTTGGTGCCATCAATTTGACGGTGTGCCCGTACTGTTGAAATATGCGCGCCCAGTGGTGGGCGCCCGAGCATGCTTCCATGCCGATCACACACGGCGGCAGCTGTGCGATTAGCGCCACTAGCTGATCACGCATGACCCGGGGCTTGACCAGAACGGCTTTGCCCGACGCGTCAACTCCATGAATCGCAAATACGTTCTTGGCGAGATCGATTCCGACGGTGGCAACAGACATGAGATTCCTCGCTTGTTCGTGTTGATCGGGTAGTTTCGCTTTGCGGCGCGGGGTGAGGCCGGCTTTCGCCGCAGCCTCGGGGCGGGGAGGCCCTTTCATTCATGTAACTCTTGCTCGACGCGGACTTGCCGGGCTCTTTGAGTACCTGCACGGTTGTTTCATCACCGTGGATGAGCGGTTGCGACAGCAACGTTTTATGCAGCGCGTCGTACAGGCGGCCATAGTGCAGTTCGCTGGGGCGAATGACCCAATGGGCAAGCGTGCCGCGACTCACCGGAATCTGCCAGCGTGCGAGTGCCGCCTGCATCCGGTACAACGGCATGCCGTCGACGTATTTCGCGGTCGCGACCGTCGCGATCACCGACGCGTCCGCATGACTGCCCGGAATCGGCTGAACCGGCATCGGCGCAAGCACGACCGGGGTATGTTCAGCGTGACGCTCGCAGTGCCGGCAAGCCCATTTGGAACGTATGTTTTTACGGACCGTCCATTTGACCTCGACGTGCAACTGTTCGCTGACGTCCTCGCCGATGCGATGCATCGGATTGCCACAACAGGGGCAGCCTCGCTGGTCCTCCGGTAGGTCGTATTCGACTGGTTCACGCGTCAGGTACGCCGGCAACGGCTTGCGTCCTGCCTTGCGTCGTTCAGGCTGGCTGGCCGATGGCAATCCGGTGTCGGGCAGCGCGGACTGGACTCCCTCATCGTTCTCGTCGCAGGGTTCGGTCCGTACAATTTGCTCGGCTTCGTCGAACACGCGATCCTTGCGCTTTTCGCTCTTCGGCGCGTAACGCTCGGCCTGCAGCAGGCGGACCTGTTCCTCAAGTTGCTCGACGCGCTGGTTCAGTTCGCCGATGTGTTTCGCGTCGTCGGCTACACGCGCCTCGAGGGCCTGGATATAGCCCTGAACGCCCGTAGGTACGTGCTTGAGGTCTGGTGCATTCTTCATGCGCTCCAAGGTAGCGAAGCGCGGCGCGCCGTAGGTTTACGTAATTCGTAAAAGGCGCGCCTCCCGTTGTTTACCTGCAACGCACCGGGCTAGCTGGCGTGCTGGTAATGGCGCACAGGATGACGGCAAAGCGCGTCGATGTCGATGCCATCGAGCAGCCAGTGAAGCTGCTGGGTCGTCAGTTCGATCACCTCCTGATGCCGTCGCGGCCACACGAAACGGTCTTCCTCAAGCCGACGCAGCAGCAGCCAGAATCCCGTGCGATCGTACAACAGGAGCTTGATGCGATCGCATTTGCGGTTGTGGAATGCATACACGGCGCGGGCGAGCGGGTCCATCTGCATCGAGTCCTCAACCAGGGCGGCAAGGGTATTGATGCCACAACGGAAGTCGATCGGCTCGCGGTAGAGGTAGACACTCAGGTCATCGGCGAAGCGCAGCATCAGCGACTCCTCAACGCGTCGATCATCGCCGTGAGCAGCGCGGTATCCTGTTGGCCACATTCAAGTTCAAGACTCACCCCGTTGGGCAACTGCGCCACCAGACGTGAGGGCAACGGCGGTCGGTGCGAGGGCCGCACTGCTTCGCGTCGCGTTGAGGCTGGCAAGGCTTCGGACGTCGCCGCCCCGGAAGGGGCGAGCTCTACGACCGGCACGAACGCCGGCATGTGGATGTCAAGAGGCTTCTCCGTGCGGTGGCACTCTGGTCCGCGCTCGCGCTGGACCCATTTGCGCAACTGGTTGGCGTTCACGCCAGCCTTGAGGGCTAGCCCGGACACTGACGCTCCCGGTCTTTGGCATGCCTCGATCAACCGGCGCTTGCCCTCTGGATCAAAGCAACGCCGGCCGCCTTCATCGATGTGCGTGACTTTGAGAGGAAGGAAATCAAGATCGTCTGAGGTCATGTTTGCGTCCGCAAGTTGTGGTTGCGGACACAAGCTTGACCCTCCTCAACTGGGCTTACCAGATGCGGAGGAATTACCGCTTACGCTTGACCTACTTAACGACTCAAAAAGATCGATGACCGATGTGCCCTCGGAAGCCGCCGTTCACCTCGCGCCAGCCTCAACGGCCGAAGAGGGTCGTTAGTGTGAGTTCGCTGACGCAGACAGTTGCAGTCCTGCCGTGCGACACCGCCAAGGTCAGCAATCCGATAGGCTGCCGACTTTGATCGCGACCAGCGTCAATGTCGGCGATGGCCGAGGCGAGAGCATTCGCGGAGGGTAGGGCCCGCCCACTTAGCACGCTTCACGGCCTAGGAGGGGAATGTTCCGGACGACAATCAAGCACAAGTTCACCTGCCTTGCGGGCTCCTAATCGTTGCTTAAGCTGGTTGCGAGTCATACCTGGATTAGCCTCTTTCGCGGAGACAACGTTGTCGAGTTCGTCGTCCGGAAAAGGGACAAGTAATGCGAGGTCGCCGGCCGTGAAAAGCGCTTCCACTTGCGAGCGGTGCTTCGAGTCAGCGAATCGCTTGTAAACGCGGACATATTGTGCTGTTGTTGCTTGCGAAAATCCCATTTCTGTCTGCACGAGCTTGTAGAAAGCTGAGGCGATCTTTCGCTCCTCCACGACGCTCACCCCTTCAGCTCCTGCGGCTGCAGCGCGACGCTTGATCATGTCCTGCTTGACGATGTGGAGTCGTTGACCGACTTCGAAAACGTTGACGGTTCCCTTGAGCACGATTGGTTTCTCCGCGGTTTGAATCGCGTATTCGGTTGAGCTGTCCCGGACAGCTGTACTGGCTTTACCCGGTGTATGACGGCATGCGAGCCCGTTTCTTTTGCGTTAATCCGTTGAGCGCGGTCGAATGTCGGAGGCTGACCTCGTTTGGCGGGCTCTAGCCCGTTCACGTTTTTGGGAGGTCTAGCGGACTGCTGGCGAATCGGCGATTCCCATGGGTGACGCGAGTTTGTCTCGCCAATCGACGACATAGGGCAGTGGACTTGCAACGCAGCTGAACTCATCGCGGTGGACATGGAAGCTACGATCGTCTTCAAGTACTTCTGCATCCTCGTCCGTTGGAAAGGGCGGCCAGGGCCACGCTCTCGTCGCCCAAGGAGGGGGGCGCTTTGCGAACGAACTGAAATCCTTCCGGCTCGTCTCCAGATCCAGTTGTATGCCTCGTCGAGTATCTGCTGCGTGTATGCGACATGCTTCAGGCTCATTGGCGACCGACGACGACGGATCCAATCTTGGCATAGCGATGACCACGCGGGATTCCATGTCCAGCAAGAACCGATGCTTCAGAAGGCTCGCTGGACCAAACAGACTCCCATTCGCAAATTGCATATCGCTGCATAAAAAATGCTCCGAAGCGAATTTTAAATCACGACGCCTACTTGCGCGATTGCGCGATACCGAAAACGCCAATCGCTCGGGCTACCGAATCATCGTAAGCCGAGGATCGAGCGCAAATCGTTCATGGTTCTTCAGAGACACCAGATCTGAGGCTGAGGAAATGTTAATCAGCAAGTTCCACGAGTGGTTGCTTACGGTGCTCGGCACAATGGCGAGCGGGCTTGCAGCTAAGAGCGCGTCGCCGAATTTTTGTTGATTTGGACTGACGGCACCCGGGCTCAACCAATGAGGATTTGGAACCTCCGAAGGGAGGAGGACTTTGATCGGAGTGGTTCCGAGTTCAATTTCCAGTAGTCGATGTGGCACGCTATCCAAGACGTTAAAGCCCTTGTGCACGGCCACTTCCAATATCGTAGTGGCTGGGTCCAGCGAGGCATAGATCACACGCTGACCGGGCGACGACCACCGTCCGCCAACGAGAAAAGCACCCTCGGCCGTGTTCCAGGTAGGGAAGTGCTTCTCTCGTTCGAGGCGCCAAACCGTTAGTGCGCTCGTTCCAAGCCCCGCCGGCAAAGGCGTCAAGAGTAGACCCCGTAGTCCATGCGCGTAAGCAGCGTCTTGACCAGTTCGGCACCCTCTGAGCTTTGCAACAGATCGATTGGCCGACGCTGGTCGAGCCCGATCGCGGGCTGCGATAGCCATTGTTCGGCTGCTTCTTTCGATCCAAGCACATCGATCGACTGTTCCGTAATGGACGCAAGCCTGAGCAGCCGATCCGTGGCATTACTGTCGAGCAGGCGGCTTTCGTCTTTGCCTCGCTGCAGGGTTCGCTCACTGACGCCGATTGCAAGAAGTAACGCTTCCCGGCTGACCACACCATATTCGTCGATCATGTCGCGCGCGAGGGCCACCGGTAGACCCCTCGTTACAACATCATGAGCTTGTAACGGGGTCATGTCGGCAATTTTGGTCATGTCTGCGACCAGCGAGGTCCCATTGCTGACGTAGGCTCCGAACGACGAAATGCGCATCTGAAGGGCAAGAACAAGGCTGCGAAACGGCTTTGCATTCTCCCTCCCGCGAGCGGTCTGCTTCATTTCGGCCCTCCAATCTGCCACGTGTCGCTGTATTTTACGCCACGTGGCGAAATTTTACCACCGTCGACGCCCGGGACCATGAGAGCTTGATGCCAATGCGCTCCGGGCCCAGCCGCCGAAGTTGCTCGGGGCAGCCGCAAGGTGAAAAATCGCGTTTCGCGCGAAACGACCAATTCCACGGCTACGTCGTTGCGACGCGCTCCGCGTGTTTCCTGGGCTCAGGCCTTTTCAAAACGCGGAGTGCTGTGGCAAAGCGACCGCCGCCAAGGACTGCGTGCGGGCCAGCACGATTGCCGTCGGCTGAGCGTGACGATGTCCATGGGGTACTTTAATTTGGCTACCACGTGGTAGCAGGCGAACGGTCCGCTGCGGTGTCGAGGCGTTCGTGCTCGGCGCTGAAAAATGTCGATTTTAAGCGTTCTACGAAAAGCAGATAGAAACACTTATGTTCAGTTCGAAACGCGCATTTGACGCCGGATTGAGTGACGTTCGGCGAAGTAGGCCGCATTTGCCCGCTAATTATTATTAGCAGTGAACGATTTAATGGCAAAAATGACGAGTCATCCACTTTACACCCCGTTCTGGGCGCTAATATAAGTCCAACGCGGTGCCGAAATGCGTAAAATGCGTATTGATACAAATCGCAGGAGCTAAGCATGCAGACCATCACGGCCACCGACCTGGCGCGGCAAACCCGCCAGATCCTCGACGCCGTCGCGCGTAACGGCGAGACGGTGATCATCGAGCGCAACAATTTGCCGGTCGCGCGCCTCGTGCCGCCCGAACCGGTGATGACGGCGGCGCAAGCGCTCGCGGGACTGCCGGCGGTGCTGACGCCGCAACAGGCCCAAGCCTGGCTTGAAGAGAGCCGCGTCGATTTCGATGAGGGGGTGCGGGATCCGTGGGCGTAACCCAGGCCATGTCCGCAGCCGGGCACGTGGGCGTGCACGAAGGCGTGATCCTCGACAGTTGCATTTGGGTCGCGCTGGCCGCGAAAACTCTGGCGGGTCAGACAGTAATCGATCTGGCCGGCGAGGCCCCCGTGTTCATCTCGGTGATCTCGCTCGGCGAACTCGGCTTCGGTGTGCAAGCCTGTGTTGACCCAGTCGAGCGGGCCGGGCGCGCGGCCTACCTCCAACAGCTCGAGCGGCGGCCGATTCTTGAGGTATCCCGGCACACGGCAGCGGCCTTCGGTGTCCTCGCCGCGGCGGTCAAACAATCGGGTCGTTCGCCACGGCCTCGGTACAACGACTTGTGGCTCGCCGCGCAAGCCATCGAACACGGTTACGCGCTGATGACCCTGAATAGCGCCGACTTCGCTGACCTGCCAGGGCTGCGCCTCGTCGTTCCCGAGTAAAGCCATGGAGCCGAGCAGGCCCAACGTGACCCCGCCGCGGAAAGTCGAATGGTCACCGGAACCGGCGAAGCGCGAAGCGCGAAGCGCGGGCATGGGCGGGGGTGCGTTCCGCGTCGCCGGGTTGGGGGGCCGTGGGCGTCGAGCGGAATGCCATGCCGTGGTCAATCCGGCGCATCCGGATGCGGCGCGTCTGGCGGTCTCGGCGCCGCAGCTAGTCGTGTGGGACCAAGTTGTTCACGGCGGGCGGGGCGCGCCTCCATAGCCCTACCGTCCTTCCCTGAAAAGCCGCACCGGTTCGGACACGTGTTGGAAGCCACTTGCTTCCTTCGAATTGCAGACAAGAGCGCCTCGCGATGGCCAATCAACCGCAACAGCTGACCCTGCCGCCGCCGCGCACCTATACCCGCACCGACTTCACGGCGCTGCGCGCGTTCGTGCAGCGCCTGCCGGCGGCGACCATCGCGCGGCTCTACTACGATCCGGAGCGCTCGCCGCACGCGGCCAGTGCCGACGCGATGGAACGGTTTTTGGGCACGATGCGCGATGACCTGGTTCATCTCGCGCTGCTGCATGGCTCGTCGGTCCTAGCCGATCATCTGCGAGCATCGATCAAGCAGCACGGCAGCGCGAAGCTCACGGCCATGACCTTGCGCATGGTCGAGCAGGCATCGACCTTGGCGGCGGCCGTCCCGCTCGTGACACACCCGGTACACCTGTGGTTCCGGCCGCTGATCGCGCAGCGCCTGAACGGGGAGGGGATCGGCACGCTCGGCGCGCTGGTCGACTACTGCAATGCGCGCGGCGGCAGCTGGTGGCGCTCGGTGCCGCGCATCGGCGCCTTGCGCGCGCGGACGCTCGTCGCGTGGCTGCGGCGGCACGAGGCGACGCTCGGGGCGAAGGTCGCCGCCGACGTCGACACCACGTCGTTGGTGCCGGCCAGTGCGAGCGAAGGGAAGGGAGACGAGCGTGTCATTGTCATCGGCGGCGATCCGAGCGAACCGCGGCTCGCGCCCTTCGAGCACCTGGTCGTGCCTGCAGCGTTGTCCGGCGCGACGGGCGTCAACCGAGCGGCCAACTTCGCTTTCGTCCGCGCCGAGCACGACCTCGCAGCGGTGCACGCATATCTACACCGCTATCGCGATCGGCCGACGACCTTGCGGGCCTGCTTTCGGTGGGGCGGAGCCGCAAGACGATGACGAGCTCAGGCAGTGGCGCGCCGCGCGCGCGGCGATTTTGCTGATGGGCGATTCCGGGTTGCGGCGTGCGGAAGTTGCGCTCGCGCGTCGAGAAGACCTGCGGATCGCTGAGGCGCCCGAGGAGGGGCGAACGTCGCGCCGCACCGCGTCGGGTTCGACCACGCAGACGACGCCGGGCGGGACAACGCAGGCCAAGCCCATGAGCTCGACGGCACCCGGCCGTGGAGCCTCATCAGTGTGGACGCTCAGCATCATTGGCAAGCGTCGCAAGCAGCGCACGGTGCCGGTCAGCGGGGCGACGATCGGCGCCCTGCGGGCACACTGGAACGACCGGGGGCGCGACTTCGACGCCCCACGCGCTGACGGGCCGCTGGTCGCGCCGCAGTGGATTCCGGGTACGCGCGCCGCGCTTGATCGGCACGACGTGAACGCGCAAGACGTGCCGTACACCGTCGATGCCCTGGGACGGCTCGTGCGCATGGCGGTGCAACGCTTGAGCGCGCAGACCGCTGCGCTGGCCGACTTCAGCGCGGACGACCTGGTGCAACTGGCGAACACCTCGGCGCATGCTTTTCGGCATACTTTCGGCACGCGCGCCGTTGCGCGCGAGATGCCCACCGATGTCGTGCAGGCGATCCTCGGTCACGCCTCTTTGCAGACGACTTCCATTTACGTGCGGGCGGAGCGTCGACGGATGCTCGAGGCCGCCGCGCGCTACTATGACGAGGACGAGCTATAGGGGCGGCGTCGTTCGGTGGCGCAACGAACCACGGAACCGTTGGCGAGATAAACGACTGGAATATGCCATCATGCTCACCGATGCGAACGACATCCAAGCTGACTTCCTGAATGCCCTCATGCGCGAACGGGAAGTCGTTTGGGTATTTCTGGTGAACGGGATCAAACTGACCGGCCAGTTGATCTCGTTTGACAAATACGTTCTTGCATTGGAGTCGCCGACGGGTATCCAGACCGTCTATAAAAGCGCCGTGTCGACCGTCTGCGAATCACACGTTGTAGAGAAGCCACGAACGAGAGATCGTCCGGCGACGCCGCATGAGCGTCAACCGGCCAGGGGACTCGAGCGGTAGTCGAGGTTCCCGGGAGTGGACCTCAAAATACAGGAGCGGCGTGCAGAACATAGGGAGGACCCCTGCACGCCGAACCGGCAATTCGGCTGGGCCAAGCAGCCGACAACGGTTAGCGTCAGTATTGCCGGGCGGCTCGCAATGACAGGAGCGGCACCGCACACTATCGATCCACCTGTCGAACATCACAGGCGCAGGCCCTATGACTATCCTCCCGCGGAGCCCGTGCACGATTTTCCGCAGTGGATTCGTACGAGACGCGCGGGTGTCCGTCTGACGACAGTGCCCACGCGCTCGTTCAGATGTAGATGAATCAGACCGTACCGGCGATGAAGAGTTCTTCGGGGCGTGGGCGCGGTGGCGACGCTTCGTCTTGGATTAGGGCTGCGGTAGCCTTGAGAGAACCGCGAGGGGTTCTTCCTGCCTGCCGCACCGCTCGCTCGTCGCGTGGGCGCCACGACCCAGGCCCGCGATTCTTCTGCATGACAGGCGCTCATGGCGCGTTAAATCTGACCGTAGGCCGCCATCGAAGTCCAACGGCTTCATGAAACTATGAAGCACGCACCTCAACCCTGTCCGGGCACATACCGGTTTCACGAATCGCCTGCTCCACCTCCGTAGGCGAGGCACACCCCGAAAGCCAACCAAGATCCTCGTTGCCGATCATTAGTCGCCCCACCCATTGTCCGTTCGGGGTTTGATAGATTCGAAGGACAATGGGTTCAAACGAATCTTTCATGGGTCTCTCTCCATGCGCCGTAGCGGCTCTGGCTTATGTATGAAGAAAGTAGCTGGACCTGATTCCTATGTCCAGGGTCCTGTCGAGCCTCACGAATTCGTGGAAGGCCGTCAACGATCCGGTGATGATCAAGCGGGAGCGGCGATCAAGATCGAGCGCCTTACCGGCTGAGCTGCGGCGCAAGCTGCGTGGTGAACTCGGTGCGGGCCGGCCGAAGCGGGGGCGCGCCGGGCCTGCGAATCAGCCTCTGGCGTGCAGTGGCCCGATCGCCAAGAAGTCAAAAACTCCGACCGACGCCGTCGTCGGACGGCGATGGATTGGTGGGCAATCGCGCGGGCGAACCAACTTAACTACCACCCGAACGTCGATGATGTCGCGCAGACATTCGTGAAGAGCCAACCGAGCGATCGGGGCAGCTGAGCTGGACCAGGGAAACCGCTACGCGTGAGCCAGCAGCAAGAGAACCGGATCATGCAAGCCATCGCCGAGCGGGGCTATAAGCCCAGATGTCTTCCCCCAAACCGTCCGGGCAGAAATCAGGGCATGCCTGGTTGGATGCCTCACAAGCAACGCCTTTCGAAAGGCACGGGATCGATTGCGCGAAGGCAAACAGATTGCGTACGAGATCGACGAGCCCTCAAAATAACTGACGACGGTTAGCAACTCGAAGGCATTCCACGGGGCAAGCCGTCGCTCAACGGCCGGCGCGGGTTCGAACTTCCGGGCGGAGGATGGTCGATTCGTCTCGTTAGGTGCCGTGCGCGTTTTTGCCAACGAAGACTCGCGGTGGATTTGCGGTTCGCGTCGCGACCGGGTTCATTGACGGCGACGAACTGCTGGCGCTTCTCGCGAAAAGATAAGCACCCAAACCGCGACGTCGTGGGAGTAGGAACGGCGTTTCCGAAACGAGCTGGGCAAAGGGTCCGCTGTAACCCAAGATCACGTCTTGCCCGGCGCGAGGAGGTAGCGGCGTAACAAGCCGCCTGTCATCCAGGACCGATTCAACCGCCGGTCGGTTTGGCAGTCTTATCCCTCATAAAGGACGCCTCAGAGGTTCTGCCAACCTGAATCAAGGGCTACCTCGAGCGATGCTCGGCACGCTCGTTCAGCTTGCGCTCGCGAACGGCGCGACTACTTAAAGTAGTCTAGACCGGCTCGCTTTTGCTTCCCGTCACGTCCGGCGGCCTCCTCGGGATTGTGATTGCAGCGATCGCCGCGAGGAGCGTGAAGGCGTTAACAGGCTTTTGTAAAAAGGAGTCGTGCGCCGTGGCATTTTTTTCGACCGCCGAGGGGTTGGCGGACGCGAGGATGATCGGCACATTCGCAAGTGCTGAGTCAGTCCGAAATGCGAGACATAGCGACAGCCCGTCCATTTTCGGCATGTCGAAGTCGGTGATGAGAAGATCTGGCCTGGCTTGTCGCGCAAGCAGGAGCGCTGCGGCACCGTCCGGTGCCCATACCACCTCCCATCCGTTTAGGCGCAGAACGCCCGTCCACGCTGCGGCTGATTGAGGATCGTCTTCCGCAAGCAGGGCGACTGGCAAGCTGGTTCGTCCTTCCATTGAGATCCGCCCGGCGCTTTGTCTGCTGAATATTGGACTGATTCCCCAGCAATAATCAAGCCAGTTGCGACCGCGAGCTTCTGTCATGCCCGCGCGATGCTTCTAAACGGGACGTCCACATGCGTGTTTCCATGATGGCTTCGTCTTCCTGTCGACGAAAATTCCTAACGGCCCCGACGGGTCCGTGGGTCGTTCGACCGCAGATTGCCGGTCGACGCGAAACGGGACGGCGCACGATACCGCGAAGTCGTCAACGACGTGCGTCATGATCGGTCAATTCGTTTGACGATCTGCAGAACGCGCCCTGCGACGGCCGTGCCGCGCACAGGACGCACAGGATGTCCAGGCCCAAGCTCTAGAGCCCTGGTAAGGCACAATGACGGTTAATGTGAAATGGCTGGGGCAGCGCTCAGCGGAGGGTGGGTGCAGTCTCGAAGGCTATGTCTGACCGTTGATACTCAACGAGGGGTCGAATGCAGAGCGACGATGACGACATCGATTCAACATGGCAGCCGCTGCTGATCGCGCGCGTATCGGAATACGCGATCTTCAGGCTGACCGCAGGCGGCGAGGTTGCCAGCTGGAACCCTGGTGCGCGGCGCATCAAAGGCTTCGAAACCAATGAAATCCTTGGGCGACACTTTTCCGTCTTTTACACGGAAGAAGACCGGCGCAACGACGTTCCAAACGCGGCGCTGCGCGCAGCGCGGGAGCACGGCCAATATGATTTAGAAGGGTGGCGCGTACGCAAGGACGGCACGACGTTCTGGGCCAGCGTGCTCATCACGCCGCTTCATGCGGCCGATGGCACGTTCATTGGTTTCGGCAAGATTGTGCGCGATACAACCGACAAACGCATGGCCCATGAGGCCGTGATCGAAAGCGAGCGACGGTTTCGGCTGCTGGTGCAAGGGGTCACTGATTACGCGATTTTCATGCTGTCCCCTGAGGGACTGGTGACGAACTGGAATCTGGGCGCCGCGCGCATCAAGGGCTACGAGGCGCACGAGGTCGTCGGAACGCACTTCAGGCGGTTCTACACGGCCGAAGACGCCGCTCAAGGTCTGCCGGAGCACGGCCTACGAACAGCCGCAACGGAAGGGCGGTTTGAGACCGAGGGTTGGCGGGTCAGGAAAGATGGTAGCCGGTTCTGGGCCAATGTCGTGATTGACGCAATCCGCGACGAGGAAGGGACGCTGGTGGGGTTCGCCAAGATCACCCGCGACATCACGGAACGCAAGACCGCTCACGAACAACTGGAAAAGGCCCGCGCGGCGCTGCTTCTGTCACAGAAGATGGAGGCGCTTGGAAAACTGACGGGCGGCGTCGCACACGATTTCAACAATGTTCTGCAGGTGTTACGCGGCAATCTGGAATTGCTCGAAGGCCGCCATGGCCGCGACGCCTGGAGCAGAGAACGCCTGTACAAGGCAATCGATGCGGTCGAGCGGGGAGCCAACCTCGCCTCTCAACTGCTCGCGTTCGGACGTCGCCAGGCACTGCAGCCGATGGTCGTGAACCTGGCTGTGATGCTGCGGAGCATGGACGACCTGCTCCGACGGGCGTTGGGTGAGATGATTGACGTCGAAACCGTTATTGCCGGCGGCCTCTGGAACACGCTGGTCGATCCGAACCACCTCGAGAACGTGGTGTTGAACCTGGCCATCAACGCGCGCGACGCAATGCCGGAAGGCGGCAAGCTGACGCTCGAGCTGTCGAATGCAATGCTCGATGCGCATTACAGTGCGCTGGCCGCTGACGTTCGCGAGGGGCAATACGTACTGCTCGCCATTACCGACACCGGGACGGGCATGGCGCGCGATGTCCTCGAGCGCGCTTTTGAGCCGTTTTTCACGACCAAGCCCGAAGGGCAAGGCACGGGTCTGGGCCTGAGCATGGCGTATGGTTTCATCAAGCAAAGCGGCGGTCACGTCAGGATCTACAGCGAACCTGGGCACGGGACCACCGTGAAGATCTACCTACCGCGCTCGATGGAGAAAGCCATTGACCTGGAACCCAGGCAACCAGTGGTGCTCACCGGCGGATCTGAAACCATTCTCGTCGTTGAGGATGACAGAGGCGTTCAGGCAACCGCGGTCGAAACGCTCAGGCAATTTGGCTATACCGTACTGAAGGCAGACGATGCACAGAGCGCGCTGGTGATCGTTCAAAGCGGCATACACATCGATCTTCTTTTCACCGACGTGGTAATGCCCGGCACGATGCGCAGCACCGAACTTGCGAAGCTTGCAACCAGGATGCTGCCGCATTTGAAGGTGCTGTTTACGTCGGGATATACCCAGAACGCCATCGTGCATGGGGGCCGACTGGACGAGGGTGTGCATCTGCTGAGCAAGCCCTACAGCCGCGAGCAGCTTGCGTCCAAGATTCGCCGGATGCTGGGGCCGGTCGACACGGCGAAGGTGCCTCCGCCGGCCGGATCACCGGCCGCCGAGCCGTCGTCTTCGGTGCAGTCTTATACACCCGCGAGCCTCGCAATTCTCGTCGTGGACGATGACGACAGTTCGCGGGAGGCAGTCAGTGAACTGCTGACCAGCATGGGCTATGAAGTGCGTCAGGCTGCGGATGCAGACGCAGGGATGCGTGCCTTAACGACGGCGAAGATCGACGTGCTGCTTGCGGACATTGTCCTGCCGGGGCGCTCGGGCGTTGAATTGGCCAGAGCTGCGATCGAGCACGACCCGGGCATCAGGATCGTTTTTGCATCGGGCGGCGATGCTCCGACGCCGGAACAAGTCGGGTTCAATTGCGCGTCGCTGCGCAAGCCATTCACAATGGAGCAGTTGCATGCGCTCATCGCGGCGATGCACGGATCGGGCAATAAAGGGGGAGGGACTTAAGTGCGGAAACATTCCGCCGGTGAGTCGGGCCGCGTAAATGTCGACGTCTGGAATCAAGACGGCGCAGGCGATGACCATGCCACTCGTGTTCGCATCGCGTAAAAAGCTCGCGACCGCCGGCTTCGACCCTGCGCGGTTTTTGGTCCGGGACAATATGTTTGTCGCAAAGGCGCTCGCGAATCAGTTCGCCAGGGCCGACTGTTCCCCACGCTGAGTCTGCTCTTCCTCGAGCGTCTCGGCTGGCTAAGCCGCATGGCGTGGAGGTCCATCACTCGGCGAGCTTTGAAATGAACGTTGAAAGCTACCGTCGCCGTACCGCCCTGGAGCGCAAGCAGCAGGATCCGGGACGCCCGGCCAGTATAGCGACCAAAGAACGTCGGCGTGCCGCCCAAACAGGAGGATCAGCTATGACGGGCAATTCGCAGCTCACGGGCGTCACGCGTTACGGCATCGACTCCGCCGACTGACGCGCTGTTCCCATCCAGATTGACGCGCGGCTGGCAGGCAAAGCTCGCCGGCGTCAATCAACACCGGCATCATTACCCGCGCCACTACATTCTTATCCTGATTGTCGCGCTGCCAGAGTATCTGCAACGTCACTTGTTACACAGTAATCCTGAACAACTGCGGGGGCTCGCCCGCGACTTTTAGCTTTTTTCGCCGCGAGCGACGCGGCGACAATCAATGGCTGCCTGCACTCGTTGTCCAGAACTGAGCTTATCGCGTCGGATCCGTTGCTCCTCGCTCCTTATTGAGAGGCGACTAAAGGTCCAGTGTCCCGGAGAAGTTCGTGAGATTCGTGGCTCGACGTGGACCGCCTTGGTGAGGACGCGGAACGGGAAGCCGCGCTTTGAGCAGGTGGGGCGCTCGCGCCGGAGGGCGATGCTTTCCGATCGCGAGGAGGCGGCTTCGTGTGGTGAGCGGAATAATATTCCATCAACGATCGGTCTTCGGTGTCGCCTCGTTCAGCATAAGCCGATCCGATAGCTAAAAGAGCTATCACGAACAGGAAGAATTGCTTCATGTGGATCTCCTGACGCGTCCATGTGACCCCTAAAATCCCTGCTAATTTGAGTGACGATTCGGAGCTCGATCAGGTAGGCGTTTTGAGCGACTGCCGCCATGCGGGGAGCAATGTGCGGCTACGCAAAATCAGGCATGTGCGAGCGATCAGATCTTCGGCCGTTCACGACCTCGCAAGTAATCGCCCGCTGCGCCAGACGGCGAATGCCTCGTTCATGAAGGCTCGTGACGGTGCTTTCGCGATCTCGCCCGCCTGTTCCTGCTGCAACCAGCAACGCTGACTGGCCGCGTCGTATGCAAGGTGTCCACGCGCAACCTGTGTCGCCAGCCACTCGTTCACGCGCCGCAGATTCGAGCTCGTCCTCTTTGCGAGCCGCTTCGCCGATAGCGGATTTTCAGCTAGCGCTTCGTACAGCCGGAGTGCGTCCGCTTCATTAATCGCGGCTCCTTCATCGGCAATCGATCGATGAGCGCTACCGCCGATGCACTCAGTGAGCCTTTCCCGGAACCCATCCACGATTTCACCTCCTCCGTTTAGGCCACGTACGGTCTGAATCAGGTGAATCAGGACGCTTACGCGGAATCGGACCCGGCTGGCGAAGCGTCGCAGTCTGGTAGTAATCTTCGTCTAATGACTCAGTGATGGCAGACTCTCTGATGACCATCGTCGCGATTGCGACAGCATCAGACTGCGCCCGAAACGTTGTATTCACGGTGGGAGCCAGCGTGGAAGACAAGGGCGTTGCCAGTACCGGATCCGCGACTTTGAGCATTCGCCTGCTCGGCGAACTCGAAGTCAGGCGCGATGGCGCAATCGTGAGTTTGCCTGCCTCGCGCCGAACTCGCGCGTTGCTGGCCTACCTTGTATCGTGCGATGGCGCCGTCGTGAGATCGACCTTATGCGATCTCCTTTGGGACGGTCCCGACGATCCGCGCGCCGCGCTTCGTTGGAGCCTGAGCAAGTTGCGACCGCTGGTCGACGATGCGTTGGACGACCGTATCGCGGCCAACCGCACGCACGTCGCCTTCGACCCCGCCGGCGCACTGATCGATACGACGACGGCGCGGACGCTGCTCGCACCGGGAACCGATGCAATGCCGTTGCCGACGCTCGAGCATGCAGCAGCCCTGCTGCGAGGCGATTTCATCTGCGGACTTGATCTTCCGGCCTGCTATCGTTTCCATAACTGGTGCGTCGGTCAGCGGGAACACTTCGGCCGTATGCGCAAGACTGTGCTTCGCGCGCTCATCAGCAGATTGGGCAGCGATCCGGCAGCTGCCATGCAGCGCGGACGAGAACTGGTTGAGGCCGACCCGCTTGACGAAACCGCACACACCACGCTAATCAGGCTGCTATACGGCGCGGGCCGTCCTGCGGACGCGGAACATCACTACGACTATGCGCGTGAGCTCATGCGCCGTGAGCTTGGGGCAGGGTCGTGTGTGGCGCTCGACGATGTAATTCGACACGTCCGTGACGACCTCCGCGTTGCAACCAGGGCGCATGGGCCCGCACGCGGCGATTTTGCGGAAATCATCTGCGATCAACAGTCGCCTTGGGCGCCGCCGCTCGTCGGGCGCAACGTGGAACGCGTAAAGCTGGACGCTTTGTTGTCTTCGCCATTTGCGTCCGGCAGACTAACTTTGCTGACCGGCGAGCCGGGCATCGGCAAAACGCGGCTGCTCGATTACTTCAGCGAGAATGCGTCGAGCGCGGGTGTCGTCGTGCTTCGGGGACGCTGCTATGAAGCGGAGACGATACGTCCGTACGGTATTTGGATCGATGCGCTACGCCCCGTCACGACCGATATCCTATCGGCGGCCGACGAAGCGCTGACGCCTCTTCTTCGCCCGATGTCCACCGGCACGCCCGAGGTCCAACGCGACGAGAGAAGCCGCGAGCGCTTCTTCGAGGCGATCGTCGTGCTGCTCGAGCGCTTGTGTCATGAACGTCGGCTAGCTATCGTCCTGGACGATCTCCACTGGCTTGACGAGGCGTCGGCGGCGCTGCTTCATTTCGTTGCGCGACGGCTCGATGGCCGACCGGTCGCCTTTCTGGCGGCGGCACGAATCGCCGAAGCAGACGACAACCGATGGGCGAGAACCTTGCTGCAGTCGCTTGCCCGCGATAGCAAGCTCGATCGCGCGCCGCTGTCGCCGCTTACCCCCACGGAGGTCGAAACGCTGATTGCGACATCGGGCACTGACGTGTCGCATGAGTGGACCTTGCGCCAAAGCGGCGGCAATCCGCTCTATGTGCTTGAGTTGACGCGCGCGAAGAACGCCGGTTCGAGGCCTGTGGCGCGGTCCATCGACACCTTGATCGAGGAACGTCTTGCGCCGCTGGACCACGTCACGCGCGACTTGCTTTCTTACGCGGCAGTCATCGGCCATGGCTTCACTCCCGAGCAACTTGCAGGACTTTCAGAAAGGCCGCTGCGCGAGATTCTTCCTTGCTTAACCGATCTCGAACGCCGCGGGTTGATCGCGCCTGCCTCTGAAGCCGAATTCGATTTTGCGCATGACCTCGTGCGTCAGACGGTCTATCGGACGCTTTCGCAGCCCCACAAGCGTGCCATGCATCACCAGATCGCGCGGCAGTTACTGGCTGCGAGCAAGCACGATCCGCGTCTGCACGGCGAAGTGGTCCATCACGCCACCTTGGCAGACAACTCGCTGATGACCGCGCGCGCGTGCGTTGAAGCGAGCAATCACTGTCTTCGTGTTTTCGCCGTCGCCGAAGCTATCTCGGTCGCTGAGCGCGGGCTCGCTCACGTCCACGCGTTGCCGGAGGACAGCGAGCGTGTCCGTCTCGAGATCCGACTTTTGACGGCCCGGCTCGTTGCAGCCGCCAGTTCTGGTGACAGGCGCCCGGCCTTGCTAGAGGAAGCGTTCGAGCGAGCGATTCAGGAGGCCGAAGCCTTGTCGCTTCATGCGGACGTGGTCCAGGGGCTTCACAGCCTTTCGTGGCTCACCCAGCAGGCGAACGACATCGAGCGTACGCGACAGGTGACAATCAGAGCGGAGAGCGCAGCGCGCAAGGCGGATGCAACCACGCGCTGCAAACAGCTCGCGAACACGGGCCGATGCCTGCTCGAACTGGAGCGCGATCTTCCTCGCGCCCGCGCTGTTCTACACGAAGCGAGCGCGATGGCGGAGCGCCGCGATCTGCGCGTGGTGGAACTGATGTGGGGCGAGGCGCTGCTCGCGCGAGCCGACGGGCAACTGGATCTCGCGTGCGCTAAGCTCAGCGATGCCGTATTGCAAGCGCGTGCAACAGGCGACCATTGGCGCGAGTATCAGTGTCTCGTCTGGCTGGCGACTATGAACCTCGAGCGCGGCGCTCACGCCGACGTAATCTGCCTGTCGGGTGAGATCGTCAAAGTCGCACGGAAAATGGGCGACTCTGGCGCACCTTTCGCGGACGTTCTCGGCAAAATTGCATCACTGCGCCTCGTCCGAGACGAGCCGGGCTCTCCAGCCTTCGATGCCTTCGATGCCCTCGATGCACTACGTCGGGCCGACGACAAGCGACACCTTTGTTACGCGCTCAACGAAGCGGCCCTGGTCTTGTATGACGGGGGATGCAATGCGAAGGCGCGCGACTACGCAACCGAGGCGCTGGCGGGGGCGCAAGTCCTGCATTCAACGACCGAAATGATCGTGGCCACGGTCATGCTAATCGAGTCCGCGCTGATGATAGGGGAGGTCGAGCGGGCAGAGTCGCACGCCAGGTCATTGCTCGCGCTGTTGAACGAACGTGCGCCAAGTCCCCGCGGCGAAGCCGCCATCCGACGCCTGCGCAACCGCTTTCCCACGATTACAACGGCGATTTCAACGCAAACGAAGTAGCCTTGATCACGGCTGTCAGTGAACGGGAGAATTGAAAATGACGCACGTGGTGGTCGAACGGAGCTTTCCGATGCCGCAGTCGGACGAAGACCTGGCGGCGGCCGAAGATCGGTTAGCGCCATGTAGCGAACTTCGTGGCGTCGTGTGGAAGCGCAGTGTCGTTTCGCTCGATCGCAGACACATGATCTGCGAGTACGAAGCGCCCGATGCGGAAACGGTTCGCGAGGTTCAGAGAGAAGCCGGCGCCGCGTTCGATCACATTTGGTCTGGCGAGATCATTAGCGGGTAAGAACGACTTGAGTTCCAGTGCGCAAGCGGTTCACGACGATGGGGACGCCGGTCTGCGAAGTGGTGCTCGTCGGATCGGAAGATACGCCGATGGCACCGGTGACGGTAGACGCATTGAGCTTGCCCCGGAGGGGCCCGGCCGACGGTCGCCGAATTCGCCAGAAATCTCACGGACAGCCTGCTGCCTCACTGGGCTTACAGGCGTGCGCACGGTCGTTGCCCCAGCGCGGCCTCATCAATCGCGCGCGCCAGGGCGGCCGACGGAGTCCACCGGCCCCCTTGCGCGATGAATCGAGCTGTCGCGTCGACGACAGGTTGGTTGTCCTCATCTGCGGATGAAGCAATGACAGGGGCAACAATTGATTCCACGAGAGCAAATTGTTGCTCTTCGAAGCGACCGGGGTCGACTCGACCTTCAGCGTCAAGAGAAAGTACCGAATACGTGGTTCTAATGATGCGCGTCGGTTGCCTGGCCACTAATTCAACGACCACGTTGGCCATTCGCGCCCGTTGCCCTGCAAAGGCGGCCAAACTGTGACTCGCCGGATCTCGAAGCATCCGGTCGAACTTGCTGGTTGACAGCCGCCAGAGGGCATCGTCGGGGCCGACGAGAAACGTGCGAGACGAAAATCGCATGGTGGTACCTCTTGCTCGTATCAACGCTGAGACCTCACGCTCGGTACGAGAACGCCAGCGTGGCGCCACCCGTACAGAGTCGGTTCCCACAATCGACGATACGCAGTTGGACCCCGAGTTGGCAAGAGGACACGCGTATTGGAACCAGGTTCGCCAAGGGGGCAGCAACCGGCCCATGAACGGCCTTTCGAGGTCGTCCTCCAGTTTCTATGCCCGGGGCTCCCTAGGCCCTTGCTCAACGACCGTTTTGCGGCGGCCAAATCACGGGTGACAGTGCCGCCATCCGGCCGCGTGCGGCCGGTAAGGCACGTCGGGACGGGCTGCCCCAGCAGCCGAAAACTTACACCAGGTAGTTTACTTTTTCATCAAGCAAACTACACTATGCGGTGTACTTCACCAAAGTAGTTCCTTTGGGGCTCCCGGACTGGCCAGCACCAGATCCATTTCTTATCCGCACGTGCCTTGGCGGCTGGAGCTGACTGCCTGCCACCTGTCCGCTTCCGAGCCCCGCCTTATCGAATGAAATCATAGGAGAAGCGCGAATGTACCGAGCTCCTGATCAGCGGGGGCGCCGTATCGTCATTACCGGAGCCAATAGCGGCACCGGCAAGGAGGCGACTCGGCGATTGGTGGCAGCTGGGGCCGACGTCATCATGGCTGTACGCAGCGAGTCGAAAGGCGATGCCGCCCGGCGGGATATACGCAAGGAGTTTCCAAGGGCATCGATTGAGGTCCGTATGATGGACCTCTCCAGCCTCGCGAGTGTGAGGGATTTTGGCAACCACCTGCTCAGGGAAGGACGCCCTCTTGACGTGCTCGTAAACAACGCAGGGATTATGATGCCGCCAAGGCGTGTACTGAGCCCCGACGCATTCGAGCTACAGTTTGCGACCAATTTCCTTGGCCACTTCGCACTGACCAATCTGCTGTTGCCCCTTTTGCTTGAAGCGAAGTCCCCTCGCGTCGTCACGATGACAAGCAGTGCCGCAATTGGTGCCAAAATCGTTTTCGACGACCTTCAAGGCGAAAGGTCGTACAAGCCCATGACGGCGTACGCGCAGTCCAAGCTAGCCTGCCTGTTGTTGGCAAATCGATTGGCAGAGATTGCGCGCGAGCGTAGCTGGCCCCTGCTCAGTACGAGTGCCCATCCAGGTCATACACGCACCAATCTACAGACGAGCGGTCCGAATATGGGTACTGATTCAACCCGCAAGAGGCTAGGGTTCCGACTTGTACCGTCCATGGACGTGAAATGGGCCACGGACTCGCTCTTGCAGGCGGCGGTCGATCCCAAAACGACTCAGGGCGAATTCTACGGCCCCCGCTTTCTGCTCGTCGGGAACTCGCACGTTGCCAAACAGCCCCGATCCGTCAAGAGCGCGGATTCAATTCGCCTGTGGCAAGTAGCAGAAGCATTGACGGCGACGAGGCCACCGCAGGTGTGACGAGCCCCCGCTGTGCGGCCGCCATTACCCATTGGTACCCCCGCCGCGACGACAGCATAACGACCTTGCAAACCAGTCAATAGTTGCTCGCGAATGTCCGCAAACGGGACCGCTGAAGGTCTCCTCCGGGTCGCGTGCTGCCCGTCGTGCAAAACCGGGAGCGGTCTGGAACGGCGGGGCAATGCATCTACGCAGTCGCCGGGAGATTTGCGTCGGCTCGTGTTCGGCCACCCTTATAATCCCGCATGACTCCATCCATCTCCCACGCAGCAAGTTTGCGGTCGCCCGCACCGGCTTCTCGATTCACCGGTTTGTTGGTCGTGTATACCTCAGCGGGCCATTCACCATCCACGGGTGTGG
This sequence comes from Caballeronia catudaia, assembly GCF_001544755.2. Taxonomy (GTDB): domain Bacteria; phylum Pseudomonadota; class Gammaproteobacteria; order Burkholderiales; family Burkholderiaceae; genus Caballeronia; species Caballeronia catudaia. Next base: position 8,005 of record NZ_FCOF02000048.1, on the reverse strand, counting down.
AATGCACGTTCCACGCGCCGCGGTCGACGATCGTATGAAAATACCCAAACGACTTGCACCGCTTCTCGAAGAAGGACTTATCGACGAAGTCATCGGCCAGTTGATGAGCGGCAAGGAGGCAACAGTCTATGTCGTGCGCAGCGGCGAATCGACGCGTTGCGCCAAGGTCTACAAGGACGCGAAGCAGCGCAGTTTTCGGCAAGCCGCGTCGTATCGGGACGGTCGCAAAGTGAAGAGCAGCCGGCAGGCGCGGGCGATGGAAAAAGGTACGCGCTACGGCCGTCAGATGCAGGAAGCGTCATGGCAGAACGCTGAAGTGGACGCGCTGTTCCGGCTCGCCAACGCAGGTGTGCGCGTGCCGCAACCCTATATTTGTACCGACGGCGTGTTGCTGATGGAACTGGTGATCGACGAGGTGGGTGACGTCGCACCGCGGCTCAACGACGTCGATCTAACCGAAGCCGGCGCCCTCGAACTGCACGCGCTGTTGCTGAACCAGGTTGTCCGCATGCTCTGCGCGGGCGTAATTCACGGCGACCTGTCGGAATACAACATCCTGCTGGGAGCGGATGGGCCGGTGATCATTGATCTGCCACAGGCCGTCGACGCGGCCGGCAACAACGAAGCTGCCTCGATGCTCAAGCGAGACGTCGACAACCTGGCCACGTACTTCGGACGGTTTGCACCGCAAATACTCACCGCGAGTTATGGCTCCGAGATCTGGGCGCTCTTCGAAGCAGGGCGGCTGCAGGTCGATGCCGAACTGACCGGTCGCACCGAAGTCGACACGCGCCCTGTGGACCTCGACGGCGTGCTGCAGGAACTCGAAGAGACACGTCTTGAGGAAGACGCGCGAGTGCGGCGACAGCAGGAACTGAGCGCACGCCGGTAACCGTGCTCGGTGTAGCCCGAAATTGAAGGTCTTCGAAGACGTCGCCCGCCCGGGCAGGTACCCAAGCTCCAAATCATAGCCGTATTCTATGAAACGGCAAGCCTGATAGCGTCTATTATCGGGATAGCGTTTCAGGGGTAAAATCGGGCTTTTCTGATTTACTAACGAGGGGAGAGGGCCGTGGTGCAAGGCTTGCCGCCGGATCGCGACGAAAACGACGGTTCGAACGGCTTTGAGCGGTGGCCCGCCGAGGCGCCGACCGCCGCGATCGCGCGCGTGGTGCTGCAGCTCGACGAAGCGATCACGCTCAAGCGGCGCGCGGCCGCCGCGCGCCTCACCGCCCAGGGCGACGCGGTGCCCTTTCTGCCGATCAAGCCGTCGCGCCTCGAACTGGCGGTGGTCATTGCGCTGGCCGAGACCTATGGGGCCGCGCTCTATCTTGATGCGCGCTTTCTGCCCGTGCTCGACTTCATGGCCGACTATGGCGCGGTGAAGTTGGTGCAGCGGGTGATGTATGGCGCGCGCCCGACCACCGACTTCGAGGTCACGGTGTACGCCGCGGAAAACGCGCGCCTGGCCGCGCTGCTGCGCGACGCCCGCACGGCGTTCGAGTTTCTCTGCGCCACCTGGCCCGAGGTCTTCATGGGGCAGGCGAGCGAGGCGCTCGCCAAACTCGGGCTGCCGCGGCTGCATGCACCGGCGCCCCCCGCACCGCGTGAACCACCCCTCGAATCGGAGGACGGGGAGCCCGACGATGGGTAGGCACGATAAGCGCGACACCGCCGCCCGGCCCGCCCCAAAAGCACCCCCCGAAGCACGCCCCAAGGTGGCCCCGCAAAAGTTCACCGCCAAAACGCCGCGCGCCCCGGAAAAGCTCACCGAAAAAGTCACCGAAAAGCTCACCGAATCACTCACCCTCGAGCGCCGCTACACGACCAAGGATTTCACGGCACTGCGCGCGTACGTGCAACGCATCGCGCCGGCGGTGATCGCGCGTACCTACTACGATCCCGACGAGGATCCGCACGCGGCGACGCCCGGCGCGATGGAGCGGCATCTCAACACGATGCTGGGCGCCCTGGTGGCGCTCGCGCTCGCGCACGGCTCGAGCGCGCTCGCGGAACACTTGCGCGCGTCGATTCGGCAGCACGGGCGGCCGTTGCTCACCGCGGTCACATTCCGCACGGTCGCCGACGCCGCGCAACTCGCCGCGGCGCCACCGCATCCGGATCATCCGATCGGCGCCTGGCTGCGTCCGCGCGTGGCGCGGCGGTTGAAAGGCGAGGGCATTCAGACCCTGGGCGAACTGGTCGCGTTCTGCAATCGGCGCGGCGGCAGCTGGTGGCGCTCGATTCCGCGCATCGGCCCGGGCCGGGCGCGCGCGATCGTGAGCTGGCTACGCAAGCAGCGGGCGTCCCTGCAACTAACGATCGAAGCCGACGTCGACTCCGAGGAACAGGACGGCGTGCCGCTCGTCGCGGCCGACCTGGTCGAGGTCGTGCCGGCTGCCAAGGTGTCGGGATCCGGCCCAGGCGGCGGCCCGAGCAGTGGTCTAGGCGGGAGCGGTCCAGGCGACGGGTCTGCAAGTCGACTCACCGAGCGACTCACCTTGGCGCCGCTCGAGCGCCTCGCAGTGCCGCATGCGCTCTCCGGCGCCGATGGTCCGTACCGAGGCGAAAACCGCGCGACGGCCTTCTGTTATATCCAGGCGAACCACGATCTCGATGCGGTGCGCGCGTATCTGAACCGCTTTCGCGATCAGCCTAAGACACTGCGGGCGTACACCAAGGAGCTCGAGCGGTTCCTGTTGTGGGCGGTCGTGTTGCGCGGCAAGGCGCTGAGTGATCTGCGGGTCGACGACTGCGAGGCGTACAAGGACTTTTTGAAAAGCCCCGATCCGCGCTTCGTGGGTGAGCGCTTCCCGCGGCACTCGCCGCGTTGGCGACCCTTCGCCTCGTCCACCTCCGCTGCGGCCGCCGACGGTCAGGCTTCGCTGTCCGCAACGCTTTCACCTGAGTCGCAGCGTTACGCGGTGCGTGCGCTGCGTGCGGCGTTCTCGTGGTGGGTCGATGTGCGCTATCTCGCCGGCAATCCATGGAAGGCCGTCAACGATCCGGTGGTGATCAAGCGGGAACGCGCGATGAAGATCGAGCGCGCCTTACCGGCTGAGCTGTGGCGCAAGCTGCGTGGTGAACTCGATCAGCGGTCGGCCGAAGTGGGGGGCGCGCAAGGCCGTATCGACACGAACAAGCGCAGGTCCGGCGTGCCGTGGCGCATGGACACGAACAAGCGCCAAGCCGGCGTGCAGTGGCGCGATGGTCGAAGCGGCGTGCAGTGGCGCGCCGTGCGCGCGGCGATGCTGTTGATGGGCGATTCCGGTCTGCGACGCGAAGAAGCCGCGAGCGCACGGCGCGAACATCTGCGCCCTTCATCCTTTGGAACACCCGAGCGACCAGTCTGGGAGCTAACCATCGTCGGCAAGGGCCAGCGCGAACGCACGGTGCCGGTGAGCGCCGCGACGCTGAACGCGCTGCGCGCGCATTGGGCCGACCGGGGGCAGGATTTTGATGGCGCGACCGAAGAAGACAAACAGAGCGGGCCGCTACTGAGCCCCATCGTCATTCCGTGGACGGACGCGTCACGCCGGCGACATCGAGCGGGGCAGGGCGCGGAAAGCGGGGAGGGGCAGCCTGTGGGGCAACGTGCGAAGGAGGCGGGCTACACCGCGGATGGACTGAACCGGCTGATTAGTCGGATGGTCACCGAACTGATTGAGACGATGGACGACTTGAGCCTCGATGAGCGGCGGCGACTTGGGCAGGCCAACGCGCATGCGCTCCGCCATACCTTCGCCACCGAGTCCGTCGCCGACGAGGTGCCCGTGGATGTTGTGCAGAAGGTGCTGGGGCATGCGTCGCTGCAAACGACGACGATTTACGTCCAGGCCGAAAAGCAGCGGGTGGTGGAAGAGGTGGCGCGCTACTGTGCCGGCGTCGCTGCGCATAAGACGGGGCCATGAGCAGCCCATCCGTCGCCGCACCGCGTAACTGCAAAAACAATCGCTTCCCGGCGCTTTCTCCCAGGCACCCGCATCATCGTCGTCGACAATGAGCACCGCGATCGGCGGCGAGACTCAATCAAAAAAACCACGAGTCCATAAACCAGGGGTTGAAATCATGACGGCAAATAATAGTGTCACGCGATTGAGCAACGCGTATGCCTCGCTTCGTGGCTTGCTCGGGCCTTTGCACCACACGGCACCCCTCCGATGCGCTATAGTATCTAAAGGTACTACCTCCGAATACAGGTGCCGCATGGCAACAAGTATCAAGCTCGATGACGAGTTAAAAAACCGCGTTCAGCAGCTTGCTGGTCTGCGTGACCGATCAGCGCACTGGATCATGCGTGAAGCGATCACCCAATACGTTGATCGCGAAGAGAAGCGGGAGGCGTTCAAGCAGGACGCAAAACGCGCGTGGGACGAGTACCGGGCGACAGGCCTTCATGTCACGCACGAGGAAGCTGACGCATGGTTGGCCAAATTGGAAGGCGGCGAGGACACGGAGCCACCTGAGTGCCACGAGTGATCTGGGCTCCATCTGCGCTCAATGATGTGCAGCGCCTGTACCGCTTCCTCAAGCCCCAGAACATCAACGCTGCGCGACGCGCTGTCGCAGCGATCCGTGCCGGTGCGAAGGTTCTAGCGGACCAACCTCGCGCGGGGCGCCCGGTTGATGATATGGATTCTGAATTCCGTGAATGGATCATTGACTTTGGAGACAGCGGTTACGTCGCTCTCTATCGTCTCGACGACGAAACTGCTGTCATTCTGGCTGTCCGCCACCAAAAGGAAGTCGGCTACTAGAACATCGTCGGGCCGGCAGTTCGTTGATCGAACCGGCCGCTAAAACACGCTTCTTCACGAACTTAGGATTCCTGATAAGGCATATTATCGGGATGGCGTTCACGGGTAGAATACTCGAATTCGCATTTACACTTCAGGGGAGCGGGCCGTGGGACAAGGTTTGTGGCCGGATGACGCCGACTCACGCGACGATCCGGACCACCGGCGCGATCGAGCGAACGACGCGTCACAGCATCCATTCCACGACACCTCGCCGATCGACGCGCGCTGGCCGAGCGCGGCGGTCGCGCAGGTGGTGCTCGCGGTCGACGCGGCGATTACCCTCAAGCGCCAGGCCGCCGCCGCGTGGCTGACCGCGCACGGCGATGCGGTGCCGCTGCTGCCCGTGAAACCCTCCTGGCTCGAACTGGCGGCGGTGATCGCGCTGGCCGCAACCTATGGCGCCGCGCTCATTACGCTGCCGCGCTTCCTGCCGGTGATCGACTTCATCGCCGACTATGGAGCGGTCAAGCTGGTGCAACGGGTTATGTACGGCGCCCGGCCAACCACGGACTTTGACGTCACCGCCTATGCCGCCGAAAATGCACGCCTCGCGGAGCTGCTGCGCGAGGCGCGAACGGCGTTCGAGTTCCTGTGCGCGAGCTGGCCCGAGGCGTTTCTGGCGCAGGCGAGCGCGGCGCTTGCGCAACTCGGACTGCCCCGGCTGCGCGCACCGGCGCCACCGTCAACGAACGGTCAACGAAGCGGCCGCGACGAGTCAGGAGACGAGCCGGGCGACAAGTTAGATAAGGAGGAGGGCGATGCCTGAGCGCGCGCATCTGGCGACCGCCTCGTCCCCGGAAAAGCTCACCGGGTCACTCGCGCTTGAGCGGCGCTATACGACCAAGGACTTCACGGCGCTGCGTGCGTATGTCCAACGCATTCCGCCCGCGGTGATCGCGCGTACCTACTACGATCCCGACGAGGATGCACATGCGGCGACCCCCGGCGCGATGGAGCGGTATCTCACCGCGCTGCTCGATGCGCTGGTGGCGCTCGCGCTCGCGCATGGCTCGACCGCACTCGCGGATCGCCTGCGTGCGTCGATTCGCCAGCATGGGCAGCCGAACCTCACGGCGGTGACGTTTCGCATGGTGACCGAGGCGGCGCAGCTGGCGGCGGCGCCGCGGCTGAAGGGCGAGGGCATTCAGACGCTGCGCGACCTGGTGGCGTCCTGCAACCGGCGCGGCGGCGGCTGGTGGCGCTCGATTCCACGCATCGGCCCGGGCCGGGCGCGCGCGATTGTGAGCTGGCTCCGCAAGCAGCAGGCATCGCTGCAACTAACGATCGATCGCGACGTCTACTCTGAAAAACAAGACGGCGTGCCGCTGATCGCAGCCGAATTGGTCGAGGTAGTCCCGGCCGTCAAGGTGACAGGAAGCGGCCGAGGCAGCGGTCCAAGCAGCGGTCCGGGCGATAATCGAGAGGAGGCTCGATTGACGCTCACGCCGTTCGAGCGCCTCGCCGTGCCGCACACGCTCTCCGGCGCGCACGGGGAAAACCGCGCGACGGCCTTCTGTTATATCCAGGCGAACCACGACCCCGATGCGGTGCGCGCCTATCTGGACCGTTTCAGCGATCAGCCGAAAACCCTGCGCGTTTACACCAAGGAGTTCGAGTGCTTCCTGTTATCGGCGGTGATGCTGCGCGGCAAGGCGCTGAGTGATTTGCGGGCCGATGACTGCGAGGCCTTCAAGGATTTTTTGAAGAGCCCAGATCCGCGTTTTGTGGTGAGCGCGTCCCCCGGCACTCGCCGCGCTGGCGGCCGTTCGAGGCGTCGACTGGCGGATCAGCTTCACTATCAGCGGAACCGCACCGCTATACCATCCGGGTCCTTCGCACCCCGTTCAACTGGTGGGTTGATGTGCGATATCTGGCCGGAAACCCGTGGAAGGCGTTCAATGATCTAGCCGTGATCAAGCGTGCGAGTCCGATGAAAATCGAGCGCGCGTCAGGAGCGATCGCTAACCAGTGAATTGTAGAAGGATCCATCAGCACAAAACTCGACGACGACCGGCACCCGCTTGCGGTTCCATGGGTATGAGCAAAAAGAGAACAGACATTGAGCAAGAAAGCTAAAAACCAATCTGCGAAAAAGCAGTCTGGAAAGCCGCCTGCCGCTATGCAGCTTTTTCGACGCATCGTGCATTCAGCAAAAACGCCAAGAAGTGGCTTGTCGCGAGCGCGTGCAGCGCTGCCTCCAGAGAGCTTCCCGGAGATCGTGCGTGAACTGGGTCGGCAGTCCATCTACAAGCCCCTGTTGGCGCCCACTGCCTTCGCACGAACACTAGGTGACTTCACTTCTAAGCCACGATTGATTCGGCTGGAAGCAGACGCTGAAATTTTGTGGACTGCTTCAATCCTCGCTTTGTACCGGGACGAACTTTGCAGTTTCGTTACCCTGCGCGACCAGTTCTATGAGTCGTATCTTCTTGGTGACTTGGTGGGGGCGCTAGATTCTCTCCAAAAAATAGAGGAGCAGTTCGGCGTCTCAATTTGGCTGCTTAACCAGAAGGTTCAGATTCTCCAACTACACGAAGGACTCAAAGCACAAAAAGACTTGCTGGAAGATGTTGTGAACACGCCAGGTTTCAGCCAATACGCGGCGTGGCTTGTCTACTATTTTAGTGTACGCGCCGAGGAGAATGTCTCATTCGCAAGCCTCGAACAACAGGCGGGGGACATCCTTCAAATTCCAGAAATGGGCGACTATTGGTTAAGTCATGTGCTCCCGTACGACCTCACGCAGGTTGAAAATGTCGCGACGCCGATCGCTCACGAAGAACCTCATCCCATCATTGATCGATACGAGACCTTCGTCGCGATGCTTCAGGTCTACGCCGTTCGAGTCCAAGCATCGGCTATGCCTCGTCTTATCCTGGCACTCAAGCAAATGGACGGCTTCCCAGACGTTCGCATAACGCGGCTGCAAGAGGTCTTTAGTCTGCGCGAGCTCGGCTCGGTCGACGTGACGCTGCCGGCTGCCGACGCCTACACAGCCGGTCGCTATGAAGAGCTTCTTCCTTCTCATGGAGACAACCTCGAGCTCATCGCTCGCGCCAGAGTGATGTCTGGCCTCGGTGATTCGGGTAGTGTTGAATGGTCGATAAAAAGGGCTCTTTTGAAAATGAAGTGGGGTGTGCCAAGAACGCGAGCATCAATCGACCGATGTTTGCGGAGCTTTACCAAAGATGAAGGAAGGCCCTTCG
>NZ_FCOF02000033.1 GCF_001544755.2 Caballeronia catudaia | reverse complement strand
CTGGTGTCCATATTCGCGCAGCGGCTTGGATTGAAGCTCTTCGCGGCCAAGGGGCCGGTCGAGATTCAGGCGCAGAGCGATGCGATGTCGCTTGTGGCGGACAAGGATGTCACGATCGCGAGCGTGAATGGGAAGGTGACTGTCGCCGCTGCGAAGGAACTCGTTCTTGAATGCGGCGGTGCGTTCGTGCAACTGAAGGATGGGAACATTACCTTGGGTGGACCGGGGGATCTGTTCTTCAAGACCATCACAATACAGAAGCAAGGCGCGGCTTCCATTTATCCGAAGCTCGGCCCACTACCGCCTCAACCTCAACAAGGACCGGTGAAATTCAACATGCTGCTGACCGACATGCCTGGACCGAATGGTCATGCACAGATCAATACCGCGTGGCGTATGGTGCAGGCCACAAGCGCGGAGGAAGCCTTGATGTCGTCGGAGACGCTCTTGAGCGGTACAAGTAGTGAGACGGGGCAGTTAATTCTCTCGGATGCAGATCAGGGCAAACTGCACGAGGCTTATAACAGCGGCCCCGGCCAAGTTTGGCTTGCATACGGTGGTCAAGCGCGCGCCCTCATGCTGAACACCAGTGTCGACGATATGCCCGATGGGTCGAAGCTCTATTCGGCGCTGGATGCGTTGGGGTACAGCGATCAGATGTTCGTCGCACAGCAGTCCGATATTGAGGGGGCAGGGTATCCATTGGCGCGTCAAGAGCTGCAAACGAACAATGTCCAAGCGCTGCTTAGCAAGCTCAGAGGAGGCGCATGACCATGAACGACGTCATTGCACAAGCAATACCGGAAGGTAATCTGTTTGACTATGAAGTGCCAACGATCCGACAACTGGTCGACAGCGCGGGCAAAGCCTATAAAGCTTTCGCCACGGAGAACGTGTGGGTCTTGAATGGGCAGCAGCAGTTTGCTTTCCCCCGATACGGAAACAAGGTAGTTCCCTTTACGTCCGGGGAGGATTACTTTGCGAACCTCTGCGACGCCCTTGTTGCCGCACAAAGCACGATCTACATCGTGGACTGGATGATCAATTGGGACGCGCAGATGAAGCCCGTTGGTAAGGGTGTCTCCGCACGGCTCTTTGATGTTTTGCTATCTGCGGTCAAAGCCAATTCGCAACTCAAGGTCTACGTGATGCCGTGGGCCCACGCAGCGCCGGTACAAACCTACGATGCCTCAACTAAAACGGTGTTGGAAGCCATCAACACGCTTGCGGGCAGGCAGTGCGTGTGGGTCAACCTTGCGGGTTCGCTCGCTGATGACGACGCAAGCTTTTTCAGTCATCACCAGAAGTTTGTCGTGATTGACGAGACCATTGCGTTTGTCGGCGGCATGGACTTGTGCTACGGCCGTTTCGATGACGCGACATACGATCTCAAGGCCGACGCCAAGGGACGCGACGGCATGAACCGGTACAACGGTTGTATTCCTCATCTGGGCACGATGTCGCCAGAGCGCGTAGTCAATCCTTTCAAGTTCGATGCTGCCATGCTTAAGCGGGTTGAATCTGGCGCGTTGCAAACGGACTATCAGAGCGAAACGCCAGGCTGGTCTTCCGTGAGTTCCCCAGGGCCAAACTACGCCACGCTGGATCCCGCGATCCAACCGCGCATGCCTTGGCAGGATGTGAACGTGCGGATCGAAGGACCGTCAGCGTATGATGTGGCGTGCAACTTCGTCTTGCGCTGGAATAGCGAAGGCGGCGCTAAACGGGTCACGCTTGCCTTTCCGAAGCATGAGCCTGAATATCAGAGCGGGCAATGCGGCGTACAAGTGCTGCGCAGCGCGCCGGCTAACATGCGCAGGTCCGAACATGGTGGTCTGAGTCGGGAAGACACCGGGAAGTTGCCACCTCCGAGCGGGAAGCAGTGCGAGATCGCACTGGGCATGCGTAATCTGATCCGTCAGGCGACCTCCTTCATCTACATCGAAAACCAGTTCTTCGTTTCTGGCTTCGTGTCCGAGCATACCAACAGCGATGCCCAGGCCGCCGATGTGAAGACATCCCAGCCGCTGTCGGGGCCTGCTGCGCTGGTAGTAGGACAGTGAGGGGCGCAGTGGGCCACAAGAAAGATGGCCACTCATGAGTTCGAGGCGCCGAAGAACTTCATCTGTGAGGAACTGGGCAATCGCATCGGTCGCACGATCATGTCCGGAGTGAAGGAACACTTCCACGTCATCATCACGCTGCCGGTGCATCCTGAGGGCGCGTTGAATGATGGCTCTGTGATGACGCAGGTCCATTGGACTATGCAGTCGTTGGTGTTCGGCTCGTTTAGCCTGCTCAATCGGGTGCGGCGCTTTATCAAGGCCAAGGAATTGTTCGACGCCAAGGCGAAAGACTGGAAGGAGGTATTGAGCGAGGTCGAGGATCGCCGTTACGAGGATATCGATCTGGAGCGGTGTCGAGAATATGTGACGCTGCTCAATCTGCGCAACTGGGAGAAGCTCGGCGATCGATACGTCACCGAGCAGATCTACGTGCATAACAAGACGATGATCGTCGATGACCGATTCGCGATTGTGGGCAGCGCCAACATCAACGATCGCAGCATGCTGGGTTCGCGCGACTCCGAGATCGCCGTGTTGATAGCGGATACTGAGACTGAGCAGCATGACATCGACGGCAGCGGAAAGCCGAAGATCACGCGCAACTTTGCGAGGACGTTGCGCAAGGCGCTGTGGAGCAAGATCTTTGGGATTACGGGCAATGTTAGACCGGCCGCATCGTTGAAGATGGCAGTGGAGCAGCCGGCTAATCCGGCGAGCTGGAAGGCGATTCAACAAATCGCGGACGCGAATACGGCAGTGTATGAGGCGGCATTCCCTTTTATTCCCCGAGACAGGCCCCATAAGGAAGCGCCGCTGCGTTCGGACTTTGCGTCAATATGGCCGATGTGGAATCCCAACGGGAAGCCCGAAGATATAATGATGCCATTCAACGAATCTTTCTGGCTCCAGCAACAGACTTCGTCCAGCGCTGCGACAAAACTGACGCAAATAAAAGGGTTCATTGTTTCTCTGGCAATCTACTGGACTAAGAATGAGAACAACAACTTGTTGTATGCCACTTCTTTGGTTGTAGAAGCCGTTCCGCAGAACGCAAGTTCTTTGAAAGAACAGGCAGCGCTCTCCGTGGTCGAGAATCGACAAGGAGCTGTCTGATGAACATCGCGTCTATTGTCAGGCGTTTGACCGGCGTTATTTTGGGCACGTGGCTAACGTATTCTCAAATCACGCCCACAACGGCAAGCGAACATCGAGAATGTGTTGGGCGCTATGAACTGACATTACCGGATGATTTTGAGGTTGCGACTACGCGACTTAAAATCAGGGAGAAGTATGTGGAACATACGACAGAATTTCCTGACGGAGAGATAGCGCCGCTGTCATCCTTCATTGCCAATGGAGACTTTCAGATAACGCGAGGACTATCGAAGTCGGACTATGAAAGGATTATGAGTGACGTTAGAGCCGGCCTGAGAGAATACGATGACTATGTTCGCTTGTCGAACGTTCGCACCGGTCGCATGGACACTGTTGCATTTTTAGGTAGTCGTTCCGGAGAGTTCTATTTGTACAAAGGGGATTTCTTCGTTAGCTTCCATACTGCGGATTTTTCTACAGCTACCGGAGAGGATGCCGCTAAGAACGTGAATGCGCAATTGATGTCCACGTTGTCGGGATTGAAGTTTCGTGAGATTGGATCGGTTCCTCGCGAAGCAGGCGACTGTTTGCCGTACTTGTTCATTCGCAAAGAGAGGATTGATGCTCGGAAGATAGGCGTGACATTCCGGTTGGAACGCCATCCAGATGTGACCATCTTCATTCTGGACGATGCCAGCCGCGCAAAAGCTAATCTTACGTCGCGCCAGAAAAACGAGTTCGCCTGGAAGTATTCCGGATTGGGAGTACAAGTGGAGCTTGACCACGAGCCCGTGCCCTTCCACACCGTTGATTTGGATGGACGAAACGGCGTGTCGAGCTTCGGCACGATCACCCGCAATGACGGCACGACTGACTACGGCTACTTGGCCACTGTACAAGGCGATCCCAATGCTCCACTCGATACTCCTGATCTAATGTTGTTGGTTCAGCGTACAGCGAAGTATGCCAAAGGAAACCCGCCGATTTCGCCCGAAGAGCTTAAGCGAATGGCGAAAGACATCGCTGCGTCCGTCAAGCGTCGACCCGTGCAATAAAAGCGTAGATCAAGAAATGTGTGAGATTTCATCGCATCCCTTTCGACCCGTCTTCTACTGCTAGCTGTTGTGCATTGCTCCCATGTCGTGGTCCATACCCACATTTCTCGAAATCGAGCAACCTAAATCAGTCTTGCTTCCAAATGGTTGCCAACGCTATTCGCCATTGCATTAGGCTTGGCCGGTGTCGTCCTACTGCTGTGGCCGCACGAAAAACCTACGCAAAGCCTTGAGTTTTGGGCCCTTCTCATCGGCGCGCCGTCCATCGCGTGTTGCTGTATTTTCGGCGTGGCTTTGATTCTGCGACTTCGGCGGAGTATCCGCAGCTTTCTTGAATCAAGCGTCTGTCTGTCGGCGCAACATCACCGATCGAACTCCTTCGTCTGCTCCGCTTCTTCGAACATCTTGCCGAAGCCGGTCGGCACGAGCACGACGGAGCGATCGGCGGGATCGTAGTGATCGGCGAGTGCGAACGCTTCCGAGATGATCGTCTGCACGTCCTGGCGCAGCATCGTCACGTCGAAGGACAAGTGGGCCGCGAACGGGTCCCAGTCGAAGCAGCCGACGACCGCCGATCGCCACGCTTCGGGCGATAACGTCGACGTGAACTGCACGAAGCCTTCGAACGCGGTGATCGAGTTCATCAACAGGCCGGACGGCAGCCGGCCCAACTTCTCGTGTCGAAGCGCGAGCGCGTTTCGCGCGGACGCGGCGTTGTAGCCGCAGCTATCGACGGCATCGGCTTTCAACGCGATGCCGCGCGCTTCGAACGCATCGCGAAAGCCCGCGATACGCATGGCCGTCGCGTATTCCCCAGGTATTCCGCCGAGCAGGATCAGCTCGTCCGGCGATTCGCGGCGCGCGATCAGCTTGTCGATGAGCACGTCGGTGATCGCGCGCGCGCCGCCGCGATTGTCCGACACGACCGATGGCGCGCCGTCGCCGGGCAGATCGACGTTGATCGACGGCACGCCCGCCGCGGCGCACAGCGCGTTGAGCGGCGCCGGATTGCGCACGCCGGCGATGAACAGCAGCTCGACGCGTTGCGACAGCAGCGTCTGCGTGACGCTCGCTTCCACCGCCGGATCGCGCTGCGTGCCGACGACGATCGGGCACAGGCCGCGGCTGCGCGCCTGATCCTCGAACGTCTGGGCGAGCCCCGCAAAAAAGCGGTTGCGGTAGTGCGGCAGCACCATGCCCGCGAGCCCCGAGCGCGACAGCCGCAGCCCGCGCGCCTTCATGTTGACGTGGTAGCCGAGCTTGCGCGCGCTTTCGAGCACGCGGTTGGCCGTTTCCTCCTTGATCCGGTAGCGCCGCCAGGTGCCGTTCAGCACCATGCTCACCGTGGACGTCGACGATCCCGTCGCCTTGGCGATGTCGTAGATCGTCGACTTCCTTCCTGAAGTGTTGCCGGCCATCGAGACTGCTCCACGCTGCGTTCGTTTTCCCGAGACGGTAGCCCTTCCCAAAGCGCGAATCGGGCTAGGGTTTGTCCGGGTCGACCCTCATGCTGAATAGTTTCAGCATAGCCCAACCCGGTTGCTGAATGGATTCAGCAACGTGTCAGCAGAACACGGGCGCATCTGGAATTCAATCACTCAACTGGGCGTCGGCTCGGGTTGCGCTGACGTCCTCCGGAGGAGACATGTCCAAGAAAATGATTCGCTCGCTGTGCGCGGGCATGGCGGCGCTTGCATTGGCCATCGGCGCGATCGGCATGGCCGGCGTGGCCTCGGCGTCGCCGGACAAGCCCGTCATCGGCGTCGTCGTGAAGATCGGCGGCATTCCGTGGTTCAACGCGATGGACGCCGGCATCAAGAAGCGCGGCGAGCAACTCGGCGTGAAGGCGTTCATGGTCGGGCCGACGAGCGCCGATCCCGCGCTGCAGGTCCGCGCGATCGAGGATCTCATCGCGCAGAAGGTCGATGTGATCGGCGTCGTGCCGAACGATGCCGAAGTGCTCGAACCGGTGTTGCAGCGCGCCCGCGCGGCGGGCATCAAGGTCATCACGCACGAGTCGCCGAAGCAGAAGAACGCCGACTGGGATTTCGAGCTCGCGTCGGTGAAGGGCTTCGGCGAGGCGTATGCGAAGCGGCTCGGCGAAGCGCTCGGCGGCAAGGGCGAATACGCGGTGTTCGTCGGCTCGCTCACGGTGCCGCTGCATAACGCATGGGCCGATGCGGCTATCGCGTACATCAAGGCGAACTATCCGGGCATGACCCTCGTCGGCGACCGTTATGGCGTCGCGGAAGACGTCGATGCGTCGCGCAAGACCGCGCTCGATCTGATGCGCGCGCATCCGAACCTGAGAGCGATTCTCGCGTTCGGCAGCCAGGGGCCGATCGGCGCGGCGCGTGCCGTGCAGGAAAAGCAGATGAAGGGCAAGGTGGTGGTGCTCGGCCCGTTCTCGCCGGGACAAGGAAGGCGTCTCGTTCACGAGGGCTTCCTGACCGGCGGCTATATGTGGAACCCGGCGCAGGCGGGCGAAGTCTTCGTGACGCTCGGCACGATGGTCGCGAAGGGGCAGCCGATCAAGGACGGCACGAACATTCCGGGTCTCGGCGTCGTGCATCCGGACGGGCATAACCTGATCGTCGATCAACTGGTCGATCTCAACGAGAAGACCGTCGACGAGCTCGCGAAATCGGGCCTTTGAGCGCTTTCGTTCCATGAGCCACGAAGCGTCCATCGCTGTGGAAACGCCCGCCGCGCAAAGCACGCCGCTGCTTCAGCTCGACAACGTCTCGAAGGTCTTCGGCGGCGTCAAGGCGCTGAAGGCCGTGAAGTTCGACGTGATGCCCGGCGAAGTGCTGTGCCTCGCGGGCGAGAACGGCTGCGGCAAGAGCACGATCATCAAGATCATCAACGGCGTGTATCAGCCGGAGCCGGGCGCGGTGATGCTGATGGACGGCGAGTCGATCGAAGGCCTCGATCCGGCGCGCGCGCGCGAGCTCGGCATCCAGGTGATCTGGCAGGATCTCGCGCTCTTTCCCGAGATGACGGTCGCGGAAAACATCGCGTTCGAGCAGAACCTCGGCGCGCGTCCGCGCTTCGTCGACTACGGGAAGATGAAGGACGCGGCGCGGCGGATTCTCGCGCGGCTCGGCGTCGTCATCGATCTGAATCGTTCGGTGCGCTCGCTGTCGATCGCGCAGCGGCAGATCGTCGCCATCGCGCGCGCGCTCGTGCGCGATGCGCGCCTCGTGTTCATGGACGAGCCGACGGCGTCGCTGAGCCACGCTGAAACCGAAGCGTTGCTGGAGATCGTGCGCCGCTTGTCGGCGGACGGCATCGCGGTCGTGTTCGTGAGTCACCGGCTCGCCGAAGTGCTCGAAGTCTGCACGCGCGTGACCGTGCTGCGCGACGGGCAATACGTCGGCACGTTTCCGACCGAAGGCATGACGCAGACGCGTCTCACCGAATTGATGACGGGCCGCACGTTCGATTACGACGTGCGCAAGACGGATCTTTCGAAAGCGCCGGTCGTGCTCGAAGTGAAGGGCTTGTCGCGCGGGCGCGAATACGCCGATATTTCGTTGAGCATAAGAAGGGGTGAAATCCTCGGCGTGACCGGACGTCTCGGCGCGGGACGCACGGAACTCGCGTTGTCGCTCTTCGGCATGACGCGGCCACGCGCGGGATCGATACGCATCGAAGGCCGTGAGATTGCGCTGCGCTCCAATCGCGATGCAATCCGCAAGGGCATCGCGTATGTGTCGGAAGACCGGCTTTCGCTCGGGCTCGTGCAGCCGCAGTCGATCGGCGACAACACGGTCGCCGCCGTACTCGACCGTCTTCTCGACGCGATGCACCTCGTTTCATCGAAGAAACGCAACGAGCTGATACGCGACTGGATCGCGCAGCTCGCCGTGAAGATCGGCAAGCCGGACGATGCCGTATCGACGCTTTCGGGCGGCAACCAGCAACGCATCGTGCTGGCCAAATGGCTCGCGACGAATCCGAAGCTGCTGATCCTCGATTCACCGACCGTCGGCGTCGACGTGGGCGCGCGCGCCGGCATCTTCGCGATCATCCACAAGCTCGCGGCGCAAGGCATGGCGATTCTCCTGATCTCCGACGAAATCCCCGAGGTCTACTTCAACGCCGACCGCATCGTGCATATGCGCAACGGCCGCATCGTCGGGGAATACGTGCCGGGCGCGACGACGATGGAACATATCGAGCGAGACGTCCATGCCTGATCTGCGCAGATTCGGAATCGGTTCGATCGAAGCGCTGCTGATGCTCGTCATCGTCGTGATGATGGTCGGCCTGAGCGTGTCGACATCGACGTTTCTCACGTTGTCCAATCTCTTCGATCTGATCAATCAAAGCTCCGTCAACATCATCTTTGCGGTGGGCCTGCTCGTGGTGCTGATCGCGGGCGGCATCGACATATCGTTCGCGGTGGGCGCATCGGTGGTGCAGTACTTGACGGCGCTCACCGTCATCCGGCTCGGCGGCGGCAACTGGGCGCTCGGCTTCATCGTTGCGGCGTGCTTCGGGTTTCTGCTCGGCGCGGTCAACGGGACGATCATCTATCGCTTTCGCATCGTCTCGATCGTCGTGACCATAGCGACGTTCAACGTATTCTTCGGAGGACTGATGTTCTTGACTGGCGGCGTGTCGGTCTACGACTTGCCGGACTGGTGGGTGGAGCGGGTGTCGATCGTGCATTTCGATACCGCCAGCGGCGCGGCGAATCTCGCGCTGCCAGTGGCGGTGATGATCGCGATGGTCGCGGCGACGTGGTTCCTGCTGCGCCGCACGACCACGGGCCGCCAGCTCTACGCGATGGGCGACAACCCCGAAGCGGCGCGCCGCGTGGGCGTGAACATCGGCGCGATGCATTACGTCGCATTCGGCTGGCTCGGCATGATGGCCGGCATCGCGGGCTTGATGCAGGCGCACTACGTGCAGGAAGTCGTGCCGAATGCGCTCTATGGCCGCGAACTCGATGTTCTCGCCGCGGTCGTTCTGGGCGGCGCGCGGCTCGGCGGCGGGCGCGGCACGATCCTCGGCGCGATTCTCGGCATCCTGCTCACGGCGATCACCGCGAACGGGCTGAACCTGCTCGGCATCTCCCCTTACGCGTTCAAGATGATCATCGGCGCGATCATTCTCGTCGCCATCACGTTGTCGAGCGGCGGCTTCGCGAAGCTCGTCGGTTCGCGCTTCTTGCCCAAGGCCTCGTCATGAAAGACCGCTCGCTCGTTCCCGCGGATGTCGCTGGTTTGCTGGGCTTTCTCGTCGTCGTGATCGTCGGCATGAGCGTGGCGTCGGATCGCTTCTTCACGGCGAGCACGTTCGTATCGGTGGCGTTCCAGTTGCCCGAACTCGGCTTCTTCACGCTCGCGATGCTGATGCCGCTCATCTCGGGCGGCTTCAATCTCGCGGTGACGTTCACGGCCAACATCTCCGGCCTGGCGATGGCTTACGTGCTGCACACGCACGGCGGCGCGGATGCGGGCGCGCTCGCGGTATTGCTCGGCATTCTCGCGGCATTGGCGACGGGCGCGGCGTCGGGCTGGGTGATGGGCGCGGTCATCGCGCGAACCGGCGCGAGCCCGATTCTCGTATCGCTTTCGATGATGATCTTCCTGCGCGGCCTCGGCGAATTCCTCACGCATGGCGGCGATATCTCGGGCTTTCCGCCTTTCGTGCGCGAAATGGGCAACGGCGTGTTCATCGGCGTGCCGATACCGCTGTGGATTTTCATCGGCTGCGCGCTGCTGTGGCATGTCGTGATGACGCGCTCGCGGCTCGGCTTCGCCACGCGCATGATCGGCTCGAATCTCGAAGCGACCCGCTACTCGGGCATCGCGACGACGCGCGCCGTCACGCGCATCTACATGCTGTCCGGGCTGATGTGCGGCGTCGCGGGCGTCGTGATGGCGGCGCAGTTCAACTCGGTGCGCGTCGGTCACGGCGAGGCGTTCCTGCTGATCTCCGTGCTGGCGTGCTTTCTCGGGCGTGTCGATCCGTTCGGCGGCTTCGGGCGTGTCGTGCCGGTCGTGATCGCGCTCGTGATTCTTCAAGTCATCGCGTCGGGGCTGAATCTGCTCGGCGCGAATCAACATCTCGCCACCGCGCTCTGGGGCGTGTTCCTGCTGGCGGTGATGCTCATCCGTTGGGCGTGGGCCAACGGCATTTCGAAAACGCTGGTCCGCAGGCGCGTGACCGCATCGGAGGGAGTCGCACGATGAACAAGCTTGGCGTACACGCACTGGTCTGGGCGGGCGATCTGACGCCGGAATCGACGCGCAAGGTCATCAGCCAGACTAAAGCGGCCGGTTTCGATCTGGTCGAGCTTTCATTGCACGGCCCGAAGGTGATGGATCTTTCGCTGGCGCGTGATTTGCTGCAAGAGCATGGCCTGGATATCGGCTGCTCGCGCGGCCTGACTTTCGATGCGGACGTATCCAGCGAAGACAGCGCGACGGTCGCGCGCGGCGTCGCGTTGCTGGAAGAGGGCATCACGATTACTTCCGAACTGGGCGGCCATTATTTCGGCGGCATTCTCTATGGCGCGATGGCGAAGTACTCCGCGCCCGTCTCGAAGCAAGGGCGTCGAAATTCGGTGGATTCCCTGAAGCGCATCGCCGAATTCGCGCAGAAGAAGAACGTGACGCTGGGGCTCGAAGTCGTGAATCGCTATGAAAGCAATATGCTGAATACGGCTTCGCAAGCGCTCGCGCTGATCGATGAAGTGAATGCGCCGAATGTCGTCGTGCATCTCGATACCTATCACATGAACATCGAGGAATCGGACTTCATGCAGCCGGTGCTGGAATGCGGCAAGCGGCTAGGTTATGTGCATATCGGCGAAAGCAATCGCGGTTATCTCGGCTCGGGCACGATCGACTTCTCGCAGTTCTTTCACGCGCTCGCGATGATCGGTTATCAGGGCGTCGTCACGTTCGAGAGCTTTTCATCGACGGTCGTGAACGAGCAGTTGTCGAACACGCTGGCGATCTGGCGCAACCTGTGGGACGACGGCATGGATCTCGCCACGCATGCGCGCGAATTCATCGCGGGCGGGATCAATGCGGCGGCGAAGGCGCGGTCGCATCATTGATTTTTCGCGGCGCCGCTTGATCGGCGGCGCCTTCTTGCGTTACTAGTTGCGCTGACGCCTACAGCGATCGCTCGATCGCCTTGCCGAGCAGGTCGAGTCCGAGGTCGATCTCTTCCTCGCTCACGGTCAGCGGCGGCGCGATGCGGAACACGCCGCCCATGCCCGGCAATTGCACGATGTTCATGCTCAGGCCCAGATTCATGCACTCGCGCGTGATCTTGGCGCCCAGGCCATCGGCGGGCTCTTTCGTGCGGCGATCCCTGACGATTTCCACGCCCAGCAGCAAGCCGCGTCCGCGTATATCGCCGATGCAGTCGAAGCGCTCCATCAGATCGAGCAGGCCGCGTCTCAGGCGCGCGCTCATCACGTTCGCGCGCGCGACGAGGCCATCGCGCTCGACTACGTCCAGCACGCGCAAGCCCACGGCGGCGGGCAGCGGATCGGAGACGTGCGTCGTATAGAAGAGATAGCCGAGCTCGTGCGCTTTCTCTTCGATCTCCGCCGACGTGACGACCGCCGCGAGCGGCAAGCCCGCGCCGAGCGTCTTCGACAGCGTGAGGATGTCGGGCGTGACGTTATCGCGCTGGCACGCGAACATCGTGCCGGTGCGCCCGATGCCGGTCTGCGCTTCATCGAGAATCAGCAGCATGCCGCGCGCTTCGCACTTGCGCTTCAGCGCCGCCATGTAGCCTTCCGGCAGTTCGATGATGCCGCCCGAACTCAGAATCGGCTCCGCGATGAACGCGGCGAGATTGCCGCTCGACTGGCGATCGATGAGATCGAACGCGTAATCCAGTTCCGCGAGCCAGTCGTACTGCCCGTTGCGCTCGAAGCGCGCGCGGTACGCGAACGGCGCGGGAATCGCGAACGATCCGACCGCCGCCGGGCCCACGCCCTTGCGCCCGGCGCTGTACGTCGCGGACGCAGCGTGGCCCGTCATGCCGTGCCACGACTGCGCGAAGCCGACCACTTCGTAACGCCCGGTGACGAGCTTGGCCATGCGGATCGCGGCCTCGTTCGACTCCGCGCCGGTGCTGAGCAGGAGCGCGCGATCGAGGCCGGCGGGCGTGATATCGGCGAGACGCGTGGCGAGATCGACCACGGGACGCGACAGCATCCCGCTGAAGAGATGGTCCAGCTTGCCGGCATATTCGCTTATCACCGAGACGATGTCCGGATGGCTGTGGCCGAGCACCGCGCTCATTTGTCCCGACGTGAAATCGAGAATCGCGCGGCCGTCGGCGTCGTAGACAAAGCTCCCCTGCGCGCGCTCGATGATCATCGGCTCGAACGTGCCGCCGTAGCGTATGAGGTGCTGCCTGGCGTTGCGCCAGAAAGTTGCGTCGTTGTTCAGGGACACCGTGCTTCTCGTGGCGATGATGAGGAATTTGCAGTGTAGACGGCGCGCTGATTTAATAGAATCGAATAGTTCTAATGCGAGCCAGAAGCGGAGCTAATACCTTGAGTCTTTCGCTTGAAATCGAACTGTTGCGTTCGTTCGCCGTCATCGCGGAGGCGCGGGCGCTGAGTCGCGCCGCCGAGCGCATCGGCCGCACGCAATCGGCGCTCAGCCAGCAGATGAAGCGGCTGGAAGACATCGTCGATCAGCCGCTCTTTCAGCGCACCGGGCGCGGCGTCGTGCTGACGAATCCCGGCGAGCGTTTGCTGATTCACGCGCAACGCATCTTGCGTCTGCACGACGAGGCGATGGCCGATCTGTGCGGCAAAGGTTTGTCCGGCAGCATCCGTTTCGGCTGTCCCGATGACTACGCCGCCGTCTTCCTCCCGGCGCTGCTGCGGCAGTTTTCCAGCCAGCATCCGCATGCGCTGGTGGAAGTCGTGTGCGGCCCGACGCCGCGGCTCGCCGAGCAACTGAAGAAACGCGCGCTCGATCTCGCGATGATCTCGCTCCCCGAAGACACCACCGGCACCGCCGATGACATGATCCGGCGGGAGCAGCTCGTCTGGGTCGGCGGTCCGGGCATGGATTCCGCGCATTACGATCCGCTGCCGCTCGCGCTCTCCGACCCCGACACGCTCGACCACATCGCCGCGTGCGACGCGTTGCAGCGCGCGGGCAGGGCGTATCGCATCGCGTATGCGAGCAGCAGTCTCGCCGGTCTCACGGCGCTGGTCCGGTCGGGGCAGGCGTTCGCCGTGATCACGCAGACGGCCGTGCCCGCCGATCTCTGCGTGCTGAACGCGGATGCCGCGCTGCCCGCGTTGCCGCGCGTCGGCATATCGCTGAAATTTTCGCGGGAGCGTCCGTCGCTTTTGACGGCGGCGTTCGCCGAGCACATCCGACTGACGCTACCCTTGCTCTGACTTTTCCAATGAACGACGTTCTCGAAGATCCCGCCCTGCTGCGCCGGCTTTTGCGCGCGAAAGACCGCATGGACGCGTCGTCGCACGAAGACTGGCCCGTCAAGCGGCTGGCGGAAGTCAGCGGTGTCTCCGAAGCCCATTTCGCGCGCTCGTTCAAACGCGCGTTCGGCCTTCCGCCGCATCGCTATTTGCTGACGCGGCGCATCGAGCAGGCCGTCACGCTCCTGCGCGACACCGATCTCGCCATCACGGATATCGCCTTCGTCACCGGCTGGGAAAGCCTCGGCACCTTCGGCCGCATCTTTCGCGACATCACCGGGCGCAGTCCGAGTGCGATGCGCGCCGAATCGCGCGCCGCCGTGCCCGCGCTCGATCGCGTGCCCGCGTGCGTGCTGAAGGCCGCGCAGCGCCCCGATCTCACGATCGCAGTTTTGGAGAAGCGGCGGCGCGTCGCAAAAGCTAAAGTGCGGCCATCATCAACCAAGGAGGTCACATGAACCAGGGCATCAATGTGGTGGGCGTGTATGTCGACGATCAGGACGAAGCGCTCGCGTTTTATGTCGACAAGCTCGGATTCCGCGTCCACACGGACGTGCGCAACGGTACATACCGATGGCTCACCGTGCAGCATCCGGATCAGCCGTCGTTCCAGCTCGGCCTGTTCGCGCCTGGCGCGCCCATCCACGACGACGCCACCGCGCAAACGCTGCGCGCGATGGTCGCGAAGGGCGCGATGCCGCCGCTCGTGCTGTCGGTCGCGGACTGCCGCGCGGATTATGAGCGGCTGAAAGCGCGCGGCGTGGAGTTCACGCAGGAGCCGGTCGAGCGCTACGGCAGCGTCGATGCCGGGTTTCGCGACCCCGCTGGCAATGGCTGGAAAATGATTCAGGCGGCGCGTTGACCGGGACATGAACTGTCCGGGTTCTTAAGCATCATGAGGTCTGTTCTTAAAATGTTTAAGACATGACCGCTACGCCCCATACCTTCGAACCGTCTCGCGACATGCAATCGCTCGTGCTGGAGTGGATCCGGCGCGCGCGCGAATCGCAGATCCGTCACTACACGATGGCCGACCGGCTCACGGCCTGCGGCAGACGGCTCGGGCTGGCCGTCATCGGCATCACGGCGGCCACGGGCACGTCGGCGTTTCTGTCGCTCGTCGCGACGGCGGTGTCGCCCGATGTGCGCGTCGTCATCGGCATGACGAGCATGAGCGCCGCCGTGCTCGCGTCGCTCCAGACGTTCCTGCGCTACGGCGAGCGCGCCGAGCTGCATCGCCGGGCGGGCGCGCAGTACGGGGCCGTGCGGCGGCGGCTCGAAGCGATCCACGCCGCCGATCCCTGCGTGCACGACCCACGCGCGATCGACGCCGTGCGCGACGAGCTCGATCACATCGCGCAGAACGCGCCGCATCTGCCGCGCAGGCTGGCGCGCGTCGCGGCGCGTGGGTGACGGGTCATATCTGCAATGCGATGAAGGGCGTCAGGCGGCGGGCGCGACGGCAGCGCTTCGTCGCCGCCAGCTCAGATAGACGCTCGAAACGAAAAACGCGGTGACGAAGTACGCCACGACGAGCACCAGGGTTCTCACCCCGACGAACTCGCCCGCGACTATCAGCGCAATGCCGACGTGCCGCATCGCGCTGGCGATCGCGAGCGCTGTCCGATTGTCGGGGTCCGGTCCGCCGAGAAGGTGGCCGATGAACATGGCGATGACCATCAGCATCGCAAGCGAGAGCACGCCTTGCCAGGTGAGCCCCGCGAGGTGCTCTCGGTGAGCGATCATCAGGACGATGCCGGCGACCGCGAGCACAATCCAGGCGATCTTCATGATCCGGCTCGACAGCCGTTCGGACGCGGCCGGAAAAAGGAAGCGAAGTCCCATGCCGAGCATGATCGGCAGAAGAATGGTCTTGGAAATGTCAAGGACGACAGTGCGTATCGATAGTTTCACTTCGACGTCGAAGTACGCGCCCAGCAACGCCGTCCACACAGGCACGGCGACGATGGCGACGAGCGAAGACGTGATCAGCAGGCTAAAAATGAAATGCTCGCCATGCAGCTTCTTGAGCCTGTTGGGAAGCAGCGGAGCGCCCGCGGACACGGCGAGCGTCAGCATCGCCGCCTTCACGCCCCGCTCTATGGGCATGATCAGCACGAGGCCGAACGCGACCAGCGGAACGAGAACATACATCGCGGCAAGCGAGCGGAGCAGCAGCCCGGGCCGCCGCCATATATAAGTCAGTTCGGAAAACGAAGTGCCCGCGCCGACGCATGCGATCAGCACGGCAATGGACAGCTTGAGCAGGATCAGCAGTATTTCAGTCACGATCTCAGAGCAACCGTATGACGATGCTCAGAAAGAGAAAGCTACCCGAAAGCGCCATGACCAACGCGACGAAGAAGGTCGGCCGGCGAACGCTGACGGGCTGATGCGCACGCAGGCTGACGATGAATCGCCAGTACTCGATCGTTCCCATCACCATCGCGACCGTGCCCATTCCTGTCAGAAAAAGGCCGATGGTTCGAGGACTATGCGGATGCGCCAGATGAACGCCGGCTTCCCTGAATCCTTCGAGCAGCTTGTAGATCGTGAAGCCGAAGCTGATCATCGAGAGCGCGGTGCGCGTCCATGCCATCAGGGTGCGATCGGCCGCCATCAGCGTGCGCGTCGTGGCGAGGTCGGTTCGCTCCTCGGCGAGCTGGTTTGCCGTGCGCGCTTCCGCGTTAGCCACACCCACCTCCGTGTGATTTGCCGGCCCGGGGATAAAGGCGCTCGCATGCGTCAACGTTAATCTAGTTCATGCGGCGCGCGATTGCGAGAAGCGCGCATGTCGAAAGCGCGGTCATCTCATATATCGGGATTCAGTGACGCGATACTTATGTACGTGCTTCCGTGGACGTCACCCACTGCAAGTTTCGCGCGATGCGTTCGATTCGAAACCGCGAAATTGCGTTTGCTTTCCGGACACAAGCTGCCTTAAATACGAAGCACGCTTGTTCTGCGGCTTTCTGCTTCCGAATTTCTGCGCACCAGATGTTGAGGCGCCCGACGGACGGTGTCGGGCAATCTTTCTGCCCGTTGACGATCAAGGGGTGTTACGGCGATGGAGGCCACGTTGCGGTCATGCGCTTCGCCATCGAGTCATGACGATCCCAGGCCCGCCGTGAGCCGGCCGCCGGACGCGCCGCCGCGCTTTCATCTGCTCGCCAAGCCTAGCGGTTCGACCTGCAACATCGACTGCAAGTACTGCTTTTTTTTGTCGAAAGAGGCGCTGTATCCGAACGAAAAGCATCGGATGTCTCAGGCGACGCTCGAAACCTACATTCGCCAGTTGCTGGAATCGCACCGCACGCCAGAGGTCACCGTGGCGTGGCAAGGCGGCGAGCCTACGCTCATGAAGGTGGAGTTCTTCAGGCACGCGGTCGAATTCGTCGACAGGCACCGCAGGCCCGGACAGGTCGTGAAACACACCTTTCAGACCAACGGCATTCTTCTCGACGACGAATGGTGCGAGTTCTTTAAAGAACATGACTTTCTCGTGGGCCTGAGTGTCGATGGCCCGCGCGAGATTCACGACACCTTTCGCGTCGATCGCCGTGCGCAGGGCACCTTCGATCTCGTGATGAACGGGTGGAAGCAATTGCGCAAGCATGACGTCGAATTCAACATTCTGTGCACGGTCAATTCCGCCAATGAGCAACATGGCCGCTCGGTGTATCGCTTCTTTCGCGATGAACTCGGCGCGAAGTGGATTCAATTCATTCCGATCATCGAGCGCGCAACGCAACAGACGATTCAACTGGCGAATCGCGGCTGGAGCGAGCAGGCGGGCCACAAGCGCGTGCTTTATACGCAGACCGGCAATCTCGTCACCGATCGTTCGGTCGGCGCGAAGCAGTATGGTTTCTTTCTCGTCGATGTCTTCGAGGAATGGCTGCGCCACGACGTCGGCCGCGTCTTCGTGCAATTGTTCGATGTGACGCTGGAGGCTATGTTCGGCCGTCATTTGTTATGCATTCACGCGCCGACCTGCGGCCTCGGCCCCGCGCTCGAATACAACGGAGATCTGTATTCCTGCGATCACTTCGTCGAACCAGGATATCGCCTGGGCAATATCCACGAAACGCACATGCTGGAACTCATGGCATCGCCCGAACAACGCAAGTTCGGACTCGACAAGCGCGATTCGCTGACAGCCCAGTGTAAAAGCTGCGAAGTGAAGATGCTGTGCAACGGCGGATGTCCGAAGGACCGTTTCGCGCTTTCGCGGGACGGCGAAGCAGGGCATAACTATCTGTGCCCCGGTCTCGAGCTGTTCTTTACGCAGTCGCGCCACGCGATGGAGACGATGGCGAAACTCTATCGCGATGGCCAGCCGCCGTCTGACGTCATGGCGATAACCGCCAGCGAAGATAAAAGGCGCGGTCCTTATGCGCCTTGTCCGTGCGGCAGTGGCAGGAAGTTCAAATTCTGCCACGGCGATAACGCGCCGCGTCGTTCGTTCCACCCAGGGAGCAGTGAAGAGCGGCGCACGTCGTGACGGGATGTTGGCGCCCGATGACGTCGGTGGCCGTTACAGCTCACAGAGCAGGAACCGGCGAGCGACGTTCTGGCTCGGTTCGGTGATTGATGCACCTTCTACGCCCGGTCTGGCGCAAGGCTCACCGGGCGTCATCTGAAAGGAGTGAGAGCAATCATGGCGACAAAGCAACCGAATATCCTGATTCTTTGGGGCGATGATATCGGATGGTGGAATATCAGCTTCAACAGCCGTGGGCAGATGGGTTATCGCACGCCCAATATTGATCGCATTGCCAATGAGGGCGTCGCATTCACGGACTATTACGCTCAGCAAAGCTGCACGGCGGGGCGCGCCGCATTCATTACCGGACAGAATCCGATCCGCACGGGGCTGACCAAGGTCGGCATGCCGGGCGCGGACGTCGGTTTGTCGGCGGAGGACCCGACGATCGCGGAGATGCTCAAGCCGCTGGGTTATGTCACCGGGCAGTTCGGCAAGAATCATCTGGGCGACAAGGATGAATTCCTGCCGACGATGCATGGATTCGACGAGTTCTTCGGCAATCTCTATCATCTGAATGCGGAAGAGGAGCCCGAGGACGCCGATTATCCGAAGGACCCTGCGTTCAGGAAGCGCTTCGGTCCGAGAGGCGTGCTGCACTGTCGCTCCGATGGCAAGGGCGGTCAGAGCATCGAGGACACCGGCGCGCTGACCAGAAAGCGCATGGAAACGATCGACGATGAAACGACGACACTTGCGTGCGCGTTCATCGACAAGGCGCACAAGGAGAGCAAGCCGTTCTTCGTCTGGTACAACACGACGGCCATGCACTTCCGCACTCACTGCGCGGAGAAGCACAAGGGCAAGAGCGGACAGGGCGACTATAACGACGTCATGGTGGCGCACGACGAGAACATCGGCAAGATGCTGGCGAAGCTCGATGAACTCGGCATTGCCGACGATACCCTCGTCATGTACTCGACGGACAATGGCCCGCACTTCAATAGCTGGCCGGACGCGGGCATCACGCCATTCCGATCAGAAAAGAATACGAACTGGGAAGGCGGCTGGCGCGTTCCGGCATTCGTTCGGTGGCCGGCGAAATTTCCCGCGGGCACGGTTCTCAACGGCATCGTCACGCATCAGGACTGGATGACGACCCTGCTCGCGGCGGCGGGCGAGCCGGACGTGAAAGAAAAGCTGCTCAAGGGACATAAAGCCGGCGACAAAACATACAAGGTTCATCTGGACGGCTTCAACATGCTCCCGTATCTGATGGGAGAAGTGAAGGAGAGCCCGCGCGATTCGTTCTTCTATATCAGCGACGACGGCGATGTCATGGCAATCCGCGTGCGTGACTGGAAAATGGTATTGCTGGAGCAGCGTGCCAAGCAGTTGGCGTGCTGGGCGGAGCCGTTCATCCGGCTGCGGATTCCGAAGATGTTCAATCTTCGGCGCGATCCATTCGAGCGTGCGGACGAGAGTTCGAACACCTACTACGACTGGATGATTTCCCACGCCTATCTGATCTACGCGATGCAGGCGGTCGTGGCATCGCAGCTCGAAGGCTTCAAGGCGTTTCCGCCGCGTCAGAAGCCTGCGTCGTTCAACCTCGACGCCGTGCTGCGGCAACTCGACGATGCGGGCGGCGGCGCGCATCATTGAGCGGGCATAAGCGTCGTCGGAGGGCATCGATCCCGGGCCCCGGCTGAAGAAGCCGGGCGTTCCGTGCTGGAAGGAGGTGTCAAGTGACAGCGGAGCATGACCGGCTCGATGAAGCCCGACGCGGCGTCACCCCCTGGAAGAAGTGGGGACCTTATCTGTCGGAACGACAGTGGGGCACGGTGCGCGAGGACTACAGCGAATCGGGCGACGCCTGGAACTATTTCAATCACGATCAGGCGCGCTCGCGAGCGTACCGATGGGGCGAAGACGGCCTGGCCGGAATCTCCGACGACGAGCAGCTCCTGTGCTTCGCCGTGAGTCTATGGAACGGCAACGACCCGATACTCAAGGAGAGAATGTTCGGCCTGACCAATGGCGAGGGAAATCGCGGCGAAGATGTGAAGGAATACTACTTTTATCTCGACTCGACGCCGACGCATTCGTACATGAAGTATCTGTACAAGTATCCGCAAGCGGCTTATCCCTACGACGATCTCGTGAAGACGAATCGTCAGCGCAGCCGCCAGGAACTCGAGTATGAGCTGATCGATACCGGCGTGTTCGACGATGACCGCTATTTCGACGTCTTCGTGGAATACGCGAAGGCTTCCGCGGAAGACGTGCTGATTCGGATCACGGCGATCAATCGCGGCCCCGATCCGGCCGCACTGCATGTTCTGCCGACGCTCTGGTTCCGCGATATCTGGTCATGGGCCGAAGCGGTGACGCGGCCATCGCTTCGTCAGGCCTGGGCAAGCGACGCCGGGAGCGTCATCGCCGTCTCTCATCCCGGTCTTGGCGCATGGCGGCTCTGTTGCGAAGGCGCCGCTTCGCTTCTCTTCACCGAAAACGAAACCAATACCGAGCGCCTCGATGGCGCCGCAAACCGGACGCCTTATGTCAAGGACGGCATTGATCGCTGCATCGTGCATGGGCAGGAAGGGGCAGTGAATCCGGAGAAGCGCGGGACGAAGGCTGCTGCGCACTATTCGTTGATCGTGGGACCGGGAGCGTCACGCGTTTTGCGCATGCGCCTCGTCCGGGACACGCGCGAGCACGAGGCTTCGGCAGAGGATGGATATAGCGAAGCGTTCGGCAGCGGCTACGACGAAACACTGAAAACGCGCCATCGAGAAGCGGACGAGTTCTATGCGAAGGTCATTCCGGCATCGCTCGATGCGGACGAAACGAACGTGATGCGTCAGGCGCTCGCCGGCATGATGTGGTCGAAGCAGTTCTACTACTACGACGTCGACAGATGGCTGACCGAACGCGGCTCCGATCCGTTCGACCCGAGGCGTCGCGCGCCGCGCAACGATCACTGGCATCACATGTACAACGCGGACATCGTCTCGATGCCCGACAAATGGGAGTACCCGTGGTATGCGGCGTGGGACTTGGCTTTTCATGTTCTCGCGCTTACGCTCGTCGATGAAGACTTCGGCAAGCAGCAGCTCGACCTGATGCTGCGAGAGCGTTATCTGCATCCGAGCGGACAGCTTCCGGCATACGAATGGAACTTCGGTGACGTCAATCCGCCGGTGCATGCGTGGGCGACCATCTTTGCGTATCGTCTCGAACAATATCGCTACGGACACGGCGATCTCGTCTGGCTCGAACGGTCCTTTCACAAACTGCTTCTCAACTTCACGTGGTGGGTGAATCGCAAGGACCGGGAAGGCAACAATGTCTTCGAAGGCGGGTTTCTGGGCCTCGATAACATCGGCGTTTTCGACCGAAGCGCGCCGCTGCCCACGGGCGGATATCTGGAACAGGCGGACGGCACCGCATGGATGGCGCTGTTCTGCCAGAACATGCTCGAGATCGCCGTGCAGCTCGCGCTGAACAACCCTGCTTATGTGGACATGTGCGTGAAGTTCGTGTCGCACTTCCTGTGGATCGCATCGTCGATGCTGCGCACCGGCGAAGGCAGCGGCATGTGGGACGAAGAAGACGGATTCTTTTACGACGTGCTGAGATTGCCCGATGGCCGCGCCGAGCGGCTCAAGGTGCGTTCGATGGTGGGACTGCTGCCGCTGTGCGCCGTCACCTCGTTCGATGGAGCGCTGACGGAGCGCTATCCGGATGCCTTCGAGAATCTCAAGCGGTTCTTCGCGGCGCGTCCGCAGATCATGGCTTCCATTCACGACATGACGTCGAAGGGCGTCGCCGATCGCCGCCTCGCTTCGATCCTCAACGAAAAGAACCTGCGGCGCGTGCTGTCGAAGATGCTGGATGAGAACGAGTTTCTGAGTCCCCACGGCATTCGCTCGCTGTCCCGGTATCACGCGGATCATCCTTTCGTGTATCGCATGGGTGAACAGGAATATCGCGTTGCGTATTTGCCCGCGGAATCCGACAGCGGCATGTTCGGCGGCAATTCCAACTGGCGCGGCCCGGTCTGGATGCCCGTGAACGGTCTCATCATCCGCGCGCTGCTGCAGTATTTCAGCTACTACGGCAACGATTTCAAGGTGGATTGCCCGACCGGCTCCGGGCATCAGATGACGCTCTATGAAGTCGCTGAAGAGCTCACCCGAAGATTGTCGAGCATCTTCCTGCGCAACAGCGACGGCCGGCGGCCCGTGCATGGCGGCAACCGGAAGTTTCAGGAAGATCCGCACTGGCGTGATTGCCTGCTGTTCTACGAGTATTTCCACGGCGATAACGGCGCGGGACTCGGCGCGAGCCACCAGACCGGCTGGACCGGCATCATCAGCCGGGCGATGCATCTGTTCGCCACGACGACGCCGGAACAGTTTCTGGAAGCGGGAAGAGCGGCGGCGTTCATCGAAATATCGACCGCGGCCGGTGTTCGAGCGAGCGGTTGAAGATGAGCGACCCGATTGGTCATCCGCTATTCGTATTTCTGATCGCGTTCGTCGCGATGTGGCTGGCTGCACGCGCGGGCGTATTGCTTTGTGCATTCACCAATGCCGGCCAGACTCAATTACCCAGACTGTTCGATGTCATTCAGGCGGCGACCCTGACCTTGCTAGCGCTCATCATCAGCTTCAGCTTCTCGATGGCGATCGAACGGTACGATCAACGCAAGAACTACGAGGAAGCCGAGGCGAACGCCATAGGAACGGAATATCTGCGGCTCGACCTGCTGCCCGCGAACGATGCGGCGAAGGTTCGCGAACTCCTGGTCGGCTACGTCGCTCAGCGCATTTCGTTTTATTCGACCGCGCATGAAGCCGAGCTTCGCAATATCAACGATCGCACGTCGAAAACTCAGGCCGCGTTGTGGTCCGCGGTGGCGGCCGCGGCGAGAGCGGAGCCCACGCCCGTGATGGCCCTCGTGGTCAACGGCATGAACGACGTGCTGAATTCGCAGGGCTATACGCAGGCCGCATGGTGGAACAGGATTCCCCATACCGCGTGGGGGCTGATGGCGGTCATCGCGCTCTGCTGCAACGTTCTCGTTGGCTACGGCGCGCGCGATCGCGATGGGCGGCGGTTTCTGCTCGCGATACTGCCGCTCATCGTATCCATCTCGTTCGTGCTCATCGCCGATATCGACAGCCCTCGGGGCGGGTTGATTCACGTTGCTCCGCAGAACCTTACCGCGCTCGCACAGTCTTTGAACGCCTCGCACTAACCGGCGCCGGCGAAGTTCGCGATGCTCGCGTCGTACCGGGCGCCGCCGCCACCCAGTGCGACCGTCGCCCGTTTGGCGCTGCCGAGCAGTGTCTTCAAGGCGGTGTCGA
The DNA here is from genome assembly GCF_001544755.2 of Caballeronia catudaia. GTDB lineage: Bacteria > Pseudomonadota > Gammaproteobacteria > Burkholderiales > Burkholderiaceae > Caballeronia > Caballeronia catudaia. Next base: position 49,646 of record NZ_FCOF02000033.1, on the reverse strand, counting down.
TCGTGGATGGATCATCGAATCTTCCGCGCGGACCCGACAGGGTCAGGGCGCCCACCAGTTCGCCCGTCGAATCGAACACCGGCACTGAAGCGGAAGCCGTTTCCGGATCGCGTTCGCCATACGAGACGGCCCAGAGCTGGGCCCGGACGTCGTCCCATCGTGCGTCCTGCGGTTCCGTAAAAGCGAGCAGCACTTTGCCGGACGCGCCTTTGTCTATCGCGAATTCTTCCCCGATGCGCACCGACACCCTGACGCTCCGCGACGGCTCCACGCGGTACAGCACCAGCCGATAGTCGCCCTGCCGCACATAGAAGGATGCGGTTTCACCGAGCTCCCTGCTCAATTGCTGGAGCAATGGCTCCACGACCGGTCCGACCTGAAAGGACCGTTGATAGAGCGAGGCCAGCCGCAACGGTTGATGGCCGATCGCATACTGCCCGTCGCTCAGTTTTCTGATGAAGCCGCCGTGCTCGAGCGCGCCGAGCAGTCGCAAGACCGTGCTCTTGTACAGGCCGGTCCGCCGCGAAAGCTCCGTGAGAGTCAATCGGTCGTCGGTTGCCCCGAACGCGTCGAGGATCGCGAACGCGCGATCCAGCACGGCGACACCGCTGGAAGCCTCGCCCGTATCGGGCGCCTGTTCTTTCGTCGAAACCACGTGTTCCCCTGCGTTGATCGTTCCGCCACTGTACTGTTCTATCCGGTAGAACTCAAGTTCTGAAATCGAGGGGTATACCCGTCTTATCAAGTCACCCGGTCGCGCCTAAAGTTCTCTTCAACAGAACACAGATCTATCAAATAGAACTTTGAGGAGCGAACGATGGTTGTTTCACGCCCAAACGTGCTGGTCAGTGAAGTCGGACCGCGCGATGGTCTGCAGAGCATCAAAACCGTCATGCCGACGGCAGCCAGGTTGCGATGGATCTCCGCGCTCGCCGCGGCAGGACTCAAGGAGATCGAGGTCGGCTCGTTCGTCCCGCCGAAGCTCTTGCCGCAGATGGCCGACATTCGCGAAGTCGTCGCGCATGCGCTTTCGATTCCGGGCCTGCATGTCGCGGTGCTCGCGCCGAATCTGCGCGGCTCGCAGAGCGCCTTCGAAGCAGGCGTCCACAAAGTGACGCTGCCGGTGTCGGTGACGAACGAGCACTCGATGGCGAACATCCGCAAGACGACGGAGGAGATGATCGACGAGGTGCGCAACATCGTCGCGCTGCGCGACGAGCGGTTTCCCGGCGTGCAGATCGAAGCGGGTGTGTCGGTTGCGTTCGGCTGCACGATCGCAGGCGTCGTCACCGATGACGAGACCATGCGCATGTGCGCGGCGATGGCCGAATGCGGCGTCGACGAGATCGGCCTTTCGGATACGAGCGGCTATGCCAATCCGGTTCAGGTGCGGCGCCTGTTTCGCCGTCTGCAATCGGAGTTCGGAGCGAAGGCGGGCGGCGCGCACTTCCACAACACGCGCGGTCAGGGCCTGGCCAACGTCGTCGCGGCGCTCGATGCCGGCGTGACCACGATCGATGCCAGCCAGGCGGGCCTTGGCGGCTGCCCGTATGCGCCGGGCGCGACCGGCAACATCGTCACGGAAGACCTCGCGTTCCTGCTCGAAGCGATGGGCTACGACACGGGCATCGACATCGACAAGCTGATCGCGGCGCGCGCGCTCCTGGCGCAAGCGTTGCCGGGCGAGGCGCTGTACGGACATGTGCAGGACGCCGGGTTGCCGAAAGGCTTCACGTATGCAGACGGGCGTGCGCCGAGCGCGCCCCAGCCGGAAGGCTGTTTGCTGGGAGTGGCGCAATGAGCGAAGTGCAAGCGAATCAGTCTCTGCCGTACAGCGGCGTGCGCGTCGTCGAGATGACGCATATGGTCATGGGTCCGACATGCGGCATGGTGCTGGCGGACCTCGGCGCTGAAGTCATCAAGGTCGAGCCGATTTCCGGCGACAGCACGCGCACGCTGCGCGGCTCCGGCGCGGGCTTTTTCAGCACGTTCAACCGCAACAAGAAGAGCATCGCCGTCGATGTGAAAGATCCGCGCGGCGTGGAGATCGTCCACAAGCTGCTCGCCGGCGCCGATGTCTTCAGCGAGAACTTCAAGAGCGGCACGATGGACAAGCTCGGCCTCGGCTACGCAGCGTTGTCGAAGCTCAATGACCGGTTGATCTACGTGTCGCACAAGGGCTTTCTGCCCGGCCCTTACGATCATCGCACCGCGCTCGACGAAGTCGTGCAGATGATGGGCGGACTCGCCTACATGACCGGTCCCGAAGACCGGCCGCTGCGCGCGGGAACGAGCGTCAACGACATCATGGGCGGCATGTTCGGCGCGATCGGCGCGATGGCCGCGCTCGCGCAGCGCGAACGCACGGGGCGCGGTCAGGAAGTGCAAAGCGCCCTGTTCGAGAACAACGTGTTTCTGGTTGCTCAGCACATGATGCAGTTCGCCGTGACCGGCAAGGCCGCCGCGCCGATGCCGAGCCGTATTTCCGCGTGGGCCGTCTACGACGTGTTCTCGGTGAGAAACGGCGAGCAGATATTCCTCGCGGTCGTCTCCGACACGCAATGGGCGCTGTTCTGCGATGCGTTCGGATTGTCCGCGCTGAAAGCGGACGAACGGATCGCCACCAACAATCAGCGCGTGCAGGCGCGCGACTGGCTGCTGCCGCAGCTTCGCAAGCACATGGAGCAATTCACCGCCGCCGAGATCAGCGCGATCTTCGAGCGCTGCGGATTGCCTTACGCGCCGATCACGAAGCCGCACGATCTGTTCGACGATCCGCATCTGCTTGCAACGGGCGGACTGGCTGACGTGACCTTGCCCGCCGACGCGAGCGGGGCGGGGCAACCGGTGTCGACGAAGACGGCGCTGCTGCCTTTGACCTTGAGCGGCGAGCGCCTGCATCTGCGCGCGGCGCCGCCTTCCCTGGGCCAGGACACGCGCGCGCTGCTTTCACAACTGGGGTACACGCCCGAAGCACTGAGGCAGTTGACTGAAGCGGGCGTCGTCAGGTGCCAGGACCGGCCACCCGGCGACGCGGCGAATCCTTCAGCGAACGAACTCGCCAGCGCCTGACATCGAAAAACAGACAGCAGAACAGCAGAACGCGGTCGCGCGAGTCGGCATGACATCGCGCGCCCGGCGATCCGCCCGGAGACAAACCATGACATCCCTATCCTCGAATCTGACGGCCGATAGCGCCGCCGATTCCACGCTCGAACAGCAGGCGGTGAGAAAAGCCGCGTGGCGCTTCATCCCGCTTCTGGCGCTCGCATACTTCTTCAATTATCTGGACCGCACGAGCGTCGGCTTCGCCGCGCTGACGATGAACCGCGATCTCGGTCTGACGGCCACGCAGTTTGGCTGGGGCGCCGGGATCATGTTCGCGGGCTACTGCCTGTGCGAAGTGCCGAGCAATCTCGCCCTGTACCGATTCGGCGCGCGTCGCTGGCTGGCCCGCATCATGATCACTTGGGGTTTCTTCGCAGCGGCGACGGCGCTCGCCGCGGGGCCGACCAGCTTCTACGCGATCCGGCTGCTTCTGGGTATCGGCGAAGCGGGTTTCTTTCCGGGCGTGATCTTCTTTCTCGCCGTATGGTTTCCCGCGAGTTACCGGACGCGCGTGCTCGCGTGGTTCACCGTGTCGACGCCGCTTTCGTCGCTCGTCGGCGGACCGCTGTCGACATGGCTTCTTCAGATGGACGGCTTCCTCGGACTGGCCGGCTGGAAGTGGATGTTCATCGTCGAAGGTCTGCCCGCGTGCGTGCTGGGTTTTCTCGTGCTGAAAATGCTCGCCGACAAACCCGCCGATGCAAAGTGGCTCTCGCCGGAAGAGCGCCGCGCGCTGCAAGGCGCCTTCGACCGGGAAGGCGCGGCGAGTCAGAAAAAGAAGAACTTCGCCGCGGCGCTGAAGGATGTGCGCATGTACCTTCTCGCGATGATCTCGTTCGGCTTCACGATGGGTTCCTACGGTATCGGCATCTGGCTGCCGCAGATGCTCAAGGCGCACGGCATGAGCGTGACGCAGACCGGCTGGGTGTCCGCCGTGCCTTACTTCTTCGCGACCATCGCGTTGCTCTGGTGGGCGAAGCGCGTCGATCGTCGTGGCGGTCATATCGCGAATCTCGCGGCGGGGCTCTTCATCGGCGCGGTGGCGCTCGGGGTGTCGACGTATTTCCATCAACTGGTTCCCGCGATGACCGGCATCACGCTGGCGCTGATCGGCACGATTGCGGGACGCACGATCTTCTATACGTTGCCGGCCAGATTTCTGTCCGGTCAGGCCGCGGCGGGCGGATTGGCGCTGATCAATTCGATCGGCGCACTGGGCGGGTTTGCCGGCCCGTACCTCGTGGGTTATCTGAAGGATAGTTTCGGTACGTTCACGGCCGGGATGATCGGCTTGTCCATCGTGCTCGCCGTGACGACGTTGCTGACGCTCTCGCTGTTTGCCTTCGACAAGGGGGATGCCCGATGAATCCGCTTCATTCCCCCCGACGACGCCAGCTTCTCGGCGCGGCCGCCGCATCGGTCATGATCCCCGCGCTAGCATCGCGCCGGGCATACGCAAAAGAGGAATCGCGCAGCATGAGCACAACCAGCAACTACCTTCCTGTTCGAGCGGAGTGGCTCGCGTCCGGCACGGAGGCGGCGCTCGAACCGGAGATGCCCATCGTCGATGCGCATCATCACTTCTACGAGCGCGCCGGCTGGACCTATCTGCTCGACGAGTACCTCGAAGACGCGCGATCCGGCCACAACATCACCGCGTCGGTCTACATGCAGGCGCTCACGCGTTATCGCCAGGCGGGCCCCGAACCGCTGCGTCCGGTAGGCGAAGTCGAGTACGTGGCCGATGTCACCGCGCCGTTGCAGATGGGCAAGCCGCAGGTCGCCAAGGGCATCGTCGGACATGCGGATCTGCGGCGCGGCGCGGCGGTTCGCGAAGTGCTCGAGGCCGAGCTCGCGGCGGGCGACGGCCGTCTGCGCGGCGTGCGGCATCTCGCGACCTGGGATGCGGACCCCACGCTCGTTAATCCGCTGTCGGCCGCGCCGCGCGGACTGCTGCTCGATCCCACGTATCGCGCGGGCGTGGCTCAGCTCGGGTCGCTCGGACTGTCGTACGACGCGTGGCTGTTCTTTCCTCAACTTCCCGAGCTGTTCGATCTGGCGAAGGCGTATCCCGACACGCCCTTCATCATCAATCACTGCGGCGGCGTCGTGCGGATTGCGAGTTATACGGATCAGCGCAAGGAAGTGTTCGACACATGGGCGCGCTCGATGCGCGAACTCGCGCAGTTACCCAACGTGTTCGTCAAGGTCGGCGGACTGGGGATGCGTATCAACGGGTTCGACTTCGAGAAGGGCGAGCGTCCGCCGACTTCGATTCAGCTCGCGCAAACGTGGAAGCCGTGGATGCTCACGTGCATCGAAACGTTCGGCGCCAATCGCTGCATGTTCGAAAGCAACTTCCCGGTGGACAAGGGCTCATATCCGTTCAGCAACGGCTGGAACGCATTCAAGCGGCTGACCATGCAGGCGAGTGCGGCGGAGCGGCAAGCGTTGTTCCGGGCAACGGTCACGAACGTCTACCGGCTCTCCTGAATGGAAGGGCGATCGACCGCGGCATCCACGATCTTCAATCGGCAGTGATGCGATAGCTGCCGGTCTTCTTGCCGACGAAGTTGAACGAGCCTTTCTCGGCCGGCAGCGAGAGCACCTGTTGCCAGTCGAGTTCGCCTTTGATGCCTTTGTATTTACCCGTGCCTTGCCCCAGCACGGCCTTCCCCGCGATAGTCCCCGCCCCGTGGCTGAACGTTTCGACGAAGTTATCGCCGTCCTTGTCCGTGAAGACGCAGTAGCCGTTGGCGCCGGCGGCGCTGAATCCCGCCTCCACGCAACGCGCGGTGACGTTCTGCATCAAGGGCGTCTTGCTGTTGTTGGTGAAAGCCATCGTCGCTTCGAACAGATAGACGGCATTGTCGCTTCCGACGGGGATTTCCTTCACATCACGCCCGACAGCGGTGAAGGTGACATCGATCGGCCCTTGTTTCGGAATCGCCTGCGACCATGCGATGTCGATCGTCGCGAGCACCGTCGCGCAAACGAAAACCGTCGTCGTGCATGAACGATGGCAAAGCCTTTCCATGATTGCACCTCCGGACGCTGCTGCAACCTGTCCCGTCGATACCCCGGGTCGATGCATAGTGTTATAGGGCTTTCGAATTGAAAGTTCCAGTGGGCGTTGATGATCGGTCGGCCGTCCGAATGACCGTTCGTTCCGGGCTTGATTCGGATACCTATGCGCGTTCTCACGCTGGCGTGGCGACGTCCGACGCATTCGCTCGAAGATCGTCTGTGGCGTTTCAGCTCCGCACGTTCGTACTTCCCGCTACCCCGCAACGCCGGCCAATAGGACCGACAGTCCATATCGGCGGCACCCGTTACCCCGTGGCGCTTCTTCATCCCACAATTCGTAGAATCAATGATTGACGCCCACGCGTGAAAAGGCAGAAGCTTGCGGAAACTCTCTGTAATGAATCTTCCGGTCTGATTACGCACTGAAAGATATTTCCTTCCGCCATGCGCGAGTTTGCATGGTCTCGACTTAACGGAGAAGAAAATGAGAAGGATCGGAGGGCTCGTTCTGGCAGTTTTGTCAGGAGTACTGCTCAGTGCATGCGGGGGCGACACCGGCTCCGATGCCCCAGGATCGAACGCGAAGGGTGCGGGCGCACAACCGGCGGCTCTGGACGTGAGCACGACGAAGGGTTACGCGTTGTCGACGGTCATCTGGGATCGCTTTCCCATCGGTGTCTGCTGGGATATGAACAATGCCGATTACGCGCGATACGCCGGGCAACGCGGATGGGCTCGTCTCGCGGTCAAGGAGACCTGGGAGCAGCATTCCGGGGCCCAGTTCTCGGGCTGGCAGCAATGCACGAACGATCCGAACTATTACGGCATACGGATTTCGGTCGAGGACAGTGCGGCGGAAGGGCCGCATACCGTCGGCCTCGGCGCGATGCTGAACGACGCGGCAGGCGGCATGGTGCTCAATTTCACCTTCATGAACTGGAGCGAGAGTTGCCAGGGACGCGAAGAGTACTGCATTCGCCGGATTGTCGCGCATGAATTCGGTCACGCGCTGGGCTTTGCGCACGAGCAGAACCGGCCGGACACGCCTTCGACGTGCGCGGAGCCCGCGCAAGGCAATTCGGGCGACACGATGATAGGCCCGTGGGATCTCGCATCGATCATGAACTACTGCAATCCGAAGTGGAATGGCGACGGCAAGCTCAGTGCGACCGACATCGAGATGGCGCAGAAGTACTACGGGCCTCCGCGCGGCAACGAAACCGTGTACACGCTGACGCGCGCCCAAGCCCCAGCGCAGGTGACCGCGTACGATTTCGCTTCGCACGCCGCGAAGGCTTCGATCGATCTTTCGTTGACGGGCGACTACAAGCGAGTCGATCGGATGTTCGCCAGCACCGATGGAAAGCGGCTGCACGTGCTGCTCGAAAGAAGCTCGACATCGATCGATCTCGCCACCATCGACACCGCGACCAATACGGTCGTGCGCGTCACGCCCATCGGTCCGTTGCTGACGACTTTGACCGGCTATGACCTTCAGCCCGCGCCGGATGGAAGTCAGGTCTATCTGTCGAGCAAGAATGTCATCAGCATCATCGACACGGACGCCGGGACGCTCGTCAGAACGATCGTGTTGCCGGAAGCCTTCAACATCATCAGGCTGGCGACGGCCAGGAACGACGTCGGCAACGTCTATGCGCTCTCGGTCGAGGAAGGGACGAAGGTGGAAGTGCTGCGCATCGACACGGCCCTCTCGCTGATCACGGGCGGTTTCCCGGCAGGCTCGGCGCCGACCGTGATCCATGATCAGTTCGCCGTGACCCCCGATGGCAAGAAGGCCTACTTCGTCAGCTTCGCGTCGGCCGCGGCTGCGGGCAACCTGACGGAAATGGACCTGGAGAGCGGCATTTCGCGCGGGCTGACGGATCTACCGGAAAAGAACCCGAAATTCCTCGCGGCCATCAGCAACCAGCAAATCCTTTTTGCCGACGACAACGACACGAAACCGAGTCCGATCATTCTCTATGACGTGACGAGCCGAGCCAAGTCGACCTTGCTGGCTTCGTCGAACTTGCTGGGTTATCTCCAGTACGAACCGAGGACGCAATCCATTCTTCTCGAGCGTAGCGGCGTCTGGTCCGTCAATCAGTTGAGGCATCGTGCGGACGGCACGTACCGGAACATCGACCTCGGGATGCGGTCATTCACCAGCGGTTCGGCGTATAGCGGTATTGCCCCGTTCGTGTTCGTGGCGCGTTGAGATACCCATCGGATAACTTCATATCATTAGTGGGCAACAGGGAATCCTTCATTGAATTAAAGTGTGCTTTTAAGCTAAGCGCTTGCCTCTAATGGGGGTTCGAAATGGCTGCCACTCAATCGGGGGCCGTGCCCCTGTCCGACGAAGATTATCGGCGCCAGCTACGCCGTGCCGTCGTCGCCAGCACGATCGGCACGACGATCGAATGGTATGACTTCTTTCTTTACAGCACGGTCACGGGCCTCGTTTTCGCCAAGCTGTACTTTCCGGAATCGGACCCGCTCGTCGGCACCCTGCAGGCGTTTCTGATCTACGCCGTCGGTTTCATCGCGCGGCCGGTCGGCGCGGCCATCTTCGGTCACTACGGAGATCGCATCGGACGAAAGGCCACGCTGATCGTCACGCTGCTGCTCATGGGGCTCGCCACGTTCGCGGTCGCATTCGTGCCGACCTACGCGACGATCGGCATCTGGGGCGCCGTCGTTCTGACCGTGCTGCGCTTCATTCAAGGCGTGGGCGTCGGCGGCGAATGGGGCGGCTCCGTATTGATGTCGATGGAATGGGCGCGCACGAATTCGCATCGCGGCTTCGTCGCTTCGTGGCCGCAGTTCGGCGTGCCGGCGGGGTTGTTCATCGCCAATCTCGCCGTGCTCGCGATGAGCCAGATTTCCGGCAGCGCATTCCTCACGTGGGGCTGGCGTGTGCCGTTCGTCCTCAGTATCGTGCTGGTCGCGATCGGTCTTTATATCCGGCTGAGCATTCTCGAGACGCCGATTTTCGCCAAATTGCTGGCTGAAAATAAGATCGAAAAGGCGCCGACGCTCGAAGTGATACGCCGGCAACCGAAAGACATTCTTCTTTCCGCTTTCGTCCGGATGGCCGAGCAGGCGCCTTTCTATATCTTCACTGCTTTCGTTTTCACCTATGGGGTGAGGACGCTCGGCGCGTCGCGCGATCTGCTGCTCATGGCCGTGCTGGCCGCATCCGTCCTGGAATTTTTCACGATCCCTCTGTTCGGTCACGTGTCCGATCTCATCGGACGCCGCCGGATGTACATGATCGGCGCGGCGCTCGCGGGCCTGTACGGTTTCGTCTTCTTCGCAATGGTCGACACCAGGAATTCTGTCTGGATCTTCGTGGCCATCGTGCTCTCGCTGGTGCCGCATTCGATGATGTACGGTCCGCAGGCCGCGTTGATCGCCGAGTCTTTCACGGGGCGGCTGCGTTACAGCGGTGCATCGCTGGGTTATCAACTGGCTTCGGTGATCGCGGGCGGTCCCGCGCCCTTGATCGCGACCGCGCTCTTCGCGTATTACCATTCGGGCTATGCGATCGCGGGCTATATCTTCGTGTGCGGATTGTTCAGCCTCGCCGCGGCGTGGCGAATGGGCGATTACACGAACAAGGACATCTCGCGCGAATATGACGAACCGATGGGCGAGCACCATCACGCGAGACCGGTTCACTAACTGAAGCCAGGCAAAAGCGCACGCCTCACACTTCACTGCGCTTCAGGAGGTAATCGAGGCCGCCCACGCGGAACCATCGATAGCCATACGGTTCCAGCACGACGGTGTGCTGTCCTTTCGCATTGCCCTGGCTGTGGTCATCGGACAGCAGGTTGACCAGCATGGTGCTCTCGCCGGCTTCCCCGCGGACGTGAAACTTCACCGTGCACGCGGCCGCGCTGAAGTTGTGCAGACAGACCACCGAGTTGTTGCGCCAGTCGTAGCGCAGCGCAAGCACGTCGTCACGCGATGCCCGCAGGATCGCGAAATCGCCCCAGCTTATTTCAGGCACCTCCTTGCGCATGCGGATCATCCGCTCGATCCAGTTAAGCAGCGAATTCGGCTCCCTGCGCTGACTGGCGACGTTCACGCGTTCAAAGCCGTACGGTCCGCCCGAGATCACGGGAGACACCGGGCGCGCATGCTTCGTGAAACCCGCGTGCGGCTCGGCGGACCACTGCATCGGCGTACGCACGCTTTCACGCTCCGGCAGGCGCAGGTCGTCGCCCATGCCGATTTCATCGCCGTAGCGCACGACGGGCGTGCCCGGAAGCGTCAGCATCAGGCTGTACGCAAGCTCCAGCCGGTGACGGTCGCCATCGAGCATCGGCGCAAGACGTCGTCGGATGCCGCGTTTGTAGAGCTGCATGTCCGGTTCCGGGCCGAACGCGGCGAATACGGTTTCACGCTGTTCAGGTGACAGCCGCCCGAGATCGAGTTCGTCGTGGTTGCGCAGGAATACGCCCCACTGCGCCGTTGCCGCGCGCGATTTCGTCGCTTCGAGCGCCTTCTTCAACGGCGTGGCGTCCGCGCTCGCGAGGGCATAGAACGTGTTCTGGTTGACCTGGAAGTTGAACATCATTTGCAGCCGCTCGCCGGCATCGCCGAAGTACTGCATGTCGGTGTCGGGCAGCACGTTCGCTTCCGCGAGAATGATGGCGTCGCCCTGGCGCCATTGCAGGAACTCGCGGAACATGCGCAGCATGTCGTATTGCTCGACCGGCCGCTTCACCTGCGCACCCTTGGTGGCGATGACGAACGGCACCGCATCCATGCGAAACCCCGATACGCCGAGCTGAATCCAGAAGCCCATGATCTTGAGCAGCTCGGCCTGCACATAGGGGTTGGCCGTGTTCAGGTCGGGCTGAAAGTCGTAGAAGCGGTGGTAGTACCACATGGCCGCTTGCTTGTCGTAGGTCCACGTCGACTTCTGCACGCCGGGGAACACGACGCCATCTTTCGCGCGGGCCGGCCGCTTCTTCGACCACACGTACCAGTCGCGATATTTCGACGCCGGGTCGCGCCGCGCTTCCCTGAACCACGGATGCTGATCCGACGTGTGATTCACGACGAGGTCGATCATCACGCGCAGGCCGCGTTGACGGCACGCGTGGGTGAATTCCGTGAAGTCGCCGAGCGTGCCGTAGCGCGGATCGACGTTGTAGTAATCGGAGATGTCATAGCCGTTGTCGCGGCCGGGCGATGGCTGGAACGGCATCAGCCATATCGTCGTGATGCCGAGGCCCTGAAGATAATCGAGGCGGCGCACCAGACCCCGGAAGTCGCCGACGCCATCACCGTTCGCGTCCATGAACACGCCGACGGACAGGCAGTAGATGATTGCGTTCTTGTACCAGAGGTCGTTGACCATGCGCTTTGTTCGGAGCCATGTTCGTGAGCGACGGATCGCGCTGACAGACAGAAAAAGACAGACCGCCCGGCGCGGAACGGTTCGAGTGTAATCGTCATCCTTCGAAGCAGGCAACGTTTCGGAGCATGTATGCACCTTCGCACCTCACGGCGTCGCCTATACTTTTTTCAGGCAGTCAGCCCGACCGTGCGCCGCATATGCAAGCCAGTCGACGCGGCCCGCAAAGCGAAACCGGGCGATATCCCATCGGCGGCCTTCTTGTCGCAAGCGCCGGACCTTCCGCGCTATAGCCGCCTCTCTTCTTTTTTCTTTGCCTCTTTTTCCACGCATAGAAAACGCTGCGCACGCGGCGGCTGCGCTCGTCCGCGTGCGGCAGTGTCACTCTCACTCGACGAGGACGACATGGCCACCTACATCATGTTGCTGAACTGGACCGATCAGGGCGTGCGCAGCGCGAAGGACACGATCAAGCGGGCACGCGCTTTCGGCGAAACGAGCCAGGCGATGGGCGCGACGCTCAGATCATTGCACTGGACGCTCGGCGCCTACGACCTGGTCGCTTCGGTCGATTCGCCCGACGATGAAACGATGACCCGTCTCGGCCTCACGCTCGGCGCGCTGGGCAATGTCCGCACGACGACCATGCGCGCGTTCGACGAAGTCGAGATGGAGCGTATCGTCGGCGGATTGAAGTAGCGCCGAGCGTGATTCTGCTGACGAATCCATGCTGAATCGCACGCGGATTCTTTCGTCTTTCGCAACGTCGGCCGGTATGCTACGGTGGATTCGTATGCATTGCTTGCGAACGGGCGATCGCTGATGTGTCGATCGACCCTCCGGAATCATTCGGAAGGAGTGTGATGTGACAGTGGATCAGCAAGGCGTTCGCCCGTCGCCTTATTCGGTCATCTGCCCGCGGTGTGAAACGCTTTCGTCAGTGGAAGAGAGCGCATGTCCTTTTTGCGGCGCGGATCGGAACGGGGCCGTGCTGACGAGAGGCGCGGAAACCGCGGTGCGTGCGGTCGTGGCGGCGCGCGGCGTGACGCGCCGTTTTCACGATTACGGCGAAGCGGACCGCGTCGAAAAAAAGCTGAGCCACATCGAAGGGCGCGAGCCGCGTCTGTCGGCGCCTGCGACTGCTCATGCGCTGGAGCAGCCGCAACGCACGTCGAATTCCATGCTGGCGACGGTCGCGATGGCGGGCGTCGTGCTCGGCGCCTGCGTGCTCGCGCGCGCTTACTTCGAAAATCATGGATCGACGGCGCGTGCCGCAGCGGTGCCGGTCGCCGTCGCGGGGCCGGTCAGCGAAGCGGCGCCGAAGATCGGCGTCGCCGCCAGGACCGTCGAAGGCCGCGCGCCCGATGCAGCGCGCCCGCCGGCCGATACGGCGTCGCCGCTGATTCCGGTCGTCGCATCGAGCAAGGAGAGCACGCCGCAAGCGGCCGTCCACGAACGCCCGGCCGCAAAGAAGAACGTCGCGCCTCGCACACAGGCATCGCATAAGGTCGCTCCCAAAGCTGCTCCCAAAGCTGCCGCCACGTGCTCGCAAAAGTCCGATCGTGCGTGTGCGAAGTCCTCGCAACGTCAGGCATCGAAGACGGAACCGAAACCACAGCAGACGAGCAAGCCGCAAGCGCGCCGCCAGGAAGTCGCGAAAGGCAAATCCGGGACGAAGGATTTTCAGAAGGTCGCGGCCATTCCTGCACCGGTCAAACCCGCGATGACCGCCGACGGAAGCTGGAAGCCGAGCCGGAAAAATTAGTCGGCGTGGTTGCCGGCGAAAGCGTCCGTGTTCAGATCCACTTCGCCTTTCGAAACCAGCGGAAAAGCAAAGTGTCGATCGTGACGATCGCGGCGATCACGACCGGATAGCCGAACCGCGAATGCATGGCCCTGTCGACGGTTTGATGACATCGCGCGCGGCGAGAAGGGCAACGTGAAGGGTTCGCCGCGCGCGATAAGGGAACAGGTCGATGAAGTGCCTCGGGCGATCAGGCGGCTTGCCAGTGCTCGTCGACGGCCTTGTCGGTCACGCGCACCTTCGCGATCAAAGGCGAGTAGCCGCGCAGCCTGATCTCGTCGGCGGCGAGCCGCTCCGAGCGATAGACCTGCTGCGTGATCTTCGTGCCGTCATGAAATTCGAGTGTGTAGCCGTCGATCGGCCCCCACTGACCCTTCGGCATCGGTTCGATATAGACGTTCTGCATCGCGTTTCTCCAGCGTGATTGGAAAGCGTCGGGCGCGAAGCGCACCTCTTGTATAAGAGGTTATCGAAGAAAGACGGGCGGGCAGCGGCGATGCGTGGTGTCGAGCACCAAATAAAATTGGTTACGTTTCAATGAATTGCACGCATATTTTCACGATGCGAAAGCCGATTGTCCGATGCGCAACCCGCGCCGTGCTGCCATGCAGCGCACTTTTCGAAAACCGGACTTCGATTGCGCATCGTGAAATTTCAGAGATGCAGCGCGGTCTCGCCGGCCGCTTCGAGACAGTGATCGACCGCGGGCGCGGCGTCCGCCGGCATCGACGCGAAGCGAAAGCCGTTTCGGCCCTTCCGCTTCGCTTCGTACATCGCGCGATCCGCTTCGGCGAGCAGCGCTTCCGCCGAGGTATCGAAGCCGCCCGCGCACATCGCGATGCCGACGCTCGTGCCGAGCCGCGCTTCGCCATTGCCCACGTGGAAAGGCCGGCCGATGGCGCGGCAGATGTCCTGCGCGATCCGGCTGCACGCGCTCGACGACGCAATGCCGCGCGCGAGCAGCACGAACTCGTCGCCCGCGAGACGGCAGACGAGATCGCCCGCGCGCGTGGTCTTTTTCAGGCGCGCGGCCACTTGCCGGAGCAGCGCGTCGCCGGCATCGTGGCCGTGCTGATCGTTGACGTTCTTGAAGCCGTCCAGGTCCATGAAGAACAGCGCGAACGGCACGTCGTCGGCGCGGGCGGCATCGACGTGGAGCGCGAGCTGCTCGGCGAGCGCGCGGCGGTTCGGCAGGCCCGTCAGCGCGTCGAGCATGACTTCGGAGCGCATCTGATTCTCGCGCCGCTTCGTCTCGGTGATGTCCTGCGACATGATGTAGAAGCCGACGACCTTGTCGCGCCGATACTCCGGGATATACGTCGCGTTCCAGATGCGGCTCGGCGCGGCTTCGTAGACGATGTCCTCGTGCGTCACGCGCTCGCCCGCGAGCACGCGGCGAAAGTACGGCAGGCAGCGCTCGAAGGTCGCCGCGCCGATGGCGTCGCGCACGGTCTTGCCGCGCAGCGCTGCCGGATCGACGCCGAACACGTCCCGATACACCTGATTGTTGAAGCGGTAGCGCAGGTCCGCATCGACATGGGCGATGAGCACGGGCAAATTGTCCGTGATCGTCTGCAACGCCGCGCGGCTGCTCGTGAGTTCGGACGTGCGGCCGAGCACGCGGCGTTCGAGCTCCTGACGGTAATCGCGCAACATCTGCTCGCTGTGCTTGCGGCTCGTGATGTCCTGCGCCACGCTGACGAAGTGCAGCGGCTCGCCGCGTTCGTCGCGAATCAGCGCGACACTGAGGTCGACCCATATCGTTGCGCCGTTGCGGCGGCGATAGCGCTTTTCGAGCGAATACGTCTTTCGCGTACCGTCGAGCAATTCGGCGACGAGTTCCATGTCGTCGGGCAGATCGGCTTCTTCCGTGATCTGCTGAAAGTTCATCGTCACGAGTTCGTCGGCGCTGTAGCCGGTGATCTCGCACAGCTTCGGATTCACTTCGATGAAGCGGCCGCTCAGATCGACGATGGCCTTGCCCGTCGGCGTCTGCTGGAAAATCGTGTGAAAGCGCGACTCGGAAAGGCGCAGCTTGCGGCGGTCGACTTCCTGAATCTCGCGCGTTTCGCGCGCGGCTTCCCGTTGCACGATCTCGCGCTCGACAGTGGCCGCGAGATCGCACAACGCCGCCTGTTTCGATGCGCTCAGTGTTCCCGGCTTCGTGTCGATCGCGCACAGCGTGCCGAGCACGAGTCCGCCCGACGAGCGCAGCGGCACGCCGGCATAGAAGCGGACATGCGGCGCGCCCGTGACGAGCGGATTGCCCGCAAAGCGCGCATCGGCATGCGTATCCTCGACGAGCAGCAGGCGCTCCGAATGCAGCGCATACGCGCAGAAGGACACGTCGCGCGCGGTTTCGCATACGTCCAGCCCGAGGCGCGACTTGAACCATTGCCGATGCTCGTCGACGAGCGATACCAGCGCGATCGGCACATCCAGCAGCTCCGCGACGACGCGCGTCACACGGTCGAAGACTTCTTCCTGCGGCGTGTCGAGCAGATCGAGGCTGCGCAGCAGATGCAGTCGCCTCGCTTCATCGGCGGGAAGGGGCGCCGCGTGCCATTCGTGTACGGGATGCAAGTTGGTTCTCGGTTCTTCTGGTTTCGCCGTCGGGCCCAATGCCACGACGGGCAATTTATCGAACCTCATGCAATCCCGATTCGCCGATCAAAGGCAGGCTTTCGGTTCAGTTCGGCGCACGAGCACGACGCGCGACCCACGACTCACGTCCCGAGACACACCGCGCCCGCCGCGACGACCACGCACGCGAGCCAGCGTTTCGCGCTGACCGGCTCCTGCAGGAACACCCGTCCGATGAGCGCCGCGAACACGACGCTCGTCTCGCGCAACGCGGATACCGCGCCCATCGCGCCGGCCTGCATCGCCCAGATGACGATGCCGTAGGCGGCGATCGACGCGAGGCCGCCCGCAAGCGACGAGCCCACGGCCATCGGCGCATCTTTGAGCGGCGTCCACAGCGCGGGCAGGCCGCGCTTCGCGACGAAGATCACGGGCATGAACCAGTAGAACATGAACATCCACGCGGTATAGGTGATCGCTTCGCCGTCGGAGAGGCGCACGCCGATGCCGTCGATGACGGTATAGACCGCGATGGTCGCGCCCGTCGTCAGCGCGGCGAGCGCGCCCGCGCGCGATACACGGCCGCCGTGCAGCGCGAGCGCCATGATGCCGCCCGAGATCAGCACGATGCCGAGTGCGTGCAGCGCGCCGATCGACTCGTGCGCGAAGAGGGCCGCGCCGAGCGTGACGAGCATCGGCGACGAGCCGCGCGCGATCGGATAAGCCTGCGCGAGATCGCCGCGGCGATACGCGCGCACGAGGCTCAGGTTATAGACGATATGCACGAGCCCCGATGCGACGATGTACGGCCACGCGGCTTTCGGCGGCATCGGCAGATACACGACCACGAACGCGGACACGACGCCGATCGCGACGCTCATCCACGTCATCGACAGGAACCGGTCGCGATTGCCGTGGAGCATCGCATTCCAGCTTGCGTGCAGCAGCGCTGCGAAGAGGACGACACCGCCGGTATAGCTGAGCATGCGTTCCGTTCTGGTTACGTGGCAGATACTTCATAGAATATCTATCTTGTAAGGACGTAACAAACCATTTAAATTGCGCCTTCACGTTAGAAAATCTCTCGCGACATGAGACAGGCATTGCCTTCGCTCAATGCGGTGCGCGCGTTCGAAGCGGCGGGGCGGCTCGGCAGCTTCAAGGAAGCCGCGGCGGAGCTGCATGTGACGCACGGCGCGATCAGCCAGCAAGTGCGCCTGCTGGAAGCGTGGCTCGGCGCGCCCTTGTTCGAGCGCCATAACCGGCGCGTCGTGCTCACAGCGGCGGCGCGCGTCTATCTCGCGGAAATCGCGCCGCTTTTCGATCAGCTCGCGCAAGCCACGGCGCGCTATGGTCTGTCGAAAGCCGTGTCGCGCACGCTCAGCGTGAATGCGCCCGCCACCTTCACCTTGCGCTGGCTCGTGCCTCGGCTGGAACGGTTCCGTGCGCGTCATGCCGATGTCGAAGTCAGGATCGAGACATCGAACGAGCCGGTGGAAAGTCTGAGGGATGTCTACGACATCGTGATCCGCGGCGGTCCCGACACGTTCTATGGCTACGCGATGCGGCCTTTTCTGGCGGAGGAGCGCTTGCCCGTGTGCAGTCCCGCGCTCCCGAAGCGATTGCCGCTTGCCGTGCCGGAAGACATGCGGCGGCACACGCTACTGCATACGTCGAGCTTGCCGCGCGTCTGGCCGGACTGGATCGCGCAGGCGAACATGCCCGCGTTCACGCCCGCGGCGGTGCTGACTTTCGACCACTTCTATCTGACCTTGCAGGCGGCTGTCGATGGCATGGGCATCGCGATGGGGCCTACTGCACTCGTCGCCGACGACCTCGCCACGGGGCGGCTCATCGCGCCTTTCGCGGGACCGCGTCTGCCGTCGCGGAGTTACTGCACCTATGTCGCCGACGAAAGAGCCGGTGATGAACTCATCGTTATATTTCGGTCATGGCTGGAGCAAGAGGGCGAGGCGTTCGCGCGCGCATGATGCGACACGGCATCGACGAAGTGGACTCGGGCCGTCAGATGCAGATCTTCGATCCGTTCAGGAATGGCCTTCGATTCTGTCAGCTTGCGTGACGCGCTGGGCTCAGCGCTTCTTCGCTTCTTCGAGACACGCGGCGAGCTTTTCGAAGTATTCCAGCGCTTTGCGCGTCGGGACGACGGTCTTGATGCGCAGATCGTCGCTGCTCTCGCCGACGGAAACGAGCCCTTGCTTCCGGAGGCTCGTCAGCTTGCGATGCACGGTGGCCGGCGCGCCCGCGACCGACAAAGCCATCGTTTCCGTGACCGTCAGCGTTCGTCCGGCATGCCACGACGCCGTAAGCGCTTCCAGCAAACGTTCCTCGGCGGCGTCGAGTTTGGGCACCGAGGGCAATGCCTGCACCGCCTGAGCCAGATTCAGGAAGCGAAAATAGGCATCGAAAACGTTCTTTTTGGCCATGAAAAAACCATTCCACCGAGACGGAGAATCATAGCATCGGCCAGAAAACGAAACACGGTTTCGCGTAGTATCTGTTTATCAAACTGATAAGAGAGTGATAAGATCGACCTCCAGGGCAAGCGATGCGACGAGCACTGCGTTCTTAGTCGCACGGGCCAAATCGGGGGCATGGACGTGGCTCAGGAACGCGATTTCACTTACATCACGGCGCATTTCATCGAGCAGGAAATCGATCATCTCGGACGGATGATCCGCTCGCGCCACTGGCATCGCAGCGCGGCGTGGCCGGTGTCGTACTGGCGCGAACGCATCGAGGAATTGCAGCATGCACCGACGATCGCGCCCGATCAGCAAGCCGAGCTGCGGTGTTTGCTGGAAGAACTGGAGCGGATCGCGTTGAAGCTTCAAGTGTCGCCGAAGCATGCCGCATGTGCGGTGAGCGATGCCGCCGGTAAAGCGCGGCCTTAGCGGTGCTGCGTTAAGATGAGCGACCTTGCCGCCGCTCACTGGCACGCCATATGTCTTTCTTTCAACTGCGTTTATGCTCCGTCGTCGGCACGGCGCTCGTATTCATCGGCTCGCTCTGGGCCAATCAGGAAATCTTCGTTCATTCCGAGTTCGTGCGCGGCGTGAACTGGGTTTATCTGCCGGCCGGCATCCGGCTACTGGGCACGCTGCTTTTCGGCGCGGACGGCGCGATCGGGCTATTGATTGCGAGCTGGCTCGTCGATTTCTTCTACTTCTTTCCCAATGATCCCGTGCGTGCATTCGCCGGCGGAATCATCGCGACGATCGCGCCTTATGCGGTCTATCGCCTGGCGCGCGAGATCTATGGACTGAATGCGTCGCTGTCGAATCTCACGGCGGCGCGGCTCATGGTGTTGATGGTCGCTTACGCCATAGCCGGGCCGCTGCTTCATAACATCTGGTTCTATCTTCAAGGCGATAGCCACGACATCGTTTCGAGATTCCTCGCGATGTTCGTCGGCGATCTCGCAGGCACGATCATCGTCATTTATACGCTGAAGGTGGTGCTGCATTTTCTGCCGAAGCCGAGCGAGTCTCTGACGCGCGATTGAAGTCTGCCGGGAGCGGTGTTCGCTGAAGCGTTGGATCGCAATCGACGGACGACGACACCGCCGCGATCTATGGCGCCTTCAAGGAAGGTCGATCTCACCGACAGCGACTACGCGCACATGCGCAAGGTGATCGGCTATATCAAGCGACATCTCGCGCAGCGTCCGCATGAAGTGGAGCATTCGCACTGGCGTTACTCGCTGATGAACTGGGGCCACGATCCGCTGAAGTGATTCAGCTTGCAGCCGCCGTCTGCTCATTTTCCCGCTCGATTGCGCAAGCCGTTATTCTTATTGAAAACGGAGCGAGACATGAACGAGACGAACTGGTACAGCGAAAGCGATTGCTCGCTCGACGCGTTTTCGAATTTGCTCGCCCGCGACGACGCGGTGAAACTCGCATTCGCGGCCGGCAGCGAGAAGAGAATACCGCTCTATGACTGCGGCGCGCTTCACGATGTATTGAACGATCCGGACAAGCGCATGACGCTGCAAGCAGAGTGGGCCAGCGTCCTGCGCGATGGCGCCGGTGTCTTCGTGCTCAGGCATGCGTATGCGGATGTCGCTCCCGTCGACGAAGCGACCGCGATTTTCGAATGGATCATCCGGCAAGAGCACGAGCGGGGCACGAATCCGGGCGATCACTTCGCGAAGGCCGGCGCTAACGATCGCATCTGGAACGCGCAGGAAAAGCTCTGTCTGCAAGCGCCTCATGTGTATGCGCGCTACTTCGCCAACCGGTTCATCGACTGTGCGGCGCAAGCGTGGCTCGGCCCAGCGTATCAGATGACATCGCAAGTCAATGTCGTGCGCCCGGGCGGAGGCGCGCAACAGGCGCATCGCGACTATCACCTCGGTTTTCAGAGCGCGGAGGAAGTGCGGCGCTATCCAGCGCATGTTCACGCGATGTCGCCGTTTCTCACGTTGCAAGGCGCGGTCGCGCATGGCGACATGCCTGTCGAAAGCGGACCGACGCAATTGCTGCCGTTCTCGCAACGTTATGCGCAAGGTTATGTCGCGTGGCGGCGTACCGACTTTCGCGAGTACTTCGAAGCGCACTATGTGCAACTGCCGCTCGAAAAGGGCGATGCGTTGTTCTTCAGCCCGGCGCTGTTTCATGCGGCCGGCGCGAATCGCACGCGCGATGTGCAACGCATGGCGAATCTGCTGCAAGTGTCGTCGGCATATGGGCGGGCGATGGAAACGCTCGATCGCACGCGCATGTGCGAAGCCGTTTATCCGGTGCTGCTCGATTACACGGCGACGGGCGTAATGAGCGATCAGGAGATCGATGCGGTCATCGCGTCGTGCGCGGAAGGTTATGCGTTTCCGACGAATCTGGATCGCGATCCGCCTGTCGGTGGTCTTGCGCCGAAGAGTCAGCAAGCGCTGATTCGGCAGGCGGTCCATGAACGATGGACTGTCGAGGTGCTGATGCGTGCCTTGAATGACAACGCGTGGCGGCGTAGGGCGTAACACCTATTCCTGATAAACCGCCGACAACACATTCTCCGCATCCGCCCGCGCATTATCCAGTTGCACGAGGCTCGCATGCCGCGCGCCAAGCGGATCATGATTCGCAATCGCGGTAAGAATGGCCTTGTGCCGCGGCAAAGAGAGCGCATGCGTATCGGGATGCCGGCTCGTCAGCTTGATCGATTCCGACAGCGCCAGCGACAACATATGCCCGATATACATCAGCATGTCGTTATGCGTCGCCGTCATGATCGCGCGATGAAACTCGAGATCCGGCGCAAGCAATTCCTCTGACGTGGCCGCGCGCGACATGCGCTCATAAGCATCGCGGATACGCGCGACATCGCCCTCGGTCGCGTTCGATGCGGCGAGCGCCGCCGCCGCCGGTTCCACGATCCTGCGCACCACGAGCAACGACTGAAAGAACTCGCCCTCATGCACGCTGTTGATGGTCCAGAAGAGCACATCGGGATCGAGCGTGTGCCATTCATCACGCGGACGCACCACGCTGCCAAGACGCGGCTTAGACAGCACGAGCCCCTTCGCGACCAGCACGCGCGTCGCTTCACGCAGCACCGGCCGGCTCACGCCATATGCTTCGCATAGCCTGGCTTCGGCGGGCAGACGGTCGCCCGGCTTGAGCTTGCCGCTCACGATATCGACGCCGAGCTCCTGCACGATGCGCGCGTGCATGCTCTTGCGGGGCTGTGGATGGCGATAGTCCATATCGTCGTCAGCGCTTTGCCGCCGCGCGGTCGCCGAACGCGCGCTGCGACAGACAGAACACGAGCAGCAACGCGCCGACCGCTATCTTCGTCCACCACGAACTGAGCGAGCCGTCGAACGAGATCAGCGTCTGGATGATGCCGAGCAACAGCACGCCGAACAGCGTGCCGATCACATAGCCGACACCGCCCGTCAACAGCGTCCCGCCGATGACGACCGAAGCGATGGCATCGAGTTCCAGGCCCATCGCGTGCAGGCCATAACCCGAGAGCATGTAGAACGTGAAGAGCACGCCGCCGAGCGCCGAGCAGAAGCCCGACAAAGCAAAGGCGCCGATAGTCGCGGCATTCACTGGCAGGCCCATCAGCAGCGCGGAATGCGGATTGCCGCCGACCGCATAGATGGTGCGCCCGAACGGCGTGTAATGCGCGACGAACACCGCGAGCGCGAGCACGACGAGCGCGATCACCGCGCCGAGCGAAAGCGACGCGCCGGTCATCACCGGAATGCGAATCTGCGAAACCGTCGCGTACCACGGGTTCGTGATGCTGATCGAATCGATGCTGATGAGATAGCACAGCCCGCGCGCGAGGAACATGCCCGCCAGCGTCACGATGAACGGCTGCAAGCGAAAGCGCGCGATCAGCCAGCCCATGAGCGTGCCGAACGCCGTGCCCATCGCGAGCACGAGCGGGATGACCACGAGCGGATGCCAGCCCGCTTTCTCGACGAGCGCGGCGGATACCATCGTCGTGAGCGCGATCACCGATCCCACCGAAAGATCGATGCCCCCCGACAGAATCACGAAGGTTTCGCCCACGGCGACGACGATCAGAAACGCATTGTCGATCAGCAGATTGAGAAAGACCTGCGGCGAGAAGAAGCCCGTGTACATCACCGAGCCGAGCACGGATATGGCGATGAAAAGCGACACCGTCGCGGCGAGCGGCAGATAGCGGCCGCGCGATGACTTGCGCGGCGGCGCATCACCCTTGCGATGTTGCGTGAGCGTGGGCAGGCCCGAGTTCATCGGCGCACCTCGCGTTCGGATAAAGCAGGGCGGCGCGCGAACTTCGCAACCGTTGCGCGGAATTCGCCCGATTGCAGCATCATCACCGCGAACACGACGATGGCCTTCACCACGAGATTCACCTCCGGCGGCACGCCGAGAGAATAGATCAGATACGTGAGCGTCTGGATGATGAGCGCGCCGATCACGCTGCCCGCGAGCGTGAAGCGCCCGCCCGTGAGCGCGGTTCCGCCTAGCGTGACGGCGAGAATCGCATCGAGTTCGAGCAGGAGGCCCGCGTTGTTGCCGTCGGCGCTCTTTACGTTCGAGCTGATGAGAATGCCGGCCACGCCCGCGCACAAGCCGCTGAACGCGTACGCGCCGAGCGTGAGCCGCTTCGCCTGCACGCCCGCGACGCGCGCGGCCGTTGGATTGATGCCGATGGCTTGCAGAAAGAGTCCGAGCGCCGTGCGCGTGATCGCGAGATACAACAGCACGAACACGAGCGCGACGATCAGGATCGACACCGGCACGCCGAGCAGATAACCGCCGCCGAAGAAGAAGTAGGGCGAGTAGTAGATCGTGATGATCTGGCCGCTGGTGATGAGCTGCGCGACGCCGCGTCCCGCGACCATGAGAATGAGCGTCGCGATGATCGGCTGCATGCCCGCGCGCGCCACGAGCAAGCCGTTCCACAATCCGCACAGCAAGGCGACGCCGAGCGCCAGCACGATCACGACGGGCAACGGAAAGCGCGTGACATTGCCCGCGATCGAGCCGCCGATCGCCCATGCGGCGACCGCGCCCGCGATGGCGACAACCGCGCCGACGGAGATATCTATGCCGCGCGTCGCAATCACGATGGTCATGCCGAGCGCGACGACGGCGAGCGGTGCTGCGCGATTGAGGATA
Source organism: Caballeronia catudaia (assembly GCF_001544755.2). Classification (GTDB taxonomy): domain Bacteria; phylum Pseudomonadota; class Gammaproteobacteria; order Burkholderiales; family Burkholderiaceae; genus Caballeronia; species Caballeronia catudaia. The sequence continues at coordinate 26,104 of NZ_FCOF02000033.1, read as the reverse complement.
TCGATGAAACTGCCGTACAGATGCCCGTTGCGCCACTCGACATGCAGAAAGCCCGGATTGAACGCGGCGTTCAATGCGAGCAGCAGAACCAGCGTGACGATCGGCCAGCCGAGGCGATGTTCCATCGCAGAACGAAGCATTCCACGCTTCACCGTGTCATCCATGTTCGGCTCCGATCATTTCGCACACGGTGTCCTCGCTCGTTCCCGCGGGCAATTCGCCGACCTTGCGCCGGTCGCGCAATACGACGATGCGGTTCGCGATACGCACGACTTCCGCAATCTCCGACGAGATGAAGAGCACGGCCATGCCCGTCGATGCGAGCCGGAGTATTTCATCCATGATTTCCTGCTTCGCCGCGACGTCGATGCCGCGCGTCGGCTCGTCGAGGATCAGGAGACGCGGCTCGGTTGCGAGCCATCGCGCGATGAGCGCCTTCTGCTGATTGCCGCCGGAAAGCAGGCCGATGGGCATGTCGAGCGTCGCGGCCTTGATGCCGAGCGCGCGCACGAAGCGCTCCGCAAGCGCGCTCTGTTGCGCGCGCGTGAGGCAGCGCCGCGCGCCCATGCGGGCTTGCAACGCGAGCGCGATGTTCTCGCGCAGCGACAACTCCGCGACGATGCCGTCCGCCTTGCGCTCTTCCGGACAAAACGCGATGCCATGACGGATCGCATGCACGGGCGTCGCGAACGATACGGGCGCGCCGTCGATGCGCAACTGGCCTTCGTCGGGCTTCTCAAGGCCGAAGAGCAGCTTCGCGAGTTCGGTGCGGCCCGAGCCGAGCAATCCCGCTACGCCGACGACTTCGCCCGCGCGCACGCGCAGATCGAGCGGTTGCAGCTGACCTTTCTGGCCGAGGCGCGTGGCGTCGAGCAAAGCCGCTTCGTTCGGGTTCGTGTCGACATCGTCGGGCGGCGCTTGACGCGCCTGTGCGGCGGCAAGTTCGCGACCGAGCATCGCGGCGATGAGCGCCTGCGTGCCCAGCTCGCTCGCGCGCCATTCGCCCACGCGCCGGCTGTTGCGCAGTACCGTGATGCGGTCCGAGATCGCGTAGACCTGATTCAGAAAGTGCGTGACGAACAGAATAGCGAGACCTTCGCCGCGCAGGCGGCGCAGTACGTCGAAGAGGCGGCGGACTTCTTCATCGTCGAGGCTTGAAGTCGGCTCGTCGAGTATCAATACTTTCGACGATAGCTTCAGCGCCCGCGCAATCGCCACCATCTGCTGCACGGCGACCGAATAGCTCGTCAATACGCGCGTGACGTCGATATCGAGCCCGATGCGCGCAAGCAATTCACGCGCTTGCCTGTTCGTCGCATCCCAGTCGATGCGAAATCCGTGCAATGCGCCGCGCCGCGGAAAGTAGCCCGCGAAAATGTTCTCCGCCACGGAAAGATTCGGGCAGAGATTCACTTCCTGATACACCGTGCTGATGCCGAGCTTTTGGGCCGCCAGCGGCGAATCGGGACGAATGGCGCGGCCGTCGAGCAGGATCTCCCCGGCATCGAGGCTCACGACGCCTGTCAGCACCTTGATGAGCGTCGACTTGCCCGCGCCGTTCTGTCCCATGAGCGCGTGAACCTCACCCGGATAGAGCGTGAGGTTCACGTCCTGCAGCGCATGCACGCCAGCGAAGCGCTTGTCGATGCCGCGCAAATCCAGTACGGGCGATGTCATCGGCGATCAATACTTCCGCTCAGTACTTCCGGTTGGGGAATTCCTTCGCCGCGACCTCCATCGGGAAGATGCTTTCCTGCGTGACGATGCGCTTGGGCACCGCCTTGCCCGCCTTGATGTCCTTCACGACCGACATCAGTTGCGGCCCGAGCAGCGGACTGCATTCGACCGATACATTGAGCTTGCCCGCCATCATCGCTTCGAACGCGCCCTTCACGCCGTCCACCGAAATGATGACGATGTCCTGGCCCGGCTTCATGCCCGCTTCCTCGATCGCCTGGATCGCGCCGATCGCCATGTCGTCGTTGTGCGCATAGAGGACGTTGATGTTCTTGCCTTCGGCCTTGAGGAACGCCTCCATCACTTCCTTGCCCTTCGCGCGCGTGAAGTCGCCCGTCTGCGAGCGGATGATCTTGAATCTCGGATCGCCCTTGATGATTTCCTCGAAGCCTTTCTTGCGATCGATCGCCGGCGCCGAGCCTACCGTGCCCTGCAATTCGACGATATTGATCGGCCCCGGCTTGCCTTTTTCTTTCTCCAGCAGCCAGCGGCCCGCCTTGCGGCCTTCCTCGGTGAAGTCCGAGCCGATGAACGTGACATAGAGCGACTCGTCCTTGCTGCTGATCGCGCGGTCGGTGAGCACGACGGGAATCTTCGCGTTCTTGGCTTCGACGAGCACGGTTTCCCAGCCCGTTTCGACCACGGGCGAGAACGCGATCACATCGACCTTCTGCGCGATATACGAGCGGATCGCCTTGATCTGGTTTTCCTGCTTCTGCTGCGCGTCGGAGAATTTAAGGTCGATGCCGGCTTCCTTCGCGCTCGACTTGATCGACTCGGTGTTCGCGGTGCGCCATTCGCTTTCGGCGCCCACCTGCGCGAAGCCGAGCACGATGGGTTTCTGCGCGAAGCTCGTCATCGGAAGCATTGCGCCCAGCGGCGCGGCGGCGAGCGCGGCTAACACGGTGCGGCGTTTCATGTCAGTAGTTCCTCCATGCGTTGGCAACTTATTCGAATGTTCTTTTGGAATACCTTGTTAATTCGTTGTTCTATTCATCCCGTGGCCATGCCTGAATTCCGGTATTTGGGTTTTGCCCAATAGAAGATGGCCCGTCCGAGATAGATTGACTATATGAAGCTATCCGGCCACTTTTAATTCACGTTAACCCGCTTTTCAAGCCGAAACAGTCATACCATCTCGCTGCGCGCGTTGCATTGCAGCAAGCCGCTGTGTGATGGTCGAAGAACTGGATTACGTGGCGTCGAACAAGGTGGCGAATGCGCGCATCGAGCAGGCGGACGTGGGCATGCTCGCCGATTCGACGACGATGGGACGGCTGCAACGTCTCTTCATGAGCGTGCTGACCTTCTGACGATGCCGCTCGCCGATGTCGCTTTCGTTTGCGGCGAGCATCTCCTCGTAACGGCGCGTGATGAGCGCGAAATCCGCCTGCGTGCCACGCAGCGCGGCAAGACGCGCGGATTCGTCTTCGAGCATCTTGCGCACTTCGAAGATGTCGTACAGCGTGCGCGGTTGCGAGCCGAGCAGATGCATCATCGGTGTGAGTGCGGGTTGCGTGGTGAGCGCAGCGACGAACGACCCGCGTCCATGCGATGTTTCAATGATCCCGCGCGTGCGCAGCACCTTCAGCCCCTCGCGCACGGCGGATCGCGAGACGCCCAGCTTGGCGGTCAGGCGACGCTCGGAAGGCAGCGCCTGACCGGGCTTCAGCACGCCATCGACGATCAGGCCCTCGATGCGTCCGGCGACGATATCGGCGATTTGCAGCGCGTCTTCGTGATTGTCTTCGAGCACGGTGTTTCTCACTGGTCCGACCACTTGCGGACTTTAGCATTTGCCGGTGCTGAAGGCGGCGCTTTCCGATGCTTTACGATGTCGGGCACGCACGAAGGCGGCAGAAGAAAAGCGCTGCAATTACATAAGAACGAGGTGTCGAATGGATGGTCGACAGAATCGCGCGCCGCGGTCCATGACGTCGCGACTGACGTGGTGGATCGCTCCCGTCGTCGTGGCGTTGAGCGTGATCGCGGGCGGTGCGTCTTTCGGCGCTGCCTATCACGAGGCGAACAAACTGCAGGACGGTCACTTGCGCGAGATCGGCGCGCTGATCGACGCGAGAAAGCTCGTGCTCAATACGGCCTCGGTCGCCTGGCAAGGCAGCCAGGATTCGGACGTGCGGCTCGTCATCGCGCGGCTGGGGCCGTCGCAGGATGGCGCGAACGCGGCGCCGATCACGGTTCCTGCGACGCTTCCAGACGGCCTGCATAACCTCGAGGCAGACGGCGCGAACTGGCGTGTCGATGTGCGCACGCTGCATTCCGGCGAGCGCATCGCGGTCGCGGAGCTTTCGATGATACGAGACGAAATCGCCACCGACGGCGCGTTGCGAACCTTGTTCCCGATGCTCGCGCTCACCCCCGTTCTGGTTGCACTGGTCGTCTTCCTGGTGCGCGGAATGCTGTTGCCGGTGCGTCGCCTCGCCAGCGTCGTCGACCTGCAGGACGATGCGACGCTCGACGCGCTGTCCGAAGAGGGTATCCCGAAGGAATTGCTTCCGTTCGTCACGTCGATCAACCGGCTCATCGAGCGACTCAAGGACGCCATGTCCCAGCAACGGCGATTCATCGCGGACGCCGCGCACGAACTGCGCTCGCCGCTTGCGGCTCTGTCCTTGCAGGCTGAGCACTTGAGCGCCGCGGACAACGCGCTCGTCGCGCGCGAGAGGCTCGTCTCCTTCCTCGGCGCGATACGGCGAACGGCGCGGCTCGTCGAGCAATTGCTCGCGCTCGCGCGTTCACAGCACGGTTCGTCGATAAAACCGTCCGCCGTGTCGCTTCGGGAGTTGGCGAGCGACGTCGTGATTCAGACCGTGAACATGGCCGAGGACAAGCGCGTCGATCTCGGGCTGCATCACGTCGATGACGTCCAGGTGATCGCCGATGCGCCCGCGCTCGCCGTCGTGTTGCGCAATCTCGTCGACAATGCGGTTCGTTACACGCCGCCGGGCGGCCGCGTGGATGTGTCCGTCATGCTGAATGCGGAGGACTTGCTGCTCGAAGTGAAGGACTCGGGGCCGGGCATTCCCGAAGACCAGTTATCGCGCGTGCTCGAGCCGTTCTACCGCATTCCGGGCACGGTTTCCTCGGGCAGCGGCCTGGGTCTTTCGATCGTGGCCGAGACGGCGCGACGCAGCGGCGGCCATTTTCAGCTCCAAAACATCGAAGGAGGGCTGCGTGCGTGCTACCGTCAGCCGTTGCACGAACGGCCCGGCGAAATCCGCTGATCCGGACAAAAAGACGGCTCGCCCGAAGAACGATGGCGAGCCGCAAGAGGGGTCGGTGAAGAACAACAGCGTGGGCAGATTAGCATCGCTTACATGCGCGTCATGGCATCGGAAAGATGGCGTAAGGAAAAGCGCAGCTCACTGTGTGCACGAAACCACCATCCGGTCCACCAGTGCATCGAGCTTCTGCCGCGCGCTCGCGAATCGGTCGATGCTCAGGCCATTCGTTTCGTAGCGCGCGGTCACGAGAGTCTGCCTTGCCGCACGAGCGTCAGTTCGCGGACAGATACGACATCGGTTCGCTGCTGAACGCGCGCCTGTCCCAGCGAGTCGTCGCGCTGTTGACGAGCAGCGCCTCGCAGCGCGGCGGGCGCGCCCGTGGCCGCAGGGTTGATGTGCATCGCTCAGCCTCGTCGTTATGCGGTTCTGCAAGCCGCGATAACGGCGATTTGGCGCGCGTGAGCGCACGCGCCTTTCCGTTTCTTACATCGGGCGGTTCTGCACGAAGTCTTTGTACGCCCAGTAAGCGGCCTTCTTCGTGACGCCGTCGCCTTCGACGAGTCCGTAATTGCCTTCGCTATCGTCGTAGAGCTGGAAGCCCTGAATCGACTGAATGTTGTACTTGGACGCGACGCTCGCGAATTGCGCCATCATCGTGTTGCCCGTCATGTAGCTTGCGATCTGGTTATACGAGCCGTATTCCGGACGCACGCCGAACTCGTTGATCCAGATCGGCTTGCCCATGTCGTGCAGCGTCTGGAGCACGTCATGACAGCCCGTGCCGCCGCATGCGTTCGTGATGTCGCCCTGGCTCGAATACCAGTGCCACGAGGTGATGTCCCAGCTCACGGTGGGATGCCCCCAGCTTCCGTCGGGCTGCGAGCCATCGGCGAGCATCTGGAAGAATGCCGTGTGGAGCCACGTGCCGCCCAGCACGATCTTCGCGGAGCCATCGACCGACTTCACGCCCGCGATCATGCCGCGCATCACGCCGCGCGCGAGCATGTAGGTCCAGTTGTTGTACTGGTGCCAAACCGTGCCGTCCACATTGCCATTGAGCGCCTTTGCTTCCAGCTCGTTGCCGACCTCGTAGTACTTGTAGTGATAGCTGCTCGCGGTCTGCTGGCCGAGTTTGAAGCCCGCATTGTAGGCCTCGTCCTCGCTGTTGTAGTTGAGCGTCAGGAGCATGACCGGATACATCGTCACGCCGCCGTCTTCCATCGTCTTCGCGATGCCCGCAAGCATGTTCGCCGATGCCTGGCTGTACACGTCGTTCCGATAGATCGTCGCGCCAAGTTCCTGCAACTGCGCGAGCTGTGTCTGCGGACTCGTGGAGTCGTACGCGCCGCCGTTGGTGTTATGGCCGTTCATGCCATAGAAGATGGAGCCGCTGCCGCTCGCGGCCTTCGCGGTCGACTTCGGCGCTGCGGCGTCCTTGCCGGTGGCGGCGGTGTCGACGGCGCTGTTGTCGCCGCCGCATGCGGCGAGCATGACGCTCGCGAGGATCGCTGCGGTGATGAAACGATACAAAGAGGATGCGATTCTATTGTTCATATCAATTAGTATGACTAACGGAGAAGTGCGCCCGGATAGCTTTGTAAATGGTGGACGCGTGTCCGTCTCTATCCGTCAGGGATCGCAATGTAGTTAGTGATCCAAACGAAATGCTCGATGAAGACCGAGGGACTTCATGCTTCGATCATCGGTAAGATGTGCGGGGAAAATGCACAGGGGATGTCAAAACTTCTGACTGTCGAGCGATTGCCATTCATTCGAGGCAATGGCCTGCCGGGAACGGCTCAGCGGGGAAAGATTACTTTGTTCTGATGTAGAAGTAAACCGGATATCAGAAAAAACATCTTGTATGCGGCAAGATTTCGATTAGCCCCTTCTTCTTTTTCGCCGTCCGCACGCAGCGGATTCTATCGGTGCGTGTAAGAACATTGGCATGCGCGCTCTCGCTTCGCCGACCTGCACCGTTGATGGGGATCGGAAGCGAACTGGATCGGCGTGGAAGTGCCGACGTCGAATTTCGACGATCCCGAAGCCTTCGGGCAATGCGCCGAAGCGATAACAAAAGCCACGTCGAGACGCTCGGCGGCAATGGCGTCGAGTTGCTCGGGCGTGTTCATCGGCTGCAATTCGAGCGCGACATCGCTCGCGGAATGTTGAAACGCGCTCAACGTCGACGATACGAGTCCGCTCCACGATGCGTTCTCGACGAACCCCACGCGCAAGCGGCCTTGCTCGCCTGGCGCGATGCGATGCGCGAGCCGGTTCGCCGCATCGACGCGCGCGAGGATATCGCGCGCTTCGCTTAGATACGCGATACCCGCGGACGTCAGCTTCATGCCGCGCGTGGTGCGTTCGAAAAGCGTAGCGCCGATAGCCTCTTCGAGATCCCGAATCTGCCGCGAGATGGCCGGTTGCGTGACGTGCAGATGTTCGGATGCGGCGCGCACGCTGCGCAACTCCATGGCGCAGTTCCATGAAGCGCTACTTGTCGGCGGACAGCTTGTCCTGCGTGCGCGTATCGAAGTCGGACGCGTCGTGACGCTCGTGCAACTGGCTGGACGGCTCGCCGAAAGTACGATTGACCATGCGGCCGCGCTTAACGGCGGGACGCGCGCCGATGGTTTCGGCCCAGCGCCGCACGTGACGATATTCGTGCACGGAGAGGAAGCCGGCCGCGTCGTACAGCCAGCCGTTCACGAGACCGCCGTACCACGGAAAGATCGCCATGTCGGCGATGGTGTATTCGTCGCCGGCGATATAGGCGCTGTCCGCGAGGCGCTTGTCGAGCACGTCGAGTTGACGCTTCACTTCCATCGCGAAGCGGTCGATCGGATATTCCAACTTGCTCGGTGCATACGCGTAGAAGTGGCCGAAGCCGCCGCCGAGATACGGCGCGCTGCCCATTTGCCAGAAGAGCCACGACAGGCATTCCGCGCGTTTCGCGGGGTCCTTCGGCACGAACGCGCCGAACTTCTCCGCGAGATACAACAGGATCGCGCCCGATTCAAAAACGCGCACGGGCGTCGCGCCGCTGCGATCCACCAGCGCGGGAATTTTCGAATTCGGATTGGCCTCGACGAAGCCGCTGCCGAACTGGTCGCCATCGCCTATGCGAATGAGCCATGCATCGTACTCGGCGCCGCGATGGCCGAGCGCGAGGAGTTCTTCGAGCATCACCGTGACTTTCACGCCGTTCGGCGTCGCGAGCGAATAGAGTTGCAGCGGATGACGACCGATGGGCAGCGCTTTCTCATGCGTCGGTCCGGAGACCGGTCGATTGATGTTGGCGAAGCGCCCGCCGCTTTCCTTGCTCCAGGTCCAGACGTTCGGCGGCACGTACTCGGGTGATGCGCTCATGCGTCACGCTCCTCGTTGCTTGATTGATTCGAGCGAGGGTAGCAGGTCGGGAGTAAACGTGCTTGGCTGGGCTTTGGACGATAGGGCACGGAGTGTCAGAGGAAAATATGTAGCCGCGCATTACCTCCGCGCTTCGCGCCTGCTTTGCTCTTCGACCGTGAGAATGGCTTCCGGCATGGCTTCGAGACGCGCTTCCGGTATGACCGCACCGCTTTCATCGGAGATACCATACGTGCCTTCCGCGATCTTCTGCAACGCGCGCTCGATATCGCCGATGCGATGATCATTCACGTCGCGCAACGCCTGATTCGCGATGTCTTGCTCCATACGCTGCGCGTCGTCCTCATACTCGTGCGCTTCCGAACCGCGCTCTTCCTGCAACCCGCGCTCGCGTTCGATCGTGCCTTCCTCGATGCCGAGCAGTTCGCGCTTCAACGCGAGAAGGCGCTCGCGCTGCTTCGCGATGAACTCGTCGCTCAAGCCGCTTTCTGGACTGGCCATGTTCGTGCTCCATGAAAAGTAATGGTCTCTATCTCTGCTATTCCCCGACCGCGATGGAAACGGATGCCTCGCTCGTCAGCATCAGGAACGTGAGCGTTTCGCGCAGGTAGAGCTGCACGGCCGTATCGGTATGACTCGTGTAGCCGATCGATAAATCCTGTCCGATATGCAGCTCGTAATCGCCGCCGCGCGTCGAGAGCACGCAGCCTCCTGCGAGCGCCGGCGCCCATACGAGTTCACCGCTCACGATGCGCTCGATGTGCTGAATGACGGGATAACCTTGATCGCTTGCTTCGGCGAGCGCGGTATAGGCATCCGCGCCGAGCAGCACGGAGTAGGGGCCGTCCACGCCGGCGAGCCTCAGCTTCTCCAGCGCCTGACTGATGGCGGTGGGATAGTCGGCGACATCCGCGGGCAGATACGTCGCGGCATTCGAGCTGCCTGGCCGGATACCGACGATGCCGGCGGCCGCGAAGCCATCGAAGATCGCGCTGTCTTCGGCGAGCGCGAGTCCGTTCGCGGCGGCCTTGGCGGGTTGCCAGTCGCCGTCGTTCGAACCGCGCTCCACGCTGTCGATAGCCTCGCGCTGCAGCGTGAACGGCACGGTCAGTTGCACGAGCTGCCTCACGTCATACAGCTTCGCCGAAACACCTTTCGTCGGCGATGCGATGTTCGTCTGATGCCCCGTGCCGATGCCGGACAGTGCGACGCCGCCGGGATTCTTCACGTCGACGACGCGGCGCCCCGCGACGGCACGCTTGAACGTGCGCGCGACTTCGGCTTCGATCTGCGCCCACGCGGCGCCCGATATCGGTGCGAGCTCTCGATGCAGGTTATTCATCTTGTGGCATTCCTTTGAGTGAGCCAATGTTCAACGTGCCTTCGCGGTTATCTTCCTTGCTGCTTTCATCGACGGAAGATGACGCGGTTTGCGGGCTTTCGGTCGGGAAGCGCATCGAGCAGATCACTGGACGGCACGAAGAAGAGGCCGCCCGTCACTGCGCGGCTGTAATCGAGCAGGCGGTCGTAATTGCCCGGCGGCCTTCCGACGAACATATTCTCCAGCATCTGCTCGATTGGTTTCGGCGTGCGCGCATAGCCGATGAAATACGTGCCGAACTCCTTCGCGCCCGGACGGCCGAAGGCCATGTTATGCCGCAGGATCTTCACTTCCTCGCCGTTCTCTTCGATCGTCGTGAGCGAGCTATGCGAACACGAAGGCTTGATCGAATCGTCGAGCTCGACATCGGATAGCTTTTCGCGGCCGATAATCAGCTCCTGCTGCTCGACCGTCAGGCCGTTCCATGCATCGAGGTTATGAAAATACTTCTGCACGATCACATAGCTGCCGCCGCTGAACTCCGGGTCATCGTCACCGATGATCGTGTAAGTCGCGGCGCGCTTGCCCGTCGGGTTTTCGGTGCCGTCGACGAAGCCGACCATATCGCGCAGATCGAAGTATCGAAAGCCGTGCACTTCGTCGACGACCGTGACCGCATCGCCGAGTTTGTCGAGCATGTGCGACGCGAGTTCGAAGCACAGATCCATATGATCCGCGCGGATATGCATGAGGATATCGCCCGGCGTCGCGATCGCGCGCCGATCGCCCGAGCCGAATTCGCGAAACGGATGCAGTGACGACGGACGCGGCGCGCCGAACAGCTGGTCCCACGCATCGGAGCCGAAGCCGCATACGCAGGAGAGGTTCGCGGTCGGCGCGCGCGTGCCGACCGCGCGCACCAGCGCTGCGATATCGCCGCACCATGAACGCACGATATCGGCTTTATCTTCCCCGCGCGCCACGGTGGCGACCATGAAGATCGCGCTGCGGGAGATCGGGTTACAGACGGCTTGTGGTTCGGGTAAGGTGTCGGGCATCTGAAGAGTTCGATGACGTGAAGCGGTTGATCGAATAACCTGAAGCGGTGAAGCGACGATACACCAACTCGATGTGATCAATACCCGAAAACGCACGGCTATGTAACATCGCCGTGATTCTCTTTCATTGATATGGACTGACAGGAGCGACTGTGAAACTGACCGACTTCGACACGCTGACCTTCGACTGCTACGGCACGTTGATCGACTGGGAAACGGGGATTTTCGAAGGGCTGCGTGCGTTGCTGGATCGCGTGAAGCCCGCGTTGACGCGCGATCAGGTTCTGGAAGCTCATGCGCGGCACGAGTCGTCGCAGCAAAGATATACGCCGGGCAAACGTTATCAGGCGTTGCTGGCTATCGTGTACAAGCGTCTCGCCGAAGAGTGGGGCGTTTCATATACGCACGACGAGTGCGTCGCATATGGCCGTTCCATTCGCGACTGGCCGGCGTTTGCAGATTCGGCCGACGCGCTGCGCTATCTGAAGCAGCACTACAAGCTCGTGATTCTGTCGAACGTCGACAACGAGAGCTTTAACTATAGCAACGCGAAGCTACAGGTCGAATTCGACGCGATCATGACGGCCCAAGATATCGGATCGTACAAGCCTTCGCCGCGCAACTTCGAATACATGCTGGAAAAGCTGGGCGAACGCGGCATCCGCAAAGAGACGATCCTGCATACGGCCGAAAGTCTTTTCCACGATCACAAGCCCGCCAATGGATTCGGCCTTGCGTCGTGCTGGATTTATCGCCGTCATTCCCAGACCGGCTTCGGCGCGACGATGGACCCGGGTTCGCAGCCGAAGATCGATTTTCGCTTCGACAGCATGGCGGATTTCGCCAAGGCGCATCAGGAGGCGCTGGGCGGAAAATAGTTTCGGATCTCGCGGCGCGATAGGGCGTGCGTCGCCCTAACATGCGATGCAACTAACCGTCTCTCGCGCATCGCGCCTTCGAATTGCACTCCGAAATACTTAGACATGCCAACAATCAATCGACGCGCCCCGGTTGGCAATCGGTTCGATACCACTGATCGACCTGGCGCTGCGCCGCGTGCAGATCCTCCGGATAGTACGGATCATAGAACCTCGACGGGTCGTATCCGGCCTTCTCCAGCGCCGCCAGTTCGCTCAGGTTGCGCTCGCGCGTCATCGGGGCCTGGTTTCTGAGCGCGGTGAGATCGCGGCATTGCGTGGCGCTCAGATGCGTCGCGCCTTGCTGCATGCCGCCTGCGGCGCAGGCGGCCAGCAGCGAGACTGCCAGCGCGGAGATCATCGGCAAAGGCTTGAGTGTGTTCTTCATGTTCAGCCTCCTTTCGGCGAAGCAAAAGCTCCGCGCGCACTCGACCTCATCGTTCCAGCGTGATCTTCACCGGACGAATCTTCCAGATGTGCTCGCAATACTCGGCGATCGCGCGATCCGACGAGAACTTGCCCGCATAAGCGGTGTTCGCGATCGACATCCGCGTCCAGCGGCGCGTGTCCTGCCAAGCATCGCTGACGTCCTGCTGGCGCGCGACGTAAGACGCGTAATCGGCGAGCACGAGAAACGGATCGTGATACAGCAGGCTGTCGACGAGCGGACGGAACATCGCCGCATCGCCGCGCGAGAAGTGGCCGCTCGCGATCAGCTCCAGCGCTTCACGCAATTCGTCGTTGCCGCTCACATACTCGCCCGGCCGATAACCCGCGCGCCGCACGCTTTCCACTTCGCTTTCGGTCAGGCCGAACAGAAAGAAATTCTCGTCGCCGACTTCCTCGCGGATTTCGACGTTCGCGCCATCCAGCGTGCCGATGGTCAGCGCGCCGTTCATCATGAACTTCATGTTGCCGGTGCCCGACGCTTCCTTGCCGGCCGTCGAAATCTGCTCCGAGAGATCGGCGGCGGGATAGATGAACTGCGCGTTCTTCACGTTGAAGTCGGGATAGAACACGACCTTCAGCCGCCCGTTCACCGCAGGGTCGTCGTTGACGACTTCGGCGATACCGTTGATGAGTCGAATGATGAGCTTCGCCATCGCATAGCCTGGCGCGGCCTTGCCGCCGAACACGAAGCAGCGCGGTGTCATCGCGAGTTGCGGATCGCGCCGCAAGCGCAGATAAAGCGTCACGATGTAGAGCGCATTCAGATGCTGGCGCTTGTACTCGTGGATGCGCTTGACCTGGATATCGAACAGCGCGTTCGGATCGACGACGATGCCCGTCGCGCTCTGGATGCGCGTCGCAAGCGTCTGCTTGTTCTCCTGCTTGACGGCGCGCCAGCGGTCCTGAAACGCTGCATCGTCGGCGTGCGCGCCGAGTTCGCGCAGCTTCGTCAGATCGGTCCTCCAGCTTTGACCGATAGTCTCGTCGAGCAGCGTCGCAAGCGCCGGATTGCTGAGCATCAGGAAGCGGCGCGGCGTGACGCCGTTGGTCACGTTACGGAAGCGCTTTGGCCAGAGTTCGGCGAAATCGCGCAGCACCGTTTCTTCCAGGAGCTTCGAGTGCAGCGCGGCCACGCCGTTGACCGCGTGCGCGCCGACCGTCGCCAGATGCGCCATGCGCACGCGCTTCGCACCGTTTTCGTCGATGAGCGACATACGTGCGATGCGCGCGTCATCGCCGGGAAAGCGCTGCCGCACTTCATCGAGAAAGCGGCGATTGATCTCGTAGATGATGTCCAGAAGCCGCGGCAGCAAATCGCGGAACATTGGCAGTCCCCACGTTTCGAGCGCTTCGGGCAACAGCGTGTGATTCGTGTAGGCGAGCGTGCGCTGCGTGATGTCCCATGCTTCGTCCCACTCCATCTGCCGCTCGTCGACGAGCAGGCGCATGAGTTCGGCGACGGCAATCGACGGATGCGTGTCGTTGAGCTGCGCGGAGAACATGTCCGCGAGGCGTCCGACCGGTTCGCCCTTGAGCTTGAGCAGCCGCAGCATGTCCTGCAGTGAGCACGAGACGAAGAAATATTGCTGTGCGAGCCTCAGGCGCTTGCCGGCTTCCGGCTCGTCGTTCGGATACAGCACCTTCGACAGCGTTTCGGATCGCACCTTCTCGTGCACCGCTTCGTAGTAGTCGCCGGCGTTGAAGTCCTGCAGATCGAACGATTCGACAGCTTCGCTCTTCCACAGCCGCAAGGTGTTGCACATGTTGACGCGAAAGCCGGGCATCGGCGTATCGCAGGCCACGCCCTTGACCGTGTACCCCGGAATCCATCGCACGCGATAGTGGCCCTGCGCGTCGGTCGAGCTTTCCGTGCGCCCGCCGAAGTTCACGTAGAACGCAACGTCCGGGCGCAGGATCTCCCACGGGTTGCCCTTTTGCAGCCATTTGTCGGTGATTTCGACCTGCCAGCCGTCGCGGATTTCCTGATCGAAGATGCCGAACTCATAGCGGATGCCGTAGCCGATCGCCGGAATCTCCAGCGTGGACAGCGAGTCGAGATAGCAGGCCGCGAGCCGTCCGAGACCGCCGTTGCCGAGGCCGGGCTCTTCTTCGATCGCGAGCAGCGTGTCGAGCTCGATGCCGAGCGCTTGCAACGCATCGCGCGCATTGCTTTCGATGCCGAGATTGATCAGGTTGTTGCCGAGCTGCGGGCCGATCAGAAATTCGGCCGACAGATAGCAGGCGACTTTCGCGCCGCGTGCGACATACGCATACGTCGTGGCGACGCGGCGCGTCATCATGCGGTCGCGGACCGCGTAGGCGAGCGCCATGAACCAGTCGTGCGGAGTCGCGATTTCCGGATACCGGCCTTGCAGGCAGATCAGGTTATCGACGATGTCGCGTTGCAGCGCCGCGACGCCAAGACCGCTGCGCGCGGGTTCCGCGCCGGCCGGAGCTCGCAGGGTGTGCATGTCGTCCATGAGTCCTCCCTCGTCGTCGTAAGTGTGCCGAAGATGTCGAACCGCGCTTTTCGCCTGCGGCGGCGCGGCTCACAACGATGGTCCCGTTGTGTGTCGGGCGGTTGACAGAACCGTGAGGCGATGCGCGAAGTCCGCGGTCACTTCGGCGCCAGCGCCATTGTTCAGTTTTTAGAGATCGACCACGCCGTCGTTGCCGAATCCGGAAAAGAGCTGGCCGGCCAGCCGGGGGCGGGGTCTTCCGCGAACGCGCATGCGGCGGTCAGGACGAGCGCCGCATGCGCGATGCCGGGGCGGCTCATCGTTCGTCTTCGGTATGTCTGAATGTTGTAGTGCGGGCGGAGGGGATTTGCCAGGGAAACGGCGTAAAACTGCGCAACTCGCCTTTGGGACCGTGAAGCGACAGACGCACGGCGCCGTGAAACGCTCACTCGATCCTAAGAATGTCCGTGCAAGCTGACGTCATTCACGATGCGCCGGGAGCAGGGCCATGAAATGTTCAGACCGCCAATATGCAGCGCAAAACCTCGCGACGTGCGCGCCGGAAGAACTCGGTTCGATCCTGGCCGCGGTGCTCGGCGCGCAGCGATGCATCGTGCACGCTCCCGTCGATGATGAGAACCTGTCGTGCACGCCCGTCGCCGCTTTCGGAGAGATTCATACGTCATCGAATGGCGCGATCGTCGAATACACTGCGGCTCGCGACAGGATGTTTTCGGTCCTTTCGCTGAACGGCGAGGTGATCGCCCTCGTGCAGGTTTGCGGGCCGCAACGAAGGCCGCACTTCACCGATCTCGATCTGCAACTGCTGCGGATCATGAGCGGCTTCATCGCGACGACGATCGCAACGAATCGCAGGCTGACGCAAGGAGCCGGAAGCATTGGACCGTCTTGAATCCATATGCATGCCGCGCGTAGCTAGTCGGCTTGCTGGCACGCAGCGTTGAACACGCGTTCGGTCGCGCCGGGCCCCGGCGCTACATCGACGACGCGCGCCGTCATCGAAAGCCGAAACCGGCGCGTGCCGGGCGAGGGCTGACGTGCTGACCGGGCTCATTCGAACTTACCCGTGCGTACTTCGCCGTCGCGCACGTAGCGGGTGATCAGCACGCCGCCGGGCGTGTCGATCGAGCGTTCGAGCGTGAAGGCGGACGCGAGCGCGTCGTCGCCGAACAAGCGCTTGCCGCGCCCGAGCATCACAGGGTAAATCAGGAGGCGAAGGTCATCCACGAGGCCGGCCGCAAGCAATTGGCGCACCAGGTCGCCGCTTCCGAACGTCACCAGATTCGCGCCGCCGTGCTGCTTCAGCGCGTGTATTGCGTCGGTGAGATTGCCCTCGTCGAGCGCATGACTGTTGCGCCAGCCGAGGTCGTCGGGCCGATGCGTCGCCACGTGCTTGGCTACGCGGTTGAACGGTTCGGCGATGGCGCTACTGCCGGAATCGGCCGGCACGTGCGGCCAATACGACGCGAAGATGTCATACGTTCGACGCCCGAGCAGCAATTCGAACGGCTGCGAAAGCAGGTCCTGCACGTGTTGCGCGATGGCTTCGTCCGCATAGGGAACGATCCACCCGCCGAGGCCGAAGTCTCCGCTGCGATCTTCCTCGGGGCCGCCGGGAGCCTGGATGACGCCATCCAGACTGATGAAAGCCGAAACGATGAGCTTGCGCATGATGTTCTCCGGTTCGTTTCAACCACGACGATCGAGTGGCACGAAAATCGACACGGCCGAATGCTGCAGGCCGGAGGAAATGGCGCTACGCTTGGCGGTTCGTTTCGACTCTTCGGCAATCTCATGTCCCGCGCTCTTCAAATCGACTTCGTTTCCGACATCGCCTGCCCGTGGTGCGCCGTGGGCCTCGCTTCCCTGCAACGCGCGCTGGAGCGCCTCGGCGATGCCGTCGATGCCCAAATCACGCTGCATCCCTTCGAGCTGAATCCGGACATGCAACCGGAAGGCGAGCGCATCGTCGACTATCTCGGGCGCAAATACGGCCGCACGCCCGAGCAGATCAGCGAAACGCAGGCCACCATTCGCGAGCGCGGCGCACGCGAAGGCTTCACGTTCGGCGAACGCAACTGGGTCTACAACACGTTCGACGCGCATAGGCTGCTGCATTGGGCGCGCCTCGAAGGCAGGCAGTTGCCGCTCAAGCTCGCGCTGCTGCGCGCCTATCACGGGGAAGGCAAGGACGTAAGCCATGCGGATGTCCTGATCGAAGCGGCAAAAAGCGCCGGACTCGATGGCGAGCGCGCGCGCGACGTGCTGCAAAGCGGCCTGTACGCCGACGAAGTCCGCTCGGAAGAGCGCGAGGTCCAGCAGCTCGGTATTCAGTCCGTGCCCGCGATCATCTTCGACCAGAAGTATCTCGTGAGCGGCGGCCAGCCTCACGAAGCATTCGAAGAGGCGATACGGAAGATCATCGAAGAGACAGCGTGACAGGGCGTTGACGGGCGTGCCGTCAATGGTCCTCGGGCATCACTCCCGACGAGACAAGTGGCGGCGAACACGACGAGTGTCATTTGCCAGATCGGAAGGTCGTGTATCCACGTGCTGATATCGCGATCAGGTTGGAAGCGCGCTAAATCACCATAAAAAACGTTTGCGGGCGATGCATGGCGCGCGCGCGGCGCTTGAAATGCAGGCATTGCGAATCTATCCTCATTGGGCAGACAGATTCGAGCCGCAAGCCTGCGCGGACGCTGTCGGTCGATGGAGACGCTCATGCGTCGCTTGCTCCTCCTCGTGGTCTGCCTGTTCCTGAGCGCCCTGTCGCTTCATGCCGATGCCGACGACGCGCAGGGCCGGCGGCGACACGACGATCCGCGCGTCCTCAAGGTGTTCGATGCGAACGGCGAGCTCGTCGGACGCCTGGCGTCATATCACGGCGCTGACGGCGTGTACCTCGCCATAAACGGCGCGATCGTGTTCGCCGCCGTGACATGGCTGCGGATCGATCCCAACGACGCCGATTCGTCGAGATTCCAATGGTCGACGTTCGGGCCGTTCAGCTACCCGACCGCCGACTGCAGCGGCTCGCCGATCATTCCGCCGGGGAACGGACCGCGGCCGTCCATCGCGATGAGGAGCGGCGCCGACGTCACGCTATTGATCGCCGGCGATACCGTTTCGTCGGGAGTCCGGATCGTCGCCGTGTCCGATGGCACGCATTGCACGCCGCCTCCGTTTATCGGTCACGTGCCGCCTTCGACCGCGCCCGTGCCGGCATTCACGGCCGAGACGAACTATGCGTTGACGGCGCATCATCCCGAGCCGCTGACCATTGGCTATTGAACGACCGCAATCGACGGAGAAGCGTCATGTGCCGATTCATCGCAGTCCTGCTCGTCATGTGCGCGAGCCTGACCATTGCGGGCGGGCGCGATGATCGAGGGCGCGATGCCCGCGACGACGCGCGTCTGCCGATGGTGTACAACGCACAGGGAAAAGCGGTCGGCCCGCTCGAGTATTTCGCGGGCGTCAACGGCGTGTATATCGCGATAGACGGCGAGCCCGTGTTCGTCATCGTCGATCACAAGCGCCTCGGACCTCTGCAATACTCGGCTTCGGAGTACGAATGGGTCGCCACGCAGTCCGCGGGTTACGCGTCGACCGATTGCAGCGGAAGCGTGCAGGTTCCGTTATCGGCCAGTCCCACTCCGGCCATAGCGGTCAGAGACGGCGTCGACGTGACGGTTTATACCGCCGTCGGCGGATCTACCGGCAATGTGCACGTGTGGTCGTTGAGGCAGACGGACAGTTCGGGCGCGACTTCGTGCAGCCCGACGCAGTTCGACGAAGGCTCGCTGTATTGGGCGGTCCGAAGCTCGTATCCGCTGACGCAGCGCCATCCGGAACCGCTGCGCATCGCCTTTTGATGTGATGCAGTTCGAACGCGGTCCCGACGGAGGCCGATATGAAATACTGCCTGGCCGGAGCATTGTGTCTGCTTTACGCAGTCGCATCGCTCGCCGATGATTCCGCGCATCACGCGAAGTATCGCCCTGTCAGAGTGTTCGATGCGAACGGACACGCGATCGGCGATCTGACGAGTTTCCGCGCGCAGAACGGCGTCGCGTTCACGGCCGGGGATGCGACCACGGTCGTGCCCATCGAGCGGGTCGAGGACGCGAGCTTTCACTTCTCCGCGACCGATTTTCAATGGCTCGCCACGTCATTCGGGCAATTCACGTCCACGGATTGCAGCGGCGATCCGATCATCCAGTCCGCTTCGGGTCCGCGGTTCGCGACGCCGTTCAGGCAGGGCAGCGAGGTCACGGTGTACTTCGCCCCCGCGGGCCCGGCGCAGGCCTTGACCGCTCGCTCGGGCCTCAGCACCAATCCGCCCGCGTGCAACCGATACGCCAGCCCGTTCACGGTGATGGGCTATCCGGTCGCAGCGAAACTCGTGATCACCCGCGATCATCCCGAGCCGCTCAGGATCGGATATTGATGCTTCGCTACTGCGCCCGCGCTGACCCGCGCAGATCCGCCGGCTTGGCGAGTGCGCCGCGCTCCGAGAACGATTTCATCGTCGCCGTCTTGTGTTATTCAAAACTGCTGAAGGCGGCGCGGATTTGAAGCGCTTCAAGCTTGCGGTCGGGACGGCTGCGTCGTCAACCGAGGGTTTGCACGTAATGTCCTGTCGGCGGCGCTCAGGCAGTAACATCCATGCTTCCTCTCTCACTCGGAAGCAAGCTCGATGCAAGTGCTGGTTGATGCGGACGCCTGTCCGGTCGTGGTCAGGGAGATGCTGTTTCGAGCCGCGCGGCGCGTCGAGGTATGCGTCACGCTGGTGGCGAATCAGTATCTGCGCACGCCGCCTTCTCCCTTCATCAAGGCGATCCAGGTGCCCGCCGGCTTCGACGCCGCCGATGACCGCATCATCGAACTGGTGAGCGGCGGGGATCTCGTGATCACTGCGGACATACCGCTTGCCGCGGCCGCCATCGAGAAGGGTGCGCACGTGCTCGACCCGCGCGGAAGCTGGTTCACCCGCGAGAACATTCAGGAGCGTGTGACCATGCGCGAGGTCATGGATCAGCTTCGCGCGTCAGGCGTCGATACGGGCGGTCCCGCGGCCTATGCCCCCGGCGACAGCAAGACATTCGCCGGACAACTGGACCGGTTCCTCGCGCGACATCGCGCAGGCGGGCGTCCAGCCGGTTGACGATGCGGGCTAGTCGCTATATATCAAACGTTCCCGCGCGCGGATAATCGCCGCTCTAAATTTTTCTTCTGACGAGATGGCCGATCGAATCGACGAAGAAATCACGTTTCGAAAGCTGGAAGTCCTGCTCGCATTCATGGAGACGGGCAACCTGTCGAAAGCGGCCGAAGTGCTGGGAGTCAGCACGGTCAGCGTTCATCGCGCGCTGCGTTCCCTCGAACAAGGCGTGCGCTGTGCGCTGTTTCGCCACGAGGGCCGCAACCTGAAATCGACCGACGCCGCGCAGATGCTGGCGGACGTTGCGCAGGAAGTGCTCACGCTGATGTCCGAAGGCGTTCGGGCGACGCGCGAGGCCGCCGGGTATTCATCGGACCGTCTGAAGATCGGCTCCTTGTATTCGCTGACCATCCGGACCGTGCCGGGCATCCTCATCGACATCAAGGTGCGGCGTCCGATGCTTCAGGTCGAACTGGCGCTCGGTTCGAACGCGGAACTGCTCGGCAAGCTCAAGCAAGGCGAGATCGATGCCGCGTTGATGGCGTTGCCGGAAGCCGAGTCGGAAATCGAATCCCTGCCGCTCTTCGAAGACGATATCTTTTTTGCGGCGCCCGCGGCTTCGCCGTATGCGCGCCTCGAAGCAGTCGATTTGCGCGACTGCCGCGACGAGACGTTCGTATCCCTGGGCGAAGGATTCGCGACGTATCGTGGCTTCATGGAAGCGTTTCGCGTCGCCGATTTCACGCCGAACGTAACCATGAAAGTCGGCGACATCTTCTCATTGATGAACCTGGTCAGCGGCGGCGTCGGCTACACGCTGCTGCCTGGCCGCGTGCGCGGCGTGTTCGGCGACAAGGTGCAATTCATTCCGCTCAAACCGCAGTATCTGATGCGCCAGACGATAGGCGTCAGTTTCTTGCGCGCGCGCGAACGAGACCCGAATCTGCTGGCGCTCATGGCGGTCTGCCGTCTTCGCACGCGAAGCGCAACAAGCTAGCCGAAGCGATCACGCACCACCCATCAACGACCGCGTCGCGAAGAACAGCACGGAAGGTCCGAGCAGGCAGCCGACGCCCGTATGAAACGTGGCGATCAGCGCGCCGTAGGGAACGAGCCGGCGGTCGGTTGCGGCAAGCCCCGCGCTGACGCCGCTGACCGTGCCCGCGAGTCCACCGAAGATCATCGCCGAGCGCGGCGTCTTGAGGCCCATGAAGCCGGCGGCGAGCGGCGTGCCGATCATGACGATGATCGCCTTGATGAGCCCCGTCGCAATGCTGAGCGCAATGACGTCCGAGCTCGCGCCGATCGCGGCGCCCGTCACCGGCCCGACGATGTAGGTGACGGCGCCCGCGCCGATGGTCGTCATGCTGACGGCATCGGTGTAGCCGAACGCATGCGCGATGCTCGCGCCGACGACGAACGGCAGCAGCGTGCCGAGCAGCAGGGACACGACGCCGATGAGCCCGGCCTTGCGCGCTTCCGTCGCCTGCACTTCGAACGCGGTCGCGACGATGGCGAAATCGCGCAGCATCGCGCCGCCCATCAAGCCGACGCCCGCGAAGAGCGGAATGTCGGCGAGGCCCTTCTGGCCGGATGTGAACGCGCCGCCGAAATAGGCGAGCACGAGACCGATCACGATGGCGATAGCCGAACCGTGCACGCGTCCGAACGTCAGCTTGCGCGAGATGAGGGCGGACACCCACATGATGAGCCCCACGAGCGCGAACGCCGTGACGAGTCCGTTGTTGACCAGCACTTTGTCGATCATTTCAAACATGGCGCTTGACTCCTCGTTCAGATTTCTTCGAGATGCGGGGCCATCTCGAGCGTCGTGCTGTCGCGGCCAGTGCGGGAAAGGACGGCGATGCAGACGGCGCACGCAGCGGCCGCGCCCAGTGCCGAAAGCAGCGCCACGGGGCCGCCCTTGAGTGCGGCAACCACGTTCTGATTGGCGGCCATCGCAACGACGACGGGGATGTACATCGCGCCCCAGAAGGCCACGCCTCCCTCGGTTTCCTTCGGCAGGAGCCCTTTCTTGTGCAAGTAGAGGCGAAGGAAAATCAGCATCAGCATGGCGATGCCGACGCCGCCGACGTTGGTCTTCACACCGATGGCCGCGCCCAGCAGGTCGCCGAGAAAGAGCCCCGCCAGATGGCAGAACGCGAGCAGCGCCGTTCCGTAGATGATCATTCAAGTGTCTCCGTTGATTGCTGTATTGGCTTTTTGCGAACTTTGCATCGACTAAGTCGGATTGCTATGAGGCGAGTCTAGGAAGCACTAAAAGGCGGTTCAATCACCTCGGGAGCGATTCCGTTATCCAGAAGTTAATGAAGTGATCGGGCCGGGTGGCGGGGCCTTGGCAGGACGGGCGCGAGCGGCGTCATCGGCGTTGATAGGGGTATGCCCGAAGTCATTCGCACGCGACAGCGTAACGCAGCGAACGATCGTCCGAAGCGACGGCGTGTCGGTGAAGAAGTCCGGATAAACCCTAGCGAAACGCACTCGCCATGCAAAACCAAATGTAACCGATAGCGATCCGACGGACCCATTTCCGGAAGGCTTCACGGTCGGCGACATCTGGTAAGTAGCCACGAAATCACCGACCACTTTTACTTCTGCCGAGTTACCCGATGAGTCCCGCAAGCAAGCGCGCCTGGCCTCGTTCCGCGCTCGACTCCGCCGTAATGGGCTTCGGCGCTGCCCAGATCGGCAACTTCGGAAAGGGATTCGGGGCGTGGGTGGATGGCTTGCCGTTCGAATGGTGCGCCCACGCCACGGTGACGAAGCTTAGTCGAAGGACTGCTATCGGATGATGAATCCGGCTCTGGCGGCCGTGGACTTTCGCCTATACTGGTCGAGTCACCACTTGTCCTTCCGACCGACTGGGGAGTCATCGTGAAAACAAGGATTCCGACCATCGCGCTGTCATTGATCGTGACCGCCGCAGCCGCTTGGGTGTCCCCGCTTGTGTATGCGCAGGACACGGGTTCGGCCGCGAGCGGCACGACGCAGGCCGCGCCGCCCACCAAAGCGCAAAAGAAGGCGGCGCGAAAAGAGGCACGCGCGAAGAAGAATGCGGAACTGAAAAAGCTCGAAGATGCGGGCTATAACCCGGGGCGGGCGAACGATCCCAACTATCCGCAGGATATCCAGAACGCGCAGAAGAAGGCAGGTATCGGGGCCGCTGCGAGCCAGTAGACGGACCGGGCGATTGCGCGGAAGCCCTTCGGCGGCACTCGTCACCGCATCACGTTGGCGTCGTACAATGTCGCTCTGTCTTCAGAGGCGTGCCCGACGCTGTTATTCTGCGGGTATAGCTTCGACGCTCGACCTCGCTGTTTTATTCAAAAGCTATCCGGCATCAGTTTTCGGCTATTCATTTCGCAGATCACGTCTCCGAAAAAGCGCTGCGAATTGCCCGCCGTCACGGTATCGCGCGGTTCGGGGGGCACTCGACTTGCTGAAAGAGCGCCTTCCAATTTGCGCGCCCGCTTTCCGCGCCATTATGTCTACGATCCAAAATCCGTTCGCGGCATTGGATACGCAATACGAGTGAATGAACAAAGCATGGCTTATACGAATCCAGAAATCACGGCACTCCTGGCCAGGCAAGACGCATTGAACAAGCAACTCGCCGAAGCCAAAGAACGCGAGACCCGGCAAGTGTTGCTGGAAATCGTGCAGAAGATGCGCGACTACAACATTGGCCTGGAGGAATTGCTAGGCCGGAAGTCGCAAGTACTGGAGCCGGTCAAAGAAGCAAGATACCGGGACCCGGCCAGTGGGGCGGTGTGGAGTGGCCGGGGCCGCGCGCCGCACTGGATCGCCGGCAAGAATCGCGACGATTTTCTCGTGGACAAGCCGGGATCGACCATGACGAAAGCCGCCGTCCAGGCCGTACTGTTCGGCGACTAGCCAGCGGCGCGGCAGTGTCCGGCCATGCCGCCGGGTGCTGCGAGCCTGCATGTTCCACCGGCGCGACGGATGCGCCATGTCCGATGCCGCGCCAGCGCGTCCGCCACGAACCCGCGCATCGGCTTCGAGTTCTTCGTCGATGAAAGTCCGCACCACGGCCGGCGATGTCGGCGCGCGCACGCTTTATAAATCCGACAGACACATCGAAAGCAATCGGCAATAATTTGGGATTCCATCGGCATGACGCCGCGATCCTCTTCAAGCGAAGGCCCGATGTCCGATCTCAAAGTCGATAGAAACGCGAAAACGTTAAGGGAGCTGACGCTCGAGAAGCTCCGTGAAGCGATCGTCCAAGCTTATTTCCGGCCGGGCGCGCGGCTGTGGAACGCACGCTCTGCGACGAGCTCGGCGTGAGCCGCACCGTGGTGCGCGAAGTGCTGCGCCACCTGGAGACGGAAGGTCTGGTGGAGAGCGTGGCGCGCCAGGGGCCGCTCGTCGCGCGGCTCGATCCCACGCAAGTCGCCGAGATTTACGAATTGCGCGGCTTGCTCGAAGCCAACGCCGCGCGCGCGTGCGCCGAAAAGGTGACTTCGCCGAAGTTCTGGCCCAGACGGAAGCCCTCTACGATGCGCTGTTCGTACGTTGAATATGTCGGCCGTTTTGGTATTCCATAGTGCGGTACGGCATGCCATCATCGTTTACCCGAAAACATGCGCGTCGGCTCGTTTTCGTTGATTGGGGACGTTCTCGGAAGACGAAGGCGGGCAAGCGGCACGGGAATTGCGCCGCTCAAGGTCAAGCAGATGGCGATCGTCTGCGTCCATATTCAGCCCGATCAAAGGAGGGACGGTTTATGAACAAGGCAATCAGCACATTGGTCGCGGCCGTCGCCGCACTGACGCTGTCGGGTGGCGCTTATGCACAGGCGGCCGGGGGCGGTTCGACAGGCAGCACGGCCAGCCCTGCAAACCAGGTGAACGGAGCGACGGGCGGCTACGGCACGCCGGGCACCGCCAACTCGGAAAGCGGCATGGGCGCCAAAAAGCCAAACTCGGGCCTGCCGAGCAGCACGAACGCGACGCCTGGCAACAGCGCGCCGACGACGAGCAACAACACGCTGGCGACGCCGAGCGTGAAGTCGCCTGCTGCGAGTCAGTAGGGGATAGTCAGTAGGGGGCTGCTGGAGACGGGCCGATCGTAACGCCCGTCGCGCTGTCGCCGCATGCGGTTCGATGCGGCGACAGCGTATTTAAGTTCGCCGAAGATGTTTCGACGACCAGCTTCGTCAGGCACATTCCCGGCGCGCCGACGACACATCCCGACACGAGATCGAAGCGCAAGCCGTGCGCCGGGCATTGCAGAACACGGCCGTCGAGCCGTCCGTTCGCCAGCGATGCGCCGTTGTGCGGGCACGAATCGTCGATGGCGTGAATCACGCCTTCCACGTTGAAGAGCACGACGCTACGGCCATCGACGAACCGGAGCCTGCGTTCTCCGATGGCCGGGGCGTCGGCGACGGTTATCCGTATGTTTCGCGTCATTTCATCCACGCCACGCGCTCATGTCGTTGAAGGGCGTGTGCGCATCCATCCAGTCATACGGTTCGCGCGTTCTTCCCCACGCCCAGGTCCGCGTCGCGGGTGACGACGACGCCTTTGGTCGCTCGCTCGTCGGCGGGATCGTCCGCGCGTCCGGCGTGGAATCGGTGGTCATCGCCTCTTTCGTCGACGAGGCAGCGTGCAAGTGATCGGACATTTCTGGTTCTCCTTGAAAATAGGCGGTTAGATCGGCTGTGTCGCGGAAAGGCCGCGCGGCGTGTCGATGCGGCCGAGATCGCGGGCGTATCTCGATCTGCCGATGGCGAACGCGAGCATCGCCGCAACGCTCACGAAAGGAATCAGTTGCAGCGCGCCCGACAGACCGATCCGGTCGGCGATCGCGCCGGTGACGAGCGGGCCGGGCGCGAGACCGGGCAGGTTGTTCGCGAGCGTCAAGGTCGCGAATGCGGACGCATGGATCGCGGGCGGCGTGAGGTTCGCGACCATCGCCCCCGCCGGGCCGGACGTGCCCGCCACGACGAGCATCGCCGCGCCGAGCAGGACGAGCTGCAATGCGCCGGCTTCGAGCCGGAAGCCGATGGACAGCAGCACGAGCATCAGGCAATACGCGAGCGCCGTGAGCCACTTGCGCGAGGGCGCGTTTCGGCAGATGCGGTCCGTCACGACGCCGCAAGCGACCATGCCGATTCCGCCCAGCAGCACGAAGACCGCGGCGCCTGCGGCGGCTTTGTCGGCGGGCATCGCGTAATAGCGGATCAGAAAGCTCGGCATCCACGCGATCGCCGCGCCCGCATGCCGGGTTTCAGGCCGCGCGCAGCGGCAGGTTGATCTGGCCGGCCTTGCGGTTCGGCGCCATGCCGTTCGCGGCGAGGGTTTCGTCGAC
>NZ_FCOF02000013.1 GCF_001544755.2 Caballeronia catudaia | reverse complement strand
CTGAACAGCCGGCCGCGCGCAACCCACGCGTTCCATTCGCCATTCGAGGTTTTCGCTGCGACACTTGCCTCAGCGGGACAACCTCAAAACGCTAAACATTAACCCCCTCGTTGCACTTCGGTTTGAAACCGCCCATACTCGCTTCTGATTCTTTTTCTTCTGGTGTGCGAGTCTAACGAAGCGATGGCGTGTAGCTTTGCAATGCAGTATGGAACAAAGCTTGAGGGATCAACGACGGCCCTATCCAACGAGGATCGAGTCCGTCTCGCGGAGTTGGTGGTCTCCGTGCGGGACAGCGTAGCGGACAGGGGACCTGTTTCTGTGTATGCATTCGCCGAAGAACATCAACCTGATGCGCAACGCATTGCTGATAGGCGCGCGCAAGCGGTAAGCAGTTATCTGCAGAGTCTCGGAGTCGCAGCAAGCAGGATTGCAACGGCGACCGAGGTCTGGAGAAATACCGCGGTGACTCCGGCAACGGAACGAAATCAAATCGAAGTCGAATTCCTACCCCGCTGCTTGCCCGGAGATTGCCCGAACCCGTGCGGTAAGGCGTCTCCTGCTAATCCTTAACCGCTCGTCTGATGCTGCTACGGAAGAGACCGGTCATCCGGTCTGAAGGGAGAGGAGGTTGGCTGTACGCAGCGACACTTGGAGTCTTAACTAGCTTTCCGATGTAGAAAACATTGGCCGCGTCGCAAGGTGCGGCCGCTTTTTTCTCCGTTGCACTTTCACAAGCAGTCAAAACGAATGATGAATCCCCGCAAGCACGATAACCTGATTCGCAGTACTCGACACTCCCGCCGTAAAGAACGCAGCCTTCGCCCCGCCGGTCGCGTGCTCATACAACGCATTCACGTATAACTGCGTGGACTTGGACAGCATGTAGATATCGCCGATTTCGAACTGCGTCCATCGTCCACCCGCGAACGACGTCGTGGCCGCGCCTCCCGCGATCCAGTTCCACGCCACCGGCTTGAAAGTCAGGCCCGCGTCGTACGTCTGGTACGTGTCCGACTGACCGTTCGACTGCAACTTCACGCGCGTGTACAGACCGTGCACGACGAACTTGCCGATCTCGTACGACGCGCCCGCGCCCATCACTTCCTGCTTCTCCGCCATATACGTCGCGGCGGGCTGGCCCTGGAAGGTCGAGAAGCCCATCGTCGCGATGGCGGGATTGCGGTTGTGCTCGTTCGAATACGTCGCCGCCGCCTTGAACGCGCCGTTCGCATAAGTGAGACCGAAGCCGTAGTTGCGGCCCGTCGAGAAGTTCGTCGTGTTGCCGAGACCCATCATCGCGCCGGCGGAAAAGCCGTAGAAATCCGCCGAGCGGAATTTCACCGAGTTGTCGTAAGGCACCACACCCGTGTCGGCGAGTTCGTCGATGTTGCCCGGATGGAACGCATACCAGCTCGCCGCCTGATAGCCCGTCGACATCGGTCCGAGCATGTCGAAGCTGAACGGCGTCTGATGACCGAGCGTCAGCGTGCCGACGTTCTGCTGCTCCAGCCCGAGATACGCCTGCCGGTTCCATAGCGTGCCGGCCTTCGCGAAGTTGCCGGTGTTCGTATAGAAACCGTTCTCCAGTTGCGCAACGGTCTTCAGCCCGCCTCCCAGATCCTCGACGATGCGAAAGCCCCAGCGATCGGGCTGCATGTTGCCCTGCTCTTCCATCCACTTCGGATGGCCGCCCACATTGTTGATATATGCGATGCCGGCATCGAGGCTGCCGTAAAGCGTCACTGTGCTCTGCGCCGCCGCGCCGGTCGCGACGCCCGCTCCGATGAGCCCCGCTGCGATGATGTGCTTCACCCTTCGTTCTCCTGACGGTGTGGTTCGAGGGCGGGCCGCGCCCGCTTCTCCTGTTGCCGTTATTGCGCTTCCTCCCGACTTCGGCCGACGCGATCCATCGCATCTTCCGAAAGGCCGCCGCTGACTTCTACTTGTTCCACGTATGGATCAACGTACTGCCTATGGAAAGTATAGTGAGATTTTCCGCGTGAAAACAATACATTTCGAAGCTCTCCGGGTAGACCCTGACGAGCGGCGCATCGGCGCGTTTCGTGCGTAAAAAGGCTTACGAATCAATGTCGAACGCACGTTCATTCATCGGAACAAAAGTGCCGGCGCACTTTTAAACGCGCCGCCTTCGGTGTTTTCACCTAGAGCGCCAGATTTTTGTTTTTTCCGGGTCGGACGACTCCTATAATGCCCATACAAGAACTGTTGTTCCTTTAGTGGAACACAGGCGAACCAGAGGAAAGGGTGAAAGATGTCTGAACAATGGCGCTGCGCCGGACATGCCGGCGATCTGTCGGAGGACGCACCGATCGAATTCAAGCTCGATGACGGCGCGGAAATCGGTATCTACAAGGTGGGCGACGAGCTATATGCGCTCGAGAACGTCTGCCCGCACGCGTATGCATTGCTGACGCAGGGTTTCGTCGACGGCGACACCGTCGAATGTCCGCTGCACGAAGCGGTGTTTCACATCCCCACGGGCAAATGCCTGAAAGAGCCCGGCGGCCGCGACCTGAAGACGTATTCGGTGCGCCTCGCCGGCGAGGAAATCCAGATCAAGGTGGCGTGACATGGAAAAAGTCGTGAACTTCAACCCGCATCTCAAGCCGTGGCTCGCGCCGCAGCCGAACAACGTCGCGGGCAAGGGCGTGATCGAGAAGCCGGGTGAAATCGAAAACTTCATCTGGCAGACGCGCAAGGCCGAGCCGACGCAATACGAAAACGACTTCGGCGATGCGCTCGAACGCGTCTTCGAAGCGGGCGCGCTCGAACTGGAGCAAGTGGTCGCGGGATTGAACCGCGACGGCTTCCGCACGCCGGAAGGCTCGGCATGGACCGCCGATCGCCTCGCCGCCGAACTGCGCACGCTCGCTGAATAAAGAAGGAGCTCTTTCACATGACGTCCCCTCAGCACACAACCCTCGCAGCCGATCCCGTTCAGGCTTATCTCGATCGCGGCTTGCGCAACTATTGGTATCCGGTCGCACCGAGCTGGCAAGTGGCGAACGCGCCCATCGGCCTGACGCGCCTGGGCGATCAGATCGTCCTGTGGCGCGACAACGAAGGCAACGTGCATGCGCTCGAAGACCGCTGCCCGCATCGCGGCGCGCGTCTGTCGCTCGGCTGGAATCTCGGCGGCAGCGTCGCGTGCTGGTATCACGGCATCGAAATCGATGGCAGCGGCACCGTGCAGAAAGTGCCCGCCGTGTCCGCGTGTCCGCTCGAAGGTCAGAAGTGCGTGAAGTCGTATCCGGTCGAAGAACACGCGGGCGCGGTCTTTCTCTGGTTCGGCGACGACGCCAACAAGGAACCCGCGCCGCTCGTGCTGCCGGAAGAGCTCGTCGGCGACGACTACGCGAGCTTCCTGTGCATGTCGCACTGGAAGTGCAATTACCAGTACGCGATCGACAACGTGATGGACCCGATGCACGGCGCGTATCTGCACGCGACATCGCATTCGATGGCCGAAGGCGACAAGCAGGCCGACATGCGCGTGCGCAAGACCGACACGGGCCTGATGTTCGAGAAGGTCAATCAGCGCGACGTGAATTTCGACTGGGTCGAGCTCGGCGAAACCGGCTGCCTCTGGATGCGCCTCGCGATTCCGTACAAGAAGAAGTTCGGCCCGGGCGGCAACTTCGGGATCATCGGCTTTGCGACGCCGGTCGACAACGACAACTGCCAGGTCTATTTCTGGCGCACGCGCAAGGTGTCCGGCTGGCAGCGCGATGCGTGGCGCTTCCTGTATCGCAATCGTCTGGAAGGCCTGCACTGGGCCGTGCTGGAGCAAGACCGCTACGTGCTCGAAAGCCTCGCGCCGAATGCGCGCAATCACGAATTCCTCTATCAGCACGATGTCGGCATGACGCGCGTGCGCCGCATGCTGAAGCAGCGCGCGCAGCAGCATCTCGCCGCGCTCGATGCGCTGCCGAAGGACACGGAGCACGCTCATGCGTGATGCGCTTCAAGATCGCCGCGTGCTGGTCACTGGCGGCGCGCGCGGACTCGGTGCGGCGTTCGTTACGGCACTCGTGGAAAGCGGCGCGCGCGTCGCGTTCGGCGATGTGCTGCACGAAGAAGGCGAAGCGCTTGCTCGTGATGTGCCCAATGCGCACTTCTTCCCGCTCGATCTGAATGATCCGCGAAGCATCGCCGAATTTGTCGAGCAAAGCGCGAAAGCATTGGGCGGCATCGACGGCCTCATCAACAACGCCGCGATCACCAATTCGGGCGGCAAGTTCGCCGCTGAACTCACGCCGCAGACATGGGACGCCGTGATGAACGTCAACGTGCGCGGCACGTGGCTCATGAGCGTCGCGTGCCTGCCGCATCTGAAGGAGTCGGGGCGCGGGGCGATCGTGAATATCGCATCCGACACGGCGATGTGGGGCGCGCCGAAGCTGCTCGCGTATGTCGCGAGCAAGGGCGCGGTGATCGCGATGACCCGCTCGCTGGCACGCGAATTCGGCGCGAGCGACGTGACCGTCAACGCGATCGCGCCCGGCCTGACCGAAGTGGAAGCGACCGCTTACGTTCCGGCCGAGCGCCACGAGTACTACCTCAAAGGCCGCGCACTGACGCGCGCGCAAGTCCCCGGCGACGTGAACGGCCCTGTGCTGTTCCTGCTCTCGGACGCGGCGCGCTTCGTGACGGGCCAGTTGCTGCCGGTGAACGGCGGCTTCGTGATGAATTGATTCGCTCTACATAGAACCTGGAGAAAGCAATGGCCGATGCAGACATCGAACGCAAATCGTGGGACCAGCCCGCTGAAGCGAGCTTCGAGCAATGGATGGACTCGCGCGTCGCGCGCCTCGACACGCGCCGCTACGACTGGGACGCGCTCAAGTTCCAGGCCGACTACGACCCGAAGTATCGCCGCGCGCAGATGCGTTATGTCGGCACGGGCGGCACGGGCGTCGCGAAGGACGTGAACACGGTCCCAGCCGGCAGCTTCACGTTTTCGACGATGGTCATTCCCGCCGGCAACATCGGGCCGAGCCACATTCATATCGACGTCGAAGAAATCTTCTTCGTGTTGCGCGGAAAGATGAAGGTGATCTGCGAGAAGGACGGCCAGACATGGGAAGCCGTGCTCGGCGAGCGCGATCTCATTTCGGTGCCGCCGGGCGTGTATCGCACGGAGATCAATATCGGCGATGAAGACGCGCTCATGTGCGTGATGCTCGGCGCATCGAAGCCGATCACGCCGACGTATCCGCCGGATTCGCCTCTGGCCAAGCTCAAGCGCTGAGACGACGACATGAACATCGAGACCGCGCACGGCGTTATCGACTATCGCGAGGCGGGTGCATCGCACTCGCGCACCCTGCCCGTCGTGCTGCTGCATGGCATCGGGTCGGGCGCGGCTTCGTGGGTGCGGCAGCTCGATGCGCTCGGCGCGAAGCGTCGCGTGTTCGCGTGGGATGCGCCGGGGTATGGCGCTTCCACTCGCGTCGCCGATGAATCGCCGGTTGCAATCGACTATGCGAGCGCGTTGTCCGCATGGCTCGATGCGATCAATGTCGAGCGCTGCGTGATCGCCGGGCATTCGCTCGGCGCGATCATCGCCGGTTCGTTTGCTGCTAGCGCGCCGGAACGTGTCGCGGGCCTGTTGCTGATTTCGCCCGCGGCGGGTTATGGCGCTGCATCGAAGGACGTGCGCGAATCGAAACGCGATGCGCGTCTGTCGATGCTGAAAGAACTCGGCCCGCAAGGACTCGCACGCGAACGCAGCGCGAACATGCTGTCGCAATACGCCGATGAAGAAGCGCGCGAATGGGTCCGCTGGAACATGGCGCGCATCGTGCCCGAAGGTTACGCGCAAGCGACGCATCTGCTCGCGAACGCCGATCTTGCAGCCGATATCGCGCGCTTTCACGGACGCATCGCGATTGCGGTCGGCGCGGAAGACACGATCACGCCGCCCGCTGCATGTGCGCTCATCGCGCAGGCCGCGAACGTCAGTCTGCAAGTGATGCCGCGCGCGGGACACGCGGGCTATATCGAATCGCCCGAAGCCTATACGGCGCTGATCGATTCGTTTTGCCAAAGCATCGAATGTCGAATGAAAGACGGAGTAACGCAATGACATCCCTCGCCGCAGAAGACAACGACAAGGGCGAACCGACCTACATCGTGCCGGGCCTCGAACGCGGTCTGAAGATTCTCACCGAGTTCTCGCCGCGCGAGCCGGTGCTCGGTGCGCCCGAACTGTCGCGCCGGCTCGGCATTCCGCGCACGACGGTCTTCCGTCTGCTTCAGACGCTCGAAGCGCTCGGCTTTCTGGAACGCGCGGACAAGGACCGCAACTATCGCCTGGGCGTGGCCGTGCTGCGTCTCGGCTTCGAATACCTGAGCTCGCTCGAACTGACCGATCTCGGCCTGCCGATCATCGAAGCATTGCGCGATGCGACCGGCCTCACGAGCCACATCCTGATTCGCGATGGCCGCGATGTCGTGTTCGTCGCGAAGGCGCAGAGT
Source organism: Caballeronia catudaia (assembly GCF_001544755.2). Taxonomy (GTDB): domain Bacteria; phylum Pseudomonadota; class Gammaproteobacteria; order Burkholderiales; family Burkholderiaceae; genus Caballeronia; species Caballeronia catudaia. The sequence goes on along the minus strand of NZ_FCOF02000013.1, from coordinate 171,060 downwards.
CACGCGCCGATCTTCAGCTCGGTGAAGGTGAACGTCGGCACGCGTCTGCCGGCACATGCAACGACGCACGGTCATGTATTGATGGGCGATCTCTCGCTCGACGAACTGCGCGCGCTCTATCCCGAAGCGCATCTCGAACGCTTCACGAAGTCGACGCCCGCCACCGTCGAGGAACTGTACGAGCGCGTGAATGAAGACGCCGAACGCGGATATGCGACGAGTCAGTCGTCGTTCGAGCGTGGCATTTCGGTCGTCACGGCGCCGGTTCGCAACGACACGGGGCGCATCGTCGCCGTCATCACGACGACGATTCCGCGTCCCGAGATCGATGCCGCATTGCTCGACAGCGGCCTCATCGACAAGGTGCGCGAAGCCGCCGATGCGCTCTCGATGCGTCTCAACTATCGTCCGGCCGCGCGTTCATCGACGTCGAGCCGTTACATGAAGTCTCTGGGGTTGCAATGATTCAGATCGATCTTTCAGGGCAAGTCGCGGTCGTGACAGGCGGCTCGTCGGGCATCGGCTTCGCGACGGCGCGTTTGTTCTTGCAAGCGGGCGCATCGGTGGCGATTTGCGGTCGCGATGGCGAACGGCTCGGAGCCGCGCAAGCATCGCTCGCAAAAGAGTTTCCGCAAGCGCAATTGCTCGCCTCACGTTGCGACGTGCTCGATGCGGAACACGTCAACGCATTTGCAGCGCAAGTGATGGAGCGGTTCGGCCGCGTCGACATGCTCGTGAACAACGCAGGCCAGGGCCGCGTGTCCACCTTCGCCGACACCACCGACGACGCCTGGCGCGACGAGCTCGAATTGAAGTACTTCAGCATCATCCGTCCGGTGCGCGCCTTTCTGCCGATGCTGAAGGACGCGCCCTCGCCCGCGATCGTCTGCGTGAATTCGCTGCTCGCCTTGCAGCCCGAGCCACACATGGTCGCGACGTCTTCCGCGCGCGCCGGCGTGCTGAGCCTCGTCAAGTCGCTCGCGACGGAACTCGCGCCGCAGAACGTTCGCGTGAATTCGATTCTGATCGGCATCGTCGAATCGGGGCAATGGAAGCGGCGCTACGAGAACTATCTTCAACAAGCACAAGAACCGCGCCAGAGCTGGCAGCAATGGACCGCCGAGCTCGCGCGCAAGAAAAACATTCCGCTGGGACGCTTCGGTCTGCCCGAAGAAGCCGCTCAAGCGCTCTTTTACCTTGCAACGAAGCTGTCGTCGTACACGACCGGCAGCCATATCGATGTTTCTGGAGGCTTTGCTCGTCATGTCTGAAAAAACCACGGTCGGCGAACTGATCGCCGCATTCCTCGAACAATGCGGCGTGCGCACCGCGTTCGGCGTGATCTCGATCCACAACATGCCGATCCTCGATGCGATCGGCCGCCGCGGCAACATCCGCTATGTCGGCGCGCGCGGCGAAGCGGGCGCGCTCAACATGGCCGACGGCCTCGCTCGCGTGTCGGGCGAACTCGGCGTCGCGTTCACATCGACGGGCACGGCCGCGGGCAACGCCGCTGGCGCGATGGTCGAAGCATTGACCGCGGGCACCGCGCTCCTGCATGTCACCGGGCAGATCGAAACCGAATATCTCGATCAGGATCTCGCGTATATCCACGAAGCGCCCGATCAATTGTCGATGCTGCAATCGATCTCGAAGGCGGCGTTCCGCGTTCGCACCGTCGACACCGCCTTGCCGACGATCCGCGAAGCCGTGCGCGTCGCGCTGACGGCGCCCGCCGGTCCGGTGAGCGTCGAGATTCCGATCGACATTCAGGCAGCCGAAATCGAATGGCCGGCAGACCTCGCCGCGCCGCATGTCGGCGCGCTCACGCACGATCCGCTGCGCCTCAAGCAGCTCGCCGACGCTTTGACCAACGCGAAGCGCCCGTTGCTGTGGCTCGGCGGCGGCACCCGTCACGCGCGTTCCGCAGTCGAACGGCTCGTGAAACTCGGCTTCGGCGTCGTCACGAGTGTGCAGGGCCGCGGCGTGCTGCCTGAAGATCATCCCGCGACGCTCGGCGCGTTCAACGTGCATCCGTCGGTCGAAGCGTTCTACAAGACGTGCGATGCGCTCGTGGTCGTCGGCTCGCGTCTGCGCGGCAACGAAACGCTGAAGTACAAGCTCGCGCTGCCGCAGCCGCTCTATCGCGTCGACGCCGATGCGCTCGCCGATAACCGCGGCTATCGCAACGAGCTCTTCGTGCATGGCGATGCCTCGCGCGTGCTCGACGAACTCGCGACGCTGCTCGAAGGCCGCATCCGCATCGATGCAAAGTTCGCGGGCGATCTCGCCGCCGCGCGCGAAACGGCCGTCGCCGAAGTATCGAAGGGACTCGGGCCGTACAAGCGCCTCGTCGATTCGCTGCAACGCGCGGTGGGCCGCGACTACAACTGGGTGCGCGACGTCACGATCTCGAACAGCACGTGGGGCAATCGCCTGCTGAAGATCTTCAATCCGCGCGCGGGCGTGCATGCGCTCGGCGGCGGCATCGGCCAGGGCATGCAGATGGCGATCGGCGCGGCGCTGTCCGGCGCGGCGAGAAAGACCGTCGCGCTCGTCGGCGATGGCGGCCTGATGGTCAACGTCGGCGAACTCGCCACGGCCGTGCAGGAAAAAGCCAACGTGATGATCGTGCTGATGAACGATCAGTGCTACGGCGTGATCCGCAATATTCAGGACGCGCAGTACGGCGGTCGGCGCATGTTCGTCGATCTGCATCAGCCGGATTTCGCGCAGTTCTGTGCGAGCCTCGGCCTCGCGCATCGCCGTATCACGTCGCTCGATCAGGCCGATGACATCGTGCGCGAAGGGCTCGCCATCGACGGTCCGGTTCTGGTGGAAGTGGACATGCTGTCGGTCGGCTCGTTCGCTACTGCATTCGCGGGACCGCCGGTCAAAAAAGAAGAGCCCGAGGAGCCGGAATATGCGTAATGGCCAACATGCGATCGACGTCGCGATGATCGGCTTCGGCGCGATCGGATCGGCGGTGTATCGCGCGCTCGACAACGATCCGCATGTGCGCATCTCGCATGTGATCGTGCCCGAGCGCGACCGCGATCAGGTCCGCGCTGTGTTGGGCGATCGCGTCGATGTCGTGTCGCGCGTCGATGCGCTCGCGAGTCGTCCGGAATACGCGCTCGAATGCGCGGGCCACGCGGCGCTCGTCGATCACGTCGTGCCGTTGCTGAAGTCGGGCACGGATTGCGCGGTCGCATCCATCGGCGCGCTGTCGGAAGCGGGCTTGCTCGATGCGCTCTCCCATGCCGCCGACGAAGGCGCGGCCACGCTCACGCTCTTGTCGGGCGCGATCGGCGGCGTCGATGCGATTGCGTCGGCCAAGGAAGGCGGCCTCGACGAAGTGCAGTACACGGGCCGCAAGCCGCCGCTCGGCTGGCTCGGCACGCCCGCCGAAATGCTGTGCGATCTGAAGTCGCTGACCGAAGAGAAGGTCATCTTCGAAGGCAGTGCGCGCGATGCGGCGCGGCTCTATCCGAAGAACGCGAACGTCGCGGCGACCATCGCGCTCGCGGGCCTCGGCCTCGACGGCACGCGCGTGCGCCTGATCGCCGATCCGGCTGTCGAGCGCAATGTGCATCGCATCGTCGCGCGCGGCGCATTCGGCGAGATGTCGCTCGAAATGTGCGGCAAGCCGTTGCCGTCGAATCCCAAGACATCGGCGCTGACCGCGTACAGCGCGATCCGTGCGTTGCGCAATCTTGCGGCGCGCTGCGTCATCTAAGGAGCTTTTGGAACGATGAATCATCCCGACACTTCGCTCGTCACGTCCGGCGATATTTTCCTCGGCGGCGAATGGCGCGCAGGACGCGGCAACGCATACGCGAGCATCTATCCCGCCGATCAAACCGTGAACGCGGAAATCAGCACCGCCAATGCCGACGATGCGCGCGAAGCCGTCGAGATCGCGGATCGTGCTTATAGAAAGGCGGATTGGGCTGGCCTCAAACCGCATCAGCGCGCGGCGATCCTGCATCGCATTGCATCGTTGATCGAAGCGCGTCATGAAGCGCTCGCGCAATTGCAACGTCGCGACAACGGCAAGCCGATCAGCGAAACGCGCGCTCTGGTGACGAGCGCGGCGAACACGTTCCGCTACTTCGCGTCGTGCCTCGAAACGCTCGAAGAAGCGCTCACGCCATCGCGCGGCGACTATCTGACGATGAGCGTGCACGAGCCGCTCGGCGTCGTCGCGGCGATCACGCCGTGGAATTCGCCGATCGCCTCCGACGCGCAAAAGCTCGCGCCCGCGCTCGCCGCAGGCAACGCGGTCGTGCTGAAGCCCGCCGAAGTCACGCCGCTCGCATCGCTGGCCTTGGCGCGCATCTGCGAGGAAGCGGGCGTACCGAAAGGCGTCGTCAGCGTGTTGCCGGGCAAGGGCTCCGTGATCGGCGATGCACTCGTGCGTCATCCGCTCGTCAAGAAAGTCTCGTTCACGGGCGGCACGGAAGTCGGGCGCGGCATCGCGCGTCTCGCGGCCGACAAGTTCATGCCGGTATCGCTCGAACTCGGCGGCAAGTCGCCGACCATCGTCTATGCGGACGCCGATCTCGATCACGCGGTGAACGGCGTGCTGTATGGCATCTTCAGTTCGTCGGGCGAATCGTGCATCGCGGGCTCGCGGTTGTTCGTCGAGCGCAAGGTGTACGACGAATTCATGGCACGGCTCGTGGATGGCGCGCGCAAGCTGCGTGTCGCCGACCCGACGCGCGAGAACACGCAGATGGGTCCGCTCATCACGGGACAGCATCGCGAAAGCATCGAGCGCTATGTCGCGATGGGTATCGAAGAAGGCGGCACGCTGTTGTGCGGCGGCGAGCGTCCGACCGGCGATGGCCGCGAGAAAGGCTTCTTCTATCTGCCGACGATCATCGCCGGTTTGAGCAACGACGCCCGCATGTGCCAGGAAGAAATCTTCGGCCCGGTGCTCGCCGCCATGCCCTTCGACGATGAAACCGCGCTTCTGAACGAAGCGAACGACAGCGTGTTCGGCCTCGCCGCGGGCATCTGGACGCGCGACTACAAGCGCGCATGGAACATGGCGCGCGCATTGAACACGGGCACGGTGTGGATCAACACCTACAAGCAATTTTCGATTACGACGCCTTTCGGCGGCTGGAAGGACAGCGGCATGGGACGCGAGAAAGGCCGCCTCGGCCTGCGCGAATACATGCAGCAAAAGAGCCTGTACTGGGGCTTGAACGACGCCCCGCTGCCGTGGGCGAACTGAAGAATTGAAGGAGACGCCATGACGATTCTTGGCATCGAACGAATCACTTACGGCGTGACGGACCTCGACACCTGCCGGCGCTTTTTCGCCGACTGGGGTCTGAAGGAAATCTCGCACGACGAAACGCGCGCGCGTTTCGAAACCCTGAACGGCTGCGAAGTGCTGCTCGCGCTCGCAAGCGATCCATCGCTGCCGCCCGCATTCGAAGGCGGTCCGACGCTGCGCGAAGTGACCTGGGCCGTCGCGACACGCGCCGAGCTCGATGAACTGCGCGGACGCTTCGCGGGTCAGCCGGGCCACTTCGAGGCCGATGACGCCGTCGGCTGCATCGATCCGAACGGCATGGCGATTCGCGTCGAAGTGACGAAGAAGCGCGATATCGACGTAAAAGGCTCTTTGTCGAACGTGTGGGGCGATGCGCAGCGCATCGATACGCCCAGCCCCGTGTATGAGCGCGCCGAGCCGGTCGAAGTGGGACACGTCGTGTTCTTCACGAACTGCGTCGCGGAGCAGGAGAAGTTCTATCACGAGCTGCTCGGCTTCGAGACGTCCGATCGCTATCCGGGACGCGGCGCGTTCATGCGCTGCGCGCCGCACGGCGGTCATCACGACCTGTTTCTTCTGCAATTGCCCGATGGCAAGCGCGGTCTGAATCACGTCGCGTTCACGGTGCGCGATATCCACGAAGTCTTCGGCGGCGGCCTGCACATCAGCCGATGCGGCTGGACCACGCAGCTCGGGCCGGGGCGTCATCCGGTGTCGTCGGCGTACTTCTGGTACTTCAGGAATCCGGCGGGCGGTCTCATCGAGTATTACGCCGATGAAGACGTGCTCACGCCCGAATGGCAGCCGCGCGATTTCGAGCCGGGTCCGACCGTGTTCGCGGAGTGGGCGATCGATGGCGGTCTCGACGGCAACACGCGCCGCCAGAAAGACGCGAAGGCGCCCGAAGGCAAGTTCATGACGGAGCGGAAAAATGGCTGATGCTCAAACGATCGTGGTCATTGGCGGCGGGCAGGCGGCAGGATGGATCGTCAAGACGCTGCGTAAGGAAGGTTTCGACGGCCGTCTCGTGATGATCGCCGACGAGATTCATCTTCCCTACGAACGTCCGCCGTTGTCGAAGGCCGTGCTCGCGGGCGAAGCGGATATCGATACCGTGCGTATCGTCGATCACGATGCCTTCGCCGAACTGAACGTCGAGGCATGGCAGCCGGAATGCGCGGCGTCGATCGATCGCGAAGCGCGCATCGTGCGCACCGCGAGCGGACGCGAAGTGCACTACGACCGCCTCGTGATCGCAACGGGCGGCGCGGCGCGGCGTCTGCCGGACGCGCTCGTGAAGACGTCGCATCTCGCGTATCTGCGCACGCTCGACGATGCGGTTCATATCGGCAAGCGTCTGCGCGAAAGCCACAGCAAGCGCTTGCTCGTGATCGGCGGCGGATGGATCGGCCTCGAAGTCGCGGCGACCGCGAGAAAGCTCGGCGTCGACGTCACCGTGATCGAAGGCGCGCCGCGGCTGTGCGGCCGTTCGGTGCCGCAAAGCGTGTCGGACTTTCTGCTGAAGCTGCATCGCGATAACGGTGTCGATGTGCGTCTGAACGCATCGCTCGTATCGCTCGAAGACGCTGGCAACGGCGTGCGCGCGCAACTCGCCGATGGCACGCCGCTCGATGCGGATTTCGCCGTCGCGGGCATCGGCCTGACGCCGCATACGGCGATTGCCGAAAGCGCGGGTATCGACGTGAACGACGGCATCGTCGTCGATGAATTCGGCGCGACGAACGACGCGCATGTGTTCGCTTGCGGCGATGTCGCCAATCATCCGAACGCGTGGTTGAAACGCCGCGTGCGGCTCGAATCGTGGGCCAACGCGCAGAACCAGGCCATCGCGACGGCACGCGCGGTGCTCGGCGTGCGCGAGCCGTATGCGGAGATTCCGTGGTTCTGGTCGGATCAGTACGACGTGAATCTGCAGATTCTCGGCGACATTCCGGCGGGTTCGCAACCCATCGTGCGCGGCGATCTCGCGGCGCGGCGCGCGTCGTTGTTCTTCTTCGATGGCGATGCGCTGCGCGGCGTCATCGCAATCAATTCGACGCGCGATCTGAAGGTCGCGAAGAAGTGGATGAGCAAAGGGCACGCGGTCGATATCGCGGCGCTCGCCGATACAGCGAAAGCACTCGCATAAACATACAGACGGGAGCAGGCATGAGGAGCATGAGCAATACGGTCGTCGACCATGGCGGCACCGCCACACCGATCGCCGACGCGGCGGCTGCCGCTCACGCGGTCACGAAGGGATCCATCATCGCGCGCATCGAAAGACTGCCCGCCAACGCAATGCAGGTGCGTGCGCGCATTCTGATCGGCGCGGCGACGTTCTTCGATGGCTTCGATGTCATCGTCATCGCAGCGACCTTGCCGCTCTTGATCCAGAAATGGGGATTAACGCCGGGACAGGTCGGCTTTCTGATCGCGTCGGGATCGATCGGGCAACTGATCGGCGCGTTCCTTTTTCCGTCGCTCGCGGAACGCTATGGACGCGTGCGTTCGATCGCGTGGAGCTCGGGGATCATCGGCCTCACGAGCATCGCGTGCGGTTTCGCGCCTTCGTTCGCGGTGTTCGTCGCGTTGCGTATCGTGCAGGGGCTTGGTCTCGGCGGCGAGTTGCCCGTCGCGGCGACTTACATCAACGAGATCACGCGGGCGCATGGACGCGGGCGGTTCGTGCTGCTGTATGAGATCGTGTTTCCGATCGGCCTGCTCGCATCGAATGCGCTCGGAGCGTGGATCGTGCCGCGCTTCGGCTGGGAAGCGATGTACTTCATCGGCGGCGTGCCGCTCGTGCTGTTCTTCCTGTTGAAGACGCTCGTGCCGGAATCGCCGCGCTGGCTCGGCGAACGCGGACGCATGCGCGAAGCGGGCGATGCCCTTTCCGCGTTCGAAGCGACCGTGAAAGAGCCGCTGCCGCCGCTCGGCAATATCGCCGACTTCGAAGCGATGGCGAGCCGCCATCCGCAGCGCCGCCGCCTCGATCTGATCGGGCCGGCGTATCTGAAGCGCACGATCGCCGTCGCGCTCTTGTGGATGACGTGCGGCGTGCTGCAATACGGCCTCTCGACGTGGCTGCCCACGATCTACAAGACCGTGTATCACGCGCCGTTGCAACTCGCGCTGAATCTCGCGGTGGCGGCGTCGGTGCTCGGCGTGATCGGCTCGCTGACGTGCGCGCTGATCGTCGACAAGGTCGGGCGCAAGCCGGTCATCAACTGGTCGTTCGTGCTGTGCGCGATATCGCTCGTTTGCGCAGGCGTGTTCGTCACGCAGTCGGTGTACGTGGTCGCGACGTTCTGCGCGCTGGCGCTCGGCTTCATGGCGTGCGGTTTCATCACCGCTTATGTCTATACGCCCGAGTTGTATCCGACGAGCATCCGCGCGTTCGGCTGCGGCCTCGGCGGCGCATGGCTCAAGATCGCGGCGATCTTCGCGCCGGCGCTCGTCGGCAAGACGCTGATGGGCGGGAACATGAACATCGCGTTCTATGCGCTCGCCGTGGTGCCTGTCGTGGCGGCGCTGGCCGTGCATTTCATGGGCATCGAGACGAAGGGGAAGGTTCTCGAGGCGCTGGAGGCGTGATTGTTTTTCCAGGGGCCGGCGGTGCACGCCGCCGCCCCGTCTGCATCATTTCGACTTTTTGGCTTTGCTGTCGTCGTCCGGCGTCAAGGTGCGGTCGGCGAGCGTGAGTTTCAACGGCGCGTCGGCGGAAAGCTTCTTCGCGGCGATGACCTGCTTCCACGCGCCATCCTTGCCCGGATCGCGATAGAACGCCGCGATCGCCACGAATTCCGTTTCCTTCTGCATCGGCTGGCTCAGGCTCGCCGATGCGCCCGGATTCACCACAGTCGCCATGTTGCTTTGCAGATCCCGCGCGAGCACCGTGGCATCGCTCCTGATGAGGTCGTCATAGGACGCGCCGTCGAATAGTTTGCGGTCCTTCAACTGATAGACGCGCACCGCGACCGATGTCGAACGGCCCGCGCCGTCCTGGTTCAGCGCCGCGCGCGCGGTCAGGTCGATGTCGAGCACCTTGACGCGCCTGTGAAACACGGCATCGTATGCCGCCACCGAGGTGTCCGACACCGCCTGCCACGCGCCGCATCCGGTGAGCAGCAACGCGAAAGCGGCGCTCGCTGCGATAGTGCGTTTGAACATGTTGTCTCTCGATGATCACGCCGGCGGCGCAACCGATGAGTTGAGATAGGGATTCGGCTCGGGCGTCGGAAACGCTTCGCACACGCCGAGAGAAATGTCGATGTCGCGCTCTTGCGCCGATGGCAGCACGACGGTCCATCCGAGACGCGGCGCACGGGCTTCACGCGCCGCCGCGACGGCCGGAGCCGGCGCGAAGCGCGACGACATCCGCACGCGCAGATGCACGTCCGCCTTCGTGCCGATATAGAGCTTCACGAGCGCCATCAGATCGCGATGCAGCCACGCGCCGGGCAAGAGGTCGTGCGCCTGCTGCGCGTCGTGCGGCCGCAGCGTCACGCGCACCGCCCGGCTGCGGTAACGCAAGCGCTTGCCGAGCACATAGCCGCCGCCGAGTCCATTGCGCTTGCCCTCTGCGACCGCATGAGGATCCGCCGCTTTCGACGTGAGCGGACGTCCCTGATCCGTGCGCTTCGCGACCGGCCAGAATTCGTCGACGCTCACGTCCACGCCCGGCGCACCCAGCGCGACGACACCGGCGAGCCCTTCGGGTGTGCGCGTGCGCTGAACCATGAGACCGAGCAACGCGAGCGTGCGCGCATCCGGCAGGCCCGCGCGCGCCGGCTTGTTGCCCCAGCCGAACCCCGCCAGGCACAACAGGCTGCGCGAATGCGCATCGGCGGCGCCGTGGCGAAACGTCTCCGGATAGCGATACTTCTTCCACACGCGATACAAGAGCGTCACGAAGCGGTGATTGAACTGATCGAGAAACGCTTCGACGGCTTCGTGCCCTTCCTCGCGCATCACGATGTCGTCGAGGTAGTGCGTGGGCATCACCGCATCGACACCGTACAGGCCCATGAAGGTCGTGCGTACGGTCGGCGGCGGCGGCGTGCAGTAGTCATCGTCGTGATCGTCGAACTCCGCCGCGGCGATTTCACCAGCCGGAAAACCCATGCGCGGGCGCGGCCGGAAACGCACCGGTTCATACTCGTGCGTGTCGCGCGTGCCGAAGCCCGCGCGGTCCGGTTCGCGCGCCTCGAAAAGACGGCACAACTGCATGAAGTTCATGCGCGGCGCACGCGTGAGCAACTTCGCCACGAAGGGTTCGAGCCGCTGCTCGATAGCGCGAAGAGAATTTGCGTTCATAGCGGGGAGCGTTGCGTCTTGGAGCGCGGCCATTCGATGCGCGCCTGCGCGGGCAGCGTGACGATGACGAGCTTCGTGAACAGGTTGATTTCCGCATAGAGCTCGAAGAAGCGATGCAGCAGCTCGCCGAACAGCATGACGTCGCCATCGCCCGAGAACGCGTGCGCGTCGAGCGTGATTTCGATCAGCACGCCCCGATCCACCGCGCCGCCCGCCACTTCCTCCAGCAGTTCCTGCGACACATGCAGGATGCCCGCGAGACGCCGGCGGTTCAGTTCGTCGTTGGTCCAGTCGTAGAGCGCGAGCGCGCCGCGCAGCACTTCCGCGTTCATCAGCGAGAGGAAGTTCGGCGCGAGATGCGAGAGCACGCGCCATTGAAAACGGTCGCCCGTCGGCGGATAGAGCGGCAAAGTCGGTGCGATGAGATTGCGCACGCCCGCTACATTCGGCGTGCTTTCGGCGAGTTCGTCCAGACGCGCCTCACGCAGCCCTTTGCGCGGCAGCATGCCGTTCGTGCCGGTCACGCGCAGCGACACGCTTTCTTCCGGCAGACCGGTCATGGATTCCCACGCGTGGCCGCCGAGAATGAGCCACGTCTCGTGCAGCCCGTCCATGCCGGGACGCACCCGCGTATGGAAATAGCGCTCGGGCGATTCATGCCGCAGCATGCCGCCGCGATGCCGGAAGGTCGCGAACGGCACGTACTCGTAGCGCTCGGCCGTGACGTGATCGAATGATTCGACGGCATCGACGGAATAGGTTTCGACATGCTCGCCCTGATGCCCGGCGGGCACGACGCGATACTCGGTCTCGTGATGATCGATCAGGACCGGTTCCGCATCGAGCGCGAAGAGGTTGATGACCGGCGCACAAAAGAGCCGCACGTTGTCCTTGCTGAAACGCTGGTCCGATGGATACGCGTGCTTCAGCACGAGCTCCAGTTCGAAGTGCGTCGACCCGACCGGCAGCTTCGCGATGTCGAAGCCGCAAATATCGACGAACAGGAATTTCTCGCGGAACGTGAAGTATTCGAGCAGCAACTGATAGCCCGAGAACGCGGCATCCGCCTTCGGCCACAAACGCTCTTCCGCCGAAAAACCCGCGGGCTCGATCGTCACGCCATCGAGCGGGCGCGCTTCGCCGTCGCGCACTTCGGGCACGCGCCATTCGATCGAATCGACATGACGCGTGAGCGCGAGGTGCATCGCGAACGCGGTCGGCGGCTCCGCGTTCAGATGCAGGCGAATGCGCGACAGGTCCGTCTCCTCGCGACGCGTCGAATGATCGAGATCGAACGCGATGCGAATGACCGAGCGGCCGTCGTGCCGCACGGTCGGCCCCGCGCGCGTGATATGCAGCGGCTGCAAGGTGACCGCCTGCGTCGTGCGATACAGGCACTGGACCGTGTTCGGCGCCGCGGCGTCTGCGCCTTCCTTCGGCGCGGCGATCGGCGCCGAGCGCACCGCGACGCCCGCGGGAACGAGCACGGTGCTCTGCATTTTCTCCGCGAGCGGCGTCAGCTCGACCACCGAAAGCGACGGAATCATGCGCAGATAATGCGGCCACAACAGACTGACGAGACCTTCGGTCAGCTCCGGCAATTCGTCGTCGAGCTTTTGCTGGAGACGTCCCGTGAGGAACGCGAAGCCTTCGTACAATCGTTCGACGTAGGGATCGCGGTCGCCGACACGATCGAGATTGAGCATCCGCGCCCGGTCCGGATGCGCCCGTGCGAACTCGCGGCCGGCTTCGCGCAGATAGCGCATTTCGGCTTCGTAGTAGCGCAGGACGGGATCGTCGTTGCTGTTTGTTTCGTTATCCAGATCGGTGTTCATGTTCTTCGTTTCCCTTCGACGATGACGCTCACGCCAGCGCGAACGCCGGCTTGTCCGCGTCCTTGCGGCTGCTCATCGCTTTGAGCGCGCGCAGCAGTTGTTGCTTCGCCTCGAACATCAAGGCGGGTTCCCAGCGTATGAGCGGCAGGGCTTTGCCCGCGGCATCGAGCTCGACGAGCAGCGCGAGCGCGGCGTCGGCGCGGCCCGCATGCTCGGCGACGCGCCTGCGCTTCGAGATCACGCACGACGGCATGGCGCGCGATCCATTCGAGCGTGGTGTCGTCGGCGAGCCGCGTGCCGTCGTTGAAAACGAGCCGTTCGATGCCGGGCAGACGTTCGAGAAAGAGCGCGAAGTCGGCGCGCAGCGTGAGTTGATCGACCGTTCCGGATAGCGACGATGCGCTCTGCCAGCGGAAGCTGTTCAGGAACTGCAGACGTGTTGAAATGACCGCGGCTCGGGTGGTCGCCGCGCAGCGTGTAAGGAGTGCGACGCGCTCCCGTACAACTATGCCCGCCTCTTCTGTAGCAACGCCAATCGCAGTTTTGCCAGCCAAATCGGCCGCCTCCAGGCAACCGTGCGATCAACGGCGCCGAAGAAGTCAGCGCCGTCAGCAAGTTTGCTGTACTCGCCGCAACACCTAAAACGAATTCAAGGAAGCGGCGCAGGCTGCGGCTTGATCACCAGGCTATACGCCTGGCTCGGCAACACCATCGACATACGAAAAGACTCCAGGAAAAGCACGCGCGTCGTCACTCAGACGACACAACGCCGGGACAGCGCAAGCCGCCCCGGCATACCCACTCAAAAACCTACGGCAAAAGATCAGCTCTTCGCTTTCGGCATCTGCGAAACCAGCGACAAACCGATATCCATCCCTTCCACCTGGAAGTGCGGCACGATAAACAGCTTGATGCGGAAGAAGCCCGGGTTATCCTCGATGTCCTCGACCATCACCTTCGCCTCGCGCAACGGATGCGATGCCTGCAGCTCATCGCCCGGGTCCTTCATCTCGGTGACGAGGCCCTTGATCCAGTTGTTCAGCTCGAGCTCCAGCAGACGACGGTCCTTGGTCGTGCCGATGTTCTCGCGCTGAATTAGCTTCAGGTAGTGCGCAATGCGCGACAGCAGGAAGATGTACGGCAAACGCGCATTGATGCGGCTATTCGCAGTCGCTTCCTTGGTCTCGTAGAGCGCCGGCTTCTGCGATGAATTCGCCGAGAAGAAGCACGCGAAATCGTGATTCTTGTAGAACGAGAGCGGAATGAAACCCAGGTTCGCGAATTCGAATTCGCGCGTCTCGGGAATCAGCACTTCGGTCGGAATCTTCGGCTGCACGCCGGTGCCGAGGTCGTACAGATGCACCGGCAGATCTTCGACCTTGCCGCCCGCCTGCGGCCCGCGAATCTGCACGCACCAGCCGTTGTTCACGAAGCTGCGCGTCATGTTCGCCGCGAACGCGAACGATGCGTTCACCCACAGATAGCGGTCATGGTCCGGGCCCTTGACCTGCTCTTCGTAGTTGAAGGCGCGCACGGGTGTCGTGTCCTTGCCATACGGCAGGCGGCCAAGCACGCGCGGCATCACGAGACCGACGTAGCGCGCGTCGTCCGTGTCACGGAAGCTCTTCCACTTGATGTATTCGGCACGGTCGAAATAGTTGCCGATATCCTGAATCGCCGCGACTTCCTCCATCGACTTCTTGCCGAAGAAGGCCGCGCCCACCGAGCCGATGAACGGCATATGCGCCGCCGCCGCGACCTTCGAGATATTGCGCAACAAGGCCACGTCCTGCGGCGAGTTGGCGAACTCGAAGTCGCTGATCATCGCGCTGATCGGCTGACCGCCCGGCGTGTCGTATTCCTCGATATACGTCAGGCGATACAGCCCGCTCTGGATCAACTCCGGCGCGTCCTCGAAGTCGCGCACCAGCGCATCCTTCGACACGTCCAGCACTTCGATACGCGCGTTCTTGCGGAAATCCGTGCGCGACACGAGCATCTTCACGCCGCGCCAGCGGCCTTCCAGCGCCTGAAACTCAGGGTTGTGCATGACCGCATCGAGTTGCCGGCTGATCTGCCGGTCGAGCTGTCCGATGAAGAAATCGAGCAGCGATTTGTCGAGGCGATCCACGGGCTTGCTCGTCTGCGCGACGAGATCGAGAAACGCACCCATGCCGCGCGCGAGGCGCTCGTCGGCCGACGCTTCGGAAAGCATGTCGTTGTCACGGAACGCCTCGAGCGGGCGTGCCTGCGACACCGGGCTCAGGTTGATCTTGTTGCAGAGGGTGGCATAGACGCTGTCGTCGTGCGACGCGTGCGAGGCGTCGAGCACGACGGTTTCGCCTGCGGCACTCGCGCGGGCTTCTTTCTTGTTCATTTAGGGTCCTGTCTGAGATGCGGGTCTGATTCAGGCCTGAACGGGCTCAGGCGTTTCCTTCGGGCTGTGTCGCCGCCGTGGCGATCTGCGAAAGCTCGGAGCGCAGCTTGTCGGAGAGTTCCTTGTTCTTCAGGATTTTTTCGAACTCGCGGCGGAACGCGCCGTTGTCGAGCAGATTCGACTTGAGATCGCGCAACAGATTGCGCACGGCGAGAAGCGCCTGCAACTCCGGAATCTGACGCGCCACCTGCTCAGGCTCAAAGTCCCTCATCGAACGGAACGAGAGGTTCACCGGCAACTCCGAGCCATCACTCGCGAGCGTGTTCTCTGCGGCGAACTTCAGGTCTGGCGCGTAGTCGGCGAGGACCGCGTCGAAGTTGTTCTTGTCGATGTTGACTTTCTTGCGCTCGGACAACGGCGCCTGCTCGCGCCCCGCGCTGAAATCGCCGGCGACGAGCAGCTTGAGCGGCAATTCGACCTTCTTTTGCGCGCCGCCGGTATGCAGATCGAGCGTGATCGAAACACGGCTCTTTGGAATCTCTCTTTGGAAACTATCCATCAATAATCCTTAGTAAATAGATCAAACGCATCTCGATATTGAGATGACGAACGGGATTTTCTGAACTCGCCCAAGCAACGGACGCCGGCGCGCCTACTCAATGCTCCGCTTGTCATTGGGGCCGTATTAGAACAGGTTTTGCTCCAACCTTAAAGCATCCATCAGCTTGCCTAAATAAACAGCAGACGGAATCGCGTATTTGGAGAATTCTTCTATTAAACAATGACTTCTCGCAAGCCGGAGTGACGTGGTACTGGCCGAGTGGCCGCAATCGGCAAAAACCGCTTGCACATTAATTGACGATTCACAACTTTTCGAGTCCGGCGCCAAGCCGCGCCAATCCCGTGCTTTTACGCAGGCAAGTATTTGTTATCAATCAATTTTTCCATTTTTCAATGCTTCGGATGCTTAACTATACGGCAGGTATACGAATCCGGTCTGTGACTATAGAATCTCGCCCCAATATCAACGAATAAGCATAACCAAACATATTCATGCGGATCGACAAACCGCTCTGGCACGAAGGCCTGATTCTCACCCAGCAGCATTTCCAGCAACAGGAGCGGTGGACGGAGTTCGCGCTGCGCCAGTTCACCGCAGCCGCGCTCGCGCAACCGTGGGGAACGCTCGACGTCGAAGTCGACGAAGACGCGCTCGCCGCCGGCCGTTTCAAGCTCTCGCGGCTGAAGCTGCGCTTTCCCGACGGGACGCCCATCGACACATCGGTCGCGCAGGCGCTGCCACCCGCGCGCGATCTGGCTCAAGGCGTGAGCGCGGAGCGGCAGAGCGTCACGGTGCTCGCCGCCCTCGCCTTGCCCGACGCCAACGGCAACAACTGCCGCATGGACGAGTCGAGCCTCACGCGGCCGCGCCGCTCGTATCGGGAGTTCGTCAAGGTCGTCGATCTGAATGGCACCGACGCAGTCGAAATCGCCGCGGAGCGTCATGCCATCCGCCTGCTCTTCGACTTCGAGCCGCATGCCGACGACACCGTCTGCGCCATCGCGCGCCTCACGCGTTCGACGAGCGGGCAGTTCCAGCTCGAGCGCCGCTATGTGCCGCCTTGCCTCTCGCTCGGCGCGCACGCGCTGCATATGGAGCGCGTCAGCCGGATGGCGGACATTCTCCTTGCCAAGAGTCTCGCGCTCGGCGCACGGCGCAGCGAACGCATCGAGCAGGTGGCCGAATACGGCGTCGCAGACGTGCAATTGTTCTGGCTCCTGCATTGCATTCATGCGGCGTGGCCGAAACTGCGCTTCATCGCGTCGAATCCGGGCCTGCCGCCCGAGCGTCTGTACGCGGTTCTCGCCGAGCTCGCGAGCGCACTGATGACGTTCTCCACCGGCTCCCAGCTCACGGATATTCCGTCCTACGATCACGTGCGCGCGGACGAAATCTTCGCCGAAATCGAATCGATGATCCGGAACCTGCTCGACGCGATCATCCCGTCGCGCGTCGTGCCGATCGATCTCGCGCATGACAACGCCACGACCTGGACCGGCAAGATTCTCGATACGCGCATCGCGGAAGGCGCCGCCGACTGGTATCTCTCCGTCAACTCGACGCTGCCCGCCTTCGAGCTCGTAGAGCGGATCCCGCGCCTGTGCAAGATCGGCGCCCCGGACGAAGTGGATCACATCGTCAATTCGGCGCTCGCGGGCATCGCGCTGAAGGCCGTCCAGCGCGTCCCGGCCGCCATTCCCGTGCGTCTCGACAATCAGTACTTCGCGCTCGACGCGGCAAGCCCTGCGCACGCGCGCATGCTCGCCGCACGAGCCTGCCAGATCTATCTGCCGACATCCGTACCCGATGTCTCGCTTGAACTCTACGCGGTGCTGCGCTCATGAACATGCTGACTTCGTCTCGCGCGGGCGCGCCTCT
Source organism: Caballeronia catudaia (assembly GCF_001544755.2). Lineage (GTDB taxonomy): Bacteria > Pseudomonadota > Gammaproteobacteria > Burkholderiales > Burkholderiaceae > Caballeronia > Caballeronia catudaia. The sequence continues at coordinate 153,799 of NZ_FCOF02000013.1, read as the reverse complement.
CGTCGAGCAGGCGCCGGGCATGGCCCAGGCTTCCGCGACCGGTATCCGCGATCTGCTTCGCGACACCGCGCTCTTCGTGGCGACGCTGTCGACGGGCGGCGCCGCAGAGGACTTCAAAGCCTTGCGCGACCGTTGCAAGTCGATGGTCGACGAGTTCGGCGCGGCGCTCGAGCACCGGGGCTATCCGGAAGACGTGTGCGATGACGCCGCGAAAGCGCAATGCGCGCTGCTCGATGAGACCGCGCTCCAGCATCTCTCCGAGAACGACAAGCCGAACTGGTCCGCGCAGCCTTTGCAGGTGGAGAAATTCAAGCAGCACGATGCCGGCGAGCACGTGTTCGAGCGGCTCGAGTTCCGGATGCGCGAGCGGTCACCGCAGATCGACCTGCTCGAATGCTATTCGGCGATCCTCGGCCTCGGATTCCGCGGCCGGTACGCGATTCACGGCGCGGGCGATCGGGAGTCGCTCATCGCCGAACTGGGCACGCTGATCGCGCGCCTGCGTCCGGAAGGCGAGCGCCCGTTCATCGTCGACCGGCCGGGCCGGCGCTTCCAGGACTGGTTCCGGCGCATGTCGCCGTGGGCGATCGCGGGGATCGGCTGCGTGATCGCGCTCGTCACATGGCTCATCTGGCATGTCGCGCTCGATGCGCAGCTCGCCGCGCTGATCCCGGGTACGGTCAAGCCGTGAACGCCATGCAAAGGTTGGGTTATCCGGCGCGCACGATCGTCGTTTTCGCGGCGCTGCTCGCGCTCGCCGTGCACTGGTTCGTGCAGCCGTTCGGCAAGGAATGGATCTGGCTTTCGACGGTCGGCATTCTGATCGTCGCGACGGCGCTCGTCGGCTGGCGCACGCGTCGGCTCTCGCATGCCCGCACGCAGAGCGCGCCGATTCTGCGGGCGCTGGGCGCGGCGACCGTCGATATTCCGCTGAGCCTGCGCACGCGCATGCCGCTCGTGCTCGTCACGGGCGATGCGCTCGCCTCGCTCTTCGACCACGGCGCGGCCGAGCCGCGTCTCGTGTTCATCGGCGATGGCGCAATCTGGCTGCGCGTCGATCGCCCGCAAAGTCTGCCGGAAGTGGCGCTCGCGATGCGCCAATGGCGTGACGGGCAGCCTCCCGACGGCGTCGTGCTGAGCGTGGCGCCCGCGCTCCACGCCGATGAAGACGCGCTCGCGCAACGCCTGCGCGTGGCGCGTCAGGCGCTCGCCGATGCATCGCGCATCGTCGGCGCGCGCCTGCCGGGTTACGTCGCCGTGTATCAGCGGATGACGAGGCTCACGCCGCGCGATGCGGACCTCGGGCGGCAGTGGAAGAGCGTATCCGCGAGCGCGCCGCTCATCGACGCGCACCGCATCGAAGCCGTCATCCGGCGCGCGGAAAACGATTCTCGCCGTGACCCGGACGCGCGCTACGCCGCCGTCCACGCCGCCGCGCTCGCGTCGATCGTCGGATGGACGCAGCGCGTGGTCTTCGGCACGCTCACCGATCCGCGCCAGCCCGCCACGCCCTGGGCGCTCTACGGCGCGGGCTGGATCGATTGCGGCCCGGCGAGCGACGCCGGCAAACCCTGGGAGCAGGACGTGCAGCGCCACACGCGCATCGCGCCCGCGAGCGTCGATGCGACACCCGCGCCGTGGCCGCTGCCGCAACCGCTGATCGAAGCGATGCCGCGCCGGACCGCGATGTCGCCGCGCGTGGCGGCGTTCGCGCATGCCGTCGGCATGATGGCGCTGGCAGCCGGCGCCGCGTTTCTGGGCTCGGGCCGCCACAATGCCGAGTTGCTCGATCGCATCCACGCGAACCTGGACCGCTACGCCTTGATCGCCGCGGATCACGACGACGCCCGGCGCGACGCCTTGCGCTCGCTCGTCGCCGATCGCGATGAACTCGACCGCTACGCGCGCACCGGCGTGCCGCTGCGGCTGTCGTTCGGGCTGTATCACGGCTCGCAACTGCTGCCCGCGCTCAACGCGGCGATCGCCAGCTATCAGCCGCCGCCGCCCCCGCCCGCCGTCGTGACGCTCGACAGCATGTCGCTCTTCGACAGCGGCAAAGCGAAACTGAAGCCCGGCTCGACGCGCGCGCTCGTCGAAGCCGTCGAAATGATCAAGGCGCATCCCGGCAAGCGCATCCTGATCGCAGGCCACACCGACGATTCCGGCGATGCAAGGAGCAATCTCACGCTGTCGAATGCGCGCGCGGCGGCGTTGCGCGACTGGCTGATCGAAGCGACGGGCATTCCGGCGACGCAATTCGCGGTGCAAGGCTACGGCGACACGCGCCCCATCGCGGGCAACGACACGTCCGAGGGCCGCGCCAGAAACCGTCGCGTTGAAATTACGCTGGTGCCGGACACGGCCGACCACACGAACTGACATCACGATTTGAATCCCCGGGGCCTCGCTCCGGGATCTTGTGGCTCGGAGATTTCTCCGAGCATTGCTTGGCAGTACCAAAGAGGAGTAGTAAATGGCAATTCCCGCATATCTGTGGCTCAAGGATGACGGCGGCGCCGACATCAAGGGTTCCGTCACCGTGCAAGGCCGCGAAGGCAGCGTCGAGATCGTCGAATTCGATCACGGCGTGCATATCCCGACCGACGGCAACACCGGCAAGCTGACCGGCACGCGTGTCCACGCGCCGATCACGCTGACCAAGGAAACCGATGCGTCGACCCCGTATCTGTACAAGGCGGTGACGAGCGGCCAGACGCTGAAGTCGGTCGAGATCAAGTGGTACAAGATCGACGACGCGGGCAAGGAGAAGGAATACTTCAACACCAAGCTCGACAACGTCAAGGTCGTCGCCGTGCGTCCGAAGATGCTCGACATCAAGAATCCGGCGTTCGAGAAGCACAACCACCTGGAAGAAATCGAGCTGCGCTACGAACAGATCACCTGGTCGTACAAGGACGGCAACATCATCCACAAGGACACGTGGAACGAGCGCGCGTAAGCGCCTCATGACGACGTGAGTCGTCGCAGCCAGTCCGCGTTGCGGGCTGGCTTTCTTTTTCGGTTTCCCTTTTCCTCGCACGCCCTCTTTCCATCTCCTCGTCACCGGACTTCCTATGACCCTGCGCGATTCCACTCATCTGCTTCGCCGGCTCAACCCGCACTGCGCCCGCACGCTCGAAGCGGCCGCGAGCCTGTGTCAGACGCGCCTTGCCGATGAAATCACCGTCGAGCACTGGCTGCTGAAGCTGATCGAGGCGGAAGAAGGAGATATTCCGGCGATCCTGCGTCACTATGAAATCGATATCGATGCGATCTGGAACGCGCTGCTCGCCGCCATCGATCGCCTTCCGCGCAATCTGCGCGGCATGCCATCGCTGTCCATCCAGCTCGCGAGCGTGTTGCAGGACGCCTGGAATCTCGCGTCGCGCGAGGATATCGACGGCACGATCCGCTCGGCGCATCTGCTGCGCGCGATCATCGCCGCGCCGCATGTCATGCGCACGCAGGACGCGTGGCCGCTCTTCTCCCTTTCCGGCGCGCAGATCGAGCGCCTGTTGCCGCGTCTCGGACGCGCATCGTGCGAGAACGCGCCCGCGCACGAAGAGCAGGAAGAAGACGTTGCAGCAGCCGAAGCGAGCGCGCCGGTATCCGTGCCTTCAATGCCGCCGCGCTCGACCGAAGGCGAAGCGCTCGCACGCTTCGCGATCGATCTGACGGACAAGGCGCGCCGCGGCGAGATCGATCCGGTGTTCGGCCGCGATCGCGAAATCCAGCAGATGATCGACGTGCTCGTGCGCCGCCGCAAGAACAACCCGATACTCGTCGGCGAGCCGGGCGTCGGCAAGACGGCGCTGGTCGAAGGCTTCGCGCTGCGCGTCGCGGAAGGCAGCGTGCCGTCGCCGCTGCGCGACGTGCGCATCCTCACGCTCGATCTCGGCCTGCTGCAAGCCGGCGCGGGCGTGAAGGGCGAATTCGAGCAGCGCCTGAAGAACGTGATCGACGAAGTGAAGGCGTCGGCGACGTCGATCGTGCTCTTCATCGACGAGGCGCATACGCTGATCGGCGCGGGCAATTCGGCGGGTGGCTCCGACGCGGCCAATCTGCTGAAGCCGGCGCTCGCGCGTGGCGAGCTGCGCACCATCGCCGCGACCACGTGGACGGAATACAAGGAATACTTCGAGCGCGATGCGGCGCTCGAACGGCGCTTTCAGATGGTCAAGGTCGAGGAGCCGGACGACGATGCCGCGTGTCTCATGCTGCGCGGTCTCGCGACGCGCTACGCAAAGCATCACGACGTGCATATCCGCGACGAAGCGATCGTCGCGGCGGTCAGGCTCTCGCGCCGCTATATCCCGGCGCGTCAGTTGCCGGACAAGGCCGTCGATCTGATCGACACCGCCGCCGCGCGCGTGCGCATGGGGCTCGACACGCCGCCCGCCGAATTGCAGCGCGCCCGTGCGGCCTTGGCGGCGCTGGACCTCGAACGCTCGGCCATCGACGCGGACGAGCGCGCGGGCATCGACGATGCCGCCACGCGCCGCGACGCGCTGGTCGCCGCGACCGCGCAAGCGAATCACGAACTCGCTGGCATTCAGGCGCGCTATGAGCGTGAGACCGTGCTAGTTCACGCGCTGCTGGAACAACGCGGCGACGGCGACGCGAAACCGGATGCCCACGCGTTCGCGGCCGCAAGGAAAGCGCTCGCCGACGCCCAAGGCAAGGCGCCGCTGATCTTCGCCGATGTCGACGCACAAGCCATCGCGCGCGTCGTTGCGGAATGGACCGGTGTGCCGGTCGGCAATCTCGTCGAAGACGAACTGTTGAATCTGCTCACGCTAGAGGATCAGTTGCAAAAGCGCGTGGTCGCGCAGGACGACGCGCTCGGCATGCTCGCGCAAAGCCTGCGCACCGCGAAGGCGGGACTCAAGAGCGAGCATGCGCCGCTCGGCGTGTTTCTGCTGACGGGCACCTCGGGCGTCGGCAAGACGGAGACGGCGCTCGCGCTTGCCGATGTGCTCTTCGGCGGCGAGGCCGCGCTCACGACCGTCAACATGTCGGAGTATCAGGAAGCGCACACGGTCTCGCAGTTGAAGGGCTCGCCGCCGGGTTATGTCGGCTACGGACGCGGCGGCATCCTGACCGAAGCGGTGCGTCAGCGTCCTTATAGCGTGGTGCTGCTCGATGAAGTCGAGAAGGCGCACCGCGATGTGCTCGACATGTTCTATCAGGTGTTCGACCGCGGATCGATGCGCGATGGCGAGGGCCGCGAGATCGACTTCCGCAACTGCGTGATCCTGATGACGTCGAACCTCGGCAGCGAACAGATTCACGACGCGACGACGGACACACCCGGCATCGCGCACGCCGCGCTGCTCGACGCCATTCACGAGCCGCTCGTGAAGCATTTTCAGCCGGCGCTGCTCGCGCGCTTCCAGACGCTCGTCTACCGGCCGCTCGACGTGAACGCGCTCGGCAGCATCGTGCGGCTGAAGATCGCGAAGATCGCAGCTCGCCTGAAGCGTCAGCACGACGTCACGCTCGTTTGCGACGACTCGCTGATCGCATCGCTGGCCGAGCTGAGCCTGTCGCGTGATTCGGGCGCGCGCAGCATCGACGCGTTCCTCGATCAACGCATCCTGCCGACGGTTTCGCGCGAACTGCTCGAACGCATGGCGAGCGGCGCGGCGCCCGCGGAAATCCGTCTCGCGCAGCCGGAAGAAGGCAATCTGACGATCGAGTTCACGGATCGCAGCGAAGCCGCACAAGGGAACGTCTGACGCGAGCGAACATGCCAGGCCCATCCCTGTATGAAATGCTGCTCGGTCAGATCGACGGCGAGCCGCTCGCGGATTTCGACGACCGCACGCTCGAAGTCCTGAGCGTGCAGCAGAACGTGCGGCGCATCCTGAACACGCGGGCCGGTGCGCTCAAGCATCTGCCCGACTACGGCTTGCCCGATCTGACCAACATCTACAAGGCGCTGCCCGCGTCGTCGCAGGCGCTGAAGGAGCAGATGGAAACGACGCTCCTCAAGTACGAACCGCGCATCCGGGCGATCGACGTCGACATGGTCGACACGCCCGAGCCGGGTCTGCAAGTGAGCTTCGAGATGACCTGCCATCTGAAGCGCGCGGGCCTCGTGCGCTTCGGAACGTACTTCACGCCGCCCGGCGTGTTCAGGCTCGAGCGGCGCGTGCGCGAGGGGAAGATCTGAGCGCGTGGCGTCCTACTTGTGCCACTGCCCCGCGCCGCCCGCAAAAGCCGGCACACCGATCTCGTCGCGGTTTTGCGCCTCGCGCGCCTCATCGGCTTCGACCGTCTTGCTCGTGTCAATGAAAAGCGCCGCGAACGCGCCGACCGCGAGCAGCACGGCCGAGATCGTGAACGGCACGTCGTAGCTGCCCGTTGTCTGGATCAGGTAGCCGAACACGACCGGCGATGTCATCCCCGCGATGCCGAAGCCCGTATTCATCATGCCGCCCGCCGTGCCCGCATACTTTCCCGCGATATCGAGCGGCAAGGTCCACAACACCGGATTCGTGATTTCGAGGAAGAAGAACGATCCCGTCAGGAACCACACGGCCGCGATCGGGCTCGGCGCATTGACCATCGGCAGAAGGAAGGCGAGCGAGCCGCCCATGCCGACGACCAGGATGCTGCACCGCGCGAGACGCAGCTTGCCCGTCATTCTGAAGATGCGGTCCGATATCACGCCGCCGAGCGTATCGCCAATCACGCCCGCGAGCAGCGGCAACGCGGTGAACAGCGCGAGATGCTTGAGATCGAAACCGCGCGCTTCCTTCAGATACGAAGGCAGCCACGTCAGATACACCCACAGCAGCCAGCCATAGCAAAAGTCGACGAACGTCACGAGCCACATGCGATGAATCAGCTTGCGCCACGGCGTCGGGTTCTTTCTCGCGCGCGCGCAATCTCCCGCGCGATAGCCGATTTCAGCGGTCTCCTCGGGCGTGATGCGGCGATTCTCGTCGGGTGAATTGCTGAACACGAAGAAGTAGAGCACCGTCCACGCGAGACTCGCGATACCCAGCAGGATGAACGCTTCGCGCCAGCCCGCCGCGGCCACGACCGCCAGCACGAGCGGCGGCGTCACCGCGCCGCCGAGCCGCGCGAAACTATGCGTGATGCCCTGCGCGAAGCCGCGCTCGTGCACCGGCATCCAGAAGGTGAAGGCGCGCGTCGCGGTGGGAAACGCCCCGCCTTCGCCGATGCCGAGCGCGAGCCGCAACAGCACCAGCATGCCGATGCTGCCCGCGAAGCCCGTCGCGAGCGTCGCCGCGCCCCAGATCAGCGAGAGCACGGTCAGCACGAGCTTGGGCCCGAAACGGTCCGCCAGCCATCCGCCGACGATCTGCATCACCGCATACGGATACGCGAACGCCGAGAATACGAGTCCGAGCTGCACGGACGTCAAGCCCATCTCCTGACGGATCAACGGTCCCGCCACGGCGATATTCACCCGGTCGATGTACGAGATGAAGTACATCAGACACATCACGCCGAGAATGATATGACGCGTCTTCACGCGCTGACGATGCCTGTTCATGCTGTCTCCTGTCCTGTGTCCATCTGATGTGGAACGGTCGAGCTTTCGATCACGCGGTCTATACGAGCTTAAGGCGCTGCACCTTGCCCGATGGTCCCCGCGGCAACGCGTCGGTGAAGCGGAATTCGCGCGGTGTCTTGTAGCGGCCGAGTTCGCGCAGACAATGCGCGCGCAGCTCGGCGATATCGAGCGATGTCGCGCCGCCGCTCGGCACGATGAACGCAACGATGTCCTGGCCGTAAGCCGGATCGGGCACACCGACCGCCGCCGCTTCGAGCACGCCGGGATGACGCAGCAGCGCTTCGTCGATCTCGCGCGGCGCGATGTTCTCGCCGCCCTTGATGATCAGTTCCTTCGCGCGTCCGTTGATGTAGAAGAAGCCTGCCTCGTCGCGATAGCCGAGATCGCCGGTGCGCAGCCATCCATCGGCGGTGAAGGCATTGCGGGTCTCCTCGGGACGCTTGTAGTAGCCGCTCATCAGTTGCCCGCCGCGCAGCACGAGCTCGCCGGTTTCGTTGGCCGCGCACTCGCGCCCGGCGAGATCGACGATCTTCGCTTCGCCACCCGACGGCAAGCCGATGCTGCCGAGTCTTCGCATCGCGCGATCGTACGGATTACTGAATGCTGGCGCGGCCGTTTCCGTCATGCCCATTGTTTCGATGACGCCGATGCCGAAGCGTTCCTCGAACGCGCGATGATGATCGGCCGGCAGCGCAGCAGAAGCGCTGCGGCAAAACTTCAGCGCGGAAAGATCGCAGCCTTGCGCGCCCTCGCCATTCAGCAGATACGCAACGATCGTCGGCACGACGTTGATCCACGTGCAGCCGTGTTGCGACGCCTCGCTCCAGAATGTGCGCGCGGAAAAGCGCGGCGTCATCACCGCGGAGCCGCCGTGCTGAAGCGGCGTCAGAAGCGCGACGACAAGTCCGTTGATGTGATACAGCGGCAACGATACGAGCACGCGATCATCGTCCGACAAGCGATGTTCCGCGCTGATGTTGCGCATGTTCGCAAGCAGGCTCCGATGACTCAGCAGCACGCCTTTGGGCGCGCCCGTCGTGCCGGACGTGTACATGAGCAATGCGGTGTCGCCCGCGAGGATATGCGTGCCCGGCGCGTCATCGCGTGCGACCGGAGACATGCGCGCCGGAAGCGCCGGGATATCGGGCAATGCGTTCGCATCGGGCGACGTGCGGATCACCGCGATATCGCGCTCCATGCCCTCGCGACGCAACACGTCGATCGCTTCGGTGATCGTGTCGTGCGTATCGTCGGCGACGAAGATCGCGCGCGTATCCGAATGCTCGACGATGTAGCGCACCTGCGAAGGCTGGCACAGCAGATTCAACGGATTCGCGACGAGACCGCCATACATCGCCGCAAGCAGAAGCCGCGCCGTCTGGATGCCGTTGCCCATGAAGACGGACACGACATCGCCGGGACGCAAGCCCGCTTTCTTGAAGCGCGCGTCGAGCGCGATGCAGTCGTCGCGCAGTGCGCCGAACGTCAGCACCTCGTCCTGCGTGGCGGAAAGCAGAAACGGCTTGCCGGGCGCGTGTTCGGCTCGCGCATCGATCAATGCGCGCAGCGTTGGCGCATCGAACGGCGGCGCATCAGACGATACGATTCGATCGGGCAGCGCGCTCATCGTCCGACCCTCCGGAAGTAATCGCCGAGAAGCGCATCGACGTCCGGCACGCGCTCTGCGATTCGATACGCGATGCGCGTCACGTTCAGATATTGCCGGTAGCCGAGATTCGACGAGAAGTTGTTCCCGCCCCAGGTGCCGCAACCCATCGACAGCGAGAACGGCAGGCCGTTGTCGAAGTTGCCGCCGGTCGCGAGGCAATGCGCCTGATCGACGATCACGCGCGCCACCGGCAACTGCGTGCCGAGCGTGACGGCGAGCGCGTCGTCGGCGCCATGCACGCCGACCGAATGCCCCGCGCCCATGTAGCCGTAGATGCCACGCACGATTTCGATGGCGTGCCCAACGTCGCGCGCGCGATAGACCGTCAGCACGGGCGAGAGCTTTTCGCCCGAGAACGGATAGTCGGCCCCGTAGCCGGTCTCCTCGACCATCAGGAACTTCGGCTCGCGCGCGGCGATTTCGTCGAGGCCGGCTTCGCGCGCGATCGTCGCCGCATCGCGCGCCGTGCAGCGCGCCGAGAGCTTGCCGTCGCGCCACAGCGCCGCCCGCAACCGCGCCTTCTGTGCGGCGTCGAGCATCACGCCGCCTTGATTCGATAGCGCTTCGAGCATGCGCGCGCATATCGCTTCCTCGATCACGACGCTGTTCTCCGACGAGCAGCTCGTCGCGTTATCGAATGTCTTGGACATCGCGATCTTGCGCGCCGCATCATCGGGATTGGCGCGCGCGGTGACGATCGACGCGACGTTTCCCGCGCCCACGCCGAACGCCGGCGTGCCGCTCGTATAAGCCATGCGCACGTTGTTTTGCGAACCGGTGGCGACGACGAGATCCGCGAGCTTCATCAGTGCGGCCGTCGACGCTTTGCCGATGGGTTGCGGCAGCATCTGCACGAGATCGGGATCGAGACCCGCCTTCGCGAACTCCGCATGAATGAAGTCGATAAGGAGCGCGCACGACGAATGACCCTTCGGCGAAGGCGCGACGATGACCGCGTTGCCGCACTTCAATGCGTTGATGATCTTGTTCGCGGGCGTCGCGGCCGGATTCGTCGATGGCGTGATCGCGGCCACGACGCCCACCGCGCGCGCGATCTCGACGATGCCATGTTCCTCGTCGCGCGCGATCACACCCGTTGTGGCGACGCCGTGAAGATCGCGCAACAGGCCCAGCGTCTTGCGCTGGTTCTTGCGGAACTTGTCGTCGGCGTTGCCGAGGCCCGTGTCGCGCACGGAGAGATCCGCCAGCCGCCGGTTGCGCTGCGGCTCCATGATCGCCCACGCGGCGGCCGCGGCGGCGATATCGAGCGTCTCCTGGCCCGCTTGCTCGAAGCGGCGTTGCGCGGCACGAGCCCGCTCGACGATGCGTTCCACATCGGCTTCGCTTGTATTTGGCGCGTTGTCGCGAGAACGCGCGAGCGTGGCGCCGCTTGCCATGTCATTCATGCGATGAACCTCGGCTGTTGAAAGATTGAAGGTGCTATCCAATCTAGCCAGCCGCGTCCGTCGCGCGGTCCCGTTTTCTGGACTAACGCATTCAGCGAAACCGTCAGCATCGAAAAATCCGCTTTTCGGGACTTTCCAGAGTCCCGAAAAGCGCTGTTTTCGACGCACAATGAATACAAACGCAAAGTAAGCAGACGGAGACAAGCAACGTGACGTCGAATCAATCGAATGCCGCCGCCGTGCGCGCGTTCCGCGTGCTCGAAACGCTTGCCGAAGCGAACCGCCCGCTCTCGATGACCGAGCTCGTCGACGCGCTCGGCCTGCCGAAGCAGACGGTGCATCGCATTCTCGTGCAACTGATGGACGCATGGCTCGTGACGCGCGGCGCGAGCGACCGGCTCTACGAATGCTCCGCGCGCGTGCGCACGCTCGCGATCAACGTGCTCATGCATGCGGGTCCCGCCGCGGCGCGTCATGCGCTGCTCGAACAGCTCGTCGCGCGCGTTGGCGAAACCTGCAATCTGACGATGCTCGCGGGCAACGACGTCGTCTATGTGGACCGCGTCGAAACCGGCTGGCCGCTGCGCATGCATCTGCAACCCGGCTCGCATGTGCCGCTGCATTGTTCGGCGAGCGGCAAGCTGCTGCTGAGCTTTCTGCCGAAGGAACGCCGCGAACGCATCATCGAGCGGTTGCCGCTGCGTTCGTACTCCGAGCGCACGATCACCGATCGCGATGCGTTGCGCCGCGAGCTCGCGTTGACGCGCCGCCGCATGCTCGCCATCAACAACCAAGAGCATTTGCAGGGACTCGTCGCGATAGCGGTGCCGGTGATGCTCGACCGCAATCGCGCGTGCGCGGCGATTGCGATTCAGGCGCCGGTGGGACGCGTCGCGCTCGATCAGCTGCTCGTCTTCGAGCCCGATCTGCGCCGCGCCGCCGAAGAAACCGCAAAGACCTTCAAAGAATGATTCAAAGGCCGGTTTGCATTGCAGCAAGCCGGCCTTTGAGTTTCATCGCTTACCGTTCGACGGTCTGAAGATGCTGCGTCGAATGTTCTTCCGCTTCGATCTCGACGTCCTTGCGACCGCGCCTGAACACGTAATAAGCGACGATCAGGATGCCGAGACTCGCGACGCCCAGCCACAGTGGCTTGCGTTGATCGGGAATGAAGGCCATCGCGACGAGAATCGCCATCATCCCGAAGATCGCGAGCCACGTGAGATAGGGGAATCCCCACATGCGCACGCGCAGGTCGTTCGCTTCGAAGCTCGTCATGCGGGCCCGCAGGCGCAGTTGCGAGAAGGCGATCAACAGGTACACGAAAAGCGCCACCGTGCCGTATGAATTGACGAGGAAGGCGAACACCGTGTCCGGCGATACATACGACATCACCACCGACACATAGCCGAACACCGTGCCGAGCAGAATCGCGCGCACCGGCACGCCGCGCTTGTTCACCTTCGCGAGGCCGAGCGGTGCATCGCCGTGACGCGTCAAGGCGAACAGCATGCGCGATGCGGCATAAAGGCCCGAGTTCAGCGCGGACAGCACGGCGGTGAGCACGATCGCGTTCATCACGTTCGCGGCGGCCGGCATGCCCATGACATCGAGCGCGCTGACATACGGCGTCGCCATCTGATGCGAGTTCCACGGCACCAGCGCGACGACCAGCGCGACCGATCCGACATAGAACACCAGCACGCGCGTGATGACCGAATTGGTCGCTTTCGCGACGGCCTTCGCGGGTTCCTTCGCTTCCGCCGCCGCGATCGTGACGATCTCCGCGCCGAAGTAGAAGCCTGTTGCCGCCACCGCGCCCGCCATCACCGGTCCGATGCCTTTGGGCATGAAGCCGCCATGTCCGAGGAAGGTCGTGGCGACATCGGTCGTGTGCATCGACGCGGGCCAGAAACCGCAGACGTAAAGGCCGCCGAGAAACAGGAACACGATGATCGCGCCGACCTTGATCGACGAGAACCAGAACTCGAACTCGCCGTAGCTCGCGACCGAGATCAGGTTCGTGAGCGTGAGCACGACGAGCAGCACGAGACTGATGATCCATGCGGGCACGTCGGGTATCCAGAACTGCACGAGCTTCGCGCCCGCGACCGCTTCGAGCGCGATCACGATGACCCAGAAGTACCAGTACATCCAGCCCGTCAGAAAGCCCGCGAGCTTGCCGGGCCCGCGCTGCGTCCTGAATGCGAGACGCGCGTATTCATAGAACGAGCCGACGGCGGGCATCGCGCAGGCCATCTCGCCCAGCATGCGCATGACGAGCACGACGAGGCCGCCCGTGATGAGAAACGAAAGTATGGCGGCAGGCCCGGCCTGCTGTATCACCACACCGCTACCGACGAAAAGTCCGGCGCCTATGACGCCGCCCAGCGCGATCATCGTCATGTGGCGCTGCTTGAGGCCGCATTTGAGATCGCCTTGTTCCCTGCTCGAGTGCATGTCGTCTCCTTCCTGATGTGCTTGTGTCGAGTTGGCGCTCGCCCGCTGATCCATCGCCAGCGGGTCGACGCTTTTCATTCCATCATCGATCAGATCGCCGGTCGGTCTTTGCGATAGGCGTTCTTCACCGCGATCCTGCCGTCGCTGAACGTGAAGACGTCGACCATGCGCGCTTCGATGCGCGAGCCGTCGGCCTTCGTGCCGCGAAACGTCGATTCCGATACGCCGCGCTCGCCGCTCACGAAATGCTCGCCGTCATTCCACGATGCATCGGGGAACGTCTCCCATGCGAGCGTGAAGCCTTTGCGCACTTCATCGCGGCCTTCGAAGGTGCGGCCCAGCGCATCGGGGCCGGCCACGCCGTGAAAGACGCATTCGTCCGCCATGCAGTTCATCAGCGCATCGATATCGTGGCGGTTCCACGCATCGTTGAATGTTTGCAGCAGGCGAAGGTAGTCCTGATTCGTTTGAGTGCTCATAGGTCGATGTTTGCAGTGCGTTGTGAAAGGGATCAGCGCTTCTCGTCCTGCGCCAGATACTTGTGATACAGAAACCGTTGACCCACGCGACGGAACGGCGCGAAGCCCTTCCAGCGGACCACGCCCATCACGTTCGGATATTCGAGCGCGGAGTCGTAGATCGGCAGCCCGTCGCGCGCGTGCTGCCATTTGCCCGCGATGCGCTCGGCCATGCGCCGTCCCGCATGCGCGGAGAACGACACGCCGTTGCCGCCGTAACCCACCGCGTAGAAGATGCTTTGCTGCGGATCGGGCTGCGCGACGCGCGGCATCATGTCGTGACTGACATCGACCCAGCCCCACCACGAGTAGTCGATGCGGATGCCTTTCAAGGAAGGAAACTTGCGATGCAATCCTTCGATGAGCACCTCCATATGCCGGGGATTCGCGGCATCCGCGCCCGTGATCGCGCTGCGGCTGCCGATCTGCACGCGGTTATCCGGCAACAGGCGATAGTAGAAGCGCAGCGTGCGCGTATCGGTGATGACCTGGCGCGTACGGAAACCGGTCGATGCGATCTCCTCTTGCGTGAGTGGCCGCGTGACGAGCGAGTTCGAAAGAATCGGCATGATCTTCGCGGAGAGCGCGCGATGCATGTCGTTGCGCGTATAGCCGCCCGTCGCGAACGCAACGGCCTTCGCGCGGATCACGCCGCGCGGCGTCTTCACGTGATGCACGCCGCGAATCGTTTCGACGCCCTGCACGGGCGTGCCCGTATGCACCTTCACGCCGAGCGAGCGCGCCATGCGCATATAGCCGAACGCGAGCTTGAGCGGATGCACGCCGATGCCATCGGGTTCGAGCAGCGCACCGCAGCTTTCGCGATCGTCGACATACGATTGCGCGACTTCCTTCGCGCTCAGCATGCGCGTGTCGTAGCCGAAGACATCGCGCATGACCTTGCATTCATTCGCGAGGAAATCCATCTTGCGCTCGCGATGCGCGATGTAGAGATGACCGCCCGGCTGCGGATCGCAATTGAATTCGCCGATCAGCCGCTTGAAGGTATCGAAGCCTTCGCGGATTTCGGCGTCGAGTTCGAGCGCCGTCTTCTTGCCCCAGCGCTCGATCCACTGCGAGCGATAGAGGCGTCCGCTCGCGTTCTGCCCTTGCCCGCCGTTGCGGCTCGTGCAGCCCCAGGCGGTGCGATTCGCATCGACGATGGTTGCGCGGATGCCATGCTCGCGGGCGAGAAAGAGCGCGGTGGAAAGGCCGGTGAATCCCGAGCCGACGATCAGCACGTCGACATCGGCATCGCCGGGCAAGGGTCCGTCGTCTTCGGGCGGATCGCCTGCGGTCGCGACCCAGTAGGTGGGCGCGTAGTCCATCGGCTGCGGGCCGATGCGCGAGACGAGCGGGTCGTAGAGCGGATCATAGGGGGCGCACGCGCCCTGCAGGGCCGGCGCAACGTAATCGAGAGTAGCCACCGATGTCTCCTTGGAATTTGATTCCATACTGCATCCAAAGGAGACGGCGGCTTAGTACCAGTCGGGAACTTTCGATGGCTCCAAGGGGGTGGCTGGACGGTGCGAAAGGGCGTGCCCGGGCGGCCGGCGAACGCAAGTTAGCTCGGCACTTAATTCCAATGTCGATCGAATCGCGCGCTAAACGCGGCCCCTGCGCCGCGCGCCGAGCCATGCGGCGAGCTTCGCGAACAGCGTCATGTCGGGCGGCACGGACAGATCCACCGCGAAGTGATGCCGATAGTACGGGCTCAGATCGAGCCCGACGCCGAGCCCGAGCACCTCCACCCTGCGCGCCGCCTCATGCTTTGCGACGACTTCGCGCAAATGCTGATCGAGATAGTTCGGATCGTTGGCCTGCGCGGTGGCGCTGTCCATCGGGCTGCCATCGGAAATCACGACGAGAATGCGTCTCGCATCATCACGCGCAATCAAACGAGAGCAGGCCCAATCGACCGCTTCACCGTCGATGCCCTCGCGAAACAGATCGGCCTTGAACAGCGCCGCGATATCGCCACGCGCCGCGCGCCAGCTCGCATCGCCTTCCTTGAAAATCATGTGGCACGCTTCGTTGAGCCTGCCCGGATGGCGCGGCCTGCCCTTCGCGAGCCAGTCGAGCTTCGGGCGCCCGCCGTTCCATGCGCCCGTGGTGAAGCCGAGCACTTCCGTCGCGACGCCCGCCATGCCGAGCGCGCGCACGAGCACGTCGATCATCACCGCGACAGGCTCGATGCTCGCCTTCATCGACCCGGAGCAATCGAGCAGGAAGCTCACCGCGCAATCCACATGCGGCCGTTCGCGTTCGCGCCTGAAGACGCGCCGCTCGTCCGGCGACGCCACAACTTGCGCGAGCCGCCGGCCGTCGATGCGCCCGTCCTCCTCGCCGAACGACCAGCCATCGCGCCGCGGCACCGTGATCGCGGCCTGCAACATGCGCGCGAGACGCGGCACGTTGATATGCCGCGCGGCGATCACCTCGTCGAGACGTTCGCGATACTCGCGCAGCAACGCGGCGCGAATCAGCGAAGCCGGGCGAATGGTCCTGTCGTAACGCGCGATAAAGACGCGATAGTCCTCGCCCGACGCGTCGCGCGCGCTGCTGTCTCCGCTTGCGGCAAGCGCGAGCCGCTCGATATCGCCTTCTTCGTCGTCGATATCGAACCACGTGCCGAGCATGGTGCGCGGAATGTCTTCGTCGTCATCGTTCGGTGCATGGCTTTCGACGAACGCATTGCGCACGTCGCGGATCATTGTTCCGACCTGTCGCGCGAGATCCAGCGCGTGCGCGGCATAGGCGCGCTGATCGTCGCAATGTCGCCGCATGCCGGCGAGCGCATGGCCGAGCGATGGCGCGAGCGCCGCGCGCGTCGCTTCGATGAGCCCTTCCGTTTCTTCGAGCACCGCGCGGCCCGAAAGACGCGACGCGGCCATTTGCGCGACCGTATAGATCAACAGACCGATGTCGCTGTCGAGCACGCCGGTCTCGTAGCAGGCGAGCGACCACGCATCGAAGCGATGCCGCACATTGCGCCTCACGCCTGCCATGCCGGCGGGCACGCGCGTTTCGCAACGCAACTGTTCGAGCATGTCGAAAATCATGCGCTCGACGGCGTCATCAGGCGCGAGCGCGCGATGCAGCGCGGCGTCCGAATACACGATGCGCAGCGCGGACGCATCGGCCGCGCCGCGTGTCGACGCGAAGTCCTCTTCGTCCCTGCGATCGCCGCGCAAGTGCGGCGCGTGCATCGGCACCGGCCGCAAGTGCCGATACAGCCTGCCGCCACGATAGTGCAACGCTTCGTCGCCGGTCAGCGCCCGCACGGTCGCCGCACACAGCGCATCGCGCCGCGCGAGTTCACGCGAGCCGCTCATTTTGCCGTCTCGTCGTGCCATTGCGACGGCGTATCCAGTTCCTCGCCGAACGCGCGCTGGAAATATTCCGCGACGATCGGCCGTTCCGCTTCATCGCATTTGTTCAGGAAAGTGAGACGCAGCGCGAGCTTCGGATCGCGGAAGACCTCGCAGTTCTCGGCCCAGCTGATGACGGTGCGCGGCGACATCAGCGTCGACAGATCGCCCGCCTGAAAACCGCGCCGCGTGAATCCCGCCATGCCGACCATCGAATCGACGAGCGCGCGGCCCGCGTCGTGATCGAGTTGCGGCACGCGCGCCAGCACGATGCGCGCCTCTTCCTCGCGCGACAGATAGTTGAGCGTCGCGACGACGTTCCAGCGGTCGATCTGCGCGTGATTCAACATCTGCGTGCCGTGATACATGCCGTTCAGGTTTCCGAGACCGATGGTGTTGGTCGTCGCGAACAGGCGAAAAAAACGATGCGGCCGGATCACGCGGTTCTGGTCGAGCAGCGTGAAGCTGCCGTCGCGTTCCAGAATCCGCTGGATCACGAACATCACGTCGGGACGGCCGGCGTCGTATTCGTCGAAGACGAGCGCCACGGGCCGCTGCAACGCCCACGGCACGATGCCCTCCTGAAACTCGGTCACCTGCACGTCGTCCCGCACGACGATCGCATCTTTGCCGACGAGATCGAGCCGGCTCACGTGACCGTCGAGGTTCACGCGCATGCACGGCCAGTTCAGGCGCGCCGCCACCTGCTCGATGTGCGTCGATTTTCCGGTGCCGTGCAATCCCTGAACCATCACGCGCCGGTTGTTCGCGAAGCCCGCGAGAATCGCGAGCGTGACCTCGGGATTGAACCGATACGCCTCATCGATTTCCGGAACGTGCGGATCGCGCGTGCTGAACGCCGGCACCTGCAAATCCGAATCGATTCCAAAAAGCGTGCGCACGGGCACTTGGCGGTCCGGCTCGTCCAACAATGTGTCGCGCATCATTTCCCTGATCTCCCTGCTCGTGTTCCGTCGAGGCTCCAGCATAACAACTATCGTTTTTCGGAACAAATCATTTCGTTTATTTTTGGCTATTCGGCCTATATAGCGCCGATCGGCACCTCATTTAGAATCTCTCGAACAATTCACATGGAATCATTTCGATGGACAAGCCCGACACGCCCACGCTACGAGCTTTCGCGCTGCTCGAATATCTGGTTCAGGCGGGCCATCCCGTGTCGCTGACGGACATGGCGGAGGACATGGACATGCCGAAGCCGTCGCTGCATCGGATGCTGGCGTCGCTCGAAGCGGGCGGTCTCGTGATTCGCGAGCCCGGCGACAAGAATGCGTACGTGGTGGGCCCGCGGCTCGCCCAGCTCGGCCTCAATGTCATGACGCACGCGGGCGCGCGGCGGTTGCGTCATGCGATCCTCACACGGCTCGTCTCGGATCTCGGCGAAACCTGCAATCTGACGATGCTGCATGAGAACGAAGTGCTGTATCTGGACCGCGTGGAGGCGCCGTGGCCGCTGCGCCTCGATCTGAAACCCGGTTCGCACGTGCCCGTGTGGTGCAGCGCGAGCGGCAAGCTGCTGCTCGCGTTGCAGCCGCGCGAGGAACGCAACGCGCTCGTGCGCGCGATGAAGCTCGAGCGCTACACCGCCAACACGATCACCGATACCGAGATGCTGGAAGCGGAGTTCGATCGCATCGCGAAGAAGGGCGTCGCGATCGACAACGAGGAATTCGTGCAGGGCATCGTGTGCGCGGCGGCGCCGATCGTCGATGCGAACGGCACATGCATCGCGGCGATCGCGGTTCACGCGCCGGTGTCGCGCACGCCGCTCTCGCGCGCGCTGGAAATGGTGCCGCGCCTGAAGGAAGCCGCCACCGAACTCGGCAAGACATTCTGAACGTTACGCTCGTTCCGATTAAAACTGCAACCGGACGTTCCGAAAATTGTGGCATCCGGGCGCGCTTTGCGCGTAGAGTAGCCGTAATCTGAAACCAATCGTTCCGATTTCGGTTCATGCGCGACACCAATCTCCTCGAGCCGGCCGAGCATGCCGGCGATGAAGCGCGGACGCTTCGTCCGCTCGCCGTGCTCGAACAACTGGCCGCAGCCGGCCACGCCTATACGCTGTCGCAACTCGCGGCGCGCGTGCGCATCCCGAAGGCGACGCTGCTGCGCCTGATCGACTCGCTGGAAGCGCAGGGCTACGTCACGCACATGCCTGACTCGCGCGGCGCCGACCGCGGCATCGCGCTCGGTCCGCGCGCCGCCCAGCTCGCACTCGCGACGCTCGCGAACAATTCATTCACGCGCGCGTGCCGCTCGATTCTGCGTTCGCTCGTCGATGTGACCGGCGAAAGCTGCAACCTCACCGCGCTCGATGGCGACACCGTCCTCTACATCGAGCGCGTCGAGACGGACGAACCACTGCGTCTACACATGCAGGCGGGCATGCGCGTGCCGCTGCACTGCACCGCGAGCGGCAAGCTGTTTCTCTCGCAGATGCCGCTCGCCGAGCGCCGGCAGATACTCGGCCGCCTCGCGCTCACGAAAAAGACGAATCGCACGCTGACCGATCCGGCGTTGCTCGAAGCCGAACTCGACCGGCTCGCCGCGCGCGGCATCGGCATCGACAACGAAGAGTTCGTGCTCGGCATGGTGGCGGTCGCGGTGCCCATCATCGACGCCACGAGCGGGCGCGTGCTCGCGTGCCTCGCCGCGCACGCGCCGACGGCCCGCGCGAACCTGAACGAACTGCTCCAGGCCGTACCGCAACTGCGCGAAACCGCCGTGAAGCTCGCGACGCTCATCGACGCGTCCGATGGTTTGACGCTCATGGCGCGTCAACGTACCGCCTCCCGTTAACTCCCTTTTTTCCGGAACCCCGCCGGAAGCCCGCCGCACGGGGCCCGCCGGCTGTCCGCCGAGGAAAAGCGCCGCAGCATTCCATTTTTTAACGAGACAATTCATTCCGTTTATTTGAAAAACTGGTTGACGACGAAATCGACTCGCCCTACGATGTGTTCACGATACATATTCCGGAACTAAACGTTCCGTTTTATTTTACCCGGAGACACCTCATGAGCGAGCACGACCAAGCACGTCCTTCCCAGACCACCCTCGCCGCCACCGATGCCGCGCCCAGCGGTCCGCAGGCGATGACCCCGTCCGAAGCCTTCGTCGAAACGCTCGCCGCCAATGGCGTGACCGAGATGTTCGGCATCATGGGTTCGGCGTTCATGGACGCGATGGATATCTTCGCGCCCGCCGGCATCCGCCTGATTCCCGTCGTGCACGAAC
Source organism: Caballeronia catudaia (assembly GCF_001544755.2). Lineage (GTDB taxonomy): Bacteria > Pseudomonadota > Gammaproteobacteria > Burkholderiales > Burkholderiaceae > Caballeronia > Caballeronia catudaia. The sequence goes on along the minus strand of NZ_FCOF02000013.1, from coordinate 133,568 downwards.
AGGGCGCGGGCCACATGGCCGATGGCTATTCGCGCGTGTCGGGCCGCCATGGCGTCGTGATCGGTCAGAATGGTCCGGGCATCAGCAATGCCGTGACGGCGATCGCGGCGGCGTACTGGGCGCATAGCCCGGTCGTGATCGTGACGCCCGAAGCGGGCACGATGGGCATCGGTCTCGGCGGCTTCCAGGAAGCGAAGCAACTGCCGATGTTCCAGGAATTCACGAAGTATCAGGGCCACGTCACGCATCCGGCGCGCATGGCCGAATTCACCGCGCGCTGCTTCGATCGCGCGATGTCGGAAATGGGCCCGACGCAGCTCAACATTCCGCGCGACTACTTCTACGGCCAGGTCAAGGTCGAGATTCCGAAGCCGCAGCGTCTCGATCGCGGCCCCGGCGGCGATCAAAGTCTCAACGAAGCGGCCGATCTGCTCGCGCAGGCGAAATTCCCCGTCATCATCTCGGGCGGCGGCGTGGTCATGTCCGACGCGATCGAGGAATGCAAGGCGCTCGCGGAACGTCTCGGCGCGCCGGTCGTGAACAGCTATCTGCACAACGACTCGTTCCCGGCGAATCATCCGCTGTGGTGCGGTCCGCTCGGCTATCAGGGTTCGAAGGCCGCGATGAAGCTGCTGAACCAGGCCGATGTGGTGATCGCGCTCGGCTCGCGTCTCGGACCGTTCGGCACGCTGCCGCAGCACGGCCTCGACTACTGGCCGAAGGAAGCGAAGGTCATCCAGATCGATGCGGATCACAAGATGCTCGGCCTCGTGAAGAAGATTTCCGTCGGCATTTGCGGCGATGCGAAGGCGACCGCCATCGCGCTCACGCAACGTCTCGCCGATCGCAAGCTCGACTGCGACGCGACGAAAGATGCCCGTGCGAAGACCATCGCCGATGAAAAGGCCGCGTGGGAAAAGGAGCTCGACGACTGGACGCACGAGCGCGACCCGTACAGCCTCGACATGATCGAAGAGCAGAAGAACGAAAAGCCCTTCAGCGGCGGTCAATATCTGCATCCGCGTCAGGTGTTGCGCGAACTCGAGAAGGCCATGCCGGAAGACGTGATGGTCTCGACCGATATCGGCAACATCAACTCGGTCGCGAACAGCTATCTGCGCTTCAACAAGCCGCGCAGCTTCTTCGCGGCGATGAGCTGGGGCAATTGCGGCTATGCGTTCCCGACGATCATCGGCGCGAAGGTCGCGGCACCGCATCGTCCTGCCGTGTCGTATGCGGGCGATGGCGCGTGGGGCATGAGCCTGATGGAAACCATGACATGCGTGCGCCATAACATTCCGGTGACGGCGGTCGTGTTCCATAACCGTCAGTGGGGCGCGGAGAAGAAGAATCAGGTGGACTTCTATAACCGCCGCTTCGTCGCGGGCGAGCTCGACAACCAGAGCTTCGCCGAGATTGCGAGAGCGATGGGCGCGGAAGGCATCGTCGTCGACAAGCTGGAGGACGTGGGCCCGGCGCTCAAGAAGGCCATCGATCTGCAGATGAATCATGGCAAGACGACGATCATCGAGATCATGTGCACGCGCGAGCTCGGCGACCCGTTCCGCCGTGATGCGCTTGCGAAGCCGGTCCGCATGCTCGACAAGTACAAGGACTACGTCTAAGTCCTTTGCCACGCCGCCCCGCGGCCTGGGGCGGCGTTTTCTTCTTATCTGAATGAGCCCGCCATGAAAGCCATGCATCGCATCATCGATCAGGCTCGCGACCTGCCGATGCGTATCGTCCTCTCCGAAGCCGAAGACACGCGCGTGCTTCAGGCAGCGGAACGCGCGCATAAGGATGGCATCGCGCGCGTCGTGCTCGTGGGCGCAAAAGCGCGCGCGTATCAAGTCGCGGATGGCGCGGGCATCGATCTGGAAGGCATCGAGATGATCGATCCTTCGCAATCGCCGCTTCGCGCACGCTTCGCAGAAGAGCTCTTCGCGCTGCGCGAGAAAAAGGGCATGACGGCTGAAGCGGCGCGCGAAGCCGTGCTCGATCCGCTGTGCTTCGCGAACCTGATGGTGCGCACGGGCGAGGCGGACGGTTCCGTGTCCGGCGCGGTCAACACGACCGCGGACGTCGTGCGCAACGCGATACAGATCATCGGCGTGCGTCCGTCGTTCAAGCTCGTTTCCAGCTTCTTTTTGATGATGCTGTGCGAGCCTTTTCATACGATGAAAGGCGGCCTGATCTTTTCCGATTGCGCGCTCGTCGTCGAGCCGAATGCGGAGCAACTTGCCGAGATTGCAATGGCGGCCGCCGACAGCGCACGCAACCTGCTGATGGAAGATCCGCGCGTCGCGATGCTGTCGTTCTCGACGAGCGGCAGCGCGCATCATGCGGCCGTCGATAAAGTGATCGACGCGACGCGGCGCGTGAAGGAAGCGCGTCCCGGCCTCGCGATCGACGGCGACGTGCAGCTCGATGCCGCGATCGTCGCGGAAATCGCGATGCGCAAGGTGCAGCACTCGCAGATCGAAGGGCACGCGAACACGCTGATTTTTCCGAGCCTCGAAGCGGGCAACATCGGCTACAAGCTCGCGGAGCGCATCGGCGGGGCGAAGGCCATCGGGCCGCTTTTGCAGGGGCTCGCGAAGCCCGCCAACGATCTGTCGCGCGGCTGCAGCGCCGACGATATCTATTACGTGATCGCCGTGACCTGCGTGCAGGCGCAGGCCGCGCGGCATCCGGCCGTGTGAGCGCGAATCATGGATACGCGACTCGAAACCGAAGCGTTCGTCGAACCCGAATCGACGGATAGAGATGCGCTAGTTGAAAGCGGCTCGAACGCGCGCGCGGAAACCCCCACGCTGCGAACATTCAGCGTGCTCGAACATCTCGTCGCCGCGAAGGGCGCGCTGTCGCTCGCGGAACTCGCAAACATCATCGGGCAGCCGAAAGCGTCGCTGCACCGGATGCTGCAATCGCTCGAAGCGGGCGGCTTCGTCGCGCGCGAGCCGGGCCAGAAGAACGCTTACGTGATCGGTCCGCGCCTCGAACGGCTCGGCGTCGACGTGATGATGCACAGCGGCGCGCGCCGTCAGCGGCACGCGATTCTGGAGCATCTCGTCGACGATCTCGGCGAAACCTGCAACCTGAGCATGCTGCACGACACGCAGGTGCTCTATCTCGACCGCTGCGAATCGCCGTGGGCGCTGCGGCTGGAACTCAAGCCGGGATCGCACGTGCCCGCGCATTGCAGCGCGAGCGGCAAGCTGCTTCTCGCGACGATGCCGCGCGACGAACGCTCTGCCTTGATACGCGCGATGCGGCTCGAACGCTTCACGGCGAATACGTTCGACGATCCGAATCTGCTCGAAGCGGAACTGGATCGCATCGTTCACAAGGGCATTGCCGTGGATAACGAGGAATTCGTGCTGGGCATTGCGTGCGTCGCGGTGCCGGTCATCGACTCGCGCGGCAAGTGGATCGCGGCCATCGCGGTGCATGGGCCGGTGTCGCGCATGGTGCTGTCGCGCGCGCTCACCTTTGTGCCGCGGCTGCAGGAAGCCGCTGCGGCGCTCGCGGCGACCTTCTGACGCGCCGCAGCATATTTAATTCGGATACCCGATCATCTAGCGGTTCTGAATCGATTCACGCAGTTTCCGTTTCACTTTCGCGGGCTTCCGCGTTTTTCTCTTGGCTTCCTGGCCGGCTTCTTCCACATTGAACGTACTGAACGTACGACGGGCGAAGCGATTCGTTCCAAAAGAAGATTCCAGGAGACAGGTGTCATGCAGCATGAAGTCGACTACGTCATCGTCGGTGCTGGCTCGGCGGGTTGCGTCCTCGCGAACCGGCTGAGCGCCGATCCGCGCAACACGGTGCTGCTGCTCGAAGCGGGCGGACGCGACACGAGCCCGTGGATTCATATTCCCGTCGGCTACTTCAAGACGATGCACGATCCCGAGCTCGACTGGTGCTATCGCACGGAGCCGGACGATGCGATGGCCGGACGCAGCATCGACTGGCCACGCGGAAAGGTGCTCGGCGGATGCAGCTCGCTCAACGGGCTGCTCTATGTTCGCGGCCAGCACGAAGACTACGATCGCTGGGCGGAACTCGGCAACGCGGGATGGAGCTTCAAGGACGTGTTGCCGTACTTCAGGAAGTCGGAAGATCAGGAGCATGGCGCAAGCGAATATCACGGCGCCGGCGGTCCTTTGAAAGTGTCCGATCTGCGCTTGCGCCGGCCGATCGCCGATCACTTCATCGCGGCCGCGCAAGAGACCGGCATTCCGTTCAACGACGACTACAACGGCGCAACGCAGGAAGGCGTCGGCTACTTTCAGCAGACCGCGTACAAGGGCTTGCGCTGGAGCACCGCCAAAGGCTTTCTCAAGCCCGTGCGCGATCGCCGCAATCTGATCGTGCGGACGCGTGCGCAAACACGCAGCGTGCTGTTCAACGGCAAGGAAGCCATCGGCATCGAATACGTGCACGAAGGCGTCGTGAAGACCGTGCGCGCGCGTGTCGAAGTGATTCTCGCGGCCGGTGCGATCGGGTCGCCGCAAATCCTGCAGAACTCGGGCGTCGGTCCTGCGAACGTGCTGAACGACGCGGGCGTGCGGATCAGGCATGAACTGCCCGGCGTCGGCCAGAATCTTCAGGATCATCTGCAAGTGCGGCTCGTCTTCAAGACGCGCGAACGCACGCTCAACGACGAAGTCAATCATCCGCTCAAGAAGGCGCTCGTCGGCCTGCAATACGCAATCTCGCGCACGGGGCCGCTCACGCTCGCGGCCAGTCAGGTCGCGATATTCACGCGCTCGTCGCCCGATGTCACGCGTCCCGACATCCAGTTTCACATGCAGCCGCTTTCCGCCGACAAGCCCGGCCAGGGCGCGCATCCTTTCTCGGCATTCACATCGTCGGTGTGTCAGTTGCGGCCTCATAGCCGCGGCAGCGTCGAGATTCGTTCGAACGATCCGCTGCAATATCCCGCGATTCACGCGAACTATCTTTCCGACGAGCGCGATCATCCTGTCGTGATCGGCGGCATCAAGGTGGCGCGACGCATCGCCGCGGCGCCGTCGCTTGCGAAACACATCGTCTCCGAGTTCATTCCCGGTTCGAACTATCAGACCGATGCCGAACTGCTCGACGTCGCGCGCAAATTCAGCCAGTCGATCTATCACCCCGCCGGCACGTGCAAGATGGGCGGCGATGCGCTCGCCGTCGTCGACGAACGGCTGAAGGTGCGCGGCATCGGACGCCTGCGCGTGGTCGATGCTTCGATCATGCCGGAGCTCGTATCGGGCAACACGAATGCGCCCGTCATCATGATCGCGGAGAAAGCCGCCGACATGATTCTCGAAGACCAGCGCTATCAGCGCGTCACGCGCGTGGAAGAAGCAGGCGAAGCCGTTATCGAAAAACACAACGCCCATTAGAGGCTCAATACGACCCAAGAAACATCACGGAGACAAACCCAATGAACGCACTGCCCCGAACCGATGGCAAGCAGATGAGACGCGTCGTCGTTGCAAGTCTGATCGGCGCGACGATCGAGTGGTACGACTTCTTTCTATACGGCGTGGTCGCCGGCATCGTCTTCAACAAACTGTATTTCCCGAGCGGCGATCCGCTCATCTCGACGATGCTCGCCTATGGCACGTTCGCCGTCGGCTTTCTCAGCCGGCCGTTGGGCGGCGTGATCTTCGGCCACTTCGGCGATCGTCTCGGCAGAAAGAGCATGCTCGTGATGACGCTCACCATCATGGGCGTCGCAACGGTGTTGATCGGCATGGTGCCGACGCATGCGCAGATCGGCATCTGGGCGCCGTCGCTCCTGCTGTTCCTGCGCGTGCTGCAAGGCATCGGTCTCGGCGGCGAATGGGGCGGCGCGGTGCTGATGGCGTTCGAATATGCGCCCGAGAACAAGCGCGGCTTTTACGCGAGCATTCCGCAGATCGGCCTTGCGCTCGGGCTGTGTCTTTCGTCGGGCGTGGTCGCGGGCTTGTCGCTCACGCTGACCGATGCGCAGTTCCTCGCGTGGGGCTGGCGTCTCGCGTTCTTCCTGTCCTTCGCGCTGGTCGTCATCGGCATGTATATCCGGCTGAACGTGATGGAGACGCCGGAATTCGCGCGCATCCGGAAGTCGGGCAGCGAAGCGCGCATGCCGATCATCGATGTGCTCACGAAGTATCCCGGCAATGTCGTCGCGGGCATGGGCGCGCGGTTCATCGACGGCGTGTTCTTCAACGTGTTCGGCGTGTTCTCGATTTCGTATCTCACGGGCACGCTGCATCTGCAACGCACCGATGCGCTGATCGGCGTGATGCTCGCCGCCTTCGTGATGATCTTCACGATTCCCTTTTTCGGGCGGCTGTCGGATCGCATCGGACGCGCGCGCATCTACTTCTGGGGCTCGCTCGCGACGGGACTCTCGGCGTTCCTCGGCTTCTGGCTCATGAAGAACAGCGGCGGCAACACGATGCTCGCGTGGCTCGCCGTGGTGATTCCGCTGGGCGTCGTGTATGCGTCGATCTATGGGCCGGAAGCTGCCCTCTTCTCCGAGCTCTTCGATGCGAAAGTGCGTTACTCGGGCATCTCCTTCGTGTATCAGTTCTCGGGCATTTTCGCGAGCGGCATCAGCCCGATCATCGCCACATGGCTGTTGCAGCGCAATGGCGGCGATCCGTGGATGATCGCGGGATATTGCCTTGCGGCGGGCGTCATCAGCGCGCTGTCGGCGGCGTGGGTCGGATTGCGGCAGCGTCGAGAGCTGGCGTTTTCCGTGAGTTGATAACCTACGTGGGTTGATAACCTAATATGCAAAGATCACGATAACTTTTGCAGGAGACATGCATGCCCACCCGCCCAACCGCCACGCTCTGGGCGCGGCTTTTCGAGCGCTCGCGGGTCTCGGGGATGAGCTTGCAGAACCAGATCCGGCAGATGATCGTCAATGCGATCCTGAGCGGTCATATCGCGCCCGACTCCGCGCTGCCATCGAGCCGCGAGCTCGCGGACCAGCTCAACGTGTCGCGCAATACGGTCGTGCTCGCGTATCAGCAGCTCGTCGAGGAAGGCTATCTCGTGTCGCGCGAGCGCAGCGGCCATTTCGTGAATCCCGCGACGGACGAATTGCAGCGCGGCTTCACCGCGACGGGCGTAGCCGATGCGCCCGCCGTGCCGACGCAGCAAGGCCATCCCGACTGGAGCGCGCGCATCCGGCATGCGCCTTCGCATCAGCGCAATATCGTCAAGCCGTCGAACTGGCAGAGCTACGAATATCCCTTCATTTACGGGCAATTCGATACCGGGCTCTTCCCCACTAACGACTGGCGCGAGAGCTGCATGCACGGTCTTTCGGTGATGGAAATCCGCAACTGGGCGCCCGATCTGATCGAGCGCGACGACGAAACGCTCGTCGAGCAGATTCGCACGCGCGTGCTGCCGCGCCGTGGCGTGTTCGCGATGCCCGACGAGATCGTCGTCACGAACGGCTGTCAGCAGGCGCTTTATCTGATCGGCGATCTGCTGTGCGGACAGCACACGAAAGTCGGCATGGAGAACCCCGGTTATCCCGATGCGCGCAACATCTTTCAGCATCACAGCGCGGAGATCGTGCCGATTCACGTCGATGATGAAGGCGCGGTCATCGACGATGAAAGCCTGCTCGCGCCGTGCGATTACGTGTATGTCACGCCGAGCCATCAATGCCCGACGACGGTGACGATGCCGATCGAGCGGCGGCGCAGGCTGCTCGATCTGTCCGTGAAGCATGACTTCATCGTCGTCGAGGACGATTACGAGAGCGAGAACTCGTTTTCGGGCACGCCGCATCCGGCATTGAAGAGTCTCGATACGGCGGAGCGCGTCGTGTATATCGGCTCGTTGTCGAAGACGCTCGCGCCCGGATTGCGGCTTGGTTATATCGTCGCGCCGCGCACGCTGATCCGCGAATTGCGCGCGCTGCGCCGTCTGATGATTCGCCATCCGGCCGCATACATTCAGCGTGCGTTCGCGACGTTTCTCGCGCTCGGCCATCACGACACGCTGTTGCGCAAGCTCGGGCGCGTCTACAAGGAGCGCGCCGAAGTGCTGACGGATGCGCTCGCTACGCATTTGCCGGAGTTGCGCGCATCGAAGGTGACGGGCGGCGCGTCGTGCTGGGTCGAAGGTCCGCCGTGGCTCGATGCGACGCGCCTCGCCAAAGACGCGCAGGCGCTCGGCGTGCTGATCGAACCGGGCAACGTCTTCTTTGCCGATCCCGCCGATGGTCAGCGATGCTTTCGCATGGGCTTCTCGGCGATACGCGCGGAGCTGATCGAGCCGGGCGTGCGGGCGCTTGCTCAGGTCGTGCAGCAGCGCCGGCCGTGACCACGCCGAGTCACTTCCACGGCGCCATCGCGTGAAAGACACCATCGCGGCGCACGAGCGCATGAAACAGCGCCGCCGCCAGATGCACGACGATCAACGCGAAGAAACACAGCGCGAGGAAGCGATGCGCGTTCCACAGCAGCGTGTGCAGCGAATTGCTATGCGGCAATAGCGAAGGCACGCGCACGCCGAACACGACGACCGGATAATCCGCCGCCGACAACATGCCATAGCCGAGCAGCGGCAACGCGATCATCAGCGCATAGAACGCGTAGTGCGAGAGGATCGCGGCGAGCTTCATCGGCTCGGGCATGTCGGCGGGCAGCGGTGGCGCGCCGCGCGTGATGCGCACCGCGAGACGAATCAGCGCGAGCACGAGAATCGCGACGCCGAGCGGCTTGTGTATCGATACGAGCGTCAGATAGTCGGGGCGCACCGTCGATACCATGCCGACGCCGATGAACAGCATCGCGAGAATGCAGATCGCCATGATCCAGTGCAGGGCGCGTTGCAGCGGCGAGAACCGCTCGTGGATCGCGTTCATTGCGTGGCTCCTTGCGCGGGCGTGTGCGGATAGTCCTTGTCTTCGGCGGTGCGCCGATTGAACGATACCGAGTAGGCGGCCGAGCGCGCGGCGGGGAACGGATCGTCGGATACGCGCATGCCCGATGGCAGCACGGTCGGATCGAAGTTGAGATCGCGGCACGGTCCGTCGGGCTCGGGCTCGATCGCCTTCACGACGAGCGTGCCCACCTCCACGGTATGCCGGTCTTCCGGCCACGCCTTGCTCGGGTCGGCGGTGGGATCGCCGGGATTCGCGACCGTCACGACCATCGCCCAGCGTTGCGGCGCGCTCTTCACGCGTTCGGTGATGTCGGCATCGAGAAAATTATCGCCCTTCTTCTCCAGCTCATCCGGCGATACGGTCTCGGGCTTCGCTGCCGGGACGAACGACCAGCGCACCGTCTGGTCCTGTCCTTCCGCGTTGGTGAAGACGAAGCTGTTGAGGCTGTTGTAGCGCTGCTCCGCGTAGGAGGGCGTCCACGGCGCGCTGCCCGCCCATGCACCGAACGCGCCGATCTCCGGATGCGCGGCCGCGAATTTCTGCATCGACTCGGGGTCGTTCTTGTTCGCGAGCGCGCGTTGCAGGTCGAAGAAGGCTTGCGGCGTGGCGACGGGGAAGAACGGCGCATCGATCATCGCGGAGCGCCACTCGCTGTTGTCGGGCATGACGATGCGCAGGCTGAGGCCGCGCACACGCGCCATCGCGTCCGATGCCTTCGGGTCGGGCGTGGCGAGATTGAAGCGTCCGGTGACGGCATACGTGCCCGGCGCGAACATCTTGGCTTTGGAGAGCGCCGCGCCGGAGCCGTTGGATTCGAAATCGCCGCTGAAGCAGATGCCTTTTGCGTGATTGCGCCTGAAGCCCGGCACCGCGCCGCCGGGCGGCGCGAGGCTGCCGACGATCTTCGCCGGCGTAAGACGGTTCGGCGATAGCCAGCCCGCCGTGTAGGCGAACGCCGCGACCAGCGCGACGACGATGGCCGCGATGAGGATCAGCGCGGGAAATGGCGAACGTGAAGATGCGTTTTTGTCAGTCATCGTAGTCTCTCGATCAACGATTCTGGTGCACGGTAATCTAGCAGCGTGAGGGGCATCGTGCCAGCAATGGGCCAAACGTGCAGATACCCCGTCATTGCGATGCATTGGGCCTCGTGGCACGGCCCGTCCACACGGGTTACTCCCTATTCAACCACGGTTGTCTATACAACATGATGCGATGACACCCATCCATCGAAACCTGACAATCGGAGCCACTTTTCATGGCGAACCCCGAACTCGTCGCGAAGCGGGCCAACGACGGCCGCGAAGTCTTCGAAACCCGCACGATCGACTACATTCCCGAGGCCGAACGCCACGGCAGCCTGTATAGTCAATTCACGCTTTGGCTGTCCGCGAACCTTCAGGTGACGGCGATCATCACCGGGGCGCTCGCGGTCGTGCTCGGTGGCGATGTCTTCTGGTCGCTGATCGCGCTGTTGCTCGGGCAACTCATCGGCGGGACCGTCATGGCGCTGCACGGCGCGCAAGGCCCGCAACTCGGCCTGCCGCAGATGATTTCGAGCCGCGTGCAGTTCGGCGTCTACGGCGCGGCCATTCCGATCGTGCTCGTGTGCGTGATGTATGTCGGCTTTTCCGCGAGCGGCACGCTGCTCGCAGGACAGGCGGCGGCGCAGTTGCTGAACGTCCCGGAAACGCTGGGAATCTGCGCGTTCGCCGTGCTGATCGTGCTCTTGACGCTGCTCGGCTATCGCGCCATTCACTTCGTCGGGCGCATTGCCAGCGTCATCGGCGTGGCGGCGTTCGTCTTCATGTTTGCGCGGCTTTTCGCGCAGCATGACATCGGCGCGTTGCTGAACAACCGCCACTTCTCGATCGCGAGCTTCCTGCTGTCGATGTCGCTCTCGGCGTCGTGGCAGATCGCATTCGGACCGTACGTCGCGGACTATTCGCGCTATCTGCCGCGCTCGACATCGTCCATGCGCACGTTTCTGGCGGTCGGCCTGGGCTCGGTGATCGGCGCGCAGGCCGCGATGGTCTTCGGCGTCTTCGCCGCCGCGCTCGCCGGCAATGCGTTCGCTCATCACGAGGTCGCGTATATCGTCGGACTGGGCGCGAGCGGCGGCATTGCCGCGCTGCTCTACTTCAGCATCGCGTTCGGCAAGCTGACCGTGACGACGCTCAACGCCTACGGCAGCTTCATGTCGATGGCGACGATCGTCAGCGCATTCCGGGCGAAACGGGCCATTTCGACTCGGCATCGGCTGGTGTACGTCATCGGCATGGTGGGCATTTCCACGCTCGTCGCGCTCGCGGGACGTCATGCGTTCCTGAAGGAGTTCACCGCGTTCATCCTGTTTCTGCTCGCGTTCTTCACGCCGTGGAGCGCGATCAATCTGGTGGACTACTACTGCTTCACGCGATCGCGCTACGACGTGCCCGCCCTTTCGGACCCGGACGGACGCTACGGCCGCTGGAACGGCAAGGCCATTCTGATGTACACGCTCGGCGTGCTCGTGCAGATGCCGTTCATCTCGACGCACTTCTACACCGGTCCTTTCGTCGATGCGCTCGGCGGCACGGATATCTCGTGGATCATCGGGCTCGTCGTGCCGGGGCTCGTCTACTACGCGGTGATGCGTCGCGCGCCGCGGACTTATCCCGCACGGCTGGTTCTGCCGAACGCGCAAGAGTGACCGCGGGCTGATCGCAAAGAAAAACGGCTCCGCATCTTTCGATGCGGAGCCGTTTCTTCACCGAGATCCGAATTCAGCCGATCGCCTTCACCGCATCGAGCGCGCCGCTCAGCATATCGCGCAGCACCGCTTCCACCTTGACCGCGCGCTCATCGACGAAATCGAACGGCGCCGATTCATTCATATACGCGGACTGGCACATTTCGAGCTGGACCGCGTGCACGCCGTCCTTCGGCGCGCCGAAATGCCGCGTGATATAGCCACCCTTGAAGCGCCCGTTCGCCACCCACGTCAAACCGCTCGCCTGCGCGGCGCTTTCCACGCGCGCCTGAATCGACGCATCGGCGGTGCGGCCGTCCTGCGTGCCGATGTTCAGATCCGGCAGCTTGTCCTCGAAAAGACGCGGCAGTACGCTCGCGATCGAATGCGCTTCCCACAGCAGCACATTCGCGTGCGCGCCGCGCAGACGCTTCAACTCCGCGTCGAGTGTCTGGTGATACGGCTGCCAGAAGCGCTCGACGCGTTGCCGGCGTTCGGCCGCATCGGGCGCGCATCCATCGCGATAAAGCGGCTCGCCGCGAAACGTTTCGGCCGGGCACAGCGACGTCGTCGTCTGGCCTGGATACAGGCTTTCGTCGTTCGGCGGACGGTTCAGATCGATGACATAGCGCGAGACGCGCGCGCCGATCACCGTCGCGCCCCACTGCTTCGCGAACGCATAGAGGCGATCGAGATGCCAGTCCGTATCGGCCACGGTCAGCGCGACGTCCGTGTACCGGTCGCGCATCGCATCCGGAATGTGTGTTCCGAGATGCGGGATCGAGATGACGAGCGGCGCATCGCCGCGTTCCAGCGTGAGGATATCGTTCATGTGTGGGATTCAGGAATCGGCCAGCAAGCGCGCGAGTGCCGCGCGATAGTCCGCGTAAAGGCGCGCTTCGTCACGATGACGTCCGTCTTCGACCACGCGCTCGCCACCGGTATAGACATCGCGAATCGGCGATCCGCCATGCTCGCAGAACACGACGGACGACAACCACGTATCGGGCGTCTGTTCCGCGAGATTCGGATGATTGGCATCGAGCACGATCCAGTCGGCGCGTGCGCCGGGTTCGAGCGTGCCGACCGCACGCCCGGTCGCGCGTGCGCCGCCTTGCAGCGCCGCGGAGAAGAGCCGGTCGGCCACGATCGGGCGATGCGGCGCGGCCAGCACGTTGCGCTCGCGTCGCGCGAGGCGCTGGCCATATTCGAGCAGCCGCAGTTCCGAGCGCCAGTCCACGCCGATATGACTGTCCGAGCCGACACCGAACGCACCGTTCGCTTCGAGATAATCGCGCGCGGGAAAAATGCCGTCGCCGAGATTCGCTTCGGTCGTCAGGCACAGGCCGGCCACCGCGCCGCTTTTGGCGAGCGCGGCGGTTTCGTTCGCATCGACGTGCGTCGCGTGCACGAGGCACCAGCGCGCGTTCACGTCGAAGTTATCGAGCAGCCATTGCACGGGCCGCGCGCCTTCGGTTTGCACGCAGGCATCGACTTCGGCCGTCTGCTCGGCGATGTGGATATGCACCGGCGCATCCGCCGACGAAGCATCCAGTCCTTCGAGCAACGCACGCAGCGACGTCTGCGACACCGCGCGCAGCGAATGCGGCGCGACGCCATAACGCATATCGCCGCGTTCGGGATGCGCGCGGCGCAACGCGTCGACGATCCGCAGCAAGCCTTCCGGCGTATTGATGAAACGCCGCTGGTCGTCACGCGGCGCCTGTGCGCCGAAGCCGCTGTACTGATACAGCACTGGCAGCATCGTCATGCCGATGCCCGTCTCGCTCGCCGCCTGCACCACGCGTGCCGCCAGTTCCGCCGGATTGCCGTAACGCTGGCCATCGGGCGCGTGATGCACGTAATGGAACTCGCAGACGGACGTGTAACCCGCCTTCAGCATTTCGACGTAAAGCCAGCGCGCAATCGCGCCGAGATCGTCGGGCGTAATGCGCGCCGCGAAGCGATACATCAGATCGCGCCAGCTCCAGAAGCTGTCGGTTGCGCCGTTTGCAAAAGCGGCGCGATATTCGGTGAGACCCGCCATCGCGCGTTGGAACGCGTGCGAATGCAGGTTCGGCATACCGGGGATGACCGGCCCCGAGGCGCGCGCGACACCGTGCGGCGCGTGCTCGATATCAGGCGTGACGCGTTGCAGCGTGCCGTCGTCAGACCATTCGAGCAGCACGTTGCGACGCCAGCCATCGGGCAAATAAGCGTGTTCGGCAAAAAGTGTATTCATGCGTTCAGTCGACGTTCGAAGACGGTTTCGCCGCCGCGCACGACGCGCGCGCAGAGCGGACGGCCGAACCAGTACGCGAGTTCCGCGAGCGATTGCACGGGCCACACCGCGAAGTCCGCGGGACGTCCGGCCGCGAGCGTGCCGTGACGTTGCTCGTCGCCGAAGGCGCGCGCCGCGTGACGCGTCACGCCTTGCAGCACTTCGGGAACCGTCATGCGGAACAGCGTCGTGGCCATGTTCATCATGAGCAGCAGCGACGTGACCGGCGACGTGCCGGGATTGCTGTCGGTCGAAATGGCGATGGGCACTTCGTAGCGGCGCAACAGTTCGAGCGGCGGAAGCCGCGTCTCGCGGATGAAGTAGTACGCGCCCGGCAACAACACCGCGACGGTTCCGGCCTGCTTCATCGCCGCGACGCCCGCTTCATCGAGAAATTCCAGATGATCCGCCGACAGCCCGCGATAGCGCGCCGCCAGCGCCGCGCCGCCGCTGTTCGACAGTTGTTCAGCGTGCATCTTCACGGCGATGCCGCGCTGCGCCGCCGCCTCGAACACGCGCTCGCTCTGCGCGAGCGTGAAGCCGATGCGCTCGCAGAACACATCGACCGCATCGACGAGGCCTTCGTCGGCGAGCGCGGGCAACATGCGATTGCACACTTCGTCGATATAGTCGTCGGCGCGGCCGGTGAACTCGGGCGGCAACGCGTGCGCGCCGAGAAACGTCGTGCGCACGGTGACGGGATAGCGCTCGCCGAGCGCACGCGCGACGCGCAGCATTTTGCGCTCGGTCGGCAGATCGAGGCCGTAGCCCGATTTGATTTCGATGGCCGTCACGCCGTCCGCGAGCAGCGCTTCGAGGCGCGCGGCGGATTGCGCGAACAGCGACGCTTCGTCGGCCGCACGCGTCGCGCGCACGGTCGAGACGATGCCGCCGCCCTGCCGCGCGATCTCTTCATAGCTCACGCCCGCGAGACGCTGCGCGAACTCGTCGGCGCGCTGGCCGCCATAGACCAGATGCGTGTGGCAGTCGATCAGACCGGGCGTGACCCATGTGCCATGCAAGTCTTCGCGCGGCCATTGCGTGATTTCGTGCGGCACGTGCGCGCGCGCGCCGAGCCAAGCGATCTTGCCGTTCTCGACGGCGATCGCGGCGTCATCTATCGTGCTGCCGGGATCGCCTTCGGGACAAAGATTCAGGTTGTGCCAAAGCGTGCGCTTCATTGCGTTTCCCTCAATGCGATGGCGAGCAACGCGCCGTCCCCTTCCGTCGCGATATGCGCTTTGACGTGGTCGATGCGCAGCGTGTCGCCCTGCTCCAGCGCGACAGGCTCATCGCCGTTCACGCGCACGCGCATCGAGCCTTGCGCGCAGTAAAAGAGCGCCGTGTCCGCTTCGACACGACGCGCTTCGCCCGCGCGCCACACGTCGAGCGCGCCGCGCGCCGCGTCACGGCGCACCATGAGATTGAAGTCGCGCGTCGCGCCGTCGACGAGACGGGCATCGATCGCGGATTCGCCCGCGAAACGCGCGATATCCAGCGGCTGCATCAGCGCATGCGTTTGCGCGCTTTCGTCGAGGATCATGCCCGCGCCGTCGAGCAGCACCAGCGTGCGATCGACGCCGGGAAAGCGCGAGAACGGCCCCGCCTGCGCGACATCGGCCACGCTCACGCGCCACGCGAACGCATCCATCGATGCGCCTTCGGGAAACGCGGCGACTTCGCGCGTGACGCCGCCGCCGTTCTTCCACGGCGACGCCACGAGGTCCGCGCCGCGAATGAGCGTAACGGACGCTGCCATCATCGGCCGAGCATGGGCAGCTTGAGACCGGCTTCGCGCGCGGTCGACTGCGCCAATTCGTAGCCCGCATCGGCATGACGCATGACGCCCGTCGCCGGATCGTTGAAGAGCACGCGGCCAAGACGCTCGTGCGCGGCATCCGTGCCGTCCGCGACGATCACCACGCCCGAATGCTGGCTGAAGCCCATGCCCACGCCGCCGCCGTGATGCAGCGATACCCACGACGCGCCGCCTGCCGTGTTCAGCAGCGCGTTGAGCAGCGGCCAGTCGCTGACGGCGTCGGAGCCGTCCTTCATAGATTCGGTTTCGCGGTTCGGGCTGGCGACGGAGCCGGTGTCCAGATGATCGCGTCCGATGACGACCGGCGCTTTCAGTTCGCCATTCTTCACCATTTCGTTGAACGCCTGCCCCAGACGATAGCGGTCCTTCACGCCGACCCAGCAGATGCGCGCCGGCAAGCCCTGGAACGCGATGCGCTCGCGCGCCATGTCGAGCCAGTTGTGCAGATGCGGATCGTCGGGAATCAGTTCCTTGACCTTGGCATCGGTCTTGTAGATGTCTTCCGGATCGCCCGACAGCGCGACCCAGCGGAACGGCCCCTTGCCTTCGCAGAAGAGCGGACGAATGTACGCCGGCACGAAACCGGGGAAATCGAAGGCGTTCTTCACGCCCATTTCGAGCGCCATCTGACGGATGTTGTTGCCGTAATCGAGCGTGGCCGCGCCGCGTTCCTGCAGCGTGAGCATCGCCTGCACCTGCTTCGCCATCGACTGCTTCGCGGCCGTCACGATGCTTTGCGGGTCCGTCTTCTGCCGTTCGCGCCAGTCTTCGACCGTCCAGCCTTGCGGCAAGTAACCGTGAATCGGGTCGTGCGCGCTCGTCTGGTCGGTGACGCAGTCCGGCGTGATGTTGCGCTCGACCAGTTGCGCGAAGACATCGGCAGCGTTGCCGAGCAAGCCGATCGATACCGGCGTGCCGCTCTTCTTCGCGTCTTCGATCATGGCGAGCGCTTCGTCCAGCGTCTTCGCCTTCTTGTCGACGTAACGCGTCTTCAGACGGAAGTCGATGCGCGACTCATCGCATTCGACGGCGATCATCGAGAAGCCGGCCATCGTCGCGGCCAGCGGCTGCGCGCCGCCCATGCCGCCGAGACCGCCCGTGAGAATCCAGCGGCCCTTCGGATCGCCGTTGAAATGCTGGTTCGCGACCGAGAAGAACGTCTCGTAGGTGCCCTGCACGATGCCCTGGCTGCCGATATAGATCCAGCTTCCCGCCGTCATCTGGCCGTACATCATGAGGCCCTTGCGGTCGAGCTCGTGGAAATGATCCCAGTTCGCCCAGTGCGGCACGAGATTGGAATTGGCGAGCAGCACGCGCGGCGCATCCGCGTGCGTGCGGAACACGCCGACCGGCTTGCCCGACTGGATCAGGAGCGTCTCGTTCTCTTCCAGATCCTTGAGCGACGCCAGAATCTGGTCGAAGCAATCCCAGTTGCGCGCCGCGCGGCCGATGCCGCCATAGACGACGAGCGCGTGCGGATGCTCCGCCACTTCGGGGTCCAGATTATTTTGAATCATCCGGTACGCGGCTTCCGCGATCCAGGTCTTGCAGGTTTTTTCGCTGCCGCGCGGCGCACGGATCGTGCGGGTCGGGTCGAGACGCGGATCGATGTGTTTGGGATGATTCATATGCTTCGCTCAAGGTGGATTTGTCGACGAAGACCCGCGATGCGCGATCGCGTTCATCGCGGGCAGTGAAAACAGTTTAGCCACGTCAAGTTGTATATACAAGAGGAAATGTCGAATTGTCTCAGCAGGGTATACGCTGACGGCATGTGCGAATTACGGCGCGCACGAACGAAAACGCGGGTAATCGGAAACGATTACCCGCGTATGTGATAACGGTAAGTTGTCTAGTCAGGTCAGACGAACCCTACATCTTCCCGACCAGATGGAATCGCGACGACGGATGCCACAACTGCACTGATGTCGCCACGCCGTCGCCAACCCACGTGCGGCGCGACACCAGCAGACACGGCTCGCCGATTTCCATCTCGAGCTGCTTGCGGATGGTCGCATTGGGCTTCTGCGCGTCGATGCGAAACTCCGCGCGCTGGATCGGCGCGAGCCGCACCATGTAGTGATTCGGCGTTTCGGTTGTGAAGTCCTGCTGCAGGTAGTCGGGAAAGAGATGCGGATTGGTGTACCGATCCTCGTACTGGATCGGCGTGCCTTCCTCGCAGTGCACGATGCACGAATGGAACACCGGCCCTGCGGTGAGATCGAGCGATGCGATCGCTTCCGCGTCTTCGGACGTTTCGAGCCTGAGCACCCGCGCGGAATGTCGATGCCCGCGCGCGGCGATTTCATCGGCGATATTGCGCACTTCGAGTATCGTCGATTCGTAATGGCGCGGCGCGACGAACGTGCCCGAACCCTGCACGCGCGTCAGCACGCGCTCGGCCGTGAGTTCGCGCAGCGCGCGCGACGCGGTCATGCGCGAGACGCCGAATTCCTTCACCAGTTCCGTTTCCGATGGAATCGTGTCGCCGGGCTTCCATGTGCCATCGGTAATGCGGTCGACGACATAGCGCTTGATCTGCTCATAGGCCGGCAGCATTCTGCGGTTCTCGACCGTGCCCGATCCTCGTGTGGCGTCCGCGTCCGTCTTCATTGTTCTGTCCATGTATGGGAGCCGCACGTGCACGCGATGACTCGCCGCCTTATCGCCCGTGCGCTTCCGGCAGCATGGCGAGCGCATCGTTGGCGGATTCCGCGCACCGCTGCGCCGTGACCGTCGCGGGCGCGGCGGCGGACGACTGCGGATCGTCCGCGCCGCCCGTGCTCGTCGACGGTCCCGGCAGCGGCGGTGGAACGCCATCCGCGATCATGCGAAATGCGAACGTCATGTCGTTTGCGAGCGGCCGGTCGTCGCGATAGATCGGCAGCACGTCGCGCACCTTCGCGCGCAAGGAATCAGTATAGGGTGCGCGCGCGAGCTGCGTCGGCTGAAGATCGTAGGCCTGCGTCGCGGCGAGCAATTCGATGCCGAGAATGCGCGCCGAGTTCTCGATGATTTCGAGCGCCTTCAGCGCGGCGGGCGTCGCGTGACACAGGTGATCTTCCTGCAATCCCGAGGTCACGCCGCCGTCCAGGCTCGCGGGCGCGGCGATGCGCCGGTTCTGCGCCACCAGTGAGGCGGCCGTGTACTGCGCGATCATGAAGCCGGAGCGCGTGCCGCCGATTTCCGCGAGAAACGCGGGCAGTCCGCTGACGAGCGGATTCACGAGGCGGTCGAGCCGGCGTTCGGCCAGCGCCGACACCTGCGCCATGGTGACGGCGATGCCGTCCATCGCGAGCGCCATCGATGCGCCGACAGCGTGCGCCTGCGAAAACACGCGCGGCGCTTCGGGCGTGCCCGCGACGATCGGATTGTCGGTGATCGAAGCCAGTTCGCGATCGACGACCTCGGCGGTCATCTTCAGCGCATCGCGCGCCGCGCCGTGCACGTGGGGAATCGTGCGCAGGCTGAGCGGGTCCTGCGTGCGCCGCCCGATCGATTCGTTGAGGATGCCGCTGTCCGAAAGCGCCGCGCGAAGCCGCGCGCCGACCAGCGCCAGCCCTTCGGAGCGCCGGAAGGCGAGCGATTGCGGATCGAGCGCATCGAGCTGGCCGCCGAGATTCTCGAAGCTCATCGCCGACACCACATCGGCCCAGTCGAGAAAGCGCTGCGCCCGCGCCATCGCCAGCGCGGCGAGGCCGGTCACGCACGGCGTGCCGTTGACGAGGCTCAGGCCTTCCTTCGCCTCGAGCGTCATCGGTTCGAGGCCGAGCCGCCGCAGCGCCTCGTCGCCCGTCATGCGTTCGCCGCCCGCGCGCACGTGGCCCGCGCCCACGCACACCAGCGCGATATGCGCCATGTGACTCAGATAGCCGACCGAGCCGAACGCCGGCACTTCCGGCAAATAGTCCGCGTTGAGCAGCGCGAGCAGCGTGCGCACCACTTCGAGCCGCACGCCGGAATGGCCGTGCGCGAAGTTGTTGATGGCGGCGGCGATGATCGCGCGGGTCTCTTCACGTCCGAGCGGCGCGCCGACGCCGACCGCATGGCTCATCAGGATGTTGTGCGACAGATCGCGCTGCTCCGCCTGCGACACGACGACATCGCAGAGCGCGCCTACGCCCGTATTGACGCCGTACGCCCGGATGCCGCGCGTGACGATTTCGTGGACGAGCCTGCGCGCCGCCGCGATGCGCGCCTCGGCTTCGGGAGAAAGTTCGAGGGAAGCGCCGGCGGCGATGGCGGCGATTTCACGCCATTCGAGCGGCTGGGCGGAGCGGATAACGATCATGACGATCCTTCGATGAAACGTCTTGCAAAGTTCAGTGCGTGCTGCGGTCCTGATGACTCGACACGAATTGCCGGAAGCGCTCGGACTTCTGCTCGCCGAATACTTCGGCCGGCGTGCCGTCGAGCTCGACGCGTCCTTCGTGCAGGAACATGACGCGGTTCGACACGTGCCGTGCAAAGCCCATTTCGTGCGTGACGACGAGCATCGTGCGGCCGTCGTCCGCGAGCGAGCGCATGACGCGCAGCACTTCGCCGACGAGTTCGGGATCGAGCGCCGAGGTCGGCTCGTCGAACAACATGACTTTCGGATCCATCGCGAGCGCGCGCGCGATCGCCACGCGCTGCTGCTGTCCGCCCGACAGATGCGCCGGATAGTGCTTCCGCTTTTCGGCGAGGCCGACTTTCGCGAGCAGCGCTTCGGCCTGCTCCACCGCTTCGGCCCGGCTCTTTTTCAACACGCGGATCGGACCTTCGATCACGTTCTCCAGCACCGTCATGTGCGACCACAGATTGAAGCTCTGGAACACCATGCCGAACTGCGAGCGCACGCGGTCCACTTGCTTGCGGTCGGCGGGCTGAAGGCGTCCGTCGTTGCGGCGCTTCATCCTCAGTTCTTCGCCGGCGAGCGACACGGAGCCATCGTCGGGCATTTCCAGCAGGTTCAGGCAGCGCAGAAACGTGCTCTTGCCCGAGCCGCTCGCGCCGAGGATGGAAATGACATCGCCTTCATGGGCATCGAGCGAAATGCCCTTCAGCACCTGATGCTCGCCGAACGACTTCTTGATGCCTTTGACCGACAGCGCGACGGGCGAAACAGTACTCATGCTTTCTTCTCCAAAAACAGCGGCGGGTTCTCAGGATGCGACGCGCGTCCGAACCGGCGCGGACGATGCCACGGCGGGCGTCGGCGGCGGGCGCAGATGGCCGGACAGCCTGCGCTCCACGAATCCGAGCACGCGGACGATCGCGAAATTGAGCAGCAGATAGATGAGCGCGGCGCACATGAAGACTTCCGTCGTGCGATACGTCTGGTGGATGATTTCCTGCGCGACGCCCGTGACTTCCCACACGGTGACGAGGCTTGCGAGCGCGGTGGACTTCACGAGCAGCACTGCTTCCGTCGAATACGCAGGCAGGCAAAGCCGCAGCGCGATCGGCCCGATCACGCGGCGCAGCAGCGCGAAACCGGAGAGGCCGATCGAATAGCCCGCTTCGATCTGGCCGTGCGGAATCGCCAAGAGACCGCCGCGAATGATCTCGGCCGTATAACCCGCCGTGCACAACGCGAGCGACAGCACCGCGCACACATACGGCTCGCGCAGCACGGGCCACAGGAAGCTGTGACGGATCACCCCGAACTGGCCGAGCCCGTAGTAGACGAGAAACATCTGAATGAGCAGCGGCGAGCCGCGAAACACGAAGATGTAGAAGCGCCCGAAGTTTCGCGGCAGCCAGTGCGGCGAAACGCGCATCGCGACGATCACGAGCGACAGCAGGCCGCCCAGCACCAGCGAGGCGAAAAACAGTGCGAGTGTGGTCGGCACCGCGGCCAGCAACTGGCGCATGGTGTCGAGCATGAAGTTGATATCGACGGGCATGAGAAGTCTCCGCTGGCGGCGTCAGTCGTTCGGTTGCTCGGTGGTTCGGTGGCTCAGTTGCGCGCGAAGCTGCGCCGGAACGAGCGCGCGACCGATGCCTCGGCGCGGCCGAAAATGCGTCCTGAAATGCTGGTCATCACGAGATAGAGCAATCCGCCTGCGATGAAGAACGCGAAGTACTGATGCGTCGATCCGGCGGCGATCTGACTCGTGCGCATGAGTTCGGCGAGGCCCGTGACCGAGATCAGCGCCGAGTCCTTGAGACTCATCTGCCAGACGTTGCCGAGACCCGGCAGCGCATACCGGATGACCTGGGGAATCAGGATGCGGCGCGCCATCATGTGCACCGGCATGCCGATCGCGCGTGCCGCTTCGAGTTCGCCGCGCGCCACCGCGAGCACCGCCGCGCGGTAGACCTCCGCCTGATACGACCCGGAGATCATGCCCACCGCGACCGCGCCGATCAGGAAAGGCGGAACGCTGACGAAGCCGTCCGCGCCGAACCACTTGCCGATTGTCGACACGAAACTGGAGCCGCCGAAATAGAACAGATAGATGACGAGCAGTTCCGGCACGCCGCGAAACACGGTCGTATAAAGATCGCCAATTGCGCGCAGGGTGCGGAACTTCGACAGCTTCGCCGCAGCGACGAGACCGCCGAAGATGGCGCCTGTGAAGAGTGCGGCGATCGTCAGGACGACGGTCAGCAAGGCGCCGAGCAGCAGGGCGGAGCCCCATCCGTCGGGGCCGAATCCGAACATCTGGAAAAGCGACATGACTTGCTCCTGGCCGCCTGACGGCGGCTTGCGGTGCCTTTGAGGCGAGTTGCGTGCTCTTGGCGCTTACGGCGCGACGTTCGTCTTGAACCACTTCTCGGACAAGGTCTTCACCGTGCCGTCGGCGAGCGCGGAGGCAAGTGCTGCGTCGAACTTCGCTTTGAGATCGCCGTCTTGCTTGCGGAAGGCGAGGCCTTCGCCCGGACCCCAGATCGGCCCGCCGATCTTCGGACCGGCGATGGAAATCGACTTGTCCGCCGAACCCGACGTGAAGTAGGTCAGATCGTCGAACGACGCGTCGATGCGGCCATTGGCCAGATCGAGATCGCGCTCCTGCGCCGTCTTGTACGCGCGGATCGTGGCGATGTCCTTGAAGTTATCCTGAATGAACTTCGTGTAGACGGTGCCCGACTGGATGCCGATGGTCTTGCCCTTCAACTGCTTGCGAAGCCCGTCGACGACGGCTTTATCGTTCTTCGCATCGCCGGTGAGCCTGACGGCCGGCGCACCGGGCGAGGATTTCGGCAGGATGGCGTCGTCGGACACGGCGAAGGTCGCGGGCGTCGAAGCATACGGACGCGAGAACGCGATGATCTTCTCGCGCTCGGGGGTGATCGAAATCACGTCCATGAGGACATCGAATTTACCGGCCTGAAGGCCCGGAATCATGCCGTCCCAATCCTGCGCGACGAGATTGCACTTGAGTTGCGCGCGCGTGCAAAGCGTGGCCATGAGCTCCGGTTCGAAGCCGCCCAGCTTGCCGCCGGGCAAGGTCTGATTCCACGGGGCGTACGCGCCTTCGGTCGCGATCGTCACCGATTGCCAGTCCTTCGCCTGGGCCGAGGTCGCCGCGATGGCGACCACTCCGGCGAGCATGCCGAGGCGCAACTTTGCAGAAAACTGTTTCGCGTTCATTTCCACGTCCTTTCGTCAAATGAGCTGTCGTCGTCACGATCTTGTATAGACAAGTTTGCATGACGTCAAAAAAAGACGCAAGGAGATGATGGGTGAATCAGGGGAATTACCTAGAAACCTTCTGAATGGCGTGCTCTATGTGGAATCCGCGGTCGGATGACGAGCATGGATGCGTGCGCGGGACGGGCTGGCTTCTGTGGAACGATGCGCTGATGTATAGGCAAGCGGGCAGTTGGTGGCGGACCCGGCCTGGAGGGAAATGGTGACGCTGTCCGGCGCACAAGCATTCGCGCCGCGATGGAAAGCCGGTCTATGTCTTTGCCGACGTTGGAGTTGGTCGCGTTCGACCTCGGCAACCTGGCGTCGAACCACGTCGCATGGATTCGTGACCTGATTTCCTTCGCATAACCAATTTAATTGCACAGTTATAGCTATCCGCCGGTCGCATCTTAGGCTGTCTAACCTTATAGCAAGCTTAAGAAGATGAATAGCTTTAAAAGCCCACCGGGTCCGGTCTCGGTGTTTTTACCAAGGCTACCTTTGGCGGGTGCCGGACAGCGACTTCCTTTTGAGAAAACTGACTTTCGAATCTCCAACCGTTGATTTACAACGCGATGCGCGTGCTTCTCGCTGCAACTGGAATGAAGACGCAAGCCTGTCGCGATTTCGCATCGCGCGGGGACGAGACATGAGGCCTTCGAGAGGCTCCCAAGATTACTGAAACAGGACCGCGCCAGCGTCGCGCATCTTTCAGTCGTCGTACGTTCATCAACGGTTCTATATGGGAACCATCAATTTATTTGTTGTGCATTGTGAAAGATGCTTGCGCATGCTTACGCCGTGAGTTCTGGTCAACCAAAGGGGAGTCGTTTCATGAGAATGCCTGTGCTCGCGTTACTGCTTGTTGCCACTGTCGTCGCCGGATGTGGCGGGAATGACAATTCCGGTCCCGCTTCATCGAGTCCGAATCTGATTACCAATATCGCCATTCCCAATGCGTCGAGCCCGCCGTTCAGTTTCGATATCGGCTACGCGGAAGCGGGCCGCTACTATCTTGCCGATCGCAACAACAAGGCCGTCGATGTCGTCGATACCAAATCGAACGCGCTGCTCGCTCAGATCACCGGCTCGTTCGCCGGCGTCGGCGCAACGACAGATGTTTCCGGTCCCGATGGCATCGTGGGCATCACCGGCACCAATACGCTTTACGTGGGCGATGTCGATTCCGTCAAGGTCGTCGATACCAATGCGCTGAAGACGATCAAGACGATTGCAATCAGCAATTCGGGCTCACGCGTCGATGAAGGCTGCTACGACCCGGACGATCATCTCGTGATGTTCGCAAGCCCCGGCGAGACGCCGCCGTATGTCACGATCCTCTCGACCACGACGCAAGCCGTCGTGTCGAAGCTCGTCTTCAACGGATCGTCGGGACTCGAAGCATGCACCTATGATTCGACCACGAAAAACTTCTATATCAATAACGATGGCACCACCGCGAACCCCGACGGCGAACTCGACGTCATCGCGGCGAGCTCGGTGAGTTCCGGCACGCTCAAGATCAGCAAGGCGTTCCCGCTTGGCAAGTGCTCGCCAACCGGCCTCGCGCTCGGGCCGAACAGCGACATTCTCGTGGGATGCGATCCTTCGGCCGGCAATCCGCTCATTACGCTGATTCTCGATCGCAACACCGGCGCTCAACTGGCATCGGTGCCTTTCGGCGGCGTCGATCAGTTGACTTACGATTCCGCCTCGAACCGATACTTCCTGCCCGCGCGGCACTATGTATCGAGCGGCACCGCGGCGGCGTCGGGATTCAGTCCGCAAATGGCCGTGATCGACGGCACGACGAGGCAGTTGCTCTACAAGGTCGCGATAGGAGCGGGGGCGCACTCCGTGGCCGTGGACGGCGCGCTCGGTCAGGTGTACGTGCCCTTCCAGCCCGGCTCTTCGACTCAGTTTGCGAACGGCGGCATCTCGGTCTTTACGACGAAGTAAGCGCCTCGAAGAAACGGAGCGAAGGTGAATGCGCCGGAGAGCGATCGGACTTCGGCGCATCTTCACTGGAGGACATCTCAGGACTTTCGATGGCTGCGCAGAACATCGGCCTGCCCGAACTGGAGCGCGCGGGCGATTGACGCCGCCGCGCCGGTCATGCCGATTGCACCGCCTCCTCGCTCGATTGAGCTGCGACCTCGCCGGTCAGCTCTCCGGGTCGTACCCGAACTCGCGAAGTTCCTGCGAACAGCGGCAGGCCTTGGCGATCTTCGCGGCCCATTGGACGGCGGCTTCGCGCGACGGCAGTTCCAGAACACAGAAGCCGCCGTCGAACTCCCTGGTCTGCGGGTAGGTCTCGTTCGTGATGGTGCCGTCGGCGGCGACCATCAGCGGCGCGACGTCCGCGTTGATACCCCCGCCGAACACATAGACGCCCGTATTCTTCGCCTCGCGTATGACCGCGCGCGCCGCTTCGCCGACCGCAGCCATGTCGTCGTCGGATATGTCCATCGCCGATGCGGGGAAGGAGATAAGGTACTTCGTCATCGCGTCCCAAAAGAGATTTTCGAGCCGGACCGTGGTGATCACGCCATGAATCGCAACGAGCGCGTGCGCGATTCATAAAGGATCGGATCGGCGTTGATGTACACCCGACACATAACGGTAGCCTCCGGCGAAGCGGCCGCCATGCTCGCGCACGACGGCCAACGAAACAAACTACTCCCCCGCGCATCCACCGGCAATCGCGTCAAACCCTGCGCTGCTTCATCTGACTGGCGATGTGGTCCGCCTGGCGAATGGCGAGCGTGACGATCGTGAGCGTCGGGTTCTCGGCGGCGCACGTGGTGAACTGACTTCCATCGGAGATGAAGAGGTTCGCCACTTCGTGCGTCTGGCCGTGCGGATTGGAGACGCCGTCGCTGGCCTTCGCGCTCATGCGCGCGGTGCCGAGATTGTGCGTCGACGGATACGGCGGCACGATGTACGTCGTCTTCGCGCCCGCCGCCTCGTACACGGCGCTGCCCTGCTTGAACGCGTGCTCGCGCATCGCTTCGTCGTTCGGATGATCGTCGAAATGGACGTTCGGCACCGGCAAGCCGTACTGATCCTTCACGTATCGGCGGTGTTCGGGCGCACCGTCAACGGCGTATCGTCAGGCGCGACGACGTGCTCGACGACATCACGCTCTACTTCCATCGGTGCAATTGCCAGATGCGCGAAAACGAACAAAAGGAGCGCGCAACGAAACTATTTGTCGCAACCAGGACGCAAATCGACGCTCAGTAGTACGATAAATAGCCGTTCCCGATCATCGAATGTTCGAATTCGATCATTGGCATCCGGTCACAAAGCGCACGAGACGCCCGCCGCTCGTCGCCCAAAAAGAACAACGGAGACTCGAACTTGAAAACAGTCATCGGCTTGCGCTGGTGGATCATCGCGCTCGTCTGCGTCGGCACCATCGTCAACTACCTCTCGCGCAACGCGCTCGGCGTCATGGCCTCGGAGCTGAAGACGCTTCTGAACATGAGCACGCAGCAATACTCCTACGTCGTGGCCGCTTTCCAGGTCGGCTACACGGTCATGCAGCCGGTGTGCGGACTGATCATCGACGTGATCGGACTACGGCTCGGCTTTGCGCTGTTCGCCTGCCTCTGGTCGGCCACGGGCATGCTGCACGGTCTCGCGACCGGCTGGATGTCGCTCGCCGCGCTGCGCGGTCTCATGGGCCTGTCCGAAGCCGTCGCCATTCCGGCGGGCATGAAAGTGGTCGCCGAATGGTTCCCGAACCGCGAGAAATCGGTTGCGGTCGGCTACTTCAACGCGGGCACATCGCTCGGTTCGCTGTTCGCGCCGCCGCTCGTCGTATTCCTTTCGCTGCGTTATGGCTGGCAAAGCGCGTTCGCCGTCACCGGCGCGATGGGCTTCGTCTGGGCGGCGTTCTGGTACTGGCTGTATCGCTCGCCAGCGCAGCATCCGCGCATCGGCGACGAGGAACGCCGCGCAATCATCGACGGACAAACGCCCGTTTCCGCACAAGGGCAAGGCAAGCGCCGCATCCGCGAAGTGCTCAGCACGCGCCGCTTCTGGGCGATCGCACAGGCCCGCTTCTTCGCCGAGCCCGCGTGGCAGACCTTCAGTTTCTGGATTCCGCTCTATCTCGTGAGCGAGCGTCACATGGATCTCAAGCAGATCGCGATGTTCGCATGGCTGCCGTTTCTCGCCGCCGACCTGGGCGGTCTCTTCGGCGGCTATCTGTCGCCGTTCCTGATGAAGCGTCTGCGCATGCCGCTGGTGTGGTCGCGCATCGCGGGCGTCGTGCTCGGCGCGTTCATGATGATCGGACCGGCGTGCATCGGGCTCGTCGCGTCGCCTTACGAGGCCATCGCGCTCTTTTGCGTCGGCGGTTTCGCGCATCAGATGATCTCCGCGCTCGTCAACACGCTCGCCGCCGATGTCTTCGAGCCCGGCGAGGTCGGCACCGCCGCGGGCTTCGCCGGAATGGCCGCGTGGATCGGCGGACTGGGCTTTTCGCTGGTCGTCGGCGCGCTGGCGGACTCCATCGGTTATTCGCCGCTCTTCGTCGCGCTCGGCGCGTTCGATCTGATCGGCGCGGCGCTGCTCGTCATTCTGATGCGCGGCATCAGCGTCGACGCGACGCCGCGCGCGCCGTCCGCGCACGCCGCCTGAGACTGAATCATCCGGGACCCCATCATGGCCAACTTGAAGCAACGTCCGCTGTTTCGCGTCTCGCAGACCGAGGCGCACCCCATCACGCTCACTTCGGCCGAGGGATGCCGAATGGAGATCTTCGCTCTCGCCCACGACATCATCCGCGTGCTCGTGCTGCCGCACGGCGAACTGCGCGGACCGCGCACCTGGGCGATCGCGCCCGGCGAGGAAGACGTGCCGACCGAAGGGCGCGAGCGCCGCGACATGAGCGGCTTCGAACCCGGCCCTGCGCGCGTTCTGAGCGATGCGCACAAAGTGATGATCGAAACGCCCATGATCCGGCTGACGGTCACGCTCGACGGCGGCTTCTGCGCGTGGGACATCAGGCGCGGTGAAATCTGGCATCGCGTGATGAACGACCGCAAGACGCAGGCGTACAACTTCGGCTGGTGGGACGAGCGCGTGTATCACTACATCGAGCGCAAGCCGGGAGAACTGTATGTCGGGCTGGGCGAACGCGCGGGCTCGCTGGATCGCGCGAACCAGAGCTACGAAATGCGCAATGTCGATGCAATGGGCTACAGCGCGCGCACGACGGACCCGCTCTACAAGCACATTCCGTTCTACGTGACGTGGCAGCCGGAAACGTCGACGGGCTTCGGTCTCTTCTACGACACGCTCGCCGACTGCCGCTTCGACATGGGCCGCGAGCTCGACAATTACCACGGGCAGTATCGCCACTTCGTCGCGGAGCATGGCGATCTCGATTATTACTTCATCGCGTCGCCCGACACGCCGCTTCATGCCGTGCGCCGCTTCACGTGGCTCACGGGCCGCCCCGCGTGGATGCCCAAATGGGGCCTCGGCTACTCCGGCTCGACGATGAGCTACACCGACGCACCCGACGCCCAAAAGCGCATGGGCGAATTCATCGAGCGATGCCGCGAGCACGACATCCTGTGCGACTCGTTCCATCTGTCGTCGGGCTATACGTCGATCGGCGGCAAGCGCTATGTGTTCAACTGGAATCGCGACAAGTTTCCGGATATCGACGGCTTCGTCGCGGACTATATGCGCGAAGGCGTGCGGCTCGTGCCGAACGTCAAGCCTTGCCTGCTGCACGATCATCCGGCGTTCGCAGCGGTCAGCCAGGCGCGGCTCCTGATCGAAACGCGCGGCGGCGAGCCCGCCTGGGTGCAGTTCTGGGACGAAGTCGGCGCCTATCTCGATTTCACGAATCCCGCGACGATCGACTGGTGGAAGGCGCGCGTGAAAGACAGCCTGCTGCGTCATGGCATCGCCGCGACGTGGAACGACAACAACGAGTTCGAGATCTGGAGCCCGGACGCCATCGCGCGTGGCTTCGGCACGCCGTTCCCGGCGCGCGAGGCCAAGGTATTGCACACGCAACTGATGATGCGCGCCTCGCGCGATGCGCAACGCGAACATGCGCCTCGCGCGCGGCCGTTTCTCGTGTCGCGCTCGGGCGGCGTCGGCATGCAGCGCTACGTGCAGACGTGGTCCGGCGACAACATCACGTCGTGGGAAACGCTGCGCTTCAATCTGAAGATGGGACTCGGTCTCGCGATGTCGGGGGTATCGAACAGCGGCCACGACATCGGCGGCTTCGCGGGGCCCGCGCCCGGCCCCGAATTGCTGGCGCGCTGGGTGGCGTTCGGCATCTTCCTGCCGCGCTTTTCCATCCACTCGTGGAACGACGACGGCACCGTCAACGAACCGTGGATGTATCCGGAGATCACGGGCGTCATCGCCGGACTCATCAAGCTGCGTTACCGGCTGATTCCGTATCTCTACGAGTTGCTGTGGCAATCGCATCGCGACTATGAACCCGTGTCGCGGCCGATGTTCGCCGAGTTCCCCGACGATCCGCGCTGCCTCGCCGACGGCGACGACATGATGCTCGGCGCCGCGCTGCTCGTCGCGCCCGTCGTGGAGCTAGGACAGAGCGGGCGCGAAGTCTATCTGCCGATGGGCGCGCGCTGGGCCGATTACTGGAGCGGCGAAGTCTTCGACGGCGCGCGGACGGTGAGCTTGCCCGCGCCGCCCGAGCGCCCCGTCATGCTCATACGCGAAGGTCACGTGATCGCGCTGAACATCGCGGAGCAGCACTTCGCGCGTCCCGCCGATGAACGCGCGTTCGTCGCGCTGCCTTGCGCGGGCGTGGGTGTCGCGAAAGGCGCATGCGTCGAGGACGACGGCGAGAGCGAGGCGTGGCGCGATGGCGCGCAAGGGCGCTGGCGCGTCGTCATCGAGAGCGATGAAAGGCAGTTGCGCATCGCGGTCGAGCGACACGGGCAGATGCCGCGCGTGCAAGACGACGTGCGGATCAGCGTGCCCGCATCGGATACGCGCGGCGTCGCCGCCGCAACCGGCGAACTGATCGGCGATCACACCGCCGATGGATGGCGTCATCTCACGCTGCGCCTCGCTCGCTGAGACCTGCATCAACGGAACGGAAAGAACAATGAAGTCTTCGAATCGCGCTCTGACGCGCGCGTCCTTGTCTCTCGCGGCCGCGGCGTTCTGCGGCACGGCGGCGGCGCAAAGCAGCGTCACGCTATACGGTGTCGTCGATAACGCGTTCGCCTATGTCAACAATCAGCGCGGGCACAGCAACGTCTACATGAGCCAGGGCAATTTGCAGGCGAGCAAGTTCGGCCTGCTCGGCGCGGAAGATCTTGGCGGTGGCACCAAGGCGATCTTCCGGCTCGAAAGCGGCTTCAACTCGCTGACGGGCGCGCAAAGCAGTCCGGGCCTGATCTTCAATCGGCAAGCTTATATGGGCTTGAGCAACGATCGCTACGGCACGCTGACGCTCGGCCGCCAGTACACGCCCTACTTCAGCATGGTCGGCGCGCTCGGCCCCACGGGCGTGCTGACCGGCGCGACCGGCGCGCATCCCGGCGATGTCGATGCGCTCGACACGACACTGCGCTTCAACAACTCGGTGACGTACGCATCGCCGGTCATCGCCGGTCTGGCGTTCAGCGCGCAATACGGTCTCGGCGGCGTGCCGGGCAGCATCGCGAGCGGCAGCAATTTCAGCGCGGCGCTGCGCTACGACTACAAGCCCGTATCGGTCGCGGCGGGCTACGTGAAGCTGAAGGACATCGCGACAAGTTCCGCGCTGGGCACGTTCGCAATCAACTCGCCAGTCAACAACGGCTATGCGAGCGCGAAGAGCGCGCAGCTCGTCGCCGCGGCCGCACGCTATCAGTACAACGATCTGATGATCGGCCTGAACTACGCCAACGTGCAATATGCGCCGGGTTCTGGTTCGCTCTTCACCGACGAAGCCGTGTTCAACAACTACGGTGCGATCGCGTCATACCGGTTCACGCCTGCGGTGAACGTGGCGGCGGGCTACAGCTACACGCGCGCGAGCAAGTCGAACGGGATTTCCGATCCCGCGCAATATCACCAGATTTCGCTCGAAGAAACCTACGGTCTTTCGGCGCGCACCACGTTCTATGCGCTGCAGGCGTATCAGCGGGCGCGCGGCAAATCGCTCGTCGCGTTGAGCGGCATGAACGCGACGGTGATCGCCAATGCGGTCGCCGTCGTCGGCGATTCGCAGAACGGGACGCCGTCGTCGGGGCAATCGCAGTTCGTGGCGATGGTGGGCATTCGCCACGCGTTTTGATTTCCGATGCTTCCGGCAAAGCGCTTTCACGCTTCGCCGCTTTCTACTTCAACATCCAGCTTCGCGCGAATGCATCGAAACGCGCGAGTTCATCGGCTTGCCACTGCGCGGGCCGCCCCAGTTCCTCCGCCACGATCCGCGCAACGTCCGGCGCGGCATCGCGCGCCGCGGCGGCATCGAGAAACAGTGCGCGATTGCGTCGCGCGAGTACATCTTCCACCGAGCGCGCCAGCTCCGCGCGCACCGCGAAACGCGTCTGCGCCTCGGTCAGCCCGCTCGCCTGCACGAGGATCGTGTCCGCGCCCGGCAACGCTGCGATGAACTCCGCGTCGGCGCCGTAACATCCGCCCTGCTGCGCGGTCGCGCCGTGCAGCGGCAAGGACGCCGTGCGGCATGGCGCGGCGGGCAACAGACCCTGCGTGACCGCAAGATCCATCACCTGCTGCGCCATCAGGCGATACGTCGTCCACTTGCCGCCCGTCACGGTGATCATGCCGGTCCCGTTCGTTTCAATCGTGTGCTCGCGCGAAAGCGCCGCCGTCGATGCGCCCGCATCGCCTTTCACGAGCGGACGCAGGCCCGCCCAGACGCTCAGGACATCGTCCCGCGTGGGCTTCATCGACAGATAATCGCCGGCCGTCGCGAGAATGAAGTCGATGTCCTCGTCGCTCGCGTGCGGATCGAGCGGCAGATCGCGACGCGGCGTGTCCGTCGTGCCGACGATGGTATGGCCATGCCACGGCACGACGAACAATACGCGGCCGTCTTTCGTGCGCGGCACGAGAATCGCCTCGCGGCTTTGCAGGAAGCGGCCGGGCAAGGTCAGGTGCACGCCCTGACTCGGCGCCACGATCGGACGTGCGCCGGGGTCGGCCATGGCGCGGATCGAATCGACCCACACGCCCGTCGCGTTGACGAGGCAGCGCGCGCCGACCGTGAGCACATCGCCCGTTTCGACGTCTTCCACCCTCAGCCGATGATGTCCCGCGCCGCGATCGAACTGCACGCCGCGCACGGCCGCATTGTTCAATGCGATGCCGCCGAGATCGAAAAGCGTGCGCATCAGCGTGATGGCGAGACGCGCGTCGTCGAACTGGCCATCGTAGTAGAGCGTGCCGCCGCGCAGCGCGCGTCCGGACAGGTGTTGCGCCAGCATCGGCGACTTCGCGCGCGTTTCGGCGAGGCCGAGGCTGCGGCTCGCGGCGAGGTTGAGCGACCCCGCGAGCCAGTCGTAAATCTTGAGCCCCGCGCCGTACATGAGCTTGTCGCCCATCCGGTACGCGGGAACGATGAAGCCCAGCGCGTGAACCAGATGCGGCGCGTTGCGCGCGAGCAGGCCGCGCTCGCGCAGCGCTTCGCGGACCAGCGGAACATTGCCCTGCGCGAGATAGCGCACGCCGCCGTGCACGAGCTTCGTCGCCTTGCTGGACGTGCCTTTGGCGAAATCGCGCGCTTCCAGCAACAAGGTCCGATAGCCGCGCGACGCCGCATCGACCGCCGTGCCGAGGCCGCTCGCGCCGCCACCGATCACGACGACGTCGAAGACCGGCGTGCGGTCGAGTTCGCGCAACAGCGAGGCGCGGTCAGGGGGAGTCGTCACTTGCATGTCAGACCGCCGCGCACGTTGTCTGCCCGGCGGGAACGTCCCACGCGCGGGCGCGCTCGATCGCGCGATGCCAGCGCTCGATGTGCGCGCCGCGCTCGTCGCCGGACATCGACGGTTCGAAGCGGCGCGCGGCGCGCGCGTTATCGCCGATTTCGCCGATTTCGCCGACGCCCGACCAGAAGCCCGCGCCGAGGCCGGCCAGCTGAGCGGCGCCGAGCGCGGTCGTTTCGGTGACGGCCGGACGCACCACGGGCCGGTTCAGCAGATCGGCCTGAATCTGCATCAGCAGGTCGCTTTGCGACGCGCCACCGTCCGCGCGCAGTTCGCTCACCGCGATGCCCGCATCGGCTTCCATCGCGTCGAGCACATCGACGGTCTGAAGCGCGATCGCTTCGAGCGCCGCGCGCGCAATATGCGCGCGTCCCGTGCCGCGCGTCATGCCGAGCAGCGTGCCGCGCGCGTACGGGTCCCAGTACGGCGCGCCCAGTCCCGCGAACGCCGGCGCCAGCACGACCCCCTCGCTCGACGCGCATTGCGCGGCCAGCGCCTCGATCTGCGCCGCGCTTTCGATGATGCCGAGCCCATCGCGCAGCCACTGGATGATCGCGCCGCCCATGAACACCGCGCCTTCCAGTGCGTACGTGAGGCGGCCGTCGAGCTGCCAGCCGATGGTGGTCAGCAGACGATGCGTCGACACGACCGGCTGCGCGCCCGTGTTCATCAGCATGAAAAGGCCGGTGCCGTAGGTGTTCTTCGCGAGCCCCGGTTCGATGCAGCCCTGGCCGAACGTCGCGGCCTGCTGATCGCCGGCGACGCCCGTCACCGGAATCGCCGCGCCGAACAGCGCGGGGTCGGTATGCGCGATCAATCCGCTCGAAGGCGCGACTTCGGGCAGCACGGCGCGCGGGATATCGAAGAGCGCGAGCAACTCGTCGTCCCATGCGCACGCGCGGATGTCGAAGAGCGCCGTGCGCGCCGCGTTCGATGCGTCCGTCACGTGGCGGCGGCCGCCGCTCAGGTTCCACACGAGCCAGCTGTCGACGGTGCCGAACGCGAGCTCGCCGTTGCGCGCCCGCGCGCGCAGGCCCGGCTGGCTGTCGAGCAGCCACGCCAGTTTCGTCGCGGAAAAGTACGGATCGATGCAGAGGCCGGTCTTGCGCTGGATGAGCGCCTGCCCGCCGCATTCGATCAGCCTCGCGCAGTGCGCCGCCGTGCGCCGGTCCTGCCAGACGATCGCGGGGCCGATCGGCGCGCCGGTGCGCCGGTCCCATAGCAGTGTGGTTTCGCGCTGGTTCGCGATGCCGATGGCCGCGATATCCGACGCGCCCGCGTTCGCGACGCGCATGACCTCGTGCGCGACGGCCAGTTGCGACCGCCAGATATCGTGCGGGTCATGCTCGACCCAGCCGGGCCGCGGGAAATGCTGCGCGAACTCGCGCTGCGCCCGGGCGACCACGCGGCCCGCGTGGTCGAAGAGAATGGCGCGTGAACTGGTGGTGCCCTGATCGAGGGCGAGAATGAAACGTTGCTGGCGCATGCCGCGGCTCCGTACGGCGGGTTTTTCGATTTTGTTCGCAAACGAATTCGTTGATTCGTTTGCGGTCATCCTAACACCCGGCGAACGGCCGGGATAGGCGCGTGAAAACACTACGACACGGGTCTTT
This sequence comes from Caballeronia catudaia, assembly GCF_001544755.2. Lineage (GTDB taxonomy): Bacteria > Pseudomonadota > Gammaproteobacteria > Burkholderiales > Burkholderiaceae > Caballeronia > Caballeronia catudaia. The sequence goes on along the minus strand of NZ_FCOF02000013.1, from coordinate 98,657 downwards.
CGACGCAAAATCGCGGCCGGCGGACGTTTCGTCGTACACTCATCGAATTCGAAATTTTCATTTTTTTGCGATTTCGCGCATTGATGACACCCGACCCAGCACTGAACGGCAGGCAGCGAGCGCTGCTCGAACGCGTCGCCCGCGACGGCTTCGCGACAATCGAAGACCTCGCCGCGCAATTCCAGGTCACGCAGCAGACCATCCGTCGCGACGTGAACTGGTTGTCCGTCCGGAATCTGCTGCGTCGCTATCACGGTGGTGCGAGTGCGTTGACGAGTTCCGAGAACACCGCGTACACGGCGCGGCAGCAAATGTATCTCGACGAAAAGCGGCGCATCGCCGAGTGCGTGGCATCCGAGATTCCGAATCACGCGACGCTCTTCATCAACCTGGGAACGACGACCGAGGAAGTCGCCCGCGCGCTGCGTCAGCACACGGGCTTGCGCGTCATCACGAACAATCTGAATGTCGCGAACATTCTCGCGGATGAATCGGATGCCGAAGTGATGGTCGCGGGCGGCAAGGTGCGCGCGCGCGACAAGGGCGTCGTGGGCGAGCAGGCCGTCGACTTCATCAGGATGTTCAAGGTCGACTTCGGGATCATCGGCATTTCGAGCATCGAGGAAGACGGCACGCTGCGCGACTTCGATATCGCCGAGGTGCGCGTCGCGCAGGCGATCATCGAGCAGTCGCGCACCGTGTTCCTCGTTGCGGATCATTCGAAGTTCGGCCGCGCCGCGCTCGCGAAACTCGGGCATCTCAGTCAGGTCGACGCGCTCTTCACCGATGCGCCGCCGCCCGCCTGGATGGCCGAAAGCCTCGCCGCCGCCGATGTCTCCGTGCGCGTGGCGGATTAGGGCCTTGCGATCTGCGTCCTGCGGTGAATGCTTCGACTTTTTCGCCGCAAATGATGCGGCGAAAATCGCCTTCTGGACGGCTTCGAGGGCAAACTGACGAGCAGCAAGTGGGCATCGATCGCGAAATGCTCGTCCGATACCGCGTTGCGTGACCTCAACGAACTCGTCGTGCTGGGCATACTGCAGCGATCATCTTCCGGCGGACGCAGCACGTCTTACGAACTGAGCTTCGGCCACAACCACGAGCCACAACCACGAAAAGGCATCTGACATGGCGCAAGCGCCGCACGTCGACACGAACGCTCGAAACGAACGCTGGCTCGCCGTCGGCGGCCCCATCGTGTTCCTGCTGCTGTGGTCCGCGGGATTTCCCATCGCGAAGACCGGCCTGCACTACGCGTCGCCGCTCACCTTCCTTGCGATACGTTTCGCGTTGAGCGTCGGCGTGCTGCTCGCCGCATGCGCGATCAGACGCCCGCAATGGCCGCGCGACGCGCGCGCGTGGCTGCATCTCGTCGTCGTCGGCTTTCTCGTGCAGGTGATGTACTTCGGGCTCAGCTATCTGTCGATGACGGCGGGCATCGCGACATCCGTGCTCGCGCTGATCGTGTCCTTGCAGCCGATTCTCGTCGGCGTGCTCGCGCCCACGTTCGTCGGCGAGCGGATCGGCGCGCGGCGCTGGATCGGCCTCCTGTTCGGTCTCGCGGGCGCGGCGGGCGTGATCGCCGCGCGCGGGCCGCTGCATGCCGAAGCGCTCGGGCCCGTGCTGCTCGCGGTCGGGGCGCTCATCGGCATCACGGGCGCGATGCTCTACGAAAAACGCCTCGGCACGGCGCAAGACCCGTTGACGTCGAACCTCGTGCAGTACAGCGTCGGCCTGATTTTCTGCGCGCCGATGGCGCTCGGCTTCGAACACACGCCGGTGCAATGGACGCCCACGTTCATCGCCACGCTCGCGTATCTCGTCATTTGCAATTCGCTGATCGCGATCACGCTGCTGCTCGCGATGACGCGTGCGGGCAAGGTGTCGCAAGTGGCGTCGCTGTTCTTCTTCGTGCCGCCCGCGGCGGCGGTGCTTTCCTGGTTCTTCCTCGGCGAAGTGCTCCCCACAGCCGCATGGTGGGCGATGGGCGTCGCGGTGCTCGGCGTCGCGATCGCAACGTGGAGGCCGCGCAAGTAGAGCATCAGTGCGAATGCTTCGGCACATCGGCGCGGCGGCAGCCGACGAGAAGGTCGAAGTCGCAGCCTTCATCGGCTTGCAAGACGTGCAGCGCGAGTTGCACGGCGTTAGTTCGGATCACGAATTAGATATGCCGATGATGGGCTTGCCCGCGAATTCGTGATCCGGAATGCCCTGGGTCTCATCCAGCTCCGGCACATGAAGCCATTCTTGTCCGCGGTGCCGAACCAGGCTGCCGAGCGGAGCCTGAATGTGGGGCGCTCATGGTTGTGCTCACTTTGTGAGAAAGACCTCTGAATAGCATGACTATATCGAGGGCGCGTACCGGGAAAACGCTAATCGAAACGTCAAAACGCACTGCATATAGTTTGTCTATTGAAATTGGCGCGCGGGCTTCGCATATCCCAATTACTAGTTCAAAAACCGCCGCGCTATCGAACAATCCTCTCGCACTGCTCGCATCGTCATCCGCAACGCTTTCTTCTTTCGATCATGAAAGCCGCTTCGCGCTGACGTGCCGTGAAAAACCCTGTATTCGACCAACGAAGAAGAGACCGGAGGAAGACATGGCGCAGAATCGCGACGACGACGCAAACGACGGCAGCAATGGCACCAGCAATCGCACCAGCGGCATCATCAACTCGGGCCGGCGCGGGCTCATGCAGGGCGCGGGCCTTGGCGCTGCGCTCTCGCTTCTGGGCGGCGTGAGCGGCGCGGGCGGTCTGATCTCGACCGCGCAGGCAGCCGAAGCGGCGTTCCCGCAGCACAAGAAATGGAAGATCGTGTTCGTCAATCATGTGACGACGAATCCGTTCTTCGTGCCGACGCAATACGGCATTCAGGACGCGTGCGCGATGTTTGGCATGGACTATCAGTGGACCGGCTCGGCCACGTCCGACGCCGGCGAAATGGTGCGCGCGGTGAATTCCGCAATCGCCGCGAAAGCCGATGCCATCGCCGTGCCGATCGTCGATCCGAACGCCTTCGACAAGCCCATTCAGGCCGCGCTCGACGCAGGCATTCCCGTGTTCGCTTACAACGCCGACGCGCCGCGCGGCAAAAGCAATCCGCGTCTCGCGTATATCGGCCAGGACTTGTATCTGTCCGGCTATCAGATGGGCGAGCGCATCGCGAGTCTCGTCGACAGCGGCATGGTCGCGCTCTTCATCGCGACGCCCGGACAGTTGAACATCCAGCCGCGTCTCGATGGCGCCAGCGACGCGATCAAGAAATCCGGCAAGAAGATCGACATTCAAACCGTGGCGACAGGCGCGACCGTCAACGAAGAGCTGTCGAAGATCAAATCGTTCTATCTCGGCCATCAGGACCTGAAAGGCATGTTCGCCGTCGATGCGGGCAGCACGCAGGGCGTCGCGCAAGTCATGAAGGAATCGGGCCTGCCGTCGAAGGGCGTGCACGGTGGCGGCTTCGATCTCTTGCCGCAGACCATCCAGCTCATTCACGAAGGCTTCCTCGATTTCACCATCGACCAGCAGCCTTACGTGCAGGGCTTTTATACCGTGATGGAAGCGTTCGTGTTCCTCGCGTCGGGCGGGCTCGTCGGGCCGGCGAACATCAACACGGGTCTCAAGTTCGTGACGAAGGACACCGTCGAGCCGTATCTCAACACATCGACGCGCTATGAAGGCAAGACTACCAAGCCGCAAATCGTGCCGATGAAAGGCGCGATCAAGTCGTGAACACGGTGAACGAACCTCGTAAAGCCGAGGCGCCCGCGCGAGTCGAAAGCCCGCGCGGGGCCTGGATGTCTCATTGGGCGCCCGAGTTGCGCATCCTGCTCGTCGCGGTGCTGCTCTGCGCGTACTTTCAGTTTCTCAATCACGACTTCCTGCTCAGCAACGCGAGCCTCGTCAATCTCTCGCAGTACATCGCGCCGGTCGCGATCATCGCGTTCGGCGAGATCATGCTGATGATCGGCGGCGATATCGATCTGTCGGCGGGCATGGTGTTCGCCTTCGCGCCGTTCCTGATGGTGTTCGCCAACGAGGCCGGCGCGCCGATGTGGCTCGCGGTGATCGCCGGGCTGATCGCGGCGGCGATCATCGGCTTCGTGAATGGCGCAGTGACGGTCTATCTGCGCCTGCCCTCGTTCGTGACGACGCTCGGCACGCTCTTTCTGATCAACGGCATCACATTGACGGTCTCGCGCGGCACGCCCGCCGCGACGCCGGGCTCGCCCGAGTTCGCCGCCGCGATGGGCGCGTGGGGCTACAGCGAAATCATCTGGACCGTGGCGATCGCGTTCGTCATGCACGTACTGTTGCGGCATACGCGCTGGGGCCTGCATACCCAGGCGGCGGGCGCGAATCCGATCGGCGCGAGCGAGGCGGGCATTCACGTGAACCGGCTGCGGCTCGGCAATTTCGTGCTTGCCGCGGTGCTCGCGGGCTTCACGGGCGTGCTCGAAAGCTTTCGCATCACGTCGATCGATCCGCAAGCGGGCGGCAATCAGATCATGTTTCTTGCGGTCGCGGCAGCGGTGATCGGCGGCACGCCGCTGACGGGCGGCTCGGGCACGATCGTGGGCGGGCTGCTCGGCGCAGCGGTGCTCGGCATTCTGAGCGACGGCTTCACGCTCATCGGCATCAATGCGTTCACGTTCAACATCATTCTCGGGGCCGCGATTCTCGCCGCGATGATCTTCAACATCCACGTCGGGCGCATTCGCCGCAAGGGAGCACGGTGATGGACGATTTCGCTCTGCGCGGCGACAACATCGTCAAGCGCTTCGGCGCCGTGACCGCGCTCGACGGCGTGTCGCTCACGCTCGGCAAAGGCGAGATTCTCGGCATTCTCGGCGACAACGGCGCGGGCAAATCCACGCTCGTGAAAATCCTCACGGGCTTTCATCAGCAGACGAGCGGCACGTTGCACGTGCACGGCGAAGAGACGCTGCTCAAGTCCGTCGATCATGCGCGCGCGCTCGGCATCGAATGCGTGTATCAGGATCTCGCGCTCGCGAACTCGCTGTCGATCTATCACAACATGTTCCTCAACCGCGAGATCGTGCGGCGCGGGCCGGCGGGCATGTTGCGTCTCGTCGATCACAAGCAGATGCGCGAGCGGGCCGCGCATCTGCTCGACGATATCGGCGTGCACGTGCCCTCCGTCGATCTTCCGGTCGAGCGTTTGTCGGGCGGGCAGCGTCAGGCGATCGCCGTCGCGCGCGCGGTGCATTCGAACGCGAAAATCCTGCTGCTCGACGAGCCGCTCGCCGCGATGGGCGCGCGCGAGGCCGCGCTCATCATCGATCTCGTGATGCGCCTGAAGGAGAAAGGCGGGCTCTCGATCATCATGATCATGCACAACTATGCGCAGACGCTCGATATCGCGGATCGCATCATGCTGATGCAGCGCGGCCGCGTGACGTACGAGCAACGCAGCGCGAATACGTCGGTCGCGGAGCTGATGGATATCGTGAGGCGCGAATATCGGGCGATGCGCGCGACGACCACGAGCTAGAGGCCGGCAGGCCGCATCATGGATTACCGCAATCCAAAGCAACGCAAGAGCATGCACGGGCGCATCGTGCAGGAGCTCGGCATGCGGATCGTGAGCGGCGGCATCGCGCCGGGCGAGCGTCTGCCCGCCGAGCCGTCGCTGTGCGAGGCTTATGGCGTGAGCCGCCCGGTGCTGCGCGAGGCGACGCGCGTGCTCGTCGCGAAGGGGCTCGTCGTGTCGAAGCCGCGCGTGGGCAGCGTCGTGCGCGCGCGCGACGAATGGCACATGCTCGACCCCGATGTGCTCGTCTGGACCATCAGCCATCTTCCCGAAGGCGAGTTCTTCCGCTCGCTGATGACGGTGCGGCAGATCATCGAGCCTGCCGCCGCCGCGCTCGCGGCCATTTCCGCCACCGCTGACGACATCGCGCGCATCGGTGCCGCCTATGAACGCATGGAAAGCGCGCGAACCGCCGCCGAACTGCTCGATCCGGACCTCGAATTTCATCGCGCGGTCATGTCGGCGACGCACAACGACCTGCTCGCGTATATCGGCAACATGCTCTCGCTCGCGCTGACCGAATCGATCAAGCTCACGAGCCGTCATCCGAACACGCACGCGCTGTCGCTGCCGCGCCACAAGGCGATCTTCACCGCCATCGCGAACCGCGATGCGCTCGCGGCGCGCCAGGCGAGCGTCGTGCAGCTCGACAACGCACGCGCCGACGCCAACTCGATACTCGGCGGCGCCGCGCTCGAACCGGACCGGCCGCTTTCCGGGTAAGAATTCCCGAATTCCCGCGGTCGTAACGTTTGCTTGTGCCGGTCGCGTCTCAAGTCCCCTTCATCCCCGCCGTAAACCCTATTGAGACCGGCATCGCCGCGGTCTTCTCCATACCCCTTCTTTCCGCCGGCGTCCTCCTTATGCCGGCTCGCTGGGGTCTATCGACGAACATTCCACACGTCCTTGCGTCCGACGCGGGATGAAGGTCCTTCATCGGTACGTCCGCTTTTGCCCGGACGACCCGGGGAACGTGCGCCTACTTGGTGGACATGGATGGATTTTTGACCATTTAGTAGTGCGCATCGACATGACTAATCTGATTCACGCCGGCGATCCGGCCGTTCGCCTCGTCCGATTCAAAGCTGTTGCGCTTGCAGCCGCCATGAGCGTGCTGCTCGCCGCATGTGGCGGCGGCGGTGGCGGTGGTGGCGGCGGTAGCACCGCGTCGCCCACCGATGCAACGCAGAACGGCGGCGCTTCCACTTCGGCTTCGACTTCGGCGTCTGCTTCCGCGCCCGACGTTCCGGCCGGCGGCACGCAAACATCGAAGACCACGACGAGCCCTTCTTCCGCGAGCGGCGTCGTGAACGTTACGCCCGAGACTCCTGCTTCTTCAGTGTCGAACCCGGTCACGAACGCGCCTGCGACGAATCCCGTCGTCAGCGCGCCCGCTCCGGCTTCCGGCACGAACGCGGGCGGCGGCAACGTTACGGCGCCGCAGCAGCCCGCGCGACTCTTCTACGGCGTGAACGGCCACAACAACGAAGGCGGCGCCTACGATATCTCCAGCGACGCGCTCCAGCACTCGCAGTTGCAGGATCTCGGCGCAAAGCTCTATCGCAACGAGGTGTACAGCCAGGGCACCGCGACCAAGCTCGCGGGTATCGCGCAGATCATGGCGGCTGGAGGCGTGACCGTGTATCCCGTGATGCTGATGGGCATCAGCGCATTCAACGACGAAACCGAAGCGTATGACGCCGGCTTCGCACTCGGCCAGCAGACGGCCACGTCGCGCCGCTATCCGTACTACGAGGTCACGAACGAGATGGAAGCGGAACTGCTCATCGGCAACGTCGATGGCGTCTACCCGCAGCAGTTCGATATCGCGAAGTTCCGCAAGCTGCGCGGCGTCATTCGCGGGATGATCGCGGGCATCAAATCCGTCGATACGACGGGCAAGATCGTCATGGGCGGCGGCACCTGGCTGCACTATGGCTTCGACCAGATGCTCGCCGCCGGCATGGAGCCGGACGGCAGCATCGGGCATCCGGTCGTCGACTGGGACATCACCGCGTGGCACTGGTATTCCGAACAGGGCGACATCACGAACGCCTGCGGCGGCACCGGCTGTCACAACGTGCTCGCCGCGCTCAAGGCGCTCGGCAAGCCGATCTGGATCAACGAGTTCGGCGTGCGCCCGAACTACGGCACGGATCAGCAGATCGCGGCGTACCTCGTCGGCAACACGATGATGGCGCAGTTCGTCGCGCTGGCGTCGACGTACAACATCGAGTCGATTCAGGTCTACGAACTGTATGACGATCCCGTCGGCGGAGAAGGCGCGTTCGGCTTGCTGAGGAACGATGGCCTCACGCCGAAGCCCGGATACAGCGCGTTCAAGAGCTTCATCGCGGCGCACCCGATGTAAGGATGTCCTCCTCGATCGACACGGCGCCATTCTCGATGCGGATCGGAATGCGCCTGAGGCTCGCGCCGAGACATGGCCCATCGACGCACACGCCGTCTTCGAAGCGAAACATCGCGCTGTGGTGCGCGCACATCAGCAATCCGCCTTCGTAGGTCCAGAACGCGTTGGGCTCATAGTTGAGCGGAATCGAGAAGTGCGGGCACACATTGCGATACGCCCAGACTTCGCCGCCACGGCGCAACACGAGCACGGACGGCGCGGCTTCGAGGCCGCCGCCATCGGGCACGTCGTCGAGCGAGCAGATCGCGTTCACGCGCGCTCCTTCGCGATAAGGGTGAAATCGCGCGCCACATCGTATCCGCCCTCCTTCGGCGCGTACTCGATCACGAGCGACGGCTTTACGCCGAACACCGCATCGGACTTCACGTAGGGGTCGTCGGCGGAATAGAGCGCGGTCGTCAGCGGTTCGTGGCCGGGCGCGTCGATGCGAAAGTGGATATGCGCGGGACGCATCGGATGACGGCCCGTCGCGACGAGCATCTGGCCGACGGGACCGTCCGTTGGAATCGGATAGCTCGTCGGCTTGATCGAATGGAATGCGTACGCGCCGTCCGCGTTCGTGCGGAATCGTCCGCGCAGATTGCCTTCGGGCTGATCCGGGTCTTGTCCTTCGTACATGCCGTTCGGCGCGGTCTGCCAGACTTCGATCAACGCATCGGCAACCGGCTCGCCGCTCACATCGCGCACCGTGCCGTGGAAGAACACCGGTTCGCCGTCGCTTTGCGTGATGTTCGCGCCGAACGCCGATTCCTTCACGCCATCGCGATAGAACGGACCGAGCAGGCTGCTTTCGGTCGCGGCTTCTTCATGATGCTGGTTGATGTCGTCGAGCACGATCGAAAGCCCCAGCGTATCCGAGAGCAGAATGAACTCCTGCCGGATGCCGTCGCACTTCTTGCCGGTCGCGGTGAGAAACTCGATGCCGCGCCGCCATTCGTCGTGCGTCAGGTTCACTTCGCGCGCGAACGCATGCAGATGCCGCACGAGCGCGGTGACGATTTCCTTCGTGCGCGCGTCGGCGCATTGGCCGAAGGCGTCAGCGACGGATTGCGTAAGCGATTCGTTCATGGTCGTCGTCCTTCGTAAGCCGCTTCCAGCAGCGCGCGCAACGGCGCGCATTCGACCGGCCGCGGATTCCAGTACGGGCTCTTCATCGCGACATCGACAGCGATATCGATATCGCTTTCCTTCAAGCCTATATCCTTCAGCGCGGTCGGCGCGCCGTTCGCGCGCGCGAGGTCGAATGCGCCTTGCGCGGCATCGTCCGTGCCGAGCGCGCGGGCGATGCGCTTCATCGCGTCGGGCGCCGCGTCGCGGTTATACGCGAGCGCATGCGGCAACACGATGGTATGCGTTTCCGCGTGCGGCAGGTTGAACGTGCCGCCGAGCGTGTGACACAGCTTGTGATGCAGCGACATGCCGACGCTGCCGAGCACCGCGCCGCACAGCCACGCGCCATAGAGACAGTCGCTGCGCGCGTCGACATCGCCGGGCTTCGACACCACTTTGCCAATGCCCTGTGCCAGCGCGCGGATGCCCTCTTCCGCCATCAGGCTTATCACCGGATTCGCGTCCTGCGCGTAGAGCCCTTCCGCCGCGTGCGCGATCGCGTTGATGCCGCTCGTCACTGATAGCGACGCCGGCAGCGATACCGTGAGCTGCGGATCGTAGATCACTGTCTTCGGCAGCACGCGCAGGTCGCGGCCGGTCTTCTTCAGGCCCGCTTCGGTGAGACCGTAGATCGGCGTCATCTCCGAGCCCGCGTAGGTGGTCGGCACGGCGAGTATCGGCAGCGACGATGTCAGCGCGATCGCCTTGCCGAGACCTGTCGTCGAGCCGCCGCCGATGGCGATCGCGCAATCCGCGCCGATGCGTTGCGCAAACTCGCGAGCCTCGCGCGCGGTCTCGACGGGCACGTGCATCACCGCTTTTGCGAACACGCCCGCTGCGCGCGGCCCGATGCGTTCGGCGAGCGCTTCGGCCTGATCGCGCTGCGGCGGCGTCGAGAGAATGAGCGCGCGCTTTGCGCCGAGAAGTTCGATCTCGCGTTCGACATGTTCGATGCTTCCCGCACCGAACACGACGCGCGACGGCATGCCCTGATAGATGAACGATTGCATGATTCCCGATGCGCTTCAGCGCGGATAGTAAGGCGGAATATTGGCGTCGACATTCACCCACACCGACTTGGCCTGAGTGTATTCGCGCATCACTTCGAAGCCCATTTCGCGTCCGTATCCGCTCGCGCCGACGCCGCCGAAGGGCGATCCCGGACTCACGCGCTTGTAGCAGTTGATCCACACCATGCCGCTGTGCAATTGCCGCGCGACGAGATGCGCGCGTTGCAGATCGCGCGTCCAGAGTCCCGCGCCGAGGCCGTATTCGGTGCCGTTGGCGATCGCGAGCGCTTCTTCGTCGCTCTTGAACGTGCTGACGGCGACGAACGGGCCGAACACTTCTTCCTGCGCGACGCGGTCGGTGGGTTTCGCCTGCACGATCGTCGGCTCGACATAGCAGCCTTTGGCGAGCGCGGCGGCGTCCGGCGCCTTGCCGCCCGCGAGCACGCGGCCGCCCTGCTCGCGCGCGACATCGACATAAGACAGCACGCGGTCCCGATGCATCTGCGACGTGAGCGGCCCCATTTCCGTCGACGGATCGAGCGGATCGCCGATGCGGATCGAGCGCGCGAGCGACGTGAAGCGCTCCAGCAATTCATCGGCGATGGATTCATGCACGATCAACCGCGACGCCGCGATGCACGCCTGCCCCTGGTTATGGAAGATGCCGAACGCGGAGCCTTGCACGACGGCATCGAGATTGGCGTCGCCGTAGACGATGTTCGCGCCCTTGCCGCCGAGTTCGAGTTGCACCTTCTTCAGGTTGCCGCTCGATGCCTGCACGATCTTGCGCCCGACCGCCGTCGATCCGGTGAACGCGACCTTGCCGATGTCCGGATGCTCCGCGATGTATTGCCCGGCGATAGCCCCGAGCCCCGGCAGCACGTTCACTACACCAGCCGGAAAGCCGACTTCCGCCATCAGTTCGGCGATCGCGAGGCTCGACAAAGGCGTGAGCTCGGCGGGCTTCATCACGACGCAATTGCCCGCCGCGAGCGCGGGCGCCATCTTCCAGCTCGTGAACATCAGCGGAAAATTCCACGGCACCACTTGCCCGACGATGCCGACCGGCTCGCGCGTCAGATAGTTCAGGAAGCCGGCTTCGACGGGAATCACCGAGCCTTCGAACTTGTCGGCCATGCCGCCGAAATAGCGAAAGGTCGCGGCGGTGCGCGGCACGTCGAGATTGCGCGTATCGCGGATCGGGTGGCCCGTGTCCATCGATTCGAGGCGCGCGAGTTCATCGGCGTTGGCTTCGATCGCATCGGCGAGTTTCAAAAGCAGGCGACCGCGATCGGCGGCGGCCATCGCGCTCCACTTCGGGAACGCCTTTTTCGCGGCATCGACCGCGCGGTCGATATCTTCGCGGCCAGCCATCGACACTTGCGCGATCACGCTGTTGTCGTGCGGATTCAGGGTCGCGAGCGTTTCGCCGGACAGGGCGGGCACGAAGCGGCCATCGATGAAGAGTTGCGTTTGCATGTCTTGCTCGTGTCGAGGATTGAAGACGAAGCGTTCCCCGCGACGCCTTTGTTCAAGGCGCCGTCGAGATTCGAAGGACAGGGATTTAAAGCGCGACCGGATACGGCGGCAGCTCGCCGCTTTCGTAGCGCTTGGGCAGATCGGGCGTCGCGTTTTCCCAGACGAGCAGCATCGAGCGCTTCTGCGAATAACCCTTATGGCGAATGTCGGCGGGCATCGCGGCGATATCGCCGGCGTTCATCGTGATGCGCGCGCGCGGCTCGCCCGTGTCTTTATCGGCGACATCCCAGATGATCTGATCCGACAGTTGCAGGAACCACTCGACGCGATCGTTGCCATGAAAGACCGGCAGCACGAACTCTTCGGTCGTCGGGCAAAAGAGGCTTTGCTTGCAGACGGACGTGACCGACGGATTCCACGTCACGTCCGAGCGCGACAGATACTTGAAGAGACTGAACGCGTGCAACTGGCCTTCGAAACCGGGTTCCGCGTGAATCTCCGGCTCGTCCTGCGATACATCGGCGAACTGGCGATTCACCGGAAAGTCGTCGCGCAACGGCGAGTCGCCTTCGAGACCAGGCATGCGCTTCGTCGCGATACGCGTGCGGTCGATGGCCGCGATGTTGTCGCCGTGTTTCGCGCCGAACGCCGAGCCGGTTTCCTCGGGCGCCGCGAACGGATCGAAGCCTTCGTTGACCCAGTCCTTCAGGATCGCCTTGAAGGTCGCCATGATGATCGGCGTTTCGAACTGCTGCGTGCAATCGACGCCCGCATCGCGGAAGCTCGCGTTATACGCGCCGGCGTACATGTCGACCTTGCCGTAGTGATTGCGCGTGCCGATCACTTCGTCGAAATTGACCCAACCGTAGAAGAAGCCCCACGCGACATCGCGCATCATCGCGCGCAGGAAGTCGTCGGCGTGCATCTGATGCGAGCGCGTCTGACCTTGCGCGGGCCACTTCACGGTGACGAAATACGCATCGCGGCTGAATTCGAAATCGCCCAGTTTGAAGGTGCGGTAGCCGGTGGCCGCGTCGGGATCGGTGGCGACGACGCTTTGCAGGAAAACGGTTTGATCCATGATTGTTTGCTCCGAAGATGAAGGTTCGCGGCGACGTTACTGGATGCAGATATCGGCCCACTTCTCGACGGATGCCGCGCCGAGAATCGTCTGCACGAGCAGCACGCCGGTCTTTCTCGCTTCGAAGCGATACGCCGCGCCCGCGGGCAACAGCGCCTGATGACCACGGCGCAGGCGCACGAACCCCATCTTCTGGCCCGAAGGTTCGCCTTCGAGCTTCACCGTGCCTTCGATCGCTTCGTTCACCAGCGCGCCATCGGAAGGCTTGATGAAATGCACGTCGATTTCGCCGTCGAGCGCGACCGCGAATTCATCGTGCGATGCGGTGAACCACGGCGACACGCCTTCGGCGCGCAGCGTTTCGATCACGTACTTGAGGTTCTTGCCGACGACGACTTTTTCATACGGCGCGGAATGGCTTGCAACTTCGAATACGTTGGACATCACGTAATGCGAGGCCTGGCCCTTGATGATTTCGATCGAGCCCTTGCGATAGCTTTCGAGGCTGCCAAGTTGAGTCTGTTGCATGTCTGTCTCCGTGTCTGCGTTCAGATTCTCGGTGTCGCGTTGGAATCAAGATTAGGGCTGCGGGCGCCATGAGGCAATGAATCGAGGTTCGCGTTTGCCGAACGATGCGTCTTCGATCGCGGCCCTAGGGAAAGTACTTACTTTTCCGTTTGTTTGTCCGCCAGCCACGGATAGCGCCGCGTGTCCGCGCTTTCATAGTCCGGGTCGAGATAGATGAAGCAGCGCTGGATCTTGAAGTCGCGGATTTCGAAGACATCGACCCAGCGGCCCGCGTGCGTCACGCCCGCGCGCCAATCGACGCCGCTTTGGGTCGTGCCGTAACTCGTGCCTTCGACGACCACCGTGTCGCCTTGCTGGATCACATTCAGATACGCGAGATCGTGCTTGAACTTCGCGACGATCGTGCCGAGATCCGCGAATAGCTTTTCGAACGCCGCGCGGCCCGTCGCGATGCCCCACTTCGGGAAATAGACTTCGGCGTTGTCATCGAATAAATCGAAGAACGATTCGCTGCGATCGAGCCTGCGCAGATATTCCAGCGCGATGGTCTTGCGTTGTTCGTCGGTCATGGTGATGGGGTTCATGCTTTCGTCTCCTGTTGTTTGATTCAATGCAGCGTGCGCAGATAAGCGATGATCTTTTGCCGCCGCGCTTCGTCGCCTTCGAAATAGGTCATCGCGTTGCCGGGCGCGACGGATTGCGTATCGGTGAGCCACGCATCGAGCAGCTTTTCGTCCCAGACCTTGCCCGCAGCGGCGGCCTTCATGCCCGCCGAATATTTGAAGCCGGGCTCCGCCGCCAGCGGCCTGCCGATGATCCCGAAGAGGTTCGGCCCTTGTCCGTTCGGCTCGCCTTTGTTGAAGGTGTGGCACACGGCGCAGTTGTTCGTCGCGAGCTTCTTGCCGAGCGCGGCGGTGTCGTCCTGCGCGTGAGCCGCCGCGCTGACTAGCGCGAGCATTGCAATAACATTAGTCATCCGAATCATGGTTGGCCTCCATTGGCGGATTGCGCCGCGCGATAGGCAAACGCGATGATCGGCCCGAGCGTGCCGCCGCCCGCCCAGTACGCCCGCGCCGATGCCGACGCCACGCAATTGCCCACGCCGTACAAGCCCTTGATCGGCGCGCCGCGCGTGTCGAGCACTTGACCGTGCGAATTGGTTTTCGGGCCACCTTTCGTATCGAGATTGCCGGCGACGATCAGCGCCGCGTAGTACGGCCCTTTCGCGGCGAGCGGATACATCGTCTCGTTCTTCTGATCGGCTTTCTTGCTGACAGGCCCATTGAACAGCTTCTCGACGATGCGCTCGCCGCGATGAAAGTCCTGATCGACGCCTGTCTTCGCGAAGCCGTTGAAGCGCTTGATGGTCGCGTCGAGATTGCGTGTGAAGTCATCGCTCAACGTGGCGCCGCCGAGCGCGCTCTGATACTTCGCCATGCGTTCCCTGATCGCGCTGGCAAGTTCCGCGAGCGTGTTGCCGCGCACAACATGCCGGTCATTCGATCCCTTCGGCACGATGAGACTGCCGTAGTCGTCGCTGCCGCAATGGTCCTGCGCCTGCTGATCCCAGATCGAAATGAGCGTGAGATTCGGATACTCGCCCTTCGCGCCGTCCCATTCGGAAAAGGTCGCGCAGACTTCGTTGTATGCGAGCTTCTCGTTCACCACGCGCTTGCCGTACTTGTTCACGTAGAGCATGGAATCGCCCGTCGGCGTGAAGATGCCGGACAGCGAACCGTCTTTCGCGATGGCTTTGTCGAGCGAAATGGGCGCCATCCACGAGTAGTTCATGTTGCGCAACTGCACGTCGAGCGCGCTGGAAATGCGCACGAAGTCGCCTTCGTTGGTCGGCGCGGCGCAGCCGCCGTACACCGCGCCGTGCAGGAAGTTCTTGCGCAATTCGGGATCGTGCGTGAAGCCGCCGGTCGCGAAAATCACCGCTTTTTTTGCGCGCACGCGATAGAGCGTGCCCTCTTCCGTCAGCGATTCGACGCCGATCACCGCGCCCGACTCATCCACGAGCACCTTCTGCACGCGACAGCCCGTCCTGATGTCGATGCCATCGCGCCGTGCCGCCGCGCTCATCGTGCGGATCGCGACGCGCCCGCCATCGGACATGCTCGGCAAGCCATCCTTCGGAAACAGCACGCGGCCGCGCGGCGCCTTATCTTCCGGCAATTCGGCCCAGTAGTCCGGCACCGCCGCTTCATGCCGATACGGCAGCGCGCCCTTGCTCGAAAGCAGTTCCGCCGCCGGCGATGCGCTGTCGTAGATCGCCTCGCACATCTCGTACTCCCAGTCGGAGAGGCCGAGCTTCGGTTGCGTCGCGTCGTATTGCTCGGGCCGCGAAAGACGCGCGACGTAGCGCATGTAATCGGCCTTTGGATCGGCGATGCCGGCGCGGCGCATTGGCTCGTTGTTCGGCACCCAGTACCAGAACGCGGCCTTCGCCGCCGTGCCGCCGACGCTGCCCGCCTTCTCCAGAATCACGACGCGGTTTCCCAGCCAGCGTGAAAAAAGCGCTGCCGGCAAGCCGCCGCCACCGCCGCCGCACACGACGACGTCGTATTCGGCATCGAACTTGATGTCGCTCGCGGCGCGCGCCGTCAACGACACCGCGCCGAAAGCGGCCGCTGCCGTGCCCGCGCCTGCGGCCTTGATGAAGTTGCGCCGCGATGCGGCGGGTTGAATCGTCTCGCTCATATTTGCCTCCATTGTTTCGATATGCTTACCAGTAGTGCCACGCCTGCACGAGAATTCCGTTGGTCAGCGTCGTATTGCGCCCCGCAACCGAGTGCTGGTACTGAATGGAAAGCTGGTCATACATCTTCTGATGCAGAAACGGCAGGCTGTTCGGCTTGAACTGGAACAGCACGCCGACGCCCACGGTCGTCTCGCGGCTCGCGCTATTCGCAACGGGCATCGCCGCGGTCTGATTGAACGTGCCGCCGCTCGTCTGGAAGTCGAGCCCGACGAAGGGAATCGCGAACGGGTTGTCCGGCGGCGAAATGCTGTAGCCGACGCGCAGGTTCAGATGAAACGAGTTGCCCGGGCTCAGATCGTCGTGGCCGGAACGCAGCGTGCGTCCCCGAAGAATGCCGCCGAGAAGCAGGTCGACGTTCACGTGCCCGTACCAGTCGTCGTAGAAGACGGATGGCCAGAACGACCACGTATTCGTCGATACGTCGTTCTGTCCGATCGGCACCTGCACATAGGCTTGCAGGCCGAGCGTCGTCGCGGGCGCGGGGTTGTACCAGACGAGCCCGCCGATCAACGGATCGCCGATGCCGCTCGCGGAAAACTGCGAGCCCTGCGTGCGAATCTCAGGCACGGTGATACTCGCGTTGAAGCCGACATGCGGCAGCGACGGGAGCTTCCAGTAATGAATGAACGTCGATAACCCGACGAACGTGTTCGTGCCCGGACCCGCAACCTGATTCCCGTGCGAATCGAACGCGCGGTTGTCGTGATTCCATTCCAGGTTCTGTCCGAAGGAATCGTAAGTGCCTTCGAAATCCGAGCTGAACTGCCAGGTTTGCGGGCGATCCGTCGCGAAGGGAATGCCGGCGGCGTGGGCCGTCATCGAGCTGGTCGCGCCGAGCATCGCGAGCGCGCATGCCAGGCGTATTCGTGTCGTTGGTTTCCTGTACCGCGTGTGCATCGTCGTCTCCGGTCGTTCGTGTAATGTGAGCGAACGTTACGAAGACGCGGCGCGCCGGTCTTTCAGGTTTTGCGGGATTACAGATTCCGGCGAACACGCGACGGCCGGATGCGGGTTTACACCGTGCACAAACGGCGCACGCGGCGTTCGCGAATCGCGACCCATCGGGCGTGCGGGCGCATCTATACTCGCGTGAACAGCGGCGCCCATCGGCCAAGCCGCGAAGACATCGGAGACAGGACCATGAGCGTCCATAGCGCCCAGTCGGCGGCGGGCCGCATCGATCGTTTCAAGGCGGTCGCAGGCGCGCCCGGACTCGAATACTGCATTTCGGGCCCGCGCCCCTATTCGCTGGAATTGAGCAATTCGTCGGACATGATCTGCCTTCTGCTCGGCACGATCGTCTCCGACACGAGTTACGACGACGGCCCCGCCGCGCCGTTCACCTTTCGCGCCGAGACCGCCGCGTTTCATCCGCGCGGCGAAAGCATGCGCATCGACGCGCACGAGGTGCGGCATGGTTTCATCGCGTTTCGTTATGCCGATGCGTTCGTGAACCGCATCGCCGATCGCAGCGCGGAGCCGTTGCGCCGCGCGGGCAGCCGCAGCAATCTCGGCGCCGATTCGATCCGGCATCTCGTGCGCTATGCGCGTCAGAAAGCGCAGGCCGAAACGCGCCCAGCCGATCCGTGGGAAATGCAGTGCGTCGCGACGCTCGCGTGGATCGAAACGACGCGGCATCTCGAACGCGCCGCGCGCGAGCGCAAGTCCGCGCTGACCGACGCCGGCTTCGCGATGCTCGAAGCGTATGTCGCCGATAACATCGACCAGAATCTCGCTTGCGCCGATATCGCCGCCGAGCTCGATCTGCCCGTGCGCGTCGTCTTCGATGGCGTGAAGGCGCGCACCGGCCATTCGCTCTATCGCTACGTGCTGGAAAAGCGCATCGACGCCGCCGCGCGCATGCTGCGCGCGAGCAGCGCGCCGCTCGTCGATGTCGCCGTTGCGTGCGGATTCTCGTCGCAGCAGCACATGACCGCGCTGTTCTCGGAGCGGCTCGGCACGACGCCGCTGCGCTACAGGAAAAGCGCGTAACAGGAGAACGCATGGACCTCTTCATGTCGATGGAGGCCTTCGTCCGCGCAGCCGAAGCGCAGAGCTTCGCGAGCGCGGCGCGGCAACTCGGCGTGGCGAAATCGGTGGTCACGTCGCGGGTGAAGCAGTTGGAGGAGCATTTCGGCGTCGCGCTGTTTCATCGCTCGACGCGCGCGGTGCGCCTGTCGGAAGTCGGCGAATCGTACTATCGCGATTGTCTGCTGCTCGTGTCCAAGGTGCACGAACTCTCGGGGCGCGTGAGCGCGGAGACGCAATCGCTCTGCGGCACGCTCAACGTGCATGTGCTGCCGGGCTTCGCGCTCGGGCATTTCTCGCAGGCGCTGATCGCGTTTCGCGAGGCGCATCCGCGCATCGAGTTCGTCGTGACGGTGAACGATCGCGTCATCGATCCCGTGCAGGAAGGCTTCGATCTCGCGCTGCAGATTTATCCGCCCGCGTCGAACCTGCTCGTCGAACGCAAGCTCTTTCCGGTGCGCGGCGTGCTGTGCGCGACGCCCGCGTATCTGAAGGACGAGCCGGCCATCGAGACGCCGCTCGATCTGCTGCGTCACGATTTCGCGCGCTACGCGCACTATCCGTGGGGCGACAACTGGCCGCTCATGAAGGGCAACGAAACTTACGAGATCGCGCTCAACGCCGTGTTGAAGACGAACAGCGTGCATCTGCTGCTCGAATTCGCCCGCGCGGGCGCGGGCGTCGTCTATCTGCCGACGATGGTCGCCGCGAGCGATCTGCTCGAACGCCGCCTCGTGCGCGTGCTGCCCGATTATGCTGCGCCGCCGCTGTGGCTGAGCGCCGTCTATCCGACATCGCATCGTTCGACGACCAAGGTGAAGGCCTTCGTCGACTTTCTGCGCGAGCGCTATCTGAGCGAGCCGCAATGGGACAAGGCGCTCGGCATCTCGCCGCCCGACGACGAAGAGCGCAATGTCGACGAGGAACTCGGCGATGTGTGAGCAGCGCTACAGCAGGTAAAGCCAGGCGAGCAAGGTGACGATGGACAGGAGCGTCGTCATCGAGATGACCGCGCCGACCACGTTTTTTTCGACGTCGTATTCGACCGCGAGCACGTAAGCGCTTTTCGCCGTGGGCACCGCCGCGCAAACGACAGCGGCGACGGTCGCGGGGTGGCCCAGTGCGGCCGCGACGCACAGCGCATACACGACGAGCGGCACGACCGCGAGCTTGAGCGCGGTCAAAAGCGCGTAGAGCGGCATGCGTCCGCGCAACTCGCTCAGTGTGAGATCGAGGCCGATCGCGAAAAGCGCGCAGGGCGTGAGCGCTTCTCCGAGTATCGTGAGGAAGGACGCGACCGGCGGCGGCAGCGTCAAGCCGCCGACGGACCATAGCAGGCCGCAAATCGTCGCAAGAATCACGGGGTTCGTCACGATCTGGCGAAGCAGCGCCGCCACGCTGATCTTGCGCGATGCATCGTAGCGGCTGACTTCGAGCAGCACGACGAGCACCGGAAACATGAGCGCGCCGACGAACACCGTCGCGACCGCCGCCGCGAGCACGCCTGGCTTGCCGTACAGCGCCTTCAGAATCGGCAGCGCGACGAAACCGGTGTTGGTCATCGAGACGGCGGCGGCGAGCATCGCGCTCGCGCCAAGCGCTGCGCCGCGCACGAAGCGCACGCCGAACAGCATGAGCGCGAAGCAGATCATCGAGCCGCCGCCGAACGCGGCGAGAAAGCGCCACTCGAGCAGCGAGCGGAGCGATTCATCGGCGATGGTCAGGAAAACCAGGGCGGGCATCGCGACGTAATACGCGAACCGCATCAGCGAGGGCGCGAGCGCATGCGGCATGTAGCCCGACACGCGCGCCAGCCATCCGGTCAGGATGATGGCGAAGATCGGAAGGATCATGCCGGCGAGATGCATGCTGGGCTCCGATATGCATGAAACGCCCTGCCTGGGGCGCATGTCATTATCGGAGAAAAGGCTCGCGCGACGCGCCGTTCTGCGCAGCCGCGCGATTGTCCGCCGTTCAGCGCGCGCTCAGCATGGCGCGCGCTTCATCGCTCGACAGCACGCCACGGTCTTTGCGATTCGCGGCGCTCGCGGCATAAACGGCCTTGCGCGCATGCGTGATGCCGAGCGGCGCGAAACCGTTCGCCGGATTGAACGCGAGCTGGTTGATGCGCGCTTCGTCATCGACCGATGGCGGCGCATCGATTTCGAGTTCGCCGACGGGCACCATCTCGGACTTCCACGCGACGGAGGCATCGTTGACGGGCGTCGTGGTTTCATCGACGAAAAATTGCACGCCGAGTTGCCACTTCACCGGGCCTTGCTGCAAGCGGCTGAGTACGTCGTCGCGCAGATAGTCGTCGCCGTGGCTGGGAGCTTTCGTCCCGGCGGGCGTCGATGGAAGCGGATGCAGCGAGTATTTGATCGCCGCCTGCCCGACCTGCACGACCGATCCCCAGTAGTGCTCGGTCGTCACACTCTCGACGCGGTGCACCGTCGTTTCCTTGAAAAGGACCGCCAGAATGCGCGCGGCCTCGACGGGGCCGAGCTTCGCCATCATCATTTCGCGCAGGCTCTGCGCGATGCCGCTGACCGGCCCTTCGGAAAGCAGCGCGACGATGATATCCGCGACCGCCATGAACTGAACCGAATTGCGCGCGTGCGAGCGGCCGCCTTCGTTGGTCATGAGCAGATCGGTTTCGGCGCCGTCGTCCGTGAACAACTTGATCGCGATGCCGCGCACGTCGGGTGACGTATCGGCCCGCGGGCACGGCTGTCCGTTCGAAATGCGGCATGCGACGCGATACGCAGCCGGCGCCCTCGCGAACATACCGAAGCGCGCGGCATCGGGAATATCATCTGCAATCCGAATTGTTCCGAATGCGCCGAGCACCTGTTTCTGATGCTGCGCGCGATCCACCTTGCCGTTCAGGTTCGTGTGGCTGCTCCTCGCGAGCTTTTGCTGCTGCTCGCCGATGGCCGTGACGAGCATTGCGAGCGTGGTGGCGTCGTCGAGCTTGTCGGACCAGCCGGTTCCATCGCTGCGTAACTGAGTTGAACTCATCGAAAACCTCCGTGTGCGGTTGAAGTCTGTTCAGATCGTCATTGGCGGCCTGGCATCGCGCCGGGGGCGATGCTTCCATCGGCGCGCCCGGCGAAGTAGCGGTAAATCGCGTCGATGCGGCTCTCGATCAGCGGAACGCCGCGGTATGCGGGCATGCCCATCGGCGGATTGCCGTCGAGCACCGCGGCGATGAAGCGCTCGCGGCTCTGCGTGCGCGCAAAGCCGACGATCGACGGCGCGGCCAGGCCTTCGTGATCCTTGCCGTGGCAACGCGCGCAGTCCGCGGCGCGCACGGCGCGCCAGGCGTCGGCCTCAGGCGCTTGTGCTGGCGTTTGCGCTGGCGTTTGTGCTGGCGTTTGCGCGGTGAGCGAGATCCCGAGCACGCACGCGGCCGTCCTAAGAAGCGTGTTCAACGCTTGCGATCGGAAAGACGGCCGACGAACTTCCATCCCTGATCGCGCATCCACACGTAGGTGTAGCCCGTGGGGCCGTCGATGAAAACGGTCATCGGCCGCTCGCTGCCCGACGCCTCTTTTTGCGGCTCCGTCGAGGCGGGCGTGATGCGCGCTTCCGTCGATTTGAGGCGTGTGTCGCGGTCGTCGAGACGCCAGCCGTCGTCATCGGCGTAAGTCAGGCGCGACGTTCCGCCCGAGGGTGTTTGCACAGCGAGCGTGATCGGACCGCTGTCGACATCGACGGCGATCGGGCGTGCGTCGGCGTTGTCCCCGCTGTTCGCGGCGACGCTCGTCTCGCAGAGCGCGCCGAGCGTCAGAGCGGCGATCGCAGCGCAGACCGCGCGTCTGGTTTGATGGGTTCTCATTTCGGATACCTCCTTGCTGGCCGCGTGGACGCGGCTATCCAGATGGGCTCATACATTAGAAGACGCACGTCGCCCCGACGAATGTGAGGCAAGAGTTCCGCGAGGGCCGGCGACATTGCGCCGCCACCGAATCAGGTGCGTCGCGCGAAATTTGCGTTCGGGCCTGTTCGCCGCGGATGAGGATTTGTCGTGTGGAGATACCGCCACGCGTGGCCCGCAAGAGGCCGTGTTGTGATGAGCCTTACTATCGGCCGAACGGTCGCCGGAAAAAACCACGCATCCGGAGGGAGATCACCCCGCCATTGGGGGACTGCGCGAAGAAGGATGGAGCTGGAAGGCGAGTGAGATCGGCGCTCGAAGGCGTCCCCGCCGCCTTCGGACCGACGCTTGCCGCAAGTTGCTTCACTGACCGCTATATATATTGCAGCTCAGTCCCGGCGTGCAGAGCTGAGACGTGCTGGTCCAGGCGTCACGCGCGGCGCCGCTGGCCTTGGTGGTCGACATCGTTCCGCCATAGCTGGAATCGGTCGTGGTGGAGACTGCGCCTTGCTGCGCGGTGCCGCTCGGTGCCGGGGCATCCTGCGCTAGCGCGCTCATCGCGAATAAAGCCGCGGCGGTTGTTGCCAATACAAGAGTCATTCTCATCGCCATCGCCTCCTATCGAAGAACCGGGGAAAATCTGGACGTTCGTGCACGGCCTGATCGACGGCGCGAAGAACGCGCCTTGCAGGATTCTCGTTTGACTGATTGGTGCGCGGCGTGAGCGAACCGTCGCGAAAGGGGGCCTGTAGGCTCCGCAAGCGCGTAGCTTGTAGTACGCACTCCCACCGTATACCGTGGATCGGAAAAGTAAATTCCCGATCGGCGCGAGCCAATGCCTGTGCGCGTGCCGGCGTTTTTGCGAACGATCTTGCTTAAGCAGGCTGCGATATCAACGGAGTCCGAAGCTTGTGTTAGGGCACGCTTCCGAAACGAACGGGCGGTTTTGCTATATTGGATTTCCCGCCCTGTGAGTTTCTGGCAATGCGTGTTGGCCGACCTGTCAAACCTCTACCCCATCCGAACTGCGACTACTGCGGCGCGCCCGCGACTCTGGCGCGCGCCGGCGATGAAGCCTATCCGTATCGCGACGACCACGGCCCACTCTGGATTTGCGCGGAATGTCAGGCGTGGATCGGCATTTTTCCGCGCAGCACGCGCAACGTTCCGCTCGGCCGGCTCGCCGATGCCCGTTTGCACGACCTGAAAGTGAAGCTTCACGCGGCGCTGGAGCCGCTCGTGCAAGCGAAGGTGCGGCGCGACGGCTGCAACGTCTTTGAGGCGCGGTCCAAGGGGATGAAGTGGCTGGCGCAGAAAATCGGCGTCGAACCGGACAAGTGCAGCATTCATACGCTCGACGCCGACCAGTGCGAACGCGCGATCGCGGTCGTCGAACATTTCGAACAGGAACGCGGTCAGCACCCTTCAGATTCGGCGATCGATGAACGTTAACCTGAAAAGGTCAACCATAGATTCTCGCATGTCACGCACTCTTCCTTTTCGGCGCTCGCCCCAGGCGACGCGCGCGCGGCTCACCAAGGCGCAATTGCTTCCCATCCCGCGCGCGGTGGCGGACGAGCTCGCGCTCGCCGCACATATGTCACTGACGGCGTTGCGCTCCGGCTCGCCGGACATCGCGCCCGCACAGCACATCACCGAAGCGATGTATCTCGCCAAGTTTCTCGCCGAAGCGGGCCACGGCGACTTCTCGCACGACGAACTGCTGCGCGCGGATCAGACGATGGCCGCCGTGTTCGACGCCGGCCGCGCTTCCGGTTCGTGGACGCTGGGCGCTGATGATTTCGATCGCCTCGCGGCGATCGTCTCGCTCTACGATCACCAGTTGCGACGCGCGTCGCTCGGCGCGCTGTCAGTCGCGAGCGAGCGGCTCGAGCGGTTCAAGGCGGGCGAGCCTTATCAGCCACTTCACGCGCGGAAGTCGGCGCCGCTTTGACGAGTTGGCGTTCGGTTAGGAAGCGGGTGCGCAAAGTCGGCTCGGAGCGGGCGCGTCGGCGCGATATGCGAATGCGCTTATCCCCGACACGAAAAATGTATTGAACGATACGTGTGCCCAGCCCTACGGTTGAGTTGACGGTTGCTTGCGGGAACGATCCGCTACCCGATGTGGTTATGCCGCGCTTCAAGACGTATTTCCGTGAAACAAGTTTATTTATCGATATAAATCGTTGATTTTTAACGATTTTATTTCGTCATTGGTCGATTCAAGTTGTTTCACGGAGATTTCTGGGTCCGGATGGGCGTGAATTCCACTTCGTCCTCCGCGCGAGTGTCGGGCTTCGATGAATCTTGGTTTGACAGCCGATTACTCCGCCATCTTGAAGCCGGCGCGACATGTGAATGTGGTTCAAGTCATCCGTAATAGCTTAGATTGACTGCGTACATTTAATGCGGTTGCGACGGGGATTTAAGAACTTCGCGACCTATTGGTTCTTTTGGCGACCGCGCGGGTTGCCGGTGATAGGCGTTTGACCCCGCGAACGAATTTCGTTTTGTCTGTCCCGGGCTGGCTCGCGCACGACGCGTGATCGCGGCTCTTTCTGTCATCGGTGTCTCGCTGCAGCGTCCTTGCGCTTACGACTCTACGCGTATCGGCTTTGCAAACTGGATGAGGGCGAGTGGTCGGACGCAGACGCCTCGACGCTCGGCAAGCTGATGGCGAGATGAAGTCAGCGATCGGAACGCGTGGGGCATCCGACGCGTTTTTCCGTCGTTCGGACTGGGCAGGCGGCACTCGGTAATGGTAAATGCGGGTGCGTGATGTGTCCGAATTCGGACAGTACGGCTCGCGTCTCTGTTACGCCAGCACTGGTTCCAGAGGGCAGGGTCCGCTTTTTGTACGAACGCACGTGACGTTTCAATTGACGAGACGCACAACATAGAAAGCAGAGCGAACTCGGCTCACTGATTCTTCCTGATCGTCCGCCCCTCTTCGCCAGCCGTTCTCGCTAATTGATCGGACAGCCCGCTGGCACCAATTTAATCCGTAGATTGAGTGGACCGCCCCATGTGAATTTGACGCTTCGGGCCGATCAAAGCGTTGCCCTCGCTGCAGTGATGCAGAGGGGAGAATGTGATCGCGTGAGGCGCGAGGCGTCGCTCATTGATTCGCGGACGGTGTCCGAATTCGGACACTTCTTGGGTAAGCAAGTTAGTACTGAGTTCTCGAACTGTCCGAATTCGGACACCCCTCGTGCATCGCGCTCGGCGCGCGATCGAGGAACGACGCACAACTGTTTCAAAATCACGCTCATATAGGGTCGGTGGTGTTGTCCCCCGCTGGTTATGCACGCCGCTATATGATCCTGCGCAGAGAAGCTTGGCGTCCAACTACCGATAGTGTCCGAATTCGGACAGATCACTACCCAGCCTTCGTTTAGTCCTCACTGTGCGCATTCGGACGCTCGTTTTTCTGACCGCGCGTGGACGCCAACTCACGAAGAACAAGAGCAACAGGCATAAAAAAACCCGCCGTAGCGGGTCGTGGCGATCACTCGGACTGGATAGAGAACATCTTTCCTATATGTTCTCTAAGTTGATTTTCCTGCTCTTCCGTCATCACGCCAGCTTTAAACTTGAACGTTAAACCCTTGACGTCCTTGGTGATACTTCCCGCCTGCACTTTGCCCGCGAAAATCTTGAGTATGCTGCGCCCCCCTGCGTCTGTGGCGGACTCTCCGCGACTGGCCTGCGCGCTAAGACTGGCCGCAACCTTCGTTTGCACCAGGTCGCCTGAGAGCACCTGTGGCCACAACTCCTGCAGCGCCTTGAGTCCCTGCTCGCCGGTCTTCTTGAGCGCGTTTGCAATATCCTGCGCTGAGGACGCGCCTAGCACTGACGGATTCAGATCGAGATCCCGCTTTACGAAATCCGGCAGCGCGTCGTACGCAAGAAAACGATAAAGATCGCTGCGGGTAATTCCCATCGCTTCGGCAAGCCGAGTTCTGTTGGGGAATTCTGCTTCCGCGCGGCGAATAGCAATCGCAATCTCGTAGTCAGAAAGATCATCCCTGGTGACGTTCTCCATCAACGCCAACGCTGCCATATCCTGATCCGTGCACTCGATCACCACGCCCCGGACCGTCGGCTTATTGATCAGCTTGTGAGCACGCCATCGCCGCTCACCCGCGACGAGCTGATATGACTCTCCAACACGACGCACCGTCACCGCCTGAAGCAAACCTACCTCGCCGATCGAGCGAGCCAGTTCCGCCAGCTTGGCCTCGCTGAACTGACGACGCGGCTGCCACGGGTTCGGCACGATAGCGTCCACGGCAATATCTGTATCGACTCCCCGTGCTTCGAGTTCCTGAATCCGAAGCTGCGCCGCGGCCAATGCGCTCGTGATGCCCGGCATCGTCTGCGGACCGCGGTTCGATTTGTCCTTTTTGTTCTCCCCTTTGAAATCCGCTGGCTTTGGAAGGTTGGCCGTTTTGGCCATGAGCTGTTCTCTGATGTTATTACTCATGCCGACTCCTTCCAGGATTTGACGAACATATCATCCAGCCATTTGGCATATTGCATCATGGGCTGCCGCACCCGCTGCAATGACTTCGCCGTCGAATGCGTGCTGACGACGTCCAGCGCGGTAGAAAAGGAAAGCGCTCCGCCGCTCATCACCGAGCTTGCTGGGATCTCGAACGGATCGAGCCATCGACCATACGCGCTTTGCGCCCACTGACGAACGACCGGCGCCGACGACGTCTTGCCGTAATCCACCTTGGACAGCAAAATCGAGATGAAGTCGTAGACCTTGTCCTCTTCATACGGGAGGAAGTCTTCCGCCACATCGGAGAACAGCCGCCAGAACGCCAATGAACTGATGAAGTCGAGATTCTCGGGAATCATCGGCATGACCAGCGCGTCGGCGGCAAGAAGCGCATTCAGGTTCATATAGGACAGCGACGGCGACGTATCGATCAATATGTAGTCGTACTGCGATCGCAGCGGCTCGAGTCCTTCGCGCAGCACGGCCCAGAAGCGGTAACCCTGAATCGTCTTTTGACGGGCGGGCAAGAGAAACTCCGCACCATATAAAAATGTGTGGCCTGGAATAATGTCGAGGCCATCCCAATACGTCGACTGCACATTCGCGCTCAAGCCGCCTTCCACATTCTGGTCGTAGATATAGGGGAGCACAGTGTCGTCGCCCGAGATCTCCTTCTCGGCATAGAGTCCACATAATTCCGACGCCGAAGCCTGCGGATCGAGATCGATCAACAACACCTTGCGGCCGAGAAGGGTAAGCGCTTGCGCGAGACAAACGGTCGTCGTGGTCTTGGCCGATCCGCCCTTGAGCTGCGCCGTAGTCAGCACCTTGCCGCGAAAAGTACTGTCGCCGTCGTCGAGACGCGTTTGGAAGATGTCGGACGCCAACTTCACCCACATCCGAACCTCGGGCAAAGTAAACGTCCGGCTGCGGCCGCTGCCGTTGAGCGTACCTGTCGGCAAACCACCCTCACCCTTCGTGACGAGATATTGAATCTGCTGCCGCGTCAGATTGCACATCTCGGCCAATTCGCCGATCGTATAGAAGGGCGCCAGCTTTCGCGGGCGAGGCGCAAGAATCTGCTCCCGAAGATTGTCGGAAAACGGTTCGAGGTTATCCGCGAATTCCGCGACTTCGCGAAGCGTGACCTTTCGATCTTCCATAGGTAGGGTGCCTACGTTTGCCATTCTGCGCTTTCTCCATGTATTGACGCCGAAGCGCAGAATACACGAATACGCGTAAACAAGGGGGCATTGCGCGGAGATTTAACCGTTCGGACGGGTATCAACCCCCATTCCATTGATTTTGAAGGGATTTTATGCCCGCTGGAAACGCAGTTCCGCATTTCCAGACGTGCCGATCGCATGCTTCGCACATCCCGATTCGATTCCTCTGATGTCCGCACAAAAACCGTCCCTGAGACGGTTTTTGTGTAACCTCGACCTCCTTCAGTTTCCCAAGCGTTATCAACGACTTAAGCCCTGAACGCATCAATCGCGACGGTAAACTCCATTTTGTTCGTTAAGTTATTTTGTAAACCTCAACCCGCAAACCCACATACAGGCGCAAACTTTTTCCTTTGAAATCAACGATAACGCCTGTGGATAGAGACGGTTTCTGTGATGACTGAGACGCTTTTTGTGCGTGCCGGGACGCAAATTGGGCCGAACGAGACGAAAATTGTGGTGACCGGGGCGGAAATTGTGATGGCGACGCAGGACCGGGACGGTTTTTGTGCGAATCCGAGCGTGAAAAGAGCGGGGTGGTTTTTGTGTTGACACCCCTTGTTCGCCTGTTAGAGTGCCGGGGATCGAAGCCGAATCGGAAGCATGGAAAACCAAGATTTCACTGTCACCCCGCAGCAGCTGGCGCTGGACATCTACGAAGACATGTCCGCGCAGGGCTCGGCTATCTGCGAGTCGACGAGGGATATAGGTTTCCTGCGCAACAACATTTTCACGCGTGTGGGCGGTCTGGGCATCGCCGCACGGCGCGTGCTCGACGCGGCGTACTTCATCGTTGCGACCAAGTCACCGGAAGAACTGATCGACGACAAGGTCTACACGTTCACGGCCGACATCAACTACTTCAAGTGGCTGATGCGCTACGACAGCCGCAATCACAGCCACCTCATCGCGCAAATGAGAGCCGCGGCCCGGGCGCGCGTCGAAATCATGACGGCGCCGTCGATCGAAGAACTCACCGAAAAGGACTCGTGGGGAACCATCAGTCTCCTCGGCGACTGCTATATCGAGCGCAACGTCGTCTGCATTCTGCTCGCCGGGCGCGTCATCAAATATCTGATCAGCCCGTACAAGGCGCACTGGCTCAGCCTGCGGGCATCGACGGCTTTCTCGCTTTCCCTCGCCCGTGCGATCTACGACCGTCTCATTCCGTGCGAAGGCCACGGCGTGACCGAGTGGTTCGCGTACGACGACGTGCTGGAGTGGCCGGGCAAGGTCGGCGAGTCGCGCAAGGAAGTGAAGGAGTTCAAGAAGCATTTTCTCGGACCCGCCATCGACCAGCTCAACGAAGTGTCGGATTTCGATGTGAGCTGGGAGCCGAACGCCGAACGCGTCGCACCCGAGAAGCTGAAACTTCGCTTTCGCTTCACGAAGAAGCAGGGCGCCGATGCCGCGCGCGCCGGCATCCAGGATTCGATGTATCTCCTGCTACACAACGAGTTCGCCTTCGATACGCCCGACTTCGAGCGTCTCGCCAAGCGCCGCGATGTGTGGACCGACGAGCGGCTCGAGCAGGCGATCGAATATACGCGCTACAAGCTCAACGAAGGCAAGGTGACGGTGAGCCCGCGCGGCTATCTGTTCAAGGCGCTCGAGGGAAATTACCGGATTGGCGAAGCGGACCGGAAGATGGCGTCCATCAAGGCGAAGCAACTCGAGGACGACAAGAAAGTGCGCCGCTCACGAGACACGGCGCAGGCGCATCTCGAAGCCAGCATCCAGGTTCAGAACGACACCGCCAAGGCCAAGATGAGCGAAGAGATCCGCGCAGGCCGCGAGTTCTTCGAGTCCGTCGATGCGGCCGCGCGCAAGGAGTTGTGTCACTCGTTCGTTAGCCAGTTGATCCCGCAACGGCTCATCGAAAAGCAAGGTTTGTCGCGCGAGAGTTTGAGCGCGGACAACATTCTCACGGTCAATCGCGTGGTCGCCGACGCGTTCTGTTCCCACGTCTTCGTGAAGATGAAGAAGGCGCGCGCGGGTGGCCCCGTCTGAGCTTCGTTCGGCATCCTTCCTACCGTTATTCAGCTCCTACCTTCAACGGTTTCTGCCAGCCCGCGAGCACCGCGCCCACCGCCAGCACGAGCGCGGAATAGACGAGGCCACGCGTCAGCCCGGCGCTGTCCGACACCTTCCCGATCACCACCGGCCCGACGATCTGCCCGAACGCGAACACGATGGTGAATGCGTTGATGCCCCGCGGCCACTCGTTGGGCGGCAGGTTGTGCCGCACGAATGCCGTCGTCGATGCCACCGCGGACAGGAACGTCGCGCCGAACAGCGTGCCCGAAACGAACGCCGCCAGCGGATGCGCGAGCATCGCGGGAATGAGCGTCGCGGCGGCGAGCAGGGCGTTGAGGATCGCCAGCGCCTGACCGCCGCGCATGCGATCGAGAAGCCCTGACCACATCCGCGCCGATACGACGGTCGCCACGCCCAGCAGGATATAGAAGCCGGTCACCACGGCCGCGCTCATGCCGGCGTTGCGAAGCAGGGCGACGATGAACGTCATGTAGCCGATATAGCCGATGCCGAAGCATCCGTAGCCGGCGAGCGCGAGCGCGAAACGCCGCCGCTGCACCGGGCCGCTGCGCACGGTCCCCGCGCCCGAACGCGTCGCCGCCAGCGGATGCACCGATTCGATCCGGCGCGCGGCCCACACCGCGATGCCCGAACACGCGGCGCACGCGGCGGCCAGTGCAAACCAGGCGAAGCGCCAGCCGTGCGCGACGGGCAGCACTGCAAACGGCACGAGTATCGACGAGATCACGATGCCCCAGCCCGTGCCGCCGTAATACAGGCCGATCACGAGGCCCGCTTCGCGCGGCGACAGCGACGCGAGCCGCGCCGCCAGCACGCCGCCGCTCACGAAGATGAGCGCGCTGCCGATGCCCGTGGCGACGCGCAGCACGAGCAGCGCGTCGGTATCGGTGGTTGCGCCGCTTGCCGCCATCAACACCGCCGTCGACGCGCAGCCCGCGACGAACAGCGTCCGCGACGCGACGCGCGTCGACAATCGCGAGAAGGCGAGCGCGCCGAGCAGATACCCGAACGCATTCGCCGTGTTCATCGCACCGGCCTGCGCGAAGTTCCACGCGAGGTCGAGCCGCATCGGAGGGAGCAGGAGCGCGTAGGAAAAGCGCGCGAGCCCGAGCGCGATCGCACTGCCGAGCGAAAGCGCTATCGCGAGCAGAAGTGCTTGCCTTCGACCGGTCTCGTGGACGCTCGCGCCGACCGCGGCTGAACCATCGGAAAGCTGTGCACTTGCATCGTCACGCGGATTCACGCTCTTGTCGTCCTGTGGATGAACAGGCCAATGGTATCGCGGACCGGTCACATTGCTTACACAGGCGATGGCTAAGCTTCGCAGCGCTGCGTCGAACGCACGACCGAAGCCGGAGAACCCGATGTCGACTGTTACAAGCCGCTACACCATCGTGGCGCGAATCGCCGTGTGCGCCTGCGCAATCGTTTGCGGCTGCGGCCAGTCCGAATCGCCGTCATCGGACGCTGCGGCGCGCAGCGAGCCGTCCGCATTACCGGCAACCTCCGCGACGAGCGAACTCCAGGACTGGGCGAAAGAAGCCACGGTTAGCGCTTCCGCCGCCTCCGGCACGCCCGCGCAACCCGCGATGGCGCGCGTCGCCCCGGAGCCGCTCGCGACACCGGTCATTCACACGGTCGAGTGACCTTCCTTTTCACTTCCCCGCTAAACGAATGAAAAACAAGAACCGACGTGACTTTCTGCGCGCGGCCGTCGAGGCCGCAGGCGCGACCGCCGCGCTGAACGTGATGCCGCTCGGCATTTCCCAGGCGCTGGCGATTCCCGCGAATAACCGCCATGGATCGATCGAGGACATCGAGCACATCGTCGTGCTGATGCAGGAGAACCGCTCGTTCGATCATTACTTCGGCACCTTGCGCGGCGTGCGTGGCTTCGGCGACAAGAGCGCCGTCACGCTGC
Source organism: Caballeronia catudaia (assembly GCF_001544755.2). Taxonomy (GTDB): domain Bacteria; phylum Pseudomonadota; class Gammaproteobacteria; order Burkholderiales; family Burkholderiaceae; genus Caballeronia; species Caballeronia catudaia. The sequence continues at coordinate 67,075 of NZ_FCOF02000013.1, read as the reverse complement.
CCAGCGGCAAGCCGGTCTTCAATCAGCCGGTCGCGGCGGGCGCGGGCGACGTGCTGCCGTTTCATCCGGACGCGTCGAACCTCGGCCTGCAGTTCCTGCAAGACCTGCCGCATGGCTGGACGGACGGGCAGGGCGCGTTCCACGGCGGCCTGTACGACCAGTGGGTGCCGTTCAAGGGCACGACGACGATGGCGTATCTCGAGCGCAACGACATCCCGTTCCACTATCAGCTCGCCGACGCCTTCACGATCTGCGACGCCTACCATTGCTCGACCAACACGTCGACCGATCCGAACCGCTACTACATGTGGACGGGCTATGTCGGCAACGACGGCGCCGGCGGCGGTCCGGTCGTCGACAACGCGGAAGCCGGCTACGGCTGGTCCACGTTTCCCGAAGTGCTGGAACGCGCGGGCATCTCGTGGAAGATCTATCAGGACATCGGCAACGGGCTCGATGCGAAGAATGGCTGGGGCTGGACGGATGACGCGTACATCGGCAACTACGGCGACAACTCGCTGCTCTACTTCACGCAGTATCAGAACGCGCAGCCCGGCAGCCCGCTCTACGAAAAGGCGCGGCGCGGCACGAACGCCGCCGCCGGCGACGACTACTTCGCGATCCTGAAGCGCGATGTCGCGAGCGGCGCACTGCCGCAAGTCTCTTGGATCGTCGCGCCCGAGGCGTTCTCCGAGCATCCGAACTGGCCCGCGAACTACGGCGCGTGGTACATCGATCAGGTGTTGCAGGTGCTGACGTCGAACCCGGAGGTGTGGAGCAAGACGGCGCTCCTCATCAATTACGACGAGAACGACGGTTTCTTCGATCATCTCGTGCCGCCGTTCCCGCCGGCGTCGAGCGCCAACGGCCTCTCGACCGTCGATACCCGCGCGGAAATCTTTCCGGGCAGCGCGAAGTACGCGAGCGGTCCCTATGGCCTGGGTGCGCGCGTGCCGATGCTGATCGTGTCGCCGTGGTCGAAAGGCGGCTGGGTGTGCTCCGAAACCTTCGACCATACGTCGGTGATCCGCTTCATCCAGAAGCGCTTCGGCCGCAAGCACGGACTGGCCGAGCCGAACATCTCCCCGTGGCGACGCGCGATCTGCGGCGATCTGACGTCCGCGTTCGACTTCCGCACTCCGAGCAGCGCGATGCCCGCGCTGCCGGCCACGAGCGCTTACGTTCCGACCGACAAGAAGCGGCATCCGGATTACGTGCCCGTGCCGCCCGTCGCGCAGACGACGCCAAAGCAGGAGCCGGGCGTGCGCGCCGCGCGCGCGTTGCCGTACGAGCTTTTCGTGCGCACGCGCGCGGACGCGTCGAAAAATGCCGTCGCCTTCGATTTCGTCAACACCGGCAGCGCGGGCGCGGTCTTTCTGCTCTATCGCAACGCGAGCGCCGAGCCGCCGCGCACCTACACGGTCGAAGCGCACAAGCGACTCGCCGACCGCGTCGCCGCGAATCAGGACGGCAGCTTCGATTTTGTCGTCCACGGCCCGAATGGGTTTCTTCGCCGGATCGCGGGCAAGGCCGGCGCGCAAAGTTGGTGGTCGCGCGAGCAGGCCGCGCCGGAAGTCGCGGAAGGCTACGACGTCGCGAACGGCAATCTGCAACTGCGGCTGGACAATCGCGGCACGGCTGCGTGCACCTTCAGCGTGACCAACGCATACGATCCGTCGAAGACCATCACGCGGCGCGTGCGTGGCGGCGACACCGCGCAGGTCTATGTCGATTTGCGCGAAGCGCACGGCTGGTACGACATCGAAGTCAAGGTCGATACGGATCGCGCATTCCTGCGGCGCCTCGCAGGTCACGTCGAAAACGGCCGCGACAGCATGAGCGATCCCGCGCTCGGCGCATGACGCACCCCCGCTGATCAGGCATTGCCGGCCGCGCGTCATGGCGCGCGGCCGCGCATCACACGGCAGGATCGCCCCCATCCGCGCACGCAGCGGAATCCGCCCGACCCGCTCAGGCCCACGCAACATCGGTAAGAGACGCGCGGACGTGTGGCGCCACGCGCTTACGTGGGACATGCACGCATTGCGCAGTCCGCCGAAGACTGTAAAGATCGAGGGGCACACCAGTTCAACCTCACGATGCAGACGTCTGCGAGATCAACACATGGCACGCGGTAGCCGCAGCGTCGAATTGCATCGCCAATCCAATAACGAATTGGGGTGCAACACCGGAGACGGGGATGAGAGAACGGGCAACAGTGCTGCTGGTGCGTCGCCAGTCAGTGCTTCTGGTCCGGGAGCGCGGCGGTCCGTGGCTGCTCCCGGGCACAACGGTTGAATATGACGAATTGACGATTGTTGCGGCGATCCGAGCGCTGCACGAGGACACCGGTGTCGCGGCGAGTGCCGTCGCTTTTCTGTTCGCGCAGGTTTCGGCCCATCACTTGCACCATGTTTTTCGCATCGCGATTCCGGACGACGTGCATCCACGGCCATCGGCCGGCGGCAGACTGCACGAACTGCTATGGGTCGATGCCTCGCAACTCGCGCAAGTCAGCGCGACGCCGGGCACGCGGGCCATCCTTCATCGGGCGATGGGCGGCATGCGCGAGGCCTCGCGGCCGGCGTGGAAACACGACGCCGCCGGGCCGGACGCCGCTGCGGGCATCGGCAGGCGCTGGCGCTGAGTCGTCCGATTAGCCGCGGTTTTTCGTCTGTCGAAAGAAGGCAGGTACTTTTTTCGCTGAAAATGAATACTTTTTCGGCGAGGATGAGCCTATGCTTCCGTTGGATGTGCGCTGACGCTCGTTCAGTTCGACGAGTCGACAGCGACGCGTACGGACATATTCGCCCTTTGAATGGCGGAGGAAACCATGAAACTCGTCATGTTCGCCGGGACCGTCGGATTCTTTGCCGTGGTCAGTCTCTCGCTGTTGGCCGTGGCGGACATTCTATTGGCGCCATCTGACAAACCGGCCGAGAGAGAATGGCTCGCGTGAAAGAATTCGGAGTTTCTTTTGGCCGATCACAGATTAAATCGTCGGTCAAATGGTCCGGCTGGGACTGCGCTGAATCGTTCAAACCGGATGGGCAAATTCAAATTGCGCAATTCGACCTTTCGGAATTCGGATTTGCGTATTAAAACTTCTCTATCGGCATCCTGATTCAATCGCGCGGGCGTCGTCGCTTGCCGGGCCGGTCGTGCCGGCGCTGCCGCATCGCGTCGGCAACCCGTGCTACCGCTGCGCCGTTGCCGCTGGTCAGATGAACAGAGGCGATTTCCCTCATTTGTTCCACGATTTGCACAGACGCGACTTGTCTGAAAATGAGGCTCATGGCGATTGCGCGGAAAATGGGCGGATTGACCATGTGTTAGAATTGAAGATTAACGAACGTTTGTTTCGGTAAAAACTTTCGGCGGCATGTTTTATAAAATGCTTGATACGGCGTGGTGAGCGCGGAGGAAGCATGACTGTGGTCGGTGTTATAGGCGCAATTGTTTTTTTCGCAATAATTGGCCTGGCTTTGCTGGCAGTAATCGAAATTATTTTTTCGCCTTCCTCGCGGAATAAGGCAGAAGAAACGAGCGAATCGGGTCATAAGCGGCCTGCCTGGTATCGCAAGCGCGAAGCCGTCGTGCATCGCGATGAAGGGCCTTGACGCGCCCGGTGCGTCGACCCGGCTTATTCACTGAAGTCCAAAGCGAAGTTCTCCATACCGCAAACCGGTTGCTCAGCCGCTCCAGGCTTGCCGGTCATCGCGCGGTTCAGCATTGCGGAACAGCCGTTCCAGTTTCCTTCATCCCAGTTTCCTCATCCCATTTACGCTCGCTGGATTGTGTGCGATAGCGCACCGCATGCAAGTTCCCCAGACTTTAGTCTTTTTTCGCATCGGTCAGTCACTCGAAATGGGTTGACCGTCCACTGTGAGAGCGCTGATCAAAGCGCATATAGGCAGTTAAGCGTTTATGTACAGGCGGCCGCGACGGGCCGCCATTAAATCGAATCAAAACAAACGCGGCCCCATCGAGTGAAGCGGAACTCGAATATCTGCTGCTGAGAGAGAGAAGACACATGGCGCAATCCTCGTTTCCTTCCGTGCTTCAGTGGTGGACGAACATCGAAAAGCGTCTCTATGGCGACTCCTTCGACGCGGCTCGTACCGACGCTCCCGCGCACGCCTCGCTCATCGTGCTGTATGACGGGCACGAGAACGTCGAAGCGCTGTGGAAGGCGTTGCTCCAATGCCGGACGCCGCATATCCAGGTCGTCTGGAAGTCGCCCGAGACAGGCGAGATGCGTCTGCTCGCGGAATCGCACGTCGCGATACCGGAGAAGCTCTTCTTTCTGAAGTCGCTGCAGACGAGTCATCACCGCATCGACGTGCTCGTCGAGCGTGCGCGCAAGCGTCTGGATGCCGCCGGGTCGCCGCAAGCGTTCCCGCTCGTCGAGAGCGAGGCGAGGCCCGCTTTTCTGTCGGGGCTCACGTCGGCCTGGTTCGCCCTCCGGCATCTGGGCAGGAAGGTGCTGAACCAGCCGCTCAAGGTGCTCGTACAGCGCGGCCACTGGGTACTCGCCTATCGGCACGCCGACACGGCAGCCGATTCGCACGCCGACAGCGCCACCGATATGAACGAAAGCCGCGGCTGGATCACGCTTCCCGGCCTGCCGACGGAGTTTCACGCCGATCCTTTCCTGTGGCGCGGCAAGAACGGCGAATATCACCTGTTCTTCGAAAGCCTTCCCTACGACACCAACCGCGGCACGATCAGCCATATCGCGTTCGATCCGGCCACGCAGTCGTGGCAGGAGACGCCGCGCATCGTGCTCGAGCGCAACTATCACCTGTCGTATCCGTTTCTGTTCGAGCATGAGGGCGAGATCTTCATGATTCCGGAAACGTGCGGCAACCGGACGATCGAGATGTACCGCGCGGCGTCGTTCCCGTCCGAATGGGTGCTGCACAAGGTGATCATGCGCGACATCGTCGCGGCGGACACCACGCTGCATTTCGATGGCAAGACCTGGTGGATGTTCACGAGCATCGCGGAAGACGGCGGACCGAACTGGGACGAGCTGTCGATTTTCCATTCCGACAGCCCGTTCGGCGAATGGACCGCGCATCCGATGAACCCGGTCGTCTCCGATGTCCGTCTCGCGCGCATGGCCGGCAACCTGTTCACGGACGCGCAGAACCGCCTGATCCGTCCCGCGCAGAACTGCGAGCGCGAATACGGCGCGGCGCTCGCGTTCCGCGAAATCACCGAGCTCACGACCACGACTTATGCCGAGCGCACGGTGTCGGTGCGCAATCCGCCGCGCGGCCAGCAGGGCGTTCATACGTGGAATTCGGCGGGCGCGTTCACGATCATCGATATCAAGACGCAGCTTCGCAAATGGAATCCGTGGCGCAGCCTCACGAAGCGCGCGCCGCGCCAGGCCGGCCCGGCGCCGGACGCGCGCCCGCAAGCCAATCAGCGTGTGGGCCGACGAACAGAAGAGGCCACGCGCGCCGGCATACATTGATGATTCACCGGAGCGACGAGAACGCGCCGCGGGCGGCCATCCGCGCGCGCGGGTTGCACGTTCTCCGGCGAGGCAGCCCATCGTCATAAAACACACCCGTCAGCGGAGCTTTTCCGCCAGCCGCGCACGCGTCGGCTGCCTCGACGGGCCCATCGCAGAAAAACGGCAGCCGGGACCATGAAGCTTCTCCATGTCATCGTTGCGCTCAATGCGGACGGCGCTGAACGCATGCTTCAGCGCCTCATCGAGTCGCACATCGACGATCCGCGCTTTCGTCACGTCGTCTGTTCGCTGACGACGACCGGCAAGATCGGCGAAGAACTCGCCGCGCGCGGCATCGACGTGCGCAGCCTCGGCATGAAATCCCCGCTCGGCTTTCCGCGCGCGCTGTGGGATCTGGTGAAGCTGATCCGCGAGGTGCGACCCGACATCATCCAGACCTGGATGTATCACGCCGATTTTCTCGGCGGCCTCGCGGGACGGCTCGCGGCGCACAAGCGCATCGTCTGGGGCGTGCGGACCACCGACGTGAAATCGGGCGGCTCGCGCGTCACCGTGCTGCTGCGCAAAATCTGCGCATGGCTCTCGTACTACGTGCCGCAGACGATCGTATGCGCCGCCGAAGCATCGCGCCGCGCGCACGTGTCCGTGGGTTACGACGCGAGCCGCATGATGGTGGTGCCGAACGGCTTCGATGTCGCGCGCCTGTCCGCCACGCCCGAGCAGCGCCGCGCGATCCGCGAGCAATGCGGCTTCGACGACAGGACCATCGTCGTCGGCGTTCTGGGGCGCTTTCATCCGGTGAAGGATCATCAGAGCTTCGTGCGCGCCGCGGGCGCGCTCGCCGCGCGCCACCCGGACGTGCGCTTCATGATGGTCGGCCGCGATCTCGACGCGAACAATCGCGAGCTCGCGGGCTGGATCGCGAATACGGGCTTCGCATCGCGCTTCGTGCTGCTCGGCGAGCGGCGCGACGTGCCGGCGTGCCTGTCGGCGATGGATGTGTTCTGTCTGTCGTCGCGTACTGAAGGATTCCCAAACGTCGTCGGCGAAGCGATGGCGATGGCCGTGCCATGCGTCGTCACCGATGTCGGCGACGCGGCGATGCTCGTCGCGAACACGGGCGTCGTCGTCGCGAAGGAAAACGCCGACGCGCTCGCAGCGGGACTATCCCGCGTCATCGAGATGAAACCCGACGAGCGTGTGCGTCTCGGCCAGATGGCCAAGGCGCGCATCCACGCCGAGTTCACGATGATGCGCGCGCGCGAGCGTTTCGAAGATATCTACCTGCGGCTCGTCCAGGAAAAGTGAGCATCGCATCACCACGGCCTCTGGCCGGATTCGAAGGAGAACGAACATGTGCGGTATCGTCGGCTTTCTGGGTGGGCGCGGCATCGGGCCGGGCGACTCGAAGACAACGGTCCGGAAGATGGCGCTGGCCATCGACTATCGCGGGCCCGACGACGCGGGCGACTGGACCGATGACCTGCGCGGCATCGCGCTCGGGCATCGGCGGCTGGCCATTCTGGATCTCTCGGCGGCCGGGCATCAGCCGATGTCCTCGGTCAGCGGGCGTTACGTGATCGTCTTCAATGGCGAAATCTATAACCACCTCGATATGCGCGAGGCGCTCGAAGACGCGCAGCGCGCGCCCGCCTGGCGCGGCAGTTCCGACACCGAAACGCTGATGGCGGGTTTCGACGCGTGGGGCATTCAGGCGACCGTCGAGCGCGCGGTCGGCATGTTCGCGTTCGCCGTGTGGGACAAGCAGGAACGCCAGCTCACGCTCGGCCGCGACCGGCTCGGCGAAAAGCCGCTCTACTACGGCTGGCAGGGGCACGGCGACGAAGCCGCGTTCCTCTTCGGCTCCGAGCTCAAGGCGCTGCGTGAACATCCCGCGTTCGAGAACAACGTCGATCGCGGCGCGTTGACGCTGCAGATTCGTCACGGCTGCGTACCCGCGCCGTATTCGATCTTCGACGGCATCTTCAAGCTCGAACCGGGCAAGCTGCTTTGCGTGTCGATGGAGCGGCGCGAGCCGCGCATCTGGGCCTACTGGTCCGGCGTCGAGGCGGCCGTCAACGGCGCCGCGCGCGGCTTTGCGGGCAGCGCCGAAGACGCGGTCGACGAACTGGAGCATCTGCTCAGCGATGCGATTCGCCAGCAGATGATCTCGGACGTGCCGCTCGGCGCGTTCCTGTCGGGCGGCGTGGATTCGTCGACGATCGTCGCGTTGATGCAAAAGCAGTCGTCGCGTCCGGTCAAGACGTTCACGATCGGCTTCAACGAAAGCGACTTCGACGAAGCGAAGCTGGCGAAGGCCGTCTCCGCGCATCTCGGCACCGAACATACGGAGATGTATGTCACGGCGCGCCAGGCACTCGACGTGATCCCGCGCCTGCCCGAACTCTACGACGAGCCCTTCGCGGATTCGTCGCAGATTCCGACGTTCCTCGTGTCGCAGCTCGCGCGGCAGCACGTCACGGTCTCGCTGTCCGGCGATGCCGGCGACGAGCTCTTCTGCGGCTATCAGCGCTATCGGACCGCGCCCGGCATGTGGGACAAGGTCACGATGCTGCCGGCGCCGTTGCGCAAGCTGGCGGCGTCGGGCATCGCCGGGATTTCGCCCAAGCGCTGGAACAGCATGGCGGGGCTCATGGGGCCGATGCTGCCGTCGTCGCTACGCGGCGTGAAAGTCGGCGACAAGCTGCACAAGGGCGCGCAGCTGTTGTCGTGCCGGACGCAGGACGAGGTGTATCTGCATCTCATGTCGCAATGGAACGATCCGGACGCGCTCGTGATCGGCGGACGCCAGCCGCCCACGCTGATGACCGGCAATGCACCGGCCTTCACCGGCCTCGACGACGTGCAGCGCATGATGGCGCTCGACATGATCACCTACCTGCCCGACGACATCCTCACGAAAGTCGATCGCGCCGCGATGGGCGTGTCGCTCGAAACGCGCGTGCCGTTCCTCGATCACCGCGTCGTGGAGTTCGCGTGGCGGCTGCCGCAATCGATGAAGGTGCGCGACGGGCAGACCAAGTGGGCGCTGCGTCAGGTGCTCTACCGTCACGTGCCGCGCGCGATGATCGAGCGGCCCAAGCAGGGTTTCGGCGTGCCGATCACGCACTGGCTGCGCGGCGAGCTGCGCGACTGGGCGGAGGCGCTGCTCGACGCATCGCGGCTGCGTCGCGAGGGCTTCTTCGATCCGGCCATCGTGCGCGCGAAATGGCAGCAGCATCTGTCGGGCGATCAGAACTGGCATCGTCAGCTGTGGAACGTGCTGATGTTCCAGTTGTGGCTCGAGCATCAGCAGGCATCGTCGATTCCGCTCTTTACGTCGCCCGCGGCGGATCTGGCTGGCGTGGCGAGCTGATACACGGCGGCGCGTGCGCCGCCCTTTCGTAGTTGGAAAGGCCTTGGTCTTTACGGACCAGGGCCTTTTGCTTTGGCGCCGGTTCAGCGCGTTTGCCGCCCGGGTATCGGTAATCTGCCGCACTGCTCGCGTGCACCGGCTCGCGTGATCTCGCACCGCTTTGTCATGGGCGACAGGCGCGCAACGTTCACGCATGGCGTGAAGCAACGCTCATCCCCTGGCGCGGGATTCGACGGACAACTCCAATCGTCCATCCAAAAGCAAGAAGGCCCTGGTCTTTGGAACCAGGGCCTTTCAGTCATCCACTACTTCCGGCGCTTAACGAACCTTCGGATCACTTGTGATGCGTCTGCTCGGGCACGGCGGCGGTCACGATGCCCTGGCTGCTGACGAGCCAGCGCGGCGTCCTGAACCGGACTATCGCGACATAGAGCCACACATACGCGACGACGAACACCACGGCCGTCACCGCGAGCACCACCGGGTTATGCCAGAACAGCGAGGCGGGCACGATGCCGATCATGCTCAGCACCCACAGATACGGCGACGTGCGCGCGTTTCTGCGCTGACGCTGACGCGGGTCCGTGCCTTTGCGCACCACGCGCTTGAAGATCAGCGTATGCAGGTGGATGCCGTCGGGCGCGCCCACCGGACGGCCGCGCACGATCCTGCGGCGGTAGATCGAGAACAGCGTTTCGAACAGCGGATAGATCGCGACGACCATCGCGTACCACGCCGAGATGTTCGGATGCCGCGCGACGAGCAGCACGAGCAGCTCCGCGATCATGAAGCCGATGAAGTACGCACCGCCGTCGCCGAGGAAAATCGACGCAGCCGGATAGTTCCAGATCGCGAATCCGCCGATTGCACCGATCATCGTGAGCGCGGCGCTCATCACGAGCAGATCGCCCACCTCGTGCGCGACATAACCGATCGAACCCAGAATCAGAATGGACACGACGGCGGCGAGCCCGTTGAAACCGTCGATGATATTGACCGCGTTGGTGAGTCCAGCCACGGCGAGCACCGTCAGTCCGATGGCGATGGGTGCGAAAGAGAGAATCGGGTCGACGAGCGGCAGGTCCACGCGGCCGATCACGCCGTGCAGCAGAAATGCGCCCAGGAGCGCGGCGAGCATCGCGCTCAGCAGCCGCGCGCGGACGCTCACGTGCTTGGTCACGTCCTCGATCACGCCGCTCAGGAACGCCGGCGCGGCGCACAGCAGCAGCAGCATGGACTCCTCGCGCGGATTGCCGCCGACGAAGGCGCACACGGAGAAGGTCACGATGGCCGCGGCCATCAATGAAACCCCGCCGATCCGCGGAACGGGATGAGTATGATTCTTCTGAACGCCTTTCAAATCATGATCCAGGGAGAGCGCCCCGTAGCGCCCCGCGAATCGAACTATAAGTAGCGTGATGCAGAAAGAGCATATGAAGCCAAGCGCAAGGTTTAACATTTTTCTCACTCACGAAGAGGGCGCATCTCTTTTCGAATATCTAAACCCGAAAACGTATGTTAGGTACTACCCCTGTCATTGTCCACGGATTTATGGCGCTTTAATGTGTGAAACCGGACCAACCGCGATTACATTGGGATTTCCCCCGATTATTCATACAAACGGGGTTTTAATGGCGCGGAATTACGGTGGTTTTATTTTAATGTTTTTGTGATTCGAATTTGATAAACCGCGCGCTGTCAGTGCGCAAGCACACCTTCGCGCGCATTTTCCGTAAGGACCCTCCGCTATCCTGGCAGGCGCCAGGGCCGAATCGGCGTCTGCCCCGCCAGTGCAGGCGCGGCGGCCCGTGCTGCGAGGCGAAGAAATGTCCGTAACCGGGCCCGCGGCTGAACCGCATTTCCTCATAGAATTAGCAGCCCGATTAACAGCGATTATATGTGCGCTGCCGCGCATACACCAAGGGGCGCTGTGATATTTTCGATTTGCTCAAATGGGCCGCATAGTCATTAAGCCGTTAAAAGTGAGCAACCGAACACTTGTCTGCTCTGAAAGGTTCGTTAAACAACAAAAATCGTCCGCGGGAATTTCTCTTTTTTTGAGTCGTGTGTTTCAATACGACTGCAATGACGGGGCGGGATTTTAACGGCCCCGAATGCAGTCCGAAATTCATCAAAAGGCAATTGTATTTCGCGCTCCGTCCAGGGCGCGCCGCAGGTGTTTCGATCCGCAATCGGTGCGCAGCGCGCGCCGGTCCCATAAGAGCCTGTAACGAGACGTTCCATGAAAGTTAAAAATCAGGCGTCAGCCGTAACGGCCGAGACAGACAACGAGATCGAGCTCAGGTCGATTCTCGAAACGCTGGGCCGTCACTGGAAGATGATCGCGGCGACCGTGACGGTCGTCTTCAGCATCGGGGTGGTGTATGCGTTCTTTTCCGCGCCGATCTATCAGGCCGGCATGCTCGTCAAGGTCGACGAGTCGACGGGTGCAGCGCCCGGCGACACGCGCGACATGGTGAGAGCCGCCGCGACGATGTTCGATCAGAGAGCAACGGCCGAAGGCGAGATTCAGATCCTCGGCTCGAAGTTCGTGCTCGGCCCGGTCGTCGATGCACTCAAGCTCTATATTCAGGCGGCGCCGCACCGCTTCCCCATCGTCGGCGGCATAATCGCGCGCATGAGCGACGGCACCTCGACGCCGGGTCTCTTCGGCCGTGGCGGCTACGCGTGGGGTTCCGAATCGATCGACGTTTCGGCGTTCGACGTGCCGAGGCCGTTCGAAGGCGAGGATTACACGCTTCGCTATCTCGGCAACGGCCAGTATCAGGTGCGCGGCCCGGGCATCGAGACGGGCGTCGGTGGCCAGATCGGCACTGTGCAGCGCTTCGACACCGAAGCCGGCCCGATCTCGCTGCTCGTGAGCTTCATCCACGGCGAAAAGGGCGTCGAGTTCGACCTGGTGCGCAGATCGCGCGTGTCCGCGATGCAACGTCTGCAGAATTCGCTGACGATCGCCGAGCAGGGCAACAAGTCGGGCGTGATCAGCACGTCGCTCGAAGGCAAGGACCCGGTGCTCGTGGCGGCGACGGTCAACGAACTGGCGCGCATGTACGTCAAGCAGAACGCCGATCGCCGCGGGATCAACGCCGAGAAGTCGCTCGAGTATCTCGAGCAGCAACTGCCCGACGCCAAGCGCCAGATGGAGCAGGCCGAGGACAACTACAACGCGTACCGCAACAGCCGCACGCTCTTCAACGCCGACGAGGAAGGCCGCATCGTCATGCAGCAGGCCTCCCAGGCGGACGCCCAGTTGCTCGACCTGAAGCGCCGCCGTTCGGACCTGGCGAGCCATTTCTCGGCGCAGCATCCGAGCGTCGTGGTGATCGACCAGCAGATCGCGGCGACCGAGAAGTACATCGGCGGACTTTCGGCGCGCGTCAAGGCGATGCCGCAGGCCGAGCAGGGCGCGCTTCGTCTGCAGCGTGATGTGCGCATGAGCACGGATGTCTATTCGGCCCTGCGCAACAATATCGAAACGATGCGTCTGATCAAGGCCGGCCGCACGCCGACCGTGGAACTGCTCGACCGCGCTGAAGTGCCCGAGCATCCCGCCAAACCGGTGAAGGCGCTCGTGCTGGTGATCGCAGCAGGTATCGGGCTGTTCCTCGGCATCGTGATGGCGTTCGCTCGCGACTTCCTGTTCAAGGGCGTGCTCGATCCGAAGGAACTGGAATCGAAGACGGGTCTCTCCGTGTTCGCGACGATTCCGGACAGCGAAAGGCAGAAGGAGCTTGCGAAGCGCATCGCCGACAAGCGGCCCGAGCAGCTCGCGCTGGCCTCGCGTTACCCGACGGACCCGGCTGTGGAAGGCCTGCGCATGATGCGTGCGTCGCTGCAGCACGCGCTGATAGACGCGCCGAACAACGTCGTGATGCTGGCAGGTCCGCTGCCGGGTATCGGCAAGTCGTTCGTGTCGGCCAATCTGGCGACGCTGCTGGCGGCTGGCGGCAAGCGCGTGCTGCTGGTCGACTGCGACCTGCGCCGCGGCCACCTGAACCAGTATTTCGGGCTGCCGCGCGGCAAGGGTCTCGTGGATATCGTGAGCGGCACGAGCTCGCTGGATGAAACCGTGCATCGCTCGGTGCTGAACAACCTCGACTTCGTGCAGTGCGGCTTTTATCCGCCGGACCCGGCCGAGCTGCTGCTGTCGAATGTGTTCGCGGATGCGGTGAGCCGTGCGTCGGAGGAGTACGACATCGTGCTGCTCGATGCCCCGGCGATCCTGGCAGTGTCGGACACGTCGATCATGGCGCCTGTTGCAGGTTCCATCTTCCTCGTGGCGCGTTACGGGGATACGCGCTCCGGCGAAATCTCGGAGTCGGTCAAGCGGCTCGAACAGTCGGGTGCAAGCGTCACCGGCGTGCTGCTCAACGGCTTCAAGGTGCACTACGGCAATTACGCCCAGGCGCGCCAGTACGGCGGCTACGCCTACGCCGCGTACAGGAGCGACAAGGAATAGGGACTCACTCATCCGGAACCCGCTCCTGTTGGACCCCGAATCAAAAAGTTGTACTAATTAAATGTCCTGAGTGTGTAAAACGAGGAGAAGTAAATATGTTCTCGCCGCATGAGTTGAAAATCGGTGTCGTGGGGCTCGGCTACGTCGGTCTGCCGCTCGCCGTCGAGTTCGGCAAGCGTACGCCTGTCGTGGGATTCGATATCAACCGCGCGCGCATCGGCGCGCTGCGCGAAGGCCGCGACGTCACGCTCGAAGTCAGTGACGAAGAACTGGCGCAGGCCAGCTTCATGCAGTACAGCGCCGAAGTCGAAGACCTGAGAAGCTGCACGGTGTTCATCGCGACCGTGCCGACACCGATCGACCACTACAAGCGTCCGGACCTGTCGCCGCTGATCGGCGCGTCGACGACCATCGGCAGCGTGCTGAAGAAGGGCGATGTCGTCATCTATGAATCGACCGTTTATCCTGGCGCGACGGAAGAAGAATGCGTGCCGGTGCTCGAAAAGATGTCCGGCCTGAAGTTCAACGAGGACTTCTTCGTCGGCTACAGCCCCGAGCGGATCAATCCGGGCGACAAGTCGCACCGTCTGCCCGACATCAAGAAGGTCACGTCCGGTTCAACGCCCGAAGTCGCCGATTTCGTCGACGAGCTGTATCGCGGCATCATCACGGCGGGCACGCACAAGGCGAGCAGCATCCGCGTGGCTGAAGCGGCCAAGGTGATCGAGAACACGCAGCGCGACGTCAACATCGCGCTGATCAACGAGCTGTCGATCATCTTCAACAAGATGAACATCGACACCGAATCCGTGCTGCTCGCGGCGGGCACGAAGTGGAACTTCATCCCGTTCCGTCCGGGCCTGGTCGGCGGCCACTGCATCGGCGTCGATCCGTACTATCTGACGCACAAGGCGCAGGCGATCGGCTATCACCCGGAGATCATTCTCGCGGGGCGGCGCCTGAACGACAGCATGGGCAACTATGTCGTGTCGCAGCTCGTGAAGACCATGACCAAGCGCGATATCGCCATTTCGGGTGCGCGCGTGCTCATCATGGGCCTGACCTTCAAGGAGAACTGCCCGGACCTGCGCAACACGCGCGTGGTCGACATCATCGCGGATCTGAAGGAATACGGCGTTCAGGTCGACGTGTACGACCCGTGGGTGTCGAAGGAAGAGGCGCATCACGAGTACGGCATCGATCCGGTCGACCAGCCGGCCAAGGGCGTCTACGACGCGGTCGTGCTCGCCGTGGCGCACAAGCAGTTCGCCGATGAAGGCGCTGAGGGCATCCACGCCTACGGCAAGTCGAAGCACGTGCTGTGCGACCTCAAATACGTTCTCCCGCCCGAAGCGAGCGACATGCGTCTATGAGGCTTCGATTCATCGGACGATACGCGCCGTCTGCAGCCATGCAGCGCAACGCGTATTGGACGATGGAAGCCGCTGTACGCCATCGCCGCGGTTCGGCCCTCGATTTCGACGGCTGCCCGCGGCGATGCCAACCGGACGTTCGGAGTTCGCAATGAAGATGCCCAAGGTGGTTCTATACGCCAATACCGATTGGTATCTCTACAACTTTCGTCTTTCGTTCGCTCGCAAACTGCGCGATGCGGGTTTCGAGGTCATCCTGTTGTCTCCCGACGGCGAGTACGGCCCGAAGCTGAAAGACCTGGGTTTTCGCTGGCATGCGGTGCCGATGAACCGGCGCAGCCTGAATCCGTTGCGCGAACTCGCGCTCGTGCTGTGGCTCGCGCGCTTCTTCCGCCGTGAAAAGCCGCAGCTCGTGCACGGCTTCACCATCAAGAGCGCCGTGTACGGCTCCTTCGCGAGCAAGCTGGCGGGCGTCCCGGCGCGCGTGAACGCCGTCGCGGGCATGGGTTATGTGTTCACGAGCCGCGACCTGAAAGCGCGGCTTTTGAAGCCGGTGGTGCGGCAGGTGATGCGCTCGGCCCTGAACGGCCGCGGCAGCATTCTCGTGCTGCAGAACCCGGACGACATCAAGCTGTTCGAAGCCGCGCGCATCGTCGAGAAAAGCGGAATCCGGCTCGTGAAGGGCTCGGGCGTCGATCTGACGCGCTTCCAGGTGCGCGAGCAATCGCCGGAAGACGCGACGAAGCCGCTGCGTGTGTTGCTCGCGGCGCGGCTCGTGTGGGACAAGGGCATCGAGGAATACGTGGAGGCGGCGCGCATGCTCCGGCGCGAGAATCGCACCGTGCGCTTCCTGCTCGCGGGCTCGCCCGACGATGGCAATCCGGCCTCGGTGAGCAAGGCGATGGTGCAGGGCTGGGTGAAGGAAGGACTGATCGAATGGCTCGGCCATGTGAGCGACATGCCGAAGCTGTTCAAGGAAGTGGATGTGATGGCGCTGCCGAGCTATCGCGAAGGCTTGCCGAAAGCGCTGATCGAAGCCGCGGGCTGCGCGCTGCCGCTCATCACGACGGATGCGCCCGGCTGCCGCGAAGTCGTCAGCGAGAATGGCGTCGATGGCTTGCAGATTCCGGTGCGCGACGCACGCGCGCTCGCCGACGCGATCCGCCGCCTCGACGACGACCGCGCGTTCGCGAGAGCGCTCGGTCTCGCCGCGCGCGAAAAAGCGCTGAAGAATTTCGACGAACGCATCGTCATCGAGAAGACGCTCGCCGTGTACCGCGAGCTGGTGCCCTCGATCGCGATCGAAGGCGAGCGCCGCGAGCATGCCGCGCCCGTCGGTCAATTTGGAGACTTTCATGTCTGATCGTTACGAATCGGTCCGCCAACAACTGCTGCGCGATCCGCAGAAGTGGCTGATCACCGGCGTCGCCGGCTTCATCGGCTCGAATCTGCTCGAAGCGCTGCTCAAGCTGGACCAGGAAGTCGTCGGGCTCGACAACTTCGCCACGGGCCATCAACGCAATCTCGACGAAGTGCGCTCGCTCGTGACGCCCGCGCAATGGAGCCGCTTCAGCTTCATCGAGGGCGATATCCGCAATCTCGACGACTGCCGCGCCGCGGTGAAGGGCGCCGCGCACGTGCTGCACGAAGCGGCGCTCGGCTCGGTGCCGCGCTCGGTGAACGATCCGATCACGACGCACGAAGTGAACATCAGCGGCTTTCTGAACATGCTCGTCGCCGCGCGCGACGCGAAAGTGGAAAGCTTCACGTATGCGGCGTCGAGCTCGACCTACGGCGACCATCCCGGCCTGCCGAAAGTCGAGGATCGCATCGGCCAGCCGCTGTCGCCGTATGCGGTGACCAAGTACGCGAACGAGCTGTACGCGTCGGTATTTGCACGCACCTACGGCCTGAACGCGATCGGCCTGCGCTATTTCAACGTGTTCGGCAAGCGCCAGGACCCGGACGGCGCGTATGCGGCGGTGATCCCGAAGTGGACGGCCGCGCTCATCGACGACGAACAGGTCACGATCAACGGCGACGGCGAAACGAGCCGCGATTTCTGCTTCATCGACAACGTCGTGCAGATGAACATTCTCGCCGCGACCTCGGATGCCGAAGCGCGCAATCAGGTCTACAACGTCGCGGTCGGCGATCGCACGACGCTCAATCAGCTCTACGACGGCCTGAAGCGCGTGCTCGCCGACAACGGCGTGATGAACGACGGCAGCGCGGTGTACGCGCCGTTTCGCGCCGGCGACGTGCGCCACTCGCAGGCGAACGTCGACAAGGCCGCGCGACTGCTCGGCTACGCGAGCGCCATTCCGCTCGCCGACGGCCTCGCGATCGCGATGCCGTGGTACATCCGCTTCCTGTCGGGACGGCGCGCGCCGGCTGAACAGGTCGAAGCCGACATGGCGGCGAGGCCCGCATGAAGATCGTCGTTTTCATCTATTCGATGCACGGCGGCGGCGCGGAGCGCGTCACCGCGAATCTCGCGAACGAATGGGCGGCGCTCGGCTGGGACGTGACCGTGGTCACGCTGACGGCCGGTGAAACCGACGTCTATCCCTTCCATGCGCGCGTGAAGCGCATCGAGCTCGGGCTCGCGGGCGGCGTCGAAGGCGGCGGTTTCGTGCGTACGCTGATGTCGAACGTGAAGCGCGTCCTCGCTTTCCGCAAGGTGCTGCGCGAGACGAAACCGACGGTCGCGCTCGGCGTCATGGCGACCGCGAACGTGCTCACCGTGCTCGCGGGCATCGGCCTGCCGTACAAGATCATCGCGAGCGAGCACACGCATCCGCCGCGCGCGCCGCTCACGCCGTTCTGGGAGCGCCTGCGCCGCCTCACGTACCGCTTCGCGGACAAGGTCGTCGCGCTCACCGACGAAACCAAAGACTGGATCGAGACGCACTGCGGCTGCCGCGACGTCAGAGTGATTCCGCCGCCGTTCGCGCTGCCGATCGCGCGCACGAATCCGATCGTCGAGCCGCAAAGCGTGGTCGGCAACGAGCGCCGCGTGCTGCTCGCGGTCGGCCGTCTGTCGCCCGAGAAGGGGTTCGACAGCCTCATCGACGCGTTCAGGAAGATTGCCGGCGCGCTGCCGCAATGGGACCTCGTGATCGTCGGCGAAGGCCAGGCGCGCGCGAGCCTCGAGCGCCGCGTGGAAGAGACCAAGCTGCACGGCCGCGTCTTTCTGCCGGGCCGCGCGGGCAACGTCGCGGACTGGTACCAACGCGCGGATCTGTACGTGCTGAGTTCGCACTTCGAAGGCTTTTCGATGACGCTCGTCGAAGCGATGGCGCACGGCTGCGCCGCCGTCAGCTACGACTGCGATTCCGGCCCGCGCGTAATCCTCACGCATGGGACGGACGGGCTGCTCGTGAAGCCGGTCGGCGACGCCGGTGCGCTCGCGAAGGCGCTCGAATCGCTGATGAAGGACGACGCCGAGCGTCATCGCATGGCGCTCCGCGCGAGCGCCGTCAACGAGCGGTTCGCGTTCCCGAAGACCATCGCGCTCTGGCAGGACGTGTTCGAAGCGTCCGGCGTGAAGGTGCCGCGGCGCGCGAATCTGCGCGTTCCCGTTGCCGAGCGTTGAGGAGCCGCCGACCATGAAGATCATGCTCGTCGTCAGTTCGATGGGAAGCGGCGGCGCGGAACGCGTGGCCGCGTCGCTCGTCAACGCGTGGGCGGCGCGGGGCGACACCGTCACGCTCGTCATCACGTACAGCGGCCGCGGCGCCTGCTTCTATCCGCTCGCGGAAAACGTCCGCTGCGTGTTCCTCGCCGATCGCGTGAAGGCCGGCGCGCGCATGCTGCAGTATCCCGCGCGTTTTCGCGCGTTGCGTGCGCTGATTCGCGAAAGCGCGCCCGATGTCGTCGTGTCGTTCCTGTCGAACGTGAACCTCACGACGATCCTCGCGACGCGCGGCCTCGGCATTCCGGTGATCGCGAGCGAGCATATCGATCCGTCGGCGGACGGCCGCTCGTCGCTCATGATGCAGATGTGCCGCTTTGTCTATCCGAGCGCCGATCTGCTGACGCTGCTCACGGACAACATGGAGGCGTCGTTCCGGAAGATGGTGCCGCGCGTGAAGGGCATCGAAGTGGTGCCCAATCCGCTGCCGGACGAACTGCTTCTGCTCGATCCGGCGAGCGTCGAAAAGGGCGCGCGCAAGCGGCTCATCGCGGTCGGGCGGCTGAACACGCAAAAAGCGTTCGACTGGCTGATCGACGTCTTCGCGACGCTCGCGCCCGAGTTTCCGGACTGGGATTTGTGGATCTGGGGCGAAGGCCCGGAGCGCGCGGCGCTCGAAGCGCAGGTCGCGCAACGGAAGCTGGGCGAGCGCGTGCTGATGCCCGGCAAGACGACGACGCCCTGGGAAGAGATGGCGCGCTCGGATACGTTCGTGCTGTCGTCGCGCTACGAAGGCCTGCCGATGGCGATGCTCGAAGGCATGGCGCTGGGCCTGCCGACCGTCGCGTTCGATTGCAAGAGCGGCCCGCGCGAGCTGACGCGCGACGGCCAGGACGGCGTGCTCGTGCCGGCCGGCGACAAGGCCGCGCTGACCGATGCGCTGCGGCGCGTGATGTCGGACGAAGCCTTGCGCGCGGAGCTCGGGCGCAAGGCGGCGGCTTCGGTGCGGCAACGCTACTCGTCGCAGGCGATTCTGCGTCAGTGGGACAGCATCTTTTCCCGGCTCGGCGCACGCGGACGCAGCGACGAAGGCAAGAGCACGGGATATCCGCGCGCGGTCACCGGAGAGAAAGCGTAATGGTCGACAGGCGGCGCGTCATTCACTCACTGTTGATGGGCGCCGTGGCCGGCGGCGCGAGCGCCGTGGGGCTGGACGCGCGCGCGTCGGCGGAGCGTGAGGTCGTCACCGACAAGTCGTTCGGCGTGAAGGGCGACGGCAAGACGAACGACCGCATCGCGCTGCAGAACGCCATCGACCGGTCCGTCGATCAGACGCTTCTGATCACCGGCAAGTGCCGTATCGACGCCAAGGGGCTCGATCTGCGCCGCGACAGTCATGTGCGCTTCGCGCCGGGCGCGTCGATCAAGCTGCTGCCGCACGACACGTCGTTCTATTCGATGTTCCGCATCTGGGACGTGGACAACGTGTTGGTTGAAAACGCGGTGCTCGACGGCAGCAAGGAGCTGAACGCCGCCAAACCGGCGCTGCGTGAAAACGGCCACGGCATGGGCTTTTCGATCGCCGGCAGCACGCGAGTGACGCTGATTTCGCCGAAGACGGTCGGCTGCTGGGGCGATGGCATCTATATCGCCAACAGCTACGAGATTCCGTACAGGTACAGCAGTCATATCCGCGTGGTGAAGCATCATGCGGACCGCTGCCGCCGACAGGGCGTCTCGATCATCAGCGGGCGCAACATCGTGTTCGAGCGTCCGCTGTGGGAGAACATCGGCGGCACGCAGCCGGAAGCGGGCCTGGACGCCGAGCCGAACAGCAACGCCGACATTCTGGAGAACATCCGCATCGTCGATCCGGTGACGCGTAATTGCCGCTATGGGATCATCGTCTGGCTGGAGGAGATCGCGGGGCCGGTGCCGAAGCACGTCGATATCGGCATCACGAATCATCGCGACGAAAGCTCGAGCGATGCGGCATTCGCCGTGTCGTCGCTCAAGCTGAACGGGCGCAGGGTGTCCGGGCAGATCGTCAGTCATTCGCCAACGTGGGTGCGCGCACGGATGTCGACGGTCGAGAGCATCGACTATGACAAGGCGGGACCGAAGATCGTCGTCACCAACCTGCGGCTCGTGCCATAAAAGCCGCGCGACACACTATAACTAAAGCGAAAACAAGGCCAAGTGATGCAAGCAACGACAATGGACAACACAGCGCAGCAACCCGCGCCCGCCAGACGCGTGACGGGCTTCGCCTATTTCATGACGCCTTCCGGATGGGCGTTTCTGGTGCTCGCGGCGGCCACGCTCGCGGTCCTCGCGTTTCGCGACCGCAGCGTCGGGATGATCTTCGACCAGGAAGCGTACATCCGGTATTTCCGCTCGACGGACTGGCACTGGCTCATGCAGTTCTACCAGAGCCGCCAATCGGACTTCGGCTTTCTCGTCAGCCTGATCACGGAAGAGCTCGGCTGGCGCTCGTGGGTCATCTTTCTGAACGCGCTCGGCGTGACGCCCGAAGGCGGCATCCGCACGACGGTGATCCTGCTCAATCTCGTCGTGATGTATTCGCTGTTGCAGACGCGGCGGCCGCTCGTGGGCCTTCTCCTGTGGCTCGTCATTCCGTACGCGCTCGCAACCGTCGGGCTGTTCCAGATCCGCCAGGGCTTCGGCCTGGCCATCGCGATGCTGTTCGCGTTGCGCTTCAACCGCCCGACGTTCGGCATGGGCCTTGCGAGCTTCGTGCACACGACGTTCGCCGTGCCCACGGCCTTTCTCCTGACCGCAGTGATATGCGGCGAGAAAAAGGGACGCGCGCTCGTCGCGGTGAGCGTGGCGGCGATCGTGCTGGCGTCGGCGGCGAAGTTCCTGTTCGCGAACTACGGCGGACGGCGTATCGACGAATACACCGGCTATCAGGAAAACTTCACGATCAAGCTGCTCGCGCTGCTGTTCTTCTACACGATGGCGTCCGTCATGGTGCTGTACTCGACGTGGCGCTCGCCGGATACGCGCCGCCAGATGTCCCTTACGCGCATGTCGATCATGCACGTGGGCCTCTTCGTGTATCTCGTCGTCGCGTTCTTCGTGTTCCCGTTCGCGAAGGGCCGCGTCTGGTATTGCGTGCCGCTGCTCCTGCCCTTCCTCGCACCGGAGATCAGGCTCAAGAACGCTGGCGTGCTCGCCATCACGCTCGGCGTGTTCATCGCTGTCTCCGCCGATGCCACGAAGAGCTATTTCGAAGGCGTCTATCACTATTTCCTGATGCCCTGACGACGATGTCCTACTTCCTGATTTCGCTCGATTTCGAATTGATGTGGGGCGTGCGCGACCATCGCTCGATCGCCACATACGGAAAGAACATCCTCGGCGTGCGCGAGGCGATTCCGGCCATGCTCACGATGTTCACGAAGTATCGAGTGAAGGCGACCTGGGCGACGGTCGGCATGCTGCTCTTCGATAACAAGAAGGACCTGCTCGCGAATCTGCCCGACGTGCGCCCGAGTTATACCGATGCGAAGCTGAGCCCGTACGCGGGCGGCTATCTCGATTCGATCGGCGCGGACGAGAAAAGCGATCCGTATCACTACGGTCTGTCGCTCGCGCGGCAGATCGTCGACACCGAAGGCAGCGAGCTCGCGAGCCATACGTTCTGTCATTACTACGCGCTCGAAGCGGGGCAGGACAAGGCGCAGTTCGCCGCCGACATGGCGGCGTCCGTCGCGTCGATCAAACGTCTCGCCGATCCGCCCGCGAGCATCGTCTTTCCGCGCAATCAGGTGAACAACGCGTATCTGCCGGTTTGCGCGGCGCACGGATTGATCGCGTACCGCGGCACCGAGCGCAACTGGATGTACCGCGAAACCGCGCGCGCCGATGAAGCCGCGCTGCGCCGCGCGGCCCGTCTCGCCGATGCGTACATCGACCTCTCCGGCGATCACGCCTTCGATCCGCAGCCGTCGCGCGGTCTCGTCGACGTGCGTTCGAGCCGCTTTCTGCGTCCCTACGCGCGCAACAAACGTGCGCTGGAATGGCTGCGGATTCATCGCATCAAGCAGTCGATGACATCGGCGGCGCGGACGGGACGGTCGTTTCATTTATGGTGGCATCCGCATAACTTCGGCGCGAATCTCGCCGAGAACCTCGCCGTGCTCGAAGCGGTGCTCGCACATCATGCGCATCTGAGAGAGACCTACGGCGTGCAGCCCGCGACGATGGCGGAAGTCGCGCGCGCGACGCGGTCGGAAGAAAACCGGCTGGCGGAAATGGAGTTCGGGCTGTTCGTTTGAGTCGTCGAGCGAGCAGCGCGACCGCTTGTTCGGCGGTGGTTTCCATTGTGCGGCCTCCCTCGGGAGGCCGTTTTGCTTCGAGCGCGAAGTGAGGACGTGCCCGACGGGTTCATCGCAAAACGGCCTCCATTCGGAGGCCGTCGTTCACTCGGGCGTATCCGTTCCGGCTTTCGCTTCCGGGGCCACGAAAGGCGGCGCGAAACGCGTCCAGAAGATGTAGCACGCGAGCACGACGAACGCGCCGATGCCGGTGGCGAGCAGCACGCCTTGCGCACCGAAGAAGCGGATGAGGATGATATTGCCGGCGATCTTGGTCCCGAAGCCGATCAGCGAAAACACGGTGATTGCCCGATAGCGCGTCTCGCTCGCGAACAACTGCACGAGCACGCACATGCCGAAATAGAAGGGCACTTGCAGCAGCCCATAACGGAAGAGCGTCGTGACGGCGATGGTGTCGTCGGCCGTGAAGGCGCCCTTCTGAAAGAGCAGCTTGACGACGAACGGCGCGAGCACATACGCGATGACGCCGCCGGTCAGGCCCACCGCCGTCATGATGCCCGACCACTTCAGCGCCGTGCTGCGCGCGCGCTCGTGATCGCCGCGATGGAGAATCTCCGCGAGAATCGGCAAGGTCGCGCGCGTGATGGCGAGCGCGCCCATGCTGAGCACGAGCGAAAGCAGCCGGTTCGCATAGCCGAGCGTCGCGATGGCGCCATCGCCCTGTTGCGCCATGAAATACTGATCGACCGGCAGCCAGAGACCGGCGACGACCGAGCCGATCGTGAGCGTGCCCATCGAGCGGATCGTGGCCGGCCACTGTTTCGCGCGCGTCGAGACGCGCGGCAGCGCGGGCATCGAATCGGCGCGGCGCGCGAGCACGCGCAGCCATGCGGACTGCACCACGAAGCCGAGCGACGTGCCCACGACGAGCGGCCAGATCGACTCGTTGTCCGGCGCGGCGAGCACGAACACGAGCAGGCCGATGGCCGGCACGCATTCGAGCAACGTGTTGATGTGCTTGCCGGAAGCCTGCAGCCGCGCCGATGAAATGCAGATCGTGAAGGTCAGCACGCCGACCGGCAACATGCCGATGATCATGTGCCGGCATATTTCGCGCGTCGACTCGGCGAGATTGCTCCCGACCGCCTCCGCCATATAGGGCCAGCCGAGCCAGAGCAGCAGGCACGAAGCGAGGCCGATGACGAGCCCCACGCCTTCGAGCTCGCCGATAAAGCCGTTCTGCTCGGATTTGTCGTCCTTGAGCGAGACGAGCGCGGGAATCAGCAGCACGCTCAGCACGTTCGTGAGCATCGTCGGCAGCCAGGTGACGAGCGTGAGCGCGAGCTGATAAGCGTCGACGGTGCCGCTGATCCCATAGCGCCAGGCGATCGCCATTTCCTTCGACGCGCCGATGCATTTGCCGAGGATCACGAATGCCAGGAGCACGACCGCGCTTCTCGCGATGCGTTTGTGATCCTGATGCACTCCGCCGAGACGGCGTCTTACTGATTGCACCGCTGCGCTCAGCACTGAACTTCTCCTGCGTGGGAGCCTTTCGTCGCGTGGCTCGACGTCAGGACGATACGGGTCATGCGATGGGAGGTCGCGAAGGCTGACTGCTTTCGCGCGTGAGAGGGGGAGCGTGCATGAAAACGGACGGCACGACCGTTCGCTAAGGCACCTGGCCGCGCGGACGCCGGCGAGCGTCCGAATCGAGTCTCGGAAGGTGAGAAAAACATGTCTTTCATCGTGCGTTGCCGGTCCGGCGAGGCGGGACCAGGATTGAGATTAGTGCTTGCGCGGCTTTCGTTCGGTGCGAAATGGAACATATGACCGACAAAGCGCATGCGAAAGATCAGATTATTTATATTCGTCTGCAGATTATCCTATTATTATTTGATCAGATTATTGGAGGTAGCCGGGTAATCTCTGCCGATGCGAGCCTTCAGCACACTTCTTCGCATGCGTAAAAACCCGATAAGGGTTACTCCCTGTAGGGTCTTTCCTCTGGCAATTAAAAATTTTTTTGGCGACGGCGCTTACAAAATTCGAATCGCCGGGCGACCCAGATGGTTAATCCGCTAATCATTCCAGCCCGGTGCATGCACGAACGTGCGGAAGCGCACCAAAACCGCACGCAGCATTGAGAATCACACGCAATCACACGCGGTTAATCGAAACAATCAGTCGGTTTCAGATCATTTCGTTATACAAAAGCCAGGTGCGTCAAGCCCTTACGAGGCGTAGCAGAGCCGTTTGCCGCACGCTTGGAGCGTGAACGTTCGTATTGTCATTAGATTTTGTTCAGACGAATATTAATCGTAGTATTAAACCCGTATTAACAAAAGCTTTCAGGATACGATATTAAGAATGATTGATGAGATGGATTAATTGTCTCCACAGCCGTTCAAACGGAAAATACGCCGTAAAAAAGTCCTGGAAATGGAAAATAAAAAGTTACAAGCGTACATTCTGTAACAACTAGCGGGTAGAAACGCCCAGTAACAATCTGTAGTATTAATAAAAGACGGTAATTGCTTCCCGTCAGACTTCAACGCTTCGTGGGTCCGGTTTCGGCCTGTCGGGCACGGATGAATGAGTTGTTCCAGATATCTGGTCTCTTGAATCCCGAAGTCGTTCGTATTTCGCCGAGATGCCTTTCGGAGTCGCCCTGCGCGACTGTCGAGCGCTGAGCGGCGCAAACGTTTGCGCCTGCTATTTTTGCGTGGGTTATCTCATTTGCCCTTAAGAAACGTCGCGTGCGGCCGATGTCGCAGAGATGGGTACGCCCGTCGCTCACGCACGACCAAAAACTGGAAAGACTAATGCTTCCGAACAACACTCAGGCAGACATTCAGGCAGACGCTTCCGTCGTCAACGCTCCCATCGCAACCCGCCGCAAGCTGCTCACGTCGCTGATCGCCGGCGGCGGTGCAATGGTGCTCGCCGCATGCGGCGGCGGCGGCGATGGAACGCCCGACTCGGTCGCCGATCGTTGGAGAAAGCGCAACAACGGCGGCGCCAGCTCGTCGACCCCCGCAAGCTCGGCCACGCCGGCTTCGTCGGCCAGCGCCGCAGCGCCCGCGAGCGCGGCAACGACCACGCCCGCCAGCTCGACGTCGGCAGCCGCGGACAACACCGCCGGCACCATCGCCGCTTCGTCGTTCGGCGTGAAGGCCGACGGAAAGACCAACGACCGCGCCGCACTCCAGGCCGCCATCGACGGTTCCGTCGGTCAGATCCTGTTGATCTCGGGCCAGGTCCGTATCGACACGACCGGTCTCACGCTGCGCTCGAACAGCCACATCCGTTTCGCGTCGGGCGCGTCGATCAAGCTGCTGGCGCACAACGCGGACATCTATCAGATGATCCGTATCGTCGACGTGAGCAATGTCGTCGTCGAAAACGCGTATCTCGACGGCAGCAAGGAACTGAACTCGGCGTCGGGCGGCGAGCACGGCATGGGCTTCACGATCATGGGCGCGACGAACGTGACGCTCACGGCGCCGACCACGATCAACACGTGGGGCGACGGCATCTACATCAACGACAGCCAGACCAAGAAGGGCGTGCCGACGTACAACCTGCGCGTCGACAACCACAAGGCCGACGGCTGCCGCCGTCAGGGCGTGTCGATCATCTCGGGCGACACGATCACGTTCAACAGCCCGACCTGGCAAAACATCAACGGCACGGCGCCGGCGTGCGGTCTCGACTTCGAGCCGAACGACAACTCGGCCGTGTTCAAGAACATCACGATCAACAGCCCGACGACGGCCAACTGCAAGGGCGGCGGCATCAACGTGTGGTTCGGCTCGCTGCCGGGTCCGATCAGCAAGACGGTCACGATCGCCATCACGAACCACGTCGACACGACCAGCCCCGGCGGTTCGTTCGCGGTTCAGGGTCTGTCGCTCGACGGCTACATCGTCAACGGCCAGATCAGCAGCTCGAATCCGAAGTGGAAGTACCCGCTGATCGTCGAGCAGTGGGACAACGCGGGTCCGACCATCAACGTGACGAACCCGACGATCGCCACGTCGTAATCGGCGAAGCGCTCAAAGACAAACGCCATGCGGAAGAACTTCCGCATGGCGTTTTTTTTGCTTCGTGCCGCGTCAGGGCGCGATCGTTATTGCTGCGTGTCGGATGCTGCTTCTGCCGGTGCCACAGGCGCAACGGACGACACCGCTTCGCCAGGCGCGGGCAGAATCGGCGGCATCGTCGTGAAAACGGGCGATTCGGAAGGGGTGTCGGTCACCTCGGCTTCCGGCTCGGACGGCGCGCGCTTCGCGCGTACCGGTTTTTGCACCGACGTCTGCTTGGCCGTGCTCGGCTTCGGTTCATTCGTGAAGGTCTGCGCGATCCACGTGCGCAGGCGCGTGAGCCTCGCCTCCCAGAAGCCCGGCGTTTCCTGCGTGTCGAAGCGTGCGCGGGCGTCGATCACATGCGAGCGCAATGAGCGCTGCATGAAGTCGCCGACGATCGGCAGCGCGCTGTGTGCGCCCTGTCCCCAGTAATCGCTGCGCAGCGTCACGCGGCTGTCGTTGAAGCCGACCCACGCGCCCGCGACGAGCTGCGGATGCATCAGGATGAACCAGCCGTCCGCGCTGTCCTGCGTCGTGCCGGTTTTACCGGCGACGTCAGCGCGCACGCCGAAACGCGTGCGGATCGCCGTGCCCGTGCCGCGATTGATCACGTCGCGCATCACGTCGACGAGCTTGCGCGTGGCATCGACCGACAGCGCCCGCTCGGGCGCGCTCTCGAACTGCGCGAGCACGTCGCCGTCCTTGTTCTCGATACGCGTGACGAGCAGCGGCTCTATATAAGAACCATCATTCGCGATGGTGCCGTACGCCGACACCATCTCCTTCAGCGTCACCGGGCTCGTGCCGAGCGCGAGAGACGGCACCACGTCGAGATGGCTTTCGCGCACGCCCATGTCGCGCGCGAGCCGTGCGACGCGCGCCGGCCCGACCGATTCCATCAGTTGCGCGGTGATGCGGTTTTTCGAATACGCGATGCCGTCGCGCAGGCTCACGGGGCGGCCCGACGGCGGCGAATCGTCGGTCGGACGCCAGGTTTCGGCGCCGCGCACCGGAATTTCGACGGCCTGATCGACGAACGTGTCCGTCGGCTTCGCGCCGCGATCGAACGCCGCGCCGTAGACGAAGGGCTTGAAGGTCGAACCCGGCTGGCGGCGCGCCTGCGCGACGTGATCGAACGGGTCCTGCGTGAAATCGCGGCTGCCGACCCACGCCCGGATCTGGCCGTTGCGCGGATCGAGCGCGACGAACGCGGCCTGCACGCGCGTCTTGTTTTCGCACAGCGTCTGCATGAACGCGCGGTCCACGCCCAGATGCTTGAGCGCGTCGGCATCGTTCGTGCCGCCCGTGCGCAGCGCGCGGTATTGATCGGTCTCGCGGATGAACGCGTGCGCGAGATCCGCGTTCGCATTCGCGCAGCCGCCCCGGCCGCCCCACGCCGCGTTCGCGATCGACTGCAACTGATTGCCCTGCCACGCGAGCGCGTTCGTCGCCATCGTCTGCAGACGCGAGTCGATCGTCGTGCGCACGACGAGGCCATCGGAATAAATGTTGTAGTCGTTGTCGTCGGCCCACGTGATGAGCCATTTGCGCAACTGCTGCGCGAAGTGGGGCGCGCGTCCCGGCTCTTCCGTCTGCCGCTCGAAGTCGATGCGCAACGGGCGCTTCGTGAGCGCGTCGAGCTTCGCGGGCTGCAGGTGGCCGAACTTCACCATCTGCCCGAGCACGATGTTGCGCCGGTCGAGCGCGCGCTCCGGATTGAGCACCGGGTTGTAATAGCTGTTGCCCTTCAGCATGCCGATCAGCGTCGCGCTCTCGAGCACGTCGAGCTGGCCCGCGGATTTGTCGAAGTAAGTGCGCGCGGCCATCTCGATGCCATACGCGTTGTAGAGGAACGGCACCGTGTTCAGATAGGTTTCGAGAATCTCGTCCTTCGAATAGAGCGCCTCGATCTTGAACGCGGTGATCGCTTCCTTCAGCTTGCGCGTGAGCGTCTGCGAGCGGCCGATTTCCTCCGGATACAGATTGCGCGCGAGCTGCTGCGTGAGCGTGGAGCCGCCTTGCCGGTTGCCCGAGAACGTGCGCAGCGCGGCGCCCGCCGTGCGCCGGAAGTCGATGCCGTGATGTTGATAGAAGCGCCGGTCTTCCGTCGCGATGAGCGCGTCGATCACTTGCGGCGAGATTTCCTTCAGGCTCACCCATTCGCGATGCGTCGGCCTGAATTCGGCGAGCAGCTTGCCATCGGCGGAATAGATCTGCGCGGGCTGGTCGACCTTCGCGCGGCGGATATCGCGGATGCCGGGCGTGAACGGAATCAGCACCAGCACATATATAAGGAAGAGCGCGGGCAGGAGAAGCAGCGAGCGGGGCCGCAGATGCGGACGCAGCCACACGGCGGCGCGGGTCAGCGCCGCTTTGGCCAAAGCTTTGAATTCAGACGCGATCACGACGAAACGGGATGTCCAGACATGGAAAACCCTGAATCGTAGCGTAATTTTTCAGCAGGTCTTTCGCAAAAGTGTCTCAGACGTTACGACGCGCGCGCGCCGGCCGCCTCGCCGACGGGGAACGCGGTCGTCGAAAGAATCTCGCGCAGCACGATGAAAGTGCGGATCTGCCGCACGCCTGGCAGGTAGAGCAGCTTTTCGGCGTGGAGACGGTTGAAGCTTTCGCTGTCGCGCGTGCGGATCAGCATGAAGAAATCGAACTCGCCGGTCACGACGTGACATTCCATGCAGCCCGGCACCTTCTGCGCGGCTTTTTCGAAGTCGGCGAAGGAGTCGGGCGTCGAGCGGTCGAGAATCACGCCGATCAGGACGAGCATGCCCGCGTCGAGCGCCTTGGGGTCGAGCAGCGCGACGGTCGCGCGGATGAAGCCGGCCTCGCGCAGCCGTTCGACGCGCCGCAGGCACGCGGGCGCGCTCAGGTTGACCTTCTCGGCGAGCGCGACGTTCGAGATCGACGCGTCGCGCTGAAGCTGCCGCAGGATCGCGCGATCGACGCGGTCGGTCTGGACGCCCGCCGGATGCGGGTTTGATGTGAGCGCGGCTTTTTTCATTGCGTCAGTGCGTTTTTATGCGAAATAAAAGTAGGCGAGTGGACCCTTTTATCCAGAAACGTTAGGCGTAGCGGATTTTTTTCGCAACCCGGCCGAACCCGGCACTCTCTACGATGGGCGTTCCCCCTCACGAGGATGCCGATCATGAACCTGCAACGTTTTCCGCGTTATCCGCTGACCTTCGGACCGACGCCCATCCAGCCGCTCAAGCGTCTCTCCGCGCATCTCGGCGGCAAGGTCGAGCTGTACGCGAAGCGCGAGGACTGCAACAGCGGCCTCGCGTTCGGCGGCAACAAGACGCGCAAGCTCGAATATCTGATTCCCGAAGCGATTGCGGAAGGCTGCGACACGCTCGTGTCGATCGGCGGCGTGCAGTCGAACCAGACGCGGCAGGTCGCGGCGGTCGCGGCGCACCTCGGCATGAAGTGCGTGCTCGTGCAGGAAAACTGGGTCAATTACTCCGATGCCGTCTACGATCGAGTCGGCAATATCCAGATGTCGCGGATGATGGGCGCGGACGTGCGCCTCGTCGCCGATGGCTTCGATATCGGCATCCGCAAAAGCTGGCAGGACGCGATGGAAAGCGTGCGCGCGGCGGGCGGCAAACCGTTCCCGGTGCCCGCCGGGTGCTCCGAGCATCCGTTGGGCGGCCTCGGCTTCGTCGGTTTCGCGGAAGAAGTGCGCGCGCAGGAAGCGGAACTCGGCTTCAAGTTCGATTACATCGTCGTGTGCTCGGTGACGGGCAGCACGCAGGCGGGCATGGTCGTCGGCTTCGCGGCGGACGGCCGCGCGCGGCGCGTCATCGGCATCGATGCATCGGCGAAAGCGGAGCAGACACACGAGCAGATTCTGCGCATCGCGAAGCACACGGCGGAGCTCGTCGAGCTCGGCCAGGACATCACGCGTGAGGACGTGATTCTGGATACGCGCTTCGGCGGCCCCGAATACGGCCTGCCGAACGAGGGCACGCTGGAGGCGATCCGTCTTTGCGCGCGGCTCGAAGGCGTGCTGACCGATCCCGTCTATGAGGGCAAATCGATGGACGGCATGATCCAGATGGTGCGCAACGGCGAGTTTCCCGAAGGCTCGAAGGTGCTGTACGCGCATCTCGGCGGCGTGCCAGCGCTCAACGCGTATAGCTATTTGTTCCGCAACGGTTGAGTGTCTAAAAGGCTTCGCGGAATGCGTCGAACAACGCGGCGACGCGTTCCGACGTGTGGTCGTCGAAGACCGGCGTGCGCGAGCCGAGCATGTGCGTGAGGATCGGCGGCGCGGGATCGTCCGGGCGCAAGATGGCGAGAATTTGCGCGCGGACGTCTTCATCGACGAGCGCCGCCGTGTCGCGGCCCAGAAGTGCGGCGCCGGCGATTTCCGGATCGAAACCGTGGCGCTCGACGAGATCGAAGGCATCGGCATAGAGACGGTCCCGATTGCCGGCTTGCTCGTAATGCGCCATCAGAAAGAGCAGGTCGATCGCGTCCTTGCGGTCGGCCGCGTGCCGGTCCTGCCACGCGATGATCTTGAGCATCGCCTGAGCGGGCAGCGACGCGACCGGCACGACGAGATCTGCCGCGATGCGAACGGGAATCGCGGCATCGAGCGCCTGCCGGAAGCCCGCGACGTTCATGCGCACGGCGCCGTCGGGCGGCCACGCAATTTCGCCTTGTGCGTCCTGCACGCCGCCGAATGGCACGATATCGAGCCACGTGCGCTCACGGGTCGCCGGGGCGCTGTAGTTCAGCCGATGCGCCGAGCCTTTCGGCGCGGCGAAGTTGCCCGATGCGAGGAGCGCGCGCCGCAGCGCGTCGTGGCCGGTCCAGCTTCGTATCGAAACGCCGATGTCGATATCGGCGGTTGCGCGCGTCGCTTCGATATCGTGGACGTGCGTGAGCAGGATGTCGCGCGCGCTCGCACCGCCGACGAACCACGCGATCTGCGTCGCACCGGAAGCGGCGACGACTTCGCGCAGCATCGTGACGGTCGATGCGGCCATCGGCCGGTGCGGCAGCAGTTCAAGCGGCAAGGTAGCGTTCACGCAGCATCCTGGCGGTTTCGAGATTGCGCGGGTCGCCGCTCGCGACGAGATCGGCGTACACGATGAGCGGTGCGACGACGTTCGGCGGCAGTCCGTCGACGGGCGCGAGCGCGACGGGCGCGCGCAGGAATTCGACGTTCCCGGCCGGTTCGGGCCGCAGCCGTGCCTGCATGATCCACTCGCGTGGGACGGCATCTGCGCAATAGGCGGTGACCGTCGCCGGTTTCAAATATTCCGTGAGTATGGCCGCGGCGGGCTCGCCGCCGAACTGGCATTGACCCGGCAAAGCCGGCACGTCGCGCCACCAGTCGTTTGTTTCGGCTCGATAGCGCCCGATCAGCAGCGATTCGCGCAATTGCCGCGGATACAGCGTGACCCATTCGTCGATCAGCCGTTCCCGGTCGGCGAATTGCAGGCCGCGTCCATCGGGCCGCTCGAACACGTCGCGATGATCGATGAGCGCGCGCACCGCGTTCTGCACCGTGCCGTGGCTGACGCCCGCGTGTTGCGCGATATCTCGATAACCGCGCGCGAGCAGCGCGGGCGTGATGAGCAGCGCGAGCGTGACGCGCAGCGTGGATCTGGTCCAGGTTCCGGAGCGGCGTGCTTTGCTCTGCGCCACGCGCGGACGGCCCGAGACGATCACGACGCTATCGTCCTCGACGAGACTCGCGTTGCCGGCGAGGTCGAGCGCATCGACGCCCAGTTCGCGGCACGCGCGGATCATGTCGGGCGAAAGATGCGTAGTGACGAGCAGCGGCCTTGTCGGCGAGCACCAACTCGCGCATAAAGCGGTGAAGGCTGACAGCGCTCCGACTCTGTCGATGTTTTCCTTCACGGTCACCGGACGCTTGAAGCGCGCCCCGCCGATGCGAAATTCGATCGCGGCGTCGTAGTTGCCGCGCTTCGGCGTTGCGACGCGGCGGGCGGCGAGGCCGGTCGCATCGCTGAAAGCGGCGGCGGCGGCTTCGGCCATTTGTTCGAGATGGTGATCGTCGGCTAGCGGCGGCATCGGAAAGTCCGGATGTCCAGTTTTGGCGATTGTACACGAAACGTGGACATCGCTAAAAATTGGACAGCTTGCGATTCGCCCGCTTCTTGCCCGACCGGCCGGTCCGTCACCTCGAACTGATTCTCGACCGCAGGAAAGCGCTTCGAAGGTCGATCAGAGATAGCTGCAGACGTAATCGAGCGTTTCGGTCACGTCGATATCGAAGCGGCTCTTGCCCGGCACCGAAAACGACTCACCCGCGCCATACGTCTTCCATTCGTCGCTGCCGGTCAGACGGATGCGGCATTGGCCCGCCTGGACTTCCATGAGCTCGGGCGCGTCGGTGCCGAAGTTGAGCGTGCCGGGCAGGATCACGCCGAGCGTTTTTCTGGTGCCGTCGGCGAAGAGAACGGTGTGCGACACGCACTTGCCGTCGAAGTAGACGTTGGCGCGCTTGATAACGGAAACCTGGTCGAATTGCGTTGCGGCGGTCATGGCGATGGTCCCTGGTGTCGTCGTAGGTGGATGGTCCGCCATCATACAAAAAAGTCGATGCGGCTCGCGCTGCGTCACTCGAACATATCCGGCTGCGTAGCGACGAGATCGTTCCAGATCGTCTGAAAATGCAGCCAGCCGATGTAATCGCTGCCCACATGCTCGCGGCTATAGCGCGCGCGCTCTTCGGGCACGAGCCTCGGCGCGATGCCCGTCGCTTCGATCATCAACTGTTGCTGGCAGCAGCGCTCCAGCGCGATGAACCAGAACGCCGCCGAATCGATGCTGTGACGGCTCGCCGTCAGCAAGCCATGATTCTGGTGGATCGCGGCCTTCACGCCCTGGAACGCATTGGCGACCTTGTTGCCGCCCTTCACTTCGACCGCCACCTTGCCTGCTTCATCGCCGATCACGACATGGTCCTCGAAGAACGCGCATGCGTCCTGCGAAACTGGAGCGAGCGGCTTGCCGAGCGCCGCGAACGCGGTGCCGTGGACGGTATGCGCGTGGCACATCGCGACGATGTCCCGATGCTGCTCATGCACGGCCGCATGCAGCACGAAGCCCGCGCGGTTGACCGCGTGGCGGCCTTCGACCACTTTTCCCTGATGATCGGCGCAGATCAGGTTCGACACTTTCACTTGTGCGAAGTGAACGGCCATCGGATTCGTCCAGTAAAGCGACGGATGCTCCGGGTCGCGCACGGTGAGGTGGCCCGCGAAACCGTAATCGAAGCCTTGCTGCGCAAACGCGCGGCATGCGGCGACGAGCCGCTCCTTCAGATACCGGCGATGTTCCGCATGGCTGGAAAACGTCGGCAGCTCGGGGAAGATCAGGCCTTCCTGCTCGGGCTGATAGATCGATACCCGGCCCTTCAGGTCGATGGCCGTATCGGTTTTCACGCCGGTCTCGATGGCTTCGTTCATGTCCTCGCTCCATTGCGGATCAAAGAAGGTATGTCACGCATGGTGCCTCCGGCGCTCGCTGAACACAAACGACGCATGTTCGACGTTGCATGAATCACGTTCGCGGAGTAAAGATTTCGGCGCCGACGCCGAAGGACGGCGTGCGTCCGTATAAGCAATGCAACATTTTTCCGCGCGCCGGGAATCCGCCCCCGATCACGAGTGGCGCGTTGCCTGTCCTTGAGCGAATCCCGCGCAGGCCCGTCGTACAAGGTTTCCAGGGTGCGCTACGCCACGCCTATAGCCGCCGCGCCCGCGGACGCTAACCACGTATGCAACGTTTTTGGCGCCCGGGCTGTTTCCACGGTGGCAAGGGTTTCACACACGCGAAGGATGGAGTTTGCGCGTCGGGATGAATCGCCCGCGCCCATGCTGGCGGGGCAATCCGCAGAGGAAAACGTTTGGCGCATATCGGGCGCGAGGCGCGATCCGTATGAGGACCGCTTTTCATGAATGAATCACTTTTGCTCGCAGTTCGTCGGACGATAACGAGCGTTGGCCCACGAATCGCGCAAACCCTCACAGGTATAAGGATTGGCGCGCGTTGGCACGGCTCTCGCTAATGTACGACCACGCACGAAGATCACCGCATCCCCAACGACAACAAGCGGCGGGTTCGTGCTACGGGGCTGGTCGCAACAGGATTCGATGTACGCCGTCAGATGCATGCACGGATCCTGTTGCGAGCCGGAAGAAAACGAAAGCGCCAAGCGCACACGTACGAGAAAAAAGAAAATGTTGACACTTCAATCAGACCTGCACGGCAACCATCTGTTGGGCGCGCTTCCGCCGCAAGAATGGGCCGCTATCGCGCCTCACCTCGAACTCGTCCAGTTGCGCACGGAGCAGTTGCTGTGCGATTCGGGACAACGCATTCATCACGTCTACTTCCCGACCACGGCGATCATTTCGCTGCTGCATACGATGGAAGACGGCGGCTCCGTCGAGGTCGCGGCAGTGGGCCGCGAAGGGATGTCGGGCGTTCCGGTGCTCACGGGCGGCGATACGATGCCCACGCGCGTTCAGGTGCAATGCGCGGGCGTTGCGTATCGCATGAGCGCGGGCGCGTTGCGCGAGGCTTTCGGGCGCTCGGACTTCCTGCGCCGCGTGATGCTGCTGTATATGCAAGCCCTGCTGACGCAAGTCGCGCAGACGGCTGCGTGCAACCGTCATCACTCGTTGTCGAAGCAACTGTGCCGCTGGCTGTTGATTCAGACGGATCGCACGCCGAACGATCAGCTGCGCGTGACACAGCAGATGATCGCCGACATGCTTGGCGTGCGCCGTGAAGGCGTGACCGAAGCTGCTGGCAAGCTGCACGATGCGGGGCTGATTCATCACAGCCGCGGCTGCATCAAGATTCTGGATCGTGCGGGATTGGAAGAGCGTGCTTGTGAGTGTTACGGCATCGTGAAGCGCGAGTTCGATCGGATGTTGCCGCGGCGGGCCGAAGCTGTGGTTTAAGGGTCTTTGGTTTCGATTTGGATTTCGTTTTTCGATGGATCCCGTTTTCGTGTCGGTCTATTGGCGTCGCCCCTGTGCGGGGCGGCAGTCACTTTCTTTGCTGCTGCAAAGAAAGTAACCAAAGAAACAGCTATCCCCAGCCTAAGCACTTCAGGCCGGCCGCGGCACAGAACTGCTCTCTTGGTCCAGCAGTAGCGAGTGCCCTCACAAAACTCGCGCGGCTTGGATCGCGCACGGTCTGACTCATCGCGCCGCTTAGTTCGCTGGTTCAGCCCTTGCAAGCTCCAGCCCGCTTCGCGGCCGACCGGTCAATCGGGTTTGCTTGTGCGTGCACGTCTGCGTATGCATCCGCGTGGTTTCCCTTGCATACCCGACGGCAGCGCGTAGCGCTTTGCCGATGCTATTTCGTGCTGAACCAGCGCGCTCAACGTTATGGCTTGTCAGACCGTGCGCGGTCCACGCCCGATTGGACCTTCGAGAGCACTGGCTACTCTGGGGGCCATTCAGCCAATCGCCTGTGCCGCGGCCGGTGTGAAGTGCTTAGGCTGGGGATAGCTGTTTCTTTGGTTACTTTCTTTGCAGCAGCAAAGAAAGTGACTGCCGCCCCGCATAGGGGCAACGCTAATAAACCGACACGAAAACGGGACCAGCGAAAAGCCACAGCAAAAGCAATCAAACGAGCCCACGGCTAGCCTCAGCCGCCCGCCCCCGCAACCAATTAATACTCGCAAACAGCAAAACAGCAAACACGATAAGCATGGTCGCGACAGCAAGTATCGACGGATCGATCGAATCGCGAATCCCGCTCCACATCTGCCGCGGCACGGTGCGCTGATCCGGCCCGCCGATAAAAAGAATCACGATAACTTCATCGAACGAAGTCGCAAAAGCAAACACGCTGCCCGTAGCGACCGCGGGCGTAATCAACGGCAACGTCACGCGCCGAAACGCGACCCACGGCTTCGCGCCCAACCCCGACGCCGCCCGCAAGAGACTCTGATCGAACGAAAGCAACGAAGCCGTCACGGTGATCACCACAAATGGCGTGCCAAGCGCCGCATGCGCGAGTATCACCCCGGGATACGAATTCACCAGCCCGAGCGGCGCGAAGATCAGATAGAAGCCCGCCGCGACGACGACGATCGGCACGATCATCGGCGAGATGATGATCGGCATGATGATCGAGCGCATTGGAAACTGCGTGCGCGACAAGCCCAGCGCCGCGAGCGTGCCGAGACACGTGGCGATCAACGTCGATGCCGCGCCGATGCCGATGCTGTTCAGAAGCGAGCGCTGCCAGTCCGGGCTCGTCAGCGCCTGCTCGTACCAGCGCAGCGAAAAGCCCTGCAACGGATACGAGAAATACGATCCCGAATTGAACGACAGCGGAATGATCGCGAGAATCGGTGCGACGAGGAAGAACAGCACGAGCGCGGTATGCAGGCGCACCCATCGCGACGCAATGCGCTCGGTCAACACCCTGTTGCGTTGTTCTGGCATGAAAGCAGGCTCCTTAACCGAAACGCAAGCGATCGATGCCGACGATCCGGTTGAACAGGAAATAGAAGATCGCCGTGAAGATCACGAGATACGCGGACAGCGCGCCCGCGAGCCCCCAGTTGAGTTGCGTGTTCGTCTGCAATGCGATCAGTTGACTGATCATTTCATCGCCTGCGCCGCCGAGCAGCGCGGGCGTGATGTAGTAGCCGAGTGCCAGCACGAACACCAGAAAGCAGCCCGCGCCCACGCCCGGCAGCGTCTGCGGAATATAGACGCGCACGAACGCGGTGAACGGATGCGCGCCCAGCGATTGCGCCGCGCGCACATACACCGGCGACACGCCTTTCATCACCGAATAGATTGCGAGAATCATGTACGGCAGCAGCACGTGCGTCATGCCGATCAACACGCCCGTGCGATTGAAGATGAGCGGCAACGGATGCGTCGCGAGGCCGAGTCCCGTCAGCAGGCCGTTGATGACGCCGCCCGGTTGCAGCAGCACGTACCACGCCGTCGTGCGCACGAGCAGCGACGTCCAGAACGGCACGATCACGAAGAGCATCAGACGGTTGCTGCTTCGCGCGGGCAGATTGGCGAGCAGCCATGCGACCGGATAACCCAGTACGAGGCACAGCAGCGTGACCGACGCGCTGATGGAAATCGTGCGCAAAAACGCCTGTCGATACACCGAGGAGTTATCCGGCACGAATGCGACATTGCCTTGCGGCGTCACTTGCGCATCGACGGCGGCGAGCAGATAGTCCGGCGTCGGCGATGCCGCTGCACGCTTCAACAGACGCCAGATCTCCGGCGAATTCCAGCGTTCATCGAGCGCGATCAATGCGGGCTTCCATGCGGCGGGCGATTCATCGCGAATGCTGCGCGCGCTGCGCATCAGGAGGCTGCGAAACTCCGGTTGCGCGAAGTTGAGCCGGCGCGCGACGGTGCCGAGCTGGCCGCTCTGCTGCGCATCTTTCAACCCGGCGGCGAGCAACGCAAACGTGCGTTCATCGGGGACGCCGCGCCCGTCCCACGTATCGAGCGCGCGGGACAGCGCCGGCATGCTGTCCGGGACTTCCCGGTTCTCGACGCTGCGCGCGAGCAAGAGCGCGATCGGCGCGATGAACGTCGACAGCAGAAACACGATCAGCGGCAAGGCAAGCAACAACGCCTGCACCGATGCACGGCGCTGCGTTCTTCGATACGAAGCGCGGCCATCGGCTTTCGTCAGCGAACCGGCGGCGTTGGCGTGGATCGATGCAGGCATGTCGATTCTCTCAGCGTTATTGCGTCAGCCACACCTGAAACCGCTTGTTGATCTGATCGGCGTTATCGGCCCAGAAGTTCGCGTTGATCTGCACGGCGCGCTTGAAGTTATCCGGCGCGGTCGGAAGATCGGCGAGACGCTGCTTGTCGATGAGCGCGATCGCATCCTTGCGCGGCGGCGCATACGCGATGTACTTCGACAAATCCGCATACGCCTTCGGCTGCGAAGCCGATACGATGAACTTCGCGGCCGAATCCGCGTGCTTCGCGCCCGTGGGAATGCCCCACCATTCGAAGTCGTAGACCTGCGCGTCCCACACGGCCTTGAAGGGCTTGTTCTCCTTCTTCGCGGCATCGTCGATGCGGCCGTTGTAGACCTGCGTCATCACGACCGCGCCGTCCGCGAGCAGTTGCGGCGCCTGGGCGCCCGACTCCCACCACACGATGTTCTTCTTGATCGTGTCGAGCTTCTTGAACGCGCGATCGACGCCCGCGGGCGTGGCGAGCACCTTGTACACGTCTTTCGGATCGACGCCATCGGCGATCAGCGCCCATTCCATCGACACCTTCGGCGACTTGCGCAGCCCGCGCTTGCCGGGGAATTTCTGCAGATCGAAGAAGTCGTTGACGGTCGCGGGCGGCGTCTTCATCTTGCTCGCGTCGTAGGCGTAGACCGTCGACCAGACCATGCTCGCGACCGCGCAATCGCTGATCGAGCCGGGGATGAAATCGCTCGTGTTGCCGAGCAATTTCTTGTCGAACTTCATGAGCAGACCTTCATCGCATGCGGTGATCGCGTCGTTGGTTTCGAGGTCGATCAAGTCCCACGTCGTGTTCTTCGCCTGCTCCATCGCGGAGAGTTTCGCGAGGCCGCCGTCATACGATTCAGTCGAGAAGTTGATGCCGGTCGCCTGCGTGAACGGATCGAAATAAGCCTTCTTCGCGGCTGCTTCATACGCGCCGCCGAAGGTCACGACGGAGAGCGTCTCCGCCGCATAAGTCGATGCCGTTGCGAACGCGATGACGGCGAGTGCGGCGCATTGTGCTTTGATGTGAGTGCGCATGTCAGTTGGCTCCTGCGGGTGCGGTCGAGATGAGGGAAGGTGACGGCGGGGTGGTGGGTTCGATCGCGGGGGCGCTCTTTGGCGCCATCATCGCGAGGATCTTGCAATCGTCGTGACGCCAGGCGATGTCGATCGTGCTGCCCGCCTGGGGCAACGCATGACGCTGCGTGTTGGGCACCTTCACCACGAGCGCATCGCGCGGGCCGAGCTTCAGATGCACGCGATGATGATCGCCGCAATACACGAGCTCTTCGACACGCGCGCGCACGACGTTGCTGTGTTCATCGGCGTGCATGCCTTGCGCGCCAGCAATGTGCGCGCGCTCGGGGCGCAGCGCGAGCATCGCTTCGTCGCCCGCGCGCAGGCCGTGCTCGCAACGTCCGCGAATGACGCTGCCATCGGAGAGCGCGAGCGTCGCCCATTCGTCGTTCGCACCGACGACGCGCCCGATCAAACCATTGTTCTCGCCGACGAAGTTCGCGACGAATGCGTTCTGCGCGTTCTCGTACAGCTCGCTCGGCGTGGCGGCCTGCTGGATGCGGCCATCGGAAAAGACGGCGACGCGGTCGGACATCGTCAGCGCTTCGGCCTGATCGTGCGTCACGTAGACGATCGTCAGCGCAAGCTCGCGATGCAGGCGCATGATTTCGTATTGCATCGTTTCACGCAGACGTTTGTCGAGCGCGCCGAGCGGCTCGTCCATCAGCACGACGCTCGGCTCGAACACGAGTGCGCGCGCGAGCGCCACGCGCTGCTGCTGGCCGCCGGAAAGCTGCGCGGGACGCCGGTTCGCGAGATGCGGCAGTTCGATCATGTCCAGCGCGCGCTTCACGCGCGTCTTCTGCTCGGCGCGGCTCACGCGCCGCACGGAAAGCGGAAACGCGACGTTTTCCGCGATCGTCAGATGCGGAAAGAGCGCGTAGTTCTGAAACACCATGCCGATGTCGCGCTGATGCGGCGGCTTGTCGTCCAGACGCCTGCCGTCGAGACGGATCTCGCCTTGCGTCGGCGATTCGAAGCCCGCGAGCATCATGAGCGTGGTCGTCTTGCCCGAACCGGACGGCCCGAGCAGCGACAGGAATTCCCCTTTGCGCACGTCGAGGTTCAAGTCCTCCACGACGTAATGCGTGCCGTCATACGATTTGCTCACGCCCGCGAAGGAGATGAAGGAAGGGTCTGACATCGTGATCGCGTCCTGTCTTCAATGCCGTGCGAGCTTCGCCGCGATATAGCGCGCGAAGTCGTAATTCGGCCGTTCGAGATGGCTCAGATTGCCGGGCTTGGCGAGCGGCGCATGCACGCCGCGAAACACGGCTTCCACGCCGCGCCTGTCTTCCGCGTTCACTTCGTCGAGCAGCTTTTTGAGTGTGGTCATGTGCGCGTTGGCTTCTGCGTCGGCGATGAATTCCGGCGCAAGCCCGCCGCCGAAGCGGATATGCACGCGTCCGACGCCGCGCGGTTGCAGCACGAGATACCAGAAATAGCCCGGCGTCAGCGTGACGAGATGCGTCGGATAGATCGCGAGCAATGCGGTCGTCTTGCGCCAGTGACCGGCGAGACGCGTGTTATCCGGATGCGCGTTGCCAATAGGCAGGCTCGCTTCCTTCGTGATCCAGTGATAGTTGAACGCGGGATAACCCGGCGGGCATTCCATTTCTTCGAGCTTCGAGTGCGGCCCGACCGTTGCGCGATGCAGCATCGGCAAGTGATAGCTTTCCATGAAGTTTTCCGCAAGGATCTTCCAGTTCGTATCCCAAACGTGCTCTTCATAGAAAGTTTCGATGTAGTCCGTCATGCCATACGCGCCAATGAGCTCGCTCAATTCGGCGAGCTGCTTATGCACCGGCGGCGCGTTTTGATCGAGCGTGACGTAAATCCAGCCTTGCCATTCTTCGCAGCGCAAGGCGGGCAATCGATAGCTTTCCTTGCAGAAGCCTTCTTGCCGGTCCATCAGCGGCGCGCCCCTCAGCTCGCCGTCGAGTCCATAACTCCACGCGTGATACGGGCATACGATGCGGCGCTTGTTGCCGCGCCCTTCGAGCAGCACCGACATGCGATGCAGGCATACATTCGACATCGCCTTGAGCTGCATCTGTTCGTCGCGCAACACGACGACGGGCTGCGCGCCGATCTGCGCCGTCAGATAGTCGCCGGGCTCTTTCAAGGAACTCGCGCGGCCGACGCATTGCCATTCGCGCTCGAAGATTTCGCGCTCTTCGAGGCTTAGAAACTCGGGCGATGTATAGACACCGGGCGGCATGGCGCGCGCATCGCTGAATGATCGTTCGCAATTCGACTGCAACTCGCCGATGAGCGTTTGCACCGCGATCGTGCTTGCCATGAAGCCCTCCGTGTCTCATTGCCGGGAAGCGCGCCAACGCAAGGTTTCAAGGCGTTTGCGCTTGACATGGACATCAATCTATCAAGCCAATTTGCCAGCCAAAATATTGTTTTCGGATACAAAGCAAAGCTTTTCCCTATGCAGCGCGGATAACTTTCGCCGTTACGTATCGATATGCAGGCGCCGGATATACGTCTCGCAAAACGAAGAGAAGCGATGCACGACTTGCCGCGGACGCATCGTGCGCGACTGCGCGATGCCTAGCGTCGTCGCATTGACGTTGTCCTTGAAGCGCTTAATCACGAAGTCTTCACCGTCCACCGTGCGATTCGATTTGAGCGGAAAATTGAGGATGCTATAGCCGAGTCCGTTCGCCACCATGCCGCGCACGACTTCCGGTTGAGACGAACGGAACGCGGGCACCGGACGGCTGCCGACCGCATCGAAGAGCGCGGCGAAATACTCGCGGCTATGCGGCAAGTCCAGCATCACGTAAGGCTCGGGCAGTAAGTCGGCGAGCGAGACTTTACGCGCGCGCGCAAGCCGATGTGTCTTCGGCAGGATCGCATACGGCGGCAAGGAAAGCAGCGGCGTGAATGCGATATCTTCGGTGAGGTCGAGGCTATATGTCAGCGCGATATCGAGCGAGCCGTCGTGCAGGCCGCGCAGCAAACCGTCCTGATGCGCTTCCACCGTGCGAAACGAAATGCCCGCGTGTCCGGCGGTGAAGCGGCTGATGAGCCCCGGCATCAACGGCGGTGCAAGCGACACGAGACAACCCAATGCGATGGAGCCGGTCATGCCGCCATCCATTTCCTTGGCGGCCATTTGCAGTTCTTCCGCGATCTTCAGCAGATTGCGGGCTTGCCCGAGCAGATCGCGGCCCGCCTGCGTCAGCGACAGGCCGCTCGCGTGGTGGCGAATGAATAGCTGCACGCCGAACGATGCTTCGAGATCCGCGAGCGCGGTCGAGATAGACGGCTGCGAGATATGCAGTCTTCTCGCCGCGGCGGTGAATGACAAGGCTTCCGCAGTCACGACGAAATAGCGCAACTGACGCAGCGAATAGCGCAAAGGATGGCTTTCCATACGATCGATTCAGCCTGAAGGTCCGATCCGCCGCATTGTGAAGTGCTCAAAAATCATTGCATAGTCAAATCCGATGCTTTGCATTTTTTAAATATATTTTTCGGATTCTGTCGGGGCGCGTAGATTTTCACGAAGGCATCACGGAGACATAGCCATGACAGTGGAAACAACGACTATCGACACGCTCGTGGTCGGCGCGGGACAAGCCGGCGTCGCGATGAGCGAACATCTGAGCAAGCTCGGCGTGCCGCATCTCGTGCTGGAACGCGATCGCATCGCCGAACGCTGGCGCACCGGCCGATGGGATTCGCTCGTCGCGAATGGCCCCGCCTGGCACGATCGTTTCCCGAATCTCGAATTCGCGGACTTCGACCCGGACGGTTTTGCATCGAAAGAACAGGTCGCGGATTACTTCGTCGACTATGCAAGAAAGTTCGATGCGCCCATCCGCACCGGCGTCGAAGTCAGGAAGGTCGTGCGCAATGCGGGGCGGCCGGGCTTCACCGTCGATACGTCTGACGGAACGATCGAAGCCAATCGCGTGGTCGTCGCGACCGGGCCGTTTCAGCGTCCCGTCATACCGCCGATCGCGCCGGACACAGAACGCCTCACGCAGATTCATTCCGCCGATTACCGCAATCCGCAGCAGTTGCCCGAAGGTGGCGTGCTCGTCGTTGGCGCGGGATCGTCGGGCGTGCAGATCGCCGATGAATTGCAGCGCGCGGGCCGGCGCGTGTATTTATCGGTGGGCGCG
This sequence comes from Caballeronia catudaia, assembly GCF_001544755.2. Lineage (GTDB taxonomy): Bacteria > Pseudomonadota > Gammaproteobacteria > Burkholderiales > Burkholderiaceae > Caballeronia > Caballeronia catudaia. Next base: position 23,349 of record NZ_FCOF02000013.1, on the reverse strand, counting down.
CACGATCGTCCGCCGCGCGGCTATCGCGGACGCGACTTCTGCTGGTGGCTCGGCGTGCTCGGCGAATGGGACGCGGAAGTCATGAAGCCCGGCCGCGAGCACGTGACGATCGCGGTGAGCGGTGCGCGCGGCGGTCATACCGTGGACTTCAGGCGACTCGCGCATCAGGGCATCACGCTCGTCGGACTGACAAAATCGTTCGACGGCGCCGCCGTCACGTTCGAAGCCGATCTCGCGGACAACATTCGTCGCGGCGACGAGAACTATCTGTCGCTGCTCGATGCCGCCGATGCTTATGCGCGCCGCAATGGCCTCGATCTGCCGGAAGAGCCCGACGCGCGGAACATTCCCGCCGATCCGGAATGCATGACGCATCCCATTCTCTCGCTCGATCTCGCGAAGGAAGGCGTCACGTCGATCATCTGGGCGACGGGTTATGCCGTCGATTTCAACTGGCTGCAAGTCGATGCCTTCGACGAAAAGGGCAAGCCGAAACATCAACGCGGTGTAGCCAAAGAGCCGGGCATTTACTTCCTCGGCTTGCCGTGGCTCTCGCGCCGTGGCTCCGCGTTCATCTGGGGCGTGTGGCACGACGCGAAGCATATCGCCGACCACATCGTCACGCAGCGCAAATACCTCGCGTATTACGACGCGCCGCAACAGCGCGCGAATGCCGGGGGCGTCGAGCGCGTCGAAAGCGCGGTGAGTTGAAACGCAATCCATCCATAAGCAAGGTGCATCGATGAGCCAACCTACGCATACGCGTATCCGCATGTTCAACACGAAGGATACGTACCCGAATCAAACGCTCGACAACGACCTCTGTCAGGCCGTGCGCGCGGGCAATACCGTGTACGTGCGCGGTCAGATCGGCACGGATTTCGCGGGCAATCTCGTCGGGCTGGGCGATCCGCGCGCGCAGGCCGAGCAGGCGATGAAGAACGTGAAGCAATTGCTCGAAGAAGCGGGCAGCGACCTCTCGCACATCGTCAAGACGACCACGTATCTCACCGACGTGCGCTTTCGCGAGCCGGTGTATCGCGAAGTCGGCAAGTGGCTGAAGGGCGTGTTTCCGATTTCGACGGGGCTGACCGTCGTCGCGCTCGGCCAGCCGGAATGGCTGATGGAAATCGACGTGATCGCCGTCATCCCCGATGGCTGGACGCCGCGCGAGGCATGACGACATGACTTTTTCTATCGTCGGACGATGTGAACGGACGGGGCAGCTCGGCATCGCGATCAGTTCATCGAGCATCGCGGTGGGCGCGCGCTGTCCGTGGGTGCGCGCGGGCATCGGCGCGGTCGCGACGCAGAACGTCACGCTGCCCGCGCTCGGGCCGCAGATTCTCGATCATCTGGAGCACGCGAAACTCGATCCTTCAGCGGCGCTGGATCGCGCATTGGGCGCGAGCGAATGGAGCGAATGGCGCGAATATAGGCAAGTGACGGTGATCGATGCGCAAGGCCGCACCGCGTTTTTCAGCGGCAGGCAGGCGCTCGGCACGTATCACGCGGTCGCGGGAAAGCAGTGCGTCGCGGCGGGCAACATGCTCGCGGGCATCCACGTGATCGACGCGATGATTCCCGCATTCGAGAACGCGTCCGGCCATCTCGCGGACCGTCTGCTCGCGGCCATGCAGGCGGCGATGGCGGCGGGCGGCGAAGCGGGGCCGGTGCATTCTGCGGCGCTGAAGATCGCGGACGAGATGAGCTGGCCGCTCGTCGATCTGCGTGTCGACTGGGCCGACGATGATCCCATCGGCAAGCTGGAAACGCTTTGGCAAGCGTATAAGCCGCAGATGCAAGACTACGTGACCCGTGCGTTGAATCCGACTGCCGCGCCGAGCTACGGAGTGCCCGGCGATGAGTGAGATGACGAGCCGCGCTCTGCTCGAACGTTTGATCGGCTTCGCGACGGTCAGTCGCGATTCGAATCTCGAACTGATCGAGTTCATTCGCGATTACCTCGCGAAATGCGGCGTCGAATGCGAGCTGTTTCATAACCCGGAGCGCACGAAGGCGAATCTCTTCGCGACCATCGGACCGCGCGATCGTGGCGGCATCGTGTTGTCGGGCCATACGGATGTCGTGCCGGTCGATGGCCAGCCGTGGACCGTCGACGCATTCCGTCTCACCGAAAGGGACGGACGCTTGTATGGCCGCGGCGCTGCGGATATGAAAGCCTTTCTCGCTTCGGTATTGGCGGCGGTGCCGGTGTTTCTGCAACGCGATCTGAAGCTGCCCGTGCATCTGGCTTTTTCATACGATGAGGAAGTCGGATGCCTCGGCGTGAGACCGATGCTCGCCGAGCTGGAAAAGCGCGCGCACAAACCGGTGCTGTGTCTCATCGGCGAGCCGACTGCGCTGAAGCCAGTGCTCGGTCACAAGGGCAAGCTCGCGATGCGCTGTCACGTGAAGGGCGCGCCGTGCCATTCGGCTTATGCGCCGTATGGCGTCAACGCGATTCAGTACGCGGCGCGTCTCATCAACCGTCTGGAAGAGATCGGCGAGCGCCTGGCGGAACCGGGGCATCGCGACGAGCGTTTCGATCCGCCGTATTCGACCGTGCAGACGGGCATGATCAAGGGCGGGCGCGCGCTCAATATCGTGCCGGCCGAATGCGAGTTCGATTTCGAAGTGCGCGCGCTGCCGGGCTTCGATGCGAACAAGGTCGCCGACGATCTCCAAACCTACGCGCACGCCGAGCTGCTGCCGAAGATGCGCGCGGTGAAGTCCGACACCGACATTCGCGTCGAGACGCTTTCGGCGTATCCGGGGCTGGCGACATCGCCCGACAGCGAAGCGGCGCGGCTCATCGCGCTATTGAGCGGATCGGCGGAATTCGGCACGGTGGCGTTCGGCACCGAAGGCGGTCTCTTCGACCAGGCCGGCATTCCGACGATCGTATGCGGCCCCGGAAGCATGGATCAGGGCCATAAGCCCGACGAGTACGTGACCGTCGAACAACTTCGCGATTGCGACGCGATGCTGCTAAGACTCGCGGACCATCTCTCAACGAAAGCCTGATTTCTTCAAGCGCCTGAGCAATCCCGACGACGCCTCGCGCGTCAGGGATTCGCTTTGCCGCGCGCAAACAGGAGACGACTTTGACTACTGCGCAACGCAACGCTTCTCCATTGATCGAGAAGCACACGATCGGCTATGTGCCGCCCGAAGACCGTCACGGGAAAGTGCGCGATCTGTTCACGCTATGGTTCGGCGGCAACATCGCGCCCTTGCCGATCGTGACGGGCGCGCTCGGCGTGCAGATCTTCCATCTGAATCTGTTGTGGGGCATCGTCGCGATCATCGTCGGGCAGGCGGTCGGCGGCGTGCTGATGGCGCTGCATTCCGCGCAGGGCCCGCAGATGGGCATTCCGCAGATGATCCAGAGCCGCGCGCAATTCGGCTCGTGGGGCGCGCTGCTCGTCACTGTCATAGCGGGCGTGATGTATGTCGGCTTCTTCGCGTCGAATATCGTGCTGGCAGGCAAGTCGCTGCATGGGATCGAGAACTCGGTATCGGTGCCGGTGGGCATCGTGATCGGCGCGGTCGGATCGGGACTGATCGGCATCATCGGATATCGCTTCATTCATATCCTGAACCGCATCGGGACGTGGGTGCTCGGCATCGGCATTTTCGTCGGCTTCGGGTATATCTTCACGCATATCTCGACGAGCGATTTTCTGACGCGCGGCGGCTTCGACTTCGCTGGCTGGCTCGCGACGGTCTCGCTTTCCGCGCTGTGGCAGATCGCATTCGCGCCGTACGTCTCCGACTATTCGCGCTATTTGCCGGCCAACGTGCGCGTCGCATCGACGTTCTGGGCGACGTATCTCGGCTGCGCGATCGGCTCGACGCTCGCGTTCGTCTTCGGCGCGGTCGCGGTGCTGGCGGTGCCGCCCGGCGTCGACGCGATGGACGCCGTGAAGCTCGCCACCGGTCCGCTCGGCTTGCCGATGCTCGTGTTGTTCCTGTTGAGCGTGATCAGCCATAACGCGCTGAACCTCTATGGCGCGGTGCTCGCGGTGATCACGTCGCTGCAGACCTTCGCATATCGCTGGATTCCCACGGCGAAGTCGCGCGCGGTGCTATCGGTCGTCATTCTCATTGCGTGCTGCTATGGCGCGATCGGCGCATCGACCAACTTCGTCGCGAATCTCGTCGATCTCGTGCTCGCGCTGCTCGTCGTGCTGGTGCCGTGGACCGCGATCAACCTCATCGACTTCTATGTGATTCACAAAGGGAAATACGATATCCAGTCGATCTTTCAGGTGGATGGCGGCATCTATGGCCGTTTCAATCCGCAGGCGTTGATTGCGTATGCGATCGGCATCGCGGTGCAGATTCCGTTCATGAACACGCCGATGTACGCCGGCCCCGTGCCGAAGTATCTCGACGGTGCGGATCTGTCGTGGGTCGTCGGATTGCTGCTGACGTCGCCGGTGTATTACTGGCTCGCATCGCGGGACACGGTCTATCGGCGCAGGCAAATGCGCGTGGCGACGGATGCCGCGCATTGATCCCGCACTCTTTCCCGCTCGACAAAAGTCTTGTACTCGCGCCTGTCTTTACCGGGTTTGTGCACATGCACATAATGCCGTCACCTGCTGCGATAAGCCATCGCGGCGCACCGAGGCGGTGACGGTCTGACTACGAGCAAAACAACATAAAACCATCGCGGCACACATCGCTCCTCCCCGTTCATGAATACAGGAGTCATGTATGTCCAACGATGCTTCCATCAGCACGCCCTCGCGCCGCCATTTCATCGGCGTCGCGGCGGCGACACTTGCCGCCGGCGCGTTCGCGCGTCTCGCATTCGCCGACGAGCCGGCTCACAGCGCGGCCGGCATCGTGCAAGTCAAAGCCGGCGACAAAACCGCCATTCGCCCGCTTCGCGTCCATGCTTCGGATGCGCAGCTCGCCGATCTGAAGCGCCGCGTCAAAGCGACGAAATGGCCGGAACGCGAAACCGTCGCCGATGCCTCGCAAGGCGTTCAACTCGCGACGATGCAACAGCTCGCGCGTTACTGGGGAACGAGCTACGACTGGCGCAAGGTCGAAGCGCGATTGAACGCGGTGCCGAACTTCGTCACCGAAATCGATGGCCTCGACATTCACTTCATCCACGTTCGCTCGAAACATCCGAACGCAATGCCGATGATCGTCACGCACGGATGGCCGGGTTCGATCATCGAGCAACTGAAGATCATCGATCCGCTGGTCAATCCGACGGCGCACGGCGGCAGCGCATCCGACGCATTCGATGTGGTGATTCCCTCGCTGCCCGGCTACGGCTTCTCAGGAAAGCCGACTGCGACCGGCTGGGACCCGCAGCGCATCGCGCGTGCGTGGATCGCGTTGATGAAGCGTCTCGGCTATACGCGATACGTCGCGCAGGGCGGCGACTGGGGCAATGCGGTGACCGAGCAGATGGCGCTCGTCGCGCCGCCGGAACTCCTCGGCATGCATACCAACATGCCGGCGACCGTGCCGGACGATATCGCGAACGCGCTCAAGCTCGGAGAACCCGCGCCGGCGAGCCTTTCGGCGGACGAGAAGCACGCATTCGATCAACTCGACTTCTTCTACAAGCACGGTCTCGGCTATGCGCAGGAAATGGCGAACCGGCCGCAGACGCTGTACGGCATCGAGGATTCGCCAATCGGCCTCGCCGCGTGGATGATCGATCACGACGCAGCGAGCCAGGCGCTCATCGCGCGCGTGTTCGATGGCAAGAGCGAAGGACTGTCACGCGACGACATCCTCGATAACATCACGCTCTACTGGCTCACGAACACGGGCGTTTCATCGGGGCGGCTGTATTGGGAGAACAAGCTCAATTTCTTCGCGCCGAAGCATGTCGCGATTCCGGTCGCGGTCAGCGTGTTTCCGGATGAGATCTATGCCGCGCCGCAAAGCTGGACCGAAAAGGCGTATCCGAAGCTGATCCACTACAACCGTCTGCCGAAGGGCGGGCACTTCGCGGCATGGGAGCAGCCGCAAGCCTTTACGATCGAGGTTCGCGAGAGCTTCCGTTCATTGCGCCGTGCGTGAAGTGCAGCGTGACTGCTGCCCGGCGCATCGCACGAAGTCCTGTCACAATCGCCATTTCCGACGTTTCTCGACGATGCGGTCGGGAGTGCGATTGATCTGGCCGTGTCATCCGTGTGCGGCGTGCCGGGCACACCGCGCGATATCTCCCATCAACAGGAGCAAGCGATGCCAACGATGCAGGCAGTGCAGGTAGCGAAAGCGAATGGTCCGCTGGAAGTCGTCGAGCGCGAGGTGCCGGAGCCGCGAGACGGACATGTGTTGATCAAGGTGCAGGCGTGCGGCATCTGCCACAGCGATTCGCTCACGGTCGAAGGCCAATGGCCGGGCCTGCAGTTTCCGCGCGTGCCGGGTCACGAAATCGCGGGCGTGATCGAGAAGATGGGCGCGGGCGTGGAGGGCTGGGAGAAGGGTCAGCGTATCGGCGTGGGCTGGCACGGCGGGCATTGCGGCCATTGCGATCATTGCCGTCATGGCGACTTCGTGCTTTGCCAGCGCGCGCAGATTCCGGGCATCAGCTACGACGGCGGCTACGCGGATTACATGGTCGCGCCGCAGGAAGCGCTCGCCCGCATGCCCGACGATCTCTCCGATGTCGACGCCGCGCCGCTCCTTTGCGCGGGCATCACCACGTTCAATGCGCTGCGCAACAGCGGCGCGCGCGCAGGCGAGGTGGTCGCGATTCTCGGCATCGGCGGGCTCGGCCATCTGGGCGTGCAGTTCGCGCGGAAGATGGGCTTCGTCACGGCGGCCATCGCGCGCGGGCAAGACAAGGCGCCGCTCGCGAAGCAGCTCGGCGCGCATCACTACATCGACAGCGAAGCGCAGAACGTGGCCGAAGCGCTGCAGGCGCTCGGCGGCGCGCGCGTGATTCTCGCGACGGCGACGAGCGGCAAGGCGATGAGCGCGACCATCGGCGGACTCGGGCTGAACGGCAAGCTGATCATGGTCGGCATATCGCAGGAGCCGGTCGAGGTGCCGATCGGGCAGTTCATCATGGGCCGCAATTCGGTGCAGGGCTGGCCGTCGGGCACGGCGGCGGATTCGCAGGAGACGCTGGCGTTCAGCGCGCTCGCGGGCGTGAAGCCGATGATCGAGGAGTATCCGCTGTCGCGCGCGCCGGAAGCGTATGAGCGGATGATGAGCGGCAAGGCGCGGTTCAGAGTCGTGCTCACGCCGGGAAAGTAAAGCAAACCAACGACCGTATCGAATCGCAACGTTAAGAATCTTTCCTGTCGCGGCTTCCGAAGCCGGAATAGAACCCGCAAAGCCCCGCCCGACGGGGCTTTCGCGCATATGGCCCGACCTTTGCATTGATCGCGCTCCAGACAACCCCGGAGCCGCACATGATCGAGAAAGGCCGAGCCGCCACGCTCACCCACACCGTCACATCCGCCGATCTCGCGTCGACGCACGCGCAAGCGGCGGGCGAGCGCTATCCCGACGTGCTGTCCACGCCCGCGCTGCTCGCCTTGATCGAACGCGCGTGCGCCGACGTGCTGCGCGATGCCGTCGGCGACGGGCAACTGTCCGTCGGCGTGACGACGCACCTCAACCATCTCGCGCCGACGCCGCCGGGCGTCGACATCTCCGCGACCGCGACGTTTCGCGATATCGAAGGCTCGCTGTACTGGTTCGATGTCGTCGCCTCCGATGCTCACGGGCCGGTCGGCACGGCGAGCCATGCGCGCGCGATCGTCGAGCGGTCCGCTATCGAGGCGCGCGCCGCGAAGCGCCGTCACGGCTGAACACGATCAAAAGGAAAGCACATGGCCGAACGATCCCCGACGCACCGCGCCCACTTCGACGAAGCGTTCGAAACGCTTCCGCCCGCCGATGTCCGTCGTCATCAGGACGCGCTGTGGGCCGCGCACTGGCCTTATCTGCGCGCGATGTCCGCGTTCTACCGGACCAAGCTCGCGCACTGGACCGGCCGCGACGACATCACGCTCGATACGCTGCAGGACATGCCCTTCACCGAAAAGGACGAACTGCGCGTGAGCCAGGAAAGCGCGTCGCCCTACGGCGATTACGTCGCGTGCGCGGAAAGCGGCATCGCGCGGCTGCATCGCACGTCGGGCACGACCGGACGGCCGCTGATTCTCGCGAACAGCGCGCGCGATGCCGAGGATATCGCCCGCGTCGGCGCCCGCTCGATGTGGGCCGCGGGCCTGCGCCCGGACGATCGCGTCGTCCATTGCCTCAACTACTGCATGTGGACGGGCGGCTTCACCGATCACACGATCCTCGAAGCGGCCGGCGCGACGGTCGTGCCGTTCGGCGTCGGCAACACGCGCTTGCTGATCGATTCGATCCTGAATCTCGGCATCAACGCGATCTCGTGCACGCCGTCTTATCCGGCGCTGATCGAGCAGGTGTTGCGCGAAACCGGCGGCCCCGCGCCGCGCGATCTCGGGCTGAAGCTGGGGCTGTTCGGCGGCGAGGCCGGTCTCGACAACCCCGAACTGCGCGCCGCGATGGAAGAGAAGTGGGGCTTCAAGGTGCGCAACGCGAACTTCGGCCTGTCGGAAGTGCTGAGCATTCTCGGCGGGCAAACGGATTGGACCAGCGACCTGCTCTATCACGCGGCGGACGTGGTGTTCGCCGAAATCGTCGATCCCGAAACGCTCGCGCGTCTGCCGATCGACGAAGGCACGACCGGCGAACTCGTCTGCACGCATCTGCGCAAGCAATGCCAGCCGCTCGTGCGTTATCGCACCCGCGACGTCGTCACGGTGACGTCGACCGATCCCGGCCCCGATGGCCGCAGCGCGTGGCGCTTTCGCGTGACGGGCCGCACCGACGACATGTTCAACGTGCGCGGCGTCAACGTGTTTCCGGGCGCGGTGCGGCTCGCGGTCGAAGCGCTGCCGCAATGGGCGTCCGGCATGTTCCGCATCGTGCTGAAAGGGCCGGGTCCGTACGACCGCGTCGCGATGACGGTCGAAGCGGCGAACGGCCTGCCCATCGAACGCTGGCCGGATGCGGCGATGCGCATCGAAGCGGCGGTGCGCGAACGCATCGGCGCAAGCGCGGCGGTGACCATCGTTCCGTTCGAGCACTTTCCGCGCACCGAAGGCAAGACCCGCTGGATCGACAAGGAGCCCGCATGAGCTACGTCAGGACACGCATGGAAGGACCGGTTTGCCTCGTGACGCTCGATCGCCCCGAGCGCATGAACGCCATCAGCGGCACGCTGCTCGACGATCTGCACGACGCGCTGCAACACGCGATCGACGATGCCGCGTGCCGCGTGATCGTGTTGACGGGCGAGGGCCGCGCGTTCTGCGCCGGCGACGATCTCAAGGAATTCGGCGAGCAAAGCGCAAACGATGCAAGCATTCGATTGCACATCGAACGGATTCAACGCATCACGCGCGCTCTGATGTTCGGCGCGAAGCCGGTCGTCGGCGCGGTGCATGGCTTCGCCGTCGGCGGCGGCTTCGAGTGGATGCTCAATTGCGACATCGTGGTGGCGTCCAACGATCTCGTCGCGTTCTTTCCGGAGATGGCGTGGGGCCAGTTCGTGACGGGCGGCGTCACGCATCTGCTGCCGCAGGCGATCGGCCATCAGCGCGCGATGGAGCTGTGGCTGCTCGGCGAGCGCCAGAGCGCGCAATCGTTGATGTCGATGGGACTCGTCAACCGCGTCGTGCCGCGCGATGCGATGCTCGACACGGCAATGACGCTCGCGGCGCGCATCGCGGAGCAATCGGAGAAATCGATCGCGCGCCTGAAGCGGCTCGTGACAGCGGACCTCACCGGCACGCTGTCACGCAGTCTCGAACTCGAATTCGCCGCGACCATCGGCGCCTTCGCCGACCCCGACGCCGCCGAGCGCGTCAAGAAGTTCGCCACGAGAAAGGAGCACGCGCGATGAACCCGAAAGCCTTGACCTTCGACTACTTCGGCACGCTCGTCGATGTGGATCGCGGCGGCACGCTCGGCATGGCGGAAGTGCTGCGGCGATTGTCCATCGAAACCGATGACGCGATGTTCGATATCTATCTCGACTGGGACATCCGCAACGTGCGGCTGTATCGCGGGCGGGCGTACGGGCGTTATCGCGATGTCGCGCAGCAGGCGCTCGCCGCCGTGCTCGATGCGCGCTGGCCCGGCGCGCGCAAGGGCCACACGCTCGATGCGCTCACCGATGTGTTCCTCACGCATCTCGTCGAAGCATCGCCCGCGCACGCCGACGCCGAGCCGTTTCTCGACTGGGCGGCGTCGCGCTATCCGCTGATGCCCGTCACGAACATGGACAGCGACCTGTGGCGCCGCACGCAGCTCACGCGCTATTTCGAGCACGTGACGACGGCGGAGATGGCGCAGGCATACAAGCCGTCGCAGGCGATCTTCGCGCTCGCGCTCGACCGCCTCGCGCTGCCCGCGCGCGACGTGCTGCATTGCTCGCTCGCGAGCTGGGCCGATATCGACGGCGCGAAGCCGCTCGGCATGGCGGTGGCGTGGATCAATCGCGGCGCGGACTCGCTCGGCACGTGGCAGCCGCGCCCGGATTTCGAGTTCGACACGCTGTCGCCGGTACGGGACGTTCTGGAAAATCTGTCAATCACTGCGACGGGAGAAACACGATGAAACCGATGAAGACGGCGATGACGTTCATCGCATGCGTGGCGATGCTGTGTGGCGTGGCGAAGGCGCAGGAAGTGGTGAAGATCGGCGTGGCGGGTCCGCTCACGGGCAGCGCGGCGCAAAGCGGCAAGGACGACGAGCGCGGCGTGCGTCTCGCCATCGACGAACTGAACGCGAAGGGCTTCACGATCGCCGGCAAGCCGGTGAAGTTCGAGCTCATTTCGATGGATGATCAGGGCGATCCGAAAGTCGGCGTGAACGTCGCGCAGAAGCTCGTCGACGATGGCGTGTCCGCCGTCATCGGCCATTACAACTCGGGCGTGAGCATTCCGGCGGCGCGCATCTACAACGACGCGAAAGTCGTGATGATGACGGGCGCGTCGTCGAATCCGGATCTCACGCATCTCGGCTATCCGTACGTGTTTCGCCTCGCCACGAACGACAACGTCATGGGCGGACGCATGGCCGTCTATGCGAAGAAAGTGCTGGGCGCGCAGCGCGCCGCCGTGATCGACGACCGCACCGCATACGGCACGGGCGTCGCGGACGTGTTCATCAAGACGGCGCAGAAGGAGGGCTTGCAGATCGTCGCGCGCGAATACAGCACGGACAAGGCGACCGACTTCAAGGCGATTCTCACGCAGATCAAGTCGCGCAATCCGCAGGTCGTGTTCTATGGCGGCTACTACGCGCAGGCCGCGACGCTCGCGCGACAGATGGGCGAGCTCGGCCTGAACGCGACGCTCGTCGGCGGCGACGGCATCTGTTCGCCCGAGTTCGACAAGCTCTCGGCGGGCGTCGCGGACAAGCGCATGTTCTGCGCGCAGGGCGGCGCGCCGCTCGACACGCTGCCCGACGGCAAGACCTTCCGCGCGAAGTTCAAGAGCGCGTTCAGCGCCGATGTCGATACCTACGCGCCCGCGTTCTACGCCGCGACGCTGGTCGTCGCCGATGCGATGCAGAAAGCCGGCTCCGCGAAGCCCGAAGTGTTCGTGAAGGTGCTGCGCGATCAGTCGTTCAACAGCATTCTCGGTCCCGTCAAGTTCGACGGGAACGGCGACTGGGTCGATGCGCCGGTCACGGTGTATCGGCTGAATGGCGGTGCGCTGACGGCGATTGCGCAGAAGGATTGAGCGACGCCACGCGACGTCGGGCGATGCGCTTTTGTCCTGCTATATTCGAAGCCATTGCCCGACCGTTCGCAGGTAGACATGGCCACCGTCGCGCTCGATCCCGACATCGCCACGCTGGAGAGCGCGCTCGCGTCGTCCCGCTGGCGCGATGCGCGCCGTCTCGCGGCGCGCGAAGCGAACGCGTGCATCTTCACGCTGGATCGCAGCGGCCACGTGCTGGAAGGCGCCGATGCCGCCGATGAAGCTTTCTTCGCGCAGTGTCCTTCCGATCGCCTGGCCGCGCTTGCCGAAGCGGCGACGTCATCCGACAGACGATGCGTGACCATTCCCCTGCAAGGCGCTCAGGCGTTCGCGTTGCGCGTCGACGCGCACGGGCGGCGCGTCTTTCTCATCGCGTTGCGCGCGCCTTCATCCGGCGACCCGACGCCCGCGCCGTGGATCGCGTTGCTCGGCGCGACGCTCGACGTCCTGCTGCAAAGCGCCTTCGATCTCGCCGCTTACGACACGCTCGTCGAAGAGCAGCGCGCGATCATCGATCATATCGGCGACGGGCTGATGGTCATCGGGCAAGGTCATGTGCTGCGGCACGTCAATTCGGTCGCGGGACGCATTCTCGGCATCGATCCAAAGACGAGCATCGGCAAGACGCTCAACGAGGTGATCGACTTCGAGCCGATCATCGGATCGATTTATCGAACGGGCGTGGGTTATGTGGATCGCGAGCTGATCATCGACTCGCCCGCGCGGCATCTGCATCTGCTCGACACGGCCATTCCCATCAAGAACCGATGCGGCGAAGTGGTGTCGGTGGTCAACACGTTTCGCGAGATGCGGCGCGTGCGCAAGATGGCCGGGCGCTACGCGGGCAATCATGCGCGCTTTACGTTCGACAGCGTGATCGGCACGAGCGCGGGTCTGAAACGCGCGGTCGATGCCGCGAAGAAGGCGGCGCGCGGTGCATCGAACGTGCTGCTTTCGGGCGAGAGCGGCGTCGGCAAGGAAGTCTTCGCGCAGGCCATTCACAACGCGAGCGCGCGCGCGGCGCAGTCATTCATCGCGATCAATTGCGCGGCGTTGCCGCATGCGCTGATCGAAAGCGAGCTTTTCGGCCATGCGCCCGGCAGCTTCACGGGCGCGGCGAGGGAAGGCCGGCCCGGCAAATTCGAATCCGCCGACGGCGGCACGGTGTTTCTCGATGAAATATCGGAGCTGCCCATCGACGTGCAGGCGAAACTGCTGCGCGTGCTGCAGGAGCGCGAAGTGACGCGCATCGGTGAGACGCGTGGCATTCCCGTCGATGTGCGCATCATCTGCGCGAGCAATCGCGATCTCGCTTCGATGGTGATCGCAAAGACGTTTCGCGAGGATTTGTACTATCGCTGCAACGTGATCGAAATCTTGATTCAGCCGCTGCGCGAGCGCCGCGAGGATATCCGCGCAATGGTGGCTTTTTTTCTGGAGCGATACTGCACGCGCATGCACAAGCCGATGCCTGAGATCGCTGAAGCTGCGTTGCTGCAACTGGAAGCGCATGACTGGCCGGGCAATGTGCGGGAGATCGAGAATCTCGTCGAGAAGATCGTCAACTTCAACGAAGGCGAGCGGATCGCGGATGTGGCTTCGCTTTTAGGAGGCGCTTCGGTGGCAAAGGCGGGTGCGGGCGCGTCCGCGCAGCGTGGCGAGCCGGTGTCGTTGAAGGAAGCGGAGCGCGTGGCGATCGAGAGTGCTCTGCAAGCGTGTCACTTCAACGTGACGAATTGCGCGAAGCTGCTGCAAGTATCGAAGCCCGCGCTGTACGCGAAGATGAAGCGGCATGGGATAAGGGTTGAGAGGGGGATTCGTCAATCTGTGTGAGGCGCTAATCCCCCTCCCGCGTCAACAAACACCATATCGCTAAAAACGGCACCTCACCCGACCGCATCGCATGCGGATTATTCCGCACGTTGTGAATCCCGCCGCCCACACCCGGATCGATCCATTCCCCGCCGTTCTGCCGAAACTCCCCACGCGTGAACAGCACATACGCCTCCTCGGGCGGATGACTGTGATCGGGATACCGCGTGTGCGGCAACATCAGCGAAAAACCGAGCTGCACGTCATAGCGGCTTTCCGCGCCGCGGGGCCCGCAGATCATGCCGTGCACGTGCGCGTCGATATAACCATCGCTGCCATTCACGCCCGATGATCGCCGCGACCATCCGAGATCGGCTTCGAGCGCCTTGATCGCCCGCGCGGCGGCGCCGAAATCCGTGTCATCGTCGATGAAAGGAGCCAACGCCGCATCGAGCCATTCGCACGCGGGATAGCGCGTGTGACGCCGCGCGCCGTCGTCCGATGGCGTGCGCAGCCGCTCGAACACCCGCGCCGCGACATCGCGACCGCCGTCCGGCAGCTTCTCCGACTGAAACAACCTTTGCGCGATGGCGATGTAAGCCGACACGTTATCGGGACGTCTCAAAGCAGCACCTCACAGTTCCAGCACGAGATCCGAAGTCGGACGGCTGCAGCACAGCAGGCGGAAGCCCTTCTGCACTTCGCGATCGCGAATGCCGCCGTTATGTTTCATGTCGACGGAGCCTTCGAGCAGCTTCGTCTTGCACGTGCCGCACACGCCCTGGCTGCACGACGACGCCACCGCGACGCCCGCCTTCTTCGCCGCCGACAACAGGGTATCGGTCGCGCTCATCGTGAACGACTTCGCCGATCGCGAGAGCTTGACGGTGAACGTGCCACAAGCGCTATCGGCTTCCTTGGCAGCGGGCGCAGGTTCACGCGCCACGCCCGCGCTGATATCGAAGCTTTCCTGGTGATAGCGCGCCGGGTCGTGACCGCCTTCGAGAAGCAGGCCGCGCACCGCGCTCATATATCCGGCCGGGCCGCACGTGAAGACTTCGCGCTCGAGATAATCCGGCGCCCATTGCGACAGCAGTTGATGACTCAGACGGCCCACCGGACCATCCCAATCCGCCTCATCGCCGACGCCCTCGCACACGAAGAACACGCGCAAACGCGGCGAGAGCCTCGCGAGCCGTGACAGCTCTTCGCGGAACACGATATCGGCGGGCGTCCGGGCGCTGTGGATGAAGATGACGTCGCGGTTCAGACCGAGATCGGTGCTCGCACGCGTCATCGACATGAGCGGCGTGACGCCGGAGCCTGCCGACAGATACAGCGATTTCGTCGCGGGCGCGGCGGTCGGCGTGAAGGTGCCGGACGGCCCATACGCGCGCAGCTCGCAGCCAGGCTTCATGTTGTCGTGAAGCCAGTTCGACATCGTTCCGCCCGGCACGCGCTTGACGGTGATCGACACGAGAAACGGTCGCGTCGGCGGCGACGAGATCGTGTAGCAGCGCTCGACCGACTGTCCGTTCACGCTCGCCGACACGGTCATGAACTGGCCCGGCTCGAAACGCACGGGCAGGCCATCGGCGGTGCGGAACTCGAAGCTCTTGATGTCGTGCGTTTCATCGACGACGCGGCAGCACGTCAGCGTCTGCTGCTCGCTGCTCGGCCAAAGCCGGCCGCCCTGTTCCCAGGTCAGCGCATCGGCGAGACGGTTGTCGAGGTCGAGCGCAGGGGCGAAAAATTTCTCTACCGAGTTCATGGCGTTCACGTGTGCGTTGGCGAGTACGTTTGCGAATGAACGCAGTATCGAAGCGCGCCAAAACAGCGTCAACGCGCTTTATTTTCCGGCTTGGATTACTTCAGGTAATGCGTGGCGCAGACGCCCGGCCGTGGCGCGTGGCGGTCCGGCGGCACGCGCCACGTCTCCGTGATCTCCCTTGCTTCAGCCGTCCACCGGCTGCGTGGGCGTGTCGAGATTGAGCTGGTAGAAAGCGGCGTCGAGCCAGCGGCCGAACTTGAATCCGGCTTCCCTGATCGTGCCCGAGTGCGTGAATCCGAGCCGCGTATGCAGGACGATGCTGCCCGCGTTCGTCGCATCGACGCAGCCGACGATCACATGCACCTGCGCTTCCCGCGCGCGCCGGATCAGTTCGCGCAACAGGCGTTCGCCGAGCCCGCGGCCGCGGCAATCGCGATGCACGTAGACGCTGTGCTCCACCGTGTACTTGTAGGCGGGAAACGCGCGGAACGTGCCCCAGCTCGCGAAGCCCAGCAGCGTGCCCGTGGCATCGACGGCGCCGACGACCGGAAAGCCGCCCGCGCGCTTCGCCGCGAACCATGCCGACATCGCCGCCGCGGGGCGCGGCACGTAGTCGTACAGCGCGGTCGAATTGACGATCGCGTCGTTGAGGATGTCGAGGATCGCTGGCGCGTGCTCGTCTTCGTTGCAGTCGATCAGGCGCACGTCGTCGTGCGGGGCGTTCGTGGTCATTCGTTATCCGTTAGCTGGAAGGCGCGTCGCAGATGGCGAGCACATAGCGCGCCGCCTTCGATGTGGGATTGCTGAAGATCAATGGCCGATCCAGCCGCATCGCCAGGCAGTCGCCTTGCTGGAGCGCATGAAGCGTGTCGCCGATCACGATGTCGACGCGTCCGCTCATCACCCAGACTTGCTGATGCATCGCCGATTCGCGGTTGCCCGTCTCGTACGCGACGCGCGCGCCAGCCGGAAACGCCACTTCGACGAGTTGAAACGGCGATGGCCAGCCGGGAGGCGAGAGGTTTCGGCGGGTGTAGCCGGACGCCGGATCGCGCCATTTCAATTGCTGGGCGCGCCGCACGAGGGGTTCGGACGGCGCGCCTTCCTGCTCCCCGCCGAACAGACTCGCGAGCGATACGCCGAGCCCGGCGGCGAGTTTGTCCAGCACGACGGCGGTCGGACTGGCGGCGCCGCGCTCGATCATCGAGATCATCGAGCGGCTCACGCCGCAGCGCGCCGCCAGCGCGTCGAGCGTGTAGCCGCGCGCGGCGCGCAACTCGCGCACGCGCTCGGCAATGCGCTCGTTGATGCCGGTTTCGGTAGGTGTTTCGGCGGTATCTAGCATAATGGACGCAGTTTCCATTACGCTAGACGTCGGTGTCAAGTGCAAAACGAAAACGTCGGGCTCGCCGCGTTATGCAGCAGGCCCGACGTCAGTCATTCGAAACTACGCTGAAAGTCAGCCGTAGACGGGGAAACGCTTCGTCAGTTCAGCGACCTGTTGACGGACGCGTTCGAGATTGCCTGCGTCTTCCGGCGCTTCGAGCACATCGGCGAGCAGATTGCCGACGATCTCCGCTTCCTTCACGCCGAAGCCGCGCGTCGTCATCGCGGGCGAGCCGAGGCGAATGCCGCTCGTGACGAAGGGCTTTTCCGGATCGTTCGGAATCGCGTTCTTGTTGACCGTGATATGCGCGGCGCCGAGCGCGGCTTCCGCGGCCTTGCCCGTGATCTTCTTCGCGCGCAGATCGACGAGCATCACATGGCTTTCGGTGCGTCCCGAGACGATGCGCAGGCCGCGCTTCACGAGCGTTTCGGCGAGCACACGCGCGTTGTCGACGACTTGCTGCTGATACGTCTTGAACTCCGGCGACAGCGCTTCCTTGAACGCGACGGCCTTCGCCGCGATCACGTGCATCAGCGGGCCGCCCTGGATGCCGGGGAAGATCGCGGAGTTGATCTGCTTCGCGAATTCTTCCTTCATCAGGATCACGCCGCCGCGCGGGCCGCGCAGGCTCTTGTGCGTCGTCGTGGTGACGAAGTCCGCATGGGGAACCGGGTTCGGATAGACGCCCGCGGCGATCAGGCCGGCATAGTGCGCCATGTCGACCATCAGATACGCGCCGACGCTCTTCGCGATCTTCGCGAGGCGCTCGAAATCGATCTTCAACGCAAACGCCGACGCGCCCGCGACGATCAGCTTCGGCTTGTGCTCGTTGGCGAGCTGCTCGGCGGCTTCGTAATCGATGTCCTCGGCTTCGTTCAGGCCGTAGCTCACGACCTTGAACCACTTGCCCGACATGTTGACGGGCGAGCCGTGCGTCAGGTGGCCGCCGTGCGCGAGGCTCAGGCCCATGATGGTGTCGCCGGGCTGGAGCATCGCGAAGAACACGCCCTGATTCGCCTGCGAGCCGGAATTCGGCTGCACGTTCGCGGCTTCCGCGCCGAAAATCTGCTTCACGCGATCGATCGCGAGCTGCTCGACCACATCGACATATTCACAACCGCCGTAGTAGCGCTTGCCCGGATAGCCTTCCGCGTACTTGTTCGTGAGCTGCGAACCTTGCGCGGCCATCACGGCAGGCGAGGTGTAGTTCTCCGACGCGATCAGCTCGATGTGATCTTCCTGTCGTTTGTTTTCGTCCGTGATGGCCGCCCAGAGTTCCGGATCGACGTTTTCAACGGTGCTGGCTGCGCGATTGAACATGGTGATTACCCGTGTGAAGGTGATGTGCTTCGAAAAACGCGTGACTGTTGTGTATTCCATCGAAAGCCGGCGCGCGCGGATAGAAGAATTGCGACATGCCGATGGAATGCAGCGCGCAGCCGCGACGAAAAAAATCGAAGGTTCGCATCGCTGCGAAAGCCTTCGATGAAAGTCACGCCCTCGGAATGTTTTTTGTAAGTCTTTAAACGGCGGAAAAACAGTTATCGACGAAAAGGTGCGTGCCGTTCACGAAGCTCGATTCGTCGGACGCCAGAAAGAGCGCCGCCGCTGCGACTTCCGACGGCTCACACAGGCGGCCTTGCTGCTGCATGATCGCGGCCTCGGTGGCGTCGACGCCCATCGCCTGCAAGTCTTCAAGCTCGCGCATGCCGTGCGGCGTGCGGATGAAGCCCGGCGCGAGCGCGTTGCAGCGTATGCCGCGATCGCGGAATTCGACGGCAATTGCACGGGCGAACATATGGCACGCGCCCTTGGTGGCGTCATAGAGCACTTCACCCGGCGTCGCGCAGACGGCCGATATCGACGACGTGCACACGATGCTGCCGCCTCCCGCTTCGAGCATCTGCGGCAGCACGGCCTTCGTCATCAGGAACATGCTTTTGACGTTCACGCCCATGAGCCAGTCCCATTCCGATTCCTCGATGTCGAGGAACGGTTTGACGATGAGCGTGCCCGCGTGATTGAAGAGGATATTGGCGTTGCCGAAGCGGTCGCGCACGGCGCCGACGGCGCGTTCCACATCGGCCTGGCTGGAGACGTCGGCGCCGAGGCCGATCGCCTGCAGGCCACGGTCGCGCAGGATCGACGCGAGCGTTTCGGCGGCGTCGCCGTTACGGTCGATGATGGCGACCTTCGCGCCCTGCGCTGCGAACAACTCCGACGCGGCCGCGCCGCAGCCGCCCGCGCCTCCGCTCACGATTGCGACTTTGCCCGCGAGACGGCCGTCGATTTTTATGCTCATGTCCTTGTTCTCCGAAACCTGAAGCTCGACGTTATGGGTTCGAAAGGCGCGTCGCTATCGGATTTCGGCAACTAAGGGTTTGCACGGACATTTGGCCGGAATGCTTCTTGGCAAGTTATCCTTTTCGGCGGTTATCCCGATTCAAAGCGGCTATTCCCGACTTCCGATGAGCGCGGCTCCTTCTTACTCGACCGCTTCCGACGCACGGCTTTTCGCGCGCGCGGTCGCCTTCTGCTCGTTCACGGACGTGGACGAACAGGCGCGCGCATTCGATGGCTGGAGCCTCAACTACACGCAGATTTCGGGCGGGCTGTTTCGCGGGTCGTCGTCGATCGTGTCGCTCGGCGGCATCCGCCTGCTGGTCGAACATCTGGACAAGGTGATTCTTCAGCAAGGCTCGGTGCCGTCGGACAGACTCGCCGTGGCGGTTCCGCTGGAACTGGAAGGACACGCGCGAATGTGCGGCGAGAAAAGCAGCCGCGACAGCCTGCACATCTTTTCGAGCGGCCCGGAGTTCGAGTTCTTTTCGCCGGACCGCCATGTGCTCGTGAATGTGGAGATCGAGCCGGACGGGTTGTCGTCGGAGCCGATGCGCGTGCTCGCCGCATCGCTGCTCGGCCGCCCGATGTCGCCGCTCATTCCGATGGCCGCCGACGCCGCCGACAATCTTCGCCAGCTGCTCAAGCAGACGCTCGCAGCGGCGGCGCAGGCCGCGCCCGGCGAGCAGGCCGATACCGACGACCGCATCGAATTGCCCGAACGCACGATTCTCTATGCGATATCGGAGGTGATATCGGCATCGTCGCCGGAAGCCGCGAACTCGCACGCGCGGCCGACGAAGTATTGGCCGCTCGTCAATTCCGTGCAGGAGCGGCTTCAGGACGCGTCGACGTGTCCGCTGTCCATCGCCGAATTGTGCGTGCAGCTCGGCATCAGCAGAAGGACGTTGCAGTACGCGTTTCAGGACGCATTGAACCTGAATCCGATCGCGTATCTTCGCGCGGTGCGCCTCAATCACGTGCGCCGTGAATTGCGGCTGGGCGACTCGGTGACGTCCGCTGCGACCACGTGGGGCTTCTGGCATCTCAGCAGCTTCGCGCACGACTATCGCGTGATGTTCGGCGAGCTGCCGTCCGTCGCGGCGAAGCGTTATGCGCGTCAGGCTGCGTGACTGACCTGCGTGAGCGCGAACGCGTGGCGCAGTTCGAAGCCGAGCCGTTCATATAGTCCGATCGCACTCTCGTTGTGGCTGAAGACGTGCAGGAACGGCGTCTCGCCGCGCCGCCCGATTTCCCCGCGCAGAATATTCATGAGCCGGCCGGCGAGCCCGCGTCCGCGGCAGCGCTCGTCCACGCATACCGCGCTGATTTCCACATAGCCGTCGATGGACATGCGCTCGCCCGCCATCGCGATGAGTTCGCCCTTTTCGCGAATGCCGATGTACGCGCCCATCTCGCGCGTGCGCTTTCCGAACGGGCCTGGCTTCGTTCGCTGCACCAGCGCGAGCATGTCGTCCGTGTCGGCTGCGTTCAGGCGGATCACGTCGCTATCGTCCGCGTCTTGCGTGAAGCGTCGCGGCGCGATCATCTGATGGATCGTGCCGACGCGCTTCGACTGCAACGCATCGATGCCCTTCGCATCATTGGCCGACAGAATCGCGACCTGCTCATGCGGCTCCATGAGCGCCTGAAGCGCGCGCCACGCGTCCGGCGTGTCCGATGCGATCGCGGCGAAGGGCGCGACGTCGGGATGAAAACGTCGCGCGAGGGCATCGCCGAAGCCGAGATGCGCTTGCCTCGTCGTCAGCGCGGTCCAGATCGGGCGGTCGAGGCCTGTCGGTGTCGATGTCGATGTCACTGCGGCTCCTTTGAGTGGGACGGATCGAAGCCACTGTAGATAAAACGGCGCACGTCAGCTATGGGCGGAAATGACAGTTTCGGAGGCATTTACGCCACGATCCGTAGAACGTCAGAACTTCTCCACCCACGGCCGCAGCTCGATTTCCCACGTCCACGCGCTGCGATGCTGACGCAGCACGTCGATATACGTCTGCGCGATCGCATCGGGGTCGAGCATGCTGTCGGGCACGTCTGGCGGATCGGTGCGCTGAGCGGAGCGCACACCGCCATCGATCACGAAGTGCGCGACATGAATGCCCTTCGGCATCAGCTCGCGCGCGGCACTCTGCGCCAGTCCGCGCAACGCGAACTTGCCCATCGCGAACGGCGCGGACAGCGCGAAGCCTTTGACGCCCGCAGTCGCGCCCGTCAGCAGGATCGCGCCGTGAGCCTTCGGAACCATGCGTCGCGCGGCCTGCTGCACCGCATGGAACGCGCCGAGCGCCGTCACCGCGACGGCCTGTTCGACCTCGGCCGCATCGAGTTCGGCGATGGGCCCGCGCACGCGTCCGCCCGCGTTGTAGATGACGACTTCCGGCGTGCCGATGCGCGCTTCGGTTTCGGCGAAGAGCGCTTCCATTGCGCGGGCATCGGAGGCATCGACGGGCAACGCGATGGCGCCTGTTTCGTCGACGAGCGCCGACAGCTTGTCGACGTTGCGCGCCGCGATGATGACCGGAATGTTCTCCGCGCGCAGACGCCGGGTGAGTGAGCCGCTGATGCCGGGACCGGCGCCGATGATGAGGGCGTTGCGATAAGGAAGAGTGCTCATGGCTTCACGCTCGGACGGGAGGGAAACCGATGATAACCGTGGCCGCGAAACCGCGCGCGACGCGCCTGCCCGGAGCATGCGTGGCCTTCGCCCGAAATTTCTGCAAATGCCGTTCGATGTATATGCAAAGATATAGCGCGACGATGCGTCGGTGAGGGTGCGACGGCGTCGGCCAGCGAACGTCAATCCACTAACGAAACGGAGTCGACCGATGGGATTTTCTCGTGACGCAAGGCATCTGGCGGCGCTGCTGTTCTCGCTCGCGCTGCTTCCGATCGCAACGGTTTCCTGCGGTGGCGGCGACGATACGTCGTCGTAGACGGTGCTGTCGGTGTCGGGCGACGTGTCCGCATCGACCAACTTCACGCTGGCGCAGATCCAGGCGCTGCCGGCGAATACGCAGACGGTTTCCTTCGGCAGTGGCACGGGACAACAGACTCACGTCTACACCGGCGCGAGCGTGTGGACGTTGCTGAATCAGGTCGGCATCGCGACGAACCCGGCCGTGAAGAACGACGTGCTCGGCAAGTACGTCGTGGCGACCGGCAGCGACAATTACCGCGCGGTCTTTCCGATGGGCGAACTGAGCCCGGACTTTGGCAATCGGGGCAATCAGGTGGTCTACGCCGAGACGCTGAACGGCACGAGCGCCGCGCTGACCTCCACCGATGGCCCGTTGCGCGTGACCGCGCCCGGCGACATCAAGGGCGGACGCTACGTGTCCAATCTGGCGAAACTCGAAGTGCACACGGCGACATCGACGGCGACGGCTACCGGCGGCGGCGTCACGACGCAGTTTCAGCTATCCGGCGCGATCGCGCATCCGGCGACCTATGACCTGGCGGCGCTGCAGGCGCTGCCTGCCGTGACGCGCACGATCGGCGCGAACACTTACACGGGTGTGAGCCTGTGGGATCTGATCAACGCTTCGGGCATTCAGACCAGCGCGACGGTGAAGAACGATCTGCTGGGCTTTTATCTCGTGGCCACCGGCAGCGATGGTTATCGCACGGTGATCTCGCTGGGGGAACTGTCGCCCGATTTCGGCAATCAGCCCGATATCGTTGCGTATTCGATGAACGGTGCGCCGTTGCCGGGAACCGGCTTCGCGCGGCTCGTGATTCCGAACGATGGCAAGGCGGGGGGGTACGTTTCGAATCTGGTGGCGCTTGAGGTGGTGTCGGCGCCGAGGTGAATGGAGAGTACGGCTATTCATTGCCGCTCTTGATATGTGTTCGATCTCGAATCGAATGTGTATGAAGAGCGGCTTTTCGTCGAACGCGCTCGTCATCCATATCGTTAAAGAGGCGAGCTTGACCCCGGCGCGTTCGGCTGGTGGCTGCACTACCGGCACGGCAAGGGCATCGACCTTGGTGACGTGTCGTGTGCTCAAGCCCTGATGTCGTTCAACCTGCAAGTCGTGCACGTATTGCCATGAGTGATTGATTGAACAGACGCATATCATTGCCCGGCGGTTTCAAACCGAAGTGCAACGAGGGGGTTAATGTTTAGCGTTTTGAGGTTGTCCCGCTGAGGCAAGTGTCGCAGCGAAAACCTCGAATGGCGAATGGAACGCGTGGGTTGCGCGCGGCCGGCTGTTCAG
>NZ_FCOF02000024.1 GCF_001544755.2 Caballeronia catudaia | reverse complement strand
ATGGCGAGGCGTTCTTCAGGTTGAAGGTGCTGGTATGAAGTAGTTTTGTCGGGCATTGCAACACCTTATACGAGATAGGTGTTGCACCTCGCTTTTGAGGCCGCCCTTCAAGGAGGCTCGTTCAAGTGAACATTGTTGCTCTCATATGCGTGATGATTCTTGGACTGCTACTTTTCGGCCTCGGATTGTCCATCTCAGTGATGCGTTTTCACGAAGGTACCAACTTTGGCTGCGAGTCGGACCCCGCGAACCGACTACACAAGCTCGTTCGGGCTCATGCCAACACGGCCGAATACGCGCCATTCCTCGCGGTGCTGTTTCTCTACCTTGGCGCGCGATCGCCTTCGATCGTAGCCGAGTCGCTGATCGTCGCTTCAACCGCGTGCCGCTGTCTGCTCGTCATCGGACTTATCGCGTGGCCCACGATGGCCAAACCCAACCCCTTCCGGTTCGTCGGGGCACTTGGGACCTACGGGGCCGGTCTGGCGCTATGTGTCATGGTGCTGCGTTGAGATGCGACAGACAGATCACGTCTGACTCTCTGCGGCATATGGCCCTAATGCAGAGACGCCATCTTCGACCCCCAAGATCTTGCCGAAGCAATTTCGGCCGGACAAGCGCTGTCATCAAACATCAAACATCAAGGGGGAACATTGAGTTGCCGAGGTGGTCACCGGCGCGTTTCCGGCGAAACTAAAATGCTCCGATCCTTATAAGGCAATGACGGACTATTTGAACATTCGCGTGAAGGCAGTCGTATCAAAGTCGTGAGTCCAGTCGGCCTCGTGAGTACAGAGCAGCAGCGGAACAAGACGCGCACATGTTTCACACGAGTGAGCGGTCAATCCGTGTACCCAATCTTGCCCGCTGGCAGGCGACCGTGTCGGATCGCTTTTGTACATGACTTCGGACATGGCCCAGCGAGTCAGGTCGATACGCTGGTTTCTCCTTTGATGATCCAAAATGGCCTGCTGTATCAGACGCGGCGCAGCGCAAGCACCCGGTGGATATCCGCCCCCGCGTTTCGTGCCTTTGTACAGATCCGGTGTAATCGGTCGAAAGCGGACGTCGAGTAGGCCTGGAAAGTTTGGGCCTCGTTCGTCACAGGTCGTGTATCCGCGTCCACGAGCCGCAATCAAAAATGGCGTGAAACCATTATGCAACTGTCCAGAATGGGCAGCATATATCGCAGCGGGCGTGATTAAAACGCCGAACATCCTGTCAGCCTGATCTACCCCTGCATATTGATGTTTCCGTGCGTAGACGAGTTCACCCATCAACTGCAGAAGTTTGAAGCGGCTGGCCGATGTTTCCTCGATTCCCTCTCGCGGTAGATGAACGCGGGCGCACCGCGGACAATTTTTGCTCGTTCCATAGGATACGTACTGTGATCCGTACATCATGCCCTCCACTTGACGGTGTTGTGTCGCTGCTCTCTGAGAAAGTGTTCTTCTAAGGGCGGCGCGTACTTCCCTCTAAGGGAAGCTGCTACAGCCATTTGCAGAACAGTCGGGCGAGCGTTCCTATTCCATCAAACAAGGCAAGCGAGCGAATGTGCGTCCATCCGGGTCCCGATGTTAAATACTGCCGGGCGGTAAAGAGCTGGGGACGCCCTACGTCCTCTGGGGACATTCACCGACTGGACTGCCACCACTGTGATCGTTGGGTCGATCCCTAAACTAACCCGCCCACGGGTTACGGGACGGAAACACCGGAATTCTTGAAGAATGTTTCCTCATGACGGTGCTTGCTTCTCGCAAAGTGCTTTACGTCTTCGCTATCGACGAACCTAGACGGACTGTTCCCTTTTCTCGGGCGGCGCGGCTTGCGCGAGCCACGCGCGCCATCCGCCAAAGGCCGTGATGTCCTCCGCCGACTGCACGCCGTAGGGCTCACACAGAAAGCCCGTGATCCACGAACCGTCCGCCGCCTCGATCTTGCCCAACGCGAGCGGAGAAGGCACCGTGGCGATGAACGAGCCGAATTGCGAGCTGGGCATCTCCCAGACCTCGATCGCGATTTCGGCACCGTCATTCTCGACCCGCCACATGCCGGGACGCCGCGCGCCGTCCGCCGATGGCGGCAATGCGCACAACCGGTACGAAGAAGCGGTGCGCGTCGCCCGCACGAGACGCGCGTCCCGGCAGAGCAGATCGCGATTCAACGGCAAGCCCTGCATATGCGCGCCGCATACCGCCAGATGCATGCGATCGTTGCTCGCTGCGCCTCGCGCGGCTGCATCGATTTCGTTGTTCCCGACGCACGCGATGCCGCTCACGCGCTGCAGCAGGTCCGCGATGCCGAGCAGATATTGATCGGTGAATGCGCGGCCGAAGACGGTTACGCCCCACGGCAGGCCGTTTTTCATGAAGCCGGTCGGCGTGGCGACCGCCGCATAGTCCAGCAGGTTCACGAAGTTGGTGTAGTGGCCGAGCAGCGAGTTCGCACCGATCGGATCGCGTTCCAGTTCGGCGAGCGTCACCGGACGCGGATACGTCGGTGTCAGTACGAAGTCCAGCGTATCGAGCGCGGTGTCGCAGACGGCCTTCAGCGCCTGCAGACGGTATTGCGCGCGAAACAGCTCGACGGCGGTGGCGCCCGGTGCTTGCGCGAGCACATCGCGAATCACGGGCAGCACGGCGTCAGGCTGCGTCTTCATGAGTTCTTCGGTCACGCTATAGCGCTCCGCCACCCACGGACCCTGATAGAGCAGGCGCGCCGCTTCGACGAACGGCGCGAAGTCGATCTCGACGGCTTCGCCGCCGGCGGCTTGCAGCATCGCTCGAGCCTTGGCGAACAACGCGCGGCTTTCGGCACATCCGTCGAATTCGGGCTGCGCGGGAACGCCGAAGCGAAACGTAACGGGCTTGCCGAATGCGCGCGCGCCGTTCCATTGCGGATTTCTGCGGCTGTATGCGTCGCGCGGATCGGTTTGCGCGGTCAGCGCGAGAAGCTCGCTCGCTTCCGTGGCCGTCGCCGTGAAGAACGTCACGCAATCGAGCGTGCGGCAGGCCGGCACCACGCCCGCGGTCGACAGCACGCCCTTCGTCGGCTTCAGTCCGACGAGGTTGTTCAGCGCGGCAGGCACGCGTCCCGAGCCGGCGGTGTCGGTGCCGAGCGCGAAGCTGGCGACGCCCAGCGCGACGGCAAGCGACGAACCCGCGCTCGATCCACCCGACGGATAGTCAGAATGCACACTGTTGCGGCACTTGCCATAAGGCGAGCGCGTGCCGTTGAGGCCGGTGGCGAACTGATCGAGATTGGTCTTGCCAAGGGGTATCGCGCCGAGCGCGACCAACCGGGCGACGACCGTCGCCGATTCTGTCGGTGTGTATGCGAACGCGGGGCAGGCGGCCGTCGTCTCGATGCCCGCGAGGTCGATGTTGTCCTTGATCGCGAACGGAATGCCGTAGAGCGGCAGGCTCGCGACGTCGTGTTCATCGAGCCGGTTCAGGAAGGGCGCGATCTCTTCTTCCGTCAGAAGATGGATGAAGAGATGAAACTCGGGATCGAGCGCGGCGGCTTTTGCGCGCAGGCCGGTGATCAGTTCGCGTGGCGTGACCGTTCCATCGAGATACGCGCGACGCAGCGTGGAGAGACGCAGATCGAATGACGACATATTGTTTTCGTCCGGTGGTTTATTGACGGTCGATGACTGCGACGCGTTGTCCCGCGCGCACGGGCGACCCGGGTGCGACGTGGATGGCGCTGACGGTCCCGGCGCACGGCGCGCAAACGGAGATTTCCATCTTCATCGATTCGATGACGAGCAGTACGTCGCCAGCCGCGACCGTATCGCCGGGGGCGACTTTCACCTGCCACAGACTGCCCGCGATTTCGCTGTCGACCGCTATTTCGCCGTCTTGCAGCGACGCCAGTTCGATGTCGTCGGCGACGGTCACATCGATCGATTCTTCCGACGCGCCCGCTTCGCGCCAGCGCTCGCGTTCCGCCTGAAACGCCGACTGCTGCCGCGCCCGGAACGCATCGATGCCCGACGATTCCCGCGCGAGAAACGCCTGATAGTCCGGCAGCGACAACTCGGCTTCATCGATACGCAGCGGGTAGCGCCCGAGCGGAAAGTTCGTGCGGATGCGCATGAGTTCATCGGCGGAGACTTCGAAGAAACGGATCTGGTCGAAGAAGCGCAAAAGATAGTGCTGACCACCGAAATCCGCGACCTCGCGATAGCGATTCCACATCTGCAGGGTCCGGCCGACGAACTGATATCCGCCCGGCCCTTCCATGCCGTACACACACAAATAGGCGCCGCCGATGCCCACCGAGTTTTCCGCGGTCCAGGTGCGCGCCGGGTTGTACTTCGTCGTCACGAGACGGTGACGCGGATCGAGCGGCGTCGCGACCGGCGCGCCGAGATAAACGTCGCCCAGGCCCATCACGAGATAGCTGGCATCGAAGACGATCTTTCTGACGGCTTCGATGGAATCGAGATCGTTGATGCGTCGAATGAATTCCAGATTGCTCGGGCACCACGGCGCATCGCGGCGTACGGTGGTCATGTATTTCTCGATCGCGAGCCGACACGCCGGGTCATCCCACGAAAGCGGCAGATGCACGACGCGCGACGGGACGCGCAGATCGTTTTGCAGCAGAACCTCTTGCCATGTCCGGGCGACGATATCGAGCAAACGTGCCAGCGGCAGGTCGTCAGGCCGATAGTGAACCTGCAGCGAGCGAATGCCCGGTGTCAGATCGATCACGCCGGCCAGCGCTTTGGCTTCGAGCGACTGCATCAGCGCATGGCCGCGAAACCGCGACACGAGATCGAGTTCCGCCGGGCCGATCTCGAGCAGCAGATGCGTATCGCCGGACACCCGCGCGACCAGTCTTTCGCGATCCGCACCGGTATCGAGCACGATGGGCGAGCTCAGCGCCGCGTGCCGTTCGACGACCGCATGCCGCTCGATGTCGAGCGTTTCGATCTCGCGACGGCGCCTGCGCGCAGCCTCGCGTGCCTCATCGATTTGCACCGGCACGAAGCGGACCTTGTCGCCCGCCTTCAACTGGCCTATATGCCACAGGTCGGCCTCGATGATCGTCACGGGACAGACGAAGCCGCCGAGACTCGGTCCGTCGGGTCCGAGAATCACCGGCATGTCGCCCGTGAAGTCGATCGCGCCGACGGCGTACGGATTGTCGTGAATGTTCGACGGATGCAGCCCCGCTTCGCCGCCGTCCTCGCGCGCCCATTCCGGTTTCGGACCGATGAGCCTCACGCCGGTGCGGCTGGAGTTGAAGTGGATCTCCCATTCGGTGTCGAGAAAGCGCTCGATATATCGGCTGCTGAAGTATTCGGGCGCGCCGTGCGGACCATAGATGACGCGAATCGTGCGGACGTTTTCGAGTATCGGTACGTTCGCGAGCGCCACCCCGGCCCGTGCATCGCCGAGCGGATAAAGATGCAGCACGTCGCCCGCGCGGAGCGCGCGTCCGCCATGTCCGCCGAACTGGCCGAGCGTGAACGTGCTGCGGCTGCCCAGATAGCACGCGACGTCGAGGCCGCCGCGCACGCAGAGATACGCGCGCGCGCCCGCGCCGCGGATCGCGCCGAGCGCGAGTATCGAGCCGGCTGCAACGTGGATGCTCGTGTGCATCGGCTGCGCGATATCGTCGATCAGGATCGGAGTCTCGGCGCCCGTGACGGCGATGACCGCATCCGTGTTGAAGCGCAGCGTCGGGCCGCTCATCGTCACTTCGAGCGCGGCGGCATCGGCGGGATTGCCGAGCAGGCGATTGCCGAGGCGCATCGCGCGATCGTCCATCGGTCCCGATGGCGGAATGCCGACCGCCCAATAGCCGAGCCGTCCCGGATAGTCCTGCACGGTCGTCTGCGTGCCGCCGCTCACGACTTCGACCGTGCTCGCGCGATAGTTCAGCGTTTCGAGGCAGCGCGTCCACGGCTGGCCGGACGCGAACGGCGCATCGTCGAGAATCTGGCGCAGATAGTCGCGATTCGTTTCCACGCCGTAGAGGCGCGTGTTCCCGAGCGCGTTATCGAGCGCATGGCGCGCTTCGTCGCGCGTCGGCGACCAGGCGATGATTTTGGCGAGCATCGGATCGAAGTAGGGCGGCACTTCGCAGCCTGCCTCGATCCACGTGTCGATGCGCAGCGCGCGGCCGTCCGCCTGCGGGAGCGCGACGTCGGTCAGCAGGCCGGGGCTCGGCTTGAAGTCGCGGCCCGGGTCTTCCGCATAGAGACGCGCCTGGATCGCGTGACCGCGCGGCGTCAGACTGGCCGCGAGCGTCTGCAGCGGCGCGAGCGTGCCGGCGGCGAGTTCGATCATCCAGCGCACCAGATCGACGCCCCAGACCTGTTCGGTGACGCCGTGCTCGACTTGCAGGCGCGTGTTCACTTCGAGAAAGTAGAACTGTTGCGCCGCGCTGTCGTACACGAATTCGACGGTGCCCGCCGAGCGGTAATCGACTGCCTTCGCGAGCCTGATCGCCGCATCGCAGAGCGCGGCCGGAACGCCTTCCGGGAGCGAGGGCGCGGGCGTTTCCTCCAGCACTTTCTGATTGCGCCGCTGCACCGAGCAGTCGCGCACGCCCAAGGCGATCGCGTCGCCCTGGCCATCGCCGAAGACCTGGACTTCCAGATGCCTCGCACGTTCGATGTACTTCTCCAGAAACACGCCCGCATCGCTGAAATTGTTCTCGCCAAGACGCTTCACGGCGTCGAAATTCGCGCCGAGCTCAGCGGCGGTCCAGCACACGCGCATGCCGATGCCGCCGCCGCCCGCCGTGCTCTTCAGCATCACCGGATAGCCAATGGATCGCGCGGCGTCGAGTGCGGCCTGCACGTCTTCGAGCAGGCCGGTGCCTTCGAGCATCGGCACGCCCTGTTTCGCGGCGATCTCGCGGGCCGTGTGCTTCCGGCCGAACGCGCGCAATTGCGCGGGCGTCGGTCCGATGAACGCGATGCCCGCCTCTTCGCACGCTTCGCCGAACGCGGCGTTCTCCGACAGGAAGCCGTATCCCGGATGAATCGCCTGCACCCCTTCGCGACGCGCGACATCCAAAATCTTCGCCATGTCGAGATAAGTCAGCGACGCCGGACCGTCGCCCAATGCATGCGCAATGGGCGCGTCGCTCACATGGCGGCTCGCGCGGTCGGCTTCGGCGTACACGGCGACGCCGGTGACATCGAGCGCGCGCAAGGTTCTGAGAATGCGACACGCAATCGCGCCGCGATTGGCAATCAGGATCTTCTCGAACATGGAAGGAATCGTGATTCGGAGGCGGGCCGTCCCGCCGTGGGCATGGCGAGCCGCGGTCGTCCGCGGCTGCATTCGGATCAGCGACAGCTCTGGTTCAGCCGTTCGCGCGTGAGCGTGCAGCAACGTCCCGAGCGCACCAGCATGACGTGGTAGATCCAGCGGCGCAGGCGCGTCAGTTCCATATGATCAGCTCCGCCGGCGTGGGGTTGTAAGCGTTGCAGGGATTGTTGAGTTGGGGGCAGTTCGAGATCAGCACGATGACGTCCATTTCCGCGCGCAGCTCGACGTACTTGCCCGGCGCGGAAATGCCGTCCTCGAACGTGAGACCGCCATCGGCCGTCACCGGCACGTTCATGAAAAAGTTGACGTTCGCGCCGATGTCGCGCTTCGCAAGCCGCCCGTCGTGCGCACATGCGCGCAGGAAGTTGTCGCGGCAGCTGTGCATGTAGCGCGTCTCGAGCGAATAGCGCACGGTGTTGCTCTCCTGCGCGCAGGCGCCGCCGAGCGTGTCGTGACGGCCGCAGGTGTCCGCGACGATGGTCAGCATCGGATTGCCGAGGTTCGAATACAGCACCGAACCCGTCGTCAGATAGAGGCTCTTCTGTCGACGCAAGGTGCGCTGCG
Source organism: Caballeronia catudaia (assembly GCF_001544755.2). Classification (GTDB taxonomy): domain Bacteria; phylum Pseudomonadota; class Gammaproteobacteria; order Burkholderiales; family Burkholderiaceae; genus Caballeronia; species Caballeronia catudaia. The sequence continues at coordinate 90,228 of NZ_FCOF02000024.1, read as the reverse complement.
GATCAAAGCGTTCGCGCGCATCGTCGAGGCTGTAGAACAGCGTATCGACGGCCTGATTGCCTTCAAGATCGACGATGCGCAGCGTCTGTCCGGCCTTCAATTCATGCAGCCACGGTTCGCCTGCGGCGAGCGTTTCGCGATGAATCGCGTTCTCGGGGTGTCTGCCGCTAACGGTAAGCGTGTTCGTCATGTCGGGCTTCGCTCAAAGAAAGAATCGTTCGGTGTTGATGAAACCGCGCATGTTCTCCTCGCATGCGGTGCGGCAGGTCTCGGCCACTTCAGGATGCGCGCGGCTCAATTCGAGCTTGACGGGCTTCGGCGCATAGTCGGGATTCGGGTCGAGCGGATGCTGGACCGCGGTGAGCACGATGAGCGTGTTCATCGGCGCATACAGCTCGACGTTGTCGCCCGCCTTCGAGTTGCCGGCCACGAACGCGAGCGCGCCTGTATCGTTCACGTCGACGCGGCTGAAGAGATTGAGCGTCATCATCAGATCGGAGACGTCGAGTCCCCACTTGCTCATTTCGACGAGCAGATTGTCCGTGCCGTTGCGGTAGAACGCGTTGCGCAGCTCCTGATAGCGGCCGGCGCCATATCGCTCGGAGACTTCGTCCGCGTTCGATACCCCGCCGATGCTGTCGTGCCAGCCGCATGTGTCGGCGACGATGGCTGCGAGCACGCGACCCATGTCGGAGTACAGGCAGTGCCCGGCCGTGAATTTTGCGGTGTGCTGGCACTTCAGCGAGTCCGGCACATTGAGGCGCTCGCTTTTCTCGCTTGCGTTGACCATCATCACGCTGACGTTCGCGCCGCCGCGCAAATCGGTGATGCGCAACGACTGTCCGCGTTTGACGATGAGAGAGGTATGACCGCCGCCGGGAACGGTTTCTTCGAATAGCAATGTCATGTGATTGAGCGTCCTTTCAGTCGGAGAGCAGTTCGATGCGGGATGCGCCTTGCACAGCGGCCTGTGCGACATGGATCGCCGACGCGGATGCGCGCGGGCGGTCGAGCGGAATGTCATAGGTGATGCGCGCGCCATACGCGCCCGGCGCTTGCGGATCGATGCGGACCTTGTCGAAGACGAGCACGCGGTTGCCCAACGTGAAGCCTTCCTTGAGGTCGTGTGTGACCATGAAAATGGTGAGCTTCGACTCGCGCCACAGGTCGGACAGCAACGCGTGCATGTCCTTGCGGATGCCGGGATCGAGCGCGCCGAACGGTTCGTCGAGCAACAGCACGCGCGGCTTCATCATCAGCGCCTGCGCGATGGCCAGCCGTTGCTGCATGCCGCCCGAAAGCTGCTGCGGGTACTTATTCAGGGCCGCGCCGAGGCCCACGCGTTCGAGCATCGCGGCGGCTTCCTCGCGGGCAGCGCGCCGGCGGGCGCCGAACAGGCGGCCCGTGAACCTGGCGCGCGGCAGTTCGAGACCGAGCATCACGTTGCGCAGCACGCTCAGATGATCGAACACCGAGTAGCGCTGGAACACGACGCCGCGATGCGCGTCCGGTTCGGCGGGCAGCGCTTCGCCGTCGAACAGGATCTCGCCGCGTGTCGCGCGTTCCTGACCGAGCAGGAGGCGCAGAAACGTCGACTTGCCGCAGCCGGAGGCACCGACCATCGAGCAGAATTCGCCTTCCTTTACCCTTAGATTCAGGCGCTCGAGCACGACCTGATCGCCGTATTGCTTCCACAGGTTGCAGACTTCAATCATCGCACGCCTCCGCCGTACCACGGAAAGCACCACTGCGTGATGCGTCGAAGCAGCTCGTCGGTCAGCCACGCGAGCAGCGTGATCCATGCGACGTACGGAAGAATGAGGTCCATTGACAGATAACGCCGCACGAGAAAGATGCGATAGCCGAGTCCGTCGGTCGATGCGATCGCTTCCGCTGCGATGAGAAAGAGCCATGCCGCGCCGAGCGAAAGACGCAGCGCGACGAGCAGGCGCGGCAGCAGTTGCGGCAGCACCAGACGCAGAATCAGCGTCCAGCTTGTGGCACCGAGCGTTTGCGCCTTGACCCACAATTCCGCCGGAATCTCGTGGGCACGGGCGTGCAGGTCGCGAACGATCATCGGCGTGATGCCGACGACGATGAGCACGACTTTCGACAGCTCGTCGAGGCCAAAGACGATGAAGAGGATCGGCAGAACGGCGAGCGGTGGCACCATCGAAATGACGGTGATGAAGGGCGATAGTGTCGCGCTCACGAGCGGAAACGATCCCGTGGCGATGGCGACGACGAGCGCGATCACACTGCTCACGACGAGTCCGATGCCCAGCCGCCGCAGGCTCGACGAGGTATCGGCCCACAGCAGATATTCGCCGGTGCGCCGGTCTTCGGTGAATGCGGCCGACTTCATCGCCTCGTTCATTTGCGCGGCGCTCGGCAGCAGCTTGTCGTCGGGGTTGATCGCGAGCCGCATCGACGAGCCGGTGAAATAGACCGCGAGCAACACCACGAACGGCAGCAGAAGCAGCATCAGGCCGCCGGTCCTGCTCGGATGTCGATTGATGAGTCGCATGATGACTGTCTCGTATCTAAAGCGTGTGCCGTCGGATTCAGAGCTTGCCGGCCGCCGCCATCTCGACGTAGGTCGGATCGAAGCGCAGCTTCACGTTGCCCTTGTTGCCGACGACGACGCCCTTGTCGAACGCCATGCCGACGGCGTCCGCGCTCCTGGCGTCCTGCCCGAGCAGGCCGTGATCGAACGAGAAGTTCGCGACGCGCGTCATGATCTTCGGCATGTCCGGGCTGGTGACGAAATCGAGCGCGGCCTTGGGTGTATAGAAGAGGGCGGTCGTCGAGAGCTGGCCCTTGAAGTTGGCGAGATCAGTGCCGGACGCCTTCGCCATCGACGTCAGTGCGTTCGTGGTTGCCGGGGAATTACCGTGCATCAGCGCGACCATCTCGAACCACGCGCCGATCAATGCCTTTCCGAGCGCCGGGTTCTCCTTCAGCGTCTTCGTGTTGACGACCATCATGTCCATTATCTCGCCGGGAATCTTGCTGGAGTCGAAGACTTCGGTGACGTTCGGCTGCACCTTGAGATCGGCGAGCATCGGATTCCATGTGACGGTGTTGTGCACGGCAGGCGTGGCGAATGCGCCGGAGATATCGGCATCCGACGTATTGACGACCTTGAGATCGCGCTCGGTCATGTGGGCGCTTTCGAGCGCGCGGGCGAGCAGATAGTGCGAGACGGAGAACTGGACGAGGTTGACTTGCTGGCCTTTCAGGTCGGTGATCTGCCTGCCCTTGCCCTTCATGAGCACGCCGTCGTTCCCGTTCGAATAATCGCTGACGATGAGCGCTGTCGAGTCCACGCCGCCCGACGCCGGAATGGTGAGCGCGTCCATGTTGGTCATCGCGCAGCCATCGAACTTGCCGGCCGTGTATTGATTGATCGACTCGACGTAGTCGTTCAGCTGCACGACATCGACATTGATGCCGTACTTCTTCGCCCACCTGGAAACGATGCCCTGCGTCTTCGCTTCGCCCCACGGCATCCAGCCCGCGTAGATGGTCCAGCAAACCTTGAAATCGTTGCGAGGCGCGGCGGATGCGGCGCCGGAAGCGAAGGCGAGGGAGACGGCGGCGATGCCAAGACAGCGAACGAGCTTGCGCATGAGGTTGACCTCGAAGGGGACGGTTGACGACGGCAGGGAGCAGCGCAAACATCGCGTTCTCTTCCGGGCTTTTATCCCGCCGTGTAACCTCGCCTGAGGTCGACAGCTCTCGGACCAGCACCTGCGAGAAGCAGATCGGAACCCTAGCCGTCCATTGCCAGATTGTTTGATGAACCGGATGATGGGCCGGCTCCTTGCATGCTTGACTAAGCGGGAAGCGTGCCAGCAATGGGATCAGAGTATTTGGACGCAGCGCGGGCGTTTCGTGCCCTCTGGCGGTGAACGGTGCACTCGAAGCTTCACCCGCTGCACCGCCTTCGAGCGTTCGACGTTTGCATCCGCAGCGATTCGCTGAGCAGAGGTCCTTCCCTGTCCGTGATCGGCGTCCAAAAGCGTGGCGCGCTATCACGAGCCGCTTGGTGGGTTGCGGCCTATAGGCCGGTAGCTACTTTGCCGGGGAGGGGACGCAAGGGCGTGGCCGAACCGTGACAGAGGCGTTGTCGAAATCACGCACATCGCAGCCTGAACGACAACAAAGGTTGCGCCGCCTGTCCAGAAAAATTGGCAAGGCCCGAAGGTGGCGAGCAGCCCCACACTTAAAGACTCCGCGCCACGTCGAAATCCCTACAAGGAGTGCCCTTGAGCCAGCCCGAGCAGACGACGCGACATCAATAAAGCGTTGGAGCACGGAGGAGCATCTGTCGCTGCGCCAGACCAGTTCCCAGTCTTGACGGATAGTCAGGTCCGACGGGTGAGTGGCAATGGAGATAATCGGCGACGTGTTGTACGCCGGCTATTTCTGCGCCAAGAGCAAAGGCTGGGACGAGGAAAAACAAGTGTCGTTCGCGCTCGCACATGCTTGCGACGCCATCAGCAAGCATTTCGGCATTGACGCGGGAATCTCGAACACGCGTTGTGGCCCGAGAACCTCGCGGAGTTAGCCGCTCTGGACCCGCAGGCGTTGCGAGAAAAGCATGCGTCAGGCGGCGCTTGCCGACGAACTTGCGAAGGACATCGCTGCTGGCAAAATTACGGCACACTGATCGGGGTCTGTCATGCCGCGCCTGTCTGCCACCGACGCATGATGTAGCGCGCCGCCCGCTCCGGCGTGGCGTCGTCGGTCAGGATACGCGCCGGGCAGCCAGCCACGGTGACGTTCGGCGGAATGTCCTTCGTTACGACGCTGCCCGCGCCGATCGTCACGTTGTCGCCGATGGTCACGTCTTCGATAATGCAGACGTTCGGCCCGATATACACGTTGTCGCCGATCGTCGCCGCCTTGCCGTGGTTCGATCCGATGGTCACGCCCTGCGATATGTTGCAGTTCGCGCCGATGACTGCCGTCGGATTGACCACGATCGTGCCGATATGACTGATATAGAATCCCGGCCCGATGCGCGTGCGCGGACTGATGACGAATCCGAAGCGGCGCTGCTTGAGGCGCACGATGTTATTGAGCACGAGTTGCACCGGCCGCGACGACGCGGCGCTCGCGAGCCGCAGCCAGAACATGTAGTTGAACCCTTCGTTCAGCATCAGTTGCTCGAGAAGGAGCATGACGCTGTACTCGCCCGTATAGCGATAGAGATCGGTTTTGATCAGATCAAAGGTTTTCATCGCGGTGGGTCCGCTGGTCCGTGATTTCTTGTAATACCACCGGCCGAAATCGGCCGTTCCCTCAACCGCTCTGCGCACCGAGATCCGAGACTAGTGCATTGGTCCGAAGCGTTCGGTGCGAAATGGAACATATGACCGAAGCCAGATCGAAACATTATGGGTGATCGGCGCCGGGCCGGACACGACGTGTTGCAGCAACGCGCTGCCACATTGCATGTTTCTCATCTGGCATCCCGTTGCTGGAACTCGTGGCGCAGCGCGAGCAGTTCGTTCGTAAGCGGTCGAGGAGCAACGTCCCTCCAATGAGTGGCTGAAGGTCTGAACCTAAGTGTCCGCGTAGACACATGCACTCAGACCACATGAACGAGAATCAAGACCTTCGCAGCAGACTGGTCGTCGGCCAGAAGCGGGACGGACGACGCGAATTCAATGAGGATGCTGCACGGCCGATTGACACCGGTATCTGCCGCAGATCCGCACGGGTCCCGGGAGCCGGAGCCAATGGTTGTCGACGGCGTGTCGATCGACATTTCCGCGCCGACGATCAAGGGTTCCGCGACGGCAAATACCTTACCGGCGTTCGTGCCCGTCGTCACAGCGCCAATGGCGCCGTCGATGGCGTCTAGTCCGATTCCATCAATGAAGCTGGCGCTGCATGTTCTGTTACCTAATGGTGTCGAACTCAGCTTCGACGAAGCTGGCGTGGGTGAGATCACGACGATCATCCAGTTGCTCGGGAGGCTGCCGTGTTCCGGTTTAACGAACGAGCGCCTTACTGGCCGTCGCGGGTTGGAGAATGCCTGAAGTTCGCAACGGAAGAGACATTTCAGTAGAACCCGGTTGAACGGCTCAGATGGGTCGTGAGCGTGAGTACGCTGATCTAGGCAGTTGCAGTCCTTCCGCGCGACATTGCCATCGTCAACAATCCGTCGGGCTGCTCACGATGAGGGTAACCCGCTTCAATGTCGGCCGACAATTCGTCTTGAACCGGCTTATTTTCACGTCCGAGTGTGCGATTAAGGGGGCAACGCCTTGAAGGCACGACCGAACGCAAGGACAATCGCCGGGCGGGCCAGTGCGGGTCGGCGCGTTCTTTTCCGCGGGCTCGCAACCGGCGCGCACGCCCTGGTTGGTGCCCGAGCCAAGCTTCCGCAAAACGAGCGTGTCGTAGAGCGCTTAGCGGAGTCGCTGAGGCTGCATTACGATCTTCGTCGCGCGCTCGGAAGCGCTCCACGACTGACACCCATGCACTCCCAACTCGCTGGTTCGGGCAAGCTTGCGAGCACCATTACTCCAGTAGGAGTTACCGGAGAAACCAGCGGATGGGGATCAGTTCCGGCACACGGCCTGCATTAGATGCTTCGAGTAGAGCGATCGGGTCTCGCTTCCCAATCTTGCACTCTGCAAGCTTTGCTCGAGGAACCTTTGAACGTGCTTCCTTGCCGCGATCGATGCGGGAGGCAAGCGAACCTCGGCCTGCAAACAGGTCGGAAAAACTTTGGTGTGTGGCCGGGTTCTGTGTCGTCATCGCCTTCACTGAGTGTTTGGATAGCTGATTGATCCTTGTTCAAGGAGTCGCAAGCTGCAGACTCCGTCTCCGGGAGCCGTCCACACAGGCATTGCCTCTATGCTCGAGAATCTTTAACCCGAAACGCCGTTGCGCGAAGTTACCTGAATGGCTTGCGACGAGGTGTCAACATGATGCGCTGAAGCACGTCGTCGCGTAGCACGAAGCGATGAAAGAGTGCATCAGCGATATGGGCGATGGATAGTACGAGCAAAACCCAAGCGAGCCATCCGTGCACCGTGCCCATCGCATCTCCGAGCGCAGAATTCCTGCCCGTAAGCAGGGGATAGAACAGAAATCCAAGTAGACGGACAACCCAGCCCCTCGAAGACGCATTGGCCCAACCTGTGATAGGCACTGCAATCAGCGTTACATACAGTGTCAGGTGGGTCACCTCCGCCAGACGGCCACGCGCAACCGGACCGCCAGCCGGGTCCGGCTCGTAGATCAGTCGGCAAACCACGCGAACCCACATGATCGCGAGAAGTAGCGCACCGACGGACAGATGCCAACCTATTACTCCTGTCGGGGCGCTGGCTTGGGTGAGCCTCGGCATGGCCCAGCCGAGAGCGAACTCGACGAAGACCAACGGCGCAACCAACCAATGCAAAAAACGGACTATCGGGGCGTATGCGGCCGCCTGCGAGGAAGCTTCGGTCACTGGACTCCCGGCTCTTCAAAAATGACGAAGCCGACCATGGTAGTTGGTCGGATCTGATGAGAGCATTAAGGCTCACTCCGATCTCCGACTTGCGCCGAAAGACGATGCGCGGCTTATGCCAAATTCGTCGCTTTGAGTGTCCGCGTGATAGTGCCCTTTGGCTGGGAATGGCTGATCGACGGCGTTTCTGCCGTGCTGACTCTCCGTACTCACGCCGTCATCGCCAGGTGCCGCTGACGTAGCCGGTCTCGCCCGCCCTCCCGGCTTTACCTTATTGGTATGCGTTGCCCCACGGGGTCTTTCGGTAGTCTTTCAAAATAGCCGCCGTCTTTCCAGTTCGCGGGCACGGGATCGGAGTTCGGTTTCTCCACGAGCGCCCGCAATCCCTGCTCTCGGGATGGGTAGCTGCCGTTATTGAGGCGATGAAGTTTCAGGGCTTGCATGATCGTGCCAATGTCCTGCTGCGCAGCGACACGTCAGCCGTTCAGCAGCCAGCCGTACTTCAGTCGCGCATTGACGTGCTGCAATCTTTGCAAGAAGCGAACGTCCTCAAAGCGAGGTCGGGCAGGTTCACCTACTTCCAAGAATAAAAGATAGGTGCTCAATGGCAATCAAAGTGACTTATGGGCACGCCGCCGAGGCGGTCGTCCTCGGCGGTACTCTGAACGGACTCGGTGTCGTTCGGTCGTTAGCGCGCGCAACCTGAGTGAGGATCCTAAATGTGGTGGTCCGGCAGAGCCTTTGACGAGTTCCCCCGGATCGGGCGTCCGGAGTTGCCACGGCTCGGCGCGCCCGCTCGCGAAGATCCAGCAACGCTTTCCAGGAGGAACCGGTTGCGCGAAAAGGATGTCATAGCCAGGAACACCCTGGCATCCCGACCTGCAAGTCAGCGGAGCGCAGCTCGACTGTCATCGTTGATCTATTGTTTTCGTGACGAACTGAAGTCCAACTTCATGCCAACGGCTGGGACGCTGCAACCTTTAGCGACCCGACGCGCGGCTGCGTCCAATCGCGAAATATGGGCGCCGAGACCCATCGTGAAATTTGACGCATGACTTCAGACCCTGGGTGGGCGAATGCCCTACGGTATCAAACGTCGCTGAACCCGCTGTACGGGGACCAAGCCGAAATGATAGGAATGCGGAACATTTTGAATATTACGATAGTTTCGAAGCGAAAGAAGGGTTCACAACCGATACCCTCGGGCCTGACGGAATCCAGTCACCCAGGGACCAGTTCTCGATCCATACAGGATTCATGCTTGCGATCTCTCCCGTCACGATGTAGGCGCTAGGCTCCAGGCCGCCGACGCTGAACGGGCCATCGGTCTGGCTGTTGTCGAAATGGTTGGTGATGCGAATGTCGACGCTCTTGGCGACGGGCCCTGCAAGCGATCCGAGGTAGACCTGAATGCCCGCGCCGGCGCAACCCAGCGTCTTGGGGTTGATAATCCTGATCGCCCGGAGCACCGCCGTGTTGTCATTCGGTTCAATGTCGAGGCCCGCCTGCGGCGCCGTGCCCGCAATGTTCTGCCACACTGGGTTGTGGAAGGTGATGGTCTCGCCCGAAATGATCGTCACACCCTGACGACGGCAGCCGTCCGCGAGATGGTTGCTGATGTTGACGGACTTGCTCGTCACGCTGTCGTCGTTATAGCTGTTTGCGATGTAAATGCCGTCACCCCAGCAGTTGATGGTCGTCGGCGACGTGATGGTGACGTTCGAACTGCCGGCGATCGAGATACCCATGCCCCACTCGCCCGACGTGGCCGCATTGAGCGACTTGCTGCCATCGAGGTACGGCGACTCGAGAGTCACGTTGCTCACATCCCAGACACGCAACATCTGATACCAGTCGGCTTTGTGGGCGAGCAGCTGGATCGACGCGCCCTGTGCGAAGCGCATGTGCGTATTCGAGCGCAGCGTGAGCCCCGTGTTGTCGATCCGGCACTTCCCGGTGATCAAGAGAATCTGCCCGACCGACCCGTCGATCGCGGCTTGCAACGCAACGCGGTCATTCGTAACTCCGTCGCCTTTCACGCCGAAGGACGCGTCGAGCACGACGCCGTTCAGACTGGCGTCGCTCGCGCCCTGCGAGCCGGTGGCCGGGCTAAGGCTGACGCTGTTCGTCTTCGGCGCGCCGGTTGCCTCACCAGAGCTGGCGTTGCTCGCGCTCTGCGAGCCGGTGGCTGTGCCCGGACTGGCGTTGCTCGCGCTCTGCGAGCCGGTGGCTGTGCCCGGACTGGCGTCACTCGCGTCCGCGGAGCCGCTGCTCGTGCCCGGGCCCGTCTTGTTCGACGAACTGGCCGAAGCCGGTGAATTCGCGCTGCCACCGCCACAAGCGGTCAGCGCAATTGAGCCGGCGCCGAGGAGGAGCGTCGAAAGGAAGGTGCGACGCATGGTGCTGGGAATATCGGAGCGTGTCGGGGCCATGCTTGATTTGCTCGATGGGAAAATGCAACACGCCTGTGGCGTCCAATTGATTTGCGCGTCAGGAAGACGGAGCGACGGGCGACGAGAAACCGCCTCGGTGCTTATTTGGTTTTCGGCGCGAAAACCAAATTCCTTAGTGAAAAAGCCGTATTGGATATGTCGTGCCTGGAAAGTCCCGAGCGGCTGAGCGCACGAGCAACCCCGCCAACGAAAGGAATCCGGAGACGTGATCGCGCAAGCGACATAACTTGGCCCGCAGGCGAGGGATTGAAACGCGCCGATCGAGAGCGCTCAGGCAGACGCCTGAGCGTTCACTTGGATTACGGGGGAGACCGGCGCCGCATTGCAAAAAAACCGGATTCCACGGCCCACCACGCGAACTAGAATCAAGATCATCGTGGCGTCGGGCAATGACGATGGATATCGCACAGTGGCTGAGTGAGCTGGGACTCCGCCAATACGCACAGGCGTTCGCGGATAACGACATCGATCAGGCGATGCTTCCCGAACTCACCGAAGCGGATCTGAAAGAGCTTGGCGTACGGTCGCTCGGCCATCGCAAGCGCCTGCTCGCGGCCATCGCGGCGCTCGCGCCGTCCCCCGATCCCGTGCCCTCGGACGAACGCAGGCAGGTCACGATTCTCTTCGCCGATATGTGCGGCTACACAGCGCTTTCGCAAACGATCGATGCCGAAGAACTACGCGATCTGGTCGGCCGCTTCACGGCGCTCGTCGACGGCATCGTGCTGGCCTATGGCGGCACCGTCGACAAACACATCGGCGACGCCGTCATGGCGCTCTTCGGCACGCCGCGCGCGCATGAAACCGATCCGCTGCGCGCCGCCTGCGCCGCGCTCGATATTCACGCGGCGCTCGCCGACGCGAGCGCGAAAGGCTCGCATTCGCTTCAGGCGCATATCGGCATCGCGAGCGGGGAAGTGGTGGCGGGGACGGTCGGCCGCGCCGGTGCACAGGACTATACGGTGCATGGCGATTCGGTGAATCTCGCCGCGCGGATCGTCGGCGCGGCGCTGGCCGGTGAGACGCTGCTCTCCGATGGCGTGCGGCGCGCGCTCGGCGAGAACGCGGTCTGCGAAGCCGCGGGCGACATGCGCTTCAAGGGCATCGACACGCCCGCGCGCGTCTGGCGTCTGCGAAGCGCCGCGAGCCGGCCCGTGCCCGCGAATCGCGGCCGCTTCGTCGGACGGGCGGCGCAACTGGAGCAATTCCGCGTGATCACGCGCGCCTGCGCCGGGCAGCGCGAGGGGCACATCGTCTACGTGCGCGGGCCGGCGGGCATCGGCAAGACGCGCCTCGTCGAGGAAATGCGGGCGTTCGGACAGACGCTCGGTTTCACGGTGCATCGCGGTCTGGTGCTCGATTTCGGGGTGGGCAAGCGCCAGGACCCGGTGCGCGCGGTCATCGACGGTCTGCTCGGGCTTTCGCCCTCCGCCCCGGATGACGAAGCGCAGGCCGCGGCCGATGGTCTGGTGAACGCGCGCGTCGTCATGCCGGAACAGCGCATGTTTCTGTACGATCTGCTCGGCTTGCCGCAACCGGCCAACGATCGCTCGCTCTTCGACGCAATGGATCATGCGGCGCGCAAACGCGGCAAGGAGGCGGTGACTGCCGCGCTGACCGCCAATGCATGCCGTCGTGCGCCAGTGATGATCGTTATCGAAGACCTGCACTGGGCCGATGCGCAGTTGCTCGGCTATCTCGCGTCTTTCGCCGCCGGTATCGCCGAGGGCGCCGGACTGCTCGTGATGACCTCGCGCATCGAGGGCGATCCGCTGGATGCCGCGTGGCGTGCACGCCTGCGCGACCGGCCCCTCGCGACCATCGATCTCGGCCCGCTGCGCCGCGAGGAGTCACTGTCGCTCGCGAGCCATTTCATCGACGCGACCCAGCGTGCCGCACTCGCGTGCGTCGAGCGCGCGGCCGGCAATCCGCTTTTTCTCGAACAGTTGCTCCACAACGTCGAGGAAGGGAGCGGCGAGACGATCCCGCCCTCGATCCAGAGTCTCGTGCTCGCGCGCATGGACCGGCTCGCGGCGCGCGACCGGGCGGCGTTTCGCGCCGCATCCGCGATCGGGCAGCGTTTCAATGTCGCGCTGGTGCGGCATCTGATCGACGATCCCGGCTACGACTGCCAAGCGCTCGTCGCCAATGCGCTGATCATCCCGGAAGGCGACGACTTTCTCTTCGCGCACGCTCTGATTCAGGAGAGCGTCTATTCGACGCTCCTGCGCGGGCCGCGCCGGGACTTGCACCGGCGCGCGGCGCAGTGGTTCGCGCAGAGCGATCCGGTTCTCCATGCGCAGCACCTGGATCGCGCCGAAGACGAGCGCGCGCCGCAGGCTTTTCTCGACGCAGCCATCGCGCAACGTGCGGCGCATTTCACGGAATCGGCTCTAGGTCTCGCCGTGCGCGGACTCGAAATCGCGCGCACACCGCGTGAGCGTCATGCGCTCATGTGCTGTGAAGGCGAGTTGCAACGCGACGTGGGCGATATCGCGGCATCGATCGCTACCTACCGTGTGGCCGTCGCGCAAGCGCCCGACGACGGGAGCCTGTGCGAGGCGCAGCTCGGGCTTGCCGAAGGCTTGCGCGTGAACGAAGGTCTGGCCGAAGCGCTCGCGCTGATCGACGCCGCCGAGCAAACGGCACAACGCGAAGACCGGGTGAGCGAGCTTGCGCGCCTGCATCACCTGCGCGGCAACATCCTTTTTCCGCTCGGGCGCATCGACGAGTGCAGGATCGAGCACGAGCGGGGGCTCGCGTTTGCGAAGCGCCTCCACGCGCCGGAAGCCGAGGCGCGCGCGCTCGGCGGTCTCGCCGACGCGGCCTATGCGCAAGGCCGCATGAAGAGCGCGTTCGAGTATTTCAGCGGCGCGGTGGCGCTCGCGCGCGAGCACGGATTCGGCCGCATCGAAGTGGCGAATCGATCGATGATCGGTTTCAGCCGCATGTATCTCAACGAGACGCGCGAGGCTCACGCGGACGCCGTCGAAGGCTCGCGTGCGGCGGCGCTCGTCGGACAGCCGCGCGCGCAATTGCTGTGCGAAACGCTCGGCGTGTTCGCATGCTACGAACGAGCCGATGCGCGCGCAATGGAAAGACATCTCGATCAGGAACGGGCGCTCATCCGGCAACTTGGCGCGCGTCGCTTCGAAGCGCAAAGCATGGAGCTGCAAGGACGATGGCTGCTCGACTGCGGCAACCGGCACGAGGCGGAGCGCGTCCTGCGCGAATCGCTCGCGCTGTGCCGCGAAGTCGGCATGCAGTTCAGCGCCGCCAAGACCCTGGGCGCGCTCAGTCTGGCCGTGGAAGATGAAAGCGAGCGCGCGCGTCTGCTCGCGGAGGGCGCGGATCTGTTGCGGCGCGGCGCGGTCGGTCACAATCACCTGTGGTTCTATCGCGATGCCATCGATGCGATGCTCGCCGTCGGCGATCACGCGGGTGCGATCGGCTACGTCGAGGCGCTCGAGCAATACACGCGAGCAGAGCCGCTTCCATGGTCGCAATTGTTCGCGGCGCGCGGGCGAGCGCTCGCGGCGTGGTCTCAGCGGCGCGGCGGCGAAACGCTCGCGCACGAGCTTCGGCGGGTGCGGAACGGACTCAGGAAGGCCGGCTACACGCGGCATCTGAGCGCCGTTGACGCGGCGCTGGCCAGGCTGCGAGTCCGTTGAGCATAACGCTTGCCGGAAGACTGCTTGTCGTTCGCCCGATGTGCGCGAGTAGCCGAACCCATCGACCGCGCGGACTCGTCGATTACAGATTCAGCAGGCGCGGCGCTGTGGGTCTGCGCTGGGCAATGCTTTGGGTGCGTTCCGCATGAGGCATTGCGATAAGATCGCAAGTTCCCTCAACTATGAGCGTGGCGTCTGCGCCGCCTACATCGAATCATCATGTCCCACGAACATGCACCACACGACCATCTGGTCGAACACGCGGCTCATGCAGGCGATCCGCTGTCGCGCTGGGTAGCAGTCTTCACGGCGATTCTTGCGGCATTGGCGGGGCTTCTTCACTACGAGGAAGGCGTTCTGCAGACGCAGGCGCTGATTTTCAAGAATGATGCTGTTCTGCTGCAGAGTAAGGCGAGCGATCAGTGGAGCTACTACCAGGCGCAATCGAGCAAAGGCCACTTGATGGAGTTGGCAGCCGAGCTGGCGCCTCAAGAGAGGCAAGCGTTCTACCGCGACCAGATCACGAAATACGAAGACCGAAAGAAGGAAATAGCGGCTAAAGCGCGCGAGCTGGAAAAAGAGGTGGAAGCAGCAAATCAACGCTCGGAGGCAAAGGAGCACCCGCAACATTTATTCGGGCAAGCGCTGGCATGGCTGAGTGTAGCGATCTCGCTTGCGGCCATCACTTCACTCACGGGCAGTCGCAAACTCTTCTGGCTTGCGGGGCTCATGGGCGCGGCCGGACTCGGCGTGTCGATCTTCGCCTTCCTTCACCTTTAAGCGGCCTCAATGCACGGGACAGGCAGAAAGCTGATCATTTAATCCTTCCTGCTCAACGGTGAATGACACGAACGAGGTTCCGGCACGACGGGTGATTCGAACGACGTAGATGCTGTCGAAGTCTGCGCTTGCCCATTTCGGCACGCTTGCAGCATCTCCGCCGTAACGTTTGACGATGCTCCGGGCGGTCTCTTCGACAATCGCGTGCTCCCATGCGACCACCACGACGCTGCTCCGAAAGTTCGTGGAGAGCAGGGCGTCGGCGAGCTTGTCGACGTTCTTGAAACCGATGGATGCATCGACGGGCAAGCCGAAATAAATCGCTGTGGGCTCGATGGTTGCGAGCGGGCGGACGTAGTCATACTTGGCCCCGTGGTCGTTTTTTTGTTTCGCGGGATCGGGCGCGAAAATGGCGTCCGGCCGGCCAAACTTCGTTTCGATGACTCGTGGCAAGGCGAGCGCGCGATTCAGTCCTTGGCAGGAGAGTTGCCCGAGTCCTTCGTCAGGCTTTTCGCCGTGTCGGACCATCACAATGGTCTGCGTGGTTTCGCTGGCAGCGTAGGCACCCAATGGTGCAACGCATTCCGCACCGGCGAGAGCAATGGTCGCAAGTGCGGACGCAACGTGTCGAGCGTTCATTGATCGTGGCGGCCATTATGGTATCCGCTTCATTGTAACAAGCCAGGCCGGGCTTAACCCAGTCAAGACTTCATCATGCTGCGCGTGCCCGTGCTTGTCCGCGCGTGCGACGCCGTCTCGTCGGATTTGCGCTTTTCGACGCGTTGGATTTCTAGTTCAAAAAGCATTGCAGCCTCTCGAACCGTTTTCTGCCAGCGTTCCCTTTGCCGCACCTGGCCCCTGATTCCTTCTACGACCAAGACTGTCAATCTTGTGAGTTTAGCCATCGTCCTTGTTGCGGACGCAGGCTCGAAGGGGGACAAAGCGGCGAAGATGCGCCGCCTCGTCCTCACATCGCGAATGCGCTTACTTCGCCGCAAATACGGACACTCCACCATTGACGAACCCATTGGCCGCACAATTTGAACAACCGGCGGGGGACGTCGCTGACGAGTACGGGACAAAGATGAGGCCCGTCGCCGCGTCGATGGCAACCGAGTGCGCGTTGTTACCTGTGTTCAGGCGCGTAACAACGCTTCGAGATCCTGCGTCCACAATCGTCAGCACCGGTGTGCACGGCGATGCGGACGAGCAGGTGCCGTTCGTCGATGCATTGCCGGAAGGCGTCCACCTACTGGCGGCGTTGTAATAGCGATTGGTTGCACCATCATATTCAAGCTGATCGCCGCCGCCAGCGTTGAGCGATGCCAGAAGCGCGCCATTCGAACGGTCGAATATCTCCATCAACAGGGGCGCGTTGGTCGTCCCTTCTCTGCATCCAACCGCGATATCGTTTCCAGGTCCGAGCGCAAGACCGGTTGGATCGCAATTGCCCTCCCCATACATCGTGACGCCCGCAAGCGTCGTGTAGTTCTGGGTGCCGCCGCTCGGTATCGCACGAACGGACGCCCCCGGCAGTTTCACTAGCTCACCATGAGGATTCGCGGTGCTGCCGTCGACGTTCACGAAGAAGTTGTCACTGGCCGGATCGTACCGGCACGCTTCTAATCCCGCCGTGGGCTTGCCCGCGTTGTCGGTGAACGTCACCTTGGCGACGACGGTCTGCGTCGCCGTGTTGATGAAGGTCGCAAACGGAACGGGTTCCTCCGGGCTCGAGATCATGAAGAGGTTGTGCGTGGGATCGAGGCAGCCTTCATCGGCGCGCACGCCCGTCGTGCTCACGGTGATCTTGCTCACGACGGCACCCACACCGGGATCGACGATCTTTACCGAGTTCACGTCGCCCACATAGATGAGACCGCCGACCAGCGTCGCACCGTCGGGACCGGCCATCGAGTTCGGGCCGGGGCCAAGCCCCGTGAACGCGAGATTGCCTGTACCCTGAATAGCTTTGACGAACGTCTTCGACGGGATGTCGATTTGATCCAGTGACGCGTTATTCCTATCGGTGAAGTAATAACTGCTTCCGGAAACGATGCCGATATCGAACGAGAAATTAACGCCCGCCTTGACGTTCGGAACCGATATGTCCGATACATAATGCGGCGCCCCATTGTCGTCGTCATGCCCGCCGCAACCCGCGATCAAGACAGCTACTAATGCGAACATTGCATTCACCCGCATGGACCTTGGCATCGCACGCCTCCAATCATGGTTAGGAGATGACCTGCGTCAAGAGCGCGTCGAAAGTGACAATGGACGCTGCCATAGGATAAGCACGTCACCAAGCTGACGAATCTTATGGTTTTCCCCGCGCACCAAATCTCCCACGCTTAAGCGGTCCTTAAGGTTGCGCAATGGAAACTTATCGTCTTGTATCGACTACTTCCAAGATTCCGAAGACGACTACCACGATCGACCAGAGGATCAACGAGACGATCCCATACACGGACTTAAGGCTCAGTTGGCAACTTGGTTCGTCGCCTAACTTCTCACACTGGCCATTGCCTCGCTTCTTTCGATCTTGTTACATGCGGCGGGCCAAATGGTTTCGGGACCGCGTTCGCTATCTTCGGAGCCGTTACTCTAGTCATGGCCCGCATCTGGGTACGCGTTCGATCGCCTGCGCCACGTCGCTCCAGTAAATCAGAACGACAAAGGCGACGTCGACATACGCTAGGAGCGCTAGGGCGCTCCATTTTAGGAAGCGCGCATAGCGGTCGTAAGCAATGAAAATCTGACGATCGAAGCGAATATCGTAGTGCTATCAATTCGATTTCAACGCTTCCGATCGTGATTCGAATTCGATGGTCATGCGTCGACCAGTGTGAATAGTTATCGTTCCTGCAAACGCGAACAAGTTTCCCAAAGCAAACCGGAAACCGATTTTATTTTTCTCTTGATGGCGTATGCGCACGCCTGCCAGCAAGAATATGGACCGGCAATGTGCAATTGATGCGGCCTGCCTAACAGTTCGCGCAGAAGCCGGTCTATAGCATTGCACTCTGGGTAACTTCGCATTTGAAAGCCGTCACGCACGACCCGGGCTTGGCCACGGTGGCTCTTCTTCAAACTCTAACCGGCTACACGAGCACTATGGAACGCGTCCATGACGGCAACCCGAAGACATTGCTATCGATGATCACTCCCGCTTACAAGGTGGAGCACTTTGTCACTGAGTCTCTGACGTCTGCGCTGTCGCAGCCGCGCGCCAATGAAATCGAACTCATCGTCATCGACGACGGCTCGACCGATGGAACACTTGAACGAATTCTCAAAGTGCAGCGTGGCCCGTACGGTCGCGATATTCGGGTGCTACGTCGGGAGAACCGTGGGACGGCGTCGAGTTTCCCGTCGGACGCGTATATGAAGACTGCGCCGCGATTCCGCTTGTCTATGCACGCGCGCAGTCGCTCTTCCGTCTCCCCGGCGATCTCTATTACTATCGCCGACGCGCGGGCAGCATCACCATGAAAGCGACGCCATTCACGGTGGTGTCGCTTGCCACCTGCGCCGCGGAAACCATGCAGCGCTGCAATGGCGGCCCACTCGATCCGTTTTGGCTCGCAGTATTCCACAAGGTCTTCGCGTATGCATGCTTCCAGGCCGCGCGCTATAGCGTCTTCGCCGGAATCGCAGCGCGATACCCCAAAGGAGTTGCGCTTTCATATGAGGATAGTCGCCGATCGCCGCTGGCTTCAGGCCAAGCGCATCGTCAAACGTGCGCTAGGTCGCTAACTGTGCCCGCCGAGACCGGCATCTCGCGCGCATCCTCCGGCAAGCATGCGTGGCGGTCCGTCGGCAGGCAGTCAACGATAACAAATCACGAGGGGCGTTCAGCATGCAGATCTATCCGACGAGGCCCGGCTTTACCGCCGGCGAATCGTTCGAACTCGCGGTGCAGCCGGAATGCCGCTTTTGTGTCGCGATCTATCATCAAGGCAACGAAGAAACGTTGACGAGCGTGGGCGGCATCGCAGTGCAGCCGGGCGGCCCCGTGCACGCGGAACTGAAGAACGGGAAGATAATGTTCCGGTCGCCGGGAGGCGCGACACGCAGGCGCCACGACGAAGATTGGGGATGGCCTGTTATCACGATCCGGCCGCATACGGATGCGCTCGAGACAGGCGCGTACGTGGCGATCGCCTATGAAGTCGATGCGAACGGCGCACCGCGCACGGACCTCGGGCGTCGCGCCGCCGCGCACAAGCCGATCTTCGCGGGGCCGCCGGATAGCGATAGCATGGCGCTCGTCATTGTGAGGCCGCGCGCGCCATCGGCGCATATCGCGTATATCGTGCCGGTCAACACGTATCACGCTTATAACTCGACTGGTGGTGGCTGCTATTACGGCGATCCGATTCATCGCACGCAACCTCGGACGACAGTAAGCTTGCTGCGCCCGGGCGGCGGACTCGGCGCGCAACTCGGCGAGCCGACCGATCCATACGATCCGCGCTCGCCACGCCAGCAATTTACCCACTGGGATGCGAAGTTCATACGCTGGCTGCGCGCGGAAGGCATCGCGTGCGACTTCTATACGGATCACGATCTGCATCGCGGCACGGATCTCGTGCTCAAAAACTATCGCTGCATGTTGAGTGTCGGACATCATGAATATTGGTCCGTGCAGATGCGCGAGCGCGTCAGAAAATTCATCGCGCAAGGCGGCAATCTGGCAATCTTCAGCGGCAACACGTGCTTCCGCCCGGTCGATTACGGCGATGCACCCATTGATGGCGACTACAAGACGATGGTTCGTCTCGGGGCGCAATGGCCGGGACATGACGAGTCCGATCTCATCGGCCTCAGCTATGCGTACGGTGGCGGAAAGTATGGCGTATGGAAGCGTCTGCGCGGGGGCTGGGTCCAGCGAGAGCGCGAAGCGATCGGTTATGCCGTGCGCCAGGCCGATCACTGGGTCTTCGCGGGAACGGGCCTCGTTGATGGCCAGACATTCGGCGCGAGGGATCGGCTGGTTGGTTATGAAGTCGATGGCGTACCGCCCGTTTCCAATGGCTTCACCACGCTCGCGGATACGCCTGTGCTCACTGGCTGGGACATGGGCGGCAAGGGCGCGATGGGCGTGTTCCAACCCGATCTCGATGGCGCCCCCGATGCAGGGCTGGTATTCAACGGAGGCACGACCGACTGGGCCCGCGTGTTGATGGATTCGGAAGCCGAAAGCCGCGTGATCGTGGATCAGATCACACGCAACGTGTTGCGCAGGTTCATCGGCTGGCCGAAGCGCGTTATCGAACGTGATGACGTTATGCTTGACGAGGCGCCGGCATCCAACGATGAACCTGCAAAGGCCGCCGCCGCTGTGTAAGCATCGCTCTCCATAAGCATGCTACGGTCACCAGATAGCCGCGCAAGACGCCCATCCAGACCCGCGTCGCGACTGTCATGTTTTTCGGTCCGAGCGTGTCCAGCGAGGGCATGCGTCATGCACCGCGCAGCGCGCGATCGACCGGCGCGGGCGGCGCATCCTTGGCCGCGCGTGCGCGACGTAGCCGCATCGTGCCTGTATAGCCGACGATCACAAATGCTGTGCCGCCGACCAGCACGCCGATGATCGTCCTGCCGCTGAAGTCCGGGTACATCACCGAGCCTGTGAGTATGATTGAGAGCATCACGAGCATCCAATCACCGAACCCGTAATCAGGTTCAGTTTCTTGGAATTGAGCCACGGACCGAGCACGGCGCTGTCGTTGCAAAGGAGCAGCAGAAATACGGTGCCTCTCGCCAGCAGCACGCCCGCGAGCGTCTGCACCGCTTCCGTCAGCAGACCGAGCGGGCTGTCAGGGATGAGGACGAGTGCCGCCGCAAGCGCGACAATGCCGAAATGCGTTCGCGATTTCGTGACGCGACGCTCGATCCCTAGAACCGATACATCACCGATGCCATGCCGTTGAGATCGAGCCGGCGCTCGGTGATCGGGCTGCCGGCCGCATACCGCTGAAGCCGCCCCACCACAGCCGCGATGTTGCCGGACCAATGCGAGTCGAACGCGTAAGTGGCGTTCACGTTCAGATGCACGTCGCGCAGACCGGAGCTCGTCGCGTATTGCGGCAATCCCGAAGCCGTGCTTTCCTGCGAGTTCACGCCGAAGAACGTCTTCGTGTATGTTGCGTTCGCCCATGTGAGCCCTGGGCCCACGGAGAGGAGCAACTTGCCGAGCGGAGCGGAGACGAACAGATCGGCCATCGCCGTGAGGCCTTGTCCAGTACCGGCAATATCCTGATAAATCGCCGCCGCTCCGGTGAAAGCCCACCATGTGTAGTCGCCGAAGAGCCGCAGCTTCGGCCCATAATGAACATCGGGCAAGCCTTTTACACGCGAATCGTCGGAGGCGCTGCGCGACTGAAAATCGAAACTGAGTGACGCTCCGACGTGATAGTTCTCGGCGCGCCACGCATTGACGCCCAACACATCCGGGCCTTGCGAGAACACGCGCTCGCGCCAAGAAATGTCCTGGACCGGAAACGGCAACACCTGAAGCTGCGACGAGCCGGGAAACTTTGGGAATACGTACAAGCCGGGGCCGACCGATACCTTCCAGTCGCCGGTAGTAAGCGGCTCGTCGGCGTACGCAGGGCACGCGACGCCCGTCGCTGCCCAGGCGATTACTCCAGCGAGCGTGAATTGGCGCCTCATGCTTTCCCCAAGACCTGCGCGAGTTGACGCAATCGACGTGCAAGCGCGCGTGAGACGACGGGCGCCGGGTTGTCGCTGGAGACCGAGGCTGCCGCGCTTTCGCGCAGAAAGAGCGCGCATTCCCGCGCAACTACTTCGCGCTCGTTGTCGGATGTAATCATGTGGTATGAATCGTCGAGCCAGATAGTGCGCAAAAACGATGCACCGACGTTGGCCGAGACGTAGCGCGCGTTATGCGGGCTTGATGTTTCGTCGTCGATGGCGTGAATGATGAGGCAGTCCGTCACGATACTCTTGAGCTTCTTGCGAACAGAGCCCGCGAGGCGGCTCGCTTCGTGCAGCGCGGGCATGCCAATCGACGCGGGACCGACTTCGCTGATGTCGCTTTTCTGCATGGTGCGGGCGATCTTCGCACGCAACGCCTCATTGCGCAGGCCGTAAGGTTCGTGCTCGCGATAGCTGTAGCGCGAGCGCAGCGGCGTGTAATAGGCATAGCTAAGCAGGAATCGATACCACGGAATCGCCCGGCCGTCGTAGCTTAGCGTGACCGAGAGTAGCAGCAACGCCCGTGCTGACGGCCGCTCGTGCGCGACCGCCGCCGCGAGCGTGGCGCCCATCGAGAGGCCGCAAATAGAGACGTGCCGATATTGTTTCGCGAGTTTGTCGAACTCCGCGACTGCCGCGTGAACCCATTGCTCCATAGGCTGATGCGCGCTGCGGGCGCTATATCCCGGCAATCCAGGCGTGTTGGTGGCGAAGCCTTCGTCCGCGAGAAAGCGCGCGAGGAAGCGCAGTTCGAGCGGCGAGCTCGACAGCCCATGCAGAAGCAGGACGGCGTGATCGTTGCCCCGAAACGTCGATTTGTTGGAGACGGTCATGCTGAGTCCTCGGCGCGCAATATGAGAAATTCGCCGGAGGGCATAGTAAAGCGGTCACATACACATTCGACCGGCCTCCACTCGTTCCGCCCGCCCGAAACAAACCGCATGCGATGATGCCCCGGCGTCAAGCGATCGCGCACCCGCGCGAGATGCAAAGCCCCGCCAGCATGACGCAGAAAGCGGGCACGAGTCCGCAGTAGTATTCGACGAGTACAGCGGCGATCAGGAACGCTGTTCCCGGCATGACTTGGCCGAGCAGCGGATGAAGCATGGCTCTAAAGACGGCGGCGGTAAACAGTGCTGCCGCGGCAATTATCCACCGGTTTGGGCCCCGAGCTGCCCACCGTTTCGAATTTCTGACTTCCATGCACTCGACACAAAAATGAACCATCGCCTGATACCGGCGCCCTAGCGCACGAGGGCCGGCCAATCTCCGGGCGGCGCCGGCAGGTTGACCGCTGCGCGCGTGCGTACTTCCATATACTGAGTCACTGCCAAGAAGTCAACTCGGAGACACCGATGCGTCTTCTTTCCTACGTCTTGGGCCTAGTCCTCGCGATGTACCTTTGCGCGATCCTCGCGCTGTTCTTGATGCAGGACCGCATGCTGCTGCCGTCCACGCCCGATGCAGCCGATCTGCGCTCGCTCCCACACGCTGGCGAGGACATTGAGCTGTGGAAGGCGCATGGCGAATACGCAGGATATATCGTGGCGCCGGTGGAAAGGCGGGCGCGCGGCACATTTATCGTCTATCACGGGAACGCAGAGTCGGCAGAGACGAAGCTGCCGCTCGCCGATGTGTTCGTGCGAAACGGATATCGAGTAGTCGTCGTCGAATATCCGGGACATGGCAACCGTGCGGGCGCGCGCACGATGAAGGCGGCACTCACAGCATCGCGCGAAGCGCTCGCCGGCGCACTGGCTCAATGGGGCGGGCCCGTCTTTCTCGTTGGAGAGTCGCTCGGCGCGGGAATGGCATCCCAAGTGACGAAAGGAAACGAGACGGCGGTAGCCGGTGTAGTGCTCATTACGCCGTGGGACTCACTCGCCGAGGTGGCCGCGGAGAAGTACCCGTTTCTCCCGGTGCGTTGGC
This sequence comes from Caballeronia catudaia, assembly GCF_001544755.2. GTDB lineage: Bacteria > Pseudomonadota > Gammaproteobacteria > Burkholderiales > Burkholderiaceae > Caballeronia > Caballeronia catudaia. The sequence continues at coordinate 67,195 of NZ_FCOF02000024.1, read as the reverse complement.
TACTGCATGATCCCTTCGATTCGGTCGCTGCGCTGTCACACTTCGACGGGCCGCTCGTCATCGTTGGTGCGCAACAGGACACGTTGATTCCCGTTCTGCATGCAAGACGCTTGGTTAGCGAACACAAACACTCGCACTTGCTAGTTTTACCTACCGCCGATCATGACAACTGGTTCAGGCTCATGAGGGTAAGCGATTGGCGCGAGATCCTTGCGTTGCTTCGCGCCGGGTGAAGCGCTGTCGTCCATCGGCGCGATTAGATCTCTAGCGAACACTGCCGACGGGCAGGCACGAGACGAGGCCAACGCGGTTCCCTCGGTGAGAAGGGTGTAGTGACGATCGCTTTCGCCACGCGAAGAAAGTTACCGGCTCGTGCGGGAAAGCGCTGAACCACACCTACGCTTCGGTAAGCTCAAGAATCGAAGCTGATCTCCAACATACTCAACAAACCGAAGCAAGCGAGCCGATGCGCCGTGTGCCACTGACGCGAGCGCACGTGGCGTCTGATAAGAGGGCGTCAACAACTCACTGAGCAAGCTGCCCCGTCATATACACGACGGCGGAAATCCCCGACTGGAAGGCAGCCATGCGGCAATTCGCGATCCTCTACGAGGATCGCTTTACACGGCCGGTGCCGCCGCGCATGTAGACGGCCTGAATTTTCGATTGACTCACACGACTCTCCGATGATTTATCGATTCACGTCGCCGTCTTTCCGAGCGCCGTCCACAAGACAACAGTCGCCTTGCGAAACGCGGCGAGGTCGGGCGCATTCCTTCCCGAGCGGCGCAGAAATACGATCAGCCCCTGCCAGTGCGAGTAGATCAGCGCGCCTCTTATGCGGCATTCGTCCGCGGCTAGATCCGGATTGATCTGCGCGACGAGTCCGCTGAATACCGACTGATATTTCTCGCTGACTTCTTCCATCAGTTCGCGCACCGACGCGTGATGTTCGGCAAGGCACCAGCATTCGAGCGCGAACGGACTGATGAGATTGCCCGGCCGGGTCAGCGCGTTGAATGTTTCGTCGAGCACGGCGTGAAGACGCGCTTCAGGCGTCAGACGGGCATCGTCTCCCAACTCGTGAAAGCGGCGCAGATAGCGTTGCGCCAGTTCCTCGATGGTCGCCTTGAGAAGGGAATCGCGGGTGCCGAAGTAGTGCTGAAGCGTGGCGAGCCTGATGTTCGCCGCCGCTGCGACGCCTCGCTGCGTGAATCCGCCATTTCCCTCGGCCGCGAACACGCTGATCGCCGCTTCGAGAATTTCCGGCACGCGCGTTTCGCGTCGCCCGCGCAGGGATGCTTTTTTCTCCGTTCCCGCTATGTCGGAAAGCGCGATCGTCAGATTTTTCATGGCTTCGTTCCGCTGTGCATTCGACCAAAATAATTGAGTCATATGACCAATTTGATCGAATCTTATACCGCGTCGGGTGCATATGTGATGGCTTTAATGGTAAACGCCTAAGCGAAACGTCCTTGTTTATTGGTCGACTGACCACTAGTATTTGGTCATGGGACCAATAAACAACCGCCCCTGGAGTCGCGAAATGAACGATCGGTCGATGACGTTGCGTGAGCTGGTCGAGAAATGGCTGGCGCCCTACCTCGCGGCTCCCGCGCGCGTCGCGCGGCTCGCGCGTGACGAAGCCGGTTCGCATCGCTGCGTGCGCGTCGAGGTCAGTCGCGCGTCGCGAAACCTGTCGATGCTGTTCTTTCGCCATGACGATGGCTCCTGGCAGGTCTATCCCCCGCAAAAAGCGCGTCCCTTCATCAATGCGTGGTGAAGCGCGGCGAAAGCCCTTCGATCGTCGCTAGATTTTTCGTCTCAATGGATCGGAAAAACGTATTGGTCGCCTCATGCGTCCGCGCATAAGCTACCTGCAGACAAACGCATCCGGACAGACCGACGAGCGCGGCGCGCCAGGCGTCGTGCACGACCTTCAGCGAGCCAATCTGAACGCAGGGACCACGAACCATGTTCGCGGCCCCGGGGCGTCGTCGTCTTGGCGATCCGCGCGAGACCGGCAGGCCCTCGTCTCGCGCCGCGCTGTCGACGCCTCTCCGACGTTTGCGCCATGCCGCCACCAAGAAGCGGTGAAAGACAGTCGACAGTGCCCGATCACTCTCATTGGTGAGGAGACGATGCAAGCCAATTCAGTCGCGCAAAGCGCCGAACGGTCCGACAGACACGCCGCCATCGAGCGGAAGATCTTCCTGAAAGTGACACTGCGGATCGTCCCGATCCTCATACTGTGTTTCTTCATCAACTATATCGATCGCGCCAATCTCGGCGTGCTGTTCTCGCCCATATCCAAGGAACTGCATCTCACGGCATCCGCGTTCGGGTTCGCGGCAGGGGTCTTCTTTCTCGGTTACCTCGTTTTCGAAGTGCCCTCGAATATGGCTATGGTGCGTTTCGGCGCACGGCGCTGGATCGCGCGGATCATGATCAGCTGGGGCATCGTTACATGCCTCCTTGCGGCAACGCATAGCGTGCCCATGCTCTATACGCTGCGCTTCCTGCTAGGTGTGGCGGAGGCGGGCTTCTTTCCCGGCGTGCTGTTCTATCTGACGTTCTGGTATCCGCGTCATCTGCTCGGTCAGGCGTATCTGACGCTCGAACTGAGCGTGCCCGTGTCGCTCGCGCTCGGCTCGGTCGTCACGGCCGGGTTGTTGCTGATGGACGGCGTGGCAGGCATCGCGGGATGGCGCTGGGCCTTCGCGCTCGAAGGCATTCCGGCCGTGCTGATGGGTATCCTCGTGCTGTTCATTCTTCCCGATGGCCCGAAGCAGGCGAATTGGCTCACACACGAAGAGCGCGACTATCTGCTCTCGAAGACCACATCGGGTCATGGGCATTCGAAGGCGGATCTGGGCGAGCTCAAAGCCGTCGTTTGCGATTCGCTGACCTGGCTCTATATCGGTCTCGAGTTCTGCATCATCATCGGCTTCTGGGCCGTCACGTACTTTCTGCCGAAGATCGTGCAGGAACGCTTTCATGTCGATGCAGTCGCGGCGGGCCTGATCGCTTCGATTCCGTGGCTGGCGGCGGTCGTCGGCATCGCGCTCGTCGCATGGACGTCGCGCAAGACCGGCGACCGGAAATGGCATCTGCTGATCGTCCTGCTGCTGTCCGCGGTCGGCCTGTGCATCACGGCGCGGGTCGAATCGCCCGTCATCGGCCTGATTGGACTGTGCATCAGCGCAGCGGGCGTGCAGGCCGCGGTGCCGCTCTTCTGGACCATCCCCGCGATGTCGTTCAGCGGCGCGCGTGCGGCCATCGCGATCGCCTTCATCAACTCGGTCGCGAGCACCGCGGGACTCGTGGGGCCGTGGATTCTCGGCATATCGCAAGACCTGACGGGGACGAGCCGCACGGGACTCTACGTGATGTCCGGCTTCTTCCTGATATCGGCGTTTTTGGCCTTTCATGTCAGCCAGTCGCGCTCGAAAGCGGATGCCGGCCGCAGCACGCTCGACGTGCCGGCGACGGGCGGTGTCGGCCTGGAATGAAGGCTTCGAATCGAGGAGCAATACAGGTGCAAAACGATGCAGACGTAATGGCTCACGATCGCGCCGAGCGGGCATTCCCTTTCGGGCGTCCGGGCGCGCCGCTCGGTCCGCCACCCGAATATGCGCGCCTGCGCGCGGATCAGCCGCTCAGCAAGGTCAGCCTGTGGGATGGCTCGACGGCCTGGATCGCGACGCGTTGGGAGGACGTGCGCACGGTCCTCGGCAGTCCGTTCTTCAGCGTCGATCCATGTCGTCCGGGCTATCCGTCCGTATCACCCGCACGGGCCGTACAGGCGCGCTCGCGGCAGGCGTTCATCAACATGGACGACCCGGATCATGCGCGCTTTCGGCGGATGCTCACGAAAGACTTCATGCAGAAGCGCATGAGCGACTTGCGCCCGATGGTGCGGCAGTTCGTCGACGAGCTCATCGACAGGATGATCGAGCAGGGCCCGCCGCTCGACTTCGTCGAGCACTTTTCGCAGCCGCTGCCGTCGATGGTCATCTCCGCGCTGCTCGGCGTGCCCTACGAGGATCACGCGAGACTCGGCGAATGGAGCACGACGCGTAACGATCACACCGCTGCGCCCGAGGTCGTGCAGGATGCCGTGCGCAAGATGGAGGCGCATCTCGGCCGCATCGTCGCGCAAAAGGAAGCCGATCCCGGCGATGGCCGCGACATGCTGAGCCGTCTCGTCATCGAACAGATTCACCCCGGTCACGTGACGCGCGAGGAAGTGATGCGGATCGCTTCGCTGCTGTACTCGGCGGGACATGGCACGACCGGCAGCCAGATCGGTCTCGGCACCTTGTCGCTCTTGATGAACCCCGCCCAGCGCGCGGAACTCGACGCCGATCCTTCACTGCTCGCGGGCGCGGTGGAAGAGATGCTGCGCTTTCATACCATCGCGCATTTCAATTCGGCGCGCGTGGCGACGGCGGACGTGACGATCGGCGGGCAGCTCATTCGCGCCGGAGAAGGCGTCTATCCGCTGATTTTCGCGGCCAATCGCGATCCCGACGTGTTCCCGCAACCGGATACGTTCGACATCCATCGCAATCCGCAAGAGCATGTCGCGTTCGCCTACGGCATTCATCAGTGCCTCGGGCAACCACTCGCGCGTCTCGAACTCCATACCGTGTTCAGCATGCTCTTCAAGCGCCTGCCGGGATTGCGGCTCGCGGTGCCGGTCGAATCGCTCGCGTTCAACAGCACATCGCAGGTTTATCGGCTGGAAGCGTTGCCTGTCGCATGGTGAACGCGCCCGCCATGCCGTCTTTTTCCGGCAAGGTCGCGGTGATCACCGGTGGCGCGTCGGGCATCGGCCGGGCGACGTCGGCGTGGTTCGCGCGTGCGGGCGCGCGTGTCGTCATCGCGGACCGGAGCCGCGAGGAAGGCGATGCGCTCGCATCACGTCTGAGCCGCGATCAGGGCGACGCCTTGTTCATCGAGACCGATGTCACCCGCCCGGACTCCATCGAAGCGACGGTCGCGCGCACGCTGCGTGAATACGGCCGCATCGATTGCGCCGTCAACAACGCAGGCTTGTCCGAGACGCCGATCGATCTGACCGACGCGACGCCCGAACACTGGACGCGTCTCATGTCGGTCAACCTGCGCGGCGTATTTCTGTCGATGCAGCAGGAGATCCGGGCCATGCTGGGAAGCGGCGGCGCGATCGTCAACGTGTCGTCGCGCACGGGGCTGGTCGGCAAGCCCCGGCACGCGATCTACACGGCGGGCAAGCACGGCGTGCTCGGACTGACGCGTTCGGCCGCCGTCGATTACGCGCGGCACGGCATACGCATCAACGCCGTGTGTCCGGGGCTCGTGCGCACGCCGTTCGTAGAACGAAAATTCGGCGATGGTCTGCCCGCGCTGGCGGCGGCGATGAATCCAATGGGACGCATCGGCGAGCCGGAAGAAATCGCCGAATGCATCGCGTGGCTGTGTTCGGACGCGGCAAGCTTCGTCACGGGCGTCGCGTTGCCGGTGGATGGCGGCGCGGTGGCCTGAGCGCCGCGCCGCCGCTCTTCATGCTTGCACGCGCATCGACCGGCACAGCTCGCCGAGGCTCTCGGTGAGCCGTTCGACCGGCAACTCGTCGAGCGCCATCACCACGTCCATCACTTCGCGCGCCGCGCGCTGACGTTCTTCCGGGCCTCCGCCTGCCGCATCGAGCCCGGCCATCACGCCGAACTTGCTGCGGATCTGCGCGTCCGAGAAACGCGTCGCGGCGGTCCACGGGTCGCCCGTCGCGTTATCGGCAGTCGCGCTGAAGACGGTGCCGCGCGCGTGAATGTCGACGCCGCCGGGCACGCCGCGCCACTGTCCGCCCGTCATCCATTCGGCGATGTTCGATGAAGACGGCTCGGCGGTGACCGTCACGCGTTCGCGAAACGCCGCGATGCGCGGGTCGCTCATGGTCGCCGCGTCGTACCAGCGTGGACCCGGCGGAATAGCGTGGGCGAGGGCGGCGAGCGCGTGCGCGTGGCTGAACTCGGCGCTCAGCAGATCGCGCGGCTGCTGTTCGCGAAAGATGGGCGTGAGCGCGAAGGGATTCGCCCGCACCACGACGCGCGTGATTTCATCGGGCCGCAGCGCGTGCCGATCCAGCAGTTGCGCTAACGCGGTCAGGGGATGATGAATCCAGCGGCAGCAAGGCCAGGGCTTGTAGGTGGTGTTCAGGATCTGCCAGTCTTGCCCGAGGCCGGCGAGCAGCGCGTGATCGTCGTGGCCGGGCGAGCCGTAGAACTTCCAGAAGGCATTCTCTCCGTCGAGTATGTCCTTGAAGCCCGTGCTGCCGAGCCGCGCGAGCAAGGCGGACGACACGCCGATCTCCGCGCACCAGCCGGCATCGGCGTACTTGTACATCGGCTGCTCGACGGATTCCGCCCATTTGCGCAGCGTGGGCTGCGGCGAATTGCTGCCGCCGATGCCGAACGCGTGATTGGCCTGCCCGCCGTCGAGACGCGCGATATGCGCCGACGCCCCGATGGCCGCCCACGCGATGGTCGCGGCAGGCCCGCCGAGTTCGTTCCAGCCGATCACCTTGCCGTTCTCGATCTGCATTGGCGCGCCCATCCAGCTTCCGATGCGCGCGCCGACATCGAAGCCCACGGCGATCGCGCCGAGCAGATCGCGGCCGCTGCGCCCGTCGATTTCGGCGAGCGCCAGCGCGGAAAACACCGTGGCGTTGCCGAAGTGCGTCGACGTGGGAAAGGTGTCGTCGGCGTCGAGCACGTTGGCGAGGCGCGCGTTGGCATACGCGGCCGCCGTCGCGGAGCTGCGCCGCGCCGCGCCGACCACGCTCGCATGCGGCGCGCCTCCGAGCGTATCGACATACTCGAGCGCGATTCTCCCACTTGGCGTATCGACCGCGCCGAGCGCGCAGCCGATCGTATCGAGCAGCAGGCGTTTCGTTTCATGCACGACGGATCGGGGAAGATCTTCGAAACGCGTCTTCACGGTGAAATCGGCCAATGTCTGCGTGAGCGAGGTCATGCGAAAGCTCCTGAATATACGATGAACAAGCGCGCGTCATAGCGCGTCCTGCAGTTGCGGCAGCGCCTCGAACAGATCGCCGACGAGGCCGTAGTCCGCCACCTGGAAGATCGGTGCATCGGCGTCCTTGTTGATCGCGACGATCACCTTCGAGTCCTTCATTCCGGCGAGATGCTGGATCGCGCCAGAGATGCCGACGGCGACATACAGTTGCGGCGCGACGATCTTGCCCGTCTGCCCGACCTGCAGATCGTTCGGCGCGAAGCCGGCATCGACGGCGGCGCGCGATGCGCCCACGGCGGCGCCGAGTTTGTCGGCGAGCGGGTAGAGCAATTCGAACTGCTCCGCGCTGCGCATGCCGCGCCCGCCGCTTACGACGATGTGCGCAGCGCCGAGGTCCGGGCGATCCGAACGCGCCATGCTCTCGTCGACGAACGCCGAGGCGCCGCTATCCACCGCGCTCGCGACGGACACGATATCGGCGCATGCGCCGGTCGCATCGACAGGCGCGAAGGCGGTCGCGCGCACGGTTGCGCATTTGATCGCCGCGCCCGAGCGCACCGTCGCGATCGCGTTGCCCGCATGGATGGGGCGCTTGAACGTGTCGGCGGAAAGGACCGCGACGATTTCGGAAACGGGGTCCGTGTCGAGCAGCGCGGCGATGCGCGGCAGCACGTTCTTGCCGTGCGAGCTGGCCGCGCACAGGACATGGCTGAAATCCGCCGCCAGCGACACGACGAGCGCCGCGAGATTCTCCGGCAACTGATGCGCATACGCGACGTGATCGGCGACCAGCACCGTTTTCACGTGCGCGATACAGCGCGCTTGCGCCGCCACTTCCCGCACGTGATGTCCGGCCAAGAGCAGCGCGATGTCGTCGCCGATCGCCCGCGCCGCCGCGACGGTGTTCAAGGTGGCCGCGCCGAGCACGCCGTTCGAATGTTCCGCGATGACGAGAATGGCCATCAGATCACCTTTGCTTCGTTCTTGAGCTTGTCGACGAGTTGCGCGACGGACGTCACCTTCACGCCGCCCTTGCGCTCGGCGGGCGGTTCGACTCGCAGTGTTTCGAGGGAAGTCTCGACGGCGACGCCCATCGCGCTCGCCGCGAGCGTTTCGAGCGGCTTCTTCTTCGCCTTCATGATGCTGGGCAGCGTCGCGTAGCGCGGCTCGTTCAGACGCAGGTCGGCCGTGACGACGGCGGGCAGCCGCAGCGATACCGTCTGCAGGCCGCCGTCCACTTCGCGGGTCACGGTCACGCGTTGCGCCGCGACATCGACCTCGGCGGCGGACGCGAACGTGCCCTGCGGCCAGTTCAACAGCGCGGCGAGCATCTGGCCGGTCTGGTTGTTGTCGCTGTCGATCGCCTGCTTGCCGAGCAGGACGAGTTGCGGCGCTTCGCGTTCGACGACGGCCTTTATCAGCTTCGCGACACCGAGCGCGCCGGGCATCTGCGCCGTTTCGACCAGAATCGCGCGGTCCGCGCCAATCGCGAGCGCCGTGCGCAACTGCTCCTGCGCGGCGGCGGGTCCGACCGACACGGCGACGATTTCCGTCGCGATGCCTTTTTCCTTCAGACGCACGGCCTCCTCGACGGCGATTTCGCAGAACGGATTGATCGACATCTTCACGTTGTCGAGTTCGACGCCGCTGTGACCCGATTTGACGCGCACCTTCACGTTGTGATCGACGACGCGTTTGACCGTAACCAATACCTTCATGCTGACGACCTCATTGCCTGACTCCTGATTGAAAAATCACACTAGTGCGTGAGCTGCGGGCTATTGACTTCCACGTAGCCTTCATCGCGCGTTTCGGCGTTGAAGCGTTCGAGCTCGGCATGCGCGGCCGCTTCGCCTTGCAACAGCGAGCGGCTCGCGAACAGCAGCGCGCCGATCGAAACGGGCAGCACGCCGAGCGCGAGAAGAATCGCGAGCCTCAGATCGCCGGAAGCGTCGCTGACGATGCCGACGAAGTACGGCCCGAGCCCCAGGCCGAAGATGTTCGGCCCGAGTGAAAACGCGGCGAAGGCCGTGCCGCGAAGACGCGGAATGACGAGATCCTGCGTGGTGGCCTGAAGCGGGCCGAACCACATCGGCACGAAGAACGTCGCGACCGCGTACGCGCAATAGAAGGTCGTGACGTCTTGCGTGAGGTACTGCACCACGCTTGCCGCGCTGAACGCCGTCGCGGTCACGCAGACGAAATAGAGGCGGCCGAACGCGTGCCTGCGCTTGGCCCAGTCGCACAGGTAGCCGCTCACGCTGATGCCCGCGCCGCCCGCGATGATCGCGATGATGCCCAGATGCAGGCCGGCGCTCGCGGTCAGGCCGAGCGTGCGGCTCGCGTAGACGAACACGAAGGCGTTGACGGCGTTCATCGCGAACGCGAGGAATGCGCCCGCGACGGTGACGGCGGCGAAGGTCCGCGATCCCGTGATGAGACGGTGCGCGTAGGCGTCGCCGAGGCGCGTTGCCTGATACCAGTTCGAGCACACGTAGAACGCGACCGCGATGGCGGTCCACTGCACGAGGTTGCTCGTGATGTCGACACCGCCGACCGTCGCGATCACGGCCTTGCGGCCTGCCGAGAGCACCTGGTTCGTGCCCCACGTCGCCACGATCACGAGCGCGACGGACACGAGCAGATAGACGAAGTTGCGCGCGTACTCGCGGCGCGGCGCGCCCAGCGCCTGCAGCCGCAGCCAGCTCCACGGCGGCACCATCGAGCCGAGATCGCGCAGCGCGCTCGCGAACGGATGCGGGTCCTTCTTCGCGGGCACGGCGTCGAGCCGGCCGCGCATCGGCTCGCGAACCGTCAGCATCACGATGAGCGCGAACAGCATGCCCGGCACGCCGACGCCGATGAAAGAAGCCTGCCAGCCCGTCAGGCCGAGCGGCGCGTTGCCGTGCGCGAAGGCGCGTTCCCATGCCGACACGATCGAGCCGCCGATCGCAAGCGATGCGCCCGCGCCCACATATACGCCGACGGAATAGAGCGCGAGCACCGTGCCGCGCCGCGCGCGCTCGAAGTAGTCGCCGAGCAGCGAGACGGCGGCAGGCGTGGCGCTCGCCTCGCCGATGCCCACGCCGATGCGCGCCGTCCCGAGCTGCACGAAGTTGCGCGACAAGCCGGAGAGCGCCGTCATCAACGACCAGAACGAGAGGCCGAGCGCGAGCGTGCGCACGCGGCTCCAGCCGTCGGCGAGACGCGCGAGTGGAATGCCGAACACGCAATAGAACAGCGCGAAGGACGTGCCGTAGAGCAGGCCGAGCTGCGCGTCGGAGACGCCCAGATCCTTCTTCAGATATGGCGCGAGGATGGTCACGATCTGCCGGTCGACGTAACTGAAGGCGTAGATCAGCGTCAGGATGAACAGCACATACCAGCGATACCAGGGACGTTCATGGGTGGTCATGGTGAACCTTTGGGATGCGGCGCCGCCGCCTTGAAAGGCTCGGCACGGATGCGAATCGACGGCCGTGCGAGCGGGCTCGCCGGTCTGATTGAAGAGCGGTTTGCAAAGCGGCATCAACCGCTGCGGATCGTGGGCATGTCGTCGTGTCTCCTGATCTTGTCTTTTGTCGGCTGCCGGGGCGTCCCGGCTCATCGGCTGCTTCACAGGATAGCCATGCCTATCAGGCCGAAACCAATACGTTTTTCCGATCCATTGAGAGGAAGAAACTTGCGTGCGTATCAGAGGGAAATCCTCTGAATTCCTCTGCAAACAGTATTGGTCGAGGCGCGGGGGTGCTTGCTAGAGTGGCTTCACATCGAGGTGCCGCTGCCGGAAAGCGAGGCGGTGCGACGTAGGTTCTAACGATACGTGGAGCATGATGGAGCATTCAGCTATGGCGCAAATCGAAGCGAGCGGGCAGGCCCCGGTCGTCATTATCGGAGCGGGGCCGATCGGCCTTTCCCTTGCGGGCGATCTCGGCTGGCGAGGCATCCCTTGCGTGCTCGTCGAGCGCGGCGACGGCACGGTATTCCAGCCCAAGATGGACATGGTCGGCATCCGCACGATGGAGTTCTGCCGTCGCTGGGGCATCGTCGACGATGTCGAAAACGCGGGCTACAACCGGGACTATCCGCAGGACTACGCCTGGGTCTCGCAACTGGCGGGCGGCTATGAGTTCGGCCGCGAGCGGTTTCCGAGCGTGCGCGATGAAGCACGCCCCGAGCAGAGCCCGCAAAAGCGCGAGCGCTGCCCGCAGAATTTCTTCGACCCCGTGCTGACGCGCTTCGCGAAGAAGACGGGCAAGGTGCGGATTCGCTACAGCACCGAATACGTGTCGCATGAAGAGCGCGACGACGGGGTTTCGGTCACCGTGCGCGATCTCGCATCGGGCAGGGAAGAGACGATCGCGTGCCAGTATCTCGTCGGCTGCGATGGCGGCGCCAGCCGCGTCAAGGAGAACCTCGGCATCCGCATGACGGGCACGCCCGCGCTGACCTATACGACCAACGCGATCATCGAGTGCAAGGGACTCGAAGCGTTGCACGACAAGCAGCCCGGCTATCGCTATATCTTCATCGGGCCGGAAGGGACGTGGAGCACCGTGGTGGCGATCAACGGGCGCGACTGGTGGCGCTTTTCGATCGTCGGCGACGGCGAGATGCGCACCCTCTCCGAAGGCGACGTGGCCGCGGCGTTCCGGCGCGCCGTGGGCCGCGACGACGTCGAGTTCAGGATCATCTCCGTGATGCCGTGGATTCGCCGCCAGCTCGTCGCCGACGACTACGGCACGGCGCGCGTGAAGATCGCCGGCGACGCCGCGCATCTGACTTCGCCGACCGGCGGCTTCGGCATGAACATGGGCATTCAGGACGCCGTGGACCTCGGCTGGAAGCTGCAGGCGATGGTCGAGGGCTGGGGCGGCGCGCATCTGCTCGACACCTACGAGTTCGAGCGCCGGCCTGTGGCGATCCGGAACGTGAACGAGGCGACCAGCAATCTCAAGCTGATGCTCACGCCGCGCAAGAATCTGAGCCCCGCCGTGTTCGAGCCGGGCGAAGCGGGCGACGAGGCGCGCCGCGTTTTCGGCAACGCCTACACGGCGATGATGAAGCGCGAGTGGTACACGATCGGCATTCATCTGGGCTTTCGATATGAAGGCTCGTCGATCGTCGTTCCCGATGGCACGCCCGAGCCCGAGGACACGGTCAGCACCTACGTGCAGACTTCGCGCCCCGGTCATCGCGCGCCGCATGTGTGGCTCGCGCCGGGCCGCTCCACGCTCGATCTCTTCGGCCGGGACTTCGTGCTGCTGCGCTTCGACCCATCGCTCGACGTGGACACGTTGCGCGATGCGGCGCAACGCGCGGGCGTGCCCTTCGCGGTCGTCGATATCGGCAATGACGCGGCGCGCGCCGCCTACGAGCGCGCGCTCGTGCTCGTGCGTCCCGATGGTCATGTGGCATGGCGCTCCGATGGCGCGCCCGAGGATGCGCAGGCGTTGATCGATGTGATTCGCGGCGTGTATCCCGTCAAGCCCGAGGCCGTGGTCACGGAAGAGGTGCTCACGCGATGAAGCTCGTCACATTCGACCAGGGCCGCATCGGCATCGTGGAGGGCGGGCGCGTCATCGACATCACCGATCTCGCGGGCGCGCAGCCGGGCGCATGGCCGCCCGTCGGCATGGTGCGTCTGATCGCGGACTGGCAGGCGCGCGGCCCCGCGCTGCGCGAACCGCTGACCCAACGCGAAGGCGGGCCGACAAGCAGGCCGCTCGCCGACGTGCGGCTCGAAGCGCCCGTGCAATGGCCGAACAAGATCATCGCGTTTCCGGCGAACTATCACGCGCATATCGACGAGATGAAGCACGGCGCGGGCAGCGGCGTGATCTCGACCTACAAGGCGAGCGGCCAGGGCTTCTTCCTGAAGGCGAATTCGAGCCTGAGCGGCCCCTCGGACGACATCGTTCTGCCGCCGCTCGCGGGCCGCGAGATTCATCACGAATGCGAGCTCGGCATCGTGATCGGCAAGCGAGGACGCGGCGTGACGCGGGCCGATGCGCGCGACTACGTGTTCGGCTTCACGTGTCTGCTCGACATGGTCGTGCGCGGCAAGGAGGAGCGCGTGATGCGCAAGTCCTTCGACACGTTCTGCCCGACCGGCCCGTGGATCACGACCGCCGACGAAATCGCCAGTTTCGACGACATCGAGATGCGTCTCTTCGTGAACGGCGAGGAGCGTCAGTCCGCTTCGACGCGCAATCTGATCGTCGATATTCCCGAGATGATCGCGATGTCCTCGGCGGTGATGACGCTCGAACCGGGCGACATCATCGCGAGCGGGACGCCGGCGGGCGTCGGTCCCGTCGAGGACGGCGACGTGCTGGAGATCGTGATCGACGGCGTCGGCTCGATGACGCTCGACGTGCGTCAGGGCGAACTCGGCGCGCACGCCGTGTGGGACGAGGCGAAAGCCGGTCTCGCCGTGTGACGCGCGCCGCTTCGCATGCAGACAAACGAACAGGAAACAGCGATGTCGCACACCGTCACACAGGCGCCGACCGCGCCCGAAGGTTACTTCGATGACTTGCAGGCCCGCGCGCTGTCGCCGGGCTGGGCGAAGAAAGCGCCGCAGATGTGGCCGGCGCCGCGCCCGCGTTTCGTGCCCGCCGTGTGGCGCTATGCCGATGCCCGCGCCGCGCTCGATGCCGCGTGCGCCTTCGTCTCGCCCGAGCAGGCGGAGCGGCGCAATCTGATCATGGTCGATCCGATCGCCGACAACATCTACCCGACCTGCCGCAATCTGGTGGCCGCGTATCAGCTCGTGCTGCCCGGCGAGACCGCGCGCTCGCACCGGCATTCGCCGAACGCGCTGCGCCTGATTCTCGATGCGGGCGAACGCACCTTCACGATCGTCAACGGCGTGCAGATCGACGTCGCGCCGGGCGATGTCGTGCTCACGCCGTCGTGGCACTGGCACGGCCACAGCAACTTCGGCGACGAGCCCGCGTTCTGGATCGACTTTCTCGACGTGCCGCTCGTGCAGAACCTCGAATGCATGTTCTTCGAGGATCATCCGCGGCGCAACGAACCGGTGACATCGCACGAGCCGGATTCGCCGATGCGTCACAAACGCGCCGAGCTCGAGCGCGGCGCGCGCGAGCACGGCACGTTCGATCTCGCCGCCGAGTGCCTCAAGACCATCGGCGTGCAGTCGATCGGCCTCGCGCACGGCGAACGGCGCGATGAACGCCCGCGCATCGACAACAACCTCTACACGGTGATGAGCGGCCACGTGCGGTTTGTGGTCGAGCCGCTCGGCGCCATCGAACTCACGCGCGGCGATGTGATCGCCATTCCCTGCTGGCATGCGTTCACGATCGAGAGCCTGTCCGACGAGGCGCAACTGATTCGCGTGAGCGACGAGCCCGCGATGCGCGCGCTCGGCTTTCGCGACGTGACGCTGCCCTGACGCGGCGCATACGAGGAGAGAACACGGTGAAATTCAGCGAAGAACAGGAGATGCTGCGCGACATGGTGCGCAGGGTCGCCGACGAACAGGTGCGCCCGCTCGTCGCGGCGATGGAGGAGACGCGCGATTTTCCGGATGTGCTCGTCGAAGTGTTCGGCGATCTCGGTCTGCTGCAAATGTGGGTGCCGGAGGAATACGGCGGACCGGGCGGCGATCTGACGTCGGTGTGCATCGCGAAGGAGGAGATCGGCCGTGTGTCGCTGGCTGCGTCGACGCTGTGCGCGAACAACTCGATCGGCCTCATCCTGCCGCTGCTGCATTTCGGCACGGACGCACAGAAGGCGCGCTATCTGCCGGAAGCCGCGAAGGGCCGCACGATTTCGTCGGTCGCGATCACGGAGCCGGAGGCCGGTTCCGACGTCTCCGCGATCCGCACCACCGCGCGCCGCGACGGCGGGTCGTATGTGATCGACGGACAGAAGAGCTGGATCACGTGGGCCGCGCAAGCGCACACCATGCTGGTTTTCGCGCGCACGTCGGAGGGGCGCGGGCACGAGGGCATCAGCGTGTTTCTCGTCGATACGAAGACGCCCGGCCTCAAGGTCGGCCGCAAGGAAGTGAAGATGGGCCGTCACGGCTCGCCGACCTATCAGGTGTTCTTCGAGGCCATGCGCGTCGATGCCGATTGCCTGCTCGGCGAGGAAGGCCACGGCTTCAAGGCCTGCATGCGGATTCTCGATCTGAACCGTCCTTCGGTCGCGGCGTCGTCGCTCGGGCTCGCGCAGGCCGCGCTCGACGAGTCCGTGCGGTACGCGAAGGACCGCCGCCAGTTCGGCAAGCGCATCGGCGACTTTCAGGCGATCCAGTTCAAACTCGCCGACATGGCGATGAAGATCGAGGCCGCGCGCACGCTGCTCTACTCGAGCACGCAGGAAATCGACGCGGGCGATACGAGCCGCCTCACGCTGCTTTCGTCGATGGCGAAGTGCTATGTCACCGACGTCGCGATGGAAGCCGCGCTCGAAGCCGTGCAGGTGCACGGCTCGTACGGCTACTCGACCGAATATCCCGTCGAGCGCTTCATGCGCGACGCGAAGCTGAACCAGATTCTCGAAGGCACCAACGAGATTCATCGGCTCATCATCGCGCGGCAGTTGCTCGGCAAGTGATTCGGGACCACGACATTGACCACGAAGGACACTGACATGACGACGAGTTTTCATCCGGCGCTGGGAGAGGCGGCCCGCGACTTTCTTTCGCGCGAACATGGACTGCTGATCGACGGCCGCATGATTCCCTCCGATGGCGGCAAGCGCACGGACATCCTCGATCCCGCGACGGGCGATGTGATCGCCACGGTCGCCGAAGCGACGGCCACCGATGTCGATCGCGCCGTCGAAGCCGCGCGCCGCGCGCTGGAAGGGCCGTGGCGCAAGATGACGCCATCGGAGCGCACGCGCATGATGCTGCGCTTCGCCGATCTGATCGAAGCGCGCGGCGACGAACTCGCGCAACTCGAATGCATCAACAGCGGCAAGCCGCTGCCGTTCTGCCGCAACGGCGACGTGCCGGGCATCGTCGAGATGCTGCGCTACATGGCCGGCTGGACGACGAAGATGGGCGGCGAAACGCCGAACGTATCGCTCGCGGGCGAATGGCACGCGTACACGCTGCGCGAACCGGTGGGCGTGGTCGGGCAGATCATCCCGTGGAATTTCCCGCTCAACATGGCGATGTGGAAGATCGCGCCCGCGCTCGCGGCGGGTTGCGTGGTCGTCATGAAGCCTTCGGAGCAGACGCCGCTCACGGCGCTCAGGCTCGGCGAACTCGCGCTGGAAGCCGGCATTCCGCCGGGCGTGCTGAATATCGTGACGGGCTTCGGCAATCCTGTCGGCTCGGCGATCGCCGCGCATCCGGGCATCGACAAGGTCGCGTTCACGGGCTCCGGCGAAACGGGACGGCGCATCCTGCAAGCGGCGAGCGGCAACCTCAAGCGCGTTTCGCTGGAACTGGGCGGCAAGTCGCCCGTGATCGTTTTTCCCGATGCGAACCTCGAAGCCGCGGCGGCGGGCGTGTGCTCGTCGATCTTCTTTCATGCCGGGCAGATTTGCGCGGCGGGCTCGCGTCTCTATGTCCACGAACGCGCGTACGAGCCGATGCTTGAACTCATCGCGAAGCGCGCGAACGGCATGAAGATGGGCCACGGCCTCGACGTCGGCACGGAGATGGGTCCCGTCATCTCGCGCCGCCAGCTCGATCGCGTCGCGGGCTACATCCACAGCGGACAGGAAGAGGGCGCGACGCTCTACGCGGGCGGCGGCGCGTCGGGCGAGCGCGGCTACTTCGTGCAGCCGACCGTGTTGACCGGCGTGAAACCCGGCATGAAAGTCCACGACGAAGAAATCTTCGGGCCGGTGCTGTGCGCGATGTCCTTCGCCGACGACGACCTCGACCGCATCGCCGCGACCGCGAACGCATCCACCTACGGGCTCGCGGCGAGCATCTGGACGAAGGACATCGGCCGCGCGCACAAGATGGCGCGTCGCATGCAGGCGGGCATCGTCAACGTGAACGCGCTGTCGTCGCCCGACGCGACCCTGCCTTACGGCGGCTACAAGCAATCGGGCTGGGGCCGCGAGCGCGGCTTCGAGGCGATCGAGCTCTACACCGAAGTCAAGGCGGTCGCGATCAATCTGAACAACTGACGCGCAGCGCACAGGACAGGAGAACACGCATGACAGGCAGCATCGATTACGTCGCGAAGGACGGCCGGGCTTACATCACGATCAACCGCCCGGAGAAGAAGAACGCGATGACGAGCGCCATGCTCGATCAACTCATGGACGGCTACGACCGCGCCGAAGCCGACGACGACGTGCGCGTGGTCGTGCTGCAAGGCGCGGGCGAAGATTTCACGACCGGCCACGATCTGGCCGAAGTCGGCACGGAATACGGCGAGACCACGCTCGACGACAAGGGCCGTGCGCGCAAGCCGAGCCAGCGCGCGCGGCTGTTGCACGACAAGCGGTATATCGAACGCTTCGAGCGGATCTTCAAGTTCCTCAAGCCGACGCTCTCGCTGGTGAAGGGCTATTGCCTCGGCGGCGGCTTGTATCTGGCGGAAGCGTCGGATCTCGTCATCGCGGCCGACACCGCGAAGATGGGGCATCCGGAGCAGAAGCTCGGGCTGTCCGGCGCGGCTTATTTCGCCGCGTGGGAAATGATGACGCTCGGCCCGCGCAAGGCGCGCGAACTGCTGCTGATGGCCGACGTATGGGATGCCCACACCTGTCTCGCGAACGGGATGGTCAACAAGGTCGTGCCGCGCGCATCGCTCGTCGAAGCGGGCGAGCAATGGGCGGAGCGGATCGTGCGCTTGCCGCGCGACGGCATCGTGATGGGCAAGGCCGCTACAAACCTTGCGATGAACGCGCTCGGCATCGACGCGCAATTCTCCTACGGACACGTTCTGCATGCGCTCGCGACCAACGTGCGCTACGAATCCGACGAGTACAACTTCATGAAGCAGCGCCGCGACAAGGGCGTGCGCGCGTCGAACCACGAGCGCGAAGCGTTCTACACCGAAAAGGACAAGGCATGAAGACGGCGCTCCAAGGACTGAAGGTGCTCGACTTCACGCAGATGATGACCGGCCCGTTCGCGACGATGATGCTCGGCGATTGCGGGGCGGATGTGATCAAGGTCGAGCAGCCGGAAGGCGATCCGTTCCGCCGCTCCGGCGAGACGACGCTCAACGGCGACGGCGCGTTCTTTCTCGGCGTGAATCGCAACAAGCGCGGCATCGTGCTCGATCTGAAAACGGAAGAAGGACAGGCCGCCGCGCGCGCGCTCGCCGCCGGGGCCGATGTGCTCGTCGAAAACTTCAGGCCGGGTTTCACGGAGCGTGTCGGCATCGGCTACGAAGCGCTGCGCGAGCTGAATCCGCGCCTCGTCTATTGCTCGATCTCGGGTTTCGATCGCAACGGACCCGACCGCAACCGCCCGGCGCTCGACATGATCATCCAGGCGATCTCGGGCGTGATGCAGGTCACGGGCACGGAGGAATCCGGGCCGCTCAAGACGGGCTTTCCGTTCTCGGATCTCGTCACGGCGCTGCTGGCGGCGATCGGCATGCTGACCGCGTTGCAGGCGCGCGAGCGCACGGGCGAAGGACAGCGCGTCGATCTGTCGATGCTCGATGCAAGCATCTTCAGCCAGGTGCCGCGCGACGTGTATTTCGATCTGACCGGGAAGACGCCCTTGCGCATGGGCAACCAGCACTGGGACATCGTGCCGAACAACACGTACGCGACGTCCGACGGCCGCGACATCATGATCATCACGATCAACGACAAGTTCTGGCAAGTGCTGTGCGATGCGCTCGATGCGCCCGAACTGAAAATCGACGAGCGTTTCGCGACGAAGGCCGCACGCCTCGCGAATCGTGAACTCGTGAACCAACGGCTGGCTGAGATCTTCGCGACGCGCGATCTCGACGCGTGGGAAGCGCGGCTGTCGGCGGCGGGCGCGATTTACGGCGCGGTGCGTACGTGGCCCGAGGTGTTCAGCGATCCTCACGTGGTCGGTAACCTGTTGAAAACGCTGCCGCATCCGAAAGGCGGCGAATTCAGGATCGTCAACAATCCGCTGAATTTCTCCGCGACGCCGACGCGCATCGACCGGTCGCCGCCGATGCTCGGCGAGCACAACGACGAAGTGCTCGCAAGGCGCGGCAACGCGTGGCCCGCCGTGGGCGCGTGAGTTCGGATCAAAGGAGGACATCGTGGAGCGGACCTGCATCATCGTCGGCGCAAGCCATGCGGCGGCGCAACTCGCGCCGAGCCTTCGGCAGGAAGGCTGGGAAGGCCGCATCGTCGTGATCGGCGACGAGCCGCATCTGCCGTATCACCGGCCGCCGTTGTCGAAAGCCTATCTGCTCGGCGAAAAGAAGAGCGGCGATCTGCTGATCCGAACGGGCGATGCGTACGGGAAGTTCGGCATCGAGTTCCGTCTCGGCGAGCGCGTCGTCGCGATCGATCGCGAGCGCAAGTCGGTGACATTGGGCGACGGCGCATCGCTCGCCTACGACAAGCTAGCGCTGTGCACCGGCACGCGCGTGCGAACCGTCGCGCTGCCTGGCGCGCAACTGGAAGGCGTGCACTATCTGCGCGGCATCGCGGACATCGATCGCATCAGGCGGCATGTGCAGCCGGGCGCGCACGCGGCGATCGTCGGCGGCGGTTACATCGGCCTCGAAACGGCGGCCGTGCTCAATCGGCTCGGCATGCAGGTGAGCGTGCTCGAAATGGCGCCGCGTGTGCTCGCGCGCGTTACGGCGCCGGAGGTGTCGGCGTTCTTCGAACGCGTGCATCGGGAAGAAGGCGTCGATATCCGTACCGGCGTCACTGTGAATCGTTTCGAAGGCGATGCTCGCGTCGAGCGGATCGTGCTCGGCGACGGCACGGCGTTGCCCGCGAGTCTCGTCGTGATCGGCGTGGGCGTGACGCCGAATATCGAAGTGGCGCAAGCGGCCGGGCTCGATGTCGAGAACGGAATCGTCGTCGATGCATGCGCGCGGACCTCGGACGCGGACATCGTCGCGGCGGGCGACTGCACGATGCATCCGTCGCCGTATTACGGGCGCATCCGGCTCGAATCGGTGCCCAATGCGACGGAGCAGGCGAAGGCCGCCGCCGCGGCGCTGTGCGGCAAGGACAAGCCGTATCGCGCGCTGCCGTGGTTCTGGTCCGATCAATACGACATGAAGCTGCAGATCGCGGGCCTCAACGCGGGCTACGACCAGGTCGTCGTGCGCGGCGCGCGCGACGCGGGCCGCAGCTTCTGCGCGTTCTATCTGAAGGACGGCCGGCTCGTCGCGGCGGATTGCGTGAACCGCGCGCAAGAATTCATGCTCAGCAAGCGTCTGATCGCGGAAGGGATCGCGGTCGATGCAGCGCGCTTGTCCGACGAAGCGTTTTCATTGAAGTCGTTGTTCGAAACGGCGCAACAGCAGTCCGATTGATTCAGCCAGAGAGAGGTGTGCAATGCCAGTCGTCAAATATGTGCAGGTAAGCGGCGAGACCACGGAAGTCGACGTGCCGCTCGGCAGTTCCGTGATGCAGGGCGCAGTGGACAACATGATCGCGGGCATCGTCGCCGAATGCGGCGGCGCGTGCAGTTGCGCGACCTGCGAAGTCTATGTCGATGATGCGTGGATGGGCGCGGTCGGCGAAGCGTGCGATATCGAGCGCGAAATGCTCGAAGGTCTTGGCGAGCCGCGCGGCAACAGCCGCCTGAGCTGCCAGATCGAGATCACGCCGGAACTGGATGGCCTCGTCGTCGCGATTCCTGGCTGACGGGAGGACGCATGGCGCTGACGGTCAGCGATCTGCTGTCGGTCCTGCGGGTGCGCGAAGAGAGCCGTCACGTTTTCGCGGGCGATTCGCTCGTCGATGGCGTGCGGCGCATCTACGGCGGGCAGCTGCTCGCGCAGTCGATCATGGCGATGGGACGCACCGTGCGCGAGTCGCACGGCCTGCATTCGATGCAGGGCTACTTCGTGCAGCCCGGCGACGTGTTCAAGCGCATTCGCTTCGACGTGCAGCCCGTGCGCGATGGCCGCAGCTTCAGCACGCGGCGCGTGACGGTCACGCAGGACGAGCGCGTGGTGTTCATCGGCGCGGCCTCGTTTCAGGCGGCGGAGGGCGATCACAAGCGTCTCGCGCCGATGCCCGACGCGCCATCGCCCGAAAGCATGCCCGCCGAAGCGGATTTTTACGCGTGCGAAGCGCATCTGCTCGAACGACGCCGCTCGCACGTGGCGACGATCATGAGGCTCTTCGAGCGGCGCAGCGAGATGTGGCGGCCCTGGCTCGATCCGAGCGTGACGGCGCCCGTCAACGGGCTCTGGTGCCGCTTGCGCGAGCCGTGCGACGACGATCCGCTGCTCTGTCACGCCGTGCTTGCCTATGCGTGCGATCTCGACCTGATGACCACCGCGATGCGTCCGCGCGGCTACGGCACGATGGACCGCCGCACGCGCTCGGCGAGCCTGGATCACGCGATGTGGTTCCATGCGCCCGCGCGCCCCGATGCATGGTTCTACTACGACATGAACGGGCCGTGCGCGACGAACAATCGGGGGCTGGGCGCGGGCGCGCTGTATCAGGACGGACGGCGCATCGGCACGGCGATGCAGGAAGGCCTGATGCGCGCCACCGAGGATGAGAGTCTTGCGTGACGCTGTCGCGCAACCGATGGATGAATCAGGGTGAGCGACACGATGGGTCAGTGGGACGACAAGTTCGAGCGCGCCGAGCGCCGATGGTCCGAATGGACGATGCACGACTATGCGCGGACGGAGCGCGTGATCGGTCACATCATCGAGGACAAGGCGCGGCGACATCCGTATCGCGAAGTGTTCCGGTTTCGCGACCGGACCATCACGTTCGACGAACTGAACGCAGCGTCGAATCGCGCGGCGAACGGCTTTCGCGCGCTCGGCATCGGGGCCGGGGACACCGTCGCGCTGATGCTGTCGAACCGCGTCGAGTTCCTTTTCGCGTGGTTCGGGCTGAACAGGATCGGCGCGGTCTGCGTGCCGATCAACGCCGCGCTGAAAGGCGAAGGGCTCGCGTATCAGATCGATCATGCCGATTGCATCGCGCTCGTTGCCGAGCCGGCGTACGCCGCGACGCTCGGCGCGATCGCCGACCGCCTGCCGAAGCTGAATCACACGATCGTCGTGGATGCGCGCGCGCAGCCGCATCTCACAGGCTGGCCCGGACGCGAAGCCCTGCACTTCGACGAACTGATGTCCCGCGCCGAGACCGCGCCTGGCGTTGCGGTGGACTTCAGGCAGCTATCGACCATCTCGTACACGTCGGGCACGACGGGGCGCTCGAAGGGCGTGCTGATCAGCCATCACTACTGGTATGAAATCTGGTCGCAGGCGGTGAAGTATTCGCGCTACACCGACCAAGACGTGCTCTACACCGGCCTGCCGTTCTTTCACACGAGCGCGCACGGCACGACCGGTCCCGCGATTCTGGCCGATGCGCAGGCGGTGTTCGTCGATCGCTTCTCGGCGAGCCGCATGCTCGACGATTGCCGCCGGTGGAACTGCACGTCGGCGAAGTTCATCGGCGGGATGCTGTCGATCCTGATGAAGCAGACGCCATCGCCACTCGACGCCGACAACCCGCTTCGCCTGATGGTGGGCGCCGCCGCGCCGCCGCATCTCTGGCATGCATTCGAGGCGCGCTTCAACACGCGCCTGCTCGAACTCTACGGCATGACCGAATGCAGCAGCTGCCTCGTGAATCCGTACGACGACCGGCGCGCGGGCGCGTGTGGAAAAGCGGTCACGGGCTACGAGGCGCGCATCGTCGATGATCTGGATAACGAAGTAGCGCGCGGCACGACGGGCGAACTGATCGTGAGGCCGCAACGCCCGTTTCTCGGTACGAGCGGCTACTACAAAGACCCCGACGCGACACTCGACCTGTTCCGCAACCTTTGGATCCACACGGGCGATCTCGCGCGGCAGGACGACGACGGCTATTTTCACTTCGTCGATAGAAAGAAGCAGGCGCTGCGAAGGCGCGGCGAGAACATTTCGTCATTCGAGGTAGAGGCGGTGATCGGCGCGCACCCGGCCGTGCTCGAATCGTGCGTGGTGGGCGTGCCTTCCGATCTGGGCGAAGACGACGTGAAGGCCGTCATCGTGCTCAGAGCGGGCGAAACACTCACGGAAGCCGAGTTGATCCGCTGGTGCGAGCCGCACCTCGCTTACTTCGCCATTCCGCGCTACATCGCGTTTCGCGACAGCCTGCCGAAGACGCCGAGCGAGCGCGTCGAGAAGTATCGGCTGCGCGCCGAAGGCATCACCGCCGACTGCTGGGATCGCGAACGCGCGGGCATCGTCGTTCAGCGCTGATGCGCGCACTCACGAAGCCGCAACGATAGGAATTCGGTCTCACTCCCTCGCAAAACAGTATTGGACCCGCAGCGCCAGCCGGGCGAATCTTGAGCCTGAGCCGCTCGCGCAGAGCGTGCATGAAGATGATCCGGTTCAAGACCATATCGTGAGAAGAGGTGACACATGACCACAAACGTTGCAGTCGTTACGGGCTCGAACGGCCTGACGGGACAAGCCATCTGCAAGAACCTGAGAGAGCGCGGCTATAAGGTCGTCGGGCTCGATGTCGCCGAGTCGGGCAAGGGCGAGTACGCCTACCGCAAGTGCGACGTCACCGATATCGAGCAGATTCGCGCGGCCGTCGAAGCCATCGACGCGGAGCACGGCACGATCCGCGTGCTCATCAACAATGCGGGCGTCTGGCACGGCAAGACGTTCTTCGACATCTCGCCCAACGACTACGACTTCACCTACGGCGTCAACGCGCGCGCGCCGTTCTTTCTGAGCCAGGAAGTGGCGAAGCGTCTCGTGAAGGCGGGCGGCGGCGGCGTGATCGTGAACCTCGCGTCGATCGTGGCGACGGCGGGCAGCGGCGTGACGGACTACGGCGGCTCGAAGGCGGCCGTCATCAATCTGACGAAGAGCCTGGCGAAGCCACTTGGCCCGCACGGCATTCGCGTCGCGGCCGTGTCGCCGGGAACGATCAACACGGCGATGGGCGAGAAGGTGCCCAAGGAGATCCGCGACAAGCTCATCGCGGGCTCGGGCCTGCAGCGCGCCGCGGAACCCGAAGAGATCGCATCGGCCATCGGCTTTCTCGTCAGCGACGACGCGCGCTATGTCACCGGCGCGACGCTCGACGTCAATGGCGGTCTGTAAGCGGCTTCCCGACATGAACTCAAGCATTCATTCGATCTGACGGGAGGCGCGATGTCTGGATGTCCTTTCAGCAAGCCGGCGTTCCCGATGCCTAGGCAATGTCCCTTCGTTCCGCCCGCGGAGTATCGCGATTTTCAGCAGCAACCGGGACCGGTGAAAGTGCAGATGTGGGACGGCAAGGACGCATGGCTCTTCACGCGTTACGACGATGTGCGCGCCGTGCTCGGCGACAACCGCTTCAGCGGCGATCCGCACGTCAGCGGCTTTCCGAGCCTCTCGCCCGCGCGCAATGCCGTGCTCGATCTGGAGCCCGCGTTCATCCGCATGGACCCGCCGCAGCACGGTCACTTTCGGCGCATGCTGACCAAGGAGTTCATGATCAAGCGCGTGAGCGAGATGCGCCCGCGCATCGACGCGATCTTCAACCGGCTCGTCGACGAGCTGCTGGAGAAAGGTCCGCCCGCGAATCTGGTCGAAGACCTTTTTCTTCCGCTGACGTCCGAAGTGATCGCGGGTCTGCTCGACGTGCCCGCGAGCGATCACGGCTTCTTTCAGGAGCAAAGCCGCCTAAAGGTGCTGCTCGATGTCGATCCGTCGATTCCGAAGGCGGCATCCGAGCGCATCCTCTCGTATCTCGACCGGCTCATCACCGAGCGCGCGAAAGACGCCGACACGCGCACGGACCTGCTGAGCCGGCTGATCGTCGAGCAGGTTCGGCCGGGGCATCTGACGCATCGCGAACTGGTCATCATGGCCGAGCTGCTGCTGATGGCCGGCCACGAAACGACCGCGAACCAGATGGCGCTCGGCGTGTTCAGCTTCCTCACCAACCCGGACCAGTTGCACCTGCTGCGCGAGACCCCATCGCTCTTGCGCAACGCGGTCGAGGAAATGCTGCGCTTTCATACCATCGTCCACTACAACGCGTTCCGGGTCGCAACGGAAGACGTCGACGTGGCGGGGCAGACGATCCGCAAGGGCGAAGGCGTGATCGCGCTGATTTCCGGCGCGAATCACGACGCCACGGCGTTCGAGCAGCCGGATCGCTTCGACATCACGCGCAAGGCCGATCATCACGTCGCGTTCAGCTACGGGATTCATCAGTGCCTGGGCCAGCCGCTCGCGCGCGTCGAGTTGCAGGTCGTGTTTGCAACGCTGTTCGAACGCATGCCGGGCTTGCGCTTCGCCGTGCCGCTCGAACAGATCAAGGGCAAGGGCGATCATTTCGTGCAGGGCCTCGAAGCCTTGCCGGTCACCTGGTAATCAACTGGAGCGCGCTCTTCGGAGCGATGAAGGAGAGCAGGGCATGGCAAACGGAAACTTCAAACTGCGCGTCGCGGTGGATCAGGACGTGTGCGTCGGCGCGGGACTGTGCGTGCTGTCGACGGCCGACGTGTTCGATCAGCGCGACGAGGACGGCGTCGTGAAGCTGTTGCAGACGGAACCGGACGAGGCGCTCTATGAAAAGGTGCTCGGCGCGGCGCGCAAGTGCCCGTCGAAGGCGAT
This sequence comes from Caballeronia catudaia, assembly GCF_001544755.2. Taxonomy (GTDB): domain Bacteria; phylum Pseudomonadota; class Gammaproteobacteria; order Burkholderiales; family Burkholderiaceae; genus Caballeronia; species Caballeronia catudaia. Next base: position 41,447 of record NZ_FCOF02000024.1, on the reverse strand, counting down.
CAAGGTCGAAAAGCTGACCGGCGACGCCGCCGCGCAGGAGAACGGGCAGTGAACGCGCGGCCCGAATCGGTCGTGATCGTCGGCGCGGGGCAGGCCGGGCTGCAGGTCGCGGCTTCCTTGCGCGACCAAGGCTACGAAGGCGCGATCACGCTCGTCGGCGACGAAGCGGGGCTGCCGTATCAACGGCCGCCGCTGTCGAAAAGCTTCCTGACCGGCGACGTCGCGGCGGACGATCTCAGCCTTGAAGAAGCACACTGGTTCGACGATGCGCGCATCGAGCGGCTGGCCGGCGAGCGCGTCGGCGCGATCGATCGCAAGCGCAAGCGTCTTGCGCTGTTGTCCGGGCGCGTCGTGTCCTACGATCATCTCGTTCTCGCGACGGGGTCGCGCAACCGCTCGCTGCCGTTCGCGACGCAGCCGGCGCACGGCGTCGTGTCGCTGCGCTCGGTGTCCGATGCGCATCGGCTCAAGGCGGCACTCGGCGATGCCAAGCGCGTCGTCGTGATCGGCGCGGGCTTTCTCGGCCTGGAAGTCGCGAGCATCGCGGCCGCACGGGGCTGCGACGTGCATGTCGTCGAATCCGTGGATCGCGTGATGAAGCGTGCGATCTCGGCGGAGATGTCGGCGGCGTACACCGCGCATCATCGGGCGTCGGGCGTGCGCTTTTCCTTCGATGCGCGCGTCGAGCGCATTCTCGGCAGCGGCGATCATGCGTGCGCCGTCGAACTGGCGGACGGCACGCGGCTCGACGCCGATCTCGTGCTCGTGGCCGCCGGCGTCGTGCCGAACGGCGAACTCGCCACGGCGTGCGGTCTGCCGGCGTTCAACGGAATCATCGTGGACGAGCGGCTGCGCACATCGGACCCGGCGATCTCCGCCATCGGCGATTGCGCGGCGTTTCCGTACGCGTTCGACGGCGGCGATCTGCTGCGCCTCGAATCAGTGCAGAACGCGGTCGACCAGGCGCGGCATGTGGCGCGCGCGCTGCTCGGCGACGTGACGCCCTACGATCAGACGCCCGTCTTCTGGAGCGATCAGGGCGGCGCGCGGCTGCAGATAGCGGGCGTCGCACGAAGGCTCGACAGCAGCGTCGTGCGCGGCGATCCCGCATCGGGCGCGTTCTCGGTGTTCCGCTACCGGCATCATCGGCTGACGGGCGTCGAGTCGTGCAACCGGCCGGCCGAGCACATGGCCGCGCGGCGCCTGCTGCAACGGCGCATCAGTCCGACGCGCGAGCAGGCCGCCGATCCTTCGTTCGACCTCAAGCTGCTGCTGACGCTCGAGGAAGCGGTCTGACATGATTGCATCGCCCATTCTCGACGGCATCCGCATCCTCGACATGACGTCGGTGATCTTCGGCCCGTATTGCACGGCGACGCTCGCCGAAATGGGCGCCGATGTCATCAAGATCGAGCCGCTCGCCGGCGACGAGATCAGGCGCGTCGGGCGGCCCGCGAAAACGCGCGGCATGGGACCGGCGCACATGACGCTCAATCGCGGCAAGCGCTCCGTCGTGTGGGATCTGAAGACGCCGCGCGGCAAGGCCTCGCTGCTGCGACTGCTTGCCCGCTGCGATGTGTTCATCCACAACCTGCGGCGCGACGCGATCGAGCGGCTGGGTCTCGGATACGACACGATCCGCGCGCTGCATCCGCGCCTGGCCTACGTGCATTGCACGGGTTTCGGTGAAGGCGGTCCGTATTCGGGCATGCCCGCATACGACGACATCATCCAGGCCGCATCGGGTGCGGCGAGCCTGCTGCCCCGCGCCGACGGCAACCCCGCGCCGCGCTATCTGCCGATGGCGATGGCCGATAAAGTCGCCGGTCTGCATGCGACGTATGCCGTGCTCGGCGCGTTGCTTCATCGCGAGCGCAGCGGGCAGGGACAGGCCGTCGAGGTGCCGATGTTCGAGAGCTTCACGCATTTCCTGTTGCAGGAGCATCTCTACGGCCGCGCGTTCATTCCGCCGACCGATGCGGCCGGTTATCCGCGCCAGCTCGATCCGCTGCGCCAGCCGCTGAAGTGTCTCGACGGCTTTATCGCGGTCGCGCCATATACGGACGAACGCTGGGTGCGCTTCTTCGAGGTGACGGGGCACACGGACTTTCTCGAGCAGGAAAAGCTATGCACGGCGCGCGAACGCTTTCACGCGCTCGACCGGATGCACGCGGAAATGGCCCGCATCGTGGCGAACAAGCCGTTGCGCTACTGGCTCATGCTTTTCGCCGAATGCGATATCCCCGCATCGGAAGCGCGGGATCTGGAAGGCGTGTTCGCGGACCCGCATCTGGCGGCGGTGGGTTTCTTCGAGCACGGGACGCATCCGTCGGAAGGCGGCACGCTGCGCATGCGCCTGCCGGTGCGCTTTCACGGCACGCGGCCGGCCGAAGTGCGCGCGGCGCCTCATCTGGGCGAGCACAGCGAAGAGATCGATGCCTGGCTGGATGCGGGCGACAAACCGCGCTGAGCGCCTCAGGCAGCGGCGGCTTCGACGAGACGCGGCGATGATGTATCGATGAAATATTGCGGATGACGCGCGATCAGTTGCGCCGCGTTCGCGCGCGCGGCCTCGCGCCATGCGTTGAGCAGCGGCGGCACGCGGTCCTTGTGCCAGGCGAGCGACAATGAAACGCCTGCGGTTTCGACGGCAAGCGGCCGGTAGGCGACGCCGTGCGGCTGCATCAGTTGCATGATGGCCGGCACGACCGCGACGCCCACGCCTGCCGCGACGAGACATGCGGACGCGTGCATGTCGTAGGCCTCTTTCGCGACGTTGGGCTCGAGGTTCGCGTCTTCGAAGATGTCGAGGATCTTGTCGCCGTAACCGCGCTCCGTCGCCGTGCCGCGCGCGACCGCGATGAGCGGCCACGTCGCGAGATCGCGCAGCTCGACGGGTCCCGGAACGTCGTACTCGCTTCCGGCAGGCACGGCCACCACGAGCAAGTCGCGATACAGCAGCTCGGTCACGATGTTGTGATCGAAAACATGGCCGCGCACGAGTCCGACTTCGATCAGGCCTTCCTTGAGCCCCGCGATTTGCTGGGAGATCGTCATTTCCTGCAGGCTCACGTCCGAGTTCGGCGCGAGCGTATTGAAGATCCGCAGCGTGTTCGGCAGAAAGCAGTAAATCGCCGTGTAGATCGAACCGACGATCAGATGCGCGCGCGCCCCGCGTCCCGACGCGCGCACCGCCGCGATGGCCGCCGACGCCGTGTTGAGCACGCGCTGCGCGTGCTCGACGAGAATGTCCCCGGCGGGCGTGAGCAATACCTTGCGTTTCTCGCGCGTGAAAAGCAGTGTGCCCAGTTCGTCTTCCAGCGCGATGATCTGCGCGCTCAACGCGGGCTGCGCGATGTTCACGCGTTCCGAGGCGCGCGTGAAGTTGAGCTCGGCGGCCACGGCGAGAAAGTACTGGAGTTGGCGCATGTTCATGTCAGCGTTCCTTCCTTGCGGTTCGCGTCGGGCCGATCGTATCGGCCGGCCCGCGCAGATTCGATTCCGTCTCGCCGACATAGGCGGCAACGAGCCGCTCGTCGGCCATCTGGCGGATCGGGTCGCTCATATACAGCGCGAGAGACAGCATGCGAGCCAGGCGGCATGCCAGAACCGGCTTCGCGCCGCGCCTGTCCGTCGCTCGCATCGCGGCGCCCGCTCGGGTTCAATGAACGCCGCGCCACGCGAGCGTGCCGGCGTCGATACTGAAGATGCTGCCCGTCGAGAACGACGCTTCGTCGGACGCGAGGAAGCACACGAGCTTCGCGACTTCTTCGGGTCGTCCCAGACGTTTGAGCAGATGGGTGCCCCACAGGCGCGCGCGGGCCTTCTCCCGATCCTGCGCGTGCTCGACGCTGTGGCCGAGCATCGGCGTGTCGATCGCGCCCGGCGCGTAGGCGTTGCAGCGGATGCCCGCATCGGCGAGATCGAGCGCGATGGCCTTGGTCAGCATCACCACGCCGCCCTTGCTCGCCGCGTACGCGGGCAAACCCGGGTAGGCGACGCTGCCCGCCACCGACGCGCCATTGACGATGGCGGGACTCTTCGTCGATTTGCGCAGCCACGGCGCGGCAAACTTGCACGCGAGCCACATCGCCTTGAGATTCACGTTCATGACCGTGTCCCAAACCGCTTCGGGCAGGTCTTCGATCGACGGCGCGTGGCCGGTCAGGCCATCGTCGGTGACGCCGGCGTTGTTGACGAGCACGTCGATGCCGCCCGCGTGGCGCGCGGTCTCGTCGATCATGTGGCGGATCGCGTCCGTGTTCGACAGATCCGTGCGGATGAAGCAGCTTTTCGCGCCGGCCGCTTCGACCTCATGGGCGGCCGTCGCGCCGCGGTCCTCCTGCACGTCCGCGAGCGTGACCCATGCGGCGCCCTGGCGCGCTGCCTCGATGGCGATCGCGCGTCCCATGCCCTGCGCCGCGCCCGTGACCACGACGACCCGGTCCTTCAGCTTCATTGCGTGTCTCCGTTCTGTTTTTTTCTGCTTGATGAGAGAGAAGTTAATTCAACGCAATGAGTTAATCTATAAGAGCCTGTCTCTGAAAGTTTATCGATCGTCTCAACATGGACATCCTGACCGACATCATCCGACTCATGCGGCCCCAGGCGATCAGTTGGCGAACGGTCGACGCGCAGGGCCGGTGGGGCATGAGCGTGCCGTGCCGGGACATACCCGTGTTCTGTCTCGTCGTCACGGGGCAATGCTGGTATGTGCCGCGCCACGGCCAGCCGCTCCTGATGCGGCAGGGCGACTACCTGCTGATGCGCGCGACGGCCCGCTACTGCCTCGTGAGCGATCCCGACGCCATCGGCACGCTGCATGCGATGGAAGCGCACGTCGCGAGCGATGAATACGTGCGCTGGGACGAAGGGCTCGGCGGCGACAAGGTGCGTCTCGTCGGCGGCTACTTCGAGATCGGCCCGGAGCATACGGCGCTGTTCTCGGGCATGCTGCCGGACTTTCTGCACATCCGTTCGTCGGATGAGGAAGCGGGACGGCTGTCGCGCCTCATTACGCTGATCGGTGAAGAGTCCGGCTGGGATCTGCCGGGGCATGACCTCGTGATGAGCCGGCTCGTCGAGATCATGCTGGTCGAAGTGTGGCGCCGTCCGCTGACGAAGATCGACGCGCGCGAGGCGGGCTGGTTCAGCGGCATGGCCGATCCGAACATCCACCTCGCGCTGCAGCGGATGCACGCGGACGTGGCGCGTCACTGGACCGTCGACAGTCTCGCGAAGGAAGTCGGCATGTCGCGCGCCGCCTTCGCGCGACGCTTCGCGGAGCGTGTCGGCGTTGCGCCCGCGACGTATCTGTCGAACTGGCGCATCGCGCTCGCCAAGGATGCGCTCATCAACAGCGAGCGTCCGATCATCGATATCGCGCTGTCCATCGGCTACTACTCGGATAGCGCCTTCAGCACGGCATTCAGCCGCAGCGTGGGCGTCGCGCCCGCGGCCTTCAGGCGCGCGAGACGAAGCGAATAGCCGCGCGCTCGCCGGTTTTCGCAGCGGGTTTCCCAGCTATACGCCGATCTGCTTGAATCATCGTTTTTTAGTATTTCCCCTCGCGCGGGGCTCGCCCGTATCTTGTGCTCATCGCAAGCGTCCGCGCTCGCTTCTCTCCGAAGCGAGGCACGGCGCCATTCATCGGATTCGCAAGAGAGCGCACTATGTCGAGGGTATGCATTTTCGGAGGCGGGGCGATCGGCGGCTATCTGGCGGCGCATCTCGCGCGCGCCGGACGCTGCGACGTGAGTGTCGTCGCGCGAGGCAGGACGCTCGACGCCATCCGCCGCCACGGGTTGCGCGTCACGACCGCGAGCGAGACGTTCACGGCGCCCGTGCGCGCCACGTCCGACACACGCGAACTCGGCGTGCAGGACTACGTGTTCATCACGCTCAAGGCGCATCAGGTCGACGAAGCGCTCGAACAGATCGCGCCGCTGATCGGCCCGCGCACCACGGTGCTGCCGCCGACCACAGGCATTCCCTACTATTTCTTCCACGCGTTTCCCGGACCTTTCGACGGGCGGCAACTGCCCTCGCTCGATCGCGGCGGGCGTCAATGGCGCGCGATTCCGCCGCAGCAGGTGCTGGGCTGCGTCTACTGGATCGGTGCGCATGCGAGCGCGCCGGGCGTCATCGTGCAGGACGGCGCGAAGGCAGGCTGTCCGATCGGCGAGCTCGACGGCGGCGACTCGCCTCGCGTGCGCGCGTTGAGCGAATTGCTGAGCGCGAGCGGAATCGAGTCGAAGGTGAACAAAGACATCCGCGCCGCGATCTGGATGAAGTTCGTCAACAGTCTCGCGTTCAATCCCGTGGCGTTGCTGACGCAGGGCACTTTGGGCGAGATGGCGGAGGCGCGCGGCGTGCTCGACATCGTCCGGGCGATGATGACCGAAGCCGATGCCATTGCCGCGCAACTGGGGCTCGCGATCGGGCCGGCGCCCGACAGTCGCATCGCGCTGACCGTCGGTGCATCGAATCACAAGATGTCGATGCTGCAGGATCTGGAGGCGGGCCGTCCGCTCGAACTCGGACCGCTGAGCCGCTCGATTCGCGCGCTGCGCGATCTCGAAGACGTGGGCACCCCGGTTCTCGACGCCGTGCTCGCGATGGCGCAACTGCGCGCCGTCACGGCGGCGCATGCACTCAAAACACAGGAGCAACACGCATGACACACGCATCCACGACCGCCGCGACGCAAGACGACGACTTCCGACGCCCCCTCGCCGGCGTGAAGGTCGTCGAGGCGTGCAGCTATATTTCAGGTCCGTTCTGCGCGCAGATGCTGTCCGATCTCGGCGCCGAAGTCATCAAGGTCGAGCCGCCCACGGGCGATCCCTATCGCAATTTCGGTCATGGCTGGAAGGGTGTGGGTACGGTATGGACCAATGCGAATCGCGGCAAGCGCAGTGTCACGCTCGATCTCAAGTCCGCCGACGATCTCGCGAGATTCAAGACGCTCCTGCGCGACGCGGATCTGTATATCGAGAACTGGCGTCCGCATGTGTCGGCGTCGCTCGGGTTGAGCTTCGAGGCGGTGAGCGCGCTGAATCCGCGCATCGTTCAGCTTTCGATCACGGGGTACGGCGCGGACGGCGAACTCGCCGCCGAACCGGCGTTCGACGCGCTGATTCAGGGCCGCACCGGCCTACTCAGCTACGAAGCCGCGGGCGGCACGCCGCGCGCGACGAACACGTTCGTCGCCGACAAGGTTGCCGCGGTCTTCGCCGCGCAGATGGCGCTCTCGGGACTGATCGCGCGCGATCGTGGCCAGAAGGCGATTCATCTCGAGACCTCGATGCTCGACATGCTGTCCTACTACAACTTTCCGGACATGTTCCACAACCGCGCTTTCGTCGACGACACATCGCCCGGAACGCTCGCGCCGCAGCCGGTGCTTGCGACGAGCGACGGGTATCTCGTGATTTCGCCCGTGTCGGGCAAGCAATTGAGCCGCACGCTCGAAGCGCTCGGGCATCCCGAATGGAAAGACGAGTTGAAGAAGATCACCGACAAGCGCGATATGACTCATGCCTTTTTCGAGCGCATCGCGGCGCCGCTCAAAGAACGGACAACCGCGCATTGGCTCGCGCGGTTTCGCGAGCTCGATGTGCCGGCCGGTCCCGTCAACGTGCCCGATGCGCATCTGCACGATCCGCAGGTGCGGCACAACCAGTTGTATTCGCAACTCGAAACACCCGCGGGCGCGGTCCGGGCAATACGCTACCCGGCGCGCTTCAACGGGCACTTGTTCAAACCTCGCCAGGCCGCGCCCGCGCTCGGCGAAGGCAATGCCGAGTTGTTCGGCTCGTGAAGCAAACCGGCCGCCGCTCGCACCCGATACGGAGAAGCCCGTGCCCATCATCCTGAGTGGCGTCGACGGCATTCGTGCCTGTCTGGGCATTCATCTGGGTCACAGCGACTGGTTCGAGGTCGATCAGGCCGTGCTCGATCGCTTCGACGCGTGGACCGAAGACCGGACGGCGAGCGACAGCGGCGGCGCGAATCAGGCGTTCGTGCCGGGCAGCGTCTTGCTCGCCTTGCTGATTCCGATGCTTCAGCAGATCTACATGCTGGAGGACACGCTGAATGTCGCGCTTCACAAGATCGAGCAATTGCAGTTCGTCGCCCCCGTTCCGACGGGCTCGGGTCTGCGCGTCGGCGCAACGGTCAGGGCGGTTCAGCCGGCGGGCGATCACTGGCACCTGAATCTCGAATGCGCAATGGATTGCGACGTCCTGAGCGGACCGGTCATGCGTGCGAACGTGCTGTACCGGTTCCGCTCGGCGGTTGTTGCAGGCGTGCCAAACCTGTCGTTGTGCGCGCGGTGAACCAGCCACATGACATCAGTGAACTTAGTTTTCTAATGTAGCACTACCAATCAAAGTCTCGAAGATATGAGGCATGGAGACAGCAATGAAATATTGGAGATGGCCGTCGGCCGCCGCGGTTTTGTTCGTATCGGCGCAGGCGTCGGCGCAAAGCAACGTGTTGATTTACGGCATCATCGATTACGGTCTGAACTTCATCAACAATGCGCAGACCGCGACGCCCGGCGGACGCACGGGCAGTCATCAATACGCGATGAGCAGCAGCATCATGCAGGGCAACCGTCTGGGGTTTCGCGGCACCGAAGAACTCGGCGGCGGCTATCAGGCGATCTTCGTGTTGGAGAACGGCTTCGATATCGGCACGGGCGCGCTCGGTCAGGGCGGCAACATATTCGGCCGACAAGCGTATGTCGGTCTCGCGTCGCCATACGGCACCGTGACGATCGGCCGTCAGTACGACTCGGTTGTCGATTACATCGGGCCGATCACCGGCGCGGTGGGCAACGGCACTTACGCGCTGCACGGCAATGACATCAACAACTTCGGCAACACGTACCGGGTGAACAACGCCGTCAAATTCACCAGCAATACCTATGGCGGATTCAAGTTCGGCGGGCTGTACAGTTTCGGCGGTGTGGCGGGCTCGTTCGGCACGAACAGCATCTATTCGGCGGGCGCTTCCTATTCCAATGGCCCATTCACCGGCGCGGTGGCGTATCTGCGCGCCCGCGATCCGAACCGGTCATTCTTCGGCAACAACCCCAATAGTTCGGCCACCGCGAACAACCTCGGCGCGACGAGCGGCGTTCAGACGAACCCGGTGTATGGCGCATTTGCGTCGGCGGCGTATTACCAGGTAATGGGCGCCGCGATTCAATACGCGGTACAGAGTGTCATTGTCGGTTTCGACTATTCGCATATCACGTTCGGCGATTTGAACTCGCCTTCGTCGGGCAATCTCGCGCTGACCAATCCACGGGGTTATACGGGCAACGCCGCGTTCAACAGCTACAACGTGTTCGCGCGTTACGCGCTCACGCCGTTCCTCTGGCTGAACGGTTCGTACGACTATCTCGTGGGCGGTGCGATCGACGGCAAGGACAGCGCGAAGTACCACATGTTCAATGCGTCGGTCGACTACTTTCTCTCGAAACGCACCGACGTCTACTTCATGGCGAACTACCAGGTCGCATCCGGCGTGGATTCGACCGGACAAAGCGCCGTGGCGTCCTATCTGACGATCACGCCATCCAATACGCCGCATCAGGTCGTGCTGCGCGTGGGCGTGCGGCACCGGTTCTAGACCGCGATCGATAACGCGCTCTTCAACACATTGCGAGGAACGAATGAACATGCCCGAGACTACTGCTACATGCCCATTCGCCACGGAGCGCTTTCCGTGGCCGCGAGACAGCGCCGCGCCGCTGGCGCCGCCGAGCCAATACGCGACGTTGCGCGAGCGGGCTCCCGTCGTTCAGGTGAGTCTGTGGGACGGCAGCCTTGCGTGGCTCGTCACCGACATGGAGCATTTTCGCGAAGTCATGACGAGCCCGCACTTCAGCGCCTCGCCGCTGACGCCAGGCTTTCCGTTCATCTCGCCGTCACGGGCCGCGCAGTCGAAGTCGTACCAGACTTTCATCACGATGGACCCGCCCGAGCACGGCCAGTATCGCCGGACACTGACGAAGGAGTTCATGGCGAAGCGCATGCAGGAGTTGCGCCCGCTGGTCCAGCGTTCGCTCGATCGGCTTCTCGACGACATGGAGCGCCACGGCGCACCGGCCGACTTCATCGAGGCTGTCGCGTTACCGCTGCCGTCGCTCGTCATTTCGATCATGCTCGGCGTGCCTTATGAGGATCACGACAAGCTTCAGAAATGGAGCGGCGACCGGATGGATTTGTCGATCGCGCCCGAAGCATTGACGCAGTCGGCGAAGCATATGAATCAATACATCGGCGCGCTCTTGCTGAAGAAGGAGCGCGATCCCGGCGACGGCCTCGACCTGTTGAGCCGGATGGCGATCGAGTGGATCAATCCCGGCAAGGTATCGCACGCGGACGCCGTGCAGATGGCGACGCTTCTCTATCTCGCCGGACACGAGACGACCGCGAATCAGATCGGCCTCGGGCTGCTGAGCCTCTTTCAGCATCCGGAGCAACGCGCTGCATTGATGGCCGACACGTCGCTCGTCAAGGGCGCCGTCGAGGAAATGCTGCGCTTTCATTCGATCACGCACATGAACTCGAACCGGGTTGCGACGGAAGACGTCGTGATCGGCGGTCAGTTGATCCGCAAGGGCGAGGGCGTGCTGGCGCTGCTCCACGGAGCGAATCATGATCCGCTTGCGTTTCCCGAACCCGAAAGCTTCGACATACGCCGCGATACGAAAGACCAATCGCATGTCGCATTCTCGTTCGGCATTCACCAATGCCTCGGTCAGCCGCTTGCAAGGCTCGAACTTCAGGTGGTGTTCGAAACGATCTTCAAACGCTTTCCGCATCTCGAGCTTGCCGTATCCGAGGATGCGCTGCGTTACAAGGACAAGTCCTTCGTCTACGGATTGAAGGCATTGCCTGTCCGATGGTAGAGGGAGACCGCGATGAACAAGCATTCATTCGTGAAGCACCTGCGCGCAACGTTCGACGCGCTGATCGCGCTTCTTGCCACGTTGGCGATGGCGGCATAGGAGAAGTCAATGGATCGTAATCTTGCCGGAAAAGTTGCACTCGTCACGGGCGGCGGGTCGGGCATCGGACGGGCCACGGCGATCGCATTCGCCCGCAACGCTGCGGCCGTCGTCGTGGCGGACGCGGATGCAGCGCGTGGCGTCGAGGTCGTCAAGCTCATCGAAACGCAAGTCGACGCACGAGCGATGTTCATCCAGGTCGATGTCACCGATGCCGAGTCCGTCAAGGCCATGATGCGATCGGCTGTCGAGCGCTTCGGCGCGATCGACATGGCGTTCAACAATGCGGGCGTGCCTGATCGCGCCGCAAGCCTGCATGTCTCCACGCAGGAGAACTGGGACCGCGTGATGTCCGTGAACCTGGAAGGCGTCTGGCATTGCATGAAGGCCGAGCTCGATCACATGCTGATCGCGGGGAAGGGCGCGATCGTCAACAATGCGTCGCGCTCGGGTCTCGTCGGGGTGCCTTCCGATGGCGTCTACGGTGCGGCAAAACACGGTGTCGTGGGGCTGACGAAGGCGGCGGCAATCGAGTTCGCGGCGAGAGGCATTCGCATCAATGCGGTGTGTCCGGGGCTCGTCGACACGGCGCTTACGCGCGAGCGCTTCGGCGACGAACTGCTCGCGCGCGCGCAGACGGCCAATCCGCTCGGCCGCATGGCGCAACCCGAGGAAATCGCGGATGCCGTCGTGTGGCTGTGTTCCGATGCCGCATCGTTCGTCGTCGGCGTGGCGCTGCCCATCGACGGCGGCCAGACGGCGCGCTGAATGATTGCAACGGTTCAGACAAAGGGGCTATTTCGATGGCAAACGATACTTTCGCGCAGTCCTGTCCGATCGACAACGACACCTTCCCGTGGCCCCGTGCCGCGCAGTGCCCGCTGCATCCGCCGCCACGCTACGCGGTCGTTCGCGAGAGCGATCCGATCAAGCGCGTGAAAGCCTGGGACGGCAGCGACGTATGGGTCGTGACGAAGATGAAAGACTTCCGTGACGTACTGACGAGCCCTCATTTCAGCGCGTCGCCGGAGACACACGGATATCCTTCCGTGTCGCCCGCTCGCGCCGCGCAGTCGAGGTCCTATCAGACCTTCATCACGATGGATCCGCCGGAGCATGGTCAGTATCGGCGCACGCTGACGAAGGAATTCATGATGAAGCGCATCGATGAACTGCGGCCGTTCGTGCAAGAGACGCTCGATGCTTTGCTCCAGCAGATGATCGAAAAGGGAGCGCCCGCCGATTTCATTCAGGACGTTGCGCTGCCGCTGCCGTCGATGGTCATCTCCATCATGCTCGGCGTACCTTATCGAGATCACGCGCGGTTGCAGAGGTTGAGCAGCAATCGCATGAATCTCGACATCAGCCCGGAATTGCTCAGGCAGTCCGCTCAGGAGATGGAGCAATACATCGACGATCTCCTGCGCGAGAAGGAGCGCGATCCTGGCGAGGGCAACGATCTGTTGAGCCGTCTCGCGATCGAGTGGATCAATCCGGGGAAGCTGTCGCATGCAGACGCGGTGCAGATGGGCGCTTTGCTCTATCTCGCAGGACACGAAACGACCGCCAATCAGATTGGCCTCGGCCTGTTGAGCTTGCTGGAGGATCCGGTGCAAGTGGAGGCGCTGATCGCGGACCCTTCGCTCGTCAAGGGCGCGGTGGAGGAGATGCTGCGCTTTCACTCGATCACGCATATGAATTCCGCTCGCGTGGCTACCGCGGACGTCATGATCGGCGGCCAACTCATTCGCAAAGGAGAAGGCGTATTCGCGCCAGTGCAGGCGGCAAATCACGATCCCGACGCATTCCCGGAACCCGACCGTTTCGATATCCGCCGCGATAGCAAGAGCGCCTCTCATGTCGCGTTCTCGTTCGGTGTGCACCAGTGCCTGGGGCAACCGCTTGCACGCCTTGAACTGCAGGTCTTGTTCGAAACGTTGTTCAAGCGGCTGCCGACACTGCGTCTCGCGGTGCCGTTCGACGCGCTCGAGTTCAAGCGCAATGGCAATGTCTTCGGACTCGTTTCATTGCCAGTCGAGTGGTAGTTTCGATAGAAGGTAAGAGATGACGCAACCTGACCGAGCCATCCTCTGTGCAACGCTTACCTTGCGCAAATGCGACGAAGAGAACTTCGTCGCGTGGCATACGCGCGAGCATTTGCCCGAGCGCCTTGCGATTCCCGGATTCTTGCGTGGCCGGCGCTTCGAATGCACGGATGCCACGCGGTGCTATCTCATTCTCTATGACGTCGAATCTCTTTCCGTGCTGTCTCGGCCGGATTATCTTGATCGTCTGAACAATCCTACGATCTGGACTCGCGCCATCCTTCCGACCTTCCAGGATGGCCGCCGCGCAGCATACCGGTTGCTAGCGAAAGCCGGGAATGCCGAAGGGGCGTTTGTCATGATGGTCAGCGCGCGGCCCTCCGATGCTTTGGAATTGAAGAAAGAAATCACGCCGGAGTTGCTTGACGGCTGGTGCACACGGCCGGGCATCGCGCGGATTACTTTCGCGGAACCTGATCAGACCGCTTCAATGCATGTGACGGAAGAAAGTCGTCGAAGCGGCAATCGCTTCGCCGAGGAGTGGATTATTTTGGTGGAAGGGATCTCTGAAGAGCATCTTCGAGACTTCGCTCGCAATGAATTCACTGCTTCACGCTGCTACTCTTGGGGCCTGGCCGGACATGAATCTTGGAAGACCTACGGTTTGCAGGTGAGTGTCGCCGAGGTCTGATCAACACTGCGAACCGCAAGCTCGAGTCTGAGAACTGAAGCCTTGCACCAAGTTTGCCCGATTCAAAAATTAACACCATTCAGGAGACGACGGTGGAGAGATCAACATCGCGGGTGCGCCAGGCATCGCGGTGCCCGCCGGTTACCACGAGTCGGGAGCGCCCTTCGGGCTCGTTTTTGTTGTTGACGCGTGCATGTCACATGGATGCCACGCTTGAACATGCACGCACCGGGATTGAGATCCGGTGAACGCCACCGAAGATCGAACTGGCGGCGTCAGCGAAACATGACAGGTCGATGACTGTGAGATCGATTTCCGCCAGTTCGATGTGCGCCCCATGCGCAGCATCGGCCGCCCCGTTCATCTAATGGTGCGAGCCAAGGCCTAACGATTAACCAGCCGCGAGGGAAAGTAAAATACGGTCACGCTTCCGACGAGCATGCTTGCGGCGAGTATATAAAGGCCGATGCTTGTCGTGCCGGTGGCTTGCTTGATCCACCCGAGCATGTAGGGGCTGACGAAGCCGGCGAGGTTGCCGACTGAATTGACAAGCGCGATTCCCGCGGCGGCCGCGATGCCACCTAGCAGCGCCGGAGGCAGATTCCAGAACTGCGATACAACAGCGAGGACGCCCATCGTGCCGATCGTCAATCCGACTACGGCCATGACGGTGCTGTGCGGATACATCGCGGCAAGCGCAAGTCCGACTGCGGCAACTACACCGGGCAAGGCGAGATGCCACCGGCGCTCACGTGTTCGGTCCGAGTGCCGCCCGACAACGAACATCGCAATGACGGTCGCAGTGTAGGGAATGGCCGTGAGCCAGCCGACCCGAAGTGGATCGGAGACGCCCGTGTCCTTGATGATGGTCGGCATCCAGAACAGCACGCCATATTCGCCCATCAGGATAAAGGCGTACATCGCGCACAAGACCCAGGTGCGCAGTTCGGTGAACGCGCCGCGCAGCGAATGGACCTGAGTGTCCGGCGCCTCGCGTTCGAGATTCGTCTCCAGCAGTTGCTTCTCGGATTCAGTCAGCCATTTCGCGGAGCGGACATCGTTGCCCAATACAAAGAATACGGCTATGCCGAGCAGCACTGAGGGAAGAGCTTCGAGCAGAAACATCATCTGCCATCCGGACCATCCGCTGATGTTTGCAGACGCGTGCATGATCCAGCCGGATAGGGGACCGCCGAGCATGCCGGCAAGCGGGATTCCCCCGAGGAAGAGTGCAACGATGCTTCCGCGGCGTGACGGCGGATACCAGTACGTCAGATATAGCAGGATGCCAGGCAGAAAGCCGGCTTCCGCTACCCCTAGAAGGAACCGCATCACGTAAAACGCGGTCGGCGTTTTGACGAATACCATTGCCGCCGAAATGAGGCCCCACGTGATCATGATCCGCGCAATCCAGATCCTGGCGCCGACTTTGTGCATCACGATGTTGCTTGGAACTTCGAAGATCACGTAACCGATAAAGAATATGCCCGCCCCAAGCCCGTAGACCGTCTCACTGAACTTCAGTTGATCGAGCATTTGCAGCTTTGCGAAACCGACGTTCACGCGGTCGAGATATCCGGCCGTATAGCACAAGAGCAGAAAGGGAATGAGTCGCCACGACACCTTCGAATAGACGCGGCGCTCGTCCGGCGCTGCGTCCGCGTAAGGCATGGCGGTCATAGGGTTGATTGACATGTCTCGCTCCATGATAGGTTTTGCGGCCCTCTTCTCAGGCTTCTGTTCGCGCCACCGGACCTGAACGCGTCCGGTCCAGTGCGCACGCGTAGTATGCAAGAGCAGAAGGTGGCCGAGCCATTCTCGACTTGGCAACGCCGTCATCGCGATTGGACAACCAGAGGTGACGTTCGCTCCTTTAAACTGGCTTCGTAGGCTGGTCCAGTCAAACAAGGAGACGAGATGGAACTGACCAAACAACAGATTGCGGACTACCACCGTGACGGATTTATCGTAATTCCCAATTGCTTCAGCACCGAGGAAGTGCATGCGCTAAGGCGGGACACCGAACGTCTCAGCGCCATTCAGGCAGACTCGGTCTTTCGAGAGCGCACGGGCGCGATCCGCTCTATTTTTCGAGTGCACGAAGAAGACGGTCCGGTTGCCTCGCCGCAGTATCGGGCATTGACGCGCACACCGCGTATGCTGCGGCCCGTGATGCAGACCCTCGGCAGCGACGAGGTGTATATCGCCCACACGAAGGTGAACACCAAGTCGGCATTGGAGGGCACGGGCTGGCTCTGGCATCAGGACTTCGGCTACTGGGTACACGATGGTTACCCGGAGAACGACATGCTGACGGCCATGGTGATGCTCAGTGACACGCAGGAAATTCACGGCTCGTTGTACATGATCCCAGGCAGCCACAAGTTGGGTCTGGTGGAGCACTACTACGACGATAGCCAGGCTGCGTATCAGCTGCCTCAACGTGCAGTGCAGCGCGAACACATCAAGAAGATCCTGGAGACGTCCGGTGCGCCGGTGCCGGTCGTCGGCAGAGCTGGCACGCTCGTCCTGTTTCATTGCCTCACCATTCATGGCTCTGGCGTGAACATGTCGGCGGAAAACCGTTGGCAGGCGTACATCACTTACAACCGGGTTGCCAATCGTCCACGCGAGGTCGAAAAGCCTCGCGGCGACTTCGTGCGTTCGACGAACTGGGCTCCGGTTCCCATCGAAAGCGATGATGGAATCCTTAGCGCCGGCAAACGCTGTGAGGAACGCGAGACCTCGGTAGAGGGAAACTAACGTGAGAGCACAACATTTCATCGGCAATCAGTGGGTAGCGCCCGCGAATGACGAGACGATAGCCGTGGTGAACCCGTCTACCGGTCTGGAATTCGCTCGCATTGCGCGCGGCAATGCGGCCGACATCGATGCGGCAGTCAACGCAGCGCGCAAAGCCTTCGACACGGTCTGGCGGCGTATCGGCCCGGTCGAGCGCGGCCGCATTCTCTCGCGACTCGGACAACTCATCCTCGAAAACCACGAGTCGCTCACGCGGATCGAATCACAGGACACAGGCAAGCCACTCAAGCAGGCTGCGGCTGACATCACCGTATGCGCCCGGTACATGGAATTCTATGCTGGCGCCTGCGACAAACTGCATGGGCAGACCATTCCCTTCCTGCAGGGGCACACGGTATTAGCCGTTCGCGAACCGCACGGTGTGACCGGGCATATCATTCCCTGGAATTACCCGGCGGCAATGTTCGGCCGCAGCGTCGCCGCTTCGCTCGCCGCGGGCAACGCATGTGTCGTCAAGCCAGCCGAAGATGCGTGCCTCTCGTATCTCAAGCTGGCTGAACTGGCCGCGGAAGCGGGTTTGCCTGCCGGCGTGCTGAACATCGTGACGGGTTATGGCCGGGAGGCCGGTGCCGCACTTGCCGAACATCCGGGCATTGCGCATATTTCCTTCACGGGCTCGCCGGCCACCGGAACAGCCGTTGCGCAGGCGGCAGCCCGACATCATTGCCCGGTGACCCTCGAGCTTGGCGGCAAATCCCCGCAGATCGTTTTCGACGACGTCGATCTCGACGCGGCATTGCCGGTCATTCGAAATGCGATCGTGCAAAACAGCGGCCAGACGTGTTCGGCCGGCAGCCGACTGCTGGTTCATTCGTCGCGTTATGAGGAGGTCATCGAACGGCTCGCGCGCAGCTTCGAGGCTGTGACAGCCGGCCCTGCCGATGGGGATTACGACTGCGGACCGTTGATCAACGCGACCCAGCTCGACCGGGTGAAGACCTTCCTTGCGAGGGCCGATGCCGATAACATCGGCTTCGCCGCGATGGGCAAACTTGCGCCGGATGCCGCGCAAGGCGGCTACTTTCAGCCGCCTGTCCTGCTGCGCGACGTGCCGCACAAGCATACTTTGGCTCAGGATGAGGTGTTCGGACCCGTACTCGTCGCGATGCCGTTTGCAGACGAAGCAGAGGCCGTTCATCTCGCCAACGATACCGCTTTCGGGCTGGTTGCAGGAATCTGGACGCGTGACGGCGGCCGTCAAATGAGACTGGCTCACGCATTTCACGGAGGCCAGGTTTTCGTCAACTGCTACGGCGCCGGCGGGGGCATCGAGCTGCCATTCGGCGGTGTCAAGCAAAGCGGCTATGGTCGAGAAAAGGGCCTAGAGGGGCTGTTGAGCTTCACCACCCTGAAGACAATCACGCTTAACCACGGCTAGAGCGGCCAGTTGCGTACGCCGCGCTTGGTCATCGAAGTCAAGCCGCGTGCGCAATTGCCGAGACGCCGACGCAATATGGACCTGCATGCGGATCGACCTCGTAACGCTAAAAATTTTCCTGACGGTCATTGAGGAACGCAATTTCGCACGAGCGGCCGAACGTCACTTCATTGCGACGTCCGCCGTCAGTAAGCGGATCAGCGATCTCGAGGACGTTCTCGGCGTGCAGTTGCTCGAACGCCGCAACATGGGAGTTCGACCGACGCCCGCCGGGCTCGAACTCGTCACGCACGCGAAGGACATGATGCTGGTGATGGCCCGAATGCGCGCGCAGATGAGCGAATTCGGCGACGGCTCGAAGGGAGAAGTCCGGGTCTTTGCGAATAGCACTGCGATCGTCGGTTTCCTCGGCCCCACCATTCGTACGTTTCTGGAAGCCTACCCGCAGATCGACGTTCATCTGGAGGAGTGGAGCAGCCCGTTCATCGTTCGTGCGTTACGCGACGGGATCGCCGATCTGGGTGTCTTCTGGTCGGGCGTTTCGACAGCTGGACTGGTCGTGCATCCCTTCAGACGTTCGAACCTGGTTGCCGTGGTGCCGCTGCAGCACGCGCTGGCGGACCGCAGTGAAGTCTCGTTCGCTGAAACGCTGGACTACGATCTGATTGCTTTCCACGAGGGAAGTTTGATCTTCCGAATGATGCAGTCGTACGCGGCAGACCTTCAGCGCAAGCTGCGAATCCGTCTGCAGGTCACAAGCTTTGATGCAATGCGCACCATGGTGCGTTCCGGGATCGGCCTCGCAGTCATGTCGGACGTGACCGTGGGCCCGCCGGATGAGAGCTTCGGCTACAAGGTAGTCCCTATCACCGATGAATGGGCGAAGCTGGAAAGTCTGATCGGCTACCGTGACTTCAACGCGTTGCCGCGCTCCGCACAAAATTTTGTTCGCCATTTGCAACGTCCGTATCCACACCGGGCGCCGGAGGCCGGAGGCGCAATGGAACCGGGGAGATATCCACTTACATGAGCCATATCGTCTTTCTCGACAGCGCAACCTTGCCGGTGCGCGTACCGCGACCGCGCGTCTCCGACCGCTGGACTGAGCGGACAACTACCCGCGAACACGAGCTTATCGACGTTCTTGCCGATGCCGACATCGCGATCACGAACAAGGTGCCATTGCGTGCGGACACGCTGCGCCAACTTCCTCGACTCAAATACATCTGCGTTGCTGCAAGCGGGTACGACAGCGTGGACATAGCCTATTGTCGGGAACACGATGTCCAGGTCTCGAATGTGCCCGCATACGCTGCCTCCAGTGTGGCCGAGCACGTCATTGCCTGCATTTTCATGTTGCGAAGACACATGCTCTCTTACAGCCAGTTGGCTTCGTCGTCCGCGTGGACCGAATCGCCCGTATTCTGTGTTCACGACGCGCCCATCCGCGAGGTCCGTGGCGCCACACTCGGGCTGATCGGTTCAGGCGCGATAGGCAAGGAGGTCATGAGGATTGCGGTGGCGTTGGGCATGCGAGTACTGCTAAGCGAGCACAAAGGCCGCACCGAAATTCGGCCGGGCTATACCGCATTCGAACGCGTGCTTGCAACAAGCGATGTCATTTCCCTGCACTGCCCGTTGTCGCCCGATACGCAGGGCCTGATCGGCGAACGCGAACTTTCAATGATGCGTCGCACGGCGGTGCTGATCAATACCGCGCGAGGCGCGCTCGTCGATGAACGGGCACTCGAAGCAGCGCTGCTCAATCAAGTCATCGCTGGAGCTGCGTTGGACGTGTTGCAGGTCGAGCCTCCGCATCAACAACATCGTTTCGTCACCGGTCGGCCGGAAAACCTCTTGCTGACGCCCCATGTTGCGTGGGCAAGCGCGTCCACGGTCGAGGCGCTCGCGCTCGCTGTATGCGCGAACGTGGCGAGCTTTCTGGAGCAACGCACAGCGAACCGCGTGGCCTGAGACTCGCGACCATCGTATCGGTTCGCCCTCCAGGTGGAACGGTCATGACCACACACGCAAGTCTTCATTTGTGAACGCGGCTTTCGAAACTCGATGGTTCACATACCGCTTCGCCTGCGGGAAACTCTTTCCAGGAGATGGGTGCGGCCAAGCAACGAGCCCGTTAGACCGTAGTCAAACAACTCTGGAAAGCGTCAGAAATGAAACTTCCTCTGGAAAACATCACGGTGGTATCGCTGGAGCAGGCAATCGCTGCTCCGCTTGCAAGTCGGCATCTCGCTGACTGGGGTGCGCGTGTCATCAAGATCGAAAGACCCGATAGCGGCGATTTCGCTCGCGGATACGACAAGGCGATGCACGGTTTGTCGAGTCAATTCGTTTGGGCGAACCGTTCGAAAGAGAGTCTGGCGCTAGACGTGAAATCCGAATTCGGACAAGAGGTGCTGGACGAGTTGTTGCCGCGCGCGGACGTATTCATTCAGAACCTCGCGCCGGGCGCGGCGAAGCGGCTCGGTCTCGATGCGAAAAGCCTCGTCGAACGCTATCCGCGTCTCATAGCCTGTGATATTTCGGGTTATGGATCGACAGGACCGTATGCGCAAAAAAAAGCCTACGATCTTCTGGTTCAATGCGAAACCGGGTTCTTGTCAATCAATGGAACGCCCGGTGAGCAGGCGAAGTGCGGCCTGTCCATTGTCGATATCGCGACCGGCATGTACGCGCTAAACGGGATTCTGCTCGCACTCTATCGCCGTGAGCGCACAGGAAAGGGCACTGCATTCGAGGTCTCATTGTTCGACTCCATGGCCGAATGGATGAGTTACCCGGCCTATTACACGCGCGACAGCGGAAAACCGGTCGAACGCACGGGCGCTCGCCACGCGACGATCGCGCCGTATGGCCCATTTACTGCGGGAGATGGCAAGACCGTTTTCTTCGGTGTACAGAACGAACGGGAGTGGCGTAGCTTCTGTGAAAAGGTGCTGCGAGACCCGAAGGTGGGAACCGATCCGCGCTTCGCGACTAACCCGGCTCGCGTGCGAAATCGGGAAGCACTCGAGGCGTTGATTAACGAGAACTTCTCCAGATGGACGAGCGGCGAAGTGAGCGACCTTCTTGAGCGGGCCGCAATCGCCAATGGACGCATGAATACGGTCGAGGAATTCCTCGCGCATCCGCAATTGCACGAACGCGGAAGAGTGACGTCGATCGACAGTCCGGAAGGCCCGCTGGAGGTATTTCTGCCTCCGTTGATTGTCGACGGACTTTCGCCCGCAATGAAAAGAGTCCCTGACGTCGGAGAGCACACCGAGGACATTCTCGGCGAACTTGGATTGCATCCGTCACGCTTGCGCATTGCTTGATGTACCTCCGAACCGTTCTAAGGACCCATGTTCCATGCGTGTAACCCGAACCTTTCTTGCGATGCCGGCCAATCTCCGTCGCATGGTCGAATCCGCGGCGCGGAGCGCTGCAGATGCAGTCTTTCTTGATCTGGAGGACGCGGTTCCGCAAGATCAAAAGGAGGCCGCGCTCGCCGGCGCCATCCAGGCGATAAACGAACTCGACTGGGGCAAAAAATGGGTGAGTGTTCGCGTCAATGTGCCTGGCAGCGGGACCATTGAGACGGAGATTGCACGGTTGTCGATGTCCGCGCCGCGCCTCGATGCGCTGCTCGTTCCGAAAGTCGAGCGGACTGCGGACATCGACAGTGTCGTCGACACGATCGGCAGATATGGCCAGCATCGATCGACGCCGATCGGTCTCGAAGTCATGATAGAAACCGCTCTCGGACTGGCGAACTGTGAACAGATTGCTGGACATTCGCCGTTGATCGAGTCGCTGCACTTCGGCGTAGGAGATTTTTCGGCATCGATTGGCGCGAAAGGAGTCGACATCGGGCTCTCGCATCCGGCGTATCGATTGACGTCTCGGTCGCCGCAAGGGGATTGCTCGAGCACGGCGCTCGATATGTGGGCTTATCCGATGATGCGCATTTTAGTTGCAGCCCGCGCTCACAACCTCAGAGCGATCGATGGGCCCTGTGGGGCATTCCGCGATGCGACGTTGACTTCCGCATTGGCGATCAAAGCCGCAACGATGGGATATGACGGCAAACAGGTTATTCACCCGTGCCAGATCGAGGCGACGCATAGCGCATTTGTCCCGAGCGACGAGGAACTGCGCAATGCACAACGCGTCATCGCCGCGCTGACCGAGGCCGAGAAGGACGGGCGCGGTGCCGTACAGGTCGACGGCAAGCTGGTCGACTACGCCAATATCCGGATGGCTGAGCGTGTCATTTCGATGGCCCGTATGGGTGACATGTAGACCTTCGATGTCATCGGGGAGTATTTTCGGGTGAAATCGACCGGAGGCCTCGGTTCTTCAAGTGGTTTTGCCGCAGTTCGACTTTGAACATTGATGTCGTCCGGTTCTGAGGCAGCGCTGTCAACTTGCGACATTTTGTCGAAGATGACGCATTAGGCGCTGCGGCTCAGAAGCATTCAACGGAATTTGGGTGACGCTGGTAAATCCGCGCCATGCGGCGAACCGCGCTGCGAGTTGTTTCCGATAGAGTGAAGCGCGCAGCAGATGCCGTTTGAGCGCAAAATGTTGCCGGATTGGACCGAAGCACGATCTTGCGCGGCACCGGACTCGAGCGCAGCACACGCTTGAAGAAGCGTTTGGCGGCGGCCTTGTCGCGCCGCTTTTGCAGCAGGATGTCGAGTCGGCGCCATGCTCGTCCACCGCACGCCACAGCAGGTAAGGTTCGCCACACAGGGTGACGAACATTTCGTCGAGGTGCCAGGTGCTACCTGGCTTGCGTCGCGCGGCTTTCACCCGGTGAGCGAAGCCCTTGCCAAACTTGTCACACCAACATCGGATCGTCTATGTCACGAACACACCACGCTCGAAAAGCGGCTCTTCGATGTCGCGCAAGCTCAACTGGAAGCGGAAGTACCAGCGCACGGCGCAACTGATGACGCCGGCCGGGAAGCGGTGACCGTGATAGAGCGATTTCGATTTCTTCATCGCATCATCTTACGTGAACGACCCAACAACCTGACAACGCCCGCGCTCGTCGCGTAGTTGACTTTATTCGCGACCGTCTTATTATGTTTTTGGTGAACAAAGACCGGACAATCGCTGGAAGTTCTCTGGCTATATAGGGCTGTAGTCCTTGTTGGGGCCTCGGTGGTGGAGATATTGGACGCAAATAGGCTTTTGAAAGACGAATTACGAGCCGATGTTCAACCGCCTCTGTTGCAAGTGCCGAGGGCAGAGGATTTCATTGCTTTGGAATTGTTAGGCATATCGCGATAGACGCGTATCGCTAGTTCAACTCCGATAAGCTTGCCTCACCAAGAGAAGCCTCTCTTGCTCTGTGCGGCTGCAGCCCCGATGACGCGCGCGCAATCAACCCATTAGCGCGCGTTAGTGCGTCACTGAGGCAGGATTGCGAGCGCCTATTCCATCACTTTAGGAAGATCAAAGAGGCCGATCGGCGCGTGCGTCGCTCGCTAATAGATTGGTGGAAGATCGCCAAGGTTAGCGAGTTCCGCTACGACCCGCACTTCGATAGTCTGATGCAGAAGTTTTTGGCGACGCAGCTTAGCGATAAGGCAAACGGGCTAAAGAAAAGCGTAGCGATGCGTCAGGAAGAGGACAAGGTTCTGCAGGCGACGACAAGCCTGAAACGAGTCTGGACGGGTAGGTTAGCGACGACCGCCGCGAAAATTTCCGCGCGCTCGTGATCGTGCGGTGCTCACCGGCATCCTCTTCGTCTTGGCGCGGCAACGAGAGCGCGATCATCTTCGAAGCCGACGACGGCACGGTCACGAACGTCACCTATCAGGATTTGCTCGATCGCGTCCGCCGCCTCGCCAATGCGCTGAAAAAGCGCGGCGTGAAGAAGGGCGATCGCGTCGTGATCGTCGTGTTCGGCGGCTTCTCGTCGAAACTGCCGAATGAACGTCTCGTCGATGTCGGCGCGGTCGCGCTTATCACCGCGGATGAGGAGATGCGCGGCGGCCGCACGCTGCCGTTGAAGCGCATCGCCGACGAAGCGCTCGCGGCGGGCGGCTGCGAGAAGGTTACGCACGTCATCGTGTATCGCCGCACGGGCGGCAAGGTCGCGTGGACCGCAGGCCGCGACGTGTGGCTGCACGAGATCGTCGAGCGAGTCAGCTCCTGGCCGATGCCTCTTGAAGCGTCATATGCAGCAGCTGCGACTCAGCCTGCTTGTCGAGAATGATGCTGGTGTCGAAGCTGCTGTCTCTCGTAGGGAAGTCTTGCCGGAAATGTCCGCCGCGGCTTTCGCGGCGTTCCAGCGCAGCGCGGGCCATCAGATGAGTCACCAAAAGCATATTTTCCAATTCGATGGCGGCAACCTGATCCGCGGGCGACTCAAGTGCTGCATGTCGCAAGCGCTCGCTCAGTGAAGTGCATGTGTCGATAAGCGATTGCAGGCCGTCACCAGTTCTGACAATGAGAAGGTGACGGTTCGCTGCCGCTTGCAGCTCTGCGTGGAGACTTGGAATCGATTCCGACATCAGCCCCTGCCTCGCAAGTCTCTCTTGGAGCTTTTGCACCTCTCCCGTCAGGTCATTGAGCCTGGAAGAAGTGACACGCTGCGATTGAACTGCTGCAGCGGCACCTGCACGACGACCGAAAACTTGACATGTTACCGCCATGTTACCGCCAAGCCTGTCAGCGCCGTGTGGACCCGCGGCAACTTCGCCTGCGGCGAACAGTCCCTTAAGCGAAGACTTGCCGTCGGCGTCGATCAAGATGCCCCCATTGACAGCGTGCGCAGAGCATGTCACTTGAAACTTATCTTTGAACAAATCTACGTTTCGCTCTTTGTACCACTGATAAGTCATAGGCCACATCTTGGTGATGCTGCTCTCCTTATTTGCAAGAATCGCGTCGAAGTTTGTTTCGGCGAAATCCATAAAGACACCACCTTCTTCGGTGCCTCTGCCCTCGTTGATCGCCGTCTGGATAGCGATCTCGACGTATCGTGAGACGTCACTCGCGCTGAACGGAAAATGTTTCGCCTTCTCGCCGATTACTTCGCCCTCTGATAGACCATCTGGCAAATAATCTCTCAGGAAGGGTTTCCCATTTCTGTCTGTGAGACGGGGATGGGCGTCCCACAGGTAGTTCCCAAATAGGTTGATGAACGGCTTCAACGTACTGACGCCTGCCTGCATGAATTCGAGATTTGCGAGTCGTGCACCTGCGCGGAACGCCATAGCGTATCCGTCGCCAGTGATGTCGGAGGGGTAGAGGTTTTTGGCAAAAATCTGACTAGCCCCGCCTGTCGTCAGAATCGTTGACTTGGCTTCTATAACAAGTGGCCTACCTTCGCTATCCAGCGCCAGGACGCCGACGCACTGGCCGTCCCTCACGATGAGATCGACAATGATCGTGCGGTCCAATACCTGAATGCGCCGCCGCGTCGCTTCCTGGCCCAGCGCTTTGACGATCGGTTTGAAGTGTTCCGGGATCACATGCGAGCGTGGGACAGACGAGAAGCAAGCTTTGAAAACCAGGTAGCTATTCGCATCCTTTTCGAATTTGACGCCGAAGTTCTCCAGATACTTCATCGCGTCTTCGGCTTCATTTGCGAGGATGCGCGCGAGCGCAGGATCGGCCATACCTTGAGCGGCACGGAGAATGTCATTGATGAAAATCTCGGGGCTGTCGCCATTCCTTCCAGCGTTATCAGGAACATTGAAGGCACCCACCTCGGCGACGCTATGAAACGTGGCGCCTGACTTTCGGAATTCACCTTTGATCGTGACTAGCACGGAGGCGCCATTGGCCTCAGCCTCGAGGGCGGCGCGCAGTGCAGCGCCGCCGCCTCCGACCACCAGCACGTCTGTGGAACGGGTTTGTGGTTCTTCCAGTTGGTTCATTAACGTTCCTCCGAAGGAAAGCGGCCGCCTTAGTTGGGATCATCGAGTCTGACGTATTCAGCTTTATCTCGACGATTTTCTGAATGCGCTTTCAGAGCATGGTACGCGGCCGGTTCCGGTGCTGCGATGGGTGTTTGTGCGGATGACTGTGCGTGCGATTAATCAGCGAGGCGGCGGCCTCAGCGGTTTTCTCCGGGGCTTAGCGGTAGACCCTCGAATGATCAGTTGATACGGTAAAGCGGTGCTGATGGGGATGGGAATGCCAGCGATGGCGTTGGCAAGACAATCCGCCGCCAAGCGACCGATTTCCCTGGCAGGCGTTCCGATCGTCGTCAGGGAGGGTTCGAGCTGTGCCGCCAGTTCGATGTCGTCGAAGCCGGTGATAGTAAGATCTTGCGGTACCCGCAGCCCCAGGGCGCGGGCGCCCGCTAGCGCGCCTACGGCCAACGTATCGGTCGTGCAGATCACGGACGTAATCGAAGGGTTTGCTGTGACCAGCTCTTTTACCCCGCGTCTCCCTTGCTCGACAGAGTGGGTGCAGTTCACGACGCGGGTGTCCTCAAGAACCAGACCTTCTTCTTCCAAAGCGCGTTTGATTCCAATCAAGCGAGCACGCGTTCGGTCACTGGAAGATTGTGTGTTTGCGATGACGCCAAAGTCGCGGTGTCCAAGCTGCAACAAATAGCGCGTCATATCGTAGGTGGCGCTAGCGTTGTCGATTCCAATGGCAGGTACTGCATTGAGCGATTCGCTTACGTAGGTGGTCAGAAACGGCACCTGCATGCGCCTGATCAACTCGTACGTTTCGTGCAGATGCGACCCCCCCACAAGCACAATGCCGTCGACACCCCGCTCTGTAAGGGTTCGAACCTCCTGCAGTTCGCGTTCAGCATCGTATTGGCAGACGGCAATGAGCAGCGTGTATTCAAGCTCGGAGAGTCGACTCTGCAATGCTTCAATACCTTCTGCAAAAATACTGGTCCCCAGCGTCGGCACAACGACACCCATTGTCCTGCTGCGGCGAGACATCAGTGCACGGGCCGCGTTGTCCGGCGTGTACGAAAGCGCGACGATCGCCTTCGAGACCTTGTCACGCAGTTCCTGCCGAACAATGTCGGGGTGGTTTAACACGCGCGAGACCGTCGCCGGCGACACATTGGCCATGCGCGCGACATCTTCGAGTCGTGGTTTGCCTGCCGTGGCTTTAACGCCTTTCGCTTGAGCGTGGACTGCCATATTTTCCTGTACAGCGACTCCGGATGAAATTCGAAACGCACCTTGCGTGTAGGCCGCCCAAAGCGCGTGGTCCGCGTTAACCCTCTACTTCAATTTCTTGACAACATTCTGAGTTGAGAAGAGTATAACTGAAAGCGCTTTCAGGTCTCCGAGTTTATTTCGAAGAAACACGCGCTATAAAGGCTCGTTGTCAGGCGAAATGGCGGCGACCGACAGACGAGTCAACGCGAGGAATTCGCGACAAACAGGCTGCAACTGGAGACGAGAATGGAAGCAAGACTGTCTGAAGCGGTCGTAGCGCCGGCGGCCGACGAAACTAGACGTACAAGCAAGCGCATTACCTTGGGGTTAGGAGGCGGAGTCCTGCTTGAGTGGTACGACTGGAACGTGTACGGAATCATGGCAGCGTTCCTGTCGCCGCACTTCTTCCCTTCAACTGACCCGGTTACCTCATTGTTGGCCGCTCTAGCGGTCTTCGGTGCAGGCTTTTTTGCCCGCCCGATCGGTGCGGCGATTCTCGGCCCAGTGGCTGATCGAACTAGCCACAAGCGGGTTATGATGATTTCGGTCTCTGCCATGGCGGTATCGTCGCTCGTCATCGCCCTGTTGCCGACATACGAGAAGATTGGTGCGTGGGCCGCTTTCGCACTCTTTGCCATTCGCATAGTTCAGGGACTTGCGACTGGAGCAGAGGCGGGCGTTGCGAACGCTATCGCAATCGAACTTGCTCCTCCAGGTCGTCAGGGGCGATACCTCGGACTGATTGGGGGCACCTTCATCCAGGCAGGAATTTTCGGATCGACCCTGGTGGCGTTCTTTGTCAGTGCGTCTGTGTCCCGGGTGGAACTGACCGAGTGGGCATGGCGAATCCCATTCGCTATTGGTGGGGTGTTGGGTCTGGCCGTGATCTACCTGCGAAGCGCCCTCCCGGAGACGCTGATCAAGACCGCACTTCATCGAGAGGATGAATTCGCGAAAGTGCACGACACGACAGCCGGCGTCTGGAAGACGCTTTGGAAAGTGCGTCTCTCTTTGTTGGCGGTGGTCTTGGTAATCGGCTCAATCCAGATTGCCAACTACGCGTGGAATACCGGCCTGCCGAATATGGCCAACGGTGTGTTCAAAGAAAATAGCACGGCCGTCTTCGGGATCACGACTGCCATGGGGATCGTCTGGATCATTTCCGGACCGATCATTGGCGGCCTCGCCGACAAGGTCAAGCTCTCGAAAGCTTTTACGATCCTTCGTCTGCTGTTGATACCGGCGTTCTTCATCACTCTCTTCTATACGGAACGAAGCGCTCTGCTATTCGCGGCGATCATGATCGGCGGAGGTGCGATCGTCGGTTTCAACATGAGTCTCTACAACTATGTCGCTACGACGCTCATGCCGAAAAGCGTGCGTACAACCGGTGTGGCGATTGGCTATGCCCTTGGAGTGTCGATCTTTGGCGGCCCATCCGCATACCTGCTCGTATGGTTGCAACATCATCATATCGCTTGGTTGTTCCCCGTCTATGGCTCAATTATCACCGCGCTCAGCGTTGCGGTTTATTGGATGGCTAAACGACGTGGAATGGTCTACGTCTCGGAATGAGACCTAGGGGTTGCAGTCGCCTCCTCGTAGGCGATTGCTGCATCGTCTTGCTGAACATGCCCTTTGGGCTGCTTCGAGGGTAAGTTATGAATCACCTAAAGGGGCTGCGCGTCGTCAGCTTCAACCATTTTTTCATGGGTCCCGTCGGGATCCAGTTCCTCGCGGATATCGGCGCTGAAGTCATCGCTATTGAGCCCATAGAGGGTGCCTTCCAAAGAAACTGGGGAGGAGCCAACAAGACGGTCGATGGCCAGACCATGCTTCTACTGTCTGGCAACAGAAACAAGAAGAGCCTTGCCCTTGATCTCAAAGATCCGAACGGCCTTGCCATTGCTCGCGAACTGATCAAGACGGCAGACGTCGTAGCTGAGAATTTCAGGCCAGGAGTCCTGGATAAGCTTGGCTTGGGTTATGACGCCGTCCGCGAGATCAAGCCGGACATTATTTATGCATCCGCGTCAGGATACGGATCCGACGGACCGTATGTGAACCGACCTGGACAGGACCTGTTGATCCAGGCACTTTCGGGCCTGGCGACGATCACGGGAACAAACGATGGTCCTAGGGCAGTTGGCGTCTCCGCGGTCGACCATCATGGCGCGGCACTGTTCGCCGCAGGAATACTTGCCGCATTACTGCGACGAGAGAGGACCGGAGAAGGGGGGCTAGTTGAAGTCAGCTTGCTATCTGCTGCAATCGATCTTCAACTCGAATCATTTACGTGCTTTCTAAACGGCGAGACTCCTGACGACGTCAGGCAACCGAAGCCGCTGTCGGGGTGGTATTTCGGTGCACCTTATGGCATCTACCAGACGAAGGACAGCCACGTCGCCATATCGCTCGGTAAGCTTTCGATATTGTACGACTCCCTTGACGTCGCTTACGATGATCGAATCAGTGATGATGATGCGTACACGCGCCGGGATCAGGCAGCACGCACGATCGCCAATGCGGTGATTCGCTTCACGACATCGGAATGTGAGGCTCGTTTCGCCAAGCACGGAATCTGGCATTCCCGAATCAATGATTATTCCGACGTGGTGGTCGATCCGCAGGTGCGACACAACAAAAGCTTTGTAACGATTCAGGGCGCGACCGGCAGCGACATAACGCTCGTGAGACATCCCATTACGTACGATGGTGCCGTGCCGGAAATCACGCTCGCCCCCCAGCCTCTCGGGGCCCAAACCGAACAGATCATGACAGAGTTGGGTTACGACAAGCAACGAATCCACGAACTCCTTTCGAAGGGAGTGATCCGTGCCTCTGTCGAGTTCTTACAAGAGTAGGGCCATAGGGTCACAGTTGTACTGAAAGAACAAATCCACGTTGGTGAGCCACCTTGCACTATGACGGTCATTTCCCCCAAGTCGCTTTTTTTTAGCGTAGTCGGCTGAACATTAAAACAGAGACCGTGCTCGCTCAGATGGACATATGACTCGAACAGATGGAAGGGCTCGCCAAGCGACGAATCATCAAGCTAGAAGCCGCGACGCCGACAGAGGCCGGCATTGATTGCAATCAGCGCTCGCGGGTCATCAAAACCGACACAACCAAATGCTTCGACACTCTATGCAACGTGAATGGACAACGATTAGCGTGACGAGGCCCACCGGGGGCGTCGCGCTGATCAATTTGAATCGACCTGCCCAACGGAATGCGTTGAGTACGACGCTTCTTCGAGAAGTCGCCGATGTGATGCTGCAGGCGCAGGCGGACCCGGCCGTGAAGGTCGTCGTGCTTACTGGCAAGGAAAAGTTTTTCTCTGCAGGAGCCGACATCAAAGAGATGCACGCTGGCGGATTTGAAGCACTAAACAACCCGTCGCGGCAGACGAGCTGGGACGCCATTGCGGGCTTCCGTAAGCCAATGATAGCGGCAGTGCAAGGCGTGTGCTTTGGCGGAGGACTCGAATTCGCGATGTTGGCCGACGTCATTATTGCAGGTCAAACCGCCAAGTTCGGTCAGCCAGAAATCACGATCGGTATTCTGCCGGGCGATGGGGCGACACAGCGCTTGACTCGCGTCGTCGGAAAGTCGTTGGCGATGCAGATGATACTGAGCGGTGAGCCAATTAGTTCGGAGGTTGCGTTACGCGCGGGCCTCGTGAGTGAAATGATTCCGGACGGCGAAGTCGTAGAAAGAGCCATAAGCTTAGCGACCGTCTTCGCAACACGTGCACCGCTAGCGCTACAACTCGCGAAAGAGGCTGTGTTGGCAGCCTATGAGACGTCACTCTCGGCAGGTCTCGCCGTCGAGCGCCGCGCGATTCGCTACGCGTTTACGACGCAAGATCAGCGTGAGGGTATGGCGGCATTTATCGAAAAGCGCCCGCCTGTGTTCACTGGCTCGTGAATCGCACGCCAATCGCTTCTCGGGACGTGTCAGGTCACTAAAGCTTTTATCGGCGGATTGACGGTTTTTATTCGAGAGCGAAAGGCTGCAGCAGATCTCGCAGGTGTGCGTCGATCATCCACGGGATGCGCTTTCAAACGAGAAGAAGGCAAGGGGGAGGAAGACAGTTGGACACCGTATGTTGCTGTCATGTGCCGGTCATCAGGATCGAGGACTACAAATACGGCGCGCACGTCAAGACGCCGGACTTTCATCTCGCGCCCATCGAGGCGCTCAAATCGACGCTGTTGTATCCGCATCGCCATGACTTCTATCACCTGATGTGGGTCATCGCGGGCAGCGGCTCGCATGTGATCGATTCAGTGCGCTACGAAGTGCGTCCGCATACGCTCTATTTCATGTCGCCGGGACAGGTCCACGATCTGGACCTGTCCGCCGATACGCTGGGCTATTCGATCAGCTTCTCGTCCGAATTCTTCGCGTTCCGGGTGCAGAACCGGCATACCGAAACGGAGGTGCCGGTCTACAACTTCGAGCAGCTTGATCCGTGCCTGCATCTGAACGAGCTTCAGGTGCGCGACCTCACGCGCGTGATGGACGGCATACGCCAGGAGTATCAGGAAGAACTGATCGGCTACACGGATGCAATCTGGGCCTATCTGCATGTGTTTCTGATCAAGGTCGCGCGCATGTGCGACGCCGCGGCCATGCGCCATGCCGCCGCGTCGCGCAGCGTGCTGCTGTCGCGCCGCTTCAAGAGCTTGCTGGAGAAGCACTTCGGCTCGGTCGATCAGGCGGCGGACTACGCGCGCCTGCTTAACGTGACCGAGCGCGCGCTCAACGAGGCGACGCGTCAGGCGCTCGGCAGCACGGCTCCCAAGCTGATCCGCGACCGCGTAATGCTCGAAGCGAAACGCTTGCTGCTGCACTCCGAAGTGAATATCGCCGAGATCGCCTCGATGCTCTCCTTCGACGATCCCGCCTATTTCAGCCGCTGCTTTCGAAAGCACACAGGCCGCTCGCCGATCGACTACCGGCGCAGTCTCGAGAAGCTGCATATCTGAGACATCATCGTTTGCGCGCGGAAATGTCCAACAGTTCACGCGTTTCATCCTAACGCCGTCGCGCGGGCGCTTCTTAGAATCGTCCTGCGTATGACGAACTTCAGGAGACACCGTGTCGAACACGACAAAATCGCTGACCCTTTCCCACGATCAGGCGAATCTCTTTCGCCAGACCCTCGATAAAACCGCCCAAAAGGTAGCCGCCGACGAACTGACCTTCGGCGTGGAATTCCCGCAAGTCACGGGGCCCGATGGTCAATGGGTGCGCCTACCCGCGTCTCTTTCCGCCGGTTACGACGGCGATGCATGGAGCCACGGCAACTGGTTCTGTGGCTTCTGGGTTGGCCTTTTGCTGACCTCGTATCTTCATACCGGCGAGGCGCGCTTTCTCGAGTGGGCACGCGCCCGCATGCTGCTGGTCGAACAGCGGGCGCAGGACCCGAACACGCACGATATCGGCTTCATCTTCGATAGCAGCGCGGTGCCGGGCCATCACATCACCGGCGACGAATGGTTCGCGAACATCGCGCTCCAAGCCGCCGACAAGCTGCGCGCGCGGCTCGTCACCACGCGCAACGGCGCCTATATCGCGTCGTGGGGGCCGATCAGCGATCGACGCGGCCGCAGTGCGTCCGCGATCGATACGATGGCCAACCTCTCGTTGCTCTATTGGGCCGCAGATCACGCCGATGATGGCAGCTACCGGCAAGCCGCCGACGCGCACGCCGAGATGACCGCGCGCGCGTTCGTTCGCGACGACGACTCGACGTATCACGCCGTCGAATACGACGTGGAAAGCGGCGCACGCAAGCGCGGCTACACGTTCCAGGGCGCTTTCGACGAATCGGCGTGGAGCCGCGGTCAGGCGTGGGCGATTTACGGTTACGTGAACTCCGCGCGCGAGACCGGCAAGCGCAAGTATCTTGATCTGGCCGAGCGACTTGCGGACTACTACCTGCGCCGGCTCGAC
This sequence comes from Caballeronia catudaia, assembly GCF_001544755.2. Taxonomy (GTDB): domain Bacteria; phylum Pseudomonadota; class Gammaproteobacteria; order Burkholderiales; family Burkholderiaceae; genus Caballeronia; species Caballeronia catudaia. Next base: position 8,362 of record NZ_FCOF02000024.1, on the reverse strand, counting down.
GGCCGTCAGGTGCCGCCGTGGGATTTTGACGCCACCGGCCGTGACGCTGACATCAAGGACACCGCCGCCGCCGCAGTGGTCGCATCGGCGCTGCTCGAAATGGCGCGCCTGCATCCCGATCCTCAGGCTGCGGCGAAGTGGCATCGTCACGGCGTCGCGATGCTAGAGGCCTTGTGCCGCGACGAGTTCACGAAGGGCGGCCAGCACGGCCTGCTGCACAACTCCTGCTATTCGAAGCCGCATAACATCGGCGTCGACGGCGCGACCATGTTCGGCGATTTCTTTTTCGTCGAGGCGCTGTGCCGCGCGGTGCATCCGGGTAAGCTGCGCCCGCTGGACGATGCGCGCATCGCTCTTGCCTGACGCACTCGCTCCTTCAGACCACGCCCGCATCCAGGATGAGGGCGTGGTTTGCGCTCAAGCTCTATATTGATCGGTAGCTTTTAGAGTCAACGCCCGCCTGGTCATGTGCTTCCCCATTGTCACCAGTTCGTGGCGCTGATGGATCGGGTGCATGTCTGCGACGGTGCGCAGCCGCGCCTGGTTCAAATAGTTCTGGACAGGATGTCGGCTAAAAGATAGGTAAGGTTTCGCCGACTGTCTTCCGGAAAATGAGCCATGCGGGAGTCATGGCCACGCAGTGGTCTCTGCGCGAGCCTGTCTAAATGCCCGGCGAAGTTCGGGCGACAGCACGAGTGTAGTAGTGCATGCCCCCGCGACGTTACTGCCATTTACGCCATGCTTGCTGCTTCATGCATTCTCATGCCGCTAGATCGCGTGCCATCAATGCTTTGTTAAAGCGCAGTTCCTTCAACGCGGAAAGTCCGCTTAACACGACGCGTCCATGCTGATTTCGGACGGTCGTATCCATGACGAGGATGTGCTTCGCGGGCTTCTTCTCGACGACGCAAACGTTGATCGTCACCGTATCATCGATATGGACCGGCCCGAGAAAGCGCAATTCTTGTCCGACATACGCGAAGCCCGGCCCGGTCAGTTGCGTATGCGCCGCCGACACCAGCGCCGCGGTGAGGAGCCCGTGCACGACGCGCCGGCCGAACGGCGAGCATCGCGCGAAGGCGTCTTCCATGTGCAGCGGATTCAAGTCGCCGGACAGTTGCCCGAACGCGTTGACTTCGGCTTCGGTTATCGTGTGCACGATAACCTGATTACGGCCGATTTCGACTTCATCGAAGCGCAGGAGCGCCGGCCAGTTGTTCGCTTGTGCGCTCATGCTTGTCTCCTCGAGGTGAGTGCGATGCCGCCCTCGACATAGGCGTCGATCTCTTGCGGCGTATATCCCAGTTCCGCGAGCACTTCGCGGGTATGTTCTCCCTGCTTCGGCGGATGCCGGCGCAAGGGCGGCGCCTCGCCGTCGTAACGCACCGGATGCGCGAGCACACGAACCGATCCCGCCTCCTCATGTTCGAACGACATGATCATCTGGTTGTGCGCGACCTGCGGATCGTTTTCGACCTGTTCGTAGTCGTTGACCGGCGCGAACCAGATGTCGTGTTCCTCGAAAATGCGCATCCATTCCTCGGTGGTGCGCGTCCCGAGGGCGTCGTAGACGAGGCGGTTGATTTCCTCGCGGCGCAGCACGTTGTCCTTCGGATGCGTGAACTCGGCGAGCGCCGGGCACGACAGTGCCCCCGCGAGCTTTTGCGTCGGCGTGAGCGACATCGCGATGTAACCATCGCTTGTCCGATACACGCCATAGGGCGCGGGATGAAAGCGGCTGCCCGTGGGCGGATGCGTGCGCGCCCAGAGCGGCCCCTTGTTCATGTAGTACGTGAACGGTTCGATCTGAAGATCGAGCGCGGCATTGAGCAGATTGCTTTCGATGCGCGTGCCCACGCCCGTGCGTCCGCGCGCCTGCAACGCGGCGACCACGCCGAACGCGGCGAGCACGGCGGCGTGCTGATCAACGATCGCGGAACCGACCGGCGTGGGTGGCGATCCGGCATCGCCGGAAAGCATGGTCATGCCGCTCATCGCCTGCAACAGCAGATCCTGGCCGGGACGTCTCAGATACGGTCCCGACGAACCATAGCCGGTGCACGAGCAATACACGAGACGCGGATTGACCTCGTGTACCCGCGCATAGCCGAAGCCCATTCTGTCGAGCACGCCGGGGCGATAGTTCTCGATGATGACATCGGCCTCGCGGATCAGACGCCACACGATCTCGCGCGCGGCTTCTTCGCGCAGGTCCAGCGATATGCTGCGCTGATTGCGGTTGCCGAGCAGAAAGAACACGCTCACGCCTTCGATGAACGCATCGGCGCCGGTCCAGCTGCGCTCGAAGGCGCCGCCCGGTGGCTCGATCTTGATGACGTCCGCGCCGACATCGGCGAGCATCTGCACGGCGGCGGGGCCTTGCAGAAAATGCGTGAAACTCAGTACCTTGATGCCTTCCAGCATAAATACTCCCCTCCGTTTGACGCGCGTTCACGCAAGCAGCGTTCGCGCGAGGATCATGCGTTGTATTTCCGATGTGCCTTCGACGATTTCGAGCACCTTCGCGTCGCCGAATGCGCGCGCCACCGGGAACTCGGCCATCAAGCCGTAGCCGCCGTGAATCTGCAGCGCCTGATGCGCGGCCTTCATCGCGTGCTCGGTGGCGAAGAGCTTCGCCTTGGACGCTTGCGCGTCGAACGGTGCGCCCGCGTCCCTGAGTGCGGCGGTGTCGTAGAGCATGAGACGCGCGGCGTGCGCGTCGGTCGCCATGTCGGCGATCTTGAATTGCAGCCCCTGAAACTCGGCGATCGCACGCCCGAACGCGCGGCGCTCCTTCATGTACGCAATCGAACGGTCGAGCGAGCCCTGCAGGATGCCGAGCGCCAGCGCGCCGATCAGGATGCGCCCGGTGCTGATCTGCCCGAGCGTCTGACGCAGGCCCGCGCCGCGTTCGCCGAGCAGTTGATCTGCGGGAATCGCGCATTGCTCGAAGAACAGTTCATGCGTGATGGAGGCGCGCCAGCCGATCTTGCGCAGCTTGCGGCCTTTGCTGAAGCCGGGCGTGCCCTGCGGCACGATGAAGTTGGAGATTTCCTTGCGGCCATCGGCACGCGTACCGGTTACCGCTGCTATTACCGTCGGCCCGCCGATCTCCGTGCCCGAATTGCTGATGAACGTCTTCGCGCCGTCGATGATCCAGCGCTCGCCATCGAGGCTCGCGCGTGTGGAGATGTTGGCCGCATCCGAGCCGGCATCGGGTTCCGAGAGGCCGATGGAGCCGATCTGCGTGCCATCGAGGATGGGCCTCAGAAAGCGCTCTTTCTGCTCCACGGTGCCGTAGTTCGTCAGCAGGCTGGCAACCGTCGAATTGGCCATCAACGCATTCGCGACGGCGCAGTCGATGCGCGCGAGCTCCTCCAGCACGATCACGAAGGAGAGCCAGTCGCCGCCGCCGCCGCCGAATTGCTCGGGATAGGGGAGGCCGGTGAAGCCAAGTCCGCAAGCCTGCCGCCAGAGCGTGTAAGGGAAGGCTTCCTTTTCCCAGAGCGTTTCCGATTGCGGTGCGATTTCCTTTTCGGCGAAGCGTCGCACGGCTTCGCGGATCATCGTGTGCTGTTCGCCGAGCCAATGCGGTTGATTGATCGAAGTCGTCATGGCGTGGTCGTTACGGGGTTGGATTGATGGGTGCGTCGCGCCCGCTGGCGATCGATGAATTGCCTGAGGCCGGCGCGTGCGCCTTCGCTTGCGAAATTCACGGTGTATTGCGCAGCCTCGAAATCGAGTCCTGCGGACAAGGGCAATTCGTTCGCGCGGTTCAGCGCGCGCTTGGCCATTTCTATGGCGAACGGGTCATATGAAGCGAGCGTCTGCGCGAGCGCCTGCACGGCATCGAAGAGGGCATCCGGCTGAGCGATTTCGTGGATCAGGCCGAACGCCTCGCATTGCTGTGCGGAAAAGCGTTTGCCGCTCATCACGAAGCGCTTGGCGAGCGCGAGGCCCATCTTGGCGACGGCCATTTGCGTACCGCCCCAGCCTGGCATCGTATTGAGCGTGATCTCGGGGAACGCGAAACTCGCATTCGCCGACGCCACGATGAAGTCGCACGCGAGCGCCAGCTCGAAGCCGCCGCCGAACGCGTAGCCGTTGACCATGGCGATGGTGGGCTTCGCGCAATCGTGCAGCCTGAGCAGTACGCGCTGGCCGCCCACCATGTCGCGATACGCGCTCACGCTGTCGATTGACACGAGCCGTTCGATATCGTTGCCCGCCGCGAACGCCTTGTGCCCGCTGCCGGTGACGGCGATCACCCGCGTGGCGTCGTCGGCGAGCGCATCGTCGATTGCTGCGGCGAGCGCCTCCAGCATCTCGGGCGTGAATGCGTTAAGTTTATCGGCGCGGTTGAGCGTCAGAAGACGCAGCGGGCCGTGTTGAGTGACGAGGACGGGAAGCGTGTTCGTCGGCATGGCGTCACAGCACTTTCAAATAGGTCTTGCCCGATGCCACGACCACGCCGTCCTGGCGGGTTACGTCGGCGGCGAACACGCACACGTTGCGCTCCTCGTCCTTTTCTTCGAGCAAGAGGCGCGCGGTCACGGTATCGCCGATGAACACCGGCGCATTGAAGGTAATGTCATAGCGATACGACACGGCGCCGGGGCTGGGCGCCTTCTGCGCCATATAGCCCATGACGGTGGAGAGAAACCCGACCGACAGGCAGCCCTGCGCGATGCGCTTCTCGAAGCGCGTGCTCTTTGCATACTCCTCGTTCAGATGCACGGCATAGAAATCGCCGACGATGCCGGCAAAGCCGTAGATGTCGTATTCGGAGACGGTCTTGGCGAAATCGGCCGTATCGCCGATTGCATAGCAATCCATATGAGAACGTTTGGCCATGTCGATGAATGTCTTGATTGGTTGGGGTTATTACGGACGATGCCGGAAAGCATGTGCCGTCAGCGTGGAAGTCACTTTAAAGAACGCCACATCAGACCGGTAGGACGGTTCGAGCAATCTTTTGGACTTTTTTGCAGCGCGCCGCACCATGCGCGGGAGCGCCGTTAAAAAGTCCAAGAAATTCGAAGACTGGTCCTAACGCACCAACCACGCGATCACAAATACTTGCCTCAACCCGCCGGCCTGCATCCGTGTTCGTCGATGCAAGGCGCCCGCAGGCGGTGCCAATATCCAGCAAGGAGACAAGATGATTTCGCTTTTCAAGGCGCAGAACATGCTGCGCGTGGCGCTCGCCGCGGTCATCGCCGCGGCATCGTCCAGTGCGATGGCAGACGACAAGATCGTGATGAAGCTCGGCCATACCCTCGCGCCGGACAATCACTATCAGCTCACGGCGCAGGTGTTCGCCAAGGAAGTCGCGACACGCACGCATGGACATGTCGAGATTCAACTGTTCCCGCAATCGCAACTCGGAGGCGAGGTCCAGATGGCGCAAGCCCTGCGCACGGGCACGCAGGATCTGATGATCTCCGCGCAGGCGCCGATCGACAACACCATCAAGCAATGGCAGATCTTCGACATGCCATACCTCTTCTCCAACATGGATGAAGCCAATCGCGTGCTGCAAGGTCCGGTCGGCCGCAAGTATCTCGACATGATGAAGCCCGTCAACATGGTGGGCCTCACGTGGCTTGCGGTGGGCGAGCGCAACCTCTTCACGACCAAGCGTCCTGTCACGACGCTCGCGGACATGAAGGACCTCAAGGTGCGCGTCATGCAGAGCCCCGGCTATATCGCGGGCTACAAGGCGCTCGGCGCGAATCCGACGCCGCTTGCCTATAACCAGTTGTTCCTCGCGCTCTCGCAGGGTCTCGTCGATGGCGCGGACACGTCTCCCGAGCAATTCGTCCAGGACAAGTTCTCCGATGTGGCCAAGCATTTCTACGTGACGCACGTGAACTATCTGCCGGTCGTGCTGGCGATGGGCAAGGCTTCGTGGGACAAGCTTTCTCCTGCGGACCAGAAGGCTTTCCAGGAGTCGGCGAAGATCGCTGCCGACTTCGACCTCAAGGAATACAAGCGCGAATACGACGACGCCATCGCGACGATGAAGTCGAAGGGCATCCAGGTCACGGTGATCGACACCGCGCCGTGGGCGCAGGCTACGAAGGCCGCGCGCGAGGAACTGATCTCGAAGATTCCGGACGGCCAGGCGCTCTATCAGGAAATCAACACGGCCAAGCAGGCTTCGGCGGTCGCATCGAAATGACGGATGCGAACCAAGTCCGTGGCATAACCACGCCAGCGGAGGTGACACGCATGGAAAAGCTCGCGCGCGGCTTGATGTTGGTCGACGACATCGTGCTAAAGATCAATCTGTTCGTCTGCAGTTGTCTGTTGCTCGCAGCGGTGATCGTGGCCGGTCTCGGCGTGATTTTCCGCTTCGTGCTGCACGATTCGCTGTCGTGGTCGGATGAAGCGTCGGCCTATCTGTTCGTGTGGCTCACGTGCCTCGGCGCGGCGGCCGGCGTGAAGCTGCGCGCGCATCCTGAAGTGCGTGTCCTGGCGGATCGCGTGCCGGCTGCGGTCGCCCCGTTGCTCAAGGACTTCACGGACTGCGCAGTGCTTGCGCTCGGCACGGTGTTCGTGCTGTACGGCACCGACATGCTCGCCCTGATGGGCAGTGAAACCGCGACGTCGATTCCGCTCTCGATGGTCTATCCGTATCTCTCGATCCCCTTGTGCGGCGGGCTGCTTGTGTTCCATTCGTTGGTACGCATCGTCGTGTCGCATCTCGCGCCGCAGGCGCAGAGCAACGCCGCGCTGGTCGAGGGCGTATCCGAACACCTCTAGGACAAACATCATGTGGGCAATCGCTTTTGGAGCAGGACTGCTCGCGCTGGGCGTGCCTGTCGCGATCTGTATCGGCATCGCGGCGACGCTCGCGCTGTCGATCAACGGCACGCCGCTGCTGGTGATTCCGCAGCAGCTCTTCTCGAACCTCAACAACGTCGGCCTGCTCGCCATTCCGTTCTTCATGCTAACGGGCGCGATCATGGATTCGGGCGGCGTATCGAAGCGCATCATCGAGTTCTCGCAGGCGCTCGTCGGCTTCATGCGTGGGGGCATCGGCCAGGTGACGATCGTCGCCAGCATGTTCTTCGCCGACCTCTCTGGCTCGGCCACGGCGGATACCGCCGCCATCGGCTCGGTGATGATCCCGGGCATGGTGAAGAAGGGCTACAACCGCGCCTTCGCGGTGGCGCTGCAGTCGGCGGCGGGTTCGCTCGGGCTGCTATCGCCCGTGTCGATGAGCATGCTCGTGTATGCATACACGGCCAACGTGTCGGTCGGCACGATGTTCATCGCCGGCATCGTTCCGATGCTGCTCGTGGTCGCATCGTTCATGATCGTCAACTACGTGACGGCCGTGAAGCACGAGTACAGCGCGGTCGAGCCGTTCGATGCACGCAAGCTGTGGAAGACGTTTCGCGAGGCGTTCTGGGCGCTGCTCACGCCGGTCATCATTCTGGGCGGCATTCTCGGCGGCATCTTCACGCCGGTCGAGGCGGGGGTGGTCGCTGCGGTCTATGTGACGCTCGTGAGCGCGTTCATCTTCCGCACGCTCAAGCTCTCGCATTTCAAGGACATCCTGGTTCGCACCTCGGTGAACACCACCCGCGTGTCCTTTCTGCTCGGGCTTGCGTTCGTGCTGGGCCGCTATCTGATCGAGGCGCAGATTCCGCTGCATGTGGCGAACAGTTTCCTCGCCATCACGACGAGCGCCATCGTGCTGCTGATCCTCATCAATCTGTTTTTGATCGCGGCGCATACCGTGCTCGAAACCATTTCGAGCATCGCGGTGGTGATTCCGGTGTTCCTGCCGCTGGTCGTGCAGATGCACATCGACCCGATTGTGTTCGGCGTTATCGTGCTGATCAACTCGGCCATCGGCATCAACTTACCGCCCATCGGCTTTTGCCTCTTCACGGCGGCTTCGATCGGCGGCGTGTCGGTGGAGAAGGCGACTCGCGCGATCCTGCCGTTCATCTTCGCGCTGGTGATCGATCTTATGCTGATAATCTTCTTCCCTCATATCCCGCAGTTTCTGCCGCATCTGCTGGGTGCAAAGTGACGCGTTGACCTGTTAGCAACGCGCGGGCTAGGCATCGGTTCTCGTCTTGTCGGCACCTGCCCAGCTCGCGAGCCTTGGGGGCGTCTTGAGTTGCCTCCATAACTTTGGACCCTCGTAGACCGTTAAGATGCTGATGCAACGGTTCGACGGAAATTCCGTGGGAGCGGTACTTCAGCCATCGGGCAGCTTTCAGAGTATATGAGCCGCTCGGATGGCGGCTTTTGTGATGTGGACGAGCAGGACAAGCGGCAGCTCGTGGCCGATAACCTGTTCATCGCATTGAAGCCGTACCGCTTCGCGCTTACTCGTCCT
>NZ_FCOF02000106.1 GCF_001544755.2 Caballeronia catudaia | reverse complement strand
GCCCACGCCGACGCCGACGCCAACGCCAGCGCCAGCGCCAGCGCCAGCAGCCCAGCCAACCGCGGCCGCGGGCACGCCACCGCTTCCGCCGCCGCCGCCGCCGGGAGCGCCGCCGACTCCGCTCTACCGGATGGAAGTGCCGGTCTACGCCGAACTGCCGCCGATCGCGCGCGAGCTGACGGTCCAGCAGATCGGCACATTCCACGAACGTCAGGGCGAGCAGTCGCTGCTGACGGAAAACGGCGCGCTACCGGCGGCGTGGGCGCGTGTCTGGGGCGGACACACGACGCAGCACAACAGCGGCGCGGCCGATTCCGAGTTCAGCGGTGGCATCGGTGGCGTGCAGGTCGGCCACGACCTTTACGCGGACACGACGCCGTCCGGTCATCGCAATCACTACGGCTTCTTTTTCGGCTTCGCGCGTGCGAGCGGCGATGTCAACGGCTTCGCCCTCGGCTTTCCGAATGCCGACGCCGGCCATCTGTCGATCAACGCATACAGCGCGGGGCTTTACTGGACGCATATCGGACCGAACGGCTGGTACACGGACGCGGTCTTGCTCGGCAGTTCGCTCACGGCCGACCCGCAATCGAACCGCGGCGTCGGCGCGACGACGCATGGCAGCGCGTTCGCCGCATCGATCGAGGCGGGCTTGCCGATGCCATTGCCCGCCGGCCTTGCGGTCGAACCGCAACTGCAACTCATCTGGCAGCACGCGAATCTGCACGATATCGACGACGGCATTTCGACCGTATCGTTTCATGAAGCGAGCGGCTTCATCGGCCGGCTCGGTGTGCGCTTCTATGGCCATTTCGACGCGTCCGGCACCACCTTCGAGCCGTATCTGCGCGCGAATCTGTGGCGCTACTTCGGCGCGACCGACAACGCGACTTTCGCGGGCGTCGACGTCATTCCGACGAACGCCGCCGCAACGACCGCGCAACTCGGCGCGGGGATCGTCGCGAAGGTGAGCGTGCGCGGCAGCGTCTTCGCGAACCTCGCCTGGTCGACCAATCTCGGCGGTTCGCACCGCAGCGCGCTCGGAGGCGGTCTCGGCGTGCGCTGGAAGTGGTGAGCCGTTGCATACTGTGGTCACGCTAATAAATAAAGCAGGAGACAGCAATGACCGCGGCGACGCAATGCCCTTTCCACGATCGCGCCCCGAACGGTTGCCCGGTCAGCCCGCGCGCGGCCGAGTTCGATCCTTTCGGCGACGGCTATCAACAGGACCCGCCGGAATACGTGCGCTGGGCGCGCGAGCAGGAGCCCGTGTTCTGGAGCCCGAAGCTCGGCTACTGGATCGTCACGCGTTACGACGACATCAAGGCCATCTTCCGCGACAACATCACGTTCAGCCCGTCGATCGCGCTGGAAAAGATCACGCCGACCGGCCCCGAAGCCAACGCCGTGCTTGCATCGTACGGCTTTGCGCTGAACCGCACGCTCGTCAACGAGGACGAGCCCGCGCACATGCCGCGCCGTCGCGCGCTGATGGACCCGTTCACGCCCGAGGCGCTTGCGCATCACGAACCGATGGTGCGCGCGCTCGCACGCGACTATGTCGATCGCTTCATCGACGATGGCCGCGCCGATCTCGTCGATCAGATGCTGTGGGAAGTGCCGCTCACCGTCGCGCTGCATTTTCTCGGCGTGCCCGAGGAAGACATGGACACGCTGCGCCGCTATTCAATCGCGCACACGGTCAACACGTGGGGACGCCCAAAGCCCGAAGAGCAGGTCGAAGTCGCGCACGCGGTCGGCAAGTTCTGGCAGTTCGCGGGCAAGGTGCTCGACAAGATGCGCGAAGATCCGTCCGGTCCCGGCTGGATGCAGTACGGCATTCGCAAGCAGAAGGATTTGCCCGATGTCGTGACCGACTCGTATCTGCATTCGATGATGATGGCCGGCATCGTCGCCGCGCACGAAACCACGGCGAACGCCACCGCGAACGCACTCAAGCTGCTGCTGCAGCATCCCGGCGCATGGCGCGATATCTGCGAAGACCCGAGCCTGATCCCGAACGCGGTCGAGGAATGTCTGCGTCACAACGGGTCTGTCGCGGCGTGGCGGCGGCTCGCGACCAGGGACGTAACGATCGGCGGCGTCGGCATCGCGGCGGGATCGAAGCTTTTGATCGTCACGTCGTCGGCGAATCACGACCAGCATCAGTTCGCCGACGCCGATCTCTTCGACATCCGCCGCGAGAACGCCAGCGATCAACTGACCTTCGGCTACGGCGCGCATCAGTGCATGGGCAAGAACCTCGCGCGCATGGAGATGCAGGTCTTCCTCGACGAGCTCACCCGACGCCTGCCGCACATGCGGCTCGCCGAGCAGCGTTTCACCTACGTGCCAAACACGTCGTTCCGCGGGCCGGAGCATCTTCATGTCGAGTGGGACCCGGCTATGAATCCCGAACGCGCCGACCCGTCCGTGCGCGAGCCGCGCGCGGTGGTGCGCATCGGCGAGCCGTCGTCGCATGCGGTGAGCCGCGCGGTGATCGTCGATTCGGTCGATGCGTGCGCGGATCGCATCGTGCGCGTGCGGCTCGTATCGGCGGACGGCCGCGATCTGCCGCGCTGGACGGCGGGCTCGCATATCGACGTCATCTGCGGCGACACGGGTCTGTCGCGCCAGTATTCGCTGTGCGGCGATCCCGACGACCGCCGCGCCTTCGAAATCGCCGTGCTGCGCGAGACCGAGAGCCGCGGCGGTTCCGCGTGGGTTCACGACAACGTGAAGCCGGGCGCGCACTGGCGCATTCGCGGCCCGCGCAATCATTTCCGTCTCGACGAGCGCGCGAAGAAACTGGTGCTGATCGCGGGCGGCATCGGCATCACGCCGATCAGCGCGATGGCGCGACGTGCGCGCTCGCTCGGCCTCGATTACGCGCTGCATTACAGCGGACGCTCGCGCGCCTCGATGACGCTGCTCGACGAACTGCGCGCGCTGCACGGCGAGCGGCTTGTCCTCCATGTGTCGGAAGAGGGCGCGCGCAACGATTTCGCCGCGCTTGCCGTGGACGAAAACACGCAGGTCTACGCGTGCGGACCGGCGCGCATGCTCGAAGCGCTCACAGACGCGAGCGCTTCCTGGCCTGAGGACGCGCTGAAGATCGAGCACTTCGAATCGAAGCTCGGCGCACTCGATCCGAAAAACGAACACGCGTTCGCAGTAGAGTTGAAGGATTCGGGCCTCGTGCTCGACGTGCCGGCCGGTCAAACCCTCCTCGCGACACTGCGGCGCGCGAACGTCGATGTGCAGAGCGATTGCGAAGAGGGCTTGTGCGGTTCATGCGAAGTGCGCGTGCTCGAGGGCGAGATCGATCACCGCGACGTGGTGCTGACGAAAGGCGAACGTCAGTCGAACGACCGGATGATGGCGTGCTGCTCGCGCGCGAAAGGCAAGCGACTCGTTTTAGCGCTTTGAATAAACATCGGGAGTCGAGCGGCTTTTCGCCTCCGGCGAAGCCGTTCTTTTCGCAAAAGGACATTTTGCCGCGGTAATGCCTTAATTGATTTACAGCGCGCGATTTTCATCACATGGTCACGCAACGGCGCTAACGCAGTGAATAATCGGCATCGTCTAAAGACGAATTGGTTATACGCAGTAGTTAATTCGCGTATATAGATTGGCGTGTGATCGCGTTTGCATGTCTTTCAAGGGCGCACCTTTGTCCGTGACATGCGTCCGTCGACCGTGCGTTTGTATTACGGATTTACCCGCAGATGGTCAATTGATCATACAACCCGCGCAATTTTTGTCGTCATATAGGATGATTATTGAACGTGTGTTCGAGTGCGAAAGCGCTTTTTGGCACTACCAAGTAGGTATATCCTACGCAAACTAGGGTTTTCACCTACTAATATGAAATTTTTTACGCATGTTTTTGCGTTTAGAATTATTACTAATTTGATGCGTCGCACAAGCACGCACGACCGTAAAACTTCCAATATGCCCTGATGCCCCGACGCGCGATCTCGCGCGGCGGAATTGCGCATTCGCAATTCGTGGCGACCGAGCGAAAGAGAAGGCCGGTGCTTAACCTGAGAGATTCTGTTAAAGGCCCATTTAAATGGACCATGTAATTGGCCGCACATTTGCCGCATCCTGTTCGGGATATTTTCTGCGGAACGCACCTTGTCCCACGGGCGAGGTCATCCCATAGCCGACGCGACGCTTTCTGAGGTCGCTCGCTCACGCATCGGACGGTCGGACATGGCTCCGCACTCGACGACGCACCAATCCGTCCGAGTTCGCATCGAACTCAGCCAGTCCATCCGTATTGGACGCGTTTCCACGCCGTGTGAATCCCATCGGAACGGAAACCCAGCTCACGCTTTTGCTGTTTGACGAGGAAAGAAAATGACTGACGTAGTGATCGTATCGGCCGCGCGTACGGCGGTAGGCAAATTCGGCGGTTCGCTCGCGAAGATCGCG
>NZ_FCOF02000052.1 GCF_001544755.2 Caballeronia catudaia | reverse complement strand
CGACCGAGTCGTCAAATCCCGCCCCTCACGTTACTCCGTCCGGTACCTTAGAAAGGACCTTAACTGAACGGCATTAAGCCAATCGGCTGGGTTTTGTCTTAATGGTGTGCTCAGTGCAGCAACGACACCCCTTGTGCGCTCGCCTGTCGGCGAATGCAATAGAACCATGCGGTGTCGAGTGTGACACCCTGCTTCTCGATTCGAGCGTTACCGCGCTGCCCGCGATCGATAACGTCGTACGCCTCGGCTTCGGACTTGCCGACTCTCACGGAACCATTCTCCACGCCGGAGGTTGCGACAATCTTGTAGCGGCCGACAATCATGCTGAAGCTCATTTCCGTTTCTCCATTGGAATGGCTCGGACGGATTGCGGCCCCGGGTGGGGACGAATCCCCACCGGGCGAAAGTTACAGTTAGCGGCGCAAGCGCCGCGAACAATCAAACGTGAGCGGCTTCCCGCTGCAAATTTCGAACAGGCAACTTCGATGCGGCACGCTTCATACCGCGGCAAACCAACCACTCATCCGCGAAGTCGGTTTCCCGCTTCTTCGGACGATGAATCACAGCCGTGTACCCTTCGGCACGCAGCCGCTTAGCAAGCTTCAACGCGGCATCGACCCCAGGCGACTTGCCTGTACGAGGATCGATAGCGTCGAAGTCTGCAAAGATGTGAACCACGCGGATGCCGAGCCCGTCCGGCACCACAAAATCCGCAAGCAGGATGCGATTCAGGCAGTACCACGTCGGCACGCCGAATTGCATGTGAGCGGCATACGCTGTTTCGAGACCTTCAGCTACCCCGATCTCGCCATCGACCGGATCCATCAGCCGGACTGCGCCGCCGTTGAGCTTGTGAAGCGTCACGTCGTTCAATTTGGCCGGTAGGATCTCGCCATCGTTAGTGACGATCGTCGCCTTCGCCACCGTCGAGCGTTCGAGGAACGTCCGGTGCAGTGTGCCAAGGCGGCCGTCCGGCAGCGTAAAGCGAGCGATGATGCCCGGCCACTGGCCGATCACCTTCTTCTCGTGCCGATAGTCGAGCATCGCTTGGCGCAGAGCCTGCGACGGCGGCGCCGTCAGACCCGGAACCCGCGCGCGCAAATAGCGCGGCACCAATCCATCGGATCCGATGAGCGTCGCGCGATCCCACATTGACTCGAGCCGCTTGCGCGCCCATTCGGGATCGACTTTTCGGCCGGGAGCCGGGGCCGCCGCCTGCTGCGCTCGACACTGTCGAGCCTCAGCAAGCGATCCACCTTCGAGCTCGAGCATCAATTCACGGAAGCTCATGCCCGCTACCTTGCAGATGAGCTCAAACCCGTCGCCGGCTTTGGGGTCACCGTTGTTGCATTTGCGGCATACCCAATCGCCACGGCCGCGTTTGTTGTCGTAAGTGAAGCGGTCGTTACCGCCGCAGATGGGACACGATCCGCTCTTCCCGGTCAGTGAGCTTTCCGGCACTCCATACTTGTGGAGCAACGTAACCCACTGTTCCGGGGACAGCTTGAGTCTCTTTGCATTCATTTGTCACTCCGTAGTGGTGCGGTTGAGGTCGATGCCTGAACAGGCGGTGAAACCGTGCTCAAAAAAACCGTCCGTGCACGCGCAACGATCGCGGCTAACGGCTTTTTTCAGCAGAGGTGGTGCGCAAAAAAGATTGATACGCGGACCGCGCGAGGAGAAACGGACGCTTCGCGGTTCCGCCGGCCCAAGGGGGCCGGAGAGAACGACGAAGGTGAGGTGAGGTGTTACGGGAAAGAAGGTGAGAGGCTACGGGATTAGATCGCAGCCCATTCACGACCCATTAAATATGGTCAGAACGGAATATCGTCGTCCATATCTGCGAATCCACCGCCGCCGCCGAAAGAGCCGGACGATTGCGGCGCACGCGCCGTCGAAGCGGCCGGAGCCGAACCACCGGAAGCCGGTCGACCATTCTCCTGGCGACCCTGACGCTGCGATCGCGGCGACTCGAAGTCGTCTGCGCTCGATGCGCCTCGCTCGCCAGCTGCTCGACCACCGAGCATCTGCATCTGGTCCGCGACGATCTCGGTCGAATACCGCTCCTGTCCAGCTTGATCCGTCCACTTGCGTGTGCGGATTCTGCCTTCGACGTACACCGATGAGCCTTTCTTCAGATACTCGTTGACGATCTCGGCCAGCCGGCCGAAGAACGACACGCGATGCCACTCGGTCAACTCCTTCATCTCGCCGGAGGACTTGTCCTTGTAACGGTCGGTCGTTGCCAGTCGGATATTGGCCACCGCGTCGCCGCTCGGCAGGTAGCGCGTTTCGGGATCAGCCCCGAGGTTGCCCACGAGAATGACCTTGTTTACTGATGCCATGAGAGGCTCCTTAAGATTTTTTGATGGACCACAGCCACTTGTCCCACAGCACTTGCGCGCCGCTGGAATCGAGCTTCGGTCTTCCACGTTTATCAACAGCGGGCACCTTGGTTTTGCCAACGCGCCTGACTTCTACACGATCACCGACTCTGCAATTCGCTTCCGCGATCGCGTCGCGAAGGCCCTCGCCTTGCACGACATCAGTTCCGCCGCGGTGCTGAAGCGTGATGCAGAAGGACTCGTAGGTTTTCCCGGGGCGGTTGCCATCGGGAAACTCCTTTTCGCCCCACTCTTTCAACACGCCGTATCGGGGGCGCTCGGTCCGTTTAGGTGCTCCGCTGTGTGCTTCGCTTGCCTGGGCGGCTGGAGCCGATACGACAGCGTCCACGATCGCATCGTCGCGCTGGCGTAATTGTTGGGACGCCGGCTCGGACCGCTTGCGCGCAGACAAGGCTGCCCCCGCTTCAAACTCAGTTGGCTGAGCTTCCCTGATCGCTGTGGCGATCGCATCCGTCAGCGTGCCGGTGTGCTCACGCAGTACTTCCCAGTGCGGCGCGAGTGATGGCATCAACTTCATGCCGACGGCGGTTTGCTTGAGTTCGAAGTCGAATGCCGGGAGGAACTGGACAACCACGCCTCCCTCATCGCGAAAGAGCATGGCTTGGCCGGCAACGTTGACGTGACGCTCATTGCGCGCACCTTGCCCAACGACAACGGGAGCCGGTTGCGCACTCGAGCGTGCATCCGGTCGTGGTTGCGCCGGGGACGCGGTGCCGAAGAGACTGCCGAGCATCCGCCCGAAGGTAAATGTGCTCATGCTGGTCTCCTACAACAGGGTGCCGAAACTGTCGCGACGAACCTCTTCCATGTCGCGCTTGAGCAGCGGGTTACTCAATATTACGTCTTGCAGGATTTCAGGATCGACGCCGTTGATCTGGCAGACGAATCGGTACGGCACTGCGCCGTTCCAGAACTCCATGACCCACCCGAGCGTCGCCCGGTAGTCTTCGAGATCGAGTTTCTTTCTGTTTTTGAGTCGCTCGCTGAACAATGCGGCGCAGTCCATCAGCGACTCGGGCATGTTGTCGCCGCGCCGGCTGTCGGTAGCCAGACTGATCAGCGCGTCGACCATCTTGTTTGTCACCGCCTCACTCCAGAACTGCGGATCGGGCAAGGGATCTGGCTTGGCCTGAACACGGGTGACCGGCGCCGGGGGCGCGTCGAACATGTCCAGTTGCCATGCTGCGACTTCCGTATGCATGGGAATCTCCGAATGAACGGGAAACCCATGCCCGCAACGGGAGGATTTCCCGTTGGGGGTGAGGATCAAGACCGCCCGTGAGGGACGGTCTTGACGTTCAGGCGTAGCGACTAGTCGTCGGTGCCTGTCTTGAGTGGAATGACCACTGCGGATTTCGCGTACTGACGCTTGATAGGCGTGACCTTCTCTTCTGCCGGAACCGGCGAAGCAGTAGCAGTCGGTGACGCTTTCGCTTCTTCCACTCTGTCTTCCTTCAACGAGGCCTTGATGGATCGGTTGATCCATGTGGCAACGGCGAAGGAGACGAACAGAAACGCAAAGAAGGAGTGCGCCGCGAACCACAACGCAAAACACACAGCGACCAACCAAGCGGGCGATTTGATCGCCTTGAAGACCAACTGCTTCGGCATTTTTCTCTCCAGAAAAACTGACGCACAAGGGGGATGTCCAGCCAGTAAAGCGCTGGATGGTTTTCGATGCTCGATTGAGCAGGGAAAAACGGCGCGCGGAGAGACGCTTTCGTCACGGCTCGATAAAGCGTGGCGGGAGCAGCTCTATGCGGAAGAAAGGGAGATTGAGCGGTCGCAATACCTATCGCGATGCTTTTCGTCGATGCGTCCAGGACGCGGGGATGAAATTGAATGTACGCGAAGCGGGCAAGCCCGTGCAGGCGAAAGCTCGCAAAAACAGACCGCCTTTCGAGACGGCATTCTGTTTATCGCGCTTTTTCGCGCCTTGACAATGCGATGCGGGTGTCATGCTGGTTACAGATCAACCCAACCGAGCAACCATGCTTGTCGAAATCACCGTCGCCATCGGGGCCTATTGTGTCGACCGAGGCCGCGAGAAAATCCGTAAGCAAGATGCGGTCTCGCGCCCCCACCTCTTCAATCGACGTTCCGACGCGATCGGAGCAGCCGGTGAATCTGCGGCGCAGGCAGAGCTCCGAAAAACGCTGTACTGGCTTTGCGGCAACGAGTTCTATCTCCATGACGGGCCGCTCGTGATCGAGCATGCGCCGGGCACAGACTATCCGACCGCCGAGATCGACCACCTCGCCGTGACGCCCTTTGGCATCTTCATCTTCGAGACGAAACACTGGCCGGGCCACATCGCCCCGTCCACTCGCGCGGGAAAGCTGACGCGTTCAGCGTCGAGCGGGCAGACGGACGAGCGGCGCTCGCCCATTGAGCAGCACCGCAGCAAGCTGCGATTTCTCCGCGACCAATTGCCCCCGATCTGGCCGGTGCGCGGCGCTGGGTTATTCACATCGGCCGAGGCCGTGCTCGATCCTGATCTACCAACCGATCTGCTGGCTCCGGCCGACTTGCGACAGTGGCTCCGCATGCAACGAGACGCCTTCGCAGGTGCCAAGCCCATCTGCGTGGAAGTGGCGAAAAAAGCAGTGCTCCTGCTGGCGGACGACTCTCAAATGGCACTGCAAAAGCACAAAGCGATGACAATTAGGGCCGGATTGAGGATGTCCCATTGGTCATAAGATTTCATTAGACGCAAGCTTCGAATTACATTTCTTGTGTCCAAATGTTACTAAAGTGTTTCACGAATGGGCCGTTAAACGTTTGCGAACATGCAGCAGCGACGCCCCTCTTCCATATCTGGATTGAAAGAGGGGGTGAAAAGAGCGTCTTTCGGTCAAAAACTCCCGAAGGCGGTCGTTACGATTGGTTACTTGCACGAAATACGAGGTTGAGATGTACGAATCGGAGAACAAAAAGTTCTTGGATATGGCGCAAGAGGTGATGGGTGAAGCGCACACCCCCGAGACAATCACGGCACTGGCTAAACACGCTGCTGAACTGGTTGCGCTCAGGGGTTCATCCGCAGGTGCGCCTGACCTGGTGTCGATCGGGACGCGCATTTCCGAATGCCTCTACCTGATTAAAGACGCGGTGGTGGCGACCGCCGGCGACACGTTGGAATCACGCAAGGAAGCCGCCGCCATGTGCTTCTCTTTCCTTGCGAAAGCAGTTGAGATGCCTCGCCGTCGCGCGGCAGTACATGCGCATCGCAGAACGATTCAAGGACACCGACCTCGACCTGAGCGCCATGACCGTCCGTGACCTGTTGTCCCGCCCCTAACTAAATAGCTTAACTGCGAGCGCGTCGAAAGAGCCCTTGCGGTGTGATGAGCAGCGCCGGGTGGTGCTGCTGCAAAATCTGGAGAGAAGAAATGCCGAACGGCGAGACGTCCAAGAACACCCAACTGAGCAAAGTCCAGCACCCGCTCCTCAATCCCCCCGGGGAATTCAATGATGCGCTGGACGACATCTTCACGAAGCACGATCCCAAGTGGTCCTATCGCGACACTATCGCACGTGCCGTCAAGAAGGCACTAGGCGACGATCCAGCATTCGAAGAACTGGCGGTACAGATTATTGAAAGCCTGATGGCCGTTGCGGAAGCGCGGGCTCGCATTAAGGCCGACCTGGAAACGATCGGCGCCCATCTGCTCAATACGATGTACTCGCTCAAGAATGTGATGATCGCGAAGGCCGGTGACACCATCGCAATCAAGCGCAAAGCTGCGTCACTGGGTTTCGTGATTTTCGATAGTGCGCTTGGGCTTAAGCGCTCCGTGGCGCGTCAATACATGCGCTGCTACGAAGCGTTCGCAGACAACGCCGAAGCCATCCGCACGTTCAATGTCGGCGAACTGGACATCCTTGCAGCGGAACACGTCACAGACGAGCAGGTTGCGGAGATTCTTGCTAAGAAAAAAGAGGATCCAGACATGACCCGCATGGACGTCAAGCGAATGCTCGTCGAACTGCAGAAGAAGGACGCGGCGCTCGAGGACGGACGCATCCAACTCTTGAACGTTCACTCGCAACTCCAGGACGCAAAAACAGCGCTCTCAGTGTCCGAAAGCGAGGCCAAGCACCTACGCACTGAACTGGCTGCGAGCGCTCGCAAGATCTCCGACCGCGAGGCAGACCTTGCGCGAATGGACGATCACTACAAGCGCAAGCAAGCCGGTCTGAGCAACATGGAAAAGGACCTTGCCGACAAGGACAAGGAAATCGGGCGGCTCACCCGCGAAGCCAACGAGTTGCGCAATCGCAAGCCCGATGTGCAGTACGTGGACAAGCCGACGGCCCCCGCTGGCTACACAAGCATCGCCGAATCCATTCAGAAGAGCAATGACGAGCTCGCTGAAATCGAGAAAAGGATCGCCGCGGAACAAGCCGCCCTCGAGGCGCTCGAGGCGGAACGCAAAAAACAGGCGGCAGCAATCGAGGCGGCGAACAAGGTTCAAGCCTCCCTGCAGGACGTCTCAGCCTCCTTCGAAGTTTTTGCCGCAAAACTCATGGGCGCCCAACTCGCGGTACAGGCGTGTGAGACGCCCGCGCAGCATGAGCCGCTTCTGGAAGCACTGGCCGCGATGCTGCGCAAGACCGTGTCTGAGCTGGACGCTGCGCTCGGCAGGTAAGGTAAGAATCAACGAGAAAAGCTACGGGCCGGGCGCGCTCTATCGCGTCCGACGAAGCTAAAAAAAGCCACAAACAAGAACTATGTCAACGAACACCCTAGATGCTGTCGAGACCACGATCTCGCTTCCGAAATTCATCGCCGAAAAGATTCAGCGAGCCAACTACGCACTGACGGATGTAATTCACAACGTGCTCGTCCGTTATCGGGACGCTGAAAACTTCTTCGGCGTCTCCCGCGACAACATGGACACGTTCAAAGCCCACGCGCTCCCGAAGGCGATGCTGATGAACATGCCGTTTCTCGCACTTGCTCCCGCTTTGCAAGATCCTCGCGACTGGGAAACGTTCGTCGATGGTGTTCTCCTCTCCCCCACTGTCGAAGAGTTGACCAAAGCGATGCCCGCTGTCGACGCCCTGACCGCGCGCGATATCTTTCACTACAACTGTACCTACGTTTCCCTGCTCAAAGACGTACTCCACATGAGCGTCCTGGCCGCGCCCTTGCTTGGCATTTCCTTCAAGCTCGCCGAGTACCTTATGGAATTGCCGATCGGCCGGCTCGAAGCGGCGATTGGCGCGATCACCTTCCCGCTTTTCAGATGGCGGTTCGACGAGCAACTTTTTTGGACCGAATACAGTGCCGGATGGCTCACACACGAATCTGTCGCCCATTACCTGATGAGCACGTCGAACCTCAAATCGACCGCTCTGCCCTACACGCATCTCTGGTCGGACCTCCGTTTGGATCGCGCCCAGCGAGATGTCTACGCTCGCATGCTGATGACGCAAGGCGTTCGCGCATCGACCGCGACCAATCTGTTTGGCCTGAACCAGACGAGAGCGCGTGACACATACAAGCAGATCCACGGTGTGAGCTCGCCCTGCGGCTGCAACCCTAGCTCGCTCACGTTGTACGTCGACTATCCGGCGCATCGCTTGCAAGGCACGCTGTTGGTCTGGCTGTACCGATGCGCGCTCGAAAATAAGGCGAGCATTCCTGAGGCGCTGATCGCAGCCAACGACATCGTCGCGAAAATGTTCGGTGAAAAGCTCGTCATCACGGCCGATCGTGCAAATCACCTGACGCGCTCGATGGCGATGGACTCGCGCCTGACAATGGCGCCCTGCCGAAGCTGCGGCACGGACTACATCCTGTCCAACGGTGAAGGAAAGATCGAGTTGGCCAAGGACTTCGTCTGTCCCGGCTGCAGCTACGCCTTCAAACCCCGCTTCGATCTGAAGAAGAAAAAAGGTCGATCGAAAGCCTAATTTAACGGATCTGGAGGTCCAATCGATGTCGCATGAATTTACCGTTGACGCCGGACTGGTCATCTTCTCGCGTGACGGACGCGCTCAGTTCGGTTGGCACGATCGGGAGACCGGCGCGTTCTATGCCGAGGCCGATGGTCGCTGCATTCCCGACGCGGTAGGTGCAGTCGAGTTTCAGTCGGACGTGATGCACTAGATCATGCAGGACTTCGCCTTCCTCTTTTCCGATAGCGTCTCCGCGTGGCTTCGGGGCCGCGGCGACGGGCGGTTTCAACGATACGAACGGCACTATCGCAGCGATCGCGCCAGTGCCCCCTCTCCCGACGCCTTTGATCTCGAAAAGAGCAACGTGCTCTTCTCCCGACGGTCTCGTCGCGGAAAAGGGCGAATCGCTTCGGTTCTGAAGAGTAAGCCATTCGCCGCCCTCGCCACATTCCTTATTTTCCTGTGGGGCGGCTCGTTGCTGCTTTCAACGATCGGCACATCACAGCCCGTGACCGCCGGCGTCGCGCTTTGCGTCGCATTCGTTGTCTTGCGCGCGAGCAAGCTCAGGAAGCGCGCGCAGCGTTGATGGCAAACGGTTGCGAGGCCGCAGCGGTGGCTGATCCGCATTTCTTACGAAGTATTAAAATGCCTGCGCCGCCCATTGGCCAAAGGCACTTTCCAACGAGGATCGCGGTAACGGGGCGGATTCCGGGACGACTTGACTTCGAACACCGCTCGATAACATGAAAGTAAGCAGATCGCACGGGCGACTGCATCAACTAGGTCGGAACAACAAATGACGATTAAAAGCAACTTCAAACTTTCGATGGCCGCGATCGCTGCTTCGCTCTTGGTGGGCGCGTGTGGTGGCGGCGGTGGCGGCGACAATGCAAGCTCCGGCGCAGCGCCTGCCTCTGGCGCAAGCGCACCAACCGGCAGCCAAACGACCTCGGGCGTCGCTCCGCGCACGTCGGTGGCAACGCCGACCTATGCGGCCGGCTCGTTCCAGATCGTGGCGTTCAATCAGATCAACGCCTATCGCAATGCGATGGGCGTCGGCATGCTCAGCCAAGATCCAATTCTTGATACGTCCGCGCAGGCACACTCGCTGTATCTCTCCGGCAACCTAAGCACCGGTGCCATCAACTCCCTGCCGCACGATGAAATTACTGGCAATGCGAATTATTATGCCGATACGCCTCTTGCCCGGGCGCGCAAAGCAGGCGCTCCGACAACTGAATACGTCGGGGAGAACGTAGCGGCGGGATTCGCTACGACCGCAATTGCCGATGCAGCCGACTGCGTTGGTCAGGCATTGGCATCCGTCTATCACTTGGTCAGCTTGACCTACACGCAGGAGACTATCGGACTCGGCTACGGTCCGGGGTCTACGGGGTACCCAAACTACACCTGCGTGAGCGATTTCGGAACGTCGACTGGCGTCACCGGCACGCCGACAGGTAACAGCTTGACATCCGTTGGAGGCCAGCAGATCGCTTCGACAGCGGTTGTGCACTCCCCGTATGCGAGTGAAATCGGTGTTGCCCTGTCGATGCGTCCCGAGGCGTCCAATCCGGCTCCGGACGTTTCTGCCCCGGGCCGTCCAATCCTGGTTCGCGTTAGTGCTGCTCAAGGTATCGACACATTGACGGTAAGCCAGTATGCGTTGACAGACAGCAGCGGCTCCTTGGTAGCGACGCGTATCCTGGTTCCGTCGGCCGCCGTTGCCGGGTCGACCGCCACCACTATTGCAGATCCGAACAATCTCCTGCCGAGTGGGACAGCTGTTCTGCTCCCACTGTCCGCCCTAAAGGCGAACACCACCTACACCGTGGCGTTTGTGGGTGCCCGGGACGGCGCGCCGGTTTCCGCTACTTGGAGCTTCACAACGGCTTCCAAGTAAGACCGTAGAGGCTAACGGCAGTTTTCTCTCCATCGAAAGGCGCCCCGATCCGTACAATCGAGGCGTTTTTCAGTCTCAACGTGTCGTAGGTCGATTAGGTTCCGCCGCCGCAGGCCGTACCACCGCAATCGCCGTATTCACCGGATTTGAAGTATGCCTGATTGACATTCGCCCAAGACCCGTCATCCATCGTCGCGCAGGCTACAGTCCATAAGTTGCTCGTATAACCACTCGACAAGTCGTAGGCCGGGCCGGGCGAATGATCGTAGTAGGTCGACCAGTACCAGACTCCGTTGGACTTGAGGTGATACTGCCGCGTCTGTGGTCCAATCGTGATTCCATCTTGCAGAGCTCGCGCCGCGCAATTGGCCTTCGCCTGATCAGCCGGATTCACCGGTGGATCATTCTGCGGCGGCGGGGGCGGCGGTGCGTTGCATGAATAGATCCACGTAGCGCCGCTCCACGCCGGACCGCTTGCGAAGCCGTATGCGCACGTCGGTTGGGGCGTCGCGCACTGATAGCGCACACCCAACTTCTGCCATGAGTAACCCGGATCGCAACTTGGGGCACGCGGCACGCCAATAGGATTCTGCACCCACTCCGCGTTCGACCGTGTCGGGACAGTCAGCACCGCACCAAGCGTCGCCAACATCGTCAGCGAAAGCGCTGCCCTTATTTTCATAGTTTTCCTTATTGATTGGCGTAGGTGCAACCGACGTCGATCTGCGCTTGCAGTCCCAGTTGATCTGGGACGAGCGTGTTCGCGCCATCCGCTAGCACGTTGTAGATCTGAAGGATCCACTGAGACCCGTTCCAACCCATCGTATAGCGCGCGCCTGAAAGAGGTGGATTGCGGTTTGCGTAATCGGTTGTGATCGACTGTGGTGTGATCCTGTACCATGCCGAGCCACCAGGTCCGCAGGTGGGAGGGTAGACGCCCCATCCGTTGTACCACCCGCTGTATTGAGCATCGGCGGACTGATTGCTGACCAAGGTGCTCGCGCCGATCCAGTTGCCCCATTTGTTGCAAACAAATAATTGGTTGTTTCGGATCGTGACACCATTCCATGAGCAGTTTGGGGCCACCGAGTTGATGTTCGCTACGGTGGCGTTTACCGTAGTCCCGGATACCGTAACCGCGCTCACCGTTCCGCTCGAGGACACATTGCCCACGCTGATTGGAGCCGGACCCGAGCCCGCGTAGTTCTGGATATAGAGCGTGCCTTTGGTGCGAATCGCGGCGTTTGTGTCGTCACCGTAGTAGATCGTTCCGTTCGCCATCTGCAAACTATTTCCGGCTTGCAACTTGAGCGTCTTCCCGGACATGTTTCCGATGTTCTGGATGTCCTGGTCGTTCGCGTTCATCGTCCCAGTAAGCGGCAACGCGCCGTCGCGTCGGTAATACGGGGAATTCCCGTCTGCCCCGAATCCATTGATTGCGAGGACGATCCCTGCCTTGTTGCCCGCGGGGTTCGGCAGCGTCCATTGCCCCTGATTGCCCGTGATGACAGTCGGCGTGCGGTTGCTCGAGAACCCGAACTGACTGCCCCCCGTTGCAATCAAAGTTCCAGCGCCCGCGATGTCCGTCGTGCCCTTTTTAAGCAAGGGCTGCGACGGATAGATTTGCGACGCAATATGGCAGTTCCCCAAAGCGGTCGAGCAGTTGTCCGGCACGATCGACAAGCTAATCTGGTAGGCGCCCCCCCAGAACGGACCGCTCTTGAATGCGATCTTGCTATTGCTTTGCGCGCTCAACTGCGCAAGCGTCGGTACATTGCCCGGAGCGACCAGACTGGCCGTCGTTTGCGAGTAGCCCGCCGGAACGAGCGTCGCATAGTTGTTGGTGATATAGCTGCCAAGCGCCGCGTTGATCGAAGCCATGTTCTGGCCTTCGATCTGCAACAGGTTCTGCCGCTTGGCCGCAATGTCCTCCGTGATCCCTTGCGCAGTCAGCAAGGCCGCGCCGACCAGGACGATCAACATCTCCAATATGCTTCCCATGTCGGCGTCCCTGCTTTATGTACGCGTGGTCCACAAGGCCAACGACGCGGTCGCGCCCGCCGATGCGCATGCAGTCGCCGCTGCCGAGGCGCTGAACGGCGTGGTCGGTGCCGAAATCGTAGTGCCGTTCACGACGACTTGCGTGTAGACCGTCGACAGCGCCGCGATGCTCATCGAACACACCGAGGCCGTCACCGGATAGGTCAACACAAGCGAGTCGTTCGCCGTGACGAGCGTGCTCACCGTCGTCGTCAACGTGCCGTTGAACATGCCCTTCACCGACGAGTAGTCGGTCGCCACGCGTGCGCCTGCCGAGTCGAACGCATGGTTTTGCGCGAGGATCTTCAGCGTCTCTGCGGAGAAGTCCGCATCAGCCTGGGTGGCGTTCAGAATGCCCGTGTGGAACATCTGCGCTTCGCTCTTGAACTGCGACGAGCGGATCAAGTCGAGCACATATTTGCCGCCGGCATACACCGCCAGCGCGAGCAGCGCCGCACCGGCCATCACCGCGCCGGCTTCGATCATCGAGAGCTCGCCCGACTGGCGCTTGGCGCGAGCGATTTTCAGGATACGTGCGCGGCGCGTCTTCACATCGTCCGCGTGCACAGCCTGAGTTTGATCCTTGGTCATTTGAAGTCCTTTTAGTAGGTGGAAACCGCGGGATTGCCCGAAGTCAGGTTGACGGCGCCGGTCACGATGTACGAACCAATTCCGAGAGTCAGAAAGAGCGCGGCAGCGATGCCGAGCAGCATGAAGTGCGTCAGCCGCGCGTTACGCTTGACTGCCTCAACCACGCGATCAAGCGATTCACGCCCGAGGCTCTTGATCGCCAGTTCGAATTGATCGCGCCCTGCCGCATCGGTGATCGTGTCGACGATCGTCGTGGAGAAGATTCCGGTGTCGAGCGCACGCATCGGCTCATCCGCCCGCGCGGTAAGCCGCCGGTTCATCGTCGTCAGGTGCCAACGCATCCACGGGTCGGCGGTCTTCAACAGCCTCTCCAGCGCGGCGCGCAGTGTGAGGTTCGAATCGAACAGGCCTGCCAACGAGACGATCAGTAGCGCGGCACGCAAATCGCGTCGATTGCGCCAGAGCAGCGGCATGCGATCGAATTTGTCCCGCAGCGGTCCCGCCCAGCGCTTCAGGCTTGAGAAGTAAGCGAAGACAAGACCGATCACGACCGTAAGCGTGAGCCACCAGTACTCAAAGCAGAACGTGTCGACGTGATAGAGGAAGCGCCCGAGGTCGGGCCACTGTTCCAATGGCCGAACATCCTTGACCTGTGGAAAGATGACGCCACCAAACAGCATGCAGTACGCGTACATATAGACGAGCAGCAGGGCTGGATAAGCCATCTGGACCGACGTCGTCGACGACAAGACGCGTTTCGCCTTCGCGGCCATCTCGGCGAGCTCGAAGCCGCGCACGACCGCATCCTCGCGCGCCGACTCATCCGCGATGTCGAGCAACGCGTACTCATCGCCGGGAATGAATGGCTTTATCGCGTGCGCGAAGCTCTCGCCGCGCTGCATGGTCTCGCGAATACGGGCGAACACATGCCACTCAATGCGGCCGCGTGCGCGATTGCGCTTCTCGTAGGTCTCCAGCCGGTCGAATAGCGTCTCGGTGTTACGCAGGCCTTTGGCTGCGATATCGAGCCGTGTCTCGCGGTAGAAGTCCTCGCGCACTTTCTGGAAACGCCAGCGCGCAGTGGCGACTTGCTGCCGCTTGGGAAGCATTTTTGCAAAGGTATTGAGCATGACCGACTCGGTTTAGAGCATCCGACCGTCGACGCCCGGCATCACGCGGTATTGCGCGAACGACTGCATCGACCGATTGATGAATTGTGGGTCAATCAAACCGCGCGAAGACTTGAAAAGAGCGTGTTCATAGAGCGTCTTTCCAGTCATGTCGGCATTATCGAATCCTGTACGGCGCTCGCCGCGCCAGATTCGACGCGCACCGGCCCAGTCACGCTCTCCTACACGCTCGAGGAATTCGGGGGTCGGACGGTAGAGTTCCGCCGCAACGGAAGGACGTTTGGTGCCGCCGGCGACCTTGCCATTGCGCGTGAACAGGCCGTCCAGACGACAGTGCTGGCAACCGTCGTAGTTGCGACAAGCCATCCGAGTGGTGTCGACGCCGAATTTGTTCCGCAGGATTTCCAGATCCATCGCAGGCATCACATCTTCAGCCGGGAGCTTGCAGTGATCGCACAGCGTCGGGATGAGCTTCTGGTTGCCCACCGCGTTGATGAAGCCCTCGGACGCGAGTTCGTCAATCGGCAACTGAAGGCGACCACCGGCCATACGCATCACCGCGGCAATCACGTCACTCGCGTGAAGCGAGAAGCGAACCGGGTGACCCGTCAGCGCGAGTTCGGCAACCAGCCCCATCACCACACGATCTCGCACTTCGCCGATCGTCAGATCGTCCGGGTCCTGACGCATGAGCGTGCGGATCACCTCCGCGTATTTTCGGTTTGCCTCGTCGTCGGTTTCGTCCGGCCGGCGGATGATCGAGTAGTCCGAAAGCCAAGGCATCGGATATTCGGAAGGTTCATTCACCGCGAACTGCTTCTTCAGCTCCCGGTCCGGCAGCATATACGAGAGGGCGCGCAGCGTCGTCGTCTTGCCCGAGCCCGTCTCGCCTGTCAGGGCGGTGATGCCGCCGCTCACATAGTTCAAGGTGTCGATCAAGTCGAGTTGGCTTTGCTCGAAGCCCATGTCCTTGGGTAGCAAGACGTTGAAGTTCTTGAAGTTGCCATCGAGCAAACGCAGCGTCACGTCGTACCCGCCGACGAGCGGAGACGACTGCCACCGAAGGTTCACGGTGTCGGTCTTCACCACCAACGGAATCATGGCGGACTGGGGTGCGGTGGGCTGAAAGCTGTTACCCGAATTTGTGTTGCGCTGGACGAGATCGCTATAGGCCGCGAACAACGCGCGACGCACGATCGCCTTGGGCATGTGGCGAAAGGTGTACATATCGCCATTCACGCGAAACCGCACTTCGACTTCGTTGTGGAACTCGCGCGGTTCGAAGTGAATATCGCTCGCGCCATACGCATGGGCTGCTTCGACGATGTCACGGAAGTTGCCGATCGCTCGACTGGCTTCGCGCACGCCCGCATTGTTCGGCGAAACCGCCTTGCCGGTATAGATCGCCGCGATGACTGCCTCACTCGCGACCATCTCTTCGCGCACCAGGATGTCGTTGTTGCCAAGATCCTTGATGAACGATGCGTACTGTGCCTTCTCGCAGAAGCGAGCCGTTGCGACCGTGATTGCGATGCCAGGCTGCAGTTCGACCGCCACGAATTCCTTGCGTGCATTCGCCGGAATACGCAACGCGGCGTCGTCATCCGATACGGTCAGGATGCGCTTGAACTCGGGCAGCGACTCGGGGGAGACAAGTTCGGGACGCCCGGACATCAATCCCACCGTGCCTGCGCTCTCCCCCTCTTCGTCCGCGTCTTCCGCGAAGAAGCCTTTCGATGCCTTCGGCGCTGACACGGGCTGCTCATCTGACACGCGTGGATGTTCGATTGCTGCGCGCTCGAGCGTGGCTACAGATGGTGTCTGCGTCGCAAGGCCTGTCGCGACGATGGAAATCGGAGCGTCGGGTGACTCGTCGGTCGAAACGCCGGTGGGTGCATTCGTCGCCATACCGGCCGGCGCGGCAGCGTCGGCCATAGGTGAATCGAGCGACGGCTCGACGCGCTGCGCGCTCGAGCTGCGCTGTTCAGCCGATTTCATTGCAGCCGCCAGACTTTCAAACGTGGGCCGCTCGAAGACGGGCGGCACAAATGGATGAAAGGCCGGTTCTTCTTCCCTGCCCGAAGCATTCAGGTCGGGAACGCTCGGCGTCGACTCGGTGCCGATTACTGCCGCATCTTCGACCGTCGTGCTCTCGACGTCCTCGATATCGCCGCCTGAGAGCGCCCGTCCAAGAAACATGACTTGCGGGTTCGTCGCCCGCGATGTTGTCTCAGCCGACGGCGCTGGACGGCGCGACTCCGTGCTCGTCGACGCGGGCTCCTTCCGTTCGCGCTTGCGCTTGGGCTCGGCGCTGCTGGCCCCTTCCACGAAACCGGCACGAGGCGCACGCAAGCGCTTGAAGAAGCCTCCGCGCAGCTCGGGCGCGTCCTGATCCTCTTGATTGAACAGACCCATGATTATTTTCCGAAGGGAACAATGGTGGACGCGGTCGCCGTCGGCAGGCCACCGGGAGGAAGGGGAGAACCGAGGTCATTGATTGCCCGGATGGCCGGACCATCGGGCGCGGCGAGCGGAAGGTCGGAGGGTGCAGAGATCGTCTCGGTCCATTTGCGCTTGCCATCGACGAGCGTGACGGTGAAGCCCTCGACCGACGCCACCGTCCATCCGTTGAGCAGGCGCGACCCTTGCCGCGCCGTGTAGGTAGCACCTTGAAAGTCATAGAGGACATACGCCCCAGACATATCGGAATAGGCGCCCACGAAGGTCGCTGGCACAACGCGCTTCGGCGGAAGCAGAGGCTTATGCTCGACGAACTTGGGAGCGGCCGGCGCACTTGCCGCCGCTGGTGCTACCGGCGCGGGTGCCCCGAGCGGCGAGCCAAGCCCGACGCCCTGCATGCCGTTGTTCGAACCATCGCTCTTGCGCATCGAATCGACGATCTTCTGCCGCGCGAGCTTGTCGATATCGTCAAGCGTCAGGTGACTTTCCTGTGCGATCGCGCCGCTCGCGGCGAGCATGAGCGCGCCAATCACCGCAGAGTGCAAGGCGGACTGAGGGGGGAATTTAGTTGAGAACATAGTATTTGCCCTTCGCGGTGAAATGCACGCCGGTGCCGTCATCTTTCAACTGGATGTCGAGCGACTCCAGCGCCATGTTGTCCGGCAGCCGCGTCAGCAAAGCGCTCTGCCATTTGTAGCCATCGATCTGCCATGCGCCCCGTTGCACGAGCGGACCTTGCACCTCGCCCGCCATCGGCTGACGAGATATCAATCGTTCGGCAGGCTTGATGTCCACCACGTAGCCGTGGCTGCTGAGGGTCTCCGGGGTCGTAGAGAGTTTCTGCGGTTCGGTCTGCAACGCCTTGATGAGCGCCTGCTGCGTCGGCCACGACTTGGCATCGGCGAGCGCCACGCGCTGCACGATGTCCGCTTCCGGCCCTTTCGTAGTCAGGTGCCAGCCATCTGGATTGAAGACCACCGGACGAATCGATTCGGGCGCGCGGGCGTCGAACTCCTTGAACGTGCCGCCTTGCCGTTTGTAGGTGGTCACACAAGGCCCGGTCGCATTGCAGGTCGCCTTCTCGAACTGCCAGCCGGCGAAGTTACTTTCCTCGCCACCGAATTTCGCGAGCAGTTGAGGCGCGAAGAGCTTTGCGAGCGGCGCGGGTGCGGCGAGCGTGCGCAACACGGCCGCCTGATATTCCTGCATGAAGGTAGGCGGAGGCGCGGGCGGGGGCGGAGGTGGATTGAGGATCTCCACCGCCTGCTTGCCGACGAAGAGAAGCGCCGCCAGGATCACGAACAACGGCACGACCGTCGGCACTGCGACGGGCATTTTCTTAATCAGACCAACCTTGCGGTCGACTAACAACTCGCGCAGTTGGAACATCTCGTCGACGGCGTGAAGTTGCGCGCCGAAACCGAGCGTCGCGAGCGCGAGACCCGCTTTCTCGCACTGGTCCTCGATTTCCTCGCGTCGATCCGCGAGTGCGATGAGCGCCACCTCTTCATCGGCTGTAACCGCGCCGCGCTGCACCAGCACCAGATGCACACGCTCTTCATTCTGGATCAGCACCAGCACGGCGGGCCGGCGCCGAACCCGGTCCAGCATAGCAATACGTGCGGCTGCGGAATACAGCTTGCTGCCCTTTCGTTGCTCGGCCTCGAGCGTGCAGAAGCCCGCGATTGTTTCGTCGTTTGCCTTGATCTCGGCGTAATGCGTCGCGGCAAGTCCCTGGGCGTAATGCCGACGCTCGGCCCGCGCGCCTTTGGGCGAGTACGCCCGCCATTCAAGCCCGAAGACCAGCTTCGCGCCCTTCTCCCCCGGAATCGATTCGAAGTGCATTCTTGTGCTCACCTCGTGCTCACATCGACGGCACGACAGTAGCCGTGAGCATGATCACCTGGAAGGTCCGGCCCTTGTTCCAGTTGCCGGACATACCGGCAATACCGTTGTTGCTGGAGCCGTCATAACGGTTCGTCACCGCGCCGTACAGGACCACGGTCTGACCGTCCGACAGCGCGATGGTCTGATCATCCTTGCTGCCGAGAATGTCGGGCAACTGGATCTGCTGGAGCGTGGCCCCGGAGCCCGTGCTGATCGTGGTGAACGGCCCATTGAGCTTCGAACTGTCACTCCAGTACGACAGGATGATCTGGTTGTGGTCGTTGACCGACGGCAGGATGTTCACGAAGTCACCGACCGTGACCGACCCAGGCTGCAGGCCAGGCACGCCCGCCGTGCCACCGGTGAGCGACCCGACACTTGGGGTGGTCGCGGCGAGATATCCCTTGGTCTCGAACGAACCAATCGACACCGGCAAGCCATTGAGCGTCAGCTTCGTCTGCGTGTTGTCCTGCACCGTCTTGCCGAAGCTGTTCAAGCCGCTGATGATGGCGTTCGTGCCTTCGAACGGCGAGCCGGGCTTGAGCACCGAAAGGCCAACGCTGCCACCCGCGGCGGTCGCAAGCGAGATAGGAGACGTGAACGTGATCGCGTATTTCTTCAATCCATCGGAGATGCGGTTGAAGACAATGTCTGTGCTCACGCCCGCTTGCGAACCGTTGTTCATATCGATCTGCAGCGTGCGCACACGCAATGCGACCTGACGGGTCGAGATCGCATTTTCGCGAGCGAGCAGCACGCCCATCCGGTCCACCGCCTCCTTGGTATCGCGCACCATCACCAGTCGGCTCTGCGGATTGACGACCACCTCGCCCAACGGCGATTTCAATTTCTCGAGTTCCGACTGAATGATCGCGATCTGATCGAAGGTGCCGTCACGGCCGGTGGAAGTGACCGACGAGAACGAACCGGTATTGCCCACAGTGCCGCCGGTCGCCCCGCCCGCCTGACCGCCGGTCGAGGTGTCGGTGCCCTTAGACATGGTCGACTTGATCGACACTTTGCCCGGGATCGCTGCGATCGTGAACGTCTTCGTCACGAGGCGGCTGATGGAAATGGTCGTTCCATCGAACGACCAGTCGAGGCCGAGATTTTCAGTCACGCCACGAAGGTACTGGCCGACTTTGCAGTTGCACGGCTGCGCATAGACCGGTTCAACGTTCGCCTTCGCAAGCGACGATGTCATCGGACCCGGTTGCGACGGAGCAGCGACATTGGTCTTCGGGATGAACGCATCGCGCGGAATGAACACGTCCGGGCTCAGGTGCACCGGGTAGCCGGTCGCACTGGACACGAGCGTCGCAATCTTCGAGAGCGGCAAATTGCCAGGGAACACCACCGTCTTCTCGCGGAAGATCGCGGGCAGCGTCGCTTCATAGGCGACCGGCACGAGGCGATCACCGAGAAACGCGGTCGGCACATCCTCAACGAGCGCCATCGACTCGGGGCCATTGCCCATCGCCTTTGCGCCCTCCGCGTTGAGCGCATCGTATGCGTGGTTGACGTCCCATTGCGACACCGCGCAGCCGGTGAGCGAGATCGCCACAAGCATGGCGACGGCGGATTTGATTTTCGTATGACGCATGGCGATTACTCTTGGCAGTTTGCCGCGCGCGCGACCACGCGGATAACGTTGTTGGTGTGCTTGCACACGCGCGTGGGCGTACGCATATGATTAGTGGCCTGCATGAGTTGCGTCAGCACCGATTTGAAATCGCCCAAGAAGGTCGCATTGAATTCGAGCGGCAGATCGTCATCGATCTTCCATGCGAGTTGCCAGCCTTGCTGCTGCAGCCAGCGATCGAGCGCGTTGCGCAAGTTGATGTCTTGCGGCGTGATGGTGAGCGACAGCACTCCGCCCGGTGTACTTGATGCGGTGCCCGACGGAACAACGACAGGCGCGACGTCGAGCGAGGCACTCACGGGTGTCGGTGCGCCAGCACCGGGCAATCCAGTCGGAGCCGGAGTGCCGGGTACTGCCCGAGGCGCGGCGGGCGGCGCACCCGTTGAGGCGACCGGCGTTCCAGCCGGAGTTGCCATCGCCAGTTGCACGGGCGCAGGACGAGCGCTCGGCGCCGCGAGCATCTGCCATCCATCTCCCGGCGGCGGAGGGAGGCGCGACTGATCGGGGTCGGCCGCCGCTAGCGTCGAGACTGTGGTCAGGGCCAGACAAGCGAACAGTTGAGCGGACAACTGGGCGAACAGGCGCGCGATGCGATGCGTTTGAAGAGAAAGAATGGGCGTCATGTTGGTCAGTTCGCGCGCTGCAGGCGACGGTAAATGTTGTTGGCGTAGACGAGTTGTTTGCTCGACGAGACGGCGTTATAGGCACCGACGGCCCGCCACGTCGCGCCGAACTGCTTGATGTTCGATGCAAGAATCCACGTCCCGACGTAGGCGTTCACGCAGGCATCGAATAGGTGCTGGCGCGATATCCCAAAACGCGAAAGCTTCGGGAACCAGGTCGAATTGATCTGCATGAGGCCAATGTCTTCGCTGCCATCGCTGTTGCGATTCGTGACGTAGGGGCGCATGCCGGATTCTTGCTGCGCGATTGCGCGCACCAGTTGAACGCTCACACGGTGATAGCTCGCGGCGTCATCGATGCAATCGGCATGTGCCAACATCGGTCCGGCGGCGGCAAGCAGAATCGAGATCTGGAGCAACCGATTCATGACGCAGGCCGGTCGAAGAACCGCACGTCATGCTTGCGAAGAACGTTCACGACGTTGCCATCGGCATTGACAATGAATTGATCAGCGGTGCCATTGAACTTGTAGAAACGTCCCTTCTGTTCACCTGAACCCATATGCGCGACGTCCGCGACCGTGACCTTGCCGACCGTGTCAGCGAACTTGAAGAAGGTCGAGCCGTTCTGATCGAACACGCTTTGCAGGGCCGCCTTGTTCGCCGGGTCGAACTCGTACACTGTCCCTGCCACGCGCGCGACTTCCACCTTATCGGCGGCGTTCGAGATGGAGAAGCGTTCGGAGCGGTTGAACGTGAGGACATTCGTCGCGTCATCCCATTTAGGACGCAGCGATTTGCCGTCAGCATCGACGACTTTGAGTTCGTTCGAAGGCTTCGTGGAGAACTTGACTTGAATGTGGCTGTCGTCGCTGTCGCGGATCGCGACAGCACCCAGTTTCGCCGCAAGCACGGAGTCAGCCGGCGCAGCGACATTTGCGCCGCTCTGCTTGGCGATCTCGGCGATCGGATCTGCGGCGGACGAGGCAGACTGTGCTGCTGCCGTCGAGGGCGTCGCCGGTGCGTCGTAGTTCACCGCGACCGACTGTGGCGCCGAACGACGAAGCGCCACGTGATGCGCGTTGAAATCGACGTCCGCGTAGAGATCGGAGGCCGCGACGAGCCGATCCAGCGACTGCATCCAGTTCTCACCGTCGCGTGTGGCGAAGCTCATCGACGACGTCAGGTCGATATCCTTCTGTGCTGAGCCGGTCCACCCTTGCGGAACGAGCGCCTTCACCAGCTGCGACAGCGGCAGTGTCGCGCTCAACGCGCGCGTGCTCTCGAGGCTGGTGCGCGAGCCAATCAACGCGAGACGGCCCGAGAAACCGGCAAACGCCGGCGGGGCATCGGAACGGGCCTTGTCGCCAATAAAGCGATTGGCCTTTTTCCAGTAGGCCGTCGCGGTCGAGCCACCCACCGTGTAGTGAATCACCTCCGGCGTGCCCGCGACGACGACGTACGGACCCTGGCTGTGTCCGCCATCGACGCGCAGCGCCTGTCCCGCGCGCGGCTGAAAGTAGGTATCGCTTCCATCGTTGAAAACGAGCGCTGGTCGCTCGAGCACGTTGCCCGCAATCTCATAATCGAAATCGAGCGGGTCCGTGCCTGCAGCGCTCGCATTGAGCGTGAACGCGGCAAGCGCCAGTGTGAGAAGGGAAAGCGTATGCTTCATAGACCGCGTTCGATTTGAGAGAGGTGCTTGACGAAGCGCGCGAGATACTCGCGCCCAGGTGCAGGATTCGCGCTGTGGTAGTACGCAACCGCCTTCGCGGCGGAGTGAGTCAACCGAAAGTTCTCGTTGAGAATGTCTTCAGCGACACGGATATTCGTCGCCGGCGCGAGCGCGTCCCAGGGGCTTGCGAAACGCTTGGAGTGGTACCCCCAGTTGATTTGCAAGAGACCTATGTCGAAGTCCGATCTGCCATGGCTGATGAGATAGCGAATAGCGCGATAGGCGTCCTCTCGGGTGCGGAAGAAGAAGCCGCGACCGGCCACGTTGAGCGTCCATGGCCAAGGTCGGCCGTTATAGGCCGACTCGTTGAGCGCAATCCCTGCGAGAATTTTGGGATCGACCGAGGTATGCATGGCGTCAAACGGCGCTTGCGCCGAAGCGCATGCCCAACCGCCTCGCCGCTCGGTCATGCTGGCCTGCGCGTCGTCGGTCAACGCAGCCGGACGCAGCCACCCTGCGCGCACGAACAACGTGGCGAGACTGACCGGCGCGCCGTCGATCGCGACAGCAACGGATCCATCGGCGGCCGACTCAATCGCCTGCCCTTCGAAACGGGTTGCCCACGACTGGAACGGCTTCAATCCGCACGCGTACACGGGCTCCCCAGGCAACTCGACAATCGCGCGTTTCGTGCCGTCATCGAGCACCACGCGCGTCGGGCTGATGATCGAATCGATCGTCGCCGCGTGAGCGGTAAGTGTGCAAACCGCAGCGCAAGCCGTGACGAGTGCCTTAATCATGGTATGGCTCCATCACGATGTCCTGCGTGACCTGAACCAGAAACTTCTGGCCAGGGTCGACCGTGATCGTCGGCGGGAGGTTCTGATTGCGTTGCAGGACAGTCTGGGCGGTCGCGGCCGCGACCTGCCCCGCCGTGCTGCCGTAAGTTGTCACGCCGTTCGGGGTCGCGGTCGTTGCAGTCTGCGCGCCGTTGTCAAAGGCCTTCAGCAAGATCGCCGTGATGAACCCCGCGCCGAAGATCTTGAGGAAGTGGTTGTTCACGTCGCCGGAGAAGCCCGCATAGCCGTTTTGATCAGCGCCTTGCATGCCGTTGAGTGGCACGTTTTTGCCGTTCGGCAGACGCAGACTGGTCGATGCGACCAACAGGCGTTCCTGTCCCACCTTGACGTCGGCACTGTACATACCGTTGATGAACGACCCCTTTGGGATCATCAGACAGTCACCCCGCAAGCTGTCCCACACATCCTCATCGACCATGAGCGCGACGCGGCCCGGCTTGTCTGAGTTCAGCCCCTCGACGGTCTTGACGTGAATCGTATGCGGCGGCGTCAGCGTGCAGCCCGTCGAACGTCCATTGAACGTCGTTCGCTCGATGCCGCCGCGCGCGGCCGCATCATTCAGGAAGGCGCGATCGCGATCTTCAGGCGCCTGACCTTGCTTGGCAAGCGCGAGCGCAAGGGCATCCGCGCCTGCACTGCCCGCTGCCGCGCGAGCGGCGCGAACCTCTTCCAACGACGGGACACCGGCAGGCAACACGCCGGCGGCTTGCGTCGCGTTGCGCGAGGAACCGGCTTGCTTGAAAACTGACGCTGTGTAGATCGCATCCTGAGCGGCGCGGCGCGACAGGTCTCGCGTATCGCCGCCCTTGTCGACCTCATCCTTAAAGTCTGCGCCAGTAAGCATCGGCTTGACCGGTGGCTTCTTCGCAGCTGCTGCGTCGGATGCCGCGCGAGCGGCCGCCTCAGCGGCTGCGGCTTCGCGCTGCTGACGGATCATCTGATCGATGTCATTGCTGTTCGCAGCAGGCGCCTCAGTGCTGCTCTTCAGCGCCGTCGCCTTTTTGAGTCGAGCCTCTTCATCCGCCTTGCTGGTCGCCTGCAGCTCGTAGTAAAAGCCCAGGCCACCGATCACGACTGCGGCAAGAATGCCGATGCTCATGATCGCATTTCGCGGCGTCTTACCTTTGACGAGCGCCTCTTGCTCGGCGCTGCGGGCGGCGGAATCTGGTTTCTTCGCCACGGTCAGAACACTCCGAAGATCCGGCGGCGGCCGCGCGTCACCGTGACTTCATCCTTGCCCGAACGCAACACGATCTCATCAGCCAAACGCTGAAGAACGAGGAAATCGCCACGACGGGTAAAGTTCGCTACAACGCGATCGCCGTGATCGAGGATGAACGGCACGGGCCACTCTTGTGCCTTCCCGGGCATGCGCAACCAGACCGCGTGACCGTCATCGAATACGGTCTCCGGCGTGAATTCGGCCCGGCCGTCCACGCTGTAGTCCCAGTTCAGCTTGTCTGGAGCCACACTGATGCTGCCGGAATCGACGCCGCCACGACCGCCATTGCCGACGGTGCCGCTGGCATCGTCGCGCGCGCCAGCCCGGGCCATCGGGGCGCGGGGATATTGAAAACGCACGGTCTGATAGAACATGCCCCCCGCCGGCGAGGCGATGAGCGTGAAGTCGTATTCGCGCAGGTTCGTCGTCAGGTGCAGGGTGTTGACCAGATCCGCCTTGTGCGGCTTGATGAACACATGGTTCATCTTGTCGTCGTCGATTTCCCACTGAACGCTGTCGCCCATCGCGGGATCGGCAATCAGCTTCTCGCCCTTCTCCAGTTCGATGGTCGTGAGTTTCAGGGGCGCGGTGAGCACACGATAGATCTGGTCGCGGCTATACGGAAACACGCCAATGCGAGCATCGCCCGGCATCGTCAGCGGATCAGCACCACCATTGAAAGGATTGATCGGGCTCATCGGGTCGCCAGCGACCATTGCGGTGTTGAATCCGCTGCCCTCGCTCGACGGCTTTTTCGCCTCGGCTGCCGGTGTAGCGAACACGGCCCACGCAGCGAGGACGCACAAGCCGATAACCGGCCCTTTGTTGAACTTGGTAGCGGTCATGCTTATGCGGTCCGCTCGAGGCGGAAGAACGGAATGTAAATGCCGAAGGGGTTCGCCGTGAGCGCTTGGTCAGCTGTAGGCACGACGATCTGATAGCGCAAGGTCAACGCAAACTGCTTGACCTCGGGTTTGCCTACGGAGCCTGCCTGTGAGGTGGTCGTGGTGAACTCCACGAGCACCGTCGAGTCCTCCAGCAATGCGATGTTGCGAACGTCCACTTCGCGGATCAGCTTCGGATTGGCTGTGATCGCCTGAAACGGCGCGTCCAGCTTGAGCCAGTCGCGGAACTGGCCCGTCGCGGCGCCGATCATCTGCGCCTTCACGGAATTGATGTTGGCGGTCATCCGTGAGGTCTCGAGCCGATCGGTCAGTACGGGCTCGATCGTGAACCAGCGCACCGCCATGTCCTTGACGGTCGTGCGGATCGCCTGCGAGTCAGGCTTGTAGGCCACGAGCTCGGTGACGATAGGATGGCCGCCGACGTCCGCCGAGACTCCAACGACGCGGGTCACCGACGGCGGCGGCTGGCGCGTCCAAACAGCCCCTGCCGCCACGAACGCGAGACCGAACGCGATGAGCATCCAGCGGTTTGCTTCGAGCTTGAGTCGGGTACTCGTCTCGAAGATGACCTTGCTCGGATCTTCCTCCGCGTACATGCCCGGAGCCGTAGAAAGCGCGGTGCGACGTTTGTTTTTAAAAAGACGCATGGCAACCCTTGTTGAATGGCTACCATTGAAACAGCGCGAACGTCCTTTTTTTCCCTGAAAGACGATGTGTTTTATGCGCCTTTACACGACACGACGTGGCGAAGCGCATTGCTGCGATAAGAGCTACCCGGATAGCTCTCTCGGCGAACAAATACGCAGTTTTTTGCGAGCTTTTCCAGACCAAGGCGAGATTCGGCTGTGCTCTAACCATGACCGGTACGGAAGGCCACCGTAGCCGGAAAAGCGCGGTTTCGTGTGCCGATTTGGGGGGTTGCGCTAAATGTCACATTTGTCGCACGCGAATTTACTAATACAAATCATATAGTTAGTGAACTTTACACTTTGGCATCCGAGCTACCCAGATAGCTCTGTGATGGTTTTGATGCTCATCGGGCGCAAGCCGCGGTAGCGTTTCCTTCAAGGCGCCGAGGACGAACTCTGCGTGGTCAACACACGATCGCGGAGTAAGGTCGGGCGAAGGTGGTACGGCGCGTAGTCGTCGCGAGTGATTAGCTTGCGCAGTTGGCCGCAAAGATCCGTGAACGCTTGATGCAACGATTTCGAGCGCTTTGTGGAACGGAACGACCTTGATGACCGTCCGGCGCCAAGGCCACCAGTCCGAGTTCTTCAACTGGTCCGAACGTTGGCGCTGTCGAACTGGAAGCTTCTTCCTACAACGCTCGAACTTTCTCCCTAACGCGTGTTCCTCTGCGGCTTAATGCACGCGCGCTCAGTAGCAGCTAGGGGCTCCGTCTCACGTTCGCTTTTCAAGCACGCGAAATCGATGGTCCCATGCTACAGCGCACGCAAATAGGCGAGCGGGTTGATCGTCTTTCCTGATTTCATTGAGGGGATACATGCACCACACCGTCGGAGAGTTTGTACCGCTTCCCCGGGGCAATGCCATGCCAACAAATGTCGATTGGAGTAATCAACCCAGCGGTTGCAAGCCAAGGTAACTCGCGCGGAAGCGCGCTTCCTTCGAAGAGCCCCAGCGGTTGTCTCGTTGAAAAAGATCGCTTAGGTTCACTATTTACCTATCGCACGGATGCAACGCCGTTCCGCCCCCCAGGACTTCTGACGATTCCGCCTCGGTTCGGACAGAGGTCAGTCCCAGCGTATCTAGACCCCGGCGCGTGAAAGTGGACATTGAAACTGTCTCGGCCCGCTCGGGCTCGCTCGCAAGGACGTCATCCCGGAACTTGTTGGTCCCTTCGGCGGGTAATTAGCTTCATACGAACGGCATGGGCCGAAGGCTGCCGATTTAGAGCATGATGAAGTCGGAGTCGTTGTCGGATTTAGCCGTTCGTCGCCCCCAACCGCTCGAGCAGCGCGCCTGCAACGGCTGTGAGTTCCACTTGAAGACTATCGAGCTTGGAAAGAACGGATGGGAGATCGGTCTCGGCGTTCAAAGCTTTCGGAAAGTCCTCATTTCGGCGAACCATTTCCGCTAGTCGCAAAAAACCTAACAAACAAGAGAGCGGATGACAGAAACACAACGTTTCGGCGAGTAGCACCTCCCGTTTTGCACGGTAACGACGCTCGAAAAGCCGGGGAAAAAGGCGCTCTTTCGCGGGATTGCCACGCGCCGCGATCTGGGAGAATGAAAACGAACAAACCATGGAGCGTAAGTCTTGCAGACCGTAGAAGGACGTCCGATCGCGCGAAATCCGCTGCTGCTCGCTGAACTCTATTTCTCCGGTCTTGCGAAGGAGAAGTGGACTTCTCAGAAAGAAGCTCTCGCCGCACTAGGCCATCTGACGCCGAGTGTGAGCCGTGAAGAGTTGAGCCGGGCCATTGGCGTGTCGAAACTGCCGCCACCTGTGCTCTCACTTTTCCAAGCCGCGGGAATATGGAGCAGCACGGCGCGAGAACTCGTGAGCCTTGCGAGAAAATACGGACCCCATGCGCTTGAGGAGCGCGCCCGGCTCATTGATGCTCGCGGCCTGACGTGGCATCAAATCGTCAAGCTGCTGGACGGCCAGGAGCCTGTTGCGCCGAAACGTCGGTCGAAAGCCAGCTCCCCTCTTGTGCTGGCGGCTATGTACGAAAACGGAGTCGCCGATGGCCGGTGGGATTCAATAACCGAAGCGGCCGAATTGCTGGGCTGGAGTAAATCCCACCTCAAGTGGGCAGTGGCAGTGTCGCGGCTCCCTGCACAAGTGTTGCAGCTTTTTGACGGAAAAATACTCGTTAACGCAATTGGCGATGTTCTTCTCCATGTCCACGAGGTCATCGGCACGGCCGAGATGATCCGTCGCGCGGACGAATTGCTGCAAAAGCCAAAAAGACGCACCGTGGAGAAGATCATCGCACATCTCGTAGGGACCAAAGAGGAATCGCAGGTCAGCCTAAAGGTGCGCAAAAGCCGGAGCCAGCGCGTCAGCCGCTTTGTTTTCGAGTTCTCAGTTGAAGCCTCTGACGCGGACGAAATCATTACGGCCGGACAGGATTTTGCGCCGGTCGTCCAACTCGTGCTGTCAATGCTCCGGGTGCGAAACGCACAAGGGTCAAAATAAAAATTTCGTGTAAAGGGTGCACGAGGTCGGCAGCGTCATTGCGATGGTTTACGTCGACGAGGGCCCGCGATGCCGGAAGCAACCTGGCACATCTCGCGCCGACTATCGCAAGACGATTTCGGCCGCGTGATTAGGCAGCTTCGACGCTTCACGACCAACTCGGCCTTTTGGACGCGATCGCGGCATCCAGGTTAGGCAGGCGCACTCAGCGACCCCTTCTGCCTCGGGTCAAGGATTGTTTCACGTCGACGCTCTTGTTCCACACTTAACGTCTTTTCGCGAATTCCTCCCTGCCTGTCCACAGGACAACGCGCTCCGCGATTCGAACGGCGCAAAGTTAACTTGCGTTTACCACACGAGACGTCTAAAGTTCCTCTTGATTCTATCCGTCGGATCGAAATCTCGCTTATCGATAGAATAACCCCAAACGATGAAAAGTGGACCATGGACTTAGACCTCGCCAACCCGGGTAAGACTACGCCAGAAGATCTTATAAAGCTCGCTGGACTGTCCGACTTCATGTTGCAGAAGATCCGCGACGAGTTACTCGAACCTTTTCCAAGGAAGGTTCCGCCGATGCTCAGCTCGGCGCGGGTCCAGGAAATGTGCGGGATCGACGTCCAACGGATGGCCTATATGCTCAAAAAAGGTGAGCTGCCTCAAGGGAAACAAACGCGTCGAGGCTCGCCGCGTCAGTTCACTGTGGAAGAGGCTGTTCAATGGGTTAGGGCCGAGCTTGTTCCAACACCTCGATCGGGTCCCGGCAAAATTATTGCGGTCGCCAACTTCAAAGGTGGTGTGACCAAAACCACGATGTCGACAGTCCTTGCACAGGGGCTGGCGATGCGTCGTGGTCGGCGTGTTTGCCACATAGATCTTGACCCGCAAGGAAGTGCGACTACGCTGTACGGGATCAACCCGCACGCAGAAGTCGACGCTTCGCAGACGATCATGCCTTTGATCGAGGCGTACTTGAAGGGTGACGAGTTTGATATGCGTACCCTTCCTCAAGAGACCTACTGGCCCAACTTGGACCTGATCCCTTCGTCCACTGAGCTCTTTAATGCTGAGTTCATGCTGCCCGCGCGCGCATCGGCGGGCGCCCGCGGCGAGCGGTTCGAAAATGTACTTCACGCGGGAATTGAAGCTCTGCGCGACAGGTACGACTACATCATTTTGGATACGGCTCCGACGCTAAGCTATTTGACCATCAATGCAATCTTTGCAGCAGACGGGGTAATTGTGCCTGTAGTGCCTGACGTTTTATCGTTCGCGTCGATGGTGCAGTTTTGGCACCTGTTTTCGGATCTGGTGACAGGCATGGCAGCACGCGGAGAACAGTCGCGCAAAGAATTCGACTTCCTCGACATTCTTATCACGCGCATGACACCGAAGCCAGCGGCCAAGGCCGTCCAATCGTGGATTAGCCAACTCTACGGTAACCGGGTCATCCCTGTCGAAATTCCAGAAACAGATGTGGCGCGCAATACGAATATGCGGTTCGCGACCGTCTATGACATTAGCACGTATGAAGGCGGCGCCGAGACACTGCGACGGATTCGGACGCCCTGTGACCAGTTTGTCGATCGCGTTGATGATCGCGTCTCGGCTCTATGGCAGAAAGGGGGTAACGCATCATGAGCATGAAGAATTTTGCCTCCAAGGCCGCGAATATACGCCTCACAGATGAGGAGGCAGACGAGGCACAGAATCGAGCGGCGACGACACCTCGTACCGCCCCCGGTCAATTGATGCACCTCCAAGCGAAGTCGGAGCAACAGCAGGATGAGATCGACCGCCTCAAGAAGGAGCTGCAGGAAGCCAAGCAGATGGGCGGCGCCGTAGATGTGCCTCTTTCCGATCTGCATGAGGTCCCGGGCCGGCGCAGATACATGGCTCCAGAGAAGTATGCCGAACTGCGCGACAACCTGCGGCACAACAAGCTCATCCATCCAGTAGTTGTCCTGCCTCGCGCAGAAGGCGGATTCGAAATTATCTCGGGACACCATCGAAGCGATGCGTATCGTGAGCTAGGCCGCGAAACCATTCGTTGTGTGCTGGGAGAGGCAACAGCTGAAGAGGCCGATGAAGGAGCCTTCTTCGCAAATTTGATGCAGTCGGACCTTACTGACTATGAGAAGTACATTGGATTGAAGCGATTCCAGACGGAGCATCCAGAACTGAGCAAGGCATCTGTTGCCGAGCATGTGGGGATCAGTCCGTCTCATATCAGCGCTCTTTTGTCCTTCGAACGTCTCCCGCAGGAGGTTCGAAAGATTCTTGAAGCGAACATGGCGCTGTTGGGAGCGAACGCCGCGGCCGAGTTGGCGGTCCTCGCTGAGGCGGGCAAGAGCGACCGAGTGCTAGAAGCCGTCCAGCGTCTTGCGGATAGGAAGCTTGACCAATCGCAGGCGGTCAAATTCGCACGCGCTTCCGTCGAACCCAAGAAAGCAGCGACAGCAACAACGAACTTCAAGATCCGCTCGGGGAAGACAACCTGGTGCGACGTCCGCAGTGCAAAAAATGTCATGCGGATCGAATTCCAATCAGAAGAGATCGCGAACTCCGTCCGTGACGCGATCCGCAAACACCTTGAGCAGCTAGCACAGGCTCAAAAAACGTAAATTATTGATTTTTAAGATCTTCGTACTACGCAGCCGCTAACGGAGAACGAAATGAAGAAAGTTTGAGGCTAGAAAGACAAAGGCCCGCAGCTGGAAACTGAGGGCCTTTGCGATTGTGGGCTTGGCTGGAAACCTTGCCGCACTACTCCCCAGCTGGAAACTGGAAAGGGACTACAGACACCCCGGAGTGTAGCGCAACAAGATCGACAGTCAAGCAAAACCCATCCATTTACCGTAATGGACCGCTTGACATGTCTATCGCGCAACGCTTCGTTGCTGGCGAGGGTGAAGCACACCCCGAAGATTCGGCCGCCCTCACCGCTTTTCGCTGTGACTCGACCAACCTGCCCTGGATCATCTTCCGGGCGGCGTTTCGCGCCGCGCACATCGAACAGATTCCGCCGCGCGCTCGCGCTGTGCTCTCTGCCCTCGCTCGTACCGTCGACGCTGCCAAACCGTTCGGTGCCATCTTTGCGCGCCGTGAGCTGCTCACGGGCCGCGCCCTGCAATCAATGCGCACGTTCTATCGCAGTCTCGACGATCTCGAGATCGCTGGACTCATCGAGCGTCGTCCGCAGGGCCGCTATGTCGAAGCCGGCCTGTTTGGTCGCGCCTACCTTCATCTCAC
This sequence comes from Caballeronia catudaia, assembly GCF_001544755.2. GTDB lineage: Bacteria > Pseudomonadota > Gammaproteobacteria > Burkholderiales > Burkholderiaceae > Caballeronia > Caballeronia catudaia. Next base: position 8,974 of record NZ_FCOF02000052.1, on the reverse strand, counting down.
TGAACATGCCGCAGCTCTCCTCGGACTCATTGAGCCTCCGCGCACGCACGAGAACGGACCCGCCCAGACGCCCTCATCAACCGCACCCGCATCGGCCCAGGCTTCTCTGTATATACCGTCTGCCAATGTGGCAGACGGTGGAATATATAAGGATCTAAGCCCTTCTGTTTTTCAAAAGAGACAACCGGGCCAACTGCCTGCGGATCTTCAGCGCCTGCGCACCCTGGGTTTTTTTGATTTCTTGATTTTCAAACTCATGCGCGAGGCGCGTGAGCACGGCAAGCGCCTCTCCGATGTCGTGGAAGCCACCTGGGATCACCTCAAGCTCGCCAAGGCGCCGATCAACTACCTGCGCGCCCTGCTCCGCAATCCGGTCGATTTCGCCCTGCTGGTGCGCCGTCGGAACGCCGACCACCATGCCGAGCAAGCGCGCGCGCAGCAGCGCGTGGACGCCCAGGCCGTTGCCCTCCAACATGCCGGCCGCACGTTCATCGACGCGGACGACGCGCGGCAGTTCGTGATCGGGGCCGGTGGTGACTCGTTGACGATCTTTAGCCTCACGGAGCGCATTGGTCGGCAGGCCGCCGGATGGATGCCGTCGTTTGCGACGGCGCTCGCGTCCGGGAAACTTCGCCCAGCCACCGCGCTCGATCTCGAGCGCTTCGCCCACGCGCAACGCGAGGCGCTCGGCAAAACACAGCCTTGCACGGCACCGCTGACTCACCCAAAGCCGCCGGTGACGGGTGCGGTGCGGGCGCACATCGCCGGCCTGCGTGAGCTCCTGAAAGTGCGGGCAGCGGGCGCGTGACGTGGCGTACGCGACCGCCGTCTGAGTATCCGCATGAATCGCCCCGGCGTCGCGCGAGATCAACGAACGCACGGCCGAGCACGGCACTTGGACGGGGCCGACTCGCTTGCTGCAATAGAAAGATCATGTCCACAAAACTCCGCACATTGCCCGCATGCGCAGGTGCGACGGGCGCTCGAAAACCCGCTCTCAAGACGGCGATCGAGGCGCCGGGACGGCACAATCTGAGCGAGACGACGGGGTGAGACGACGGGGTGAGACGGGCGGTACGCCAACATCGAGCGCACGGGCAATGCAGGCGAAGCGAGCCGCCGACGCGGAGCACCGGGTCGGGCGGTGAACAATGCTAAGGACCAGAAGCGAATGCTCATCGACGATCGCTGCGCCGGTAGGCGTGCCGGTCTCAAGATGTCCGCGGTCCCCGCGCCGATCATTCGTGCCGCGCACCTATTCGCTAGAGTCCGCAGGCAGACGAGGAAGTGCCAGGCGTCACGCGAGCGAAATGCCGGGGCGAACCCCAAGCGGCTCACGGTCCTGGCCAGACCGACTACGCGAATTGTCCGCGCCGTTCACTCGTAGAGTGCCGACGTGCGGACGACCTCTGCAGCCGTCCCCAGACGACCAACAATGGTCCATAGCGCCGCACAAGAAGCGACGCTGTCGGACGATCGGTACGGCGCTTAGCGGCAACCTTGGCGTGCAACATCGCCTGCCGCGAGTACGGAAAGTCCACGCTTTCAGACGAAACGTGGCAGCGCCGGTGTGGCGTTCTGGAGGCTTTGCCGGCCGGAACTGGGGATCGCGAAACTGGACTCGGTGGAACGGACGGTGGGCCGTCCGTTGATGTCTGCTGGCCGGTTCAGATCTCGTGAGCCGACGATAAGCGGCCACGCACGACGGCGCGGCCAATGACCGATCGAATCGCGTGAGCAGCGCGTTTCGTGCCGCGGAGACGTCGGACCGGTCGTGACATTCAGCCCCGCGCCGGCAGCGCGTCGCGAGGCGCGAGGCTGGTAGCCTCGGGCACCGAATTGGCGCCGGATTCGACGCGGACGCCGCAACCAAGTGAAGGGTCTCAGAACGGCCTCTGGCGCCTGGACGCCGGACACGGCGCCGCCACCCACTCATTGGCAGGTCATTAAACGGACCGAAGGACAGCGGTCGAGTCGACGTCATCACACGCGCATCTGGGCCCTCCGTGCTCGGTTCATTCGCGCCGACCGGTGGGCGAGAGGCGTCGCCTGCGCGTCGCGGTGGGTCCAACCATCGATCCAGGCGCGCATCGAGTGGTCGATCGAAGGCTGCGCACGGCAGCCGTTTGTACCGTTTTCGCGCGCCATGGGGCGATGCAGGGAAGGGCGAGCGAGTTCACCCAAGGCGCACGCAATGGCATTCAGACTGATTATTCGGAAGGGGGCCGCGTCATGATCTTCTCGGTTGCCTAGTGCGTGCGAGCAGGTCAAGATAGCGTCCGGCGCTCGCGAGGGCGGGGCCGTCTTCAACTTTTTAGGTCAACAAAAATGGCAACTGGTACGGTCAAGTGGTTCAAGGACGACAAGGGTTTTGGCTTCATTACGCCTGATGGCGGGGGTGACGATTTGTTCGCCCATTTCTCGGAAATCCGCGCCGAAGGTTTTAAGACACTCAAGGAAGGGCAGAAGGTGACGTTCGACGAGAAGATGGGTCCGAAGGGCAAGCAGGCAGCGAATATCAAGCCGGCGTAAGCACTCGCGGAAAAATGGGCAGTCATCGTCCGGCAGGCGCCGACGATGTCCGCCCATCGAACCGTCTCCGGACCCGCACATCGCGCTCTCGTTCGCGTGCGTCCTTCACCGGTCGAGCCGCGCGCGCAGCGAGACAGTCCGCCCGATGCAACCAGACGCTTCACCACCCAAACCGCTCAATGATCGCAGAAGAATCATACGGAGTCCTACATTCCTCGTGGATTCACGCGATCCTAGGGATTAACTCGGTGTGAAACATTGCTGCGAAAATGGCGTTCGAGCCTAACCGGTTGTTATAAAACAGATTTTCGACGAAATCGCGGCGAAATCGCGCATTGTTTCACGCGACCATGGGTCGGCACGCACCTTACATCACCATTTTGCGGCCCGTATTGCCTCAATATCCCTGTTGGGCGTTCGTGCGTATCAAACGAAACGAAATCCGTGCGCATTGATATACCTTGGGCAAAAATCGGTTTCCCGGCGTGGTAGGCACCGTCCCAAGGCCGGCTCAGTGCCGGCTTAGTGGCCAGCTGAGTGGCTGGTCGCCGCGGCACGCAGCGGGGAGGTTCGATCACTGGCAGCGAAACAGTCGAGTCGGTGGCGGGCGCCAAGATGAACGTGCCTTGGTGCGTTTGCGAGCTGACGATCCGATTGGCGCAGCACTGCCTCGAAAAGCGGGATGTCGTTGGCGTCGAGTGTCCAAGCCCGCGCGTGTTCGGCGCGTTGCAAAACGCGCTCCATGGCCGCCTCTGCGCACGCGTAGATGATCAAGTCGGTGTCGCCAAAGCCCGCGTCCTGAATATAGTAGGCGAGATAGATCATCCGGATCAGTTCATTGAACAAATACGCAGAGCCGGAGCCACTTCGACATGCGACAAAGGTCAGATGATTCACCAGGGAGATTTCTCGCGCCGCGGTCTCTGGCATCGGCAGCAACATGGCTTTGTTGAGGGGCTTGCGCGAGGACGCACGGGAAGGTCGAGAATGTGGGCGGCGAGAAGGCATGCGGCAAAAAAACATCGAAGAGAGTTCCGCGTCATGCGGAGTTCTGCGAATCCTACCCGTGCTTCAAGGCGACGTCTGTGGCTCTTCCCGCGCCGGCAGCCGACGACCCGGTCTGAATGGAATGCGTCATTTCTGTTTGGCGAGCCCCGATCCATGCGTGAACTGTGGCGCTCGGGAGATGGGGCCGCCGGATGCCTATTCGAGATGCAGTCGGGGATCATGTTCGACGGTCCCGGCGCCTGCGTATTCGATGCGCGCAAAAAAACGGTGCGCGTCTTGGCGCGGCGTTTTCAAGAGCCTTCGACTGCAGCTTGCGATGTGAAACCCTGAGGACACGATGGTCAGGATTGAGTTGGAACTGGACGATAGCGTGCATGCCGCCCTGCGCTCGGTGGTCGCCCGCTGCAACGCGGCGCACAAAAGCAGCGGCGGGGCGAACACGCACGGCGAGCTGAATGTGAAGAAACTGCTGACGCTTTTGGCGGAAGACGCCGCGATGATGCAGAGTCGGCCGGGCTCGTGGGAGGCATTCGACAATGTAGCAGGTGCTCGACGCGCACGGCTATCCGTCCTGCAGCGAGTCGTGAGATGCAGACCGAAGCGGGGAGGGCGCAGGCGGGCCGGGACTTTCGCGGGTAGAACCGACAACACCAGAAGTCGGGGCGTCGACAACCTTCGCTTCCGTGACTGCGCTCGCTGCTGTGTCTTCGCGGGGCGCTTGGAACACCGGATGCCGCACCTCATCTGAACGCCCCCGCCGAACGCCTGTCGCAAGTTGCATTTGAGCTTTTATCCAATGGGTCGATCGCCCCGAGCGGTATTGCGCATTGACCCGCCTGGTGCCGTCTTTGGCGTCTGAACCCGCGCGGTACCTGAAACACTCCAGCGACCCATCTCACTCGCCCGGTCGCGCCGGCCGCGGCGCGTCATTCTCATCGTCGCCCTGCGAACGTTCGATGGGCGCACGCAACGGCTGCGTCGTGTCGATGCCGGCCATCTGAAGTGCGGCGTCGATGCGCTTCAAGGGCGAGCGGAAATCCAGCACCCAAGGGCGGCGAACATTCGTCGTCGCTGAGCACAGCGATGCCGTGGTGAACCGTGAACGCCCCCTCTATTTGGTGCGGCGCAGCAATTCGTGCTATAATTTTAGGCAGTGCTCACATCGCACTGACTCTTGATGCGCCATTTCATCCGGCCCGCTCGTATCAGCGGGCCGCGTCCCCCGCTCGTTCCGATATCACAAGCCGCGTCCGCCTTCAGCCCTTGAATGTCTTTGACGCGCCGGCCGCGATGTTCTCAGCCGCCGGACTCGCCGTCGCCGAGCACACCTGCCAAGGAGAATGCATGACAAGCTTTGATCGTGAGGTTTTTGGGTCCGCTACAACCGCGTTCGTGTCTAAGGCCCCGGGCCGACGTGGGTCCAAGGCCAAGGCTGCTGCACTTTTGCTGCCGATGGACACAATGTCCTCGGCTCTGCAGGATGAAGAGCGGCAACGCCAGATGCGCGCGCTGATCCAGTTAGGCAAGTCGCGCGGCTACCTGACTCACGCGGAGATCAACGATCACTTGCCCGACAACTTCGCGCAGACCGCTGCAATCGAAACTATCGTCAGCACCTTTAACGACATGGGCGTGGCGGTCTACGAGCAGACGCCGGATGCTGAGACGCTGCTCCTGAACGGCGTTACGCCGGCCGCCATCTCGGACGATCAGACCGACGAGGAAGCGGAAGTCACCCTCGCCACGGTGGATTCTGAATTCGGCCGCACCACCGATCCCGTGCGGATGTACATGCGTGAAATGGGCGGGACGGAATTGCTGACGCGCGCGGGTGAAGTTGAGATTTCGAAACGCATCGAAGACGGCCTTCACCAAATGATCCACGCGATTGCGGCCTGTCCGGCAACGGTCTCCGCAATCCTCTCAAGCGTGGAGCAAATTGAGGCGGGCGAATTGCGCATTGACGAATTGGTTGACGGACTCAATGAAGACGCCGCGGCGGCGGATGCGGGGGTCTCGGACTCATCTGATTCGGCTGAGCTCACGGCGGCCGCCGCCGACGGCGACGACGGCAATGACGGCAATGAGGAGAAAGGCGACGAAGACGGCGATGAGGTGGTCGACGAAGCGGTCGACGAATGCGGCGCGACCGAGCAAGAGGATTCGGCGAAGGCAGACGAGGCCCGTCGGAAACAGCTCACCCACGACAGCCTTGCCATTTTTGCGCGCGTGCGCGAGTTGTTCGCTCAACTTCCGCGCGCCGACGCGACCCAAGGCGCGGACGTAGTCGCCTTCGCACACGTGTGTGAGGCGATGCAGCGCGAACTGGCGCCCATTCGCTTTACGGCGCGAACCATCGATCGATTGTGCGCGCACGTGCAGCAGCAGGTCGCGCAGGTGCGCGCGATCGAGCGCCGTGTTTTGCAGATTGCCGTCGACCGATGCGGGATGCCGCGCGAGAAGTTTGTCGATTCCTTTCCGGGACATGAAACCGATCTTGGCTGGACCGAACGCATGGCCGTGGCGTCGAACAAATATGGCGCCGCGCTTGAGCGTAGTCTGCCGGCGATTCAGGCGGAGCAGGCAAAACTGATCGAGATCGAAGCTAACGCCGCTTTGCCGCTGCAGCGACTGAAGAAAATCAACCGGCAGATGATGGCGGCCGAGTCGAAAATGCGGCAGGCAAAGGGGAAGATGATCGAAGCCAACCTGCGCCTCGTGATCTCCATCGCGAAGAAGTACGTGAACCGTGGCATGCACTTCCTGGATCTGATTCAGGAAGGTAATATCGGCTTGATGAAAGCCGTCGACAAGTTCGAATATCGCCGCGGCTGGAAATTCTCCACCTACGCGACATGGTGGGTGCGGCAAGCGGTGACGCGTTCGCTTGCGGATCAGGCGCGCACGATTCGCGTGCCGGTGCATATGATCGAATCGATCAACAAGCTCAATCGGATTTCGCGCGAGATTCTGCAGCAGACCGGTCAGGAGGCGCATCCTGCATTACTGGCAGAGCGCATGGAATCGACCGAGGAGAAGGTTCGCGCCATGTTGACGGTCGCTAAGCAACCGGTGTCACTCGGGATGCCGGTGGGCGAGGACGCGGATGCGACGCTTGGCGACATGATCGAAGATCCGATGGCGGCGTCACCCGCAGACGCGGCCATGCACGCGAACCTGCGCGAAGCGATCGACGAGGCGCTCGATGCGCTGTCACCGCGTGAAGCGAAGGTACTACGGATGCGTTTCGGCATCGATACCGCGTCCGACTTCACGCTCGAAGAGCTGGGCAAGCAATTCGACGTGACGCGCGAACGGATCCGGCAGATCGAAAGCAAGGCGATGCGAAAACTGATGCACCCGAGTCGCGCAGACAAGCTCCGGCAATTTCTTGACCACTGAGTTCTTGAGCGTTGAGCCGCAGTGCCGCGTCGATCCCAGATCGATACCGCAACTCGACTATCGAGTCAGCGCCGTGCCGGAAACGGCGCGGGCTTGATGGGGCAAGCGTTCAGGCTTGCTGAATCGTCGCTCAAAAGAGAGAGCGGGTGGGTCGCTCGCGCTGGCGCCGCTCGCCGGACCCGGTATCGCAACACGATGGCCGTCGACTGCGGCCCCGCCGTTACAGCAATATCGCTTGCTGCAAAAGCTCGAGCGCTTTCAACTCGTCCAATCGACCCGTGCGTGCTTTGCCTGCTAGGGTTTTGATCAGGGCTTCCGCGATCGGCTCGATACCGTGAAGATTGTCCAAGCTGGTCACGGAAGGGGCGGAGAGCGGCATGGTTTTTCGCTGGGGCAGGGCGGAGGCGGGCAACGGCTCGATCGTTATCGGCGAGGCGGGTGGGACAAGCCGCTCGCTTTCTTCAAGTGAGTGGCCGACCAGCTCGCCAGGAGAATCACCGGCGTGATATTGCGGACCAATTTCGATCGTCTCTTCCTCGCTCGGGACATTTGCCGACACAGTTGAGCTTTGCGTTTCGGCCTGGTCGTCCAGATGAGTGCTTCCTGAGCGCGCCTTTGCTGCGGCACGCTTCCTTGGCGCGCTGTTCTGAGTTGCGAGCACAGGCGTCTGGTCGTGTTGAACGGATGCGCGGCTTCGCGAAGCAGGGGTGAGCAAACGCGACACCGCCTCCGGGATCTCGGCTTCAGAGCGTGGCGTATCGAGCCAGCCGACTGGCAAGCCAAGGCGTTCCGTGAAACGGCCGGCTTCGACATCGTCCATGCGTTTCTTGCCATGTAACCGATGGGCCATGTTGGATCCGCTTAACGCCATGACCACACCCAGTCTTACTTTCGATCCGTTGCGGGTCGTCAGCATGTGAAGGTTAGCGCGTCGAATGCTTTCGACATCGGCGCCGTCGTTCAAAAGCAGCGCGTGTTGCTGAGTCGATTTTTGAGATGCTCTGGATTTCGAAGGTGCACCCTTGAGGGAAGCATCCCGGCTCGATTGTTTGACCATCTCGCCCTCATTATTCCTGCTCGCTCTGGGCGAGCCGCCCGCTAATTTCTTTGGCATTTCCGCGTCCTCAGACGAACGAACTTCAAGCGATGGTTGTTGACCGACGTTGAGGTCAAGGGCAGGCTCACGTACTTCAGACTCTGCTTCCGGCTCTTCGTCCGCTTGTACGAAGTCGAGCGGTGACTTCAGGCGAGCAATGGTCTCGGGCGTGAGCGCGGGATGAGGCTGATCGAAAAAGCCGTGCGGTAGTCCGAGTGTGGTTTCCATGTGAAAAGCGGTCTCTGGCGTGAACCTTTCGCCTTTCATTAGTTCGGCCACCCGCGTCATACTGGAATTCAGCCCTAACGCGATATTCTCGGCGCCCACCGCATCGACCAGAAACTGAAATGAACGCGTTTTGAAGATTGAGGCGGTCTGAGCAGGGTCTGGAGCAGGCGCCTTCGTGTAGGTCTGTCTCTGTCGGTTGGACGAGGATTGGCTCACATGGCGAGGCTGGCGCTGGCCGCTGTCTCGAGATCCCGCATATCGCCCGCGGGGCTGACTCATGGGGTAGGGCTCCCTGCAATCGTTGACGTGCTAACTTCAAGATTATAGTCGAGACACCATTGATGTTTAGTCGGAGAAAAACCTAAAAGTCCCTTCTAGCTAGGAAGACTGCAGCAGCGCGGCCGGAGCGCCTGTGTATCGGTCAGGAAATGAATCAATAATTGGGAAAATGATTACTTGAAGCATATCCACGAACTTGTCGTTATTCTGCATTACTAATTACATCATCCATCCCTTCACGGCGTCGGCAAGCACATTCACACCCTTGACGATGCGCGTGCGGGAACCGTCATGGAACTTGACGTCTTTTGCACTCGTGCTATTGCTCCGGGTAAAAGTCGTTGACTCGACGCGGCGAACGCTCTGTCGATCTGCGAGGTTCGCGGGTGGTACGGTATTCAGGCGGCCTTGCGCGAGACGCCCGCGTCG
>NZ_FCOF02000096.1 GCF_001544755.2 Caballeronia catudaia | reverse complement strand
TCGAGATCGCGCAGCAGCTCGTCGCGGCGGGCGAGAAGATCGAGATGCTCTGCCTGCTCGACACCTACGTCCACGAGTACTGCCTGCCGTTCTCGCAGTGGACGCGCCATCAGGCAGGGCTGGTCGCCGAGCGCCTGCGTGAATTGCGTTCGCTCGATGCGCGCGGGCGCTTCGGCTACATGCGCGGCAAGGCGGCTGCGATCACCGATCGCGTGCGCGGGCGCATGGGCATGCGAACGGGCGCGGGAAGCCAGGCGCCCAAGCCTTCTGCCGAACTGGCTGGCCTGCCGCCCGCCCTTCTGCGTGTGCGCGAGTCGATGCGCATCGCGATGATGAACTACAAGCCGCGCCGCTACGATGGCGGACCGATCGTCTATGTGCGCGCGACCTTGCTCGACGATTCGTACGGCGATCCGCTGCCGGTCTGGCAGCGTGTCGCGAAGCAAGGGTTGCGCGTCATGAAGGTCGACGGCAGGCACACCGATCTCGTCGTCGAGCCGCATCTCGCCACGGTCGCAGAGACGCTCACGAACGCGCTCGCAGGCGGCTGAACGCGCGTGCGCACCGACCATACCGTCTGGCGTCCTACGACCCTAGAGCGGCCCGCTTGCCGTGAATCGTGACCGCGATGGCGGTCCAAGTCCTCGTCGATCGAATCCGTGGAGGAAGCCGACGAAAGCGGCGATTTCCGCGGTCACACACGAGGTCCGCGGCATCTGCAAAGAGCTGCCGGGTTTTTCCAGTCAGACACGCGCCCTTCCCGGAGAGCTGCGTCGACGGCTCTCAAAGCACATCACCGCGGGATCCGCTTCGAATCTCGTGGTGAAAGAAGAGGCCGCCGCGAAGCCGCAGGATCGGTCTTCGAACGCCAACTCGGTGATGCGTTTATACGTTCTGCCAAGCGAAGATAAGACTTCGTGCGAATGCGGTTTTCATCAACGGTGTTGCCCTGTTCATTTGCGTTGCGTTCTAGCTCGCGTCGCCTGCCTATCTCGGCGGAAGACATCGAACAGGTTCTCCGGTGAAAATCGACACTCGACCTGCGCATGGTAGTCCAGGCCGATCTTGAGCGTTCGCCCACCATGGACCCCGAACCTGATGAGCGGGTGCTCGACTGACCTCACGATGTTGCGTGGGGTGTCGCACTCCGTCGCAATTGTGTTGGCCGCAACGTCGATGCCTTCGGCCAGTTAGCCGGACCTTCTGCGTGAGGCTCCGCAGGATCCCGGACATATGAATCAGGTTCAGTTGCTTTCTTCATACATAAGCGAGAGTCGCTACGGTGCATGGAGAGAGGCCCATGAAAGATTCGTTTGAACCCCTTGTCCTTCGAATCTATCGAACGCCGAACGGCGAATGGGCAGGGCGACTAATGATCGGCAACGAAGATCTTGGCTGGCTTTCGGGGTGCGCCTCGCCTACGGAGGTGGAGCAGGCGGTTCGTGGAACCGGTATGTGCCCAGATAGGGTTGAGGTGCGTGCTTCATAGTTTCATGAAGCCGTCGGACTTCGATGGCGGCCTATGGCCTGGTCGTTGCGCTTGCGCGACGAGCGAGCGGTGCGGCAGGCAGGAAGAAGCCCTCGCGGTTCTCTTCGAGGCCACCGCAGCCCCAATGCAAGCGGAAGCGTCGCCACCGCGCCCACGTCCCGAAGAAGTAAGGTCTGATTCACCGACAAACATCTGAACGAGCGCGTCGTCACCGTCGTCAGAGGACGCTTGCGCGTCTCGGCGAATCCACTGCGGAAAATCGCGCACGGGCTCTGCGGGCGGATAGTCTTCGACTAGCGCGTAGCAGGCCGATATTCGGACCAGCGCGACACGTCATCAGAAACGGCCGGGCGCAGATCTGCTCGCGCACAGGTTCCGCCTGTCCGCTGTCTGAGTCTCCAATGCCAGCGCTCGTGTGTAACAACCCGCATCGGGGCCCAAGCACTGGACAGGTGGCAGCCAGACGGCCGCCACCTGGTTCTCTCCCTGGCGTTGCTGCCAGCCTTCTGCCCTCAGTCCGTCCGCACTTCGATCCGGCGCGGCCGGGCTTCGTCTCGGCGCGGTATTGTCAACTTCAACACGCCATCTTTCAGGTTCGCATCGATTTTCGATGCGTCCAAGTCAGCCCCAAGAGAGAACGCCCGCGCGAAGTGGGGCCGACGAATCTCCGCGTGCTGCAGACGCAGCCCCGCCGGCGTGGGTACCACCGCCTCGGCCTCGATGTAGAGGCTGCCATCGTGTACCTTTACGTCGAGCCGGTCCTTTGTCACGCCGGGCAAATCGGCCCACAGGGTCACGCCCTGGCTGTTCTCGAAGATGTCCACGGGCGGCGTTAGCGTGATGCGACGTTGCGACTGGTCGCCTTCACGCCGGGCCACTTCCGTTTCATCCTTCTTGGCAAGCTCTGTCGTATCGTTCATGATGTTCTCCTCAATCCGCAAACAATTTCATTGAACCGTGATAGCTCGCGGCTTCGACGTCTCCCGCTTGCCGATGCTCACGGTCAGGCAGCCATTGGTGTATTGCGCCGAGACCTTGTCGGGGTCAGCGTGCTGCGGGAGTTCAATGACGCGCCGGAAAGTACCGACGAACCGCTCCTGCGTGTAGGTGCGCATGTCGTCGCCAGTCGCTTCTGGCTGCAAAGGCTCGCGCACGCCGCTGATGGTCAGCAGCCCCTTGTCGATGGATACGTCGAGTTTCTGCGGGTCGACACCCGGCGCGAACGCGACGATCTCGATCGAGTCGTCGGTCGAGCCGATGTTGATCTGCGGGAAGGCGCCAAAAGGCCCGGAACGGATGCTGGACGGGAAACCGCCGAAGAGGCCTGCCATCTGCCGTTGCAGACGGTCGAACTCGCCAAAGAGGTCGGTTCCGAAGTTGAGTTCGCTCATGGTCATTTCCTCCTTTAAACGAGCAGGAAGACGAACCGGCCTACGCGCTCCAGTTCGTCTACCGTGCCGCGGGCAAACAAATCGAAACACGCAGCGCGCCGGACGGCTGGCGCGACTGCCTGGGCGGAATTTAAGATAGATTCTCAAGCAGAAATTTCAAGGGGCCCGTGATTTCTGTTCGTGAATTGAGTCGAGGCGACCGCCGGTCGCTCTCCCGGGACAGTGAGAGTCTTCATGCTGCTATATCGTGGCGGCATGCGTATTTCTGCGGTCGCCGGCCGCCTCGCCGGAAGCGCGTGAACTGCCTTTTCCCGCGCCCGTTTCGCATGCGCCGCAAATCATCGGGTGGACGGTCGTCGCGATGTTGTTCGCGGTGATGGCAGTCGTTATTGCACGCGTGTCGGCGTCATGAGAAGTCACGTATCCTGCAACCGACGACCGCGTTGTGGGGCGCCGCCTGCGTCGGCATCCTTGCACTCCGTTCCATCGGCGTCGATCTGCGTGACGGTCGAGCGGCCGATGATCGACGCGGAACTCGCATCGGTTCACCCGTGAGGGCTGCACGCTGACGCCGAAAGCGGCGCGCTGACGCCCATTCCGACACCATTATTATCGAGCTCACTGGGTGATTTCGCTCAGCCCTCCCGACGCTGACTTGGATCTGCCCTGCCGTCGCCGTGTACTTACTGTAGTCGCGTATCCAAGCAGTTTGCTAGGATCAGCGTGATGCGCGTCGGATCGCCGCGGAAACACTGGCGAGTTTCCCGCTGCTCCGCGGTGTCAAGTCAGTGATGCTTGATGGCAGATTGCCACCCTTGAATTTGCGGAAACACCCTCCTATTTTGAAATTGCGGTCGGTCCGGTCATGCTGGACCGTATTCATGCGCATCCATGCGTGCAGGCAACGTGCACGGAGAAAGGCGCGACATGCTGCCCGTGCATTCCTAGCCTGCCAGTCACGGAGGTGAAAACATGGACCTCAGAAATCTGATCCGCTGGAATCGCGACCGCAACGTACCGGCTGTACATCACCGCGAAGATGACCATCCGGTATTCGCGCTGCATCGTGAAATGAACCGTCTGTTCGACGACTTTTTCCGCAGCTTCGATTTACCGGCCCGCTTCGGTGCATCGCTCGGCTGGCCGAACATCGAGCTTAGTGAAAGCGATAACGAGATCAAGGTTATCGCCGAGCTGCCTGGCCTCGAACAGAAAGACGTAGATGTATCGCTGGCCAACGATGTCCTCACCATCCGCGGCGAAAAGAAAGGATCGTCGGCGGGTGCGGTGTACAGCGAGCGCTGGCAAGGCACTTTCCAGCGCTCGGTGCAGATCAGCCCGGATGCCGATCCCGATAGGGTCACGGCGGACTTCCGCAATGGGGTACTCACCGTGACCATCGCAAAACGGCCCGATGCGCCGAACCGCGTGCGTCGCATCCCGGTCAACGGCTGAGTCGTAAGCGACGGCCGGCGCCGCCCCCACAAAAAACAGCCGGCGCCGACCGTCGTGCGCGACGGTCTCAGCGACGCTTCGGGTACCGCATCTGCGGGCAAGCAAAGCATGCTTACCGACGGACGCAATTTTTTCGTTCATTGGACTATAGGGAGGCGCCATGCAAACGGAATACGTTACCCACTACCGCGGTTGCGACATCCATCCAGTCGTCACGACCGCCGAAGGTGGTCGCTATACAGCTGCGGCCATTGTCACGGACCGCGAGGGCGAAACCCGGACGCTCGGCGTCGAGGGCGATTTTGCCGGCTCGGACGAAGCCCGTAACCAGGCCATGGAGTTGGCCATCGCATGGATCCAGCGACGCCACGTGGTATCGGATCATTACGTGCGCCGCGGATAGCAGTGAGGGCGCCGTTCGGCACCGCCTGGCCGAACGGCGCGTCATTCAGTCCGCTTTACATAGCCGAAAAATCTATGCAGCGGTCTGCCGTGACAGCTCTTCAGGATGGAGCGCATCAAGGAACGACTTTCCCTCATCGGTGACTTGCGCACGACGATGCCCTTCGGCGGAGTGCTCGAGCATCATTAGTTGCCGCTCGCGCAGCGCGTCGGTTCGGCGCGCTTCATGCGAGTTGATCCGGTGCGTGCCGGACAAGCATCAGCGCCGCACATCCGTGTGGACTGAGCATCCTTGTCTCCCAGTAACAAAATCAAGCCGTAACCGTGCTGAGAAGGCCTGCGCAGTCACGCCGTGAGGCTGATGAGCGTTCACGTGGACCGCTTCCGTTTCAATCGTGAATCTCTCCGAGATTTGCTGCGGTGTGTCATGCATGATGGTGCTCCCCGAAACGATGCAAGAGACCGTGCGCCTCTCGGGATCCGCATGCTGCCATTCGATGGCCCACCGGAACGCACCGAGGAAACGCTCGTTGGCCTACATCCGTGCGTCATCGGGGACGTCAGCGCCGGGGCGGTGCGCTCGCCGCTCGCCGCTCATCGTCAGCAACCCTTTGTAGATCGAGCCGCCGATCGAGACGTCGATCTTTACCGGATCGAGTCCGGGTGCAAATGCGACGATCGAAGCGCGTCGTCGGTGCTGCCGATTATCGACGGCTAAAAAGGTGCCGATGCGCGTGACGCGCAGGCCGGTGGGAAACCCGTGAAGGCTCGCGATCCTCCGAGGGAAGGGGTCGAAGTCGTCCAGCAGGACCGTGAAAAGAAGATCGCTCATGACTGGCTCCTCGAGAGACCTTGAGAGGGGTCCGCACGGAGTTCAAACAAAGGCTACGCGGTCCGATTCGCCCGTCCGTGAAAACTGCTCACAAGAAATCGAAACACGCAGCGCGCTTGCGAGATGGGTCGCGCGATTGCCTGAATCCTAAAATAGTGCCCGGAATCGGAATCGCAAGAGGCTCCGCAACATACATGGGACGGAGGCTTCATGGATTTTTTCGATACGCTGCGCGAACAGATCGATACCGTGCGCCTGCCGCTGGTGGCGGTCACGGTGACTGCCGTCGCACGGGTCAACACGCCGCTGCTGGCGATCGTGCACTGGCATGGCTTTCGGCGTGCGACGCCGCTCGTACTGCCGGGCATCGACATCCCGCCACGGCCGGTGCCAGGCTCTGTGATCCAGTTCAGCGAGCCGTGACACACGTTTGAGGCGGTCGACGCGGCGCTACTCGATGCGGCGTGGCAACTCGGGGCGTGGGAGGTCGAACATAACGAGCGACGTGCCTGCAACGTAATCGGTGCGCCGGCGGGCGAAGCGCTCGCCTGCCGTCAGGCATTCGGGGAGTATGCGAATGGCGGGCCCACCGACCGCCATTTGCTTGACGATGCGCCGGACCGGCTCGAGCTGATGCAGCTCGGCTGCCAACAAGGGTTATCTGCGGTGGCAGTTCCGACCGGTGAAAGGCGGACTACGGGGCGAACTCGACGAGTCCGACGACACGCTTGCCTCAGATCGGGGTGGTCGCCCGCCCTGTCCAGTGTCGCCGCAACCGCGCCGGCCGGGCGCTGCGGGACGCACGATCTATCGACTTGGTCAGTCCGGCGCGTCCTGACACGCTGAAGGGTTTAGTTACAGTCACATTTTTCGTGCCCTTTTGAAGGGCGCGTCGCACG
>NZ_FCOF02000035.1 GCF_001544755.2 Caballeronia catudaia | reverse complement strand
CAACTCCGGACGAACCATTCGTCCGAAGTGTTACCCATGTCCTGGAACAGGTGTTACCCATGTCTCCGGTCTATACAAGCGGCGGTGTACGTGAAACCATTCGGCCGAATGGCATAGGCAAATTGCACGAATCGCACGGAGCCTTTCGCCCGCATGCGATTCGGCCTATGCCGAACGGCCGAGTGTCGGCAACGAAGAGCCGGCGCTACAATCGGCGCATGAACTCACCGACCGAACTCGCCAGTCCCATCGCCGTCGACATCTACCGCGCGCGTCGCGAGCGCGTGCTCGCCACGCTGCATGCGCAAGGCGGCGGCGTCGCCATCGTGCCGACCGCGCCGGAAGTCATGCGCAATCGCGACACGGACTACCCCTTCCGCCACGACAGCTACTTCTACTATCTTACGGGCTTCAACGAACCCGAGGCGACGCTCGTGCTGAACGCGAGCGCCAGAGACGGCGAGCCCGCGTCGATACTCTTCTGCCGCGAGAAAAACGCGGAGCGCGAAACATGGGAAGGCTTCCGCTTCGGCCCCGAAGCCGCGCGCGACGCCTTCGGTTTCGATGCCGCCTGGCCCATCACCGCGCTCGACGTGGAAATCCCGCGCCTGATCGCCGACAAGCCCGCGCTGCATTACGCGCTCGGCACATCGGCGGAACTGGACGCGCAAGTGCGCGGCTGGCTCGCCGCCGTGCGCGCGCAGAGCCGCAGCGGCGTGCGCGCGCCCGCCCGCGCGGAGAACCTGCTGCCGATTCTCGACGAAATGCGCCTCGTCAAAGATGCGCATGAAATTGCGATCATGCGGCGCGCAGCAGCGATTTCCGCCGAAGCGCATCGCCGGGCGATGCGCGCCTGCCGCCCCGGCATGCGCGAATACGAGATCGAGGCCGAGCTGTTGTACACGTTCCGCCGTCACGGCGCGCAGGCGCCCGCGTACGGTTCGATCGTCGCAGCGGGCGCGAACGCCTGCGTCCTCCACTATCCGGCGGGCAACGCGATCGCGGGCGAAGGCGATCTGATCCTCGTCGACGCCGCGTGCGAGCTGGACGGCTACGCGTCGGACATCACGCGCACGTTTCCCGCGGGTGGCCGCTTCACGCCCGCGCAGCGCGAGCTTTACGACATCGTGCTCGCCGCGCAGGCCGCAGCGGTCGACGCGACGCGCCCCGGCGTGAACTTCGACGCGCCGCATCAGGCGGCGCTGAAAGTGCTGTCGCAAGGTTTGCTCGATACGGGCATTCTCGACAAGACCATGTACGGCAGCGTCGACGACGTCCTCGCGGAACGCGCCTACGCGCGTTTCTACATGCATCGCACAGGACACTGGATCGGCATGGACGTGCACGACGCGGGCGAGTACCGCGACGCCGATGGTCCGCTCGACGAGCAAGGCGCGCGTCCGTGGCGCACGCTCGTGCCCGGCATGGCGCTCACCGTCGAGCCGGGTCTCTACGTGCGCGCCGCCGAGGACGTGCCGGAGCGGTATTGGGATATCGGCATCCGCATCGAGGACGACGCCGTCGTCACGGAACACGGCTGCGAGCTGCTGACGCGCGAAGTGCCCGTCGCCGCCGACGAGATCGAAGCGCTGATGCGCGAAACGAACGCAAAATGACCATGAGCGACGTTCAAGGCACCGAACCGCATTTCGACTATGACATCGCCATCGTGGGCGCGGGGCCGGTCGGGCTGGCGCTTGCGGGCTGGCTCGCGCGGCGCAGCGCGACCTCACGGCTTTCCATCGCGCTCATCGACGCGCGCACACCGGAAGCCGCCGCGAACGATCCGCGCGCGCTCGCGCTTTCGCACGGCAGCCGCGTGATGCTCCAGCCGCTCGGTTTTCCCGCCGACGCCACGCCTATCCGTCGTATCCACGTATCGCAGCGCGGCCATTTCGGCCGGACGCTGATCGAGCACGACGAGCACGAGTTGCCCGAACTCGGCTACGTCGTGCGCTACGGCTCGCTGGTCGGCGCGCTCGCCGATGCCGTGCGCGCAACCGGCGTCGACTGGTTGACAGACACTTCGGCCCTCGCACCGCTGCAGGATCACGACGGCGTCACGCTGCCGCTGCAATCGGCACAGGTCGAGCGCACGATCCGCGTGAAAGCGCTGGTGAACGCGGAAGGCGGCCTCTATCAGAAGGATGCACCCTCCGATGACCGCCGCGCACGCGATTACGGCCAGACGGCCATCGTCGGGACGGTGAGCGTGTCCGATCCGCGTGCAAACGTCGCGTGGGAGCGCTTCACGAACGAAGGACCGATCGCGCTCCTGCCGTGCGGCGGCCAGCGCCACGCGGATTATTCGCTCGTCTGGTGCTGCTCGCCCGACGAAGCCGCGCGACGCACCCAACTCGACGACGACACGTTTCTCGCCGAACTCGGCGCCGCCTTCGGCACGCGCATGGGCCGCTTCACGCGCATCGCGGGACGCGCCGCTTTCCCGCTCGGGCTGACCGCGCTGGATGTGCTCGTCGACCGGCGCACGGTGGCGATCGGCAATGCCGCGCAGACGCTGCATCCGGTCGCGGGCCAGGGTCTGAACCTCGGCCTGCGCGACGCGCTCGCGCTCACCGACGCCCTTTCCGCCGACGGCCCGCGCCCGCTCGCGCTGGCGCGCTTCGCCCAACGCCGCGCGCTCGACCGCCGTCTGACGATCGGTGCGACGGATACGCTCGCGCGCATCTTCACGGTGGACTTTGCGCCGTTCGCCGCGATGCGCGGCCTCGCTCTCACGGCGCTCGAGTTCCTTCCGCCGGTCAAAAGCGCCCTCGCCCGTCAGATGATGTTCGGGCAGCGCCGCTGAGCTAGCACCGCAAAGAGGCAATCGTCTGCGCTAAAAAGAAGAACTTATCCTCTATGAACGCGCGCTCTTTCATAGAAGATTTAAAGACTTGCATGCGATTGCTCTTAATTTCAGCACGCTATTCGCGCTAAAATATACGTTTCCCCTTGAGAAATGTTGCATCCGCCGGACGCGGTTCCACTGCGTGACGACCGAGCGGATCCTTTAGCCTTCATGCCCATCATCGGTTCCCACGTCCTGCGCAATAACCTGTTCGTCGCCCCGATGGCAGGCGTCACCGACCGCCCGTTCCGGCAGCTCTGCAAGCGCATGGGCGCGGGCTACGCGGTGTCGGAGATGGTCGCGTCGAACGCGCAACTGTGGAAAAGCGAGAAGACCATGCGCCGCGCGAATCACGCGGGCGAGGTCGAGCCGATCTCGGTGCAGATCGCCGGCGCCGATCCGCAGATGCTCGCGGAAGCCGCGCGTCACAATGTGGCGAACGGCGCGCAGATCATCGATATCAACATGGGCTGCCCGGCCAAGAAGGTGTGCAACGTCGCGGCGGGGTCCGCGCTTCTGCAGAACGAACCGCTCGTCGCGCAGATCGTCGCGGCCGTGGTGCAGGCGGTGGGCGTCGGGCCGGATGCCGTGCCCGTCACGCTCAAAATCCGCACAGGGTGGAATCGCGAGAACAAGAACGCGCTCGCCATCGCGAAGATCGCGGAGGACGCGGGCATTGCCATGCTCACCGTCCACGGCCGCACGCGCGCCGATCTCTACAAGGGCGACGCGGAGTACGAAACCATCGCGGCCGTGAAGGCATCGGTGAAGATTCCGGTCGTCGCGAACGGCGACATTACAACGCCCGAAAAAGCGCGTGACGTGCTCGCCGCCACGAACGCCGACGCCATCATGATCGGCCGCGCGGCGCAGGGCCGTCCGTGGCTGTTCCGCGAGATCGAACATTTTCTGCAAACGGGCGAGCGCCTGCCGCCGCCGCGCATCGACGAGATCCAGCAGGTGATGAACGAGCACCTCGAAGATCACTACGCCTTTTACGGGGAATTCACGGGCGTCCGGACTGCGCGCAAGCACATCGGCTGGTACACTCGCGGCCTTTCCGGCGCCAACACCTTCCGGCACCGGATGAATACGCTGGACACGACCAAAGAACAATTGCTCGCCGTCAACGAATTCTTTGACGCACAAAAGGCGTTGTCGGACCGTCTCGTCTATGTGGACGAATGCGGTGACGCCGAAGATGCGGACGGGGAAGGATCGTGTGGCGGGAACAACAACACGACAGACCGACTGATTGCCGCATGAGCAGACATAACATCGAACAATGCGTCCGCCAGAGCCTCGACAACTACTTTCAGGATCTGGACGGCTCCAACCCGCACGACGTGTACGACATGGTGATCTCGTGTGTGGAAAAACCGATGCTCGAAGTGGTGCTCGAGCAGGCGGGCGGAAATCAATCGCTCGCGGCCGAGTATCTCGGCATCAACCGCAACACCTTGCGCAAGAAGCTTCAACAGCACGGATTGATTTGATTCATCGGACTGAGGCGCGCGCCTTGGTCCGGCCTGGGTTCCCTTTTCGGTTTCAGTGTTCATCATGATCAAGCAAGCGCTCCTCTCCGTTTCCGACAAATCCGGCATCGTCGATTTCGCCAAATCGCTGTCGGCGCTCGGCGTCAAGCTCCTTTCGACCGGCGGCACGGCGAAACTGCTCGCCGATGCAGGCCTGCCCGTGACCGAGGTCGCCGACTACACCGGCTTCCCGGAAATGCTCGACGGGCGCGTGAAGACACTGCATCCGAAAGTTCACGGCGGCATTCTCGCGCGCCGCGACTCGCCCGAGCACGTGGCCGCGCTCGAAGAGCACGACATTCCGACCATCGACCTGCTGGTCGTGAATCTGTATCCGTTCGTGCAGACGGTCGCGAAGGAAGAGAGCACGCTGGAAGACGCGATCGAGAATATCGATATCGGCGGCCCGACCATGCTGCGCTCGGCGGCGAAGAATCATCGCGACGTGACGGTAATCGTCGATCCGGCTGATTACTCGACGGTGCTCGACGAGATGCGCGCGAACAGCAACAGCGTCGGCTACCAGACGAAGTTCCGTCTCGCGACCAAGGTGTTCGCGCACACCGCGCAATACGACGGCGCGATCACGAACTATCTGACGAGCCTGACCGAAGCGCTCCAGCATTCGGATCGCAACACGTATCCGGCCACGTTCAATCTGGCGTTCGAGAAGGTGCAGGATCTGCGCTACGGCGAGAATCCGCATCAGAGCGCGGCGTTCTACCGCGACCTGTCCGTGCCCGCCGGCGCGCTCGCGAACTACGAGCAGTTGCAGGGCAAGGAACTGTCGTACAACAACATCGCCGATTCGGACGCCGCGTGGGAATGCGTGAAAACGTTCGACGCGCCCGCGTGCGTCATCATCAAGCACGCGAATCCGTGCGGCGTGGCGCTCGGCGCGAACGCGCTCGAAGCGTACTCGAAGGCGTTCCAGACCGATCCGACCTCCGCGTTCGGCGGCATCATCGCGTTCAATCGTGAAGTCGACGAAGCCGCGGCGCAGGCGGTGGCGAAGCAGTTCGTCGAAGTGCTGATCGCGCCTTCGTTCAGCGAGGCGGCGCGCGCCGTGTTTGCCGCGAAGCAGAACGTGCGCCTGTTGCAGATCGCGCTCGGCGGCGGTCACAACGCGTTCGATCTGAAGCGCGTCGGCGGCGGTCTGCTCGTGCAATCGCTCGATGCGAAGAACGTGCAGCCGCACGAACTGCGCGTCGTGACGAAGCGCCATCCGACGCCGAAGGAAATGGACGATCTGATGTTCGCGTGGCGCGTCGCGAAGTACGTGAAGTCGAACGCCATCGTGTTCTGCGCGAACGGCATGACGATGGGCGTCGGTGCCGGCCAGATGAGCCGCGTGGACTCGGCGCGCATCGCGGGCATCAAGGCGCAGAACGCCGGTTTGACGCTGAACGGCTCGGCAGTGGCGTCGGATGCGTTCTTCCCGTTCCGCGATGGCCTCGACGTCGTCGTGAACGCGGGCGCGACCTGCGTGATCCAGCCGGGCGGCTCGATGCGCGACGACGAAGTGATCGCCGCCGCCGACGAGCACAATGTCGCGATGATCGTCACGGGCACGCGTCACTTCCGTCATTAATTCAGGTATTTCCAGATAACATGGGCCTGTTTGCGCCGCGCACGGCGCAAACAGGCCTTATGTTTTGAACCAGCGCAAAGCGCAAAACGCGAACGAATGAGAATCCTCGGCATCGATCCTGGCCTGCGCGTGACTGGCTTCGGCATCATCGAGAAGCATGGGCATACGCTCAACTACGTGACGAGCGGCGTCATCAAGACGGCCGACGCGGATCTGCCTTCGCGCCTCAACACGATTTTCAGCGGCATTTCCACGCTCATCGCGCAGCACAACCCGGATCAGGCCGCGATCGAAAAGGTCTTCGTCAACGTCAATCCGCAATCGACGCTCCTGCTCGGGCAGGCGCGCGGCGCCGCGATCTGCGGGCTCGTCGCGAGCGGCGTGCCGGTGGCGGAATACACCGCGCTGCAACTGAAGCAGGCCGTCGTCGGCTATGGACGCGCGACCAAGGAGCAGATGCAGCAGATGGTCGTGCGGCTATTGAATCTCTCCGGCGTGCCGAGCACCGACGCCGCCGACGCGCTCGGCATGGCCATCTGTCACGCGCACGGCGGCACGGGTCTCGCGGCGCTCGGCGGCATCGCGCCATCGCTTGCCAAGAAAGGCTTGCGCGTGCGGCGCGGGCGTCTCATCGGTTAACACTCCTCTCAAGCTCGAACTATGATCGGTCGCATCGCCGGCGTTCTGCTGGAAAAAAATCCGCCGCATCTGCTCGTCGACTGCAACGGCGTCGGCTACGAAATCGACGTGCCGATGAGCACGTTCTACAACCTGCCGAATACCGGCGAGAAGGTCGTGCTGCTCACGCAGCTGATCGTGCGCGAAGACGCGCATCTGCTGTACGGTTTTCTCACCGCGCAGGAACGCGCGACGTTCCGCGAGTTGCTGAAGATCAGTGGCATCGGCGCGCGGATGGCGTTGGCCGTGCTCTCGGGCATGAGCGTGCACGAACTCTCGCAGACCGTCACGACGCAGGACGCCGCGCGCCTCACGCGCGTGCCGGGCATCGGCAAGAAGACGGCCGAGCGATTACTGCTCGAACTGAAGGGCAAACTCGGCGCGGATCTCGGCGCGATCGCGGCGACGGTTTCGCAGTCCGATCACGCGTCCGACATCCTCAACGCGCTGCTCGCGCTCGGTTATTCGGAGAAGGAAGCGCTCGCCGCGGTCAAGAATGTGCCGGCGGGAACGGGCGTTTCGGAAGGCATCAAGATGGCTTTGAAGGCGCTTTCAAAAGCGTGATTTGGCCTAGGCCATTCGGCCAGATTCGCGGCTGAAAAGCTCGCTGTACAATCGAAAAATGATCGAAACCGACAAACTCGCCGCCGAACGCGTCATCTCGGCCACGCCCGTCTCGCGGAACGAGGAAGCTTTCGAACGGGCGCTGCGCCCGCACAAGCTCGACGAATACATCGGGCAGGAAAAGGCGCGCGGCCAACTCGAAATCTTCATCGAGGCGGCCAAGCGCCGTTCTGAAGCGCTCGATCACGTGCTGTTGTTCGGGCCGCCCGGTCTCGGCAAGACCACGCTCGCGCATATCATCGCGCGGGAAATGGGCGTGAATCTGCGGCAGACGTCGGGGCCGGTGCTGGAACGCGCGGGCGACCTCGCCGCGCTGCTCACGAATCTCGAAGCCAACGACGTGTTGTTCATCGACGAGATTCACCGGCTTTCACCGGTCGTCGAGGAAATCCTGTATCCGGCGCTGGAGGATTATCAGATCGACATCATGATCGGCGAAGGACCGGCCGCGCGCAGCGTGAAGCTCGATCTTCAGCCGTTCACGCTCGTCGGTGCGACCACGCGCGCAGGCATGTTGACGAATCCGCTGCGCGACCGCTTCGGCATCGTGTCGCGGCTGGAGTTCTATAACGCGAGCGAGCTGGCGCGCATCGTGGCGCGCTCGGCGTCGCTGCTGAAGGCGGAGATCGTGCCCGAAGGCGCGCTGGAAATCGCGAAGCGCTCGCGCGGCACGCCGCGTATTGCGAACCGCTTG
This sequence comes from Caballeronia catudaia, assembly GCF_001544755.2. GTDB lineage: Bacteria > Pseudomonadota > Gammaproteobacteria > Burkholderiales > Burkholderiaceae > Caballeronia > Caballeronia catudaia. Next base: position 64,181 of record NZ_FCOF02000035.1, on the reverse strand, counting down.
CTGCGTCGCGTGCGCGATTACGCCGAAGTGAAAGCGGACGGCATGATCACCGCCGATGTCGCCGATAAAGCATTGAAGATGCTCGACGTCGATCCCGTCGGCTTCGATCTGATGGACCGCAAGCTGCTCGAAGCGATCCTGCACAAGTTCGATGGCGGGCCCGTCGGCGTGGACAATCTCGCCGCGGCCATCGGCGAAGAGCGCGATACGATCGAAGACGTGCTGGAGCCTTATCTGATCCAGCAGGGCTTTCTGCAGCGCACGCCGCGCGGGCGTGTCGCAACGATGCTCACGTACCGGCACTTCGGCCTTGCCGCGCCGGACGCGGGGCCAATTCGCGATCTCTGGGACGTGAATAACGGCTAGGCGCGCTTGCGGAGGCTGTCGTCGTCGGTGTCGGTCGAAAGATGCGCGATATCGCCCCACGTCACGACCGTCGCGCCGCCATCGGCGTAATCGACCACATTGACGCTGCAATTGAGCAGCGGCCAGTTGCGCGGCTCGTGCAGCGATAGCTTCATCGCGAACCGATAGATGCAATCGAGCACGCCGCCATGCGCGACCACCGCGATGCGTCCGTCCGGATGCGCTGCGACGATCGGCTCCATCGCATGCACGATGCGGTGATAGAACACGCGCTGCGATTCGCCGTCGCCGGGCGGCGCGAAACCGGGATCGCGCGTCTGCCATTCGATGTATTCGGCGGGAAACTTGTCGTTGATCTCGTCGCTGTCGTGGCCCTGGAACGCGCCGTAGAAGCGCTCGCGCAAGCGCTCCGACAAACGCAAGCCGAGCCCGAGCGCGTCCGCGAAAGGACGCGCCGTCTGCTGCGCGCGTTGCAGATCGCTGGAATACACCGCATCGATCCGGCCATCGCGCGCAAGCCGCTCCCCGAGCTGTTCCGCTTGCAGCAAGCCGTGCGCGGACAACGGAATGTCGATATGCCCCTGAATGCGCTTGATGGCGTTCCAACTGGTTTCGCCGTGGCGGATGAAGAGAACCTGAGTCGTCATGGTCTTACCTGAAGCCAGAAAGTCACCGGCCCGTCGTTGACGAGCGATACCTGCATCTCCGCACCGAACTCCCCCGTCTCGACAATCGGATGCTTGTCCCGCGCCTGCCCGACGAAATATTCGAAGAGCCGTTTGCCTTCGTCCGGCGGCGCGGCGGGCGTGAAGCTCGGGCGCAGGCCGCTGTTCGTATCGGCGGCGAGCGTGAATTGCGATACGAGCAGCAAGCCGCCGTCGACGCTTTGCACAGAGAGATTCATCTTGCCCGCTGTATCGCTGAACACGCGATAGCCGAGCATCTTGGCGAGGAGTTTGTCAGCGGCGGCTTCGTTGTCGCCGCGTTCGGCGCAGACGAGCGCGAGCAGTCCCGCGTCGATCGCCCCGGTGACGCGCTCGCCCACGCGCACATCGGCGCGCTTTACGCGTTGAATCAGCGCGATCATGCCGTCAACGTAACGCGTGCGAAGCGGCGCTTGCCCACCTGCACGACGAACTCGCCCGCTTCGACTTTCAGCGCCTTGTCGGAAACGGTCGCGCCGTCGATCTTCACGCCGCCCTGCTCGATATTGCGCAGCGCTTCGCTGGTCGACGGCACGAGGCCCGCCTGCTTCAGCAACTGGCCGATCGCGACCGGCGCGCCCGCGAGCGTCACCGACGGAATGTCGTCCGGCACACCGCCCTTCGCACGATGGTTGAAGTCGTCGAGCGCGCGCCCGGCGTCGGCGGACGAATGGAAGCGCGCGACGATTTCCTGCGCGAGCATCACCTTGAAGTCGCGCGGATTGCGTCCGCCTTCGGCTTCGCGCTTGTAGCCTTCGATCTCGCTCATCGGCCGGAACGACAGCAGTTCGAAATAACGCCACATGAGCACGTCGGAGATGCTCATCAACTTGCCGAACATCTCGGTCGGCTTCTCGCTGATGCCGACGTAGTTGTTCTTCGACTTCGACATCTTCTCGACGCCATCGAGACCTTCGAGCAGCGGCATCGTCAGGATGCACTGCTGTTCCTGACCGTATTGCTTCTGCAGTTCGCGGCCCACGAGCAGGTTGAATTTCTGATCCGTGCCGCCGAGTTCGAGATCCGAATTCAGCGCGACGGAGTCATAGCCCTGCATGAGCGGATAGAGGAATTCGTGGATCGAGATCGGCACGCCGCCCTGAAAGCGCTTGGTGAAATCCTCGCGCTCGAGAATTCGCGCGACCGTGTAGCGCGATGCGAGCTTGATCATGCCGTCGGCGCCGAGCGGCATCGACCATTCGCTGTTGTAGCGGATTTCGGTTTTCTCGCGGTCGAGCACGAGCGACGCCTGCTCGAAGTACGTCTTCGCGTTCATTTCGATCTGCTCGCGCGTGAGCGGCGGGCGCGTCGCGTTGCGGCCGGACGGATCGCCGATCAGCGACGTGAAATCGCCGATCAAAAAAATGACGTGATGGCCGAGATCCTGCAACTGGCGCATCTTGTTCAGCACGACCGTATGGCCGATGTGGATATCGGGCGCGGTCGGATCGAGACCGAGCTTGATGCGCAGCGGCTTGCCCGTCGCGGCGCTTCTCGCGAGCTTCTGCGCGAATTCGTCCTCGATCAGCAGCTCGTCGCAGCCACGTTTGGCGATGGCGAGCGCGCTCTTCACGTCGTCGGTGATCGGAAAGCTCTGCGCGGCGGAAGCGTTGGAATCAGTGGTCATGCTTGCGGCTTGTGAAGTCAAAAGGGTTCGATGACTGGCGATGTGGCGGCGGGCGCCGTGCCGGAAGGAAGGCCGCTCGGTCGAGCGGCGCGCGCGGAAAATGTCGATATCGCGCGCAATTGCTTGTTCAGGCTGAGGATTTTACGCGATGACGCGGCCATTCGCGCCGTTTCATGTGCTGGCGAACTGTTTCCATCCAGATCAACGTCAGACGCATCTTAACGATTCGGTCCGTAACGCGGATAATCGCCGATTGAACGAGAACCGGCGGCGCGGCATCGAAGAGGAGAGCAACGTGGGAAAGAAAACCGAAGCAATCGAAACCGGCAAGTCGGATGGCGTGTACTTCGGTTTGATGTCCGGCACCAGCATGGACGGCGTCGATGGCGTCGCGGTGCAGTTCGCGACGGGCAAAGCGCCCGTCGTGCTCGGCGAGGCGCATGTGTCCTTTTCGAAAGGCTTGCGCGACGCGCTCTTCGAACTGCAAACGCCCGGCGACAACGAGCTCGAACGCGAAGCCCTCGCCGCCAATGCGCTGGCGACGCGCTACGCCGTCTGCTGTCACGAATTGCAGAGCATGAGCGGTTATTCGGCGTCCAAGGTGCGGGCGATCGGCGTGCATGGACAAACCGTGCGGCATCGGCCGGAAAAGGGTTACACGCGGCAGATCAACAATCCCGCGCTGCTCGCGGAAATGACCAGCATCGACGTGGTCGCCGACTTCCGCAGCCGAGACGTCGCCGCGGGCGGCCAGGGCGCGCCGCTCGTGCCGGCGTTTCACGCGACCGTGTTCGGCGCAGCGAACGAAACGCGCGTCGTGTGCAATCTGGGCGGCATCAGCAACATCACGATTCTCGCGGCGAACGGCGAAGTGCGCGGCTTCGATTGCGGCCCGGCGAATGCGCTCATCGACGAATGGGCGTTCCGTCACACGCAGCGCGCGTATGACGATGGCGGACAGTTCGCGGCGCAAGGCCGGATCAGCCAGACGCTTTTGAACGCGTTGCTCGACGAACCGTTTTTCGACCTCGCGCCGCCGAAGAGCACGGGCCGCGATCTGTTCAATCCGGCGTGGATGGATGCGAAGCTCGCGGCCTTCGCAAGCCTCGCTCCCGCCGACGTTCAGGCGACGCTCACCGCGCTCACCGCGACGACCGTTGCCCGCGAGATCGCGCGCCATGCACCCGACACGCGCGCCGTGTACGTGTGCGGCGGCGGCGCGCGCAATCCGGTGCTGATGCAGATGCTTCAACAGGCGCTGGCAGACAACTCGATGGCGAGCGTGCCCGTCATGACGACCGAAGCGCTCGGCGTGCCGCCGCAGCAAGTCGAAGCGTTCGCCTTCGCATGGCTCGCGATGCGCTGTGTCGCGCGCGAGCCGGGCAACCTGCCCGCGGTCACGGGCGCGGCGGGCGAACGCGTGCTCGGCGCGGTGTACCCGCGTTAACGAAAAAACGGAGCCACCGAGGCTCCGTTTTTCTTCAGCGCCAGAAACGCGCTTAAACCGAGAACGACGAACCGCAACCGCAGGTGGTCGTGGCGTTCGGGTTCTTGATGACGAACTGGGCGCCGTTGAGGTCGTCCTTATAGTCGATCTCCGCGCCGACGAGATACTGATAGCTCATCGAGTCGACGAGCAACTGCACACCCGCCTTGTCCAGCACGGTGTCGTCTTCGTTGACTTCCTCGTCGAACGTGAAACCGTACTGGAACCCCGAGCATCCGCCGCCTTGCACGAACACGCGCAGCTTCAGATCCGGATTGCCTTCTTCGTCGATCAATTGCTTGACTTTGTCCGCAGCCGCGTCGGTGAAGACGAACGGCATCGGCATTTCGGTCGTGGGGGTGTCGCTGACAGCGCTCATTCGAATTCTCCAATTAAGCTTCTAACCGCTATTGTAGAGCTGATCTCAATATCGTGCCGAATGTCCATGAAATCAATGGGCTATATGCAAATTCGACATCGATCAGCCTGCGCGCGCCAAAACAGAAAAGCCGCCGGCACCTGAGTGCGGGCGGCTTTGCGGCAGTTTCGCATCCGGGCCGGCGGACCAGCCCGAGCGAAGCCGAAGCGCTTAACGCTTCGAGAACTGCTTCCTGCGGCGTGCCTTGTGGAAACCGACCTTCTTACGTTCCACTTCACGCGCGTCACGCGTGACGAAGCCAGCGTTCGACAGTTGCGACTTCAGCGTTGCGTCGTAGTCCATCAGCGCGCGGGTGATGCCGTGGCGAACCGCGCCTGCCTGACCCGTTTCACCGCCGCCGTTCACGTTGACCTTGATGTCGAACGTGGTGGCGTGGTTCGTGAGTTCGAGCGGCTGGCGCACGATCATCAGCGACGTTTCACGCGAGAAGTAGTCGGCGATGGGCTTGCCATTGACGACGATCTCGCCCTTGCCCGACTTGATGAAGACGCGAGCGACGGCGCTCTTGCGGCGGCCCGTACCGTAGTTCCAGTTACCGATCATTTGGGCTCCCCTTAGATCTCGAGCGCTTTAGGCTGTTGAGCCGTATGCGGATGCGTGGCTTCAGCGTAGACCTTGAGCTTCTTGATCATTGCGTAGCCGAGAGGACCCTTCGGAAGCATGCCCTTGACAGCCTTCTCGAGCGCACGGCCCGGGAAGCGCTCTTGCATCTTGCCGAACGTCGTTTCGTAGATGCCGCCCGGGTAGCCCGAGTGACGATAGTACTTCTTGTCCGTGGTCTTGTTGCCCGTGACCTTCAGCTTGCCGGCGTTGATGATGATGATGAAATCACCAGTGTCGACGTGCGGAGTAAATTCAGGCTTGTGCTTGCCGCGAAGACGGCGTGCCACTTCGCTGGCGACACGGCCGAGAACCTTATCCGTCGCGTCAATCACGTACCATTCGCGCGTCACCTCTTCGGCTTTTGCGGAAAACGTCTTCATGATCGATCCAAAAAATTGAATTGCCCTTGAACTGATTTCGACTCTGCGCTGTTCGGCCCTGCTTATATGAGTGCGCTCAGATCCGGAAATCCGGCGCGTGCAGGCTCTCACAGGCCTCCCTCCGCGGGCGTTGGGCGAAGAGAACTTTGAATTATAAAGGGATTTCTGTTGCCGCGTCAAAAATTTGATTCGCGGACCGCATGGACGAAAAAAAAGCCCGGGCAGCTGAGGCTCGGGCTTAATCCACCAAGGAGGAGGTGGAGGAGACAGAAACGAGTATAGGTAGGGTCATGCTGCAAGGCAAGAATATTTGTATCGTGAAATCTAGTTTCATTATTTGAAATAGCAATACGATCAATGACACAGCGCATGTCCTCTTCTAATTCAAGTAGTTACGCCAAAAACACTGGCGCACGTCGGCGAGTCACCCGATCTAGAAGGTTCGTTCGAATCATCGACTAGCCAATCGCCTCGCCGAATTTCACCGCGTCAACTGGTAATTGCTCGTAAGCAGCGAGAGAACCGAAGTCGATGAGCCGCTACAATGAAGCTCTCTGTAACGATCCGTTGAGCAGCTGGAGCCTGAGCATGGAATGCAAAGTTAGCTGGATGGGACAAGACGGCATGGCGTTCGCCGCCGAAACGGGCAGCGGTCATCTCGTCAACATGGACGGCGCGCCCGAAGGCGGCGGCCGCAATCTCGCGCCCCGCCCGATGGAAATGGTGCTGCTCGGCACCGGCGGCTGCACCGCGTACGACGTCGTGATGATTCTGAAGAAGAGCCGCCAGGAAATCCAGGGCTGTTCGGTGACGCTCAAGGCGGATCGCGCGAGCGAAGACCCGAAGGTCTTCACGAAGATCCACTTTCATTTCACGGTAACGGGCAAGAACCTGAATCCGGCGACGGTCGAGCGCGCGATCAACCTGTCGCACGACAAGTACTGCTCGGCCTCGATCATGCTGGCGAAGTCGGCGGAGCTCACGCATTCGTTCGAGATCGTCGAAGTCTGAGCGCGAAGCATCCGCGCAAACAAAAAGAGCCGACGTCGTGCGACGCCGGCTCTTTCCTTTTATGTCGACAAAGCGGGCCGATAAGCCGGATTTTGTGCACACGCCCGGCCGAAGCCGGACGCGCGTGGCAATCATTCCTCTAGGCGCGCCATTGCTGACGCGCTCAAGCTTCCTACCCGCAGACGAAACGGGGGCCCCGTCCTGCATCGCGAGGATGCGCGCCTGCCTATTTGGAATTGCTCCGGGTGGAGGTTACCGTGCCGGAACGTCTCGCGACGTCCGCGGTGCGCTCTTACCGCACCGTTTCACCCTTACCTGATCTTCGGACTTGCGCCCGAAGCCATCGGCGGTTTGCTTTCTGTTGCCCTGTTCCGCGTGTTGCCACGGATGGCCGTTAGCCATCACCCTGCCCTGTGGAGTCCGGACTTTCCTCGCCCTCGGCGCCAAAACGCCGAAGCCGCGATTGCCTGGCCTGCTTTGCGGCATCGATTTTAACATCAGCGATGACGCCGGCCCGGGCGGAACACGGCGACATCGTCATAGAAATCGGGCGATGCGTTCGCCTCCCACCATCCCGGCACGCCCAGCACCGGCAGCGGCGCGAAGGCGCGGCTGTCGAGCGGCGCGTCGAGCAAGCTTTGCGCGATGCGTTCGTCGATGAGCGCGCGGCGGCCGGCATCGTCGAGCGTGAAATAGTCCGCAGGAACGTCGACGATCCACGCGTGCCCCGTGCACGCCTTGTACGGCGCGACGAGCTTTTCCAGCAACGCATGGCCGAAGATGCGCGCCTCGCAGCGCGTGCCCCACGCCGCGCGTTGTTCGATGAACAGCTTGCGCCAGTGAAAGCCGCGCAGCGAATCCGCGAGCGATGCATCGGTGCAGGCGAAGAGCACCGCGTTTTCGTCGAAGAGCGTGAGCGCGTCGCGCACGCCGCCGCGCGTCGGGCCGATGCCGCGTTCATCAATCTGCTCCGCCTGGCGCGCGTTGAGCGTCGCCTTGATGCGCGGATACGCGAACCACATCGAGCCGTTGAAGAAATCGTGGAGATTGTGGCGCGTCGGCACGCGGCCGGTCTGCGCGATGTGAGCTTCGTAAGACGCGCCGGCCGGCAATTCTTCCTGCGCGATGAACGCGAGCGGCCGCCCACGGCCCGTGAAAAGCGCGGCGGCGGACGCGTCTTCGTTCAGCGTCGCGAGATAGTCGGCGCAACCGGCGAGCGCCGCCGCCTGCCAGCGCCTGCCGCGCGGCTCGATCGGCGCGAGCCAGGGCCGCGTCCAGTCGATATCGGCGAAACCCGCGCTCACGTGCGTCGTGTCAATGCGCGTCCGAGAAGCGCCAGCCGATCGACTCGCCGCCGCGCAGCGGGACGATCGTCGCGTCGCCGGCGGTGAACTCGGCGGGCAGCGTCCACGATGCGCGTTCCAGCGTCACCTTTTCTGCGCTGCGCGGCAGGCCGTAGAAGTCCGCGCCGTGGAAACTCGCGAAGCCTTCGAGCTTGTCGAGCGCGCCAGCCTTGTCGAAGGTTTCGGCGTAGAGCTCGAGCGCGTGCAGCGCCGTGTAGCAGCCCGCACAGCCGCAGGCGTGCTCCTTCAGGCCCTTCGGATGCGGCGCGCTGTCGGTGCCGAGGAAGTAGCGCGGATTGCCCGACGTCGCCGCCTCGACGAGGGCCACGCGATGCATCTCGCGCTTCAATACCGGCAGGCAGTAATAATGCGGCCGCATGCCGCCGACCAGCATGATGTTGCGGTTATAGAGCAGGTGATGCGCGGTGATCGTGGCTCCGATCGGGCCTTCCGCGTCGCGCACGTAATCCGCGGCATCCTTCGTCGTGATGTGCTCGAACACGACCTTCAGCGCCGGAAAATCGCGGCGCAGCGGCGTCATCACGCGGTCGATGAACACCTTTTCGCGATCGAACACGTCGATGTCGCTGTCCGTCACTTCGCCGTGAGCCAGCAAAGGCATGCCGACTTCCTGCATCGTTTCGAGCGTTTTCGCGCACTTGCCGAGCAGATCCGTCACGCCCGCGTCGGAATTGGTCGTCGCGCCCGCCGGATACAGCTTCACGCCATGCACGAAGCCGCTCTCTTTTGCGCGGCGGATCTCGTCTGGCGGCGTGTTGTCGGTGAGATAGAGCGTCATCAGCGGCTCGAAGCGAGCGAGCGCTCCATCTTTCGGCAGCGCCGCCAGGATGCGCTCGCGGTACGCGGCGGCCAGTTCCGTCGTCGTGACCGGCGGCTTCAGGTTCGGCATGATGATTGCGCGGCCGAACTGGCGCCCCGTGTGCGGCAGGACGGCCGCGAGCGTCGCGCCGTCGCGCACGTGTAGATGCCAGTCGTCGGGGCGCGCGATCGTGAGCGATTTGGGCGAGGATGAGTTAGCGGACATGGCGAAGTGACGGGAGACGTTGGAAGGCGCACGTTCACGCGGAGACTGGAAAAAATCGCCGTGGAAAATCCACAACGCGTGCGCTGGCGAGCGCTCGCGCGATTTTTTCGCTTCAGCCTCGGTGCTATGCTTGTCGGACGTATTGTAACAACCAGGCCATAAGCCGCCCGCCCCAGCATCATGTGCCAACTTCTCGGAATGAACTGCGCCGCACCCACGGACGTGACCTTCTCGTTCACCGGATTCGCGGCGCGCGGCGGAGTGACGGATCATCACGCGGACGGCTGGGGCATCGCGTTCTTCGAAGACAAGGCCTGCCGGCTTTTCATCGATCATCAGTCTTCCGCCAGCTCGCCGCTCGCGGACATGGTGAAGCGCTATCCGATCAAATCGAAGAACACGATCGCGCATATCCGCAAGGCGACGCAGGGGCACATCCTGCTCGAAAACTGCCATCCGTTCATGCGCGAGCTGTGGGGACGCCACTGGATTTTCGCGCACAACGGCGATCTGGTCGGGCATTCGCCGGAATTGACGGGCGTGTATCAGCCGGTCGGTACGACGGACAGCGAGCTCGCGTTCTGCGCGCTGCTGCAGGGCTTGCGCAGCGCGTTTCCGTGCTCGCAGCCGCCGCTCGACGAGCTCTTCGACGCGCTCACCGACCTTACGCGCGGCATCACGCAACACGGCGTATTCAACTTCCTGATGTCGAACGGTCAGGCGCTCTTCTCGCACTGCTCGACGCATTTGTACTATCTGGTGCGGAGCTGGCCGTTCTCGACGGCGCATCTGATCGACGCGGACATGTCGATCGACTTCGCCAAGTACACGACGCCGGAGGACCGCGTCGCCGTGATCGCCACGTCGCCGCTCACCGACAATGAAATCTGGACGCGCTTCGCGCCCGGCGATCTCGCGATGTTCCAGGGCGGCGACCTCGCGCGCTCGGTGAACATTCCGGTGCCGGAGGAAGTCGCGAAGAAGGCGGCGGTGCCGCTCGCGAAGGCTTGTGTCGGGTCGGCGCTGAAAATCGACGAGATCCGCACGACGGCGGCGGTGGAAAGCGAACTCGGAATCGAATAAAAAACGGCGCTTCTTTTTCGGAAGCGCCGTTTTCTTCTTCGAAGACGAGGTCAGTGCAAAATCTTCGCCAGAAAATCCTTCGCGCGATCCGACTTCGGATTCGCAAAGAACGCGTCCTTCTGATCATCTTCCACGATGAGCCCGCGATCCATGAAGATCACGCGGTTCGCCACCTTCTTAGCGAAGCCCATTTCGTGCGTCACGCACATCATGGTCATGCCTTCCTGCGCGAGTTCGACCATCACGTCGAGCACTTCGTTGATCATCTCGGGATCGAGCGCGGAAGTGGGCTCGTCGAAGAGCATCGCGATCGGGTCCATCGACAGCGCGCGCGCAATCGCCACGCGCTGCTGCTGACCGCCCGAAAGCTGGCCCGGAAACTTGTCCGCATGCGCGCGCAGGCCGACGCGATCCAGCAGCTTCATGCCCTTCTGCGCCGCTTCGTCGTTCGAGCGGCCGAGGACCTTGATCTGCGCGAGCGTCAGGTTCTGCGTGATCGTCAGATGCGGAAACAGCTCGAAGTGCTGAAACACCATGCCGACCTTCGAACGCAGCTTCGACAGATTCGTCTTCTTATCCGTGAGCGACTGGCCGTTGATCGTGATCTCGCCCTTCTGGAACGGCTCGAGGCCGTTCACGGTCTTGATGAGCGTCGACTTGCCCGAACCCGACGGGCCGCACACCACGACGACCTCGCCCTTCTTCACTTCGGTCGTGCAGTCCGTGAGCACCTGGAACTGCCCGTACCACTTGGAAACATTCTTGATAGAGATCATCTTGCGACCTTTTTCTGAAGACTTTTGACGAGGGCCGACGCCACCACGCAGATCACGAAATAGCATGCGCCCGCGAACAGGATCATTTCGACGGACGTGCCGTCGCGGTCCCCGATGTTCGTCGCCGTGCGGAAGAAGTCCGCGAGGCTAATGACGTACACGAGCGACGTATCCTGAAAGAGCACGATGGCCTGCGTGAGCAGAAGCGGCACCATTGCGCGGAACGCCTGCGGCAGCACGACGAGTTTCATCGCCTGGCCATAGGTCATGCCGAGCGCGAACGCCGCGTTGACTTGGCCGCGCGGCACCGCCTGAATGCCGGCGCGGATGATTTCCGAATAGTACGCAGCTTCGAAGAGCGAGAACGCGACCATCGCCGAGGCAAGACGAATGTCGATGTCCGCCGACAGCCCGAGCACGTTCTGCAACAACTGCGGCACGATCAGGAAGAACCACAGCAGCACCATCACGAGCGGAATCGAGCGGAACAGCGTGACGTACGCGCTCGCGAACCATTGCAGCGGCTTGACGCCCGACAGGCGAAACAGCGCGAGCACCGTGCCCCAGACGATGCCGATCACGATCGCCAGCAAGGTGATCTGCAGCGTGATCTTCGCGCCCGTCATCAGCGTGGGCCACTGCGCAAGCACGTCACTCCAGTTGAACTGATGCATTACTTGCCTCCGATGTAGCCAGGCAGCCGCGTCTTCGCTTCGAGCCAGCGCATCAACGTCATCACGACAAGGTTGATGAGCATGTACGCGAGCGTCACCGCGATGAACGATTCATACGTCTGCGCCGTGTAGTCGACGAGCTGTCGCGCCTGCGCGGACAAATCCAGCAGACCGATGGTCGACGCCACCGCCGAGTTCTTGAACACGTTGAGGAATTCCGACGTGAGCGGCGGCACGATGATGCGGTACGCGACCGGCATCAGCACGTAGCGATATGTCTGCCATTGCGTGAAGCCCATCGCGAGGCCCGCGTTGCGCTGTCCGCGCGGCAGCGCGTTGATGCCCGAGCGCACCTGCTCGCACACGCGCGCGCCGGTGAAGAGCCCGAGACAGATGATCGACGATGAAAAGAACTGCGCGCCAGGCGGCAGTTGCTTGAACCAGTTGCCGATGGAAGGCGGCAGCAGCTCCGGTATCACGAGATACCAGACGAAGAACTGCACGATCAGCGGGATGTTACGGAAGATCGCGACGTAGACGGTGCCGATGCCCGCCAGCGTGCGATTCGGGACCGTGCGCAAGATGCCGAACAACGAGCCGACCACGAGCGCGATCACCCAGGCCGCGAGCGACACGGTAATCGTCACCCAGAAGCCGGAGATCAGCCAGCCGAGATACGTGGTGGGCTCGCCGGTCGAAACCGGACTCAGCAATATGCCCCAGTTCCAGTGATAAGACATGGACTCACTCCAAAAAGAAACGGAAGAAGCAAGCTCCTTCCGTTTCGTCTGTTCGATTATCCGAACCGGTTAGTCGATTGCCTTGTCATTCGGGCTCTTGTAGAGAGCCTTCATGTCGTCACTTTCAGGGAAGTTGAGGTTGAGACCCTTCGGCGGGATCGGGCTTTCGAACCACTTCTTGTAGATCTTGGCCGCATCGCCGGACGTTTCGACCTTGGCGATCGCGTCGTCGACGACCTTCTTGAACTCCGGATCGTTCTTGCGGATCATGCAGCCGTACGCTTCATGCGATTGCGGCGCACCCACGATCACGAAATCGTTCGGGTTGTTCGACTTGGCGCGCTCGCCGGCGAGCAGCGCATCGTCCATCATGAACGCGACGGCGCGGCCCGTCGACAGCGTCAGGAACGACTCGCCGTGATCCTTCGCGCTGATGATGTTCATGCCCATGTTCTTGTCCTGATTCATCTTGCGAAGCAGGCGCTCGGACGTGGTGCCGGCGGTCGTCACGACGGTCTTGCCCTTCAGGTCGGCCCAGTCCTTCACGCCGGAATCCTTCTTGGTCATGAGGCGCGTGCCGATCACGAAGATCGTGTTCGAGAAGGAAACTTGCTGCTGGCGCTCGGCGTTGTTCGTGGTCGAGCCGCACTCGATATCCACGGTGCCGTTCTGCACGAGCGGAATGCGGTTTTGCGAGGTGATCGGCGTGAGCTTCACCTTCAGGTCCTGCATGCCCAGCTTCTGCTTGACCGCTTCCACGACTTTCAGCGCGAATTCGTGCGAGTAGCCGACGACATTCTGCTTGTCGTCATAGTAGGAAAACGGAATGGACGATTCGCGATGCCCCAGCGAGATCACACCCGTGTCCTTGATTTTCTTGAGCGTGCCGGCGTCCTGAGCGTAAGCGCTCGTTGCGATGAAGCCCAGCGCGGCGACGAGAAGCGCAGCCTTTTTAACCTTCATGTGTTCGATCTCCTGTGGCGAAAAACCGCGGCAAGTTTAGCAGGGTAATTATTCTGAAAGAATGATTGTTAACCCACGTCGTCTTATTTCCGAGACGGTCGGGCCAACTCGCTGCGAGCGCGCATATTACTGGCGTTTTTACGCAGATGCTTGACCGAATACAGCTAGCCCGCCGACTTGTAGTTTTCATGCAAATGCGGGCGGCATTCCCGAGGAAATGCCGCCCGCATTTTAAGGGGCGCAATGGCGATCCGCTGATCGCGGACCGCTCGCCGGAAGCGCACTGAAGCGCATCGGATCAGGGATACAGGCCGCGCATTTCGCGCGCCTGCAGAATCCGCGTACACGCGACGATGAACGCAGCCGTGCGCACCGACACCTTGTGCTCGCTCGCGACCTGCCACACGCCGGCGAACGCTTCGCGCATCACGCGCTCGAGACGCTGATTGATCTCGTCCTCGGTCCAGAAGAAGCTGGAGAAGTCCTGCACCCATTCAAAGTACGACACGGTCACGCCGCCCGCATTCGCGATCACGTCGGGAATGACGAGGACGCCCTTGTCGGTCAGGATGTCGTCCGCCGCGGTCGTGGTCGGACCGTTCGCGCCTTCGACGACGATCTTCGTGCGAATCTTCCCTGCGTTCTTCTCGGTAATCTGATTTTCCAGCGCGGCCGGAATCAGGATGTCGCTTTCGATCATCCAGAACTCGTCCGCCTGCACCGGGTCCGCGCCCGCGAAGCCGCCCACGCCGCCGTTCTTCGCGACGTGATCGAGCAGCGCGATGGTGTCGATGCCCTTCGAGTTGTGGATCGTGCCCGTGTGATCCTGCACGGCGATGACCTTCGCGCCCGCTTCCTGGAACAGCTTCGCCGCGATGCCGCCGACGTTGCCGAAGCCCTGCACCGCGATGCGCGCGCCTTCGATCTCCACGCCGATGCGCCGCGCCGCTTCCGTGCCGACGACGAACACGCCGCGTCCCGTCGCTTCCTTGCGGCCGAGCGAGCCGCCCAGCGAAATCGGCTTGCCGGTGACGACGCCCGTGGCCGTCTGGCCCTGGTTCATGGAGTAGGTGTCCATCATCCACGCCATGATCTGCTCGTTCGTGTTCACGTCCGGCGCGGGAATGTCCGTGTTCGGCCCGATGATGATGCCGATCTCGCTGGTGTAGCGACGCGTCACGCGCTCGAGTTCGCCGCGCGACAGCGTGCGCGGATCGACACGGATACCGCCCTTCGCGCCGCCGTACGGCACGTTGACGGCCGCGTTCTTCACCGACATCCACGCGGACAGCGCCATCACTTCGGAGAGCGTCACTTCCTGGTGATAACGCACGCCGCCCTTGCCGGGACCGCGCGACGTATTGTGCTGCACGCGATAGCCTTCGAAGTGCGCGACGGTGCCGTTATCGAGTTCGATCGGGCAATCGACGACGAGAATGCGCTTGGGGCGCTTGAGCGTTTCGAGCCAGCGGGAGAGAGAACCGAGATACGGGGCGACGCGATCGACCTGCTGCAGATAGTTTCCCCAAGGTCCGAGATCGTCGGCGTGGAGATACGACGGAATGGCATGTTTTGCGTCCGGCGCTTGCACAGATTGCTTCGAGGCAGACATTGAGGCTCCAGCGGTGAAGGAATTCGCCCATTGTCGAAAAACGGCGTTTCCAAATCCAATGCCGTTTCCTTATCCGATCATGCAATTTCTGCATAACGTCAAAGAGCCTTACGCGGCGGGCTTTTCCGGCGATGCCTTCTGCAATTCCTCGCCGACCGCGTTCCAGAGCGCGCGCATCAACGCCTGACGCGGTTCCTCACCGGTCGCGGCGAGTTTGTCCCGATAGAGCCGGATGTCCATCGTCAGCGTGAACTGGCCGGCGGGCGTGCCGCGCGTGCCGCGATCGAGGCGAACGAGCCGCCCTTCTTCCACCGCGTCCTCGACGGCGCTGTGCGGCAGAAACGCGACGCCGTGGCCCGCGAGCGCCATCGCTTTCAGACCCTCGGCCATATCGGTTTCATAGACCTTGTCGAGATAGAGTCGCGTGGGCGCGGTCGCGATGATCACCTCGGTCATGCGGCCGAGATACGCATTAGGCGTGTACGACAGATACGGCACCGGCGATTCGGCCGTCGCGGGCAGCGTGAAGCGCGCGCGTCCGCCTTTGGTGACCGACGAGAACGGGCTGATCGGCTCGATTCCGAGCGTGAGCATGTCGTAGCGCGCGGGATCGAGCGCCACCGGATGACTCGGATGGTGATAGCCCATCACGAGATCGCAGCCGCCTTCGACGAGCGAGAGCACCGCATCGTGTACGTTCAACGCGCGCAGCCGCGTGCGAATGCGTCCGAGCCGCGCCTCGATGTGTTCGAGCCAGCGCGGAAAGTACGTGAGCGAAAGCGTATGCGGCACGGCGAATTCGATTGTCGCCGACGGCACCCCGCCCTGCCCGCGCAGCAGCGTGCGCGCCTCGTGGAACTGCGAGAGCATCGCGAGCGCCTGCTCGTAGAACACGTTGCCGGCTTGCGTGAGCCGCGTCGGATACACGGAACGGTCGATGAGCTCCGTGCCGAGCCACGCCTCCAGCGCCTGAATGCGCCGCGAGAAAGCGGGCTGCGTGATGTGCCTGAGTTCGGCGGAGCGGCTAAAGCTGCGCGTCTCCGCGAGCGAGACGAAGTCTTCGAGCCATTTCAGTTCCATTTCGACGGGCGCCGCCGGGCGCGTTGAAGGCGAAGACCGCATTCTAGCGGGCGCATGAACCGCGCGAAGGCGCGGCGCACCAACGCCAGGCGGTGGCGCACGGACGCGGTGCTTCTGCAGCGAAGACGTGACGCGCGCCGCGCCCTCGAATCCCGTCAGGCACGGCGCCGCGACGCATCGATGAAACAGGCATTCGATTGGCATGATGCTTGCAGTTTTCGGGGCCGTCGCGTGCTCATCCGGCGGCACGCGCGCATACGGAATCCGCAATGTCCAATCTGATCGCATCGCTCAAGAGCGGCAACTGGCGCTCGCTCCTCGCCTGCTTCCTTTATTTCGACACGGGTTTCACCGTCTGGGTGCTGTACGGGCCGCTCGCGCCGTTCATCGGCCACGAAGTGACGATGTCCGCCGCGCAGCAGGGCTTTCTCGTCGCGGTGCCGGTGCTCGCCGCGGCCATCCTCCGCGTGACGCTCGGCAATCTCTATCAATCGACCGATGGGCGGCGTGTCGCGCTGATGGGCGTCGTGCTCTCGTCGATTCCGTCGATCGTGCTGCCGCTCTTGCCCGGCGTGCCGTCTTATGCCCTCCTGCTCGTGCTCGGCGTGTTCCTCGGCATGGGTGGCGCGAGCTTCGCCGTCGCGCTGCCGATGGCCGGCAGCAACTATCCGCCGAAAGTGCAAGGGCTCGTGCTCGGTCTCGCCGCGGCCGGCAACATCGGCGCGGTGCTCGATGGTTTTCTGTTCCCGCATCTCGCCGATGCCTTCGGCTGGCAGATGTCGACGGCGGCCGCCTTGCCGCTGCTCGCGATCACGGCGGTTGCGCTGTATGCGTGGGCATCGGATGCGGGCGAAAAAACCGGCAGCACGCTGCGCGCGCTGTCGAGCTTCGCGGTGACGCTCGTCAGTCTGATCGTGCTCGTACTCGCGGTGCATGGCGGCGTGTTCGGCGGCGGCAAGGCCGGCGTGCTGCTCTTGCCGGTGATCGGCGCGCTCATCGCGATCGCGGTGCTGCCGCGGCACTATCGGTCGGTGCTCCGCGAGCGCGACACGTGGGTCATCATGCTGATCTACAGCATTACGTTCGGCGGGTTCGTCGGGATGTCGTCGTATGTGACGCTCTTGCTCACGTCGCTCTATCAGATGCCGAAGCTCGAAGCCGGGCTATTCATGTCGCTGCTCGCGTTTCTCGGCGCGATCGTGCGGCCGTTCGGCGGTTATGTCGCGGATCGCGTGACGGGCGTGCGTACGCTGCTCGTGCTGCTCGCCGCGATCGCAATCGGCGACTTCGCGTTCGCGATCTGGATGCCGCCGGTCACGGGCGGTCTCGCGATCTTGATCGGCCTGTATATCGCGTTCGGTCTCGGCAACGGCTCGACGTTCCAGCTCGTGCCGCATCGCTGGAAGGGCAAGACGGGATTGCTGTCGGGGATCGTCGGTGCGGCGGGCGGCATCGGCGGGTTCTATCTGCCGGTGATCATGGGCCTCGCCAAGGAAAGCACCGGCAGCTATCAGATGGGTTTCGCGACGTTCGGCGTGCTCGCGACGTGTGCGTTCGGCGCGTTGTTCGTGCTGCGCGGCCAGTGGCTGCGCTGGTCGTCGACGGCTTCGCTGTCGCGCGACGATGTGGCTATCGGCGGCGCGCACGCGATGGAGTGACGCAACCGATCATGGCCGGCGCACGGCTTCGCTGCCGGCGATCCATATTGATGGGAGTTTTCTTCTTTATGTGATTCGTTGGTTCTGGATAGATTGGTTGATGCAGCGAACAGGCCCGCATCCGGTGCTCGTTCGCTGCCAACCAATCTTCAAGAGGCGAATCAAATCAAGTGCGCATCGTCAAAACTTTACGCATCGCGGCACTCGTCGCGATGCTTGTTTCCGTTTGCTCAGGCAACGCTTCGGCCGCACCGGCCACGACCGGAGGTCAACCCAAGAGCATCATGATCCAGGTTGCGAGCTGGGGCACGTCGACAAGCGATCTGGTTTCGAAGATGGACTACATCTGCGCGGAGCATCGCGATCGCGCGAAGCCTGGGCTCATTCAGAACCTCGTGCTGATGGATGTCGCTTCCGCCGATCCAGACGCTTCCCCGCTGGAAACCACGCCGACGGCGAACGACGTCCTGTTGACCGACAGGATCGACGCATTGCTGCCTTACTTTCCGGGCGGCAACGGGCTATGCAATTTCGACAACGTCTTCGTCGGCACGGTCGATCTGAACGGCGCGAAGCCCGCGGGTACGGACGATAAATGGATCACGTATCGCGATGGAATCAAGGATCCGAACTTCCGCACGAACATGCTGCAGCGCTCGCTGAAGGTCGCCCAAGCCTTTCAGGACTATGTGAGCAAGTCGAACAATCCGAAGGTGGTCTATCACTGGTATGTCACTCAGGAAGCGCTGCTCGAAGCGTTCGCCGATCCGGCGGTCGAACAAGGCTACGAGGCGTTCATGATCCAGCACGTCGAGGATCTGTCGACGGTGGCTCCCAACCGTGCGTTCATCTGGTCGCCCGGCTTCCAGGCGCTGCCTGACAACGTGGGCGCGGCCGACAAGACCGTGTTGGAGACCAACCTCAAGACATTCTTCAATAACGTTCGCTCGGGCGTGCGTCCGTATAACGCATATCAGGCGAACAATGGCGGACCGCTCTGGCTGCATATGCAAGACCACGTCGGCTCGATGGCGAGCTTCTATCCGCGGATGACGAAGGAGGACGCCGCGAGCTGGTATGTCTTCGTGAAAGGACTTTTTCCCTTCACGAATATCGGCATGAACGTCGAACAGTTCACGACCATCAACTGGAAGTGCTGCTCCGCAGCCGATCCCACTGAGCTGATGAACCGCGAGCAGTATTATCTGCAGCAGAATATCGCGCTGGGCGCGGCATTCGAGCTTCGGTACTGGTATTCGAACAACCATCCGTAAGCAGCGAACCGTGCACCGCGACCGTTCTACGCGCCCGCGGTATGCGCGTCCTCGGTCGCGGCACTGTCGTGCGCCTCGCCCGCCCTCTGCTGCTGCAACGCCCACATCTGCGCGAACAAACCGCCCGCGCTCAACAATTCCGCATGCGTGCCCCGCTCCACGATGCGCCCGTGATCCATCACGATGATCTGCTGCGCATGCACGACCGTCGACAGCCGATGCGCGATGATGAGCGTCGTCCTTTCACGCGCGATCGAATCGAGTTCGCGCTGGATCGCGCGCTCGGATTTCGAATCGAGCGCGGACGTGGCTTCGTCGAAGATCAAAATGGGCGGGTTCTTGAGCAACGTTCGGGCGATCGCCACGCGCTGCTTCTCGCCGCCCGACAACTTTAGTCCGCGCTCGCCGACCGCCGTGTCGTAACCCGCCGGCAGCGCCTCGATGAACTCGTGGATATGCGCCGCGCGCGCCGCCGCGATGACTTCCTCGCGGCTCGCGGACGGCCGCCCGTACGCGATGTTGTAGTAGATCGAGTCGTTGAACAGCACGGTGTCCTGCGGCACGATGCCGATCGCCGCACGCAACGAATCCTGCGTCACGTCGCGAATGTCCTGCCCGTCGATCTCGATGCCCCCGCCCTGCGCGCGATCGAGATCGTAGAAACGAAAGAGCAACCGCCCGAGCGTCGATTTGCCCGAACCGCTGTGCCCGACCACGGCCGTCGTCGTTCCTGCTGGAATCGTGAAATCGACGCCGTGCAGAATCTGCCGCGCCTTTTCATACGCGAAGCTCACGTTCACGAAACGCACTTCGCCGCCGCGCACGGCGAGCGGCAGCGCGTTCGGCGCATCGGGCACTTCGCGGCCCGCGCCGAGCAGCGTGAACATGCGGTCCATGTCGGTCAGCGCCTGCTTCAGCTCGCGATACACCACGCCGAGGAAATTCAGCGGGATATAGAGCTGCAGCATGAACGTGTTGATGAGCACGAGATCGCCGAGCGTGAGACGGCCCGCCATCACGCCTTGAGTGGCGCGCCACAGAATGAACACGAGCCCGACGCCGATGATCGTCTGCTGCCCGAAGTTCAGCATCGACAGCGAGCGCTGCGACTTGATCGCAGCCGCCCGATAACGCTGCAGGTTCTCATCGTAACGGCGCGCTTCCCACGCTTCGTTGCCGAAATACTTCACGGTCTCGTAGTTGAGCAGCGAATCGATCGCCCGCGAGTTCGCCTTCGAATCGAGATCGTTCATCGTGCGGCGAAAGTGCGTGCGCCACTCGGTCACTTTCACCGTGAACACGATATACGTGACGAGCGCGATGAACGTGACGATCGCGTAATACGCTTCGTATTTCGTCACGAAGAACGCGAGCACGAGTCCGACTTCGACGAGCGTCGGCAGGATGCTGTAGAGCGAATAGGAAACGAGTTGCTGGATGCCGCGCGTGCCGCGCTCGATGTCGCGCGACATGCCGCCCGTCTGCCGCTCCAGATGAAAGCGCAGCGACAGCGAATGCAGATGACGAAACACCTGCAGCGCAAGTTGCCGAACCGCGCTTTCGGTGACCTTGGCGAAGAGCAGTTCGCGCAGCTCGGTGAAAAGCGAGGTCGACAGCCGCGCGGCCGCATACGCGATCACGAGCAGCCCGATGCCGCCGATCAGCACGATGCCCGGCGCATCGGTCGCGCGTCCGAGCGCGGTGAGATGCTGCACGGACGCCAGGCCATCGACGATGCGCTTCATCACGATCGGCACGCCGAGGTTCGCGACCTTCGCGCCGATCAGGCAAGTCAGCGCGAACGCGACGCGCCATTTGTACGTGGTGAGATAAGGCAGCAGCGAGCGGATCGTCTGCCAGTCGTTGCGCGGACCCTGGGCCATCGGGGCGGGCTCGCTGTTGGAGTAGCGGCGCATGAGTCGTATTGTGTGAGCGCGTCGCGTTGGGGCGCGGCGTCGGGGACGCTTATAGTCGAAGGGGGAGCACGTCTGATGCATGCTTCCCGTACAATTTACTGCGAGCCTTGGCGTTATCGAGTCATTGCCTCGCGCCGATGGGCTCTTCACAAATAAGCATTGTCGCAGAAGGTTCGAGGGGCCGCTTGGCGCCGCGAGCCAACGCTTGCGCCTTGCAAACCGGGACATCTTTCATGGCCGATCAATCGACACTTCCCGAAAAGCACGTCGCGCTGCGCGTCGTGCCGCAGCCCAGCGACGCCAACGTTCACGGCGACGTCTTCGGCGGATGGATCATGGCGCAGGTCGATATCGCCGGCTCCATCCCCGCGAGCCGCCGCGCGAATGGCCGCGTCGCGACCGTCGCGGTGAATTCGTTTCTGTTCAAGCATCCGGTGTTCGTCGGCGACCTTTTGAGCTTCTACGCCGATATCGTGAAGACGGGCAATACGTCCGTCACGGTATCGGTCGAGGTCTGGGCGCAGCGCATGAGCCTCGCGGAAGAACTCGTCAAGGTGACGGAAGCCACGCTCACCTATGTCGCGACGGACCGCGACCGCCGTCCGCGCGTGCTGCCGTCGCTCGACTGAGCACGCGGATTCAGTGAGGCAGCACGCCTCGCTGCAACAGGCCCGGAATCGCCTCGTGCGGCATCGGGCGTGAGAACAGGTAGCCTTGCATCTCGTCGCAGTCGCGTTCGCGCAGGAAGTCGTGCTGCGCGTGCGTCTCCACGCCTTCCGCGATCACCTGCAGTTCCAGCGAATGCGCGAGCGCGATGATCGCCGCCGTGATGGTTTCATCGTCGCTCGACGCGCCGATATCCGCGACGAACGAGCGATCGATCTTCAGCCGATGCACCGGAAAGCGCTTCAGATACGAAAGGCTCGAATAGCCGGTGCCGAAGTCGTCGATAGCAATGCCGATACCCAGCGCCGATAGCTCGGAAAGCATCGTGATGGCTTCCTCGGCGTTGCGCATGATCGCGCTTTCCGTGAGTTCGAGTTCGAGATAGCGCGGCTCCAGCCCCGTTTCTTCGAGCACGGACGTCACGAGCCGCGCGATGTCGCGCTGCTGGAAATGCCGCGCCGACAGATTCACCGACACGCGCGCCGGCGGCAGCCCGGCATCCTGCCAGGCCTTGTTCTGGCGGCACGCCTCGCGCAGCACCCACTCCGACAGCGGCCCGATCAGCCCGCTCTCTTCCGCCACCGGAATGAACGACGCCGGCGACACGAGCCCTTGTTCCGGATCGCACCAGCGCACGAGCGCTTCGATGCCGACGATCTGACGCGAGTTCATGTCCACCTGCGGCTGATAGTGCAGCAGGAACTCGCCGTCGCGCAGCGCGCGCCGCAAGCGGCGTTCGAGATTCATGCGCGCGCCGACGCTCGCGTTCATCTCCGGCTGATAGAACTGGTACGTGTTGCGGCCCATGTCCTTCGCGCGGTACATCGCGAGATCGGCCTTCTTCATGACGGTTTCGGCGTCGTCGCCATCTTGCGGGAAGAGGCTCGCGCCCATGCTGCAACCAACATACAGTTCGGTGTCGTCGAGCCATACCGGTTCCGAAATCGCCGCGCGCGTGCGCTCCATCCACGCGATCAGGCCGGCTTCGTCGGTGAGATCGGGCAGCACGACGACGAACTCGTCGCCGCCGTGACGCGCGACCGTATCGCTCGACCGCGCCGAGCGCGCGAGCCGCTCCGCGATCACCGCGAGCAGCCGGTCGCCGACACTGTGGCCGAGACTGTCGTTGACGTTCTTGAAGCCATCGAGATCCATGAATACGACGGCGATCTTCGTCTCGCGCCGCCGCGCCGCCTCGATCGCATGCTGAAGCCGATCCTTCAGCAGATTGCGGTTGGGCAGGCGCGTGAGCGTGTCGTAATTCGCCTGATATTCGAGCTCTTCCTGATAGCGCATCAGGTCGGTCACGTCGTTGATGATGCCGATGTGATGAGTGGTCAGTCCCTGCGCGTTCGGCACGGGCGCGACGAAAAGCTGATTCCAGAAGAGCGCGCCGTCCTTGCGATAGTTGCGCACCACGACGCTTGCTTCCGTGTTCACGGCAAGCGCGCGGCGAATCGATGTGAGTCCGTCCTGATCACCGTCCGGGCCATGCAAAAAGCGGCAATCATGTCCGATGACCTCGCTCGGGTCGTAGCCGGTGATGCGCTTGAACGCCGGATTCGCATATTCGATGACGTTCGCGCCGTCGACGACGCCCGTGATCAGAATCGCGTTGACGCTGGCATCGAGCGCGCGGCTTTGCAGACGCAGCGCGAGCTCGGCGCGCTTGTGATCGGTGACGTCGTGATAGGAGCCGAGTACGCCGATCGTCTCGCCTTCGCCGTCGAGCAGCGGCAGCTTGCTGGACACGACCGTGCGCAGCTGATCGCCCATTACGATATCGCGCTCGTGATGCATCTTCGGCACGGTAGTGACGATTACCTCCTCGTCGTCGGCGCGCACGATATCCGCGAGCGCGCTCCATGGCAGCTCGTAATCCGTCTTGCCGATGACCTGCTCGTTGTACGCAAGACCCGCATCGCGCGCGAACGCGTTGTTGCAGCCGAGATAGCGCAGCTCGCGGTCCTTCCAGAACACACGCTGCGGAATATTGTCGATGACCGCTTCGAGCATCTCGTTCGAGCGCCGCGCTTCCGCTTCCGCGTTGATGCGGTCCGTGACGTCGTTCGCCAGCATGAAGATGCCCGGCCGGTTCGAATACGCGAGCGCGTGATGCGACACGTCGGCGCTGACGATCGCGCCATCCTTGCAGCGATAACGCCACACGCCCGCCGGTCCTTGCCCCGACATCGCCGACATCGGCCGGTCGCCCGCTTCGGCGCCGCTGCGCGCGAGACGGGCGGCGAAGCTGTCGAAGTCGTCGGCATGATGCAGATCGCGCAGCGTCATGTTCATGAACTCCGGCTCGTTGAAGCCGAAGCGTTCGATCGCCGCCGGATTCACGGCGATGAAGCGCATCGTTTCGCGATCGACGATCCACATCGGCACCGGATGCGCCTCGAACATGCCGCGAAAGCGCTCGTTGCTGCGTTGCCGCGCGCGCACGACGCCGAGCTTTTCACGCGACTGCCGCTCGTGGCTCGCGAACAGATAGATGAGCACGCCGCTGCCCGCGAGCATCGTGAAGACGAGCAGCAGCATCGTGCCGCTCGATGCCTGCGCGGACCCGTCGAGCGCGGTGACCGTCGCGTTGTCGATCCGAGTGCGCACGACCGCGAGTTCCTCGTCCACGGCCTGCTGGTCTTCGCCGAGCGTGACGAACGCGGCATCGGCCCAGGCGCGCGAGTCGTCGGGTTGGGCGGTCTTCGCCTGCTCGAACGCGCGATCGGCATCGCGGCGCATCGCGGCGGCGCGCCTGGTGAGCGCATCGAACGCGGCGCTCATGCCGGGCTCCATCGCGAACTGCGCGCGCAGGCCGCTTTCGAGCGCGTCGAGATGCGCCACGCGCTCCTGATGGCGCGCTTCGGTGTCGGCGATACCGGTCGCTTCGAAGCGGCCCAGTTGCGTGAGCGATTCGCCGAGCGAGCCGCGATAGGCCGCGAGATCGCGCAGGAGGCTCATCGAGCGCAGCATGCGTGCGTCGCTGTCGCGCAATCCGCCGATGCGTTCACACGCGACGAACGCATTCGCGCCGAGCGCGGCCAATACGACAGCGATGTTGACGAGCAAACCCCTGGAAAGGAATCGAGTCATGAGCGGCGGGCGAATCCTTTGGTGCGCATCGGACGCGCATCGAAGGCAGGCGCGTCCACGCGAATGCGCGGCGTGCATCTCGTCCACACCGCGATTAATGGATAACGCCCAATAACGGCACCGCTCGCCCCATATTTAGGGCTGGCCTGCAAATAATCCGAAGAAAGCGGACGCTTAACGTTTGCGCACTACTGCGCTCACTCGGCAAGCCCGAACTCTCGCATCGCGGGCAGGAAGTCGTGATTGACCTTGTCCGTGTTGCGCGAGAGTTTCGCGAGCGCGTAACGCTGGAAACGGTCGAGAGCGCCCCAGCGATCGAGGCTCGGGGCGCTCACGCCGCACAGGCTGCTTTGCCGGATCACGGCTTCGGGCACGGCGTCGGCATGCGCCCACACGGGTTCGGGATCGCGCTCGATCTGCTCCGGCGCTGCGTTGGCGTGCGTCTTCATCATCTCTTCGAGCGCGAGGTCGAAGTTCTTCTCGAGTTCGGCATCGTCTTCGACGGGAAAGCGCGCGAGCAGCACACGATCCGCATGGGGAAGCTGCTGCCATTGATCGAGCGTGATGCGCATGCCGAAGCGGTCGAGATTAAAGCGCACGGCAAGCGGTAGGAAGCGCAGATTGTCAGAAGATTCGACTTCGAATTCGAAAAGACGCGCGGCGTCATAGAGTCCCATAACAAGCCTCGTTGGATTGAGGGGGTGCGCGACGCGCAACGCCACCTTAAGTTATTGTAGGGCCTTGGATCTGGCTGGAACCATTGCTGGCGAGCCGCTGCTCCGCACGATCACGCACGCGAACAGCAAGAACGGGCAGCAAGTCACGTACCCGACTTTACTTGAAGAACCGGTCTGGAGCAGCAAAAGTGAATCAACTCGAAACCGACGATCAACCCGGCTTCGTCGAGCGCCAGGTGCGCCGGCATCGCAAAGGCGAAAGCACGATCGCGGCGGATCACGTCGGTCAGGAATGGCCCGTCGCGCTCGTGTTCAACGGCATCTCGCATGCGGTGATGATGTGCACCCCGCGCGATCTCGAAGCCTTCGCCGTGGGCTTTTCCCTGACGGAAGGCATCGTCGAACGCGGCAGCGATATCCACGACATCGAAGTCTATTTCCGCGACGACGGCGTCGCCTTGCCGCATGCCGAAGTGCATCTGCAGGTCGTGCAGCAGGCGTTCGCGGCGCTCAAGGACAAGCGGCGCGCGCTGGCGGGCCGCACGGGTTGCGGCGTGTGCGGCATCGAGAGCATCGACTTGCTGGATCTTCAGCCCGAACGCGTGCCGGACACGGGCTTTCTCGCGCGCCTCGCATCCGATGCGATCGAGCGCGCCGCGCGCGAATTGCCCGCCTATCAACGGTTGACGAAGCTGACGGGCGGCCTGCACGCCGCCGCCTGGTGCGATGAAACCGGCGCCGTGCGCTACGCGTTCGAAGATGTCGGGCGGCATAACGCGCTCGACAAGCTCATCGGTCAGTTGATTCTCAGGCGCGAGGACGCGACTCAAGGCTTCGTGTTCCTGTCGAGCCGCGCGAGCTACGAGCTCGTGCGCAAGTCGGCGCGCGTCGGCGTGCCGATGATCGCGACGATTTCCGCGCCCACATCCCTCGCCATCGCGATTGCGAAGCAGGCGGGCCTGCGGCTCGTCAGCTTCGCGCGCGAGAACAGCTTCGTCGAATACGACGTGGAATGACGCCGCTCATTCGAACTGGCTGAAGTTCGGCTTGCGCTTGTCGAAGAACGCCTGAAACGCCTCGCGCGCTTCCGGCGCGACGAGCAGGCGCGCGAAGTGCGCGGCTTCCTCATCGATGCGTGCGGCCACTTCGCTGGCTTGCGCGCCTTTCATCAGCGACTTGGTCACCCGCAGCGACGACGCCGGCAGCATCGCCAGCCGCTTCGCCTTGTCGAACGCGTAGGCATCGAGTTCGGCGGCATCGATCGCGCCGTTCACGAAACCCATGCCGATCGCTTCGTTCACGTCGAACGCCTCGCCCAGCAAGAGCTTTTCCGCCGCGCGCTGATAGCCCGCCGTGCGCGGCAACAACAAACTCGACGCGGCTTCCGGACACAGTCCCAACTGTGCAAACGGCACTGAAAACTTCGCGCCCGGGCTCGCATAGACGATGTCGCAATGCAGGAGCATCGTCGTGCCGATGCCCACCGCCGTGCCCGCCACCGCCGCCACGATCGGCTTCGGAAAACCGCTGATACGCCGCAGAAACTGAAACACGGGCGCGTCGGAGCCTTTGGGCGGATCCTTCAGGAAGTCGTCGAGATCATTGCCCGCGCTGAACGTCGTGCCGACGGCGCGGATCAGCACCGCGCGCACGCTCGGGTCCATCTCGGCTTCGTAGAGTCCGTCGGCCATTTCCTGATACATCGCCGCGGTGATCGCGTTCTTCTTCTCGGGACGATTGAGCACGATGCTCAGCACGCCATCCGCGCGTTCGATCTGAATTTCCATACGTTGTCTCCTTTGGCGCAATCCACGCGCCTTCGCGACGCGTGGACGCGCATGGATCAAAGCCGCTCGATGATGCCCGCCGCGCCCATGCCGGTGCCGACGCACATCGTCACCATGCCGTACTTCAGCTTGCGCCGGCGCAGTCCGTGCACGACCGTCGAAGCGCGAATCGCGCCCGTCGCGCCGAGCGGATGGCCGAGCGCGATCGCGCCGCCGAGCGGATTGACCTTCGACGCATCCAGCCCGAGGTCGCCGATCACCGCGAGCGCCTGCGCCGCGAACGCTTCGTTCAGCTCGATCCAGTCGATGTCGTCCTGCTTCAGACCCGCGGCCTTCAGCGCGGCCGGAATCGCTTCCTTCGGGCCGATGCCCATGATTTCCGGCGGCACGCCGCGCACCGCGAAGCTGACGAAGCGCGCGAGCGGCGTCAGGTTGAACTGCTTCAGCATCTTTTCCGACACGACGATCAGCGCGCCCGCGCCATCCGACGTCTGCGAGCTGTTGCCGGCCGTGACCGAGCCCTTGTTCGCGAACACGGGACGCAGTTTCGCGAGACCTTCGATCGTCGTGTCCGCGCGCGGACCTTCGTCGAGCGCGATCGCGCGCGCGTTCACGCGCACTTCGCCCGATGCGAGATCCGGGAAGCGCTCGTTGAGCGTGTACGCCGCGATTTCATCGGCGAATTCGCCCGACTGCTGCGCCGCCAGCGCACGGCGATGCGACTCCACCGCGAACGCATCTTGCGCCTCGCGGCTCACCTTCCAGCGTTCCGCGACTCTCTCCGCCGTCAATCCCATGCCGTAGGCGATGCCGACGTCTTCATTGCGATCGAAGATATGCGGCGACAGCGACGGCTTGTTGCCCATCATCGGCACCATGCTCATCGATTCGCAGCCGCCGGCGATCATCGCATCCGCTTCGCCGACGCGAATGCGGTCCGCCGCCATCGCGAGCGCCGTGAGACCCGACGCGCAGAAGCGGTTCACCGTGACGCCGCCGACCGTGTTCGGCAAGCCCGACAGCAACGCGCCCATGCGCGCGACGTTCAAGCCTTGCTCGGCTTCGGGAATCGCGCAGCCGACGATCGCGTCCTCGATCACGCTCGTATCGAGCCCCGGCACTTGCGCGACAGCCGACTGAATCGCGTGGACGAGCAGTTCGTCCGGGCGCGTGTTCCTGAACACGCCGCGCGGCGCCTTGCCGATTGGCGTGCGGCTCGCGGCGACGATGTATGCGTCTTGAAGTTGTTTGGTCATTGCTTGTTTCGCTCCGCGATTAGTTACGAACCGGCTTGCCGGTCTGCAACATGCCCATGATTCGCTCTTGCGTCTTTTGCGTGCCGAGCAGTTCGACGAACGCGCGGCGCTCCAGCGCCAGCAGCCATTCCTCGTCGACGAGACTGCCCGCTTCGACATCGCCGCCACACACTGCTTCGGCGATGCGGCTCGCGATCAGATAATCGTGATCGCTGATGAAGCGCCCATCGCGCATATTGACCAGCGACGCCTTGATGGTCGAGATCGCCGAGCGGCCCGCAACCGGCACCTGCTTCACGCGCAACGGCGGCCGATAACCCGATGCGCTCAACGCGCGCGCTTCCTTCTTCGCGATGTCGAGCAGTTCGTGCACGTTGAAGACGATCGTGTCGGACGGCTTCAGATAACCCATCGCGCGGGCATCGAATGCGGAGGACGAGACCTTTGCCATCGCCGCGTTTTCGAACGGCTTTTGCAGGAACTTGAGCAGATCGGTCGTCGCGTTGACGGCGCTCGCGGCCTCGGCTGCGCGCAACGCGGCTTCCTTCAGGCCGCCGCCCGCGGGCACGAGACCGACGCCCACTTCCACGAGACCGATATAGCTTTCGACATGCGCGACGCGCGCAGCCGATTGCAGCAGCAGCTCACAGCCGCCGCCGAGCGCGATGCCCGACACCGCCGCCACGACCGGCACGTTCGCGTATTTCACGCGCAACATGCCTTGCTGGAATTTCTTCACGAACGGCTCGATGCCTTTCGCGCCGCCCATCATGAACGCGGGCATCGCTTCTTCGAGATTCGCGCCTGCCGAGAACGGTCCGCCCGGCGCGCCGAGTTGCAGCGAAGTCGGTTGCCAGATCACGACGCCCGCGTATTCCTTCTCCGCGAGTTCGATCGCTTGCGTGAGACCGTCGATCACGCCGGGGCCGATCGTGTTCATCTTCGTCTTGAACGAGACGATAACGATGTCGCTGTCGTCGCGATCGAGCCAGGCGCGGACGTTTTCGGTTTCGAAGAGAGTCTTGCCGAACGTCTTCGGATCGGCGCCCGACTCACCTTCGAGCGGCGCGCGGAACACTTGCTTCTCGTACACGGGCAACGTCGAACGCGCAACGAAGCGACGCGCGGCAGGCGACCACGAGCCTTCGTTCGTGTGCACGCCGTTCTTCGCGGCGACGGGACCGTCGAGCACCCACGCGGGCAGCGGCGCGTTCGAGAGCGCCTTGCCTGCATCGATATCTTCTTGCACCCACTGCGCGATCTGCTGCCAGCCCGCCGCTTGCCAGCTTTCGAACGGCCCCTGATTCCAGCCGAAGCCCCAGCGGATCGCGAGATCGACGTCGCGCGCGTTGTCGGCGATCGATTCCAGATGCACCGCGATGTAATGGAACACGTCGCGGAAGATCGCCCAGAGGAATTGCGCCTGTTTGTTGTCCGTTTCGCGCAGGAGCTTGAAGCGCTCGGCGGGCGGGCGCTTGAGAATCCGGCCGATGAGTTCGTCGGCCTTCGCGCCGCCATCGACATAGGACGCGGTCTTCGGGTCGAGCACCTTGATCGCCTTGCCTTCCTTGCGATAGAAACCGGCGCCGGCTTTCTGGCCGAGCGCGCCGTTTTGCACGAGCGCTTCGAGCACGGGCGGCGTCTTGTAGACGGCGAAGAAGGGATCGTCGGGCAGGTTGTCCTGCATCGTCTTGATGACGTGCGCCATCGTGTCGAGACCGACGACATCCGCAGTGCGGAAGGTTGCCGATTTCGCGCGGCCGAGACGCGAGCCAGTGAGATCGTCGACTTCATCGAAACGCAGGCCGAATTTTTCCGCTTCCGCGATCACCGCGAGAATCGAAAAAACGCCCACGCGATTCGCGATGAAGTTCGGCGTGTCTTTCGCGCGCACGACGCCCTTGCCGACCACGCTCGTCAGGAAGGTTTCGAGCTGATCGAGGATTTCGGGTTTCGTTGCCGTGGTCGGGATGAGCTCGACCAGATGCATGTAGCGCGGCGGATTGAAGAAATGCACGCCGCAGAAACGCGCTTTGAGTTCGTCGCCGAAGCCTTCCGATAACTCGGTGATCGACAGACCCGATGTATTGGTCGCGAAGATCGCGTTCGGCGCGATATGCGGCGAGACCTTCTTGTAGAGATCGTGCTTCCAGTCCATGCGCTCGGCGATGGCTTCGATCACGAGATCGCAGGTTTTGAGTTGCTCGATGTCGTCGTCGTAGTTCGCGGGCTCGATGTAGTGCGCGTCGTCTTTTATTCCCAGCGGTGCTGGGGAGAGCTTTTTGAGGTTGTCTATCGCTTTCAGCGCGATGGCGTTCTTCGGGCCTTCCTTTGACGGAAGGTCATAGAGCATCACCGGGACGCGGGCGTTGATCAGATGCGCGGCGATCTGCGCACCCATCACGCCTGCGCCGAGCACGGCGGCTTTTTTGATTTTCAGATTACTCACGAGGGGGTCACTCCTAGTGTTCGTGATGATTTGGTTTTGCTTCTTTTTTGGAATCCTGATTTCGTGTCGGTCTATTTGCTCTGCCCCTGTGCGGGGCGGCAGTCACTTTCTTTGCTGCTGCAAAGAAAGTGACCAAAGAAACAGCTATCCCCAGCCTAAGCACTTCATACCGGCCGCGGCGCAGAACTACTCTCGTGGTCCGGCAGTAGCGAGTACCCTCGTAGGTCTCACCGGGCTCGGATCGCGCACGATCCGTCACATCGCACCGCACTACTGACTGGTTCAGCACCATTTAGCTCCAGCCCGCTTCGCGGCCGACCGGTCAATCAGGTTTGCGTGAGCTTGCGTATTGCTAAGCATACCGTTGGTTTCCCTTGCAAACCCGGCGGCAGCGCGTAGCGCTGTGCCGAAGCAATTTTGTGCTGAACCTGCACGCTTGACGTTATAGGGCGGCAGACCGTGTGCGATCCAAGCCCGATTCTGCTTGTGAGGGCACTCGCTACTCCGGGTTCCATTCAGCCAATCGCCTGTGCCGCGGCCGGCGTGAAGTGCTTAGGCTGGGAGAAGCTGCTTTCTTTGGTTACTTTCTTTGCAGCAGCAAAGAAAGTGACTGCCGCCCCGCACACGGGCAACGCTAATAAACCAACACGAAAGCAGGATTCCACGAAAACCAACGCAAACGACAAAAGCAATCAGAAAAGCGCTTCGTCGAAATCCATCATCGGCTTGGCACCGGCCCTCGCAGCACGAATAGTCGAAGCCGTCTCAGGCAAAAGCTTGGCGAAGTAAAACCGCGCAGTCGCCAGCTTGGCGACATAAAACGCATCGCCGGAACCCGCGCGATCCAAAGCAACCCGCGCCATCCGCGCCCAGAAATAAGAAAACACAAGATGCCCGACGGTACGCATATA
This sequence comes from Caballeronia catudaia, assembly GCF_001544755.2. Classification (GTDB taxonomy): domain Bacteria; phylum Pseudomonadota; class Gammaproteobacteria; order Burkholderiales; family Burkholderiaceae; genus Caballeronia; species Caballeronia catudaia. Next base: position 32,559 of record NZ_FCOF02000035.1, on the reverse strand, counting down.
AGGCACGGCCGCAGCGCCAACCTCATCGGGATTCTGCATGGCCTTCATGCCGATCTCCATCGTGAGCTTCTGCACCTTCTCGCCGATATCCGCGAGCGGATTGATGAACTCCTGCATCTCGGGCTTCACACCCTCGGCCTCGACGAAATCCGAAACGAGCTTGCCGAAGCGCTTCAGCTTCGCGCCCATGTCGCCGAGAATCTTGCGGCCAAGCAGATCGAGCGCCTGAATCGAGTTCGTGCCCTCGTAGATCATGTTGATGCGCGCATCGCGAACATACTGCTCCATGCCCCATTCGGAAATGAAGCCGTGGCCGCCGTAGATCTGCATCCCCATGTTCGTGCCTTCGAACGCGTTGTCCGTCAGGAAGGCCTTGATGACCGGCGTCAGCAGCGCGACGAAATCAGCCGCCTCCGCGCGCACGGATTCGTCCGCATGCGAGAGTTCCTTGTCGATGTTCAATGCCGCCCAGTACGTGAATGCGCGGCCCGCTTCGGCATACGCCTTCTGTGTGAGCAGCATGCGCCGCACGTCCGGATGCACGATGATCGGATCGGCAGGCTTCTCGGGCGCTTTCGGGCCCGTGAGCGCACGCATCTGCAAGCGCTCCTTTGCATACACGAGCGAGTTCTGATAAGCAACCTCAGTGAGACCGAGCCCCTGCATGCCGACGCCCAGGCGCGCCGCGTTCATCATCACGAACATCGCGTTCAAGCCCTTGTTCGCCTCGCCGACGAGCCAGCCCGTCGCGCCGTCGAGATTCATCACGCAAGTCGCGTTGCCGTGAATGCCCATCTTGTGCTCGATCGAGCCGCACTTGATGCCGTTGCGCTGGCCCACCGCGCCGCTCGCATTCGGTAAGAACTTCGGCACGATGAAGAGTGAGATGCCCTTGGTGCCCATCGGCGCGCCCGGCAGACGCGCGAGCACCAGATGGACGATGTTCTCCGCCATGTCGTGCTCGCCGCTCGAAATAAAGATCTTCGTGCCGGTGAGCGCGTACGAACCATCGGAGTTCGGCTCGGCCTTCGTACGCAACATGCCCAGGTCCGTTCCGCAATGTGGTTCCGTCAGGCACATCGTGCCGGTCCACTCGCCCGAGACGAGCTTCGGCAGATAGGTCGATTTCTGTTCCGGCGTGCCGTGCGCGTGCAGGCATTCGTATGCGCCGTGCGAAAGACCCGGATACATCGTCCAGGCCTGGTTCGCGGAGTTCAGCATTTCGTAAAGCGCATTGTTCACGAACGCGGGCAAGCCCTGGCCGCCGTACTCGGGATCGCACCCGAGCGCGGGCCAGCCTGCATCAATGTACTGGCGGTAGGCTTCCTTGAAGCCGGCAGGCGTCTTCACGACGCCGTCGCCCTCGTAAGCGCAGCCTTCGCGGTCGCCGCTCTGGTTGAGCGGAAACACGACTTCAGAGCAGAACTTGCCGGCTTGCTCGAGCACCTGATTGATGGTGTCGGCGTCGAGGTCGGCATGCTTGGGCATGCTCTTCAATTCAGCTTCGACCTTCAGCACTTCGTGCAGCACGAACTGCATGTCGCGAAGGGGGGCGGCGTACTGTCCCATGTGTTTCTCCAGTTTCCTCGGGCTTCTGGTTTGCGCGCCGCCGAACCACCTTGTCGATGCGAACGGCGCCGCTAACGGCTATCGGTTTGATGCGAAGTCGCGTTCGTGGCCCCGTTCGGCGCCGGCTGCGAGGCGCCGGCTTCGGCGTTCCCATTCGGCGTCTGATAGGACACGATCGTCTTCTCCAGCGCGTCCCGCGTCAGTTGCACCGCTTCCGGCAGATGCAGGAAGCGCGCGTCGTGATGCAGGCCGAGCGTAAAGCTGTACAGCTCGAACAGCATCAGATGCGGATCGGTCTCCGCCTTCAGATGCCCTTCGTCCTTCGACTGGCGGATCGCGCGCAACAGCGCCTCGCGCCACATGCTCACGCTGTGCACCAACTGCTCGCGCACGGCGCTCGCGGCTCGGTCGTCGTACTCGACCGCTCCGCTGATGTAGATACAACCCGTGGTCACTTCCTGGATGCGTTTTTCCATCCAGCGATTCATCATCGCGCGCAATCGCGGCAGGCCGCGTGCTTCGCGCAGGCTCGGAAAGAACACTTCATCTTCGAAGCGCCTGTGGTACTCCCGCACCACTTCCACCTGCAGATCCTCGCGCGACCCGAAATGCGCAAACACACCGCTCTTGCTCATCTGCATCCGTTCGGCCAACAGGCCGATCGTCAGCCCTTCAAGACCGTCACGGCTCGCCAATTCCAATGCTGCGTCGAGAATCGCGGCCCGCGTCTGTTCGCCTTTTCGCATGATGTCCCTACCGTTCTTGTGTGACCCGTAAAATCGAACGGCCGTTCTATTATTGTGGCCGAACGTTTCTGATACAAGCAAATTTTTAGATACGCGTTTCTAAAACGCCCGGAAATGTCTATAGGATAAATCTCAACATTGCCCGCGGCCATTGTCGCGTTTTATGTACGGACTGCCTGTAAGTGACTGCCCGAGTTCCCAGTTCGTGGGAGGCTTTATCTAAATTTGCTTGCCGGCCTTTATTCTTGCGTATTGGCTGCCGATTGCCAGATTAATCGTACTGGCCGATGGTGATCATTTTCATCATCAGACGGTAGCCGTTATAGGCAAGCCAATTAAGCATCCGCTCGGTAAGCGGTCGCGACGCGTAGTGTTTTTCGTCGATGGGACGGCCTTCGTCGAAAGCCTGAAGAATCGCGTCGTGCAATTCGGCAATCTCCGGATGATTCACGAGCACCATGTTAGCCTCGTTATTGAGCACGAGTGAAAGCGCATCGAGGTTGGAGGAGCCGATCGTCGCCCAGTCCGCGTCCACGACAGCGACCTTACCGTGAAGCATTGTTTTCTCGTATTCGGCGATGCGCACGCCGTGCTTCAGCAGGTTGCCGTAGAGAAAGGGCGTGGCGTAATCGAGCGCGACGAATTCCTTGCGGCCGATGACGAGCGACACGCGCACCCCGCGCTCAGCCGCATGAACGAGCGCGCGCCGCAGCTTGCGCCCTGGCATGAAGTACGGATTCGCGAGCAAGACTTCGCTCTCGGCGTGCGCGATGGCCCGCAGATACGCCTTTTCGATCGCGCGTCGATTCAGCAGATTGTCGCGCGCGACAAAGGCGATGCACGGCTGATCGACCGCGTGAATCTCGCCGAGCCGCGCGCGCCTGCGCGCCAGCATCGCGCGGCGCGTGTTCCAGCGGCCCGGCGCGCGCTCGTCTTCCTGCGGCTCGCTTCCTGGTTGCGAAGGCTGACGCGGTTTCACGCCGAGACGAATGCGCTGCCATTGCAGATCGAACGCCTCGCGCACGTCCTTGACGACGGGGCCTTGCGCTTCCATCGCAAAATCCCAGCGCGGCCATTCGAGGCGCGTGCCGTTCTGTTCGTAGTCGTCGATGATATTGATGCCGCCGCAAAACGCGTACGTCTCGTCGATCAGCGCGAGCTTGCGATGCGTGCGCGACCAGCCTTGCGGGCCGAACAACAGATGCGGGTTGTAGATGCGATGCTCGACGCCGCGCTCCTGCCACAGCTTGAACATCGGCAGATTGCTTTGGGTGCCGATGCCATCCGTGATCACACGAACCGTGATGCCGCGTTCGGCCGCGCGCACGAACGCATCGGAGACGGCACGTCCGATGTCGTCGTTGGCGAAGATGTAGGTTTCCAGCGACACTGATTTCTTCGCGTTGTCGATGCGCTCGATCAACGCCGGAAAAAACTGCTCGCCGGTCCTGAAGAGCCGCACGTGATTGCCGGCCGTGAAGCACAAGCGCGGCGGCCGACGGCCAGAAAACATCGCCTGGCGCAGCCGCTTGAAACTGCGCCGAGGGCGCAGTCCGATCACCGGCTATGCGCCGCGAGGCGCTCGGGCAGTTGGAGAATGGCTTCCCGGTTCGACCACGAGAAGCACCGGTCTGCGGCCTCCCGGAACGGCAGCCACAAGTGTGCGGTGTGTTCGCGCGGCGCGAGTGTCACTTCGAGACAATGCGGCACGCACAGACTGAACTGATGTTCGGTGTTGTGCACGATGCCTTCCGCATAGCGATGCCGCCATTGCGGATAGATCTCGTACTGAATGCTGTGATGCCAGTCGATGAGCGCGGCTTCCGGCACCAGCGCGCCGCCGATCACGATGCCCGTCTCTTCCTGCACTTCGCGCACGGCGGTCTCGATGAACGGCTCGTCGATGCGATCCTTCGAGCCCGTCACCGATTGCCAGAAGCCCTTGTGATCCGCGCGTTCGATGATGAGCACGTCGAGATCCGGCGTGTGAATGACGACGAGTACGGATTCGGGGATTTTCGGCGGCTTGAGCATGTCGTTTTGAACGCGCGTTTCTTTGTCTGCATGGGCTTGGAGACTGTAACGCAAAAAATGAAAAAGGCGCACCCGGCGCCTTTTTCATCACTACGACAACTGAATCTGCTTAATGCGCCTTCTGTTCCGGCTGACGCAGACGGATGTGCAGTTCGCGCAACTGGCGCTCGTCCACTTCGCTCGGCGCTTGCGTGAGCAAGTCCTGCGCGCGTTGCGTCTTCGGGAACGCGATCGTGTCGCGGATCGAATCGGCGCCTGACATCAGCGTAACGATGCGGTCGAGACCGAACGCGATGCCACCGTGCGGCGGCGCGCCGTACTGCAGCGCGTCGAGCAGGAAGCCGAACTTCAGGCGCGCTTCTTCCGCGCCGATCTTGAGCGCGCGGAACACCTTGCTCTGCACCTCTTCCTGGAAGATACGCACGGAGCCGCCGCCGATTTCCCAGCCGTTCAGCACCATGTCGTACGCCTTCGCGAGGCAGCGACCCGGATCGGTTTCGAGATATTCGAGGTGCTCGTCCTTCGGGCTCGTGAACGGATGATGTGCGGCGACGTGGCGGTTCTCTTCCTCATCGAATTCGAACATCGGGAAGTCGATGACCCACAGCGGCTTCCAGCCGGTTTCGAGCAGGCCGTTGGCCTTGCCGAATTCCGAATGACCGATCTTCAGGCGCAGCGCGCCGAGGCTGTCGTTCACGACCTTCGCGCGATCCGCTGCGAAGAAGATGATGTCGCCGTCTTCCGCCGCCGTGCGCTCGAGGATCGCCGCGATCGCCGCGTCATGCAGATTCTTCACGATCGGGCTTTGCAGACCGTCGCGGCCTTTGGTCTTGTCGTTGATCTTGATCCACGCGAGACCCTTCGCGCCGTAGATGCGCACGAATTCCGTATAGCCGTCGATGTCGCCACGCGAGAGCTCGCCGCCCTTCGGCACACGCAAGGCAGCGACGCGGCCATCCTTCGAGTTCGCCGGCATCGAGAACACCTTGAAGTCGACGTCCCTCACGGCATCCGTGAGATCGGCGAATTCGAGCTTCACGCGCAGGTCGGGCTTGTCCGAACCGAAGCGGCGCATCGCTTCCGAATACAGCATGACCGGGAATTTCGCGGGCAGTTCGACGTCCATCGTCTCCTTGAAGACATGCTGGATCATCGCTTCGAACAGATCGCGGATTTCCTGCTCGGTGAGGAACGAGGTTTCGCAGTCGATCTGCGTGAATTCCGGTTGACGGTCGGCGCGCAGGTCTTCGTCGCGGAAGCACTTGGTGATCTGGTAATAACGGTCGAAGTTGGCGACCATCAGCAACTGCTTGAAGAGCTGCGGAGATTGCGGCAGCGCGAAGAACTGGCCGGCGTTCACGCGCGACGGCACAAGGTAATCGCGCGCGCCTTCCGGCGTGCTCTTGGTCAGCATCGGCGTTTCGATGTCGATGAAACCTTGGGCGTCCAGATACTTGCGCACTTCCATCGCGACGCGATAGCGCAGGCGCAAATTCTTCTGCATCTGCGGACGGCGCAGGTCGAGCACGCGATGCGTGAGACGCGTGGTCTCGGAGAGATTGTCGTCGTCGAGCTGGAACGGCGGCGTGACCGACGCGTTCAGCACGGTCAGCTCGTGGCACAGCACTTCGATCTTGCCGCTCGTCAGATTGGCGTTGACGGTGCCTTCGGGACGGTTGCGCACAACGCCCTGCACGCGCACGCAGAATTCGTTGCGCACGCCTTCGGCCACCTTGAACATCTCGGCGCGGTCCGGGTCGCAGACGACCTGAACGAGCCCTTCGCGATCGCGCAAGTCGATGAAGATAACGCCGCCGTGATCGCGGCGGCGATGCACCCAGCCGCACAGCGAGACGGTTTCGCCCAGTCGGGCCTCGGTCACCAGACCGCAGTATTCAGATCGCATCGACATGATGTTGTGTCTTTCGTTGTTCGTTGATCAACGGCTCGCGCGTTCGGGTCTCGCTCTTCCTTCGGCAGACTCGCGAATGCGCGCGCCGGCATTACATCGGCGGCTCGGTGGGGCGGCGGGCGGGCGCGACCGATGCCGGCGCGCTCGTCGAAGGCGCCACCACGCCCATCGAGACGATGTACTTCAGTGCGGCGTCGACGGTCATGTCCAGTTCGACGACTTCGCTTTTCGGCATCATCAGGAAAAAACCGGACGTCGGATTCGGCGTCGTCGGCACGTAGACGCTCACGTGATCTTCGTCGAGATGATTCAGCACGTCGCCGCCCGGAATGCCCGTCAGAAAGCCGATGGTGTACGAGCCCTTGCGCGGATACTCGATCAGAAGCGCCTTGCGGAACGCATTGCCGCTCGAAGAGAGCAACGTGTCCGATACCTGCTTGACGCTCGTGTACAGCGGCCCGACCACCGGGATATGACGCAGGATCGCGTCCCACCATTTCACGAGCTTCTGTCCGACGAAATTCTGCGTCAGCAAGCCGACGACGAAAATGAACGCGAGCGTCAGCACCGCGCCGACGCCCGGCAGATGGAACCCGACGACGCGCTCGGGCTGCCACGACTGCGGCAGGAGAAGCAACGTCTGATCCATCGTCCCGATGACGAGTCCCAGCACCCACAAGGTGATCGCGAGCGGCACCAGCACGAGCAGGCCGGTGAGGAACACGGTTTTCAGCGTAGTCTTTTTCGTCGTCATTTACACGGGCGAAGGCTGCGCCGGCTCTCGGTTGCGTTGGAGATTCGGCTTGAGGCGGGCCGCGCCGGTTTCAGGCGCGGTCGGCGAGATCATCTGCGGGTTGCGGCCGAACGGACCGGCCGTCTTGCGTTTCAGGCAGCGCCCGACGATGCGGACGCGCCCGCAGCGGGCTTGGCGGCTTCCGACGACGCAGTGCTCGCCGGAGTCGCGCTATCGCTCGCGTTCGAACTGTTCGAACTGTTCGAACTGTTCGAACTGTTCGAACTGTTCGAATCGTTCGAGCTGGCGGAACTGGAGGACGCATCATCCGATTTCGCCGCCGGCGCGTTCGGCGCGGCGTTGCCCTCTTTCGATGCGCTGTTGCCGCCACGGAAATCGGTGACGTACCAGCCCGAGCCCTTCAACTGGAATCCGGCGGCGGTCACCTGCTTCGAAAACGTGTCCTTTCCGCAGGCGGGACATTGCGTGAGCGGCGCATCGCTCAGTTTCTGAAGCACGTCTTTTTCATGGCCGCAATGTGCGCAGCGGTACGCGTAAATCGGCATGGCACTCTTCCTACAATGATCTGTCGACGCTTGCAAAGCCTTGAATTATAGCCGCAAACCCATATTGACCCGCGATTTTCGGGATCGCGGATACAAGATTAGTCGCCCGATATTTCAGGGCACAGTCGACACATTTCAAGCCATGCCGCTCAAAAACGCCGCCAGGTCATCCAGCGCTCGCGTCCGGCGAACACGGGTAGCGAGCCGCTCACCTCGCGGTCTTCGATCAGCTCGAAGTGCGGCGACAGCAGCGCGTCCAGTTCACCGCGCTCGATGCCAAAAGGCGGCCCTTTCGGCGTCGAGCCGATGAAAAAGAAGCCCGCGAGCAATGCGCCCGGCTTCAGAAGAGCCGCCATGCGGTCGGCGTAGTTCTCCCAGCGGTCTTTCGGCAGCGCGCAGAGAAAGGCGCGTTCATAGACCCAGTCAGTCGAAAATGGCGGCTCGTAGGCGAAGAAATCCGCTTCTTCGACGAGACCCGCGTGCGCGCCCAACTGCGCGCGCGCCGCCACGACCGCGCCGGCCGCGAAGTCGATCGCGCGCACCGGCCAGCCGCGTTCGGCGAGATAGCGCGCTTCATACGCGCTGCCGCAGCCGGGAATCAGCACGTTCTGCGTCTGCCGCGCGGCGACGAAGGTCTTGAACGCCTCCGGCACGCCGGCCTGATCCCACGGCGTGAAATGCTGGCCGAAGCGCTCGTTCCAGAAACCGGGCGAATTCGGATCGCGGTTTTCGAAGTCAGGCACGTCCGGATTCGTCGGATCGCTCATGGTGCTGAAGTCCTCACGGTTGGCCGAGCCACCACTGTGCGATCACGACGCCCGCGCCCGCCAACGCGATGAGACCACCGACGAGCAGCGTCACGAGCAAACGGTTCGTGCGTTTCTGCTCGGCGAGCAGGAGGCGCATGAGTTCGTCGCTGCCGCTCTTCGGCGCGTCGTGGCGCTCCGCGAGAATATGGTGGATGAGCCGCGGCAGTTGGGGAATGGTCTTGCTCCACTGCGGCGCTTCCATCTGCAGGCGTTCGTACCAGCCGCGCCAGCCGATCTGCTCGTTCATCCAGCGCTCGAGATAAGGCTTCGCCGTTTTCCACAGATCGAGCTCCGGGTCGAGCGAGCGCCCGAGCCCTTCGACGTTGAGCATCGTTTTTTGCAGCAGGACGAGCTGCGGCTGGATTTCGACGTTGAAGCGGCGCGACGTCGAAAAAAGGCGCATCAGCACTTGCCCGAGCGAGATGTCTTTCAGCGCGCGGTCGAAGTACGGCTCGCAGACGGCGCGAATCGAGCTTTCCAGTTCCTCGACGCGCGTGCTCGGCGGCACCCAGCCGGATTCGAGGTGCAGCGTCGCGACGCGGTGATAGTCGCGCTTGAAGAACGCGAGGAAGTTCTGCGCGAGATAGTTTTTGTCGAAATCCGACAGCGCCCCGACGATCCCGAAATCGAGCGCGATGTACCGCCCGAACGTCGCCGGATCGAGGCTGACCTGGATGTTGCCGGGGTGCATGTCGGCGTGGAAAAAACCGTCGCGGAACACCTGCGTGAAGAAAATTTCGACGCCTTCGCGCGCGAGCTTCGGAATATCGACGCCCGCCGCGCGCAAGGTTTCGACCTGGCTGATCGGCACGCCGACCATGCGCTCCATGACGAGCACCGTAGGCGCCGACATATCCCAATACATCTCCGGCACGAGCAGCAGGTCGAGCCCTTGGAAATTGCGGCGCAACTGGCTGCCGTTGGCGGCCTCGCGCATCAGGTCGAGTTCGTCGTGCAGATATTTGTCGAATTCGGCGACCACCTCGCGCGGCTTCAGACGCCGGCCGTCCGCCCACAGGCGCTCGGCCCAGATAGCGATGTCGCGCAGGAGCGCGAGATCGGAGTCGATCACCGGCAGCATGCCCGGACGCAGCACCTTCACCGCGACGTGCTTGCCCGCATGCTCGCCGTTCTTGATTTTCGCGAAATGCACCTGCGCGATCGACGCGCTCGCCACCGGCACGCGCTCGAAATCGTCGAACAATACGTCGATCGGCGCGCCGAGCGATTTCTCGATGATGGCTACCGCCACCGCCGAATCGAACGGCGGCACGCGGTCCTGGAGCTTCGCGAGTTCGTCGGCGATATCGACGGGCAAAAGGTCGCGCCGCGTCGACAGAACCTGGCCGAACTTGACAAAGATCGGGCCGAGACTTTCCAGCGCGAGCCGCAGCCGGATGCCACGCTCAATATTGAACCTGCGGCCGAATGTCGTGATGCGCATGAGAAAGCGCACACGGCGATCGTCGATGCCGCTCATCACGAGCTCATCGAGCCCGAAGCGGACGATCGTGAAAAAAATCTTGAGGAAACGCAGAAAACGCATGTTCGGATTCGCTTCAGCTCGTTATTTGTGCGAGTCGCGCACGGACTCGCCACCGGTTCGCGCTGAGGCGCCGGGATCCGGTCTTGATTGATCAGCTCTTTGTTCGATTCGTTCGATGCGCTTTTCGACGCGCGCAAGCGCATCGCGCGTTTTCGACAGTTCGGCGTTGAACGCGTCGAGCGCGCTCTTGCGCACGAGTTGCGGACGCTCGTCGAGGAAATACTCGGTGAAGGTGTCCAGCAGATTACGGCCGGTGCGCTGAGCCTGCTCCTGCACCGCGCGCGCTATGAGCCCCACGCGATGCGCGGGCGCGTCGCCGATCACGCGCGCGAGGTCCTCCTCGGGGTCCCAGCGCAGATGCTCCGCGAGCTTAGCAAGCGTCGTCGCGAATTCGGCGTCGCCTTCGATGCGCACGTGCTTCATCACCGCGGCCTGGCCGCCTTGCAGAAACGCGGGCAGCGCGTCGATCGGCACGGCTATGGTGACGTCGAATACGCCGGCTTCCGCCGCAGTGGTGGCGGCGAAGAGACCGTCGGGCTGCACCACGAGCGCGATCGAAACCGGCGTGCACGACAGCTTCACGCACTTGCCGGCGTACGGCTTCACGCGTTCACGAGCCCAGGGCTCGCGCGCTAGCAGATGATTCACGGCGGCCGCGAACCCACTGGACGCGGTCTTCAAGGCGGGATTTGCTACGGGACGGGCGGATTCGTCTGCGTTCGTCATCGGCTATGAGATGAAAAAACCCGCGCGAGAAGCTCGCGCGGGTTTCTATTCTACCGCCGCAACCGACGATCACACTGACGGCTGCCGGCTCCTGGCCATTCGGCCGATGGCGGCGGCCGGGGACTCGCGCCCCGGCGCGCGGTCACGCTCAACTGACCTGCTGAATCCCCGCCAGCAGCCACCCTTCGTTGCCCGCTTTCTGCTTCGACAGATTCCAGATCTCGACGAACGGCTCTGCCGCCGCGCCTTCCGACTCGCGGATCAGGCCGTGGAAGCGCACGCTCGCGAGATACTCGGCCGGGCGATCCTCGACGCCGAGGACATCGGCGTTGAGCTGCACCACGTCCGTGCGATTCGGCGCGCTGCCGCGTGCATCGACGTCGAGTTTCACTTCGGCGAACATTTCAGGCGTCGTGAACTCGCGGATGTCGTTGACATTGCCGCGGTCCCACGCGTCCTGCAGACGCACGAAGTAAACCTTGGCGTTGCGCACGAACGCTTCGGTGTCGAAGCCCGCCGGCACGTTCGCCGGCACGGCCTGCTGCGGGGCCGCGGACTCGATGTAGTTCGCGCCAAAGCCCGTCGGCTGTTGCGGCACCTGCGGCGGGTCCTGGTTCAGGCTCGTGCGCGCGGTCGCGCCGTACGGCGAACCCGAGGCCGAGCCCGCGCCGGCATACGCGGGCGCGCCGTTGCCCTGGTTGCCCTGACGCTTGCGCATGATGAAGCGGAACAGCATGACGGCCGCCAGCACGATCAACGCGATCATGATCATGTTGGCCATCGCGCCGGCGAACGCTTCGCCCAGCCCGAAGTGCGACAGCAGCGCAGCGATGCCCAGACCCGCCGCGAGACCGGCGATCGGTCCTAGCCAGCGGTTGCGCGCGGGTTGCGCCGCGGCCGGCGCTGCGGGCGCGGGTTGCGCCCGCTGGGCTTGCGCGGCCTGGCCCGGCTGGCCCTGCTGCATGGATTGCGACGGCGGCGTCGCCTGATGCTGCTGCGTGGCATTGGCCGACTGCCGGCCCATGCTGCGCCCGCCGCCCATGCGCTTGGCTTCCGCCGATTCCGCGAAGATTGCGCCAGCCGCAATAACGCCAGCCAGCGCCAAGATTCCGGCCTTCCTGAAGAAGAGGTTCAGGAAACCCCGGGATTGGGGTTTGCGCGAATCGAACATATCGAATCCTTAAGAGAGTGGAACACTAAAATTTAGTCCCGACGTGTAACGCTACCACGCCACCTGACAAATTGTAATATTCGACTCGATCCAGGCCCGCTTGTTCCATCATTGTTTTTAGGGTTTCCTGGTCCGGGTGCATGCGGATGGACTCGGCAAGGTACCGATAGCTGTCCGCATCTTTGGCCACTTTTTCGCCAAGCCACGGCAAAATCTTGAAACTGTAGATATCGTACGGCTTCTTCAGCGGCTCCCACACTTTCGAGAACTCTAGCACCAGCAGCTTGCCGCCCGGCTTGATGACCCGCGCCATTTCGGCCAGTGCGCCGTCCTTGTGCGTCATGTTACGCAAACCGAACGCAACCGTAACCACATTGAAATAATTGTCCGGAAACGGGATTTTCTCAGCGTCGCACAACAGCGTCGGCGTCAGCACGCCCTTGTCGATCAGCCGGTCACGCCCGACGCGCAGCATTGATTCATTGATGTCCGTGTGCCAGACTTCGCCGGTTTCGCCCGCCTGTTTCGCGAAAGCCATCGCCAGATCGCCCGTGCCGCCTGCGATGTCCAGCACCTTGTAGCCCGGCCGCACCTTGGCTTGCCCGATCGTGAAGTGTTTCCAGATCCGATGCATTCCGCCGGACATCAGGTCGTTCATCAAGTCGTAGTTGCTCGCGACGGAGTGAAACACGCCCGCCACTTTCTTCGCCTTGTCCCGCTCGTCGACCGTTTCGTATCCGAAGTGGGTCTTGCTCATCGTGCTTCTTCCTCGCCTGTTTGTTCGTTCTAGTCTGCGCAATCATCGCGCCGGCTGTGCGGCGTTATGCCGCTTCGGTATGAGTCAGTGGCAATGTCCACCGGACGGCTTCTCGGCCATCGGAGTATCGCGGTCCACGCCCGCGGCTTCCAGCTTCGCCAGATACTCGCCCCACAGTGCCTCCTGACGCGTCGCCAAGTCGTGGAGGATGTCCCAAGAATAGATGCCGGTATTGTGGCCGTCAGAGAAATTGAGTTGCAGCGCGTAATGACCGACCGGATCGATGCCGATGATCGTCACGTCGCGCTTGCCCGTCTGCAGCGTTTCCTGCCCCGGCCCGTGCCCCTGCACTTCCGCCGACGGCGAATAGACGCGCAGCAGTTCGAACGGCACGCGATACGACGTGTCGCCGTATTGCAGTTCGAGCACACGGGATTTCGAATGCACGACGACGCCGGTCGGAATCGGCGTGGTTGAAGTGAGTCCGGTCATGATGAAGTCGTCTTATTGAGTGCCGAACACCTGGTTCAGCTCGTTGCGCAGTTGTTCGCGCAGCAGCGTGGCCTGCGCGCGGCGCTTCGACAGCTGCGACTCGGAGACCGTGCGCTGACGCGGCGCCCAGATCGGCAGAGGGAAACGCGAATCGTTGGAAAAGCGCGGAATGACGTGCCAGTGGACGTGCGGCACCTGATTGCCCAAGCTCGCCAGATTGATCTTCTCGGGCACGAGCACGCGGCGCATCGCGCGCTCGACGCCGTTCACCGCGGTCATCACGCGCGCGCGGTCGCCATCCGACAAATCGGACATTTCGGCGACGTGCGCGCCCCAGATCACGCGGCACAAGCCCGGCCAGTCGGGCTCGTCGGCGAGGACGACGCGCAACGTGTCGTCCGACCACAGCACTTCGCCGCCGTCTTCACGGCAAAACACACAGTCCATCTCATACCTCTAGCGAATCAAACCTCGATTTCGCTATTACACCAGCACGCGCTCGATACCGCCATTGTTCGCGCGTTCGACGTACTGCTCCATCCAGTTTTCGCCGAGCACCTTGCGCGCAATTTCCACGACGATATAGTCCGCCTCGACATTGGCGTCCTCGTTGTAACGCGAGAGCCCTTGCAGGCACGACGGGCAGCTCGTGAGAATCTTCACGTCCTGACCCGCGGTTCCGTTGGTCGGCTGCGGACCGTCGCCGGCCTTGAGCACGGAACCCGGTTGCGCGCCCGCCGAACCTGCCGCCGCGTTCGCCATGTTGATGGCGTTCGCGCCCGCTTCCGCGACGAGCGGAATGCCGCGCAGCTTGGCCGCGCCCTTGCGGATTTCCTCTTCCTTGCGAAAGCGCACCTGCGTCGAGATATCCGGACGCGTCACCGCGAGCGTGCCGGATTCGCCGCAGCAGCGATCGTTCTTCTCTATCTTGTAGCCGTCCTTCTGCGCGCCCATCAATTCGTTGACGAGCTTGACGGGGTCCATCGTCTTGATCGGCGAGTGGCACGGGTCGTGATACATGTAGCGCGTGCCCGCGACGCCGTCGAGCTTGATGTTCTTTTCCAGCAAGAATTCGTGAATGTCGATGATCCGGCAGCCTGGGAAAATCTTCTCGAATTCATAGCCCGCGAGCTGGTCGTAACACGTGCCGCACGACACGACCACGGTCTTGATATCGAGATAGTTCAGCGTATTCGCGACGCGATGGAACAGCACGCGATTGTCCGTGACGATCTTCTCGGCCTTGTCGTACTGGCCCGCGCCCCGCTGCGGATAACCGCAACACAGATAACCCGGCGGCAGCACGGTTTGCACGCCCGCTTCCCACAGCATGGCCTGCGTCGCGAGTCCGACCTGCGAGAACAGACGCTCCGACCCGCAGCCGGGGAAATAGAACACGGCTTCCGAATCGACGGTAGTCGTCTGCGGATTGCGGATGATCGGAACGATCTTGTTGTCCTCGATATCCAGCAGCGCGCGCGCCGTCTTCTTAGGCAGATTGCCCGGCATCTTCTTGTTGACGAAGTGGATCACCTGCGTCACGGCCGGCGGCTTGCCGACCGTCGCGGGCGGTTTGGCCGTCTGCTTCTTGACGATTTTCTTCAGCACTTCGTTGCCGAAACGCTGTGCCTTGTAGCCGAAATCCATCATCACGTTGCGCGCGAGATTGATGGTCTGCGGATTCGTCGCGTTGAGAAAGAACATGCCCGCCGCGTTGCCCGCGTTGAACTTCTTCTTGCCCATCTTGCGCAGCAGATTGCGCATGTTCATCGAGACATCGCCGAAATCGATCTTCACCGGGCACGGCGTCACGCACTTGTGACAGACCGTGCAGTGATCGGCGACGTCGTTGAACTCGTCCCAATGCTTGATGGACACGCCGCGGCGCGTCTGCTCTTCGTACAGGAACGCCTCGACGAGCAATGATGTGGCGAGAATCTTGTTGCGCGGGCTGTAGAGCAGGTTCGCGCGCGGCACGTGCGTCGCGCAGACGGGCTTGCACTTGCCGCAGCGCAGGCAGTCTTTGATGGACTCGGAAATCGCGCCGATATCCGACTGCTGCATGATGATCGACTCGTAGCCCATCAGCCCGAACGACGGCGTGTACGCGTTGCGCAAATCGGCGCCTTCGAACAGCTTGCCCTTGTTGAAGCGCCCATGCGGATCGACGCGCTGCTTGTACGCGCGGAAGTCGCCGATTTCCTCCTCGGTCAGAAACTCCAGCTTCGTGATGCCGATGCCGTGCTCGCCCGAGATCACGCCATCGAGCGAACGCGCGAGCTTCATGATGCGCGCGACCGCGTGATGCGCGTCCTGCAGCATCGCGTAATTGTCGGAGTTGACGGGGATGTTCGTGTGCACATTGCCATCGCCCGCGTGCATGTGGAGCGCGACGAACACGCGCCCGCGCAGCACTTGCTTATGGATGGCCTGCGCTTCGTCGAGGATCGGCTTGAACTCGCCGCCATTGAAAATCTGGCGCAACTCCGCGCGGATCTCCTGCTTCCACGAGATGCGCACCGTGCGGTCCTGGGCAACGTGAAAGACATTCGCGTCCGGCTGCACGTCGACGCGATCCGCGAACTTCTCCGCGAGCGCCTCGTAGCCGAGATTCACGAGATAGTGCTGCGCCTCGCGCAACGGCAAATCGAGCTTGTCGCCGACGAACGTCCAGCGCTCGCGAACGCGCTTCAACAGATCGAGCGCCTGCTGCACGCGATCTTCGAGCAGTTCCGCGCTGGGGATTTCGTTGGCGTCGTCGGTCTTGCCGAGCGGCAGCTTGCCGGTGCGGAAGAACGCTTCGAGCGCATCGACGAGTTGCAGCTTGTTCTTGATCGACAGTTCGATATTGATGCGTTCGATTCCGTCCGTGTACTCGCCCATGCGATCGAGCGGAATCACGACGTCTTCGTTGATCTTGAACGCATTCGTGTGCTTCGCGATCGCGGCCGTGCGCGAGCGGTCGAGCCAGAAGCGCTTGCGCGCCTCGGCGTTCACCGCGACGAAGCCTTCGCCGCTCTTGCCGTTCGCCATGCGCACGACTTCGGACGTGGCGGCAGCGACCGCATCGGCGTCATTTCCGACGATGTCGCCGATCAGCACCATCTTCGGGAACGCGTTGCGCTTGCTCTTGGTCGCGTATCCGACCGCGCGCAAATAGCGTTCGTCGAGGTGCTCCAGACCGGCGAGAATCGCGCCGCCCTGCTTCGACGTCTCGAACAGGTAATCCTTGATCTCGACGATGCTCGGAATCGCGTCGCGCGCCTGGCCGAAGAATTCGAGGCAGACGGTGCGCGTGTGCGCGGGCATCTTGTGCAGAATCCAGCGCGCGGACGTGATCAGACCGTCGCAGCCTTCCTTCTGCACGCCGGGCAGACCGGCGAGGAATTTATCGGTGACGTCCTTGCCGAGACCTTCTTTGCGGAACGTGCGGCCCGTGATATCGAGACTTTCGGTGCGCAACAGCTTCTCGCCCGGCGGACGATTGCCGTCGAACCAGTCGAGCCGGAAACGCGCCACTTCGACGTCGTGAATCTTGCCGCAGTTGTGATCCAGACGCGTGACTTCGAGCCAGTTGCCTTCGGGATCGACCATGCGCCACCAGGCGAGATTGTCGAGCGCCGTGCCCCACAACACCGCTTTCTTGCCGCCCGCGTTCATCGCGACATTGCCGCCGACGCACGATGCATCGAGCGAAGTCGGATCGACGGCGAACACGAAACCCGCCTGCTCCGCCGCTTCCGTGACGCGCCGCGTGACGACGCCCGCGCCCGAGAAAATCGTCGCGACCTTGTGTTCGACGCCCGGCAGATCCGTCATTTCGACCGGCCCGAGCTGTTCGAGCTTTTCAGTGTTGATGACGGCCGAGAACGGCGTCAGCGGAATCGCGCCGCCGGTGTAGCCGGTGCCGCCCCCGCGCGGAATCACGGTGAGCCCCAGCTCGAAGCACGCCTTGATCAGTCCGGCGATTTCGGCTTCGCTGTCCGGCGTCAATACGACGAACGGATATTCGACGCGCCAGTCGGTCGCGTCCGTCACGTGGGAAACGCGCGAGAGGCCGTCGAACTTGATGTTGTCTTTCTGCGTCTCTTTGCCGAGCACGCGCGATGCGCGGCGTCGCAAGTCGGCCATGCTGCCGAACTCGGCGGCGAAGGCGTCCACGGCGCGGCGCGCGGCCGTAATCAGCAATTGCACGCGCTCGGCACGTTCGCGGCTACCGGCTTCGTCGCTGTGGGCGGAGAGATCGGCGCTGCGGCGCTTCTCGATTTCAGCGAGACGGTGATTCAGCGCTTCGACCAGCAGCGCGCGGCGTTTCGGATTGTCGAGCAGATCGTCCTGCAAATACGGATTGCGGCGCACGACCCAGATGTCGCCGAGCACTTCGTACAGCATGCGCGCCGAACGGCCGGTGCGGCGCTCGTTGCGCAGTTCGTCGAGCACGGCCCAGGCTTCGTCGCCGAGGAGCCGCATGACGATTTCGCGATCGGAAAACGACGTGTAGTTATAGGGAATTTCGCGCAGACGGGGCTCGAGATCGAGCGCCAAGGCGGCATGGGCGCCGTTCGGATCGAAGGCTTGAGGTGCGTTCATGTTCGACGGTTCGGTGTGCCGACGCTCGCGCTCTGAGAGAAGCGGAAACGCCGGCGATGCGCGTGGGGGCGCAAATTTTCGAATGAGACTTATCTTGGCGAAGGCCGCCGGATCGCTCGCTACTTGCCTGGCTGGCGAGCATCATTCACGGCGCCTTCGATGTGCCCTGGATCAACGCCACGATCGCGCGTGACGGGCATGCCGCTCCGCCGCGGGGTGCGACTCGCGGGAGACATGCGCCGAGAATTCGATCCGAAGCTGCCGGTGCATCTGCCGATCCTGATTGCTGATTCGTAAAAGGAAATTCTAACCCATCGCGATGACGCGCGTCGGCGGGCGCTAGCAGCCAGAAGGGGCTTTTGCGTGCATATTCGCGACGAGTTCATGTCATTTTCGACACTTTTTTGCACGACCGTCCGGACGGTCGAAACACATGGCGCGCCCGGAGAACGCGCGGTTGGCGGTATTATTGATGCTTTCGCCCTCAAAAACCCGCGCGCATTGCGGCCGCAGACGACTCCTCGCATGACACATCCCGACTACCTGAAAAAAGTGCTGACCGCACGCGTGTACGACGTCGCGCGCGAAAGCGAGCTCGAGCCCGCGCGCAACCTGTCCGCGCGCCTGCACAACGCCGTGTTCCTGAAGCGCGAGGACAATCAGCCGGTTTTCTCGTTCAAGATACGCGGCGCGTACAACAAGATGGCGAACCTCACCGCCGATGAACTCGCGCGCGGCGTCATCACGGCGTCGGCGGGCAATCATGCGCAGGGCGTGGCATTGTCGGCGGCGCGGCTCGGCTGCCGCGCGGTGATCGCGGTGCCGACGACCACGCCGCAAGTGAAGATCGACGCGATCCGCGCGCACGGCGGCCCGACGGTCGAAGTGGTGCTCGCGGGCGAATCGTACAGCGACGCCTACGTGCGTGCCGTGCAGCTTCAGCAGGAGCGCGGCCTCACCTTCGTGCATCCGTTCGACGATCCCGACGTGATCGCCGGACAAGGCACCGTCGCGATGGAAATTCTGCGCCAGCATCAGGGCCCGATTCACGCGATCTTCTGCCCGATCGGCGGCGGCGGACTCGCGGCGGGCGTCGCGGCGTATGTCAAGGCGGTGCGGCCCGAGATCAAGGTGATCGGCGTGCAGACCGAGGATTCCTGCGCGATGGCGCGGTCGATCGAGGCGGGCGAGCGCGTCACGCTGAACGAAGTCGGCTTGTTCTCGGATGGCACGGCGGTGAAGCTCGTCGGCGAGGAAACGTTCCGGCTGTGCAATGAGCTGCTCGACGAAGTCGTCACCGTCGATACAGACGCGCTCTGCGCCGCGATCAAGGACGTGTTTCAGGACACGCGCAGCGTGCTGGAGCCGGCCGGCTCGCTCGCGGTCGCGGGCGCGAAGCTGTATGCGGAGCGCGAGGGCATCGAGGGCAAGACGCTGATCGCGGTGACGTCGGGCGCGAACATGAACTTCGACCGCATGCGCTTCGTCGCGGAGCGTGCGGAAGTCGGCGAGGCGCGCGAGGCCGTGTTCGCCGTGACCATTCCGGAAGAGCGCGGCAGCTTCAGGCGCTTCTGCGAGCTCGTCGGCACACGCAGCGTGACGGAGTTCAACTACCGCATCGCCGATGAAAAAGCCGCGCATATCTTCGTCGGCGTGCAGATCAAGTCGCGCAAAGAGACAGCGCAGATGATGTCGGCGTTCATCGAGCATGGTTTCGCAACCGTCGATCTTTCGCACGACGAGCTTTCGAAACAGCACATACGCTATATGGTCGGCGGCCGTTCGCCGCTCGCGCAGGATGAACGCCTGCTGCGCTTCGAATTTCCCGAGCGTCCGGGCGCGCTGATGAAGTTTCTCTCGTCGATGGCGCCGGACTGGAACATCAGCCTGTTCCATTACCGGAACCAGGGCGCGGACACCAGCTCGATTCTCGTCGGTATTCAGGTGCCGCAGTCGGACAACGCGGAGTTTGAACGCTTCCTCGCGACGCTCGGCTATCCGTGGTGGGACGAGCAGGCGAATCCGGTCTACAAGCTGTTCCTGGCGTAAGCGATGCCCAAGTTCACGCTCGAAGACAAGCTCGTCGTCGCGATTTCGTCGCGGGCGCTCTTCGATTTCGAGGATGAGAACCGCGTCTTCGAGACGGGCGATCTCGCGCAATACGAAGCGCTGCAACGCTCGCGGCTCGACAAGCCCGCGAAGCCGGGCGTCGCTTTCGGCCTGATTCGCAAGCTGCTCGCGCTGAATGCGGGCGAGCAGCGCGTGGAAGTCGTGATTCTGTCGCGCAGCGATCCGATCAGCGGGCTGCGCGCGTTTCATTCGTGCCGGGAGCATGGCCTCGCGATCGAGCGCGGCGTGTTCACGCGCGGACGTTCACCGTTCGCGTATCTCAAACCGCTGCACGCGTCGCTGTTTCTGTCGGCGAATCCGGACGATGTTCGCGATGCGCTCGCCGCCGGTTTTCCCGCCGCGCGCGTGCTGCACGAAACGCCGCGCGCGGCGAGCCGTTATGCGGACGAGATTCGCATCGCGTTCGACGGCGACGCCGTCCTTTTCTCCGACGAAGCCGAGCGCGTGTTTCAAAGCGATGGCTTGCGCGCGTTCGTCGGTCATGAAATCGACAAGCGCGAACAACCGTTGCCCGGCGGACCGTTGAAACCGCTGCTGGCGGCGCTCAACAAATTGCAGCGGATCGCGGACGACCACGACAACAAGCCGATGCATATCCGCACCGCGCTCGTCACCGCGCGCTCCGCGCCTGCGCATGAACGCGCGATCCGCACGCTGATGGCCTGGGACATCGAAATCGACGAAGCGATGTTTCTCGGCGGGCTGGACAAGGGCGAATTCCTTCGCGAATTCGAGCCCGACTTTTTCTTCGACGATCAAATTCGCCACTGCGAATCGGCTCGCGTCGTGACCGCGACCGGGCACGTTCTCAGCGGCATAGCGAACGCATCATGACACCCGATCAATCTCCGCTCGGCAAGCCCGTCCACTACACCGAACAGTACGATGCGTCGCTGCTGTTTCCGATCGACCGCAAGCGCGCGCGCGACTCGATCGGCGTGCCCGCGCGCCTGCCGTTCTTCGGCACCGATATCTGGAATGCGTACGAGCTTTCGTGGCTGAACCGGCGCGGCAAGCCGCAAATCGCGGTCGCGACGTTCTTCGTGCCTGCGGATTCGCCGAACATCGTGGAGTCGAAGTCGTTCAAGCTGTATCTCGGCTCGTTCGCGCAGACGCAATTCGATTCGATCGACGATGTGCGCGCCGCCATCAAGCGCGACGTTTCCGCGATTTGCGGCGCGACGGTTTCGGTGCAACTGGCGGCGCCGGCGGATTTCGGCAAGCTGGCGATGGAGGAATTCGACGGTTTGTCGCTCGACCGGCTCGATCTCGATTGCGAGGTTTTCTCGCCGGACCCTTCTTTATTGAAGGCGGTGCACGATGAAGGGTCAGTCGATGAGACCTTGTTCTCGAATCTGCTGAAGTCGAATTGCCCGGTGACGGGACAGCCGGATTGGGGCAGCGTGCAGATCCGCTATTACGGCGGGCAGATCGATCATGCTTCATTGCTGCGGTATATCGTGTCATTCCGCGGGCACACGGGCTTTCATGAGCAATGCGTCGAGCGCATCTTCATGGACATCATGCGGGAATGCAAACCGGAAAGGCTCGCGGTTTATGCGCGATACACGCGGCGCGGCGGGCTCGATATCAATCCGTTTCGCACGAACTTCAATTTGCCGATGCCGGATAACGCGCGGTTGGCGAGGCAGTAAGCGCGCCGCGGACGCCCCTTCGCCGCCTTCTGATTCTTAGACTGGCGCGCGAGCGAACGCGGCATCGTGCCGTTCTCGCTTGCCGAAATCGAGCGGCACGGGTACGGCGATTGCAAGGATCTGTCGATGCTGCTCACCGCCATGCTGCGTGCCTCCGGAATCAAGGCGGAGCCGGTCTGGGTGGAACGCGGCGCCTTCGCTTCGCCGCTCATCGCGCCGAATATCTATGCGGTGAATCACGCCATCGTGCGCGCGGAAGTCGATGGCGCCGTCTGGTGGCTCAATCCGACCAATCCCATATTCGCGCCCAGCGTCACGATGCCGGACATACAGGAGCGCTGGGCGCTCGTGATCGGTGCCGATGGCATCGTGCGGCAAGACACCATTGCGCTTAGCCAACCGGGCAGGAGTGTCGACGTGACATTCAGGGAGCGTCTGTCGAACGGAGAACAAGGTGAAGTGGACGCGACGCTCGGACTGAGCGGCAAGCCGCTGATGGACTTGTCGATCGCCGATCGCAACCAGGGCAAGAGTGCGAGCGACAAGGCGATCTGCAATATCGTTGCGATCGAGCCGGGCCAATGCGATGTTCAGCGCCAGGCGGTCGGCTTCCTCATTCCGGAGCGATACACGGCGCGAGCGCGCGTCGTCGATCTGCGAGCGCTCGACCCGCGTGGGAGCCAATACTCGTTCAGCCGTCCGGGCCTGCTCGAACTCTGGGATGCCTTCGCGCGTTACAAGCGCAACGGGCAGATGTCGGACCTTTACTTCGGCGCGCCCGAAGCCACCAGAGCGGATGTCGCGCTCGTCGCGAAGCGCACCGATGGTCAAGCGCGCGAGTGCGCCGTGCGCAACCGCTGGTTCGATCTCGAACTGTCAGGCAAGCCGGCGCCGGATGGTTATCGCTATCGATACAGCCTGACCCGCAAGATGGCGTGGCTCGCGCACGACGAGATCGTCAGCGCGGACTTTCAGAAGATGGTCGATCAAAGCCGCGCTTGCGTGAGCGGGCTTCAGTTCACCGTGCAGCCGCTCAAGGGATGAAGCAGCGCGGCTGCGCGGCATGATTTTGCCGCGCAGCCGTCGAAATCGTCGGAAAGCGATCTGCTGAAATCGAATTGCCTGATGACGGGACAGCCGAATTGGGGCACCGGGCAGATCTATATGTTTCGCTGCTGCGGTACATCGTGTTGTATCGCGGACATACCAGGTTTCATGAGCACTGCGTCGCGCGCATCCTCATGGATGTCATGCGGGAGTGCAAACCGGAAAGACTGGCGGTTTATGCGCGATACACGCGGCGCGTGTGGGCCTCAACATCAACCCGTTCCGTATCAATTTCAATTTGCTGACGCTTGATAATGCAAGATTGGCAAAACGCAGGCAAAATGTCAGCTACCTGATGGAAGGTCAGCGCAATGTTGACTTTCTTGCGATCATTTTTATCAAAGTATTTAGTAATGCGAAATATTACAATCAAAAAAAGCTTGACGATGCTGGGTGCAGTTTTAGTCGTGGGATGCGTCCACGTCGATCAGAAGTCTTTGCCCAAGGATTCAGTCGCCACGCTCTCCGGCAAACGCATCGACTTCACCGAATACGAGAAGTCAAGCTTTAGCGCAATGACCGCCGGTAAAGTCATGTTTGGGTTGCTTGGCGTGCCCGCAATGATTGCAGCGGGAAATCAGATCGTTAAAGAGAACAATATCGAAGATCCGTCGATACGCATCAGTCAAGAGCTGACGAATCGGCTTGTGACGCAACATGGCATGCAAAAAGCCCAGCATCGGTCTGAGCTCGCGGAAAGCGATGATTTGGCCTCACTCTTGAGAAACCGTGCCGATATCGACTTCCTCCTGGATGTCAAAACCATCAACTGGTCGTTCACTTACTTTCCAAGCAACTGGACGCACTACCGAGTCCTCTACACCGCGCGTATGCGTCTCATCGACACGGCACAACAACAAGTCGTAGCAGAAACGCTATGCCACACACGGCCTGTTGATGAGACGAACCCGCCCACCAGAGATGAACTGCTCTCGGACAATGCCAAAATGCTGAGAACATTCCTGGAGAAAGCAGCCGATGATTGCACTTCAGTGCTGTCGAAGGATTTCTTGCAGCTTTGAGGACGATGGGCTAGCGAAGGGAGTGGGCCGCTGCCTATCAAGGAAAGCGGCCCGACGGCGACAAGAGTCCGTTTAGCAGAGGTCTTCAGTGAGCGCGAGAGATATCACTGCACACGCCTTCTTACGCCTTCTTATAAGCCACGCAATCCACCTCGACCTTGCAGTCGACGACCATCGACGAAACCACGCAGGCGCGCGCCGGCGGATTCGCGCCGAAGTATTCCTTGAAGACCTTGTTGAACGACGCGAAGTCGCGCGGATCGTCGAGCCACACGCCGCAGCGCACGACGTGTTCCGTGCCGTAACCCGCCTCTTTCAAAATGGCGATGACATTCTGAATCGTCTTGTGCGATTGCTCGACGATGCCGCCGTTGATCACCTCGCCGTCTTCCATCGGCGTCTGGCCCGACACGAACAGCCAGCCATCGGCCTCGACCGCGCGTGCGAACGGCATATGCGCGCCGCCTTGTCCCTTGCCACCTTCCACGCCATAACGCTTCATCGTTTTAATCCTTTGCCAAAACAATCAATCTTCAGAACGCGCCCGCCGCATCCAGCTTCGATGCAGCGCCGCGCGCCACGAAACGTCCCGCGCGCGCGCCGGTCACGGCCCGCTCGCGATACGTCAAAACCCCGTTCACCCACACCGCGTCGATGCCGTCCGCCGGCTGCTGCGGCGTGGCGAACGTCGCGGCATCGCGCACGCGCTCGGGATCGAACACGACGAGATCCGCGTGATAGCCCACCCGGATTTCACCGCGCTCGACAAGACTGAAACGCCGCGCCGACAAGCTCGTCATCTTGCGCACGGCTTCTTCGAGCGAAATCAGCGCCGTGTCGCGCGCGTAGTGGCCAAGCACACGCGGAAACGCGCCCCACAAGCGCGGATGCGGCAGCGGATCGTTCGGCAAGCCGTCCGAGCCGACCATCGTCGCGGGATGCGAGAGGATGCGCCGCACGTCGTCTTCCGACATGTTGTGATACACCGCGCCCGCCGGTTGCAGCCGCTTCGCGGCTTCCTGCTGCGTCACCTTCCACTCATCGGCGACTTCGCGGATCAGCTTGCCCGCCATCTCGGGATGAGGCGTCGACCATGTGACCGTGATGTCGATATCGCCCGTTACCTGCTTCAAATCCAGCGTCGACGAACTGCGGTTGTACGGATAGCAATCGCAGCCGATAGGCTGTCCTTCGCGCGTGGCTTCGATGGACTTCAGCACCTCCGTGCTGCGCCCCCAGTTCGACGGCCCCGCGCACTTAAGATGCGAAATCACCACCGGCACACGCGCATGACGCCCGACGCGGTACGCCTCGTCCATCGCGTCGAGAATGGCGTCGAACTCGGTGCGCATATGCGTCGTGTAAAGCGCGCCCGCTTTTGCGAGCGGCTCGGCGAGCGCCTGCAATTCCTCCGGCGGCGCGTTGAACGCCGATCCGTACGCGAGCCCGCTCGACAGGCCGAGCGCGCCGTTATCGAGCGCTTCTTCGAGCTGCGCGCGCATCGCCGCGACTTCATCGCTCGAAGCGGCGCGATCCAGCCGGTCCATATGATTGTTGCGCAGCGCGGTATGCCCGATCAGCGCGCCGACGTTCACCGTGGGACGCGCGTCGTTCACGGCGTCGACATACGCGGCGAAGGTCGGATACTTGAACGCGGCGGCATCGCCGAGCAGGTTCATCGGATCGGGCGGAGCGCCCCTCAGCGTCACCGGCGACGCGCTGATCCCGCAATTGCCGACGATCACCGTCGTCACGCCCTGCGTGATCTTCGGCATCATCTGCGGCGAGCGGATCACGTGCGTGTCGTCGTGCGTGTGGACGTCGATGAAACCGGGCGCGAGCACTTTGCCCTGCGCATCGAACGTTTCATCGGCGCTCCATGCGGACAAACCGCCCGGCTCGACGATCGCGACGATGCGCCCGTCGCGCACCGCGACATCGCGTGCAACGGCCGGGGCGCCCGTGCCATCGATCAATCGCGCGCCGATGATCAGCGTGTCGGCTTCTTCCATGATCAGTCTCCCAAGGGTTGACGCTCGCCGCCGCCGCGATGCGAATCGAGCGCGAGCTTCATGCGTCGCAAGAGTTCACGGCTGTGATCGGCCTGCTTGACGGCCAGTTCGGTGACGAGCAAATCGAGCGCCATCATCATCGCGTAGCGCGACGACGACGGCTTGTAGATGAAGTCGGTTTCGATCGCGATGACGGGAATCAGCCAGTCCGCCAGCGCACCGAGCGGCGACGCGGGCGCGGTCAGTGCGATCACGCGCGCGCCGTACTCGCGCGCGAGGCGGCAGTTGTCGACCATCTCGGGCGTCTGCCCCGTCACGGAAAGCGCGATGACGACCTGCTCTCTCGACAACGTCGACGCCACCATGCGCTGCAACAGCCCGTCCTGATAGGACGCGACCGGCCGCCCGAGCCGCACGAGGCGAAAGCGCATCTCATCGGCGAGCGCGGTCGAGCCGCCGCCCATGCCGAACACGTAGATCATCGACGCCGCCGCGAGCGCGTCGGCGGCCTCGGCGATTGGCGCGGCAGCGAGCGCGCCCTGATTTTGTGCGAGCGTCGCCTGCACTTCCTCGAAGATGCGCGCAGCGAGCGAATCAGGCACCGCATCCGGATCGCGCCTGAAAAAACGCTGCCCGACGCCCGCGGCCTGCGCAAGCCGCAGCTTCAGTTCGCGCACGTCCTCGCAACCAACCGCCTTCGCGAAACGCGTGACCGTCGCGACGCTGACCTCGGCCTTGTCCGCTAGCGCGCCGATGCTCGCGCGCGACGCGCTCACGATGTCGTCGAGAATCAGCGCGGCGACCTTGCGCTCCGCGCTGCGCAACTCGGGCGCGCGTTCGGCGATGCGTGCGACGATATCGATGCTGAGCGAGTCGGCGTGGCCGTTCATGTTGTCTCTGAGGGTTTACGAGCAGCGCATGTTACTAAATAACATTTCCATCGACGATGCTACTTTGATTAACATAGCACCGTCAACCTTGGTGCGCATTGGATCATGCACGAGGCTAATTTAAACGGACGATGGAGTGGCAGCACATGAAAGTTACAAACTATCAGAACGCGACGATCGACCCGTTCGGCAAGGGTCTCGGCATGGTGCCGGGCACGAGCATCCAGTTGAACGACGCGTCGCGCCTGCAATGGAACCTGCTCGAAGAGGACGTGAGCCTGCCCGCCGCCGTGCTCTATTCCGATCGGATCGAGCACAACCTCAAGTGGATGCAGGCGTTCGTCGGCGAATACGGCGTGAAGCTCGCGCCGCACGGCAAGACGACGATGGCGCCGCAACTCTTTCGCCGTCAGCTCGACACCGGCGCGTGGGGCATCACGCTCGCGACGGCGCATCAGGTGCGCGCGGCGTATCGCGGCGGCGTGCATCGCATCCTGCTGGCGAATCAGCTCGTCGGCAAACGCAACATGGGCATGATCGCGGAGTTGCTCACGGACGCGAATTTCGAATTCTTCTGTCTGGTGGATTCGGCCGATGGCGTCGATCAGCTCGGCGAATTCTTCAGTTCAGTGCGCAAGAAACTGAATGTGCTGATCGAACTCGGCGTGCCGGGCGGCCGCACCGGCGTGCGCGACGACGCGCAGCGCGAGGCCGTGCTCGCCGCGATCGCGCGCTGGCAAGGCACGATCGAGCTCGCGGGCATCGAGTTGTATGAAGGCGTGCTGCAGGACGAAACGAAGGTGCGTGAGTTTCTGCAAAGCGCGGTGGACATCACGCGCAAGCTGAACGCGGAAGGCAAGATCGCGCGCAAGCCGGCGATTCTGTCAGGCGCGGGTTCGGCATGGTACGACGTCGTCGCCGACGAATTCGCGAAGGCGAACAGCGACGCCATCGAAGTCGTGCTGCGTCCGGGCTGCTATCTGACGCATGACGTCGGCATCTACAAGAAAGCGCAGAACGAAATTTTCGCGCGCAATCCGATCGCGAAAAAGATGGGCCAGGGTTTGAAACCCGCGCTGCAATTGTGGGCGTATGTGCAGTCAATTCCGGAACCGGATCGCGCGATCATCGGGCTCGGCAAGCGCGATTCCGCGTTCGATGCGGGCATGCCCGAGCCGGCGAAGCACTATCGTCCGGGCAACGATGCGCCGCGCGATGTATCGCCGGACGAGGGCTGGGAGATTTTCGGCCTGATGGATCAGCACGCGTATTTGCGCATCAAGCCGGGCGACGATCTGAAAGTGGGCGACATGATCGCGTTCGACATCTCGCACCCGTGCCTGACCTTCGACAAGTGGCGTCAGATTCTCGTCGTCGATCCGAAGTATCGCGTCACCGAAGTGATCGAAACGTTCTTTTAAACGCGATCTACGACGGCGGCCGCCTGCGACGCGTTCGCGGCCGCCACTTCCTGAATGCGCCCCTCGAACATGTGCAGCGCGCTCGACAAGGCTTCGATGGCCTCGTCGGGCAGCGACGCCATCGTGTCGTGCAGGAACGCGTTGCGGCGCGGCAGGCTTTCTTCCGCGACCGCGCGCCCTTGCGCCGTCAGCGCGACATTCGATACGCGGTTGTCGCGCGCGTCGACGCTGCGCACGATCCAGCCGAGCCCTTCGAGCGTCTTGAGTTGCCGCGTCAACGCGCCCGGATCGACCTTCAAACGCTCGACGAGCTTCTTCTGCGACAGCACGCCCGCATGCTCGTGCAGCGCGAGCAGGATGCGCCAGCGCGGCATCGGCTGGCCGACGGCCGCTTCGAACGCCGACATGAACGTGCGATACGTGCGCCCGAACTGCTGTATCACGGCGATACGGTCCTGTTCATTCATGCTTTCGATTTCCGTAGTCATTCGGCGAGGATGACCGGTTCCTGCGGTCCCTTCAGGCGCACCGGCGGCACGCGGCGCGATTGCCACAACGACACCACGGCCACCAATGCCGCCAGCGCGAGACCGATGTGAATCGCGGCGACGAGCGCCTCACGCGCCGCTTCGAGCAGCATCGCGCCGTTATGCCCCGCCGCCGTCAGTTGCGCGAGCAGCGTCTGCTGCCCTTCGCGATTGATGAGAATCTGCGGATCGGCGAGATCGCTCGCCCAGTGCATCGCGTCATCCTTTTCGAGAGCGATGTTCACGCCGCTCGCGTACAGATGGCTCACGAGCGTGCCGGTGAGCGCGGTGCCGATCATCCCGCCGATCATACGCAACGATTGCAGCAAAGCGGTCGCGATGCCGAGATGCGCGCGCCCAGCCGTCTGCTGCGCGAATACGGTGAGATTCGGCATCACGAAGCCGAGGCCGAGGCCGCCGAGCAGCATGACCACGAGCAGCAGCGAGCGCGGCATGTTGTGCGTGGCGACGACGACGCCCAGGCACGACACCGCGAGCAGCGCGAAGCCGACGTACAGCATGAGATTCGCGTTCTTGAGCCGCGTCACGATGCGTCCGTTCACGATACTCCCGATCGTGATGAACACGACGAGCGGTGTGATCATCATGCCCGCGTCTTTCGGCGACATGCCGAACCCGCCCTGGAACAGCAGCGGTGCGTAGAACAGCAGCGAGAACATCGTAAAGCCGCCGAGAATCCCGAGCGTGAAGAGCGCGGCGAGCGCCTTGTTGCGGAACATGTCGATGGGCAGGATCGCGTAGTCGCAGCGCGTCTCCCATTTCCACAGCGCGAAGCCGGCGGCGATGCTCATCGCAAGCAAAACGGTGGTTTCGGCGCTGAAACCGTACTTCGGCAACATTTCGACGAGCAATTGCAGCGCGCCTAGCACCACCGCGATCAGCGCGGCGCCGGGCCAGTCGAGACGCATCTTGCCTTCGTGCGCGACGTGACGCAGATGCGGCAGGAAACGCCATACAAAAAACAGCGAGATGACGCCCACCGGCAAGTTGACGTAGAACACCGACCGCCAGCCGTAATATTGCGTGAGAATGCCGCCGAGCGACGGCCCGACCGCATTCGCGATTCCGAACGCGGAGCTCATCAGCACTTGCCAGCGCAGGCGCACGACATTGTCCGGAAAAAGATCGGCGATGCAGGCGAACGCAGTACCGACGAGCATCCCGCCGCCGATGCCCTGCAAACCGCGCGCGAGCACGAGGAACATCATGCTGTTGGCGAGCCCGCACAGCACGGAAGCAACAGTGAACACGACGATCGACGCGATCACGAACGGCTTGCGGCCGTAGTAGTCGCCGAGCCGGCCGAAAATCGGCACGGTGATGACGGACGTCAGAAGATAGGACGTGGCGACCCACGCGTAGAGATCGAACCCCTTGAGCTCGGCGACGATTGTCGGCAGCGCGGTGCCGACCACGGTCTGATCGAGCGCGACGAGCATCGTGACGAACGAGACGCCCAGCATCGCCATGAGGGATTCGCGAAAAGGCAAAACCTGTCCGCTGGAATGATGCGCGGCTGTATGAACGGCCATATTTGCGGGCGCAATGATTGACGAGTCAACGGAAATGGAATCATAGCACGCGGGCATACTCTAATTCTGCGTGCCGAATCACCCTTCTCCGGACTGGAAACATCGCATGGAACCGACGCCGATCATCACCTCGCCGCTCACGCCCGAAGATTTCGCGGCCCTATCGCGCGCGAAAGAATTGCTGGAAAGCCCGTCGCTGACGATGAAGCTCGCGAGCGTCGTCGGTGCGCCCATCGAAAAACTGATGGGACGCTTGCCGTCCGTCGCGCAGGAAAAAGTCGATGAAGCGACGCAGCTCGCGCTCAGGAAGTGCCTTCAGCTCGCGCTACGCACGATCGGCAAGAGCGCGCCATCGGATTCGTTGCTCGCGCCGCCGCCCGACAAGCCGCATAACCTGATGCACAAGCTGGCCGTCGCGACGACGGGCGCGGCGGGCGGCGCGTTCGGACTTTTCGCGCTTCCGGTCGAACTGCCGGTCACGACCACGCTGATGTTCCGCTCGATCTGCGATATCGCGCGCAGCGAGGGCGAAGACGTGCATCGCGTCGAAACGCAATTGCAATGCCTGATGGTGCTCGGCATGGGCGGCGCCAAAGCCAGCGACGACAACGCCGATATCGGCTACTTCATCGTGCGGGGCGCGCTCGCGCAGTCGGTTTCGCGCGCGACCAGTGAAGTCGCCGCGAAGGGGCTGAGCAGTCATGGCTCGACGGCGCTGCTCAAGTTCTTGCAGACGATCGCGTCGCGCTTCTCGGTGCAGGTCAGCGAGCAAGTGGCGGCGAAGTCGATTCCCGCGATCGGCGCGGTGCTCGGCGCGATGGTCAACACGGTGTTCATCGATCACTTCCAGCAGATGGCGCATGGCCACTTCACCGTGCGCAGGCTGGAGCGGCGCTATGGCGCCTCGGCCGTCGAGCGCGCATATCAGACGATCGAGGTTTTGAGTGGACGATGAGCCCGCGCTGCCGACGTCGCCGCTTCGATGAACGCAGCGGCATGTGTGAGCGCGTCACGCGCTTCCGGCATGAACGGCGCCCAGATCTGAAAGATATGCGGAACCTTGCGCCAGATTTCGACGTCGACGCGAACGCCCGCAGCGCGCGCTTTTGTCGCGACGCGCGTCGAATCGTCGAGCAGCAGTTCCGTGTCGCCGACGTGGATCAGGAGCGGCGGCAAGCCGGCGAAGTCTCCGAATAGCGGCGATGCGCGGGGATCGCGGGCGTCGGCGGCGCCGAGATACTGCGCGGCCACGCGTGGAAACACCGACGCGTGATACATCGGATCGCGGCCATCGTTGAGTCGCATCGAATCGCCGCTGCAGGTCAGGTCCGTCCACGGCGAGAACAGGACCGCCGCGGCGGGCAACGGATCGGCTGCATCGCGCAATGCGAGCAGTGTCGCGAGCGCGAGGCCGCCGCCAGCGGAATCGCCCGCGATCACGATCGATTGCGCGAGAACGCCATCGGCGAGCAAACGGCGGTAGGCGGCGACGCTATCGTCGAGCGCAGCCGGAAAGCGATGTTCCGGCGCAAGTCGATAGGCCAGTGAAAAGACGCGCGCGTTTGCCCGCGTCGCCAGGCCGAACGTGATCGCACGGTGACTGCGCGGCGAGCAGAAGTAATAGCCGCCGCCGTGAAGGTAGAGGATGGTTGCGCTGGGGATCGTCGCGGGCGTGAGCCATTCGCCGCGCAATGGAGCATCGGCGCTCGTATCGCGGATATCGAGCTGCCAACCTTTCGGCACGCGCGGCGTCCACAGTCGACGGGATGCGTATCTTCGCGCGAACTCGACGTCGAGTTGCGGTTTCGCCGAATGAGGACGCATGCCTGTGCGCACACACCAGCAAGCCAGGACGCTTTGCCAGCTCATCGACGGTTTGTCGCTCTTGCTTGCGTCAGTTGGCGGGCATCACCTGACCGCGTATCTCGCCGGTCGGGTTTTCCTGCGTGTGAACGTTGAAGTACCACTGCCCCGCCATGAGATCGATCACCTGTTGCTCCGTGAGCGTTGCTTGTCCTGTCATCGGGCTCGCGAGTGCTTTTTTATCGACGGGCAGCTGGACTTTCGCGTTCTGTCCGACGGGCGCGGGGCCGTGGAAGTGCGCCATCGTCACCGGGCCAGATAGCTCGGCGTAGGTCGCGGTCCAGGTGAGCAGTTTCGTGTCGGTGTCGAAGGTGGCGTCGAGCATGCCGTGGCCCTTGCTGACGCGCGGCGGAACTTCGCTCGAGGGTTGCAGATTGGCTTTGAGTGCGACGGTATCGGCGAGTGCGGTGCTCGAAGCGATGAGCGAACAAACCAGTCCTGCGGTCCAACGACGATGCATTTTGCGTAACGCGATCATGCCTGCTCTCCTCGTGACGGCCAGAACTCGAAGACCAATCTCCGTACGGACATCAGCCGCGATCTCATCGTAGAGCATACGGCTTCGCGATGCATATCTTTCCCGTCCCGCGAACCAATGCAAAAGGGCACCTTGCGGTGCCCTTTTGCTACAGCTTACAACTCAACCACTTTTGTATAGACCGGAGACATGGGTAACAGGTGTGTCAGGACATGGGTAACACATTTAGCTCCTTTGACTGCCACGTTTC